>JAWKRD010000008.1:0-204631 GCA_041389805.1 Polyangiaceae bacterium | reverse complement strand
AGGGCACGCGCACGTTGATCCGTCTGGCTCCCGGAACGCGCAACGACGCCGTCGTGCTCGACGCGCTAGCCACGGGCCGCGAGCTGTGTGAGCAAGATGGCAGCCTCGGTCGGATCGCGGAGGTGGTCAGCAAGCGTGACGACCGCACACGGGAGTTTTTTGCTCAGCCAGGGCACGGCGACGGTTCCCTGGGGATTTGCCCGGAGCTACCCGCGTATCTCTTCGCACTGGCCCCGCTGTTTCCCAGTCGGGCGCTGGCGGTGGACGCCGGTACCGGCGATGGGAGCTGGCTCGATGTGCTCTCGCCCATCTTCGATCGCGTGGTGGCGCTCGACCGCAGTGAGGCACAAATCGAGCGAGCCAAGCAGCGCTCGGCTGAACGCGGCTTCTCCAATGTCGAGTTCCTGTGTGAGCCGCTCGGCGCCGGCAGCGCGAAGCGCGTGCTGGGCAGCGGCGCAGACCTAGTCGTCGCGTCCCGCATGTTGCACCACGCTCCGCTGCCTCGAGAGGCGATGAACGAGCTCGTGGCGCTCGCGCGGGACGATGGCTACGTGCTGGTGATCGACTACGCGCACCACGACGACGAACGGCTCTCCGAGCAACAAGCCGACGTTTGGCTGGGCTTCGAGCCTGATGAGCTCCGTCAGCTTGCGTCAGGCGCAGGCCTGGCCGATATCTCCGTCACCGATGTGCCGCGGGCGTTCTCGCTGGGCACGAGCGACGGGCACATACCCTGGATCTGCCTCCTCGGCCGCCGCGTCTCCGGCGCGCGCCCGAAGAGCAAACGTTGAGAACAGTTGATGCTCCCTAGCCTCCGTCTGCGGAGCTGGGGGCGGGAGATGAGAGGAACGAACATGACACAGAGCGTACCGGTTACGAGCAAGGCCAGCGGCCAAGACAAAGACTTCGTCATCAAGGACATCAGCCTGGCTGACTGGGGTCGCAAGGAGATCACCATCGCCGAGCACGAGATGCCCGGTCTGATGGCCACCCGCGAGAAGTACGGCCCCGAGAAGCCCCTCAAGGGTGTGCGCGTGTCGGGCTCGCTTCACATGACGATCCAGACCGCCGTGTTGATCGAGACCCTGAAGGATCTCGGCGCCGATGTGCGCTGGGCGTCCTGCAACATCTTCTCCACCCAGGATCACGCCGCCGCAGCCATCGCCGCGAGCGGAACTCCCGTGTTCGCCTTCAAGGGCGAGACCCTCGAGGAGTACTGGGACATGACCTTCAAGGCGCTCACCTGGCCGGACGGCAAGGGACCCCAGCTGATCGTCGATGACGGTGGGGACGCCACGCTACTGATTCACCGCGGATACGCGGCGGAGAAGGATGCGTCCATCCTGGACGAGCCGACCGACAACGAAGAGTTGAAGATCATCAACAAGCTGCTCAAGCGGGTGCTCAAGGAGAACCGAAGCACTGGCACCGCGTCGTGGAGGACTGGCAGGGCGTCTCCGAGGAGACCACCACCGGCGTTCACCGCCTCTACCAGATGCACGACAAGGGCGGAGCTCTTGATCCCGCGATCAACGTCAACGACGCTCGGTCACGAAGAGCAAGTTCGACAACGTCTACGGCTGCCGTGAGTCCCTCGTGGACGGAATCAAGCGCGCCACCGACGTGATGCTCGCGGGCAAGACCGCGATGGTTTGCGGCTTTGGCGATGTCGGCAAGGGCTCTGCTGAGGCCCCGCTTCTCACAGGCTCAGGTCTTCGTGAGCGGATCGACCCGATCTGCGCGCCCAGGCGTGCATGGCAGGCTACAAGGTCACCACTGTCGAGGACGCGCTGCCCTACGTCGACGTGTTCGTCACCACGACTGGTAACAAGGACATCATCACCGTCGATCACATGGCGAAGATGAAGGACCAGGCCATCGTGTGTAACATCAGGCACTTCGACAACGAGATCCAGGTCGCGAAGTTGATGGCGTACCCCGGCATCAAGCGCACCAACATCAAGCCCCAGGTGGACATGTTCACGTTCCCCGATGGCCACAGCATCTACCTGCTGGCCGAGGGTCGCCTCGTGAACCTGGGCTGCGCCACGGGTCACCCGAGCTTCGTGATGAGCAACAGCTTCACCAACCAGACGCTGGCCCAGATCGACCTCTGGAAGAACAAGCGCGAGGTCGGCGTGTACGTGCTGCCGAAGCAGCTCGACGAGGAAGTTGCGCGCCTCCACCTGGCCAAGCTCGGTGCCAAGCTCACCAAGCTGACCAAGGAGCAAGCGGACTACATCAACGTCAAGGTCGAGGGCCCCTACAAGCCCGAGCACTATCGTTACTGAGCTGCAGCGCTACTGAGCTGCAGCGCTACCGTACGGAAGAAAGCCGCGCCCAGCAGGGCGCGGCTTTCGCCGTTTGTGCCTAGTAGTCGTACTTGGCCGGGCAGTTCTGTTCGGACTCCGAGCAACTGGGGCCGGTAGGCTCGCGATTGGTGCCAGCCTTCACACAGTAGCCGCCAGCGATGTCCCCACTCCCCCCGAAGCCGACGTCCCTCACCAGCTGTTCGCATGTAAAGCCTGTCGGACAGCCGCAGTAGCTCCCTCCGTCATCGGTGCGGCCGTCAGCGTTGGCGCAGCGACACGAGCAGTACACACCTTGATCCTCGCGCCGATCGACGAGCTGCGGCGCCACGGCAACCTTCACCTTGTCGGTCGGGTCGCCGCTCTTCGGATCCGTGCCAGGGAGCGGGCAGGAGTCACCAGTGCCCGTCGCACCGTAGGGGCAGGAGACTCGGCCCTGAAACTTGTTGATCAGGCAAGTGTGAGTCTGACAGGCGGGTGTGCCGCTTTCGATGCTCACCTCCTCTGCGCTGAACCCTGAAAAGCTCGGGTTGTTTTCGTCGTGAGGGACGCATGGCTCCCCAACGCCGGCGGCGAGGGATGGGTCGTCGGTCGTGCAGCCTGAGACGAGGAGGGTAATGGCAGCCACAAGGATCGGTCGATACATGTGCCAGTTGGTCGCCGCTGACCGGCACTTGGGGCAGCTCTACCAGCTCACGTTTCTACTGGATTGGCCCGTGTCTCGCGCTGCGGCGGTTGTGTCTGGTTACCCACGGCACCTGTCGCGCCTCCCCCCCCCCAATTTGAAAATTCTGCAGGATTTGTGCGGTGGCTGAGGTCGGCACGCAGGTTGCTCAAGGCTAGGACATGGCCCGTTCGACGCTCTCCAGGTTGTTGCCCGTCCGCTCTCTCACCGTCCTCTGCCTGCTCGCGGCTTGCGGCGTGGGCGCTGCGTGTTCTGGTCCGGGGACCGGGAACGATTTCCCCGAGGCAATGGCTGACGCCGGCACTGAGTTCAGCCCCGAGTTCGAGCTGGAGCAGAGCTCCGTTGTCGCTGAACGTGAGGTCACGCGCCTGGACGGGCTACTGCCGGTCATCGAGGGCCGGTGGGTCGTGCTCGGTGAGGCGGCGCCCAAGTCTGGCATCGGGGGCATCCGCATGGATTCAAGCCGTGAAGCGGAGGTGATCGTGACGAGCCGCACCGCCAGTGCAAAGACCGTCAGCGCGAAGCTCCCGGGGATTCAGCAGGCGGAGCTCGTGCTGTCCGGAGTACCGGCGCAGTGTAGTGGACACCTCGGCGAAGTGCGGGTGATGCATCGCATGGGGTCGAGCTACTTCAGCTATGACGAGGGCACCGCGAAGTTGAGCGACGCAGCCTACGCCAAGCAAGCCTGGGAGCAGAGCGAAGGCTTCGGTCTCCTGGTGGCTGAGCTCGAGACGTCTCCTGATTGCGCTGGCGCGCGCTTCGTGAGCATCGAAGGTGCGCAGACTCCCGACGTGCTCGAGCGCTATCAGCCTGCACCGGACGACGCGCAGAGCTACCAGCTGGCTCAGCAAGCCTTCATCGGCGTGAAGCAGCTCGAGCGTTACAAGGCGACCAGGAGCTACTACCATGAGTTCCTCGGGGATACGTCTTCCACGCTCCCCGATGGCGTCGAAGACGCCTGGGAAACCTACGCTGGAGCTCAGCCTGAGCTGGTGTTCTACGGCGACGATGAACATCAATTCGTGGGCTGGACGCTGCACGCAGGTGAAGGCTGTGGCGACTTCTACGGCAACCTGAGCGTCCTGTATCAGGTCGTCAGTGAGCCGAGTGGAGTGCAGCTCCGCTTGGTCGAGGTGAACGAGGCCTCGTCGCTGCCGGACCGCATCGTGAGCTACAGCGATCACGTCGAGCTCTGGGATGCGGACGGCGTGCGCGCACCGAACGCCGAAATTCCAAGGATCCCGCTGTACATCCCGACCTTCGAGTGCCCGTGCTGAGACTCGCCTTCTGGGCGCCAAGCAAGCGAGGTGATAACTACGACCCATGGAGCTCACCAAGCGCTGGTTCGGGTTCGGGGGGTTAGGTGCTCTGTTGCTTGCCGTCGGGGCTGGATGCTCGGCGAACGACGGCGGTAACAGCTGCGTCGCCTGCGGCGCCAACGGAGGCGACGCAGGCACTGGCCAGGGCGGCTCTGGCGCCACGAACCAGGGCGGCAGCGGAGGCGACCTGATCGGCTCCGGGGGCACTACAGCGATAGGCGGAGGCGGAAGCGGCGGCGCTGAAGTGGGTCAGGTGTTCGGGCACAGCGAGGACACGCTGTACGAGCTCGAACCCTTCAGCAAATCCGTGCAGCAAATCGGAAAGTTCGACTGCCTCAACGGTCTCGAGATGTGGGACATCGCGATCGACGGCGACGGGCGCATGGTGGGCGCGGCGATGTCGATCTCGTCAGGCTCCCTCGTCGAGATCGATCCGAGCACGGCGCACTGCACGCCCATCGCCAACGGCAACTTCCCGAACTCCCTCACCTATGTCCCGGCGGGCGTCCTGGACCCCACGAACGAAGCGCTGGTGGGCTTCTCTCAAGCAAACTACCTGCGCATCGATCCGGTGACCGGCGCAACCACGCAAATCGGATCGATGAATCCGAACTCGACTGGCACGAACTGGATCTCCAGCGGCGACGTCGTGTCGCTTCAGGGCGGTGGGACCTACGCCACGGTGCGACCGCTACTAAGCGGCTCAACCGCGATTGATAGCCTCGTGGAAATTGATCCGAAGACAGGCCAGGTCTTGAAGGTGATCGGCAGCACCGGCTTCTCCCAGCTGTGGGGCCTCGGCTTCTGGGCGGGAACGGCCTATGGCTTCAGCGCGAGCGGCCAGCTCGTGAGCATCGATCTGACCACCGGCGCGGGGACCTTCATCCCGCTCCCCAGCATCCCGAGCGGGCTCTCCTTCTGGGGTGCGGGCACGACGACATCCGCCCCCGTCGAGCCCCCGCGCTGACCGCGCTACTTCTTCTCGATCAGGACCTTGAGCTTCACGCGGCGCTCTTCGGGTCGTGCCACGCGATCCTCCGCGGCAGCAGTACCGATGGAGGCGGCGAAGGTGACGAAGCGACTCGTATCGAGGCCTTGGTCCATCAAGAGCTTCTTGATCGCTCGCGCGCGTGTCTCCGCGAGGCCCAGATTTTCCCCGTAGGTAATGAACCCGGTGATGGCGATGCACTCCCAGCCCGGCTTGCTCTTGATCTGGCTGGCGAGCTGCTGGGCCTTTGCGGCCGCGTCTGGCCCTGGGTCCCCAGAGTTCGCCTCGAACGCAAACTCCACCTCGAGCACTTGGCCTGCGGCGAAGTCGGGGTTCACCTGACCACGCGCCTCTAGCTGCTTGCAGCCTGTCACCTCGGGCGCGGCATCGGCGACTGCGGTCGGCGTGAACGCGGGGACTTGCACCTGCAGCTTGCCTTCCTTGCAGGCCTCTTCACTGGTCGGGTCGATGCGGCAAGCGCTCGAGGCGTACTGCTGGAAGTGAGCTTGCAGCTGCGCCTCGTTGTCCGCAGGCGCCGTGACCTCGAAGCGCGAGGCTGGAGGACTCAGCGGGCTCTCCGTGTCCACGGGTTCGTACGTCACCTCGTAGACCGCGAACGCGCGCGGAAACGACTCCATCTCCCGCACCTTGATCACACCCTTCAGCTGACACTGCCCCATCCAGCCTTCGTACATGCACTTGTTCGAGGAGGCTGCGGGACCGCAGGCTGCGTACCCAAGCGCCAGCAGCGCAATCCCGATGGGCCCCCGGGCGAGCCAGCGCGGCACGCGGCGACGAAGGGCGGTTGAACTGGCGGCCGGGACGGGAAAGGAAGGCTTGGGCATCGGGCGGGAGTCTATACCCCGCTCCCAATGTCGCGCTAGCCGAGCGCTGGAGTTGTGGCCGGAGACGCAGCAACTACCAGGTGATCCGCGTCGTCGTCGTAAGGCTCACCTTCGAAGCCGCCCCTCACCAGCACGTCATCGAACCCAGCCTCGGACAGCAACTGGCAGAGCTCATGGCGCAGCAGGTAACGCTGGGGCAGCTCAAATGATAGCTGCTCGCCGCTTGGCTCCCGAACGTAGACGTAGCTCACGTGGAGTAGCTGACCCTCGCGTTCCCAGCGGCTCCTCTCGAACACGCTGTACCGCTTTCCGCCACTCTCGATCTGAGTGACGGCTTCCAGCGCGTCATCGGGGATGTCCTCCGGCTCCGATTCCTCGTGGAATGCGTCAGCGGCATAGCCATCGAGCAGCAGCAAGCCATCATCTGCCAGATGCGCACGGGCGACGCGGAGAGCGGCGCGCACCGCTTCGGGCTCTAGCAGACAGTAGAGCCCGCTGTGGGGGATCAGGACTCGATCGAAGCGGCGCCCCAGGTTCAGCTGAGTCATGTCTCCGTGCTGAAACGTCAGAGACCCGCGCGGCTCGACTCCACTCGCGTTCTGGCGCGCGCGCTCGAGCAGTCCGGCGTCCAGCTCGATCCCGAGGACTTCATGGCCCGCTTCGGCGAGCGCAATCGCGATGCGACCGTAGCCGGAGCCCAGCTCCAGCACGCTGTGAGCGTCACGACACGCAGCAACGTAGAAGTCGACGTCACCGGGGTTCCCACGGTGGGTCAGCTCGTAAAGCTCGGCGTCGTATGGCTCGCTCACCCGGCGCTCGTGCCGCGCCAGGCTAGTGCTGTCAAACGCTAACGCACTTCCCAGTGAGTCCAGGGCGCTGTAGCCCAGTCGTCTTGTACGTCCTTGAACGCACCGATGTAGCGCGCGGTCACGTCGAAGAAGCCGTCCTTTGGCGGATCTGCGGCTTCGTCGACGAGGGACACGGCAGGCCCGAACACCGGCTGGGTGGGGTTGAAGCATGCGGCGATCTTCGGATCGCTCGTGAGCACGTGACGCCTGGCGTCGAGCAGCCAGCGCTCCTCATCCAGGCCGTGGTCGTCGTCCGCGTCCTTGTCCTTCTCAGGCTGTGCGATGTTGTGGGAGATGTTGCCGAAGAAGATGCTGTTGGCAATATCCGCACGGGTATTCGCGTTGCGTATGTCTAGGCCGACGTCGAATCCCATCACGATCGTATTGCGGATCGTGGCGCCAGTGCCCTTGCGCAGCAACATACCAAACTCCTCTTTGCTGGCCTGCTTGTTGATGCCACACAGGGTCGCGTTGTAGATCGTCGGGGCGCTGCGGGGTGAGTTGTCGGAGGAGTTTGGGTCGTTGTCCCCTTCGAAGCCGTTGGTGTTACCCACCACATTCGGATCTTGCTGCAACACGAGGAACTGCAGCCTCCCGGTGTAGCCGTAGTCCCAGTCGAAGCCGTCGTCGCCGTTGTACTGACAGATCAGGTGCTTGGCGTCGACGGTGCCACCGAAGAACTCGAAGCAGTCGTCGGAGGTGTGGCGCACCTGAATGTGATCCAGCAACGTGCCGCGACCGACGCCGGCGAGGGTGAGCCCGTTGATCTCGTTGCCCGGGCCCAGGGCAGTGCCGCTGTACTCGATGCGCACGTATTCGAGGGAGCCGCTGTTGTCCTCCGGATTATCGCCACCATACTCGCCGCCGCGAGTCAGCCCCTCGACCTCACCTCGAGCCGGACGACCGCGTTCGTCCCGGAGGTTGATAGGAGCATTCCCAAGCAGGATGAGCCCGCCCCAGTCGCCCGCTGCGCGTTGCCCCTCGGGCTTTGAACTGGTGAATACCACCGGAGCCTCGCGGCTGCCGCGCGCCACCAGCTTGGCGCCGGGTTGCACCACGAGCGTGGCCTTGGTCGCCGTATCCCCAAGGATACGTGTTCCACGCTCGATGGTCAGCGTAACCCCCGGCTTCACGACGGTCTGAAACTTGAGCAAGTAGTCCTTGTCGCACTCCAGGCGCGCGTCCTCCTCGATGTCGCCGGTCAACTCGACACGCGGCTTGTCAGTCGCGGAGCAACGATCCACCGGGGTGGCGGCTGCGGCCGGCGTCTCCACGCCGGGCGTGACGCCGTTCGCCCTGAGGTAGGGCAGACCAAAGTAGACGCCAGCACCCACCGCGGCGACTCCCACGACGCCCAACAGCAGCCGACGAGAGCGGCGGTCTGAGCGCACCTCATCCGTGGACTCGGCGAGCAGGCGCGCGCTGGTCGTCGACAGGTGGCTGTGGGTCAGGCCGGTGTTGCTGGTGTGGCCTGGGTTGGTGGCGGACACGCTCGACGTGGAGGTCACGTCGTTGAAGCTCAAGGAAGAACGCGGCGCCGCGCGAGTTGGCGTATTCCCGGTGCGATCTTCTCGCGCCGCGGCCTCCAGCTGCCCGACACTGCCAACGCCCGAGCTGATCACCCGCTGGACGTCGTTGCGCTCGTGCACGAACGCGTTCGCGATACGCTCTCCTAGCTGTGGCAAGTTCGCCCGTGGCCGCGTGGCGAGATAGGCCTCGAGATCGCTCCTGAACGCGCCTGCCGACGGGTAACGCTCGTTGATGTCAGGGGCCAAGGCGGTCTTGAGGATCACGTACAGGCTGTCGGGAAGCTCTGGTTTCACTTCGCGCGGATCGGGGATCTCGCCGCGCAGCAACCGCGACACCACCGTGACGTTTCGCATGCCCGCCCAGAGTCGCTCGCCAGTCACCGCTTCGAACAGCATCACGCCCACCGCGAACAAATCGGCTCGAGCGTCCACCTTGTCTCCCGCGGCCTGCTCCGGGGACATGTATTTTACCTTGCCCTTCAACACGCCAGTGCGCGTCTCGGTGTTCGAGTCGACCGCCTTCGCGATACCGAAGTCGACCAGCTTGACCTGACCGTCGTAGGTCACGAACACGTTCTGCGGAGACACGTCGCGATGCACGATCTCCAGAGGGCGTCCGTCGTAGTCACACAGGTGGTGCGCGTAGTCGAGAGCCGAGAGCACCTCCATGAGCACGCGGATGTAGTGTTCGCGGCTGAGCGGCGCCCCCAAGTCCGCAAGGCGCTGAGTCACCCGACTCAGCGGTTGACCGTCCAGGAACTCCATCGCCAGATAGAAGCGTCCCGCTTCCTGACCGACGTCATGCGTCTGCACGATGCTCGGGTGGCGTAGCCGCGCGGCAAGACGAGCCTCATCGAGGAACATGCCGAGGAACTCCGGATCATGAGCGAGCTCCGGCAACAATTCCTTGATCACCGTGAGCTTGTTGAAGCCCGCTGGTCCCTCGGAAACCGCCAAATGCACCGACGCCATCCCGCCGCGGCCAAGCAGCGAAAGCAGGCGATATCGGCCGAGAACTTCTGAACTGGTCACAGCTCGACAGTTAGCGATCTGTGGCAAGCAGGGCGCGACGTTGCTGCGAATTCAGTGTAATCGTTGCGCAACGGGGATGTACCAACGGAGCGACGGCGTGTGCAGTTGCTGCGGCTCTTCGGATACAATCACTTCAACGGGATGAACGACGTCGAGCTGAGCAAGCTGTTGAGCTTCGTGTTGCGCCATCGTCCCGAGCACTTGGGCCTCACTCTGGACGCCAACGGCTATGTCGGTGTCGAGGCGCTGCTGAGCGCGCTCGGCGCACAGGGCCATCTGGTCAGCCTCGAGCAGCTTCAGCGCGTGGTCGCGACCAGCGACAAGCAGCGCTTCGGGTTTGACGCCTCTGGCGAGCGCGTTCGAGCGCGCCAGGGTCACTCTCGGGAGGTCGATCTCGAGCTCGCTCCGGTGGAGCCACCGACACGCCTGTACCACGGAACGGTGGAGCGCTTTCTCGAGAGCATCCTCCAGCAGGGCCTGCGCCCCAAGGCCAGACAGCACGTTCACCTGTCCGTAGACGTCGCGACGGCGAGCGACGTAGGGAGCCGCCGCGGCGCTCCGATCATCCTCGAAGTGGCCGCGGCGGCGATGTTCAAAGCGGGCCACCGGTTTTTCCTTTCGGAAAACAACGTGTGGCTCACTGCGCAGGTACCGCCAGAGTTTCTGAGGCGAGTGACTGACGGATCCGCGCCCTGACCTGACGCCAGTTCTCCACGTGCTCACACCACACCGGGGGCGCGTGCCGTTGCGGACCATACAGGTAGAGCCACGGCACGAGGCCGTTCAGGTGTTGCAGCACATCTGCTCGGTCATCCACGAAGTGCGTGATGCGATGACGCGCGCAGTGGTCCGCCTTCTGGTGTCGCTCCTTGCAGAACAACACCCGATCGGGACGCATTCCGGTGACGCCGTAGAAGTCCCAGCGCTCGAGCCAGCGCAAGCTGCGCTGCTGGATCTTGGGGCCACACTTCGACACCAACCAGACTCGACCGCCGAACAACGGTACGAGCTCCTTGATGACCTCGAATGCTCCGGGCATTGGGGGGGTGAGGAGCGCTTGCTCGTCGCTGCCCTGAATGAACGAGGTGTCCCCCCGGGTATCGCCGACAGAAATCAGGACACGCCCGATGTCTACGCCGAGTCGCGGCTCCGAGGGCCAACGTTCTGAACCGGAGCCAACGGGGCGGCTCTGGGTGCTCGCGCTGGGTCGCGCAAAGCGAGCTTTGGCGCCTTGCTTGGCGCGCTTCTGAGTCATGAGAATCTCCTTCGAGGGCGCTCTATCGCTAAGCCATTCAGCGACTGCCCTCACCCCCTGAAAATGAGTCTCCGAGAGCTAATCCGGAACTATCGTTTCTGGATTAGCTATAGTTCTGGTGAATCATGCTGGATCTGGATCGGGTACAGGCCTTCGCCGTCTTCGCGGAGCTCTTGAACTTCACCCATGCGGCGAAGCGCCTGGCGATCAGTCAGCCAGCGCTGCACACGAAGATCCGCAAACTGGAGGAAGAAGCTGGCGTTTCGCTGTACCGCCGCGTCGGGCGGCAGCTCGAGCTGACTGAAGCCGGCGTCGAGGCGCAACGCTTTGGCGAAGAGCTGCTGCGTCAGAGTGAGGACTTTCTGAGTCGTGTGCGCGGGAGTGCCGCGATGCCAGTGCGCTTGTCAGCGGGGGAAGGCAGCTTGCTTTATCTCTTGGGGCCGGCCCTGAAGCGCTTTCAGCGCGGAGGAGCCGAGCTGTTCATTCACACGCACAACCGCGAGCAGACGCTCCAGGCGCTGCTCCATGGCGAGGCGGACGTTGGCGTGACTCAGCTCGATGGCGCGTGTCCCGAGCGCCTGGGTTCGCAGCAGCTGATCCGCGTCCCGCAAGTTCTGGTGTTTCCCCGAGGACATGCGCTAAGCAAGCGTCGGCAGGTGCGCCTGGAGGATCTGGCGGAGGAGCCCTGGATCTTGCCCCCGGCGAGCCGCCCGCATCGTCAGGCTCTGGAGCGGGCGCTTGGGAGTCGAGGCGTGAATCCAAAGGTCGCCGTCGAAGCGAACGGTTGGCCGCTGATGCTCAGCTGCGTGAAGCGGGGTCTTGGGATCTGCGTCGTGAATGGCTTCATCGAGCTCGAGCGGGGCCTCTCGAGCCGACCGCTGCGCGAGCTACCGAGCCTGACCTACCAAGTGCTGTATCGGCCGGAGGCGCTGAGTCGTGCGCCGGTCCAGCAACTGGTGGACGCCCTCGTCAGCGAAACCAAGGCACGCAGCTAGGTGAGACGCCTGGATACGCGCAAAGGCCGGGAAGACCGTGCGGCAACGAGCGTTTCTGACGGAGCAAGTCTGACGGTTTTGCTCGCGCCAGGGTCGCAACCCGCTAAGCTCGGCGGTTCGTGGAGACGAACGCCTACCAGGCACCGGGTGTCGAGGAGCCGAGCGCCAAACGAGGGTACACGGGGCAGGGGTTCCTGCTGCTCGTGAACGTCGTCACCTTCAGCATGTACTGTATCGCCTGGACACTCAACCTGATCGCTAGTGGGCTACGGCTGAACGTCTACGTCGCTCGAATCCCAAGTTGGCTGCTCCAAGCATCGGATGCAACGGCTCCCTGGACAGTTGTTGGATTCTACCTGTGTGCGCTCACGTTCGCGATCTTTTCATTCCGGGCTAGCAAGAACGCCAGGGCCCTGGGCCTCGAACTGCGCTTCCCTGCGGGAGCGACCCTCTACTACCACGTCGTGCCGCTGTTGAATCTATTCATGCCATTCCGCGTGATGAGAGACCTCAGGGAGGCGAGCAACCCCGAGTCCCGGGAGCGCTACCTCAAGCTCTGGTGGGGGGCCTATCTACTCGCTCGGCTCTCGGTGATCTACACGCGCGTTTGGCTAGTAACGGAAGATGGCCAGAAATCTTTCCGTGCGGTTACTACTCAAGACTTTTTCATTGGAGTGCCGGCAGTGGTTTCCGGCTGCCTGTCGGTGTTCTTGCTGTACGACATCCATCGCGGACAGTCAGCGCTAGCGGCGGCCCAAGGGTTAGACAAGTGAGACAACCATCGCAGCGGGCCTCGTCTCCAGGGCTCAGGTACACCGCCCATGTATCTCAGCGCATTTCCCCGTGGCTAACCTAGAGCCCAACAACGTCTATCAAGCTCCGGTTGCGGAAGCAGCTCTACTTCGGCTGCTTCCTGTTCTTGGTCTTCGTCTACCGCGCGCATCGCAACGCGCGAGCGCTCGGCGTGCGCCAGCTTCGAGTCAGCTCGCAACGGGCCGTGGACTGGTCCGGAGCCACCGCTCGAAGTGATGGCGAACGGTGTGCGTGTGGTGTCGGCGCCGTCGTTTGCACTCGCCGCGTTCCTCACGAGCCGGGTCGTGCACGGCATTCAGGCGCGGCAAGCGGCGCGGGCGCGGCGCCTCGCGGCCGGAGAGGCATGAGCTGACGGATGAGCGACCAGAATCCCTACGTCGGACCCAAGCAAGCGGGCAACGCGCTCCCTGAGTTTCCGTATGTCAATCAGCGGGCGCGCCTCCTCCTGGTCGGATGCGCGCTAGGCGGTTGTGCTCTCTCAAGCATCGCCGGCATTGCTCTCGACTACTACATGCTGACGCTCGTCGCGCAGCACGGATTATCGACCGTTCCTGACGACACGGTGCGGCTAACCGACCTCTTGGACGCCCTCATCTATGTCTTCGACCGGCTGACGGCGCTCGCGGCGATCGTGCTGTTCAGCATGTTCGTCTATCGAGCGAACCACAATGCGCGCCGACTCGGCGCCAAGCGCATGCGCTTCACTCCCGCGTGGACCGTTGGCTGGTTCTTCGTGCCAATCTTCAATCTTGTGCGTCCCTACGGAGCCGTGCGGGAGATCTGGCAGGTTAGCGGCAAGCGCACCAGCGCGACGGCGGAAACGCCAGGCTTCTTGCTCTTCTGGTGGTGGACGTGGATCGCGAGCGTGGTGCTCGAGCGCCTTTCTTTTCGGTTCGATCAGGAAACGCTCGAGTTGTACACCAATTCGCTCTGGGTCGACATCGCAGCGCAAGCCACCCGTATCCTCGCGGCGGTGCTCGCGTTCGCGGTCTTGCGCGCGATTCATGAGCGGCAGCAGGCAAGAGCCGAGCGTCTGCACCGGTAAACCAACCAGACCATCTCGCGCTAGCATCTCAAGACGCCGGGTCGCGGGTTAGGCGGGCGCGGCGCCTCGCGGATTGAGAACCGCTCACATTTCTGTGCTTGAGGTAACGCCACGTGGAAACTCGAGGCGTGCTCGAAACCGCTGCGATGCGGTCCGATTTCGCGGGCGCGGCTTGGGGGGCGCCTTAGCTTGGCAGGATTGTCATGGCCTACCACACCTCCACCAAGCCGAGCCCTCGCTACCCCGAACACTACGTGAGCCAGGGTAAGCTCGTCACGTCGCTGAGCGTCGCGCTCGGGATCTACACGGTGCTCTCTCTGTGCTTGTTCGCCGCGCAGGTCTGGTTGGCGTTGGTCGCTTCCGACGTGGTCAAGCTGACGGACGACACGGCTGAGGTGATGTTCGTCACGGGGAGCACGATCCACTTCTTGCGCGACGGCTTCGACGCGGCTTGCTGCGCAGCCGGGCTCACCTTCATCCAGCGCGCGAGCCACAACGCGCGTGTGCTCGGCGCGTTCGCCATGCGTTTCACCCCGGAATCGAGTGTAGAAGCGTTCGAGGGGCGGGACTTCTTCCGCATCCTGCTTCCTCCACGCTTGCTCAGCGAGCTTTGGGCAGCGAGCGGACCGGAGGATGAAGCGCTGCGACCCTCGCGCCTCGTGACCTGGTGGTGGCCGCTGTTCGTGGGCTCCAAGGCGCTTCAAGTCTGGAGCCTGGTGGGGGGAGTCTCCACCGACCCAACGGTCGCCTGGTTGGTCGCTGGCTCTCAGCTCCTGAACATCGGGGTGATCTACTTGAGCTACCGCTTGCTCGAGGGCCTGCACGAGCGCCAAGAGCTGCGCGCCATGGAGCGCGCGGCGAGCAAGCATCGAGGGCAGAGCGCCTGACGCGAGGGCCTTGGCAGGCATGCACTTTGTCCGCGCGGTCGCGATTCGTCGCTGGCCGCGCGGCGCCGGCACGGCTAGCTTGCTTCATCTCCCCATGGACACCGAGCAAGTCTACCAGGCGCCCCGGAGCGACCTGCAGGTCACTTCCGAGGCGCCGCCCAAGGGCGAACCACCAGGTTACATCGACCAGGCGCTTCGCCTGCGCGTCGTAGGCGTGGGTCTGTTTGCGTGCGGAATCATCACGCTGCTCAGCCTGGGCCACCATGCCAAGACCTGGCTCAAGGTGCGAGCGTTCTCGAATGAGCAGTACACGGCCGCGCTCCCAGCGCTGCAGGCTCAGTCGTTCAAGATCGCGCTGTGGAGCATGTTGCTGTTCTACTTGACGGCGATCTTCTTCGGCATGTTCTTGTACCGCGCCAGCGACAACACCTGGGCGTTCGGAGCGCGCAAGCTGCGCTTCTCCCCGGGCTGGACCGTGGGTTGGTTCATGATCCCGGTCGCAAACCTGTTCGTGCCGTACTTCGTGCTCAAGGAGCTGTGGTGGGCGAGCGGCGATCGCGTGGAGCAACCGCACACCAGCGGCAACATCAAGCTGTGGTGGGTGTTCTGGTTGGTCGGCGCGCTGCTGGAGTTGGTGGTCGCAGCCTTCAAGGCAAGCCCGGATCATGCGGACTTCGTCCGCGGCCTGGAGTTGACCGTCCTGGTACGAACCATCGACCTCTTCAATGCGTGGTTTGCCTGGCTGATGCTGGCTGCCATCCACAAGCGGCAACGCGCGTCGGCTTGGAGAACGATCCAAGCGGAAGCGAGCTAGCGTGTCGCAGCTAGTGAGGCGAATCTGTGATTCGCTAAACAAATCAACACGCGTTTCCTCGTCTCAATAGTAGCGCGAAGGCGCAAAACTCTTGCGCCCACACCCTGAGGGGGCGGGCGAGTTTTGCAGCGAACTACGGAGACAGGACACTAGACACGCAGCATGCCCGAGTTGAACCCTTACGCCGCACCTGACGAGACGCCGATGTCCCCCGGGGACGGCGCGCCGCCCAAAGGGCAGCCGCCCGGGTACACCGACTCTCTGCTCGGGCTGCGTGTGTTCATGCTGACGCTCGTCGCTGCGGCGGTGCTCAGTGTGGCGCTGCAACCTTACCTGTGGGAGCTCGCCCCGCCTGTAGTGCGCGCCCTCCCTGATGCCTGGAGTCAGCTGATTTTCATTGCCGCGGGGCAACATATCGGCGTCCTACCAGCCTGCGTTGCGGCCCTGTTGCTCGCTCGCCGCATGAGCACAAACTTCGCTGCGCTGGGTCACATTTCGCAGCCACGTGCATCCGTGCTCAAGACACTGTGGCGAGGTGTGCACGACGAGCGCCCGAAAGACGGAGATGCGTGGCAACTCGGTTCTGCGCGAGTCAGCTCTCAGCTGCTGGTCGCAGCTTTCGCCATTCACTATGCTTTCTCTCTGGGGGGCACGGTCGCGCTCTCCTTGCTCGACGCCAAGCCACTCAGATCGCTCCCCATCTCCATGCTTACCTTTGGGCGCCTGGCCCTGTGGATGTTCGCGCTGGTCTTGCTCTGGATAACCCTCGAGTCGATCCACTTCTATCAGCGCGCTAGAGCCTGGACGCTGATCCGGAGTATGGAGAAGAACGCCAATTCAGTTCCGCACGGATGATGCCGGGGTCACCAACCAACCCGTATTCCGCCCCGCGCGAGGCGGCTCTCACGCCTGGCAAGGGGCCACCACCGAAGGGGCAGCCGAACAGTTACGTCGACCTGTCAGTTCGCGTAAGCGTGCTCGCGATCGTGTTGCTCGTGGGTGGATTCGCGGCGTTGCTTGGAAGTGCCTCCGCATGGCTCGGCTGGAGCACGAGGTACATGCCGCTCGCCTGGCGCAAGGCTGAGCTGGTTGGCTCGTTTCGCTTCGCGATCGGCTACCTGCCAGCTCTGGCGGCATGCGTCTGGTTCTTGCAGCGCGCCAGCCAGAACTTCGCCTCTCTCACCGGCAGCGCAGTGCGCTTCCTCCTTACCGAGGCCCTTCGCCCACTCGAGCACTGCTGGCACGTCGTCGAGCGCGTGCACCTCTCGCCGTACGACACCTGGGATGTCAAGCACGCCAGGATCTCGGGGTTATCGCGCTCGCGGGAGTCGCCGCTTTGGGCACCTTCGAGATCGCTGCGCTCGCACTCCTAGCCAGCAACAACGCCAACCTCCTGGACTGGAGCTGTTCGTTTCACATGCTGGCGGGCGCGGGTGCAATCGTCGCGCTGGTTTGCGCAGGGATATGCGCCTACCACATCCACAGCTACCAGCGCGCGCTTGCCTGGGCAGTGCTCCAGAGTGCCAATTCGTCGCTCCCTTCAGTCGAAGCGGGTCACCCTGACAGCATTGACGAACTCGGGATCGGGGGTTAGGCGCGCTGTTTCGCGCCCGGGTGCCCAGCGCTCGGCGCCTTTAATGCTTCCTCACGGCAACTTAGCCCAGGCATACGGCTTGCTAAGGCGACTGCATGTCACGCTCATCAACGCACCTCACCCCCAAACCTGAGAGACACCTCGTCGCAAGAACGCGGCCGAACCTTGCCAGCCAACGCGGCCTGACGTTGTTCGAAGTACTGATCGCCGTCGTCATCGTTGCCATGCTGTCCGCAGCGGTGGCCGTCGGGATCAGCCACCACATGGACACCTCCAACCAGCACCTCACGGAAACGAACGGGCGCACCCTGATGCAGATGGCGGAAGGCTATCGCGTCACGGAAAACAGCGACACCTGCCCGACGGTCGACGAGATGCAGGAGCAGCGCATCATCAGCCGCGGGTCGAAGACGACGGACGCCTGGGGCAAACCGTTTCGCATCCGCTGCGAGGGCGACGAGGTGGTCGTGATCTCGGCTGGCAAAGACAAATTGTTCGGCACCGAGGACGACATCAAGGTACCGCCGGTGTGACGACGCGCCGAGTACGCCGGTACTGCTGCTCTCGGCAGCAGCGGCAGCAGCTGCTAGGCTCGCTTGCGTGGACAGTGACGCGTTGGTCGAGCGTTTGAGGCCGCTGCTCAAGGAGCTGCCGGAACCGGAATCCAGCGATGCGGCGCGGGTGCTCGAGCTGATTGTGTCCCCGGGTGATGACGATCGCCGGGAGCTGAACCGCTTGACCGAGCTTTTGGGGCGCCGTACCGCGCGCGCCGTTCCGTTCGCCGTCCTGGGCCGGGCGCGTTTGGCTGAACTTGCGGGCAGTCCACGGGACGCCACAGCGCTCTGTATTGACTGTGAGCGTCGCCTCGAGCTGATCGGCTACTGACGCTCTCGGTCAAGCGAAAGCCCAAGAAACCTGCGGCTTTCGCCAGCAATATTGATCGGTTGCCGCGAGACTTGCGGTGGGTTAGTCGCCCGGGTGTTCTCGATCCGCGTCCATCGTGCCGCGAACCTGGAACGTCCGGCGGGCGCCCATCGGCCCGCACCAGAGTCTTGGCGTGGGCCCCGTGACCCGCGCCTGTTTCGACTCGCTCGATTCGCCCCGGCTCGCTCTCGATCACGGGAGCGCCGGCACCCCACCGAGCGGGTCTTGGCAACGGAGATCAGACACACATGGCTAGAAAGAAGATTGCCCTCATCGGCGCCGGGAACATCGGTGGTGAGTTGGCCAACTTGGCGCTCACCAAGCAGCTCGGTGACATCGTGCTGTTCGACATCCCCCCGAAGGAGGACTTCGCGAAGGGTAAGGCTCTCGACCTCGAGCAAGCTTCGACGCAGAGCGGCGCCGACGCCAGCGTCATCGGCAGCTCCAACTGGGAAGACTGCGCAGGCGCCGACGTGCTGATCATCACCGCTGGTGTCCCGCGTAAGCCGGGCCAGAGCCGCGACGACCTCGTGGGCATCAACGTGCCGATCATTCGCAACGTCGCGGACAACGCGAAGAAGTACTGCCCCGACGCCTTCGTGATCGTGATCAGCAACCCGCTGGACGCGATGGTTTACGAGTTCAAGCGTCGCACGGGTTTCCCTGCGGCAAAGGTCGTGGGCATGGCTGGCGTGCTCGACAGCGCGCTTCAGCCTGTCCTGGCGCGTGAGGCCGGTGTGGGCGTCAGACGTGCGCGCGATGGTGCTCGGCGGCCACGGCGACGACATGGTGCCGTTGTTTCCCACACCACCATCAACGGCATCAGATCAGCGTTCGTCGCCAAGGACAAGCTGGACGCGATCGTCGCCCGCACCCGCACCGGTGGTGGCGAGATCGTGGCTGATGGGCACCAGCGCGTACTACGCGCCAGCGGCGAGCGCGATCAGCATGGCGCAGGCCTACCTCTACGACGAGAAGCGCGTGCTGCCCGCGGCCGCTTACCTGGAGGGCCAGTACGGCTGCAACGACATGTACCTCGGTGTTCCGGTCGTGATCGGCGCCGGTGGCGTCGAGAAGATCCTCGAGCTCGAGCTCTCGGCGGACGAGAAGGCGATGATGGCCAAGAGCATCGCCAGCGTGCAGTCAGTGGTCGACGTCGTGAAGAAGAGCCCCGACTGATACGAGTTGGACGGCTGACACGGGCCGGTGCTGTCGCGCAACCCATGCTGCGGCGGCCCGGCCTCAGCCGTCTCCAAGAGTTTGGTTCCCGAGGGAAATATCCCCGGGACGCAGAGTGCAAAAGCCCCTGATTCGAAGGCAAGTGTCCCAGCGAAAGGCTGAGCGATGAAGATTCACGAGTATCAAGGCAAGCAGATTTTTGCGAAGTACGGCATCCCGATCCCCCAGGGCGTGCCTGCTTCAGCGTCGACGAGGTCGAGGCGGCAGCGAAGAAGCTGATCGACGAGACCAAGATCCCGGTCGTGGTGGTCAAGGCGCAAATTCACGCCGGTGGCCGCGGCAAGGGTGGCGGCGTCAAGGTGGTCAAGGACGGCCCCGCTGCCGCACGGAAAGTCGGCGAGCAGCTGCTTGGCATGCAGCTGGTGACTCACCAGACAGGCCCCGAGGGCCAGAAGGTGCGCCGCCTGTACGTCGAGCAAGGCCTCGACATCAAGCGCGAGCTGTACCTGGCGCTCGTCGTCGACCGCGCCGCGCGTCGCATCGCGGTCATGGCGTCGACCGAAGGCGGCATGGACATCGAGGAGGTCGCTGCGCACACGCCGGAGAAGATCATCACCGTCCACGTCGATCCGCTGATCGGCCTCGGTGCCTTCCAGGCCCGCCAGATCGCTTACGGCCTGAAGATTGGCGAGGGCAGCCCGACCCCAAGAAGACGGTCAAGCAGTTCTGCGCGATCGTGACGGCGATGGCCAAGCTGTTCGAGAAGGAAGACTGTTCGCTCTGCGAGGTGAACCCCCTCGTGGTCACCGGCACTGGCGACGCGTGTGTCGCGCTCGACTCCAAGATCAACTTCGACCCAACGCCGAGGCTCGCCACAGGAGTGGGCGGAGCCTCGAGGACAAGCGACGAAGAGGATCCGGTCGAGCTCGAGGCCAAGGAAGCCGGCCTCTCCTACGTGTCCTCGACGGCAACATCGGCTGCCTGGTGAACGGCGCCGGCCTCGCGATGAGCACGATGGACATCATCAAGTACTACGGCGGTGAGCCCGCGAACTTCCTGGACGTCAGTGGCGGCGCTACCAAGGAGCAGGTCACCAAGGCGTTCAAGATGATCCTCTCGAGCGACAAGGTGAAGGGGATCTTCGTCAACATCTTCGGCGGCATCATGAAGTGCGATGTGATCGCTGAAGGCGTCGTCGCGGCGACCAAGAAGCTCGGGCTCACCGTGCCCCTCGTCGTGCGCCTCGAAGGCACCAACGTCGACCAGGGCAAGAAAATCCTCAAGGAAAGTGGGCTGAAGATCGAACCCGCCGACAGCATGGCTGACGGCGCGCAGAAGATCGTCGAGCTCGCGAAGCAGGCCTGAAGGACCAAGGGAGAAACACCATGAGCGTTTTGATTGGTAAAGACACCAAGGTCCTGGTTCAGGGCATCACCGGCAGCGCCGGTTCTTCATCTCGTCAGTGCATCGCCTACGGCACGCAAATCGTGGCGGGCTGCACCCCAGGTCGCGGTGGCGAGAAGTTCGAGCTGAGGACGCCAACGGCAAGAAGGTCGACGTCCCCGTCTACGACACCGTGAGTGAAGCGGTGAAGGCAACGGGCGCGACCGTGAGCTGCATCTTCGTGCCGCCGCTCGGCGCCGCGGACGCAATCCTCGAGGCAATCGACGCGGGCTGCGAGCTGGTGATTCCGATCACCGAAGGCGTGCCCGTGATGGACATGATCCGCGTGCGTCGCAAGCTCGAGGGCTCCAAGACCGTGATGGTCGGCCCCAACTGCCCCGGCGTGATCACTCCGGGCGCTTGCAAGATCGGCATCATGCCTGGGCACATTCACATGCCCGGCAAGATCGGCGTGGTCAGCCGCTCCGGCACGCTGACCTACGAGGCCGTCGGGCAGCTCACCCACCTCGGCCTCGGGCAGAGCACGGCCATCGGCATCGGCGGTGACCCCGTCGGTGGCATGGACTTCATCGACTGCTTGAAGTTGTTCAACGACGACCCCGGCACCGAGGCGGTGATGATGATGGGCGAGATCGGTGGTAACGCCGAAGAGAACGCTGCCGCGTGGATCAAGGCCAACATGAAGAAGCCCGTCGCGGCCTTCATCGCGGGTACCTCGGCTCCTCCCGGAAAGCGCATGGGTCACGCCGGCGCGATCATCAGCGGAGGCAAGGGCACAGCCAGCGACAAGATCGCCGCGCTCGAGGCCGCCGGAGTGAAGGTCGCTCCCACCCCCGCGGAAATGGGTGTGACGCTCAAGAGCCTACTCTGAGCTAGCGGCTAGCCGCGCCCTCTAATCCGCCTCGAGGCGTCGTCAATCCCCGCTCACGAACATTGTGAGCAAAAAAGGGAGGGACGGCGCCTCGCGACTTTTTGTAGTTCACGAGCGCCCGCGTGCGTTTCCGAGCTGTAACAAAGCTCGACTCACGAAAGCGAACTCAGCGAAGAAACGCGGGACTCGCGAAGTACTCCGCGTCCGGGTTTGGGGGTGAGGGCGCCCCGTATTCAGCTGAGGGTTCCAACGCAACACTACTTAATACTTCTACGAATAAGCCCTTCACAGCGCTTCCCGATGCTTCGCTGCATGAGCTCACGCGCCACCTCTGCAGCCCAAAACCCCTCACATTCTGCCAGCGCGCTCCCAGCTGTGGGCGAAGCAAGCAGCCAAGCCGCCAGCCGCAGCGCGTCCTCACGTGCACTCAAGAACTCGAGTCGCTTTGGAGGTCATTCACTGTGGAAAAAAGCGAGCACCCAGTCGCTTGGACAATCGACGCTGAGTGAGGAAAAAGCGTCGGGTCGTCGTGACCCGGATCCCGACGCTCAGCCTACTAGAGCGGGGATGGCAGCCTCCTTCCCCGCATCGCGAGCAATCGTGCGTTTCAGCGATGATTCTTGGTCGTCTGCAGAGTCGAACGACGACGTGCACGACCGCAATATCAAATCCGTTCGCTCGTTGAACACGAAGGGCTCCAGCGGGAACCAGGCAAGTACCGTGGACCGAATGGAAGAGCTCGAGCTGTGCCGCGCTTGGCGCGACCGTCAAGATGTCGCCGCACGCAACCGACTGGTCGAGTCGCACCTGGATGCGGTGCGCGCGTTAGCGCACAAGTACGCTTCTGGCCGCGCTCCCCTCGACGACTTGGTGGCGGTGGGGCGCATCGGTCTCTTGCGTGCGTGCGAGACGTTCGATCCTGAGCGGGGCTTGCGCTTCATGACCTACGCGAGCTTCTGGGTCCGCGCGGAGATGCTCAGCTTCGTCTGGCACAATCGCTCGTTGGTTCCAGCCGGGCGCAGCAAGCTTCAACGGCGGTTGCATCCGCTGCGCCACGAGCGCGAGCGCATGATTCAGGAGTCTGGCGATCGCGACGCCGTGGATGAAGCACTGGCCGATCGGGCTGGCGTCAGCGTGGAGCAGTTCCGGCGTGGGATGTCCGAATGGAATCGTCGCGACGTCGCGCTCGATGAGCCGATCGCAACCGGTGGACAAACCACGCGTCTCGATGAGCTGTCTGACGACGCTCCCGACTCGGAGGTGCTGCTGCTGTCGCGGGAAGTCTGCGACGTACGTCGGGACGTGGTCGCCGCGGCCCTGGAGTCCCTCGACGAGCGCGAACGCTTCATCGTCGAGAGCCACCTGATGGCGGGACCAGAGGAAGAGCTCTCATTGAGCGAGCTCGGGCAGGCTCTCGGCGTCTCCCGGGAACGTGTCCGGCAGCTGGAGCTGCGCGCGAAGCGCAAGATCAAGAGCCAGCTGAAGCGCACTCCGTACGAGGTTGAGCTACTCTTGGTCTCCTGAGTCCACAGTGTCCTGAGTCCACAGTGTCCTGAGTCAACAGTCTCCTGATCCGATGCCCACTCCCCCCAAAGCCCGACAGCACTCAAGCAGCGAGGGCGCGCTGGCGCGCAGCACCCGCGAGCCTGAACTGGTTGAGCGCGCTGTTGCTGGCGAGCTCGACGCGATCACGGAGCTGTTGCGCGATCTGGGCCCGCTCGTGGCCCGCACGGTGCGCGTCATCCTCGGCAATCAGCATGCGGACGCGGACGATGTCGTGCAGCAGTCTTTCGTCGCGCTGATCCGCAGCCTCCCGCAGTACCGCGCGGAATCCAACCTTGCGACGTACACGAGTCGCATCACCACGCGCACCGCGCTGGCTGCTCGACGCAGGGAGCGGCGTCGCGCCGAGGTCCACGAGAGCTACGCGCTGGCGCAGCCAGAGCAGCTGGTGTCACCGCGGGAAGAGGTGGCCTCACACATCCACGCCCTGCTCGATGAGCTGGTCGAGGAACAGGCGGAGACGCTGGCGCTGCGCACGGTGCTGGGTTTCAGCATCGACGAGATAGCCGAGGCGATGGAGGTCCCGCGCAACACCGTGAAGAGCCGCCTGCGCCTGGCAAAGGCGGCGCTCCGAGAGCGACTCTGGGACCAACAGCGCGCTGACTCTGAGCAGCCGGGCGCCGCGGATGCTGGAGGTGAAGCATGAGCACCCCGCGCCGTTTTCCGCAGGACGGGTCTCTGCGCTGCCTGGGGCCCCAGGGCAACATCACGGAGCTGCATCCCGAAGAGCTCTTCGACAAGCGGGCCCAGAACCAGCTGAGCCGTGAAGAGGAGCGCGTCCTCGAAGATCACCTGGAGCGCTGCGCTGCTTGCCGCGCGGAACGAGAGGCGCGGGAGCACTTTCAGCAGGCTCTGACCGTCGACCACGGCGCTCTCGAGCTAGCGCTCGGTGGCGCGCTGGGGCGCATCGCCGAAGAGCGTGCGCGGGCGCCGGAGAGCCCGTCGCCGCCCGCTCCTTCCAAGCCCCCGGTCCGGCGTCCCACTGGCGGCAAGCGCAAGCGTGCCGGCGCAGTGTTGGCTGGAGTGCTGTTGATAGCCGGAGCCGCGGCGGCGCTTGGCAGTGTCGGTGGCTGGAGGCAAGCGGAGAGCGACGTGGAGCCAGCCAGGCCGGTCGTCGCCGCTTCCACCACGCAGGCACCCCTGCCCAAACAGCAGCGCGCGGAGCCCTCGGTGCTCGGAACGAGAGCCCTTGCGGTGGCAACCCCCCAGAGCCCAGCGGCGCCCGCTCCCATTGCCGCAGGGCAATCTAGCGGAGCAGGCCCGAAGCGCGCAGCGAGCAGCCTGCCTGTGCGTCCGGTGCCCGTGGGCGCTCCAAGCGCCGGCGCGCTCTTTCGCAAAGCCAACTCAGCGCGCAGCCAAGGGCGGTTGGAGCGGGCGGAAGCTCTCTACGGGGAATTGATCCAGCGCTACCCCCAGGCTCGGGAATCCGAGGCGGCGCGCGCCTTGCTCGCTCAGCTCGCGCTGGATCACGGCAGCCCTCAGCAGGCTCTGTCAGCCTACGACGCATACATGCGGCACGGTGATGAGCCGCCGGCGCTCCGTGAAGAGGCGCTGGTGGGGCGGGCGCGAGCGCTGCAAGCCATGTCCGACGCAAAGCGTGAGCGCCAGGCCTGGCGCGAGCTGCTGCGGCGCTTCCCGAAGTCTGCTGCTGCCGGTGAAGCCCGTCAGCGCTTGCGAGCGCTGAGCGATCCATGAGCCTGTCCGCACGGCTCGACGCCGCGTTCGCCCGACGCGGGTCGGAGTCGAGCGCCGAGCGGTTGCGACGCCGGCTCATTCAGATCCTTACGGCAACGTTCTTTGCGATCATCACGTTGCCAGCCTGGGGAGCAGGCTCCATCGCTGTGCGCGTCGGTGGCAGCGCGGAGCAGGCATTGGCGCTGCATCGCACGTTGACAGCACAGCTGCGGCTTCAGGTGCGGAGCAAGCGCGTCAACGCGCAGGAACTCGCAGAGGCCGCTAGCAGCGGCGGGGGCGGCGAGCTCACGGTGTGGGTCGACCTCGGTGACGCGAAGTCCACTCGGGTGATTTTCACCAAGGGCGGAGAAGTAATCGCCGAGCGTGAAATCACGCGCAACGGCGCGACGGACGACGTCCATTTCGAGGAGCTCGCGCTCGCGATTCGGAGCAGCGTGGAAGCCTTGAACGCGCAAGAGCCAGCGCCAGCCCTGAGCGCTGACCCCGCGGAAACGCCTGCGGAGCCAAAGGCAGAGGTCGCGGTCGCCAGCGCTCAGGAGCCAAGGCTCACACCCGCCAGTGACGCCCGACGGACTGATCAGATCCGCGATAGCTCACCCTCCCCCCCAAGAAACACGCGAACGCCTTACAGGTTGGACTTCGAACCGACCTATGCCGCCACGACGTATGCCCGCGATCCGAACGTGTTGTTTGGGCTCGGACTAGGCTTCGAGGGTGTCGCGCAGAACCTCGCAGCAAACCCTGGCGTTCGCCTGTCGACGGACACCACGGTCGCCTTCGAATTCACTGACTCTCGCCCGCGAGTCGCTCACCTGAGGACCCTGTTTACCCTGGGCATCGAGCAGTGGCTGCCGGCGCGCTGGGGTCTTGGGATCACCGCAGAGCGCGTGATCCTCGACAGCGGCGACCGACGCACCGAGTCCCAGTCCCTGCTGGGGACGTTGATGGGAGAGTTCAGGTTGGTGCTTGGCGACCGCGTCGACGGGGTGCTCGGTACACTGCTCGACGTGCAGCTGGGCGAGCCTCGGGTGATCCGAGATGACGGGGTGGCCCTGGAGCGCCACCGCTTTCGGGTCAGCGCCTACCTCGGCGTCGCAATAACCGCCGCCGGAGAGCGCTAGCTCGCACTCAGATATTCCGCGCGGCAATTCATTGGTACTGTTCATCCATCGAGCGCCCCAAGGTCTCCACTGCGCGGCGGCGCCCCAGCACCCGACTGAGCAACGAGACCACCATGCGGTTGCTTCTTCCCACGACGTGGCTCGGCCCACTGCCCAGCGCGTCGAGCGCCTCCTTCGCGACGTCTGCCGGTTCCATGACCGGGGGGGAGAGGACCCCTGCGTGCTTCGGCTTGGTCTTCTCGTAACCTGGGGTGCGCGTGGCCCCCGCGCACGCCGCCAATACGTCCACGCCGTCGCGCTTCAGCTCGTGCCATAGCGACTCCGCGAGCACGAGGTCGAAGGCCTTGGTTGCGGCGTAGCTAGCGACTCGTGGTGTGCCCTGGAGGGCCGCGAGCGAGCTCATCAGGAGCAACCCACCTCGCCCACGGCGCGAGAGTCGCGGGGCCAACCAGTCGCAAAAGATCAGCGCTCCGCGGGCGTTCACGTCGACCGTCCGCAGCTTGGACTCCAGGCTCTGCTCATTGAACAACGTCACCTCGGAGAAGGCCGCGTTGTAGATCCCGAGCCCGACGTCGACGTCCGCCAGCTGTTCACTGAACTGAGCCTGGGCATCGACATCGGCGAGATCGACCACGTAGGGCCGAACCTGTACGGGAAATTGCTGCGCGAGCTGAGCGGAGACCTTCAGCAGCGGCTGCTCGCGCTCCGCGATGAGCACCAAGTTACAGCCACGCCGCGCAAGCTCGCTGGCGAACGCCGCGCCAATCCCTTCGGAACCTCCAGCCACGAGCGCCCACGGCCCGTATGTTTCCGAAAACCGCCTGTTCCTGTTGAGCATCGAGTGGATCAAATCTCTCGCGGCCATGGTCGGGATCTAGCGTTTTTTTGCCCTGCGCTCTAGGAAGCAAGATCTCGTGTCTGGTCCCCTCACAGGCTCTCCCCTCGACTCGAGCTACCACGTCGAGGCGCTGCTCGGTCGCGGGAGCATGGGCAACGTCTACCTCGCGCGGGAGATCAAGAGCGGGCTGGAAGTCGCAATCAAGGTCGCACGCCACGCGACAGGCGAAGCGCGCGAACGCTTCCGCCGGGAGGTCGACGTCTCTGCAAAAGTGACGCATCCAAACGTGGTCGAAATACTCGACTACGGCGAGGCCCGCCTGCACGAGGAAGATGGCGTGCCCTACCTCGTGATGGAACGCTTGCGCGGAGAGACGCTCGGCGAGCACTTCCAGCGACCTGAACTCTATCACGACGCGGCAGCCCACGTTCGCTACACCCTCCGCATCGTGCGCCAGGCCGCGCTGGGACTTGCAGCTTCCCACGCAGAGGGCATCGTTCACCGCGACGTGAAGCCCGACAATTTATTTCTTTGCGGAAATAAAGACTGCCCGACCGTCAAGCTGTTCGATTTTGGGCTCGCGAAGTTAGCTGACGAGCCACCGCTCTCGCGCGGCATGGTCGCGGGCACCATCGAGTACATGGCGCCGGAGCAGGTGTTGACGGAAGATGCCGATGCGCGCGCTGACGTGTATGCACTCGGCGTGGTCATGTTCAGGCTGCTGACAAGAGAGCTGCCGTTCGATGAGGCCCTCAAGACGGAGCTCTTGGCGCACCAGCTGTTGTCTCCCGCGCCGCCGCCTTCGTGGCTACTCGAGGCGATCCCACCGTCGATCGAGCGCATCGTGCTCTCGGCGCTGCGCAAGCACCCGGACAATCGTTACCCAAGCATGACCGCGCTGATCGCCGACATCGATCGGGCGCTCGAGGGCCGCGACGATGAAGTACGCGGCGTCGAGCTGAAGCATCGACCTGATGGCTACACCCCAGTCACCCCGCTCGGAGAGCGCGCCCTGGAGCGCTTGAGAGATATTCAGAGTCGCCCGTCCCATCCCCCACCGTCACGGCCTGATGCGACCTAGCTCCAGAGGGCGTGAAGCATATCCTCGAGGATACGCCTTCAGCTGCCGCAAGGGCCGTCGTGGTACCAGAGTTCGATGTTGTCGAAATCGGCCGTCGTCGTTTCGGCCATGGTGTCGGCAGTGATCGAGATCTGGACGAACGGCGAGGTCCCCAACGACTCGTTCAGTGAAAACTCCACGGAACCGCTCTCCCAGCCTGAGGTAATGGCGAGAGGTTGAACCTGGAACGCGCCGGAGCCAACATAGAGCGTAGCGCCCGCGCCCAGCAGGATGCCCGAAACGAGTCGACCATAGCCTCGTAAGGTCCAACACGAGGTCGTGCCCAGCGGAGGTGGCGTGAAGAAACCACGGGCGCCGTGGATCGCGCCGCCTGAGCTGCGATCACTCAAGCGCAGCGCGTTTGCACCGTGACACCCGGCAACCTTCTCGTAGCTACCGTTTGGCGGGTGATTGTCTCCGTTGTTCCACGACGCAGGAAGTGACGTGCTCCAATTCTCAAACGAGCCGTTGAACGAGATCCTAACCCAAGGAGCACTCAGAGCGGCGAACGTGCAGGTATCCGTAGTTCCGCCGGTCCCAGCGGCGCCCGCCGCAGCTCCAGTGCCAGCCGCCGCTCCGGTACCAGCAGCCGCTCCGACACCGCCAGCGCCGACCCCTGCTGCGCCACCGTTCGGGTTGCCGCCGCTGCTCATCCCCGCGGAACCGGCAGCTGCCCCTGAAGAGCCGCCTAGACCACCAGCGCCTCCGCCGGCGTTCCCCCCCGACGACATCGTTCCGCCGGCACCGCCTGAAACCGGACTCGAACGCTGCTCGGCTTCATCTAGACCGAACAGCTGGGTACACGCGACGCCTCCCAGCGCGACCACGCATGCGCACGCGCCGACGCGCAAGACGGCATCAGCCCGCCTCATAGCGCCCCCCCGATGCCAAGCCAGGCGCCTTGGGGCCCCACTGCCGCGCTCGGCCTCAGACGTGCCGTCTGACGCACCACTGAGGCGCTGGCGCTACCAGGCGTTATCAAATACAGCAGCACGCCGACGGCGGTCACCGCCATCCCACCCGCAAAGACGTAGGTCGCCACGTTACCTAAATTCCTTGCGGAATTTACATCGCCCGGCGAATCGCACACCAGGCTGCCGTCGATGGTCTCACAGTTTCCATCCTCGACGGCGGTGTCGTAGTTGCCCTTCGCGATCAGCCCAAGCACCCCGGAGGTCACGATCCCGGCGATACCCACGCCCCCGACCACATAGGCGAGGGTATGGTCTGGTGGAGCGGTGTGCCCGCCGTCCCGAGGCCCTGCGCCCTGGTCATGGGGCAGCCCCGCGGTCGGCGGGCCAGGCTCGGGTGCCGCTGGCTCGACGGCAGTCGCCGCAACCGGCGCGAGCGCAGGGATCTCAACCTCGACGAGCTCGCCTTCCGCTACCTCCACCACAGCAGAAAACGCCTCGAAGCCGGGCGCGGAAGCCTCGACGGTGACCTTGCCGGGATCGACGGGCACCACCTGGCTCATTAGCGTCAGCGGTAGCTCGACGCCATTTTTCCTCACGGATAATCCATCGACTTGCTTGAACCCAGCAGCGAAGCCCACCCGAAGCTTTGGTAGCTTGGGCTCGAGCTCAGCCACGCGCTGGCTCGCGGTGCGTTCGCGCTCCGCCTGACCTGCACGCTGAGCCTTGGCGATGACTTCCTTGTATGTGGCCCAAGCACTCGCGAGCCGACCCTGCTTGGCGTAGCAATCAGCCAGCATCAGGATCCCGCCAACGGCCTTGCGCTGCGACAACTCGGTCGCGCTCTCGAACTGCTTGCAGGCGGCCGCGAGATCGCCGGCCTGCATGAGCTTCACGCCTTCG
The DNA here is from genome assembly GCA_041389805.1 of Polyangiaceae bacterium. Lineage (GTDB taxonomy): Bacteria > Myxococcota_A > Polyangia > Polyangiales > Polyangiaceae > JAHBVY01. Next base: position 175,144 of record JAWKRD010000008.1, on the reverse strand, counting down.
GCGAACGCAGCCTCTGCGGCAGCACGCTCGGCAGCACCTTCAGCGCGGGCACCAGAGGCACCCGCAAACAACGAAATGCCCAGTAGGCAGGCCAGCAGACGACTCTCCAACGTCCGTGTGGTGTAACCCAGGCAGCCCAGGTTGCCTAGAAACGGCGTTAGACCGCCGTTCAGTACAGCGTGGGCGGTTTCGCCTGCTCTGGGGGTTGCGGCTTCGCGCGCACGCTGGTCGCCGGCAAGGGATTCGCTGGGCGCTTCGCGGTCAACGCGGTGCTGGTGCTGGGCGAAGCGCTGGGCGCCGCAGAAACCGACGCTGCGGCCGAACTGCTCGCGGGCGCCTCGACGGATGCGCCTTCGGTAGAGACCGAGAGGGAAGTTGGGGCGCCAGCACTCGCGGGCGGCTCCGCAGCCACCTCGGGTTTCGAAAAGGCTCCGAGTCCCAAAGCCAGCCCCAGCCCTGAAACGGCGACCGCACCGAGAGCACCGATCCACCAGGTTTTCCGTGAGGTTTCTTTGGCGGGTGAGGGCGCGGCGCGCGTGGCCAGCTCCGTGGACTGACCAAGAGAAACCGCATCCCGTGAGATCGGCTGCTCCGTCTCGGTATCCCCAAGTACCCGTGGCTCGGCGGTCTCACCTGAGCGCAGGTCGAGCGTGTCTTGAAACGCGGCGCTGTGGACCCTGGCCCGGGGTTTCGTTTCTGCAGCCAAGCCTGCGTCGACAGCGCAAGCAAGCAGCGCCGTGAGCAACTCACCCGCGTCTCGGTAGCGGTCCTGGGGCTTGAGCGAGACCGCGCGCTCTAGCACCGGCGCGAAGGCACCAACATCGACTCCGTGTGCGGACGCGCTCGGGCGATTCCCATCGATCACCCGCATGCGGGGGTCTTCTCCGTCGTACGCAGGCATGCCCGTGACCAGCTCGATGAACAACAGGCCGAGGGCGTGTACGTCCGTCCACGGTCCCGTACGACCACCGACGACTTGCTCGGGTGCCGCGTAGGCGGGGGTGTACGGACTCGCTCCAGAGGTTGTCTGCGTGCGTCCTGTGCCGGGCTCGACGTCAACTTGAATTGCCTTGGCGACTCCAAAGTCGATGAGCTTCGGCACCCAGCTCCCATCCTCAGGGTGGGTGTCGAGCATCACGTTGCCCGGCTTGATGTCTCGGTGCACTACACCGAGCCGATGCGCGTGAGCCACGGCACGCACCAGCGGTTCGACGAGCTGCCAAGCTACGGCGAGCCCAACGCCGCCATGATCTTCGATGAAGTCCCGCAGGCTGAGCCCCTGGCAAAGCTCCATCACGAAGTAGGGGCGCAGCACACCATCGACCTCGACCACACCGAGGTCGATGGCCGTGACGATGTTGGGGTGACGCAGCCGAGTGAGCGTTCGCGCTTCCTCGAGGAAATCATCTAGGCGCCTCGCGTGCTGCTCTACACTCAAGTTGGCGGGCAGGTTCAGCACCTTCACCGCCACCTGCGACTCGAGGGCGATGTGGGTCGCCGCGAAGACCCTTCCGGAGCCTCCCTCCCCCAACTCTCGCTCCAAACGGTAACGACCGTCGAGCAACTTGTTGAGTAGGGAGGCGCCGGGATCTATCGCCACGCTGGCATCTTTAGCATGTGCGCGCCGTCGGGCCTACGATTTGGAAGCCTGGCTAGCGAGGCTGCTGCCGTGATTCCTGCAGCCGAGTCCGGTTCGCCAGGAAGTCGATCAGGTCCATCTTGGTCAACACAGCGAGCACATGTCGCTCGTCGTCCACCACGATGGCCACCTCGCCGCGCTCGAAGATCTCCTGCAGCGTTGCAGCGGAGTCATGCGCGGAAACGGTGGAGACCCGCCGCACCATCACCTCGGCGATCGACGAATCCTGCTTCCGCCCCTGCACCAACTGCGAGAGCAAATCCGTTTCCGTGATGATCCCGGTTAGCACGCCGTCAGAGGTGCAGGGCATTTGCGAGATCCCGTGACGCTTGAACAGCTCCACCGCATCACCGAGGGAGCGGTCATCGGGCACCGTGATGACGGTCTGAGGCGGCCGACTCCTCACCATCTCGGCGATGGTACCCATCTCCCAGTCAGCGTGAGCAAAGCCGTGCTGGCGCATCCATCCGTCATCTACGAACTTGGTCAAGTAGTTGCGAATGCTGTCGGGGAGGATCACGCATACGCGGGAGCCTTCGGGTAACTCGCGACACACCTGCAGAGCGGCCCAAACCGCTGCTCCTGAAGAACCGCCGCACAATAGCCCTTCCGTGCGGATCAACTGACGCGCAACGCGGAAGGAGTCGCGATCGTTCGACTTGATCCAGCGATCGACCAGCGAGCGATCGAGCACATCGGGAATGAAGTCGTAGCCGATGCCCTCGACCTTGTAGGAGCGGATCTCGCCGGGGCCCGCCAGGATCGAGCCCTCGGGGTCGACACCGATGATCTTGCAGCCGGGGATCTCCTGCTTGATCACGCGAGCGATACCCGTGATCGTTCCTCCGGTGCCGGCCGTGGCGACCAGCGCGTCCAGCTTGCCCCCGCACTGCTCGATGATTTCCCGCCCGGTGCCTTCGACGTGAGCGAGCGGATTGTCCTCGTTGGAGTACTGATCAAGGATATGGGAGTTCGGGATCACCTCGCGCAGACGCTTGGCGACACCGATATGACTCTCGGGAGAGTCCCAGGCCGCTTCCGTGGGGGTACGAATGATTTCGGCCCCGAGCGCCTCGAGCACCACCTGCTTCTCCCGACTCATCTTCTCGGGCATGGTGATGATCATGCGATAGCCACGCACCGCAGCGGCCATCGCCAGGCCGATGCCGGTGTTGCCACTGGTTGGCTCGATCAAGGTGTCTCCGGGCTTGATGCGGCCGGATTTCTCAGCTTCGAGCAGCATGCGCACGCCGATGCGATCCTTGACGGAACCACCGGGATTCATGAACTCGAGTTTGCCCAAGAGCTCGCAAGGCAAGTTGTGGGCGATCCTCGAGAGCTTCACCATCGGGGTGCCCCCAACCGCATCCAGAATCGACTCGTGCACCATTTTGACTGTGTCTCCTACGCGCAGCGCGCGGCTCGGTTGCCGCCTGGGGAAGCCAACTCGTGGCAACCTGAGGCTCGCGTCGTAACTACTGCCCTGGGGAGGAAACGGCAATCCAACAACGCGCACGAGTGCAGGTCTGTGCTTCGCAGCCGCAACATCTTTCAGCTGAGCTTTTCGCCCCGCGTCATGCGCGCCCCCCAGCGTCGCAGCTGTGCAACACTCCTCAGCCTTGCCCGTGTCCCACCTCGTCGCCAACCGTGGAGCCCCGTGGCTCGACCCAATCCGTAGTCGTCTCCAGCGTTTCGAGCGCCACACGATCGAGAATCCCGAGCTGCGACCCGCAGCGGTCGCGTTCACCCTGGTCAAGGAGGCCGCCGGACCGGCCTTCATCTTGACCCAGCGGGCCCGCGAACTTTCACACCATCCCGGGCAGTTCGCCCTGCCCGGAGGTCGGATGGATCCTGGCGAAACTCCCATGCTCGCGGCGCGCCGAGAGCTCGCGGAAGAGGTGGGCCTGCAGCTCTCGGGTGAGCAGGTGCTCGGGTGTCTCGACGACTTCGAGACGCGCTCGGGCTTTCGCATGACCCCGGTCGTGCTGTGGGGGGGCGAGGCGCCCGCGTTGACTGCCGCGCCGGCGGAGGTCGGGGCGATCCATCGCATTCCGTTGGCGATGCTCGAACGCGACGATCTGATCGATCTGTGGCCGATCCCCGAGAGCGATCGGCCAGTGCTCTCGATGCGCCTGGGAGAATTGAGGATCTTTGCGCCGACCGCTGCGCTCATCTATCAATTTCGCGAGGTCGCGCTTTTCGACCGCGAGACGCGGGTGGCTCACTACGAGCAACCAGTGTTCGCCTGGAGCTAGTGTCCCGCCGCGTGATTCGTTCAGCGAATCACAGATTCGCCTCAGTAGTGTCCTGGGCCGCGCGAAGGAGTAGCCTCGCGGCATGAGCAGCGGAACACATCAGGTCGTGGTGGTACGCGAGACCGGCGGCATCGACAGCCTTCAGCTCGAGACTCAGGTCATACCGCTACCAGGCCCCGGCGAGGCTCAGATCCGTCACCGCGCGATCGGTCTCAACTTCATCGACACGTATTTCCGCACGGGTTTATACAAAGCTCCCAGCCTGCCGTTCACTCCAGGCGCCGAAGGCGCCGGGGTGGTGACAGCGGTCGGCGAAGGGGTGGACGACTTGCAGGTCGGTGATCGGGTTGCCTACGCGGGGGCAAGCCTCGGCGCCTACAGCGAGTATCGCCTGATCCCCGCGGATCGCCTCGTCCCCCTGCCTGACGACGTCAGCGATGAAGTAGCTGCGGCAGCGCTCCTCAAGGGCCTGACCGCCGAATATCTTCTGCGACGCACCTTTCAGGTCAGGGGGGGAGAGACCATCTTGGTGCACGCCGGGGCAGGTGGCGTAGGCAGTCTGCTCTGCCAATGGGGAAAGCACCTGGGCGCGACGGTGATCGCGACGGTAGGCAGCGAGGCAAAGGCGCGGCTGGCACGCCAGTATGGGGCCAGCGAGGTCATCCTTTACCGCAAGGAATCGGTCTCCGCGCGAGTCCGTGAGTTGACCGGAGGCGCCGGCGTGCCCGTGGTCTACGACTCGGTGGGCGCGGACACGTTCATGGACTCCCTCGACTGTTTGGCGCCCCGCGGGCTGATGGTGAGCTTTGGACAAGCGTCGGGCAAGGTGCCGGCTCTGGACATCGCATTGCTCAGTCAGAAGGGCTCGCTCTTCCTGACGCGCCCAACGTTGGGCACCTACACCCAAGATCGGACCGAGCTACTTCAAGCCAGCGAAGCGCTATTTTCAGTGCTCCGCGCGGGCGTGCTCAGCGTTCACATCGGGCAGCGCTACCCGCTGGCCGACATACGCCTCGCTCACATGGACCTCGAGTCGCGCAAGACCGTCGGCTCTAGCGTTCTCATCCCGTGAACCCGCGCTTCGTTTTCCTGCTGCCGCTCACAGCGCTGACGCTCGCGCTCGCGTGTGGCTCACAGCGCACGCCGGTCTCCGAACCGCACCCGGTGCCAACGCAGGGCACTGCACCCTCGGGCTCCGCGGAGCACTCTACACCTGAGGCGTCACGCCCCGCCGGCTACAGCCTGCAGCAGGCAGTCGTGAGACTGCGAGAGAGGGGCGCGACGCCACGCCAACACTTGTCACCCGACTTCACGAGCATGGCTCCCCGCGCGCAGCAGCGACGGGTCGCGGCTTGGAGCGCAACTTCGCTGGGCACTGACACTTCCGGACGCGTGACGCTGCATGCTTCTGTTCGCATGCCCTCTCCCCCGGAAAAATCCGCACGGCAAGTATTGCTGACGTTCGAACTACCCGAAGCCGAGCAGCACCTCACCAGCAAGCTGCTCGGCGCGAGCTTCGAAGATCGCAGCGAGGCTCCGTTCCTGGGTTTTTCCCGGGCAATACTGCCGAGCGTTCTGATCGACATCGCACCGGAGGGCGAGCTCGGAGTCGGAGCGACCTGGAGCGTGGACCGGCGCTACCAAGATGGGTCCGGCGAGTTCTTCTCACGTCGCGACTACAAGCTGTTGCGCTGGGTCGCGCCCGACGCGTTTGGTATCCGGCAGACCGCCCGGATCGCGGAGCTCGAGTTGGTGTGGGTCGACGGCGCCGAACGCGGCTCCGAACAGGTGACGACAGGACGCATCTGGCACTCCGCCGCGTGGCTGTACCCGGTCGGCTACTTTCGCCAGAAAATCGAAGAGGACGAGATCACCCTCGAGACGATGCTGCAACTAGACAACCCTGAATGGCCAAAACTTAGCCCGATCGTTGCCAGGGACTGAGGCTTTCGGGCGACTTTGACCCCACCCGCTGCGGAATGATGTAACAATGGACGCGGATAGCGCGGGCGCCCAGCGGTGCTGTCCATGGGGAAAGGACACAGGATGCGGTACATCGCGACAGGCCTGAGCGACGTCGGCAAGAAGCGAGAGAACAACGAAGACTCGTTTCTGATCGACCGGGACCTCGGGCTGTACGTGGTGTGCGACGGCATGGGCGGTCACCAAGGCGGCGAGGTCGCTTCGCGCCTCGCGGTGGATACGGCCGCCCGTATGCTCGAGGAGTCTCACGCAAGCTTCGCTGATCTGGTGAAGACCAAGGACGGGCGCAACGCGCTGGTGCAGCTGGTCGAGACGGCGGTCGAGGTCGCGTGTCGGGAAGTGTTTGGTCGCGCCGCGGCAGATCCACGCCTGCGAGGCATGGGCACTACCATCACGTTGCTGTTGCTGGTCGGTGACTTCGCGGTGATGGGCCACGTCGGAGACAGCCGACTGTATCTGTACCGTCAAGGTCAGGTGCATCAGCTGAGCTCGGATCACACGTTCGTCGCGAGCTTGATCAGCAGCGGTACCATCAGCCCAGAAGAGGCGAAACGTCACCCCTACGCTTCGGTGCTGACGCGATCTTTGGGCGTTCAGGAGACGGTGCTCGTCGACACACTGCTGTTCGACGTCTTGCCCGGAGACACCATGGTGCTGTGCTCCGACGGCTTGAGCGGCGCGCTGGAGAGTCCCGAGGAGCTGGGGATGATCCTCGAGGAAAACCAAATCCAGAACCTGCCGCAGACGTTGGTTGATCTGGCGAACGTGCGCGGGGGCAGCGACAACGTCACGGTCGTTTGTGTGCGCTCGGCTCGAGCGCCGGCTGACACGCTGCTCGAAACTGACTTCGAGCTCAGCCCAGAGAACAAGGTCGAGCTGAAAGTGCTCGAGAGTTCCTTCCTGTGCCAAGAGCTGCGCATGGACGGCTTGCTCCGGGTGCTCAACCTGGCAGACGTGACGGCGCTCGCGATCGGTGAGCGCCCGTTGATCCGCGGGGATTCGTCCGACGGCATGTTGATGGTGATCCGGGGTCGCTTGCGTGAGACCGGCCCGAAGGGGGAGCGCGAACTGACCCGAGGACATCACGCCCAGGCAACCGCGCTGGTGAACCCACACATCTCGGAGGTGAGCCTGGAGGCGGTGGAGCCCACTTGGTTGATTCGCCTGGATGGGCCGCGCTTCCGCCGTTTGATCCAACGCCGCCCGACGCTTGGAGTTCGCTTGTTGCGCAACCTCGCGCGGCAGCTCTCACTAGAGCTCATCCAAACGGGCGATCCGCAGGGCTAGAACACAAGCCTCGCGAGGCAGTGGGGCTTTCCGCTGTCTGGCTCTGCGAGCACGCGAGCGCACGCGCCGACTCGCGTGTTCCCTTCAACCGTCAGCTCGAAGAGCCGCAGCCACACGCGGTAGCTGCGGCCCGCGAAGCAAGGTCGGGCGAACGCCAGCTCGAGTTCACTGCCGAGCAGCGCGAAATCTCGGCCCAACGTCGCGAGCCGCCTGAGCGCCGCTTCTTCGATCACCCGTGGGTAGACGAGGCTGTTGACGTGCTGGTTGGAGTCCGTGTGCACCAAGCCAAAGTGCAGCGTCTGGGGGTCCGGCGACTCGCGCTCCTCCAACCAGCGCGCTCCTTCAGGGAGCTCCACGACTTCAGCCGGGTCGCGCCATGGGTAGACCTCCTCAGGCACTTCCGGGACGCCGAGGCCGGCGGGCAAACGCAACACGCGGCGCTCTCCGGCGGCCGCGAATGGCCGTGTCCACACCTGTTCGGAGAAGATGCGTCCGACGTGGATTCGTTCGCCCTTGTGCTGCGGCTGCGGGTCATACGTGCGCTCGGCTATCCCCCAGATGTCGGTATGGAAATTCAAGAGCAGCCGCGTGACCTCACCGTCGCGCTCGGCGCGTGCCAGCTGGTAGCGCGATGTCGCCTCGAGGTGGTTCCTTACGGATACCGGACCGCCGAAGGTCTGAATGAAGAAGCGGCTCGGGATGGCCGCGATGTGCGCACGCTTCGCTAGCTCGGGAAGCGGCGTGTCGCGGAGCAACTTACGCCACGCGCTGAAGCCTACGCCCTGCGGGATAGCTTCGAGGCGGACGCGGCCATCCTGAGCGATGTCTTCGTAGCGCACGGCGTAGTTTGCCGTGCCTTCGCTGCGGGGCTCACCGGTCCGGGGATCTTCGAGAGAAAGCGTCGGGAAAAACATGGTCTTGATGCGTCCCCCAGCGCAGCCAGGATCTAGTGCAACGCGGGGGCCAGCGCCACTCCGAGCACAACCGCGCTCTCCCTCGCGGCCCGCTCCTGCTAGCTTTCGGCTCATGTTCGGGGCACGCGGTCCGCGCTTCTGGGAACTGGCAGAGCAGGCGCTCAGCTCCACGGAGCGTGGCTACGACCTCCTGGCGCCGAAGTTCGACTGGACTCCGTTTCGCACGCCGGACGCGATCCTCCAGGGTTGCCAGGCGTACCTTGGAGCTGGCGAAGCGCCGCGCGCGAGTGTCGACCTCTGCTGTGGGACAGGCGTCGGCCTGGAGATGCTGGCGCGAGTGACCCGCGAAGAGGTGGTCGGCGTCGATTTCAGTCGCAACATGTTGGAGCAAGCCCGACGCCGAATCGAGGAGAGTGCGCAGCGAGTTCCAAACGCACCTCACCCCCAAATTCGGCTGATTCGGGCGGATGTGATGGCGCTCGGGGAGCACGCAGAGCTCCACGGCCGGTTTGATTGCGCCACCTGCTTTGGCGCCCTGGGTCATATCCGCGAGGAAGAGGCAGTGAGCTTCTTTTCCGGCGTGCTCGAGTGCCTCTCGCCTGGCGGTCGCTTCGTCCTCGTGACCTTCGACCACCCCCCGCCCTGGCACCCGGCGTGGCTGCTCTCTCGAGCGTACAATGGCCTGACGCACGTGCGGAACTACCTCGTGCGGCCACAGTTCCACATGTACTACCTGACCCACACCTGGCCTAAGCTTGGCTCGAACCTGCGGGCAGCAGGCTTTGACGTGAGCACACCGGAGCAAGCGTTCTTTGCGCCGTTTCAGTCGGCGCGCTTGATCGTCGCAAAGCGTCCGACGGCTGCAAGCCAGTCCGCCAACGGCGCTAGCTCACCAGATTGACGCATCCAGCGCTGCCCCCGGTTGACCAGGCGCAAAATCGCTTCCGCACGGACAAACGGCAGGTCCCGCGCTAGAGCTGCATCGCTGTCCCACCAGTCGTCGTCTCCCTTGTAGCTCAGGATCATCACCATCCGACGCACGACGTACAGCGACCCCAGGATGTAGGCCGCTTGGGCGCGCTCCGCGCCGCCGAAATCCGGCAGGTGTACGCTGAGCAATCGCGCCTCTACTTCGGGCACATCGGGCAGTGACTCGTCACTGAGCAGGGTCATCAAGTCTTCGAGCGGATCTCCGGGTCCCGCGGCCTGCCAGTCGATCAGCACAACGGGACGTTGCGGCTCATCCATCAACACCATGTAGGCGGGGCTCGCCGTGTGCTTGATGAAGTTTGTTTCCGTGAGGTTTATGATCGCGTGTATTGCAGCTTCGTCGAGCCGGGGCGTATCGAGTGCCGCAAGGCTCCCCAGCACAGGCACCATCTGCAGCAACTCATCGAGCCGCCCTTCCCGCAGCGGGTCAAATACCGCATCCAGTCGCGCCACGCGCCCAGCTGCGTGGGCGGCGGAGAGCCCTGACAGACAGGCTCCCACCCATTTTTCCACGGGTAAATTCTCGCCCTGGTTCAGCTCCCGTGACATGCGACGGCTTCCGACGTCCTCGACGATGATCCAGTCTTCAGACTCGGCCAGCAGCTTAGGCACGGGCACACCGCGGTCGCCGAGCTCACGCAGGGCGCGAGCTTCGAGGGCAAGCGCCCGGGAGTTAGGCCGAGACGTCGCGATCACCGACCGACGCCCGAAGATACAACGGAAGGACTCCGGCAGGCCCACGGGCGCACGGCGGGGTGGTTGCACCTCCGTAGGGGTGATGCCGAGCAGCCTCGAACACGCGTCAGCCGCCTGCGCCATCAGCTCTGGGTGCTCTTCGCGCACGCCTGCCATGCTCGTCGAAGCGTACGCGATCGAGGCTCCCCGCGTGAGCGTCAGTTGCGCGTTTGCGGATAAAAGCGAAGGCAAGTGGCGCTGCTGCGGTGGCCCGCCGCGCCCGCCCGAGCCGCGTGCGACGGGCCGGTGACGCTCGAACGCCGTCGATCCTCGCGGTGAGTTGGTTTCCTGAGTCAGAGGATGGTGCTAAGAGGGCCGCGCCGAACGCACGGAGCGGTCCCCTCAGCTTGCGCCAACCAGGCGCGAACGAGCTTCGAGGGCGCTGATGCCAGCTGCGAAAGGCCGCAAACCCTTGTTGCCCGCTCCGGTGCAACCCGACGAAATCAGGAGTACTCAATGCCTACCCAGCGCACCCTTTGCATCATCAAGCCCGACGCCGTGGAGAAGAAGGTCCAAGGCAGCATCATCCAGCGGGTGCTGGACGAAGGCTTTCGCATCGTCGCCATGCAGCAGACTCAGCTGAGCCGCGCACAGGCGGAAGGCTTCTACGCCGTACACCGCGAGCGCCCTTTCTTCGACGAGCTCTGCACGTTCATGACCCGTGGCCCGGTGGTGATCGCCGCGCTGGAGCGGGATGAAGCCGTCGCCCACTGGCGCAAAGTGATCGGCGCCACGGACCCGGCCAAGGCGGACGAAGGCACCATCCGCAAGCTTTTTGGCGCCAATGTGGGTGAGAACGCCACTCACGGCTCGGACTCCCCGGAAAACGGCCTGATCGAGACCGCGTATTTCTTCCCTGGACACGAGTTGCTATAGGCCCCATCTGACGCCTGCAGCGAGGCGGGAAGATGATTCGCTCGCGTCTGCGATGCGACATGCGGCACGCTGGGTACGCTCCGTTGGGCGCGTACCCAACGTTCAAGCGCCGCCTAGCTCATACCAAGCACACTGATCGGGAATGCTCACTTCGGGAACCTCTCAGCTGCGGTCATCGGATGCTTCACTCGAAGCCGCTCGGGGCTCGTTGCGCGAGACGCTAAGCGCGCTCCGCAACCTGGAGCAGCTGTTGAAATCGATCCGCGTGGGACCGAGAGCGCTGTCTTCGGTGATCCCCGACGTGCATGCTTCCTGTCAGAGCCTCGCTCCGACCGTCAGCGCACTGCTGACGGCCGTGGCGGGACAGCTCTCGGATCCCGCGCCGACTCAGGAACTCGAAGCCTTCGCCGTACCCCGTGCGAAAGAGCTGGTAGACGCGCTAGGCAAGGCCCGTCGTAAGACGCTCACCGCCAAGAAGCGCCTCGACCTCGAGCAGCTGGTTGCCGTGAAGACCAATGAGCTGGACGCGGTGCGCGCTCTCGCTGAGTGCTTGGACGAAGCCTCCAGCGGGCGCCAGGTGCACATCGACTTGACCCAGCTCGCCCAGCAAGCCTTGGCGGCCGGCGGGGAAACCGCCGGGCCACGAGCGCACATTGGACTGACCGCAGAGCGCCTTGGAGAGGAGCTGCTGGTCAACCCCAAGGTCGCGACCCAGCTGATCGTGCTCGGTGCTTCGGCAGTCACCGATGGGGGTCAGCGACCGGCCCAGCTCACGATCTCCCCCGCGGCGGGGGGCGGTTGTCAGCTGAGGCTACGCGCCCTCGACGTAGCGCCCGAGGCCGCTTTCACCGTTGGGCTGCCAGCAAAAATCCAGCCTGCGGCGACTTGCCTGAACGCCGTCGCAGCACTCAGCGGCGCCAAGCTCGGAGATGCTTCAGGGGAGTTGGTCCTCACCTGGGGCCCCGACGCAACCCGCGCCAGCGGCTGAGGCAAGCTTGGGGGCTTGCCCAGGCAAGAGGGGGTCGGTACATCCATGCCCTCATGCCCACGACCGACGCAAATAGGCTCGAAGACTTGAAGGCACTCGTCAGCGCGGCGTTCGAAGATCGAGCGCTCCTCAACGACGACAAGCACAAGCAGGCGGTATTGGACACGCTCGGCCTGCTCGATTCGGGCCAGATCCGCGTCGCGACCCAAGACGGCCCCGGAAAGTGGACGACCCACGCGTGGATCAAGCAAGCCGTGCTGCTCTACTTCGGTGTGGCCCAGATGGAGACCTGGCACGCGGGCCCAATCGAGTTCTTCGACAAGGTGCCACTCAAGCACAACCTGCAAGAAGCCGGCGTCCGCGTAGTTCCGCCCGGAACCGTGCGTTTCGGCTCCTTCATCGAAAAGGGTGCGATCGTGATGCCGGGCTACGTCAACATCGGCGCCTACGTCGGCTCGGGTACGATGGTCGACACCTGGGCAACCGTCGGGTCCTGCGCGCAGATAGGCAAGGACTGTCACCTGTCTGGTGGTGTGGGGATCGGTGGCGTGCTCGAGCCCCCGGGCGCCCAACCCGTCATCATCGAGGACGGCTGCTTCATCGGCTCGCGCTGCATCGTCGTGGAGGGCATGCTGATCGAGCGCGAGTCGGTGATCGGAGCTGGCGTGACCCTCACCTCCTCCACCCAGGTAATCGATGTGACCGGCAGTGAGCCGGTCGAGCTGAAGGGTCGCATCCCGCCACGCAGCGTGGTGATCCCAGGAACTCGCACAAAGCGCTTCCCGGCGGGAGAATACCAAGTGCCCTGCGCGTTGATCATCGGTCAGCGCAAAGAAAGCACCGACAAGAAGACCAGCCTCAACACCGCACTCCGGGAGTTCAACGTCTCCGTCTGAACGTCGACGTACCAACCCGCGAGGAGGTTTTTTCGCCATCGTGCTCCACCCCCGAGCCACAAGCAGACTACCGGCGCGCAACAGCGTACCGCGCGCCAGACGGCGCGGGCGCGCGCGTGTGAGCGCCGTAGCAATCGCGGCTCTGGCTGTCCTCGGAGCCAATGGGTGTAAGAGCCGTGTGTCGTCGGATCCAGTTCCTACCGTCGCAAGCACCAACCCCGAAAAGGGACCGTCTCTCCTCACGGAAAAGCCCCTGAGCGGCGCCCTGGAGGCTCTCAAGGAAGCGGTGGGTGGCGACGTGCAAGCCATTGAGCTGCGCATCTACCCGACGCGCGTCGTGCTCCAGGCACAAGACCCCAAGCGTCCGTCCAACGTCGACCAGTACATCTATAAGGACGGCAAGGTGGGCAAGGCGGTGCCCGTGAAGCTCCAAGGCACTGGCAAGCTGGAAGACAATCTCTTCCCGCTCTCGGACATCAAGCTGGAGCGTATCCCGCCACTCGCGGGGCGGGCGCTGTCGGAGCTTCGTCTTGAGAACGCACACGTCGGCTTCGTGAGCGTGAAGCGCGATCTGCCACGCAGCATGGCGATCCGCCTGCGGGTGAAGGTGCAGAGCCCGCGCAAGGACGCTTACTGGGACACCGACGTCGACGGCAATCCGATCGCGAGCGATGCAGGCGCCGACGCCGCGCCTTGAACAGTCTGCAACGTAGTGCGTCTCGCCTGCGGGAGGCCGCAATGAAACCCAGCGCTCCCAACCTCATTTACTAGCGACCGGCAGATCGGGCGCACTAGCCTTGGCGGATGGGAGTGCTCAAGACCCTCTGGCGCTGGCTGAGCCTCGCGATCCCGTTCGGGCTCCTGAGCAGCAACAAGCCACGGCACTACCGCGAGATGTTGCGCGTCCTCTGGGACAACCGGGGACGCTGGGGTTACGCCCTCCGCATCCTGCGTCACGGTGTGTGCGACGGATGCTCCTTGGGCCCTCGCGGACTCAAGGACGACGTCATCCCGGGAACGCACCTGTGCCTCTCACGCCTGAAGCTCCTCAAGCTGAACACGATGGGAGCCATCGACGCGAGCTGGTACGCAGACGTGGACCGCCTCGACGCGCTCACCAACGAAGAACTCCATCGCCTCGGACGCATCCCCTACCCCTTGTTGCGTAGGGCGGGCGAGGGCGCGTTCACCCGCATCAGCTGGGACGAAGCCTCCACGCTCATCGCAGACAAGCTGCGGGTGGCCGATCCGGATCGGGTTGGCATGTTCGTCACGAGTCGCGGGCTCACCAACGAGACCTACTACACGCTGCAGAAGCTCGCGCGCATCGCCGGCACGCCCCACATCGATGCCTGCGCGCGGCTTTGCCACGCGGCATCGAGCGTCGGACTCAAGCAGACGACTGGCTTCGCTGCACCCCTGATTTCGCTCTCCGACTGGATCGGTACTGACCTCTTGTTGATCATCGGCAGCAACCTGCCGAACAACCAGCCCGTCAGCACCAAGTACCTGCACGCCGCGCGCAAGGCAGGCACTCGCGTGGTCGTCATCAACCCATTCAAGGAGCCCGCCCTCGAGCGCTACTGGATCCCTAGCATCGCTTCATCGGCGCTATTCGGCAGCAAGCTGATGGACGACTACTACGACGTGCGTCCAGGTGGCGACATCGCGCTCATGACGGGCCTACTCAAGGCGCTCGACGAGATCAGCGGCTGGGACGACGAGTACGTCGCGGCGCACACCGTCGGCAGCGAGGAGTTGCGCGCCCAGCTGAAGCGCACGAGCTGGGCAGAAATCGTGCAGGATTCCGGAATCAGCGAGGAGCGTATCCGCGAGCTAGCGGAGCTCTACAAGCAGAGCAAGAGCGCGGTCATCGTCTACTCGATGGGCCTCACACAGTACGAGTTCGGGGTCGAGAACGTTAAGATGGTCGTCAACCTCGCATTGTCGCGCGGAAACATTGGCCGACCCAAGTGCGGCATCATGCCCATCCGCGGCCACTCGGGGGTGCAGGGCTCGGCGGAGTGTGGCGCTGACAGCGACAAGCTCCCCGGCGCCCAGGACATCACCCCGGAGAACTGCAAACCCTTCGAGGCAGCCTGGAACCATCCCATCCCCCACCGCTCGGGCATGCGCGCCACGGAGCTCCTCGAGCACGCCGGCAAGCAAGGCCTCGACCTGCTCTACCTGGTTGGCGGCAATCACCTCGAGACGATGCCTGACCGCAAGCACGCGCGTGAGGCCCTGAGCAACGTAGGTCTGCGAGTCCATCAAGACATCGTGTTCAACACCTCGACGCTACTCCCCGCCAAGGAGGCGGTGTTGCTTTTGCCAGCCCAGACTCGCTACGAGCAGAAGAGCGGCGGCACCAGTACCTCCACCGAGCGGCGCATCCGCTTCACTCCGGAAATCCCCGGCCCACGCGTGGGAGAAGCACGCGCGGAGTGGGAGATCCCGTGCCTGATCGGCAAGAAGTTGCTGCCCGAGCGCGAGGACCTGTTCGACTATCGCGACAGCAAACAAATCCGCCAGGAAATGGCCAAGTTGATTCCCCTGTATGCGGGCATCGAGAAGCTAGAGCAGGAAGGCGACTCACTGCAGTGGGGTGGCCCACAGCTGGGCGCTGACGGTTTCCCTGGGATGCCCGACGGCAAAGCGCGTTTCTCCGCGGTGAAGATCCCGCGCGTCGATGTACCTGAGGGCACGTTCTTGCTGCGTATGCGACGCGGCAAGCAGTTCAACTCGATGACCTACGGCAACACGGATCCGCTGACGAAGCAGGCAACCCGCTCGACGCTGTTCCTCGACCCGCGTGACCTTCAGAGCGTCGGAGTCGAGGACGGCGAGACCATCCTGGTGCACTCCGAGGCGGGTCAGATGCAGGCGGTCGCAAGACAGGGTCCCTGCCGCCAACAACACGTCCAGGGCTTTTGGCCCGAGTGCAACGTGCTGTTACCGCGGAAATACGACCCTCAGTCTGGGGAACCCGACTACGGGACTGTGGTCACCATCGAACGGCAATAGGCCGCAGGCTGTGGTGTGATTCTCAGCCCACACCCCCGTGACACCGGGATCAGCTCTCAGCTGCGCATGTGGTGAACCTGACGGAGCAGCGGATCCCGGGCGGAAAAGCCACAAACGCCGCATCTCCCGGGCACGCGACCCGATTGGAGACACTCGGCCGACCTCACAGAGCTCGTGGCACGAACCTTGATAACCTGAGCCACCGGGATGGCAGCATTGACGGCAAGGCAAAGCCGTCGGACCGTTTGCAGATCTTTTTCACGAGATTGCGCGCGTCCAGCGCGAACAAGCCGGTAAGGCAAGGAGAGACCACACACATGCACACCACGCTTCGCTTCTTGGCAGGCGCGCTCTTGGCTTCGACGGCTCTGATGGGCTGCTCCGAGGAGACCGTGTCTTCAACCAACATCAAGACCAAGGGGATCGCCGGACTGTTCGAGGTCACTGCAAGCAGTGAGACCTCGTCCACCGTGAACGCCAAGCTGGTCGTTGGTGGCGACGAGAGCAACACCTACGTCACCCTGGACAACGGCGACAAGCTCACCGCAACCGCTGGCACCGAGACGAAGACCATGACGACCGGAGACGGCGCGGGTCGCTATGAGGCGAGCTTCGGTACCGGCGCCGGAGGGACCGAGTTCAAGATCGCCCTTGAGCGCCCAGATGACGACGACGCGCCGAACAACGTTGGGACGCTGCCTGCTCCGTTCAGCGTCACCGAGGTGCCGAGCACCACGCCTTCGCGGGCCAACGACGCGATCACCATCAAGTGGGACGACGGCAGCGGCGACATGAAGATCGAGGTCGAAGGCGACTGCATCTTCAGCAACAGCTTCACCGCGGCGAGCGGGAGCACCGAGTACACCATTGACGCTGGAGAGATCGACTCCACCGGTGTGAACGCAGAAGATCAAGAGACCTGCGATCTGACGGTCACCCTCACTCGCACGAACAAAGGTACGGCAGACACCCTGAACCTCGATGATGAGAGCTACTTCAAGCTCTATCAGGTACGCAAGACGAGCTTCGCCTCGGCTCCCTGAGCTACCGATCCATGTCGACCAAGGCCGCGAGTCCTTTCAAGGGCGTCGCGGCCTTCGCGTGTTTGTAACTCGCAACCTGCTGCTGCTGTGGCAGCTTGAGCGCCGATGGCTGAGCGCTTCACCCCTCACCCCCGCTTCGCAGGACTCGTGGAGACGGACATCGTTCGACGGCGCGACGGCGCGAACGAAGCGACGCGCGACTTCATCAGCGTCGAGGAGCCGCTCTCCATCTCCGTGGATGGCGACGTGCTGGCCACCACGATGCGCACGCCGGGGCAAGACCGCGAGCTAGCGCTGGGCCTGCTGTTCGCAGAGTCCGTAGTGAGTTGCCGTGGGGATATAGGCAGTCTCACCCACTGCGGCAAGCCAGGCGACGAAGGCTACGGGAATCTGATCGAGGCGCGCGCGGCACCAGGCGTGCGCCTCGACATCGAGGACGGTTCACCAGCGCGCCGGGGAACGCTGGCGACTTCAGCTTGCGGCGTGTGCGGTCGACGCACCGTGGATGACTTGATGGCGCGTTGCACGCCGGTGCCACCTGTTGAGTTTCGGAGCCCAGCCATCGCGAGCGCCGTCGCTGCTCTTACCGCGGGGCAACAACAGCATCGGCTGTCTGGAGGGCTGCACGCAGCGGGCGCGGCCGATGTGAGCGGCGACTTGCAGATCGCATTCGAAGACGTGGGGCGGCACAACGCGGTGGACAAGCTGGTTGGGCACCTGTTGCTCAAGAGCGCCGACGATGAGCTGCTGCCGGCTCGGGGCATGCTGCTCGTGGTGAGCGGGCGCACCAGCTTCGAGATCGTGCAGAAGGCCGCGCGCGCGGGCTTCGCGGCGGTGGCTGGTGTTTCCGCGCCGTCGAGCTTGGCGATCCAGACGGCAGAGCGGGCGAGCATCTTGCTCTGCGGCTTCGTGCGTGAAGGGCGCCTCAACGCCTACACCTTCGCCGAGCGGCTGTTGCCCTAGCAGAGCTGGCCCAGCTGATACGGGCGCTGGGAGGCGCACCTCCCCCCCAAAAAGCTGGGAGTGTTCGCTGGCCATTCAACAAAACTTGGAGCGCGCAGATCCTTTCGCGTCGGGTCGCGTAGGACCTGCTCATGCAGCTGTCCTGGAAAGTGAAGGCGGGGGTTCTGATTGGCGCGGGCATCGCCCTGGGCGTCGCGATGAGCAGCCTGGGTGAGGCGGCGAAGCCCCTCGGTGGAGACGCGTTCAACGGCGGAGCGGAAGTCAATCGGGACGTCGTGATGCAGATCGAGGACGGCGACGGCCGCGTGCTCTCCACGTTTGCCCACGAGGGCCAGCGCTTCGTGCTGGGTGAATCAGGTCAGCGCTACGCGATCCGCGTGTTCAATCACAGCGATCGTCGCGTGGAAGCCGTGGTGACCGTCGACGGTCGCGATGTGGTCAGCGGCGAGCTCGGAGATTTCACCAAGCGCGGCTACATCGTCCCCGCTCATGGCTCGGTGCTGATCGACGGCTTCCGACGCAGCCTGGACACCGTCGCCGCCTTCCGCTTTTCCACACCGGAACGGTCGTACAGTGCGCTCAAGGGCTCCGGCGCCCACGTCGGCGTGATTGGGCTAGCTGTCTTCTCCGAGGACAACTCGAAGCGCCCTCAAGCCATCGCCGAGCTGCCGGCGAACGAGTTCGAGCAGAAGGCCAAGCGAGACTTCGACTCTCCCGCGGATCGTGGAGCCGCGCCGGAACCCCAGGCAGAAGCAGCTCCGAAATCCGCAGCCGCAGCGCCCGCTCCGCCACCAGGGCAAGCCGGCGGCGGCTGGCGAGGACGGCGTCCTTCCCCCACCGAAGGTCGCGCCGAGGAGAAGCCCGGCTTGGGCACCGGCTGGGGCGAGAACCGGGTGTCCCAGGTCTCGCGCCAGGACTTCGAGCGCGCAAACCCCGATCGCCCCGACTTCGTCTCGAGCTTCCGCTACGACAATCGCGCCGGACTCGAGGCCCGCGGCATCCGGGTGCTCGGCAACGACGACGGCTTCGCCAAGCCGCCGGGGCCTCAAGCGTTCCCGCTGAGTCAACGTTGATTCGACCCAATCGCTCCCTCCGCGGGTGCCCCAAACGGCGCCCGCGCGGCGCTTTGTAGGCGCTTTTCCCTTGTTTTCGGGGGAGAGGGACGGCGCAAAGAAAATCGAGCCGTCGCTGTAAGAGCCGCTCGGGCTTCGCGTTTCGAGGACATGCGACCCCAACTACTTCTCCTCGGAACCGCCTTCATCACCATGGCCTGCGCCGGTGGCTCTGCTCCTGGCACCAGCAAAGCGCCGGAGTCTCCCGGCGCGCAAGGCTACGGCCAACCCGCCCAACCCGGCTACGCCCCAAGCGAAGCCGAAGCCAGCGCCGACATGGCGCCCCCCAGCCCAGAGTCCGCCTCACGCTCCGCTTCCGGCGGCGCTGAGTTCGACGAGGCGCCTGCCAAGCAGCGTCCCGGCCTCGGCACCACCTGGGGTGAGACCCGCACGAGCCGCATCTCGACGTCGCCCTTCTTCCGCGATGACCCGACCTCGCCCACCGCGGTGACGTCGTTCTTCTACAACGACATGGACGGCGTGCGCGCCATGGGCGGCAGCGGCTTCGTCAGCGCCGAGCAAGGCGTGGTGTCCGTCGCCGGCGGCGCCCTCCTCGTGCGCCTGATCGACGAGAACGGCCGCCCCCTGCCGGGCATGGCGAGCGGCGGAAAGAACTTCATCGTTGGCAGCAACGGCCAGCGCTACATCATCCAGATCAAGAACAACACTGGCTCACGCGTCGAAGCCGTGGCGACGGTGGACGGCCTGGACGTCATCGATGGCCGTGACGGGTCCTTCTCGAAGCGCGGCTACATCGTCAGCCCGTTTTCCACAGTGGAAATCGACGGATTCCGCCAGAGCACCGAGACGGTCGCTTCGTTCCGCTTCGGCAGCGTCGGTGGCTCCTACGCCGCCCGCAAGGGCAAGGCGCGGAACGTCGGTGTGATCGGCATCGCCTTCTTCCACGAGCGTGGTTCGAGCTGGGGCTGGAGCGCCGACGAGACGCGCCGCCGCCAGTCAGCAGATCCCTTCCCGGGGCAGTTCGCAGAACCTCCCCCCGGGTGGTGAGTCCAATAGTCAGTCAGTCGGGTCGCAAAGCGGCGTCGACGTAACCAAGCAGCGCGTCGACGTCACCGAGAGCCGCATCCTTTGCAGAGGGGGTGCGGCTCTCACCTATTTGGGGCTGCTGCAAGGCAGGCAGCTCGCCGCACGGCAGCTCGAAGCAGGCAGACCAAAGATTTTCCCTGAGGCTTTTACTCAGCCAGTGCAGCCTGCACCAGCTCCGACAGCTCCGGTGTCAGCTGTAGCTGCGAGGCCTGCTGGTGTCCCGCGTCGCTCATCTTGCGCCACGTCTTCCGGATGATGTCGAGCAGCTTCTCTCGCGGGTGCTTCGCCGCGAACTCTGGTAGGTCGAACTCCAGAAACGTCAGGCACAACGCGTCTTCCATCACCTGGGCGTCGGAAGCTTGGCCGAGGCCCTTCTTCATGTTGATGCGCTTCACCTCCTCGATGACGGACTCGTCGAACCCCAGCGCAGCCAGCGCTTGACCGGCTTTTTCGGCATGGGATTTCGCGAGACTGGTGCGCCACGCGATGTAGCCCTTGCGCCCCTCTGGAAAGTCGGCCCGAGGAACCGTCCAACGCTCCAGGTGCTGGCAATACGGGGCAATTCTCAGAGCGACGCTCGCCCCTGGAGCCAGCTGGAGGACCCAAGCTGCAAGGCGCTCGGCCTCCACCAACGCCTTTGGGCGTTGCTCCCCAGCGACCTCGACCCGAGTCGGATCTTGAGCCTGTCGTTCACGAAACACTGCGATCGCCTGTTCGGTAGTCGCCATGACAACGCGAGCCTACTCGGTTCCGCCGCGGGCTACACTGGCGCTCATGGGGAGGATCAGGCGGGTAACGAACTGCAGCAAGCGGGGTGTGCTTGGCTCGGCGCCATTTGCAGCGGCTGCCACGCTGCTTGCGCTGAGCGGCTGCGGAGACTCAGGGACCTCCGATGGAGGCGGAGGCAGTGCAGGCAGCGGAGCTTCCGCCTCGGGCGGATCCGCCGGTGCGGCTGGCAGCGCCGGGAGCAGCACGGGGGGTAGCGCCGGAAGTACCGGAGGCAGTGGCGGCGCGGCCGGTGCTGGCAGCTGGAGCTTCGAACAGATCGGCAGCGGCAGCGCCGATGCCCTGGACCAGACCTGGCAGGTCGAGCTGTGGGCGGCGCGGCGCCCCGACGGAAGAACCAGCTACCTGATGTATATCCCCGCGAAAACGCCAAACGCGCGCCCGGTGGTGCTGACGCAGCCCTACGCAGGCATCGACTGGACCGGTGAAGAGGTCGACCAGCGCTGGGCACAGCTCGGAGGCGGCATTCACCCCGACGTGGACGGCCCGAACTACGATGGAGACGACCAGATCGTGTACACGCCCCAGAGCGTTCAGGACGCGGTCAATGACGCGGCGATCTGGCTCTTGAACGGGCGCGCCGCGCTCCACGCCTATGCGCGCTTTTACGCCGGCGGCGACCTGGAGGATGACATCCTGGACGCCACCGCCCCCTATTACTTCCTCGAGGAAAAGGCGTCCGAGCTCGATACGCAGCGCGTCACCACGTTTGGCGGCTCATGGGGCGGCATGATGGCGCTGTTCGGAGCCGCGCGCGCTCCGCAGGGCGTCAACGTGAGCGCCATCGCTGCGGTGGCGCCGCCCAGCGACTTCGCTGACTTGGCCGCCTGGGCCACGACGGATCTGCCAGCTGCGTATCCCCGACCTGCGGACGCCGAGGCGTTCTTCTCGCCATACTTGCGGCGTATGCGCGCGAGCGTCGGTGAAGGGCCAGGCGCGGACTACTCGAGATACGGTCTGACGGCGCTGTGCTCGAACTTGAAGCACGCCGCCTACGTGCCCCACGACCGCTGGGACACCCTGATCCCAATTCGCCAAACGGAGGCGTTCGAGGCAGCCTGCCCGAGCCTCGTACGGCCCGTGTATTGGTACCGCGGGGATCCAATCGACTACGACGCGGTAAACCTGGATCATGGGCTATTTGGCAAGGAGACGGGCTACCCCACGGCATACACCTTCGCCGCAGTGTACCTGGGCCTCGCGACGAGCGAGGCGAACGAGCCGGTGATCGCAGTCGGGCACCCTCAGGCGTTCGTCGAGTTCCTGACGACCACACGCGCCGCGCAGCTTGCCTCGGCATCCAGCGGAGAGGCGCTGGATGCCGTCTTGCAGCTCGCCGATCCTCGCGTGCAGATCTTCGACTTGAGCACCAACACGGGCGGCTCCGGTGCTGCGTACGTCGCCGCGGGCGTGAACCAAGTGTGGGGCACTGGCTACACTGCCAGCGATGTTGCAAGCGCCCTGAGCAGCGGCTTTCCTCCACCTTGAGTTCAGCCGCGACGGCGGCGGCGCACCAGCGCTCCCAGCGCCATCAGCATGGCCGCGGCGCCGATCTGCCTGGTGCTTCGCGACGGTGACCCGTTATTTCCTCCGGGTATCGCACAGGCGCAACTCGACGAGCGCCGATCCACCTCCTGCCAGTCGATGGGGTGGCCGCCCGAGTCACCGTAGTCTCCACCGCTGGCGTAGCCACCTGAGGCCGCCACGCCGCCGGTCCCCCCGGTGGATCCGGAGCCGCCGCCACTCCCGCCAGCACCCCCGACCGACTCGCTCCAGGTGTACTCGACGCTCACCTCTGCCGGCGTGGTGATGCAGTTCTGGTGCTCGATGGTGAAGTAGTACTCCTCTTTCGGGTCAAACTCGGGGAGCCGGGTCGCGTCGATCACGAGCTCGGCACCACGCGTCGTAATATTCCGCACGGAATGATGAAACACCTCCACCCGGGGCAAGAACCCGTCGTCATTCATGCCGATGGGCGCACCACGCCGCGCGAAGACACTCCAGCTCAGGTGGGACGGGGAACCATCAAGCAACTCGACACGAATCGTCATCCCCGTCGAGCCTGCCGGTGGAGTCGCGCGAAACTGGAACATCGACTGCTGGAAGAAGCCCTGATTCTTCAGCTCACCACACTCGAAGCCGACGCCGTCGGTTCCCGTGGCAAGCAGGATGTTGCGCGGCTCAGCTGGGCTTACGTCGAGCACGGCGTCACAATCGTCGAGGCCGCGCTGCATGATGAGCATATCGATCAGTGCCCGATCACTCGCAGAAAGCTCACCCAAGCCTTCCAGGTAATCCGCAGCCAACTCCAAGCCACGCCCGAAGTCACCGAGGGTCGCGTTAGGACTGAGCAAGGTAGTGGCGCTCCACATCAAGCGGTCCGCGCGAGCGCGCCCGAATTGCTCGCGCAGTGTCCAGCCGAGACTGGCGATCAATTCTCCGTCGGCGTGCGGCTCGCCCCCAACCTCGCTGGGGCAGCGCTTCGAGGTGTCGTCGAGGCGCCGAGTCAAACCATAGGCTTCGAGGACGACGTCGCCGAGCACCGGGTCGTCGCTCTCGGAGCACGCAAAGTAGTCCGCGACCCCCTCGTCGATCGCGCTCGCCCAGGGGGAGAGCCCGTACTGATTGGTCCAATACCAGCCCTGATTGAAGTTGATCGCGTTGTGGTTCACGTAGTGGGTGAACTCGTGCATGGCGACGTCTGGGTCGACCGCGAAGTCACCCAGGCTGCCCTGACCGATGCCGATGAAGTTCGGCGCGGACAGGCTGCCGCCCATATCGAGCGGCGCGAAGTAGGCGTTGTCGAGCGGCTTACCGTGCTCGAGCATGTTGGCAACGACGAGCAAACGCCAGGACGGCGCGCTGAAGTCGACACCGAGCGCCTCGTACGAGTGGCGCATGCGCGTGACCTGCTCATACAGACTCACCTGCGCGAAGCCGTCGGTGGCATCCAGGGGATCGCTCGGAGGGGAGTAGAGAAAATTCCCATCGAGGAACGGCGTGAGTGTCTGTCGGTAGTCCACGTGGCCTTGAAGAAAGCCACCATCCATGTAGTTGGCGACATTGACTTGCCCGTTCCAACCGCTCAGGTGCTGCGGTGCACCGGCGTCGAGGGCCTCGAGCTCGACGTCTTCGTAGCTCGGGCTGGTCAGGCTCCCCCCACGGCTCACGCGGCCAAGGACGTCGACCGCGAGCGGCCAACGCTTGCTCCACTGGACGCCAGTCGCATCCACAAGGAAACGTTCGGCCCCCGCTCTGGTCTGCGCATCCACGCGCCAAACCAAGCGCGGAACATCACTCGCGCCACGCCACCAAACGAGCTCCGGGTTCTGACCCGAGGCGCCACCACTCAGCTGCTTGACGCGCGCGAGCGCTGCGTCGCGAGACACCACCACGGTCGCAGCGGTATCCAGGGGACGCACGTCGCCAATCACCGCCCGCACCGCACCGTCGTGATCCACCCAAAGCGCGAGCTGACCTCCGTAGACGGGGATCCCGACGGCAAGCTGCTGATAGCGCACGATGTGGGCGCCTTGCGCACGGATTACACCGATCCGCTCGAGAGCCACCCGCTCCAGCTTCAGCGAGCTTCGCTGCGCGGAAAGAAAACGCTCAGCGATTTCGGCGACAGACGCCGCGCTCGGCGCGCCCGTGGCACGTTGCCACTTGGTAGTCGTTGGCGCTGCGTTCACCGTCGCGGCACACAACAGACTCCCGATGATGGACCTTACCGGCAGCGCCAGGGCCCGTGTGAAGCGAGCGAAGGCACTGCGAGTCATCAGCCGTTCCCCCAGCGTGACGCCATGGGTTCATTGTCGCTCACAACGACGCGTATCGAAAGTCCAGCTACGTGTTCCGTTCTCACTGCCTCACCTCTGGATACGGTCAGGTCACATGACGATTAAGCGCCAACACTCCAAGTTCGCTATGCTCGTGCCATGCCCGATTTGAGCTTGCTATCCGCTGCGCTGGACGCTTTCCCCGTCGATTCACGTGCGAAAATTAACGCTGCATTGGCTGATCGCGCGGTGATTCCCCACGACACCGTTAGGTTCTTGATGGATGAAAGCGAGCTGACGGTCGACCACGTGATGCTGCGTTTGCTGCCCGTCGCAGCCGCGTTCGCGGTGGTGCCAATCTCGAACTACCGGGTTGGTGTAGTCGCCGAGGTAACGACTGCGCACGGAACCACATTGTACCTAGGCGCGAATTGCGAATTCGACGGTGGTGCGCTGCCGTTCAGTGTTCATGGAGAGCAATCGGCAATCGTCAACGCCTGGGTCAACGGAGAGCGCGGCGTCAACAGCTTGGCGATCTCCGCCGCGCCTTGCGGCTACTGTCGCCAGTTCCTGAACGAGCTCGGTTGCGCAAAACAGCTTGACCTGTTGCTCGCAAACTCGCCCAAGCGCCGTCTCTTCAGCGACTTCTTGCCTCAAGCTTTCGGCCCCAGCGACCTCGGTGTTTCCGCAGGGTTACTTTCGACACCGGATCAGCCGCTTGAGCTCGAGGTGCCCAGCGACGACCCGTTGGTGCGCGCCGCGCTAGCCGCGGCTCAGCGTTCCTACGCGCCGTACTCTCACGACGCTGCGGGTGTGGCGCTCATGACCAAGGATGATCACGTCGTCGCGGCACCCTATGCAGAGAACGCCGCCTACAACCCAAGCATGTCCCCCATGTGTGCCGCGCGGACGGCTCTGGAGATGAATCGCCCCGTCGACGCGAGTCGCGCAATCCGCCGCGCGGTGCTCGTCGAGTCGGAGGCACGAGCCAGCCAACGCCGCTTCGCGGAGAGCATCCTCGCGACGTTCGCACCAGACGTCGAGCTCGAGTGCTTCCGCGCCATCAATCCGGAAGCCGAAGCGTAGCGACCGCGCTAGGGGGCGGTCGAGCTTTGCAGCGAACTACGCAGACAGGGCACTAGTCGGGGACGTCGGCGACGACCAGGACGGACGTGATCTGGATCAACAGGCTGTTGTCCTCGGCGTCTTCGAAATAGAGAAAACGTCCGGCCTCGTTGAGCAGATCTTGTGTGCGCGTATGCCCCAGCGGACCCGCGACGACGATGTGCCCCGAGACTTCTCGCTCGTCGGTCAACACGAGGCGCACCCGGCGACGCTTGCCCTCCGGCCGACGCGAGATCGGCGGATACTCGTCGTCCAGCCCGTCGACGCTCACTTCGAGCGCGACCGCTCCACCAGGTTCCAGGGGATCCGGGGGTTGGGTGAGGCGGACCAGCGTCAGGTGATCCCGGTTGATGAGCACCGACGCCTGTCCGTCACCCTCAGGGAAAAACGGCAGGAAGCGCTCGTGGGCATCCAGGAAGCCCTGAACTTCTTCGGCAAGCACAGCTCCAACCTGCTTGGGGCAGAGCACGTGCCCCTTGAGCGAGCCAGTGCTCTGGAGTTCGAACTCCACGTTGATCCGGCGCAGTCGAATGCGAAAGCTCTCGAGTGTCATCGCTGTATCACCCTGTCATTGCCTTCCCGAGCTGCCTCGCTACCTCCGGGATCCGGGCGAAGTACTCCTTGTCGTTAGCCTTCTCCAGGGCATCGTGAGCCGTCACCATGCCCGCGGCGAACAGCCGCTCGAGCGCCGCGTCCAGGCTCTGCATGCCTTGCTGAGCGCCACCCTGGATCAGGTTGACGATCATGGCGGTCTTTGCCTCGCGGATTGAAGACGCCACGCCCGGGTTCGCGATGAGGATCTCGTGCGCTGCTACACGCCCCGTGTTGTCGGCTCGCTTGAGCAACTGCTGCGCGACGATGCCGGCCAGGGCGTCTCCAAGCATGCCGCGGATCTGCCCCTGCTGACTGTTCGGGAACGCGTTGATGAAGCGGTCGATGGTCGCGGGCGCTGAGTTGGTGTGTACGGTCGCGAACACCAGGCAGCCAAAGCTCGCCAGTTGCAACGCGAGGCGCATGGTCTCTGGACCGCGCAGCTCACCGACCAGGATCACGTCGGCGTTCTCGCGTCCAGCGCTGCGGATCGCGTCGGCGAAGCTCGGCGTGTCGAGCCCCACTTCACGGTGGGTGATCTGGCACTTGATCGGCTGGTGAACGAACTCGACGGGGTCCTCCACGGTCAAGATGTGACCGGGGCGCGAAGCGTTGATGTGGTTGATCATCGCCGCGAGCGTGGTGCTCTTGCCGCTGCCCGTTGGTCCGGTCACGAGCACCAAGCCAGCGCGCAGGGTCGCGAGCTTGACCACCGCAGCCGGCAGGTCGAGCTGTTCTGCGGTCAGGATCTTGCTCGGAATGGTGCGGAAAACAGCGCCGGCGCCGGTGGTCTTGCGCAGGTAGTTGGCGCGAAACCGCGCTTTATTTCCGTACGCATAAGCAAAGTCGAGGTCACCCGTCTCCTGAAAGGTCTTGAAGCGTTCCGGGTCGCAGATCTCCCCGAGCAGCTGCTCCATGAGCTCCTTGCCGATGGGCGTCTGGCTGATGCGCACCAAGTCTCCCTTGGAGCGGATCATCGGAGGGTAGCCCACCGACAGGTGCAGGTCGGAGCCCCCTCGGTCGAGCAGCACATCGAACAAGCGATCGATCTGGGCCATCAGTCGTCTTTCCTGCGGAACAGGTTCTTTAGGCCACCGCCCAGCCGCTCTCTGAGATCGGTGTCGCTCTGCATCGGAGGCCGAACGGGCGGAGCCTCGGCGTCCGACCCTTGCGCCGGCGCGCGAGACGCGCCTTCTAGCCCACGCGGATCGTCAGCGTTCGCCATCGCGACCTCCATGCTGATGCGCTTCTTGCGCACCAGGTCGCTCAGTGTGTCCTCGACGCGCAACATCCCGTAGGCACGACCGCGCTGGAGCAGGCTCGGCAGCTGGTACAGCTTGTTGTCACGAATCAATTTCCACAAGGGAATATTTCCGGTAATCATCTCGACCGCCGCGGTCATGCCACCATCGAGCGTCGGCACCAGTCGCTGACTGACCACGAACTTCAGTGCGCCGGCCATGGTCGCGCGCACCTGCGCCTGGTCGTCAGGGGGGAAGAGTTCGATCAAGCGGTCGATGGTCTTCGCGCCGCTAGGCGTACTCATCGTGGCAAGCACCAAGTGGCCCGTCTCTGCAGCGCTCAAGGCCATCTCGACGGTGTCGCGGTCACGCAACTCACCAATCGCGAGCACGTCGGGATCCTCTCGCAGGCTGCCTTTGAGGGCAGCGGCAAAGCTCTTCGTATGCGAGCCGACCTCGCGCTGACTGATCACGGCCTTCTTCACCGGGTGCACGATCTCCACCGGATCTTCTACGGTGATGATGTGAATCGCCTTGTTGGTGTTGAACCAGTCAACGAGCGCACCGAGCGTGGTCGTCTTGCCGGAGCCGTTAGGGCCAGCGATCACCACCAACCCCTGATGCTGGTTCGTGATGCGCATCAGGTCCTCGGGCAACCCGAGTTCCTCGAAGGTCGGCGGATGGGGTGATACCAGGCGGAAACACCCTTTGAGCCCCATCCGGTGGCGGTTCACGTTCACGCGCATGCGCCCGGCGCGCGGCAGGTCCAACGAGAAGTCCGCATAGCCGAGCTCATCGAGCTGGGTCTGGTTGCGCCCCAGCAAAGGCAACAACAGCTTCTCGACAGCCTCGTGGGACAGAGCGTCCGTCAACGGCTGGAGGTAGCCAGTCACACGCATCTGGGCCGGGCGCTCCGAGGTGATGTGGACGTCACTCGCGCGCACCGAGCGCGCAGCGCTCAGGAGCTCATCCAGGTCTCCGCCCCCGACCGACACTCGGGGCGGTCCAGGCGCGGCGACCTGTGCCGGTTCTGGACGCGCTCGCTCCGGCGCGCTCGCTGGGCGAGCCGCCTCCTCGACAGGCCCCTCATCGAGTTCGAGCCCAGCCGCCGGCGCGGGATTTCCACGAGCGATTTTCACGCGCAGGAGATCGCCACGTCGTGCGACCTCCGCTCGGTAGCTGCCTCCGAAGAGCTCCACCGGCGTTAGGCTCCCATTCGAGTCCTGGGTGGGGACCAGGTCGATGATTGGAGTTCCGTTGATGAGACCGGCCATCTGCTCAGCGGTCAGCGGCTCACGCGTGAGGCGACGCAGCTGGCCGTTGTGCTCCACGCTGATGGTACTGCCGGTTTGGAGCACCACCATGGCTACATCGTCGCGTTCCAGGTAGCGCAACAGATCTTGGAGATCCGCCATGGTCACACGGTAGGCGGGCCGGGGTGACGATCCAAGCGCCCAGAAGGCTCCTCACAAAACTACCCATACATCGCCGTACAGGCGCCGTTGCTAGAGCACCTGTGTGTGACTGCGCATGCTCGGAAGCGCATGGCTGGGGCGAAGCGGGTCGCTGCGAAGCCTGGCCTTTGCTCGGCGGGGGCGGAGCGCTTTCGCATTTGGTTCCCCGCGGGTGAGTGCTATCCGCTGAGCGTGCTGGCCCTCCAAGCAGTGACACCCGAGTTTCTCGCGCGTGAGCTCGAAGACGTCAGCTTGGCGGATGCCCGACGCATCCTGGCGCAAGTGCACCGTTCGGGGCACCTCGAGACACCACTCGCGAATGTCCGACGGGCGGCGCTCGCGAGCGCTCGACGCGCGGGCCACGTTCCGCGCCTCGAGGTCGTGCGTCAGCTGCATAGTTCCCTCGATCCCTTCGTCAAACTGGCGTTCCGAGTGCCAAGCGGAGAGGTCGTCGAGTCAGTGCGCATTCCCCTGGAGAAGCCCGGTCGCTTCTCGGTGTGCGTCAGCTCCCAGGTGGGCTGCGCGCTTGGCTGCCGCTTTTGTGCAACAGGGCGCATGGGCCTGAAGCGCAATCTGGAAGTGTGGGAGATCGTCGAGCAGGTGCGAGAGCTCAGGAGCACCCTGAATCGCGGGAGCGGCGAGCGGGTACACGGGGTCGTGTTTCAGGGCATGGGTGAACCGCTCGCGAACCTCGATCGCGTGCTGCAAGCCATCGCGGTTCTCAGCGACCCGAGCACCCTCGCCATCGACATGCGCAACATGACGGTGTGCACCTCGGGGCTGCCAACTGGCATTCGGCGTCTCGCTCGGGAAGCCCCCAAGGTGCGCCTTGGGTGGTCGCTGGGAGCCCCGCTCCGGGAGACCCGTCGTCGGCTGATGCCGATTGACGACGCGCATCCTTTCCCCGAGGTAATGGAAGCCGTCGTGGAGCACACGCGCATCACGCGCCGCTCACCGATGTGGGCGCTGACATTGCTGGCGGACGTCAACGACAGCGAAGCTGATGCCCACGCCCTGGCCGATCTGATTGAAGACTTCAGCGAGCGAGCTGGGCACCGCCCGCGGCTCACGCTGATCCCCTACAACTCCATCGACCTCGGCGGCGAGGACCCCTTCAAGCGCACCAGCTCCGAGCGCGAGAATCGTTTCCGCGACGTCCTCCGCGAGCGCGGCATCGGCAGCCACCGACGCTACAGCGGCGGCGGCGATGTGGGCGCAGCCTGTGGTCAGCTCGCCGCGCGTGCATAAGACATGAAGTCCATCGCACCGCAACCCACTGCGCCTACGAGCGACGCCCGCCTGCTGAGGCGCTGGGGCCGGCTCGAGGTTCGTGCGCGGCGCGGGCAGCTCGAGGTCTACGGCAACCTGGACGCACTCGAGGAGCTATCCCGCATCGAGCGCTGCCACGCGGTCGACCACCCGTTACTGCCCAAGGTTGCTTCGCGGGTAGACAGCGAGCTGGGCGTATCCCTGCTGTTCGAAGCCGAGGTCTACTGCGACTTCGAGAGCTTCGTCTCAGACCTGGAGCAGACACCCGAGGCAAAAATCCCGTACTGCGGGGCGCTCTCCCTCGGCGAGCAACTCGCGGAAGGTCTGCACGCTCTCGCTGAAGCCAATCTGTGCCAAGGGGCTCTGGGTTGGTGCAATGTGCTCTTATCTCCCCACGGCAATATGCTTCTGCTAGCCGGAGCGACGCCGGAGCTGGAGTCGCCGATCCCCGTGCAACGCGCCCCGGAGCTGAGCGGTGGTGCGCCTGCGTCGGCGTGCGCGGACGTCTACGTGCTGTTGATGCTGCTCGAGCGACTGCGCGCGGTCTCCGAAGTGCCCGAGGTTCAGAACCGCGTGCTGCGTGGCGATATCGATGCCGCGCTCGAGCCCTACGCGCGCGCCTTCGCCGAAGCGCACCTGAAGGGCATGAGCATGGTGCCGCTCACTCGCCACGCGAATATGCGTGAGGCGCTCAACGACTTTCACGAGCTTTGGCGCATGACGGGGCACTGGTCGGCCCCCGAAGAGCTACAGGCGTTCTTTGCGACCTGCGTGGAGCGCATGCGCGCGGGCAGCCATCCACGACTCGAAATCGGCCCGGATTGCGCCTGGCTCGTGCTGCCATCTGGCCAGCACGTGGACCTGGCGCGGAGCCCAGTACTCAGGCGCATCGCACGCCAGCTGATCGACACCCACTGTACCCTGCCGGGGCGTTTTGTATCCTTGCGGAACATCATTCGCGCCGGCTGGCCAGAGCAAGAGTTGGAGCGGAGCGCCGCGAGCAATCGCGCTTACGTCACGCTGTCCAAGCTGAGGAGTCGAGTATTCGGCGATCTGCTCGAGACGGGTGAGGTCGGGTGGCGGCTGTTGCCGCAGGTGGTGGTGGACCGCGCTGAAGCCAGCTAGCGCTTCAAGCCGCGCAGACCGTCGCGCACCAGAGCTCCCTCCCCCCCCAATCATCCACGTGTGGAAACGCTAAGGAGCGTGTTGGGCGATAGGACCATCAGTGCGAACGCGACCGCGGGTTGGTCGTGGCCTCCTCGAAGCAACGGCCTGGCAAAGTGTTGCACTGGATGTCACGTCGACGGCTTCGTTGAGGTCGCCCCAGCTGGCTGAGTCGACGGGCAGGGGTCCGTGCTCCCAGGCTCGGCATCGCTAGAGTTAAGGAGCCTTAAGTCTGGTTTTGGGGGTGAGGTGTTCTGGTTACCCGCGACAGCGTAACTTCCTGCGCTATGCGTGCTTTTGTAATCCGCCCCTCGACGTTACTCACCGCGTGCGCCGTGATCGGTGCCGCCTTCACTCCGCTTGCCTGCGGCACATCCAACGTAGCCAGCCAGGTGAAGCCGAACGCACCTACCGCCAATGAGGCGATGGGTGGCGCGGATCTCGACTGCAAGCAAGGCAGCTACGCCGAGCCGCTCGTCATCGATCTCCCCGCGGATAAGCGCGTGGACCTCGAGAGTCAGATGAACGCAGGCGTCGCCATCGTACGCTACGACTGCAACCAGATGCAGGTGCTCAAGGACTGCAACCTGGCAGGCAACTACGCCTTCGCTGGTGTCAGCTTGAAAGAGCAGGTCATTTCCCTGCAGAATGAAGACGAGCTCAAGGCCAACCTGCCGTTTTCTTCCGGGTCCGTCGGCGGCGAGATCCAGACGGGAAGCCAGCTCGACCTGGCGCTGATCATGATCGGCAAGCGCTCCACGGCTGCCAAGGTCGCGCGCCCCGTGCTCGAAGGCAGCCAGTGCGGTGACGCGACTCACTTCGTGCGCGCCGCGACGATCGGTGCCTTCGCGATGAAGACGGGTACCAAGGGCCGCGTCGCTGCGGCGGTCGAGCTGTTCGGAGCAGGCACGAGCGGCGAGAGCTCCGCAGACGAGAAGCGAGCGAACAAGGACGGCGACATCAGCTCCTGCAAGAGCTCCAAGCCCTCGTCGGACGCGCCCCCCGAGCAGTGCCAGTCGGCCATCCGCGTGGAGCTCGTGCCGATCGCCGCAGAGCTGCCGGCCGCGACGAAGGACGGCGAAAAGAAGGACGGCGAAAAGCAGGAAGACACCGCAAAGAAGGACGCGAAGCCGATCGAGAACCCCTGTGGCGCGGAAGGCTTCGTGATGGTCGGCGGCAAGTGTAGCCGCGCGGATTCAGGCGCAGCTCACCTGTGTAACCCCTCGGACTCAGACGACTGCAAGGCCCAGTGCGACAAGGGCGACATGGGCAGCTGCCACAACTACGCCGAGGCCGTGTTCGCGAACTTCTGCAACGATCCATCGAAGAAGCAGATCTGCGACGAGACCAACGGCGCCGAGAACGACAAGCGGGAAGCCGAAGCCGTGGGCTACTGGCGCCAGGCGTGTGACAAGGGAGACATCGCCGACGCGTGTGACCAGATCGGCAACTACCTGTTGACCGGCTTCAAGCTCGTGAAAGCTGACAAGCCAGTCGCGCTGGCGGCGCTCGACAAGGGCTGTCAGCTCGGCAAGGCCGACTCGTGCTTCTTGCTGGGAGACTCGTACCTCAAGGGCGACGAAGGCCTGAAGAAGGACACCATGAAGGGCCTCGGCCTGGTCGACCGCGCCTGCAAGCTCGGCGATCAGTACTCCTGCCAGAAGCTCGGTGAGTATTACTTCAAGGGCGAGTACCTCTCGAAGGATCCAGCGCGCGGCTACGAGTTCCTGGGCCAGTTCTGCGCCCAGGGCGAGTGGGAGACCTGCCAGGAGCTTGGTGAGCACCTGCTCGGCATCTTCGACAAGTACGACGCGAAGATGACTGGCGTGAACCCGGTGAAAGAGGTTCCGCGCGCAAACGAGCTGGGGCGTGAGCTACTCGATCGCGCCTGCAGCAAGGGCAAGCGGGACGACGCCTGTGCGCGCCTGGGCCACGTCTACTACGTGGAGCAGAAGTGGGAGCTGGCCCGGAAGTACCTGCCGACTGGCTGCAAGGGCGACGGCGACACATGCCTGCGTATGGCCGACATGGAGCTGAACGGTAAGGGCGGGCCCAAGGACAAAGCCTCAGCCGTCGAGTTCTGGATCGCCAGCGTCGACGACAAGTACATGGCTCAGGCCGCCGAAGCCCTGGAGAAGGGCGATGGCCTGCCGAAGAACGTAGAACGCGCTGCCGAACTCTGGGGCAAGCTCTGCAACAGCGAGAACAAGCCCGCATGCAGCAACGCAAAGCGCCTCGACAAGAAGGTGTGGCTCGAGGCGATCGCCGACGACTGCAGCCGCGAAGACGAGTGGAGCTGCAGCGAGCTGAAGAGCGCAGACAAGACGCGTCACCGCACGGAAATCGACAAGCTGTGCGGCGGAGCCTCGGAGTTCGGCTGCAAGGAGCTGAAGAAGCTGGACGGCGCCGCAGCCAAGAAGATGGTGGAAGCCAACTGCAGCAAAGAGAAGGCTGACAAGTCCGACGACGACAAGGACAGCTGCAAGATGCTCGAGTCGATGTTCTGAGGCTCGGCTCCACACAGCCAAACGAAAAGGCGAACGCCGCGAGTAGCCCCCGTGCTCCTCGCGGCGTTCTTCATTGTGGCGGCGGCCTTGAAGGAGGCCGCGCCCCAACTCACTTCACGGCGACGCGCTCATTCGCGGGCTTCAGCTTCAGCTCCGCGAGCTTGTCCTGGAGCTCCACGCGGCGGGTCATCTGCTCGCCTTCCACCGTCGCGACATCGAGCGTAGCCTTCTGTAGGCGGTCCGAGATTTCTTCCATCTTCTTCGCGAGGCCTCGGCTCAAGGTCTGCGCCTGGGGGACCTTCTTCAGGGTGACCAGCTGGATGTGGATCTCGTCGATGCGGTTCCGATACTCAGCCATCTGGCGGTGTAGCGTGTCGACCTTGTCTTGCGCGTCGGACATCGCGCGGTGCAGCGCGAGCACCTCTTGCAGGCCTTTCCGCAAATCGGGATCGAGCGTCTTCGAGGTCTTGAGGTAGAGCGAGATGGCTTTGGCGCCGCTCGGCGTGGCCATGTCGAGACTTGCGGTGATTGGCGTCGCCTCCTCGATCTCCACGTCGACGCTGCCCCCAGCAGGGATGGTCACGGGGAACAGGTAGGCGCCGTTCAGCTTCTGTTGCTTGGAGCCCTTCGAGGCGACCAGTTCATATCCAGGCTTCGTCGCGTGACGGATGAAGACGTGGACCGACTCCTGCCCCTTGTTCGCGAGCTCGAGCTTGGTGCGCCGGATGCGCTGGCTCTGCGCCGTCACGATGCCACGCTGAATGGTGACCAGCTGGTCGATCTCCTCGCGGGCGTCTTCCTTGGTCTCCACCACCACTTGGCGATCGAGGGCGTAGGGGATGAACGCTTCGCTCTTCGGAGGGATCGCTTCCGAGAGCCCTTCCCCGAGGAACTGGCCTTTGGCGTACACGGTGAACGGTCCTTGATCGAGCGTGTACTGGGTGGGGTTCTTGATGCGCACCGCCTTGAAGGCGAATTGCTGAGAGCCGCGCGCGCTCACCGGATCGTAGTAGTAGACCGGTTCGACCTCGGTCTTGGCCTTGACCAAGCTGATCATCGCCGAGTGGTCACGCTCGATGCTCATGGGCGTCTTGGCCATGAAGTAGGCAGAGCCAGTCGGGTCTTCCGGGGCGCCTTGAGCTTGCTTCGGTTGCTCCGGCGCGACGGGCTGGTCCACCGCGATCACGCGCACGCCTTCGCTGTTCGTCTTGCCGGTAGCGACGACCTCGATGTTGTCCGCGTCGACGCCATTGGCGATCAACAGATCGCGGGCCTTGTTGGCGCGGTCGAGGGACGCGCGCGCGCCGTCGTCGTCGCCAGGCTTTGCGTAACCTTCCACGCGGATACGTCCGTGCTGTTGCGCGCGCGCGGCGATGTTGCCGGCGGCGTTGGCTGCCTTGCGAGGCCTGTAGTCTTTGCCCTTCTTGCCCTCACCCCCACCCCCGAAATCGCCGCGGATGGGCTTGCCAGCGGACTTGGTGGTGGGCCGTGGTTCTGCGGCGGGCCTGGTGCGCCCGGTCGCCGCTCCGTAGCCGCGCCCGGAGCCGCCGGACTGCTCCAGCACCTTGGAAGTCTCAGCGGCGTCAGCCATCGCGACCTTGTCGCCGTCTTCGCTGCGCTCGAGCTCCTCATCGGAGATCCCGCCGAGCACCTGCACTTCCTTCTTCGCGACGGTGTACGAGGAACCACCGGTTGGCGGAGCCAGCGCCAGCGCCGCGTTGTCGGTGAGCGTCTCCCGCTCGATCAGCCGCACGCTGGCGAGATCGTAGCGGAAAGACAGCGCAGAGGAGCTGCCGACGCCGACGTGGACACGCTTCCAGTCTTCGCCGCTCACGTTGTCGACGACAGCCCATGCCTCGAGCTGTCCAGCGCCGGTCTGGTCCAATTCCACGCGATAACTCGGCTTCCAAGCCGGGCTCTCGGTGACATAGCTGATGGCCAGGTCATGGGGCCCCTTGCCCGGAAGTTGAATCGTGAGCTCGGTGTCGTCCCCGCTATCGTCCACTGTCGGATACGCTACCGGGAGGCTCTCACCGGTCTTCGCGTCAACGATCGTCAGACTTTTCAGGAAGTCGTCGATCTTCCCTGAAGGCACCGTCAACGTGAGCTTGTCGCCACGCACCAGCGCCCGGCGCTCGAAGTAGGCGACGCCGTTACGGTAGATCACCACCTTGCCCAGCGCGGCGTCCGTGCGAATTGGCTCACTAACCGGCAGGTTCTTGGTGCAACCGGTGGTGACCGCGCTGAGCCCCAGCGCAGCAAATAGCGCAAGGCCCCC
Source organism: Polyangiaceae bacterium (assembly GCA_041389805.1). Lineage (GTDB taxonomy): Bacteria > Myxococcota_A > Polyangia > Polyangiales > Polyangiaceae > JAHBVY01. The sequence continues at coordinate 139,198 of JAWKRD010000008.1, read as the reverse complement.
CATGCGGCCTGCGATGGTGTTCTTCAGTGTGCGTCGAAACATGCAAAAAGCCTCCCGAGCGGCTTTAACGCTGCCCGTGGAGGCTCCTTACGCTTCGACTCTAAAAAGGTCTATCGCGGCACGATCTCGACCTTCTCGAGGTTCAAGCCGCCTGGGTACATGTAGCTCGTGTACGACGCGTACCCGTAGACGACGATACCGAAGTTCTTGTCACCCTTCATGGCGTGAGCTCCACCTGGCACCTGAACACGCGCCACGTTGAAGCCAGAGTTGCCGATCGGGCTGAACCGACCCTGATCGATCGCAGTGCCGTCGATGGTGATGTTCGCGCCAGGCGGCGCCACCACGTTGACGAAGTTGTACGTGTAGGTCGTCGGGGCGAGGAAGGTGTACTCGAGCCGGTACTGCTCGACGGGAATCGCGATCGAAAGCGCGGGATCTCCGGCACCCACGCTCTGGCCAGAGAAGTTCTCGCCGACCATGTACTGACTGACCATGATGCGGTCGTCGGACTGGATGCGGAAGTCCGACGTGATTGGTCCGATCTCGATCCACTCGCCCGCGTTCAGCGTGACGCTGCCGTTCACCGCTGGCTCGAAATCGATCGTGTTGCCATCTGCGGCCGACATTACGCGGACGAACATGTTGTCTGGCTGGCCCGGATTGCTCTGGATGGCAGCGACGGACTGGGGAGCAGTCACGACTAGATCCTGCCCGAGCGTTTCCGTCGGGAACATACTTTCTTCCAGGTGATCGCAGGCGAACCGGCTGTAAGGCACGAAGGTGCAGTCGTGGCCGCCGATGACGCTGATCGGCTTGTTGGACGTGATACGGCTGCCCGTCAGATCGTATTCCTTGGGCGAGGGACACAGCGTTGCTTCCTGGCCCACGCCGACCAGTTCGGTCCCGCAAGGCCTGTTGGGCTGGGGCGTCGCTTGCGCGGGCATGGTCCCACTGGAAAGGATCAGAACGTCTCCGCGATTCATCGAGTAAGAGCCCTGTTGCCCCGGGGTGAGCGCGCTGACTCCCGTACCGGACCGCACATAGGCCGCGGAGTTCACCGTCACCTGCGTACCATCCTCGGTCGCCGTTACCGCAAGGAAACCGGGCGCATCATTCCAGCTCGTTGGTCCGAACCCCGTGGGTCCGATACCCACGTGATGAGTCGGGTAGGACATCACATAGTAGTCAGACCCGAGCGCGGTCGTCGGAAGCAGGATCGAGGCGTCGTTCGTGAACGAGTTGCAGGGAGCCGGGCAGTTCGCGTCGCCAGGACGCTCGAACTCCAACGGATTGAACTGATAGAGCGTGATCGGCACGGAGCTCGTCACGTGAAAGGCGCCAGACTGGACCAACGCCGAGGTGAAGTTCGGAAACGTTTGCTTCAGCGCTGTCACCCAGGGCAGGCGAATCGTGTCCAAGCCCCCCGGGGCGATGGTGGTCGACGCGAGCATTTGCCCCTGGAACTCGACGGTCACGGTGGCGTCAGACTTCGTCGGGTTGGCTGCGACGACAGCGAACTCGAAGCCTTCGTCAAGTCCGGCATTGCTCGTGACCGTCGGCCAGTACTCACAACCCAAGTAGCTCTTCTGGGCCTGGGCCTGAGCGCAGGTCTCAGGGATACCCCCGGCGTTACCTCCTCCGCTGCCGCCGCCACCGTCGATTTGCCCGCCGCTGCCCCCAAAGGCGCCGAATCCACCGTCGCCGCCGGAGCCGCCGCTGTTACCGCTGCCGCCGTTGCCGACTTCCGAACCGCCGCCCGAACTCGCCGAACAACCGCCCGCGAACAAACCGCCCGCGGCCGCCACGACAGCAACCCCGGAAACCCATTTCGACATGCCAACCATCCGCATGACCGACCCTCCACAAGCGCCTCGCGCTGGCGCGAAGGCGAAACAAAGACGCGCTCCTGTCGCGCGTACGCACAAGTCCCTCAGTCGTTTTGGCAGCCTTGTGACGCCGCGTCAAAGCCAGCGTGCGGATCCGAACACTTTCTGGCGCCGAACCAACAGGAATCCGGAAAATTCCTTGAACCCTGAAGTTTCTTGGGAGGGACGCGCCCATCCGGACCCGAAAGGTGTGACAGCGCTCACCTCAGGGCACGGCCGACGGTCCCACCCAAGCCGAAGCAGACCACCGGGGGTAGGCCGCACGGTCGCACGTCGTAAGACCGCGCGGCAACGAACTGGCATGACTTTCGCCTCGCGCGAGGCCCCACCACGAGCTACCCTCCGACCACCCTCACCGGATACATCCCATGAAGAAACACTTCCCGATCCTCGCCCTCACTTCTCTCATCGTCTCGGCTTGCAATCTCTCCTCCGAGCCAAACGAAAACCTCGGGGAAACGCAGGACGACATCACATTCTACCCGATCAGTGTCAATCCACTCCAAGGCAAGCCGATGTCTGGCACCTGGGCGGTGACCAGCGGCGCGGACAACGACTCCTCAGTGTGCCGAGAGTGCACGTACACCGACAGCTTGGACTACACGCAGACATCATATCCCCAGGGATACACGCTCACGTCAAGCTGGGCGCAACAGTTCCCCCGCCTGGGGTCGACTACCGAAGGGCTCCCGGACGCCTTCAACCAGGCGGATATAAGGGTAAACGCTCACTTGTCTGGTGACTTTGCGAAAGGGCTCGACCGCAACCTGTGCGTTGCGTACACGCTGCTTGCGTTGGCGAGGCGCGTCGCCAACACCGGCACTCTCGATCCGCCGATTTCCGGGTCTGGATTCTCAAGCAGTCTTGTTGACCGCCTGGAGAACACCCCCGCTCCGGACATCTGCAACAACTCATCCTGGCAGACCGCGATCGCGCAGGCGATCCTCCATGCCCCGACCGCCTGGCGCCGCTTCTTCCCACCCCAGTACGCGCGCCACTTGAGGTCCCAGATCACGCCTTCCGGCCTCAACTACGTCACACACAACTTCGCGGAACCGAAATGCCTCGCGGAAATGGACGGAAGGGCAGCACGGTCCTATTGTGCAATGCGGAGTGCGGCGACCGCGGCTGGCGGTCACGTGCAGGATCTGGGCAAGCACCAGCCCACCGATTTCGCGTTCTGGAAGCTCGGAGAGGCAAAGGGCAATCTGCGCTTCCTCCCCCCCGAGCGGTTCCCCAGCGGGAACTCCGAAGCCTACTTGATGCCCATGGTCACCGGCGGAGCCGTCAACCCGATCACTGGTCCACTAATGCCCCGCTTCGCCGACCTAACGCATCCTCTAGTCTGGGTCTCAGGAGACACTCAGTTCGAGTCACAAGAAGTCTGGGGGCGAGTGGGTACCACCTATACAGGGACCTTTCCGAACCTAGTCGCCACCCCGGTGTACGGCTGGACAAAGCGCTACGACAACATGGCACATGGCGACTACCTCGCGGGGACTGCTCGAACCGGCGACTTTGGACTGAGCAATGTCGAACTGTTCCGCCTGTGGGGCGTGCTGAGCGTGAGCGCTAGCTTCCAACTTGCGCTTGACCTGGGCGTTCTGCAGCCCAACCACGAACTCTCGCAGGGCAGTGCACCGACGCGCTCACTGAACCTCGACCCAACCGCCGGAACCCTATTCGCGAGCGACGGACAGCTGTTGACGTTCACTTCCGGATTCGGTGGCATTCCGCCTTGGTATCAGGCGAAGGGACCAGGCGGACTTTATCCTCCGAAATCAACCGTGGATTCACAGTTCGGTACGAAGGTTCGCTACCAACAGCGAGACGACCGAACCGCTGTCGTGCGCGACAGCATCAGCGAGACCCTGGCCCTGACCGGGAGCCTAAGCTTCAACATCGCAGGCATCGACGTCAGCCTGGAGTTGAACTCCTCGGCAACGGCAACATCGCAGCTAGATACCGTCTTCCGCGAACATCTCTCAGGCGTGGTGTCCAACCAAACCTCCCCAGTCGCGGGAAGTGCGACTGAACTGGCTCTTCAGTCCAACGCGATGGTATCGGTTGAACGTAAGAACGACGTCACGGCGAACCCACTCGACGCGATCCTACATTTCCACGTGACTATACCAACACCCTTTGGCGATATCTCGGTCAATTGGGACAAGACCATCTACTCGGCGGACCCAGTGACGCTGACTGGTGAAACGTCGCGTAGTCTAGAGGCGGAAAAGTTGAGGGTCGGGCAGTTCGGTCAGAATGGACTCACGGCGTTCAATCGCGACGCCCAACGCCCTTCGGTGTATTCGCACCTGCCGAAGCCAGACCAACCCGGAGGAAATCGCTTCCAGTCGTTTCCACAAACGGTGGGTCAGTGCCTGGCAACGAACGGCACGGTACCAGCTGCTGATCCGGTCCAGGATCCCCAGCCAGCAGAGCCTTTTGAGCCAGGCATTTGCCTCGTCACCTACGGCGTGTACACCGTTGATCCGAACGGAAGCATTGGCTTGCCCCAGCGGATCCCGTCTGGCGTGTGCGACGGAGCAAACCGAGTTGGGTTCATCAATGACTTCATGTCTGATTGCACCGGAACCCAGTGCGCGGCGGAACAGGCCTGTATGGAGGAGTTCGTCGACTTCAACTGCGCAGAGGGCGGCGAGGTGACATGGAACGCCTCTCCAGTCCACAGCCGGGAAGTGGATAACGCTAGCCGCGATGAGTTTCTCACGCTGGCCAATCAGTGCGCAACTCTTCACAGCGCTCGTGGCAGTGCAACAAACGCAGCGCAAGCTCAGGACCTCTACGAGGACTTCCAGTCGCTGTACACGCTGACCCTGTGTGAAGGCGGCGTCCCCATTGGGAATCCGCACGATTGACCCTCGGCTGTGACCTCGCCGAGGCGTTTCATCGGCGAGGCAGCTGAAGGCGTCGCCGTTCACGGTTAGCTGGGCAGCATGTTCAAACGGGAGCTCGTCCTCGCGCTGACGTCGCTTCTGGTCGCTTGCTGGCGCCAAATTTCCACACGGAACCAACGTACGCGCCGTGTGGGGTTGCGACGCGGGCGGCTGTAGCCGGGTACGCATCCAAGTCAGCCCCGTCACGCCGCTCAGCGAAGTGAGTGACGTTCTGAACCGGGTGAGCTCGCAAATCGCGCGCCGGTGGAGCCCCTGTTTGTTTGGCGGTGAAATACGACCGCCCGGTCCCCACCACCCGAAGGTGGGATCGTGAGTGGAATACCGGTTGATGTTCTCGCCAGAGCCTTGGGGTTCTTCGGGGGGTGAGGTCCGCCGCCGGTCAGCAGGGCCCGCCTGGCGGTCCACCGAAGTCTTGAGGGTCGACACAACCGAGCCCCAGGAACTGATCGTAGTAGCCGCAGGTACTATCCGCGCGGCAACATCCCTGAATGTTCTGCCCGTAGATGTTCGTGCCGGGGCACGCATTGGTCGGCGACCCTGCTTGATTGCTCTCGACGCAACCCAGGCCGCCGAACAGCGTGCTCAAATCCAAGCCGCACCTGCCGCTGTCGGCGCAACAGCCACGCACATAGCCACCTTGGGCATTCGGACACTGCGCCGCATCGCAGGTGCTGGTGGTGCCACCCTGCGCACCAGAACCGCCAGCCCCTGAGCCACCCTGGGCGCCGCTGCCACCTTGAGCGCCGCTGCCGCCCTGGGCGCCGCTGCCACCTTGAGCGCCGCTGCCGCCTTGGGCGCCGCTGCCGCCTTGGGCGCCGCTGCCGCCTTGGGCGCCGCTGCCACCTTGGGCACCGCTGCCACCCTGGGCGCCGCTGCCACCCTGGCCGCCGGTCCCACCTGCGGACGCGCACTTGTCCAGACACGGCCCGGGTTCACCGCCCAAGCACAGGCAACTTTCGTAACAAACCAGTCCGTCGCAGCTGCTGCCGCCGTTGCCGCCACTGCCACCGCTCGCGCCAGAACCTTCCCCGGTGAGCCCGGCGTCGTCGGCGCTGCCACAGGCCGCGACGCCAAAGCCCAGCACCACCGCCAGAGCTCCGACTAGTCGCAGCGTTCCAGTCCGTCCTGTGTTCCCCGCGCGCGCGCCAAGTCTAATCATAGTCGACCTCAACCCTCAGGATGACCGGACGACCTGCCGCTTCGCAAGCCGCACTAAGGCTTTCTCCGCAGGTTTCGTGGAGCGTTGTAAGATTTCGCGCGCGCTTGCCGCCTTATCCGAGCGCCCCGGGCGTGCTAAACGCGCGGTCCCATGCGGTATTCACGCGCTTTGCTGCCCACGGTCAAGGAGGCTCCCGCCGACGCGACCACCACGAGTCACATCTTGCTGCTCCGCGCCGGCTACGTTCGGCGAGTCGGTGCGGGGATTTACTCGTTTCTCCCGCTCGGTGTGCGCGTCCTCCGCAAGATCGAAGCGATTGTCCGTGAGGAAATGAACAAGGCCGGCGCCGAAGAGGTGCTGCTGCCCGCGCTGCTCCCCGCTGAGTACTTTCAAGAGACCAACCGCTGGACGCTGTTCGGCGACACCTTGATGCGCCTCAAGGATCGCAAGGGCGGCGACTACCACCTCGGGCCCACGCACGAAGAGATCATCACGGACCTCGCGCGCCGGGAGATCCACAGCTACCGCGACGTCCCGAAGAATCTCTACCAGATCCAGACCAAGTTCCGCGACGAGCCACGTCCCCGCGCTGGGCTGCTGCGCTGCCGTGAGTTCTTGATGAAGGACGCGTACTCCTTCGATGTGAGCGAGGACGCGGCGAAGCAGAGCTACGAGGCGATGCGCGTCGCGTACCGCAATATTTTCGACCGCTGCGGCTTCGAGTACCGCATGGTCGGCGCAGACTCCGGCGCCATGGGCGGCTCCACCAGCGCCGAGTTCCAGGTGCTGGTCCACAGCGGTGAGGACATCATCGCGGCGTGCACCAGCTGTGAATACGCGGCGAACGCCGAAGTGGCCGGCTCGACGCCTGCTGCACCTCGGGGGCCTGAGGCTTCCAGCGTTCCCGCGCTGGAGAAGGTCGTTACGCCCAAGCAGAAGACCATCGAAGAGGTCTCGAAGTTCCTCAAGCGTGAGCCTGCGGACTTCTTGAAGAGCCTGCTCTACGTCGCTGGCGGCGACGTCGTGATGGCGGTGGTGCGGGGCAACCACGAGCTGAACGAGATCAAGCTCGCCCGCGTGCTCGGCGTCGACGAGGTGTTCCTGGCGAGCCCCGAGGATATCCGCAAGGCAACGGGTGCAGAGGTCGGCTTCGCCGGACCAGTCGGCTTCAAGGGCAAGCTGATCGTCGATCGCGATGCGGCCAGCGTGAGCGACGCGGTCACTGGCGCCAACGAGACCGACCACCACCTGCTCCACGTGCAGTACGGCCGCGACTTCGAAGGTCAAGTCGCGGACATCCGCATGGTGGCCGAGGGCGACCCCTGCCCCAGCTGCGGCGAGCAGCTCAAGCTCTACCGCGGCATCGAAGCCGGCCACATCTTCATCCTCGGCACGCACTACTCGGCACAGATGAACGCGACCTATCTCGACGAGAAGCAGGAGAAGAGGCCCCTCGTCATGGGCTGCTACGGCATCGGCGTCTCGCGCCTGGTGGCTGCCGCCATCGAGCAGCACAACGACAAGGATGGCATCCGCTGGCCGATGAGCATCGCGCCCTACCAGGTGCACATCGTCCAGCTCGGGATGGAGCCCGAGGTCGCGGCCGCCGTGGGTGAGCTCGAGGCACAGCTGGAAGCAGCTGGGCTCGAGGTGCTCGTAGACGACCGCGAGGGGCGCCCGGGCGGCAAGTTCAAGGACGCTGACCTGATTGGCATCCCCCTGCGTGTAACCATCGGCGCCCGTTCGCTGCAGAACGGCGGAGTCGAACTCAAGCTCCGCACGGAAACAGATCCAAAGAAGGCCGAGCTGGTCCCCACGGCGGACGCCGCCACGAAGATCGTGGCACTGGTCAAGGAGCTGCTCGCGAACCCCCGCCAGGGGATCACGGGAGCTCAGGGGTGAGCACCGGGGGCAAAGACGCAGACCCCGAAAGCCGGCTGGTGCAGTCCCCAGACAGCGCCAGCCGGGATACGCTCCCGGGTCAGTCCCGAGGCGTCGGCTCGACGCAGACAGTGCACGCAGGCGTTCCCAGCACGCGCCCGCACCACACCCTCGCCCCCAGCATCGCGCAGACCGCGACTTACAAATTCCAGAACACTGCGGACCTGGTGCAGTACATGCGCGGCGAGGACGCGGACTCCGGGCGCGAGGAGTACGGCCGCTACGGCAACCCGACGGTGCACGAGCTGGAGCAGCGCATGGCCGCGCTCGAAGGCACGGCTGACTGCGTCGCGTTCTCGAGCGGCATGGCCGCGGTGACCACGCTGTTGCTCAGCCTGACCAAGGCCGGCGACCACGTGGTGCTGTTTCGCGACTGCTACCGCCGCACCCGGCAGTTCGTCACCCAGATGCTCTCTCGCTTCGGTGTGGAGCACACGCTCGTCGAGCCTGGAGATCTCCAAGGACTCGACCGCGCCATCACCAAGCAGACGCGCGTGGTGGTGAGCGAGTCTCCGACCAATCCGTATAATTTCTGTGTGGATTTTGGTGAGATGGCGGAGATCTGCAGGCGCCATGGCCGCGTGCGCACCGTGGTGGATGCAACCTTCGCTACCCCGTACAACTGCAGACCCGCCGAATTTGGCGTCGATCTCGTGCTCCACAGCGCGACCAAGTACCTGGGCGGACACAACGATGTCATGGGCGGGGTCGTTTCCGGGCCGGGACACCTGATCTCCCTGCTGCGTGAGACGCGCGGCGTGCTCGGAGGCATCCTCGATCCTCACGCTGCGTTCCTGATCCTTCGCGGCCTCAGGAGCCTCGGCATCCGCATGCAGCGTCAGAACGAGACGGCGCTCGCGGTGGCTCAGGCCCTCGAGGCGCACCCGAAGATCGAGCGCGTGTATTACACCGGGCTCGAAAGCCATCCATCTCACGCCATCGCACGTCGCCAGCTGAAAGGCGGCGGCGGCATCGTCAGCTTCGTCGTCAGAGGCGGACAGGACGCCGCGAGTCGCCTGATCGACGGTTGCCAGCTCGCCACGATCGCTTCGTCTCTCGGCGGCGTGGAGACGCTGATCGAGCAGCCACGCTACATGAGCTTCTTCGAGCTCGATGACGCCGGGCTCGCCCAGGTGGGCATCGACCCTGCGCTGGTCCGCCTCGCGGTGGGCGTGGAAGAGACCGACGACGTGGTCAGCGACTTGCTGCAGGCGCTGGACCAGGTCTGAGCGGGCTCGCTCGATTGTGTGCTTCGGCGGACCTACGGCTCGAGTCCGTTTCCTCCCGGTACCACTGACCTGCCCGCATCGACCCACATCAAGGGTCCGCTGACCAGCTCTTCAGCGCTCGCTTCGGGAGACACGGGCACCAGCGCTCGCCCATCGTCGCTCAGCGCTAGCACCCGCGGCTGAGTACCCAGCACGCGGCCCTCCTTCAGGTCGACCCACTGAGGAGAGATCCAGGAGTAGCGCCCCTGGTGCAGCTCGTCGGCGACTTCGTCCACGGACACATGGAGATCCGTCCAGCTACTGGCAGGCTCCTTCGCCTCGGCATCGTAGAGCCAGAGCGCGTTCCGCCGCCGCACCAGCGCGCGGGCTTCGAAGGTGTGCACCACGATGTCGCCGACCTTGAGCGCAAGCACCCGCCCGTCTTGCATGTCGAGCAGCTGGGTCTCGCTGCCGGGGTAGAAATGCAGGAGCCGTGGCCCTGTCGAGGTGGCGCCCCAGGTGTCGCTACGGATTGGCGCCAAGTCAAAGCCGAGGGGTACGCGCTGCGCCTGTCCCGAGCCGAGGATGCGCACCAGCTCCACCGCGTGGCGGAAATTATGCGTCTTCTTGATGTCCTCGGCGCTTGGCTCGCAAGCCACCACGAGGCTATTCCGCGCGGCATCGGTAAACAGCACCCGCGGGGCACAGCCTTCGAGTTCGATCGGCTCGGTGTGGGGGCGCCCCAGGCTATAGCTGCGGCTCCAGAGCCGGGAGCCGGCCCGACGGAACACGAGTCGAGCGCCAAGCGGCGTGACCAACCCATCCCGACGCTCCAGCTTTGCGCTGCGCCCTGGCCCGAGCTTTCCGAGGTAGAGGCTCCGCGTGTAGAGCTGGTCTCCCCGTCCCGGGTACACGCTGTACGTCGCTCGCGGGGGCACGCAGCGCTTGCTCACCCCCTGACCCTGCTCGGGCAACGGCCAATCGAAGCGACCGTTGCCGTTGGTGTCATCGATCATCACCTGCAGAAGTAGCCAGTTGCCAGTTGGGTCCAACCGCAGGCGATACACGCTACCTCGGCCCGGATCGAACACGCGCTCCTGCCCGCTCTCCAGGTCGCGCACCACGAGCTCTTCTTTGCGCTGGCCAGGGAGCATGCCAGCCTGGTGTCCCCCGAGGCGCAGGTAAGCTAGTTTCCCCGCGGCATCAAATGAGAGCGCACGGTGGGGTAAATCGCGGCTAACGTCATCCCGATCGTCAGCCCCGAGGGCGCTCAAGTCGGTGGATTTTCCGGCGTAGTCGTCGAACAGCTCCAGCTTGCCGGCGCGCCGAAAGATCAGCCAGCGGCCGCTTGGATCGGCGTCGATGAACTCTTCCAGCGCCAGGCCCTCGCCGGCGCCGCGCACCAGGTACGTGCTCAGGGTATCGCCTGTGATCTCGCCGCGCGGCCCGACCTGAAAGTTCACGGCGCCATCGCCGTCGGTGTCGCTGCGGGCCTGACACAGCACGGCCCAGCGGTGATTCGCGCTCGCACGCTGGAGCAGCAGTGGCCCTGCCGCTCCGATGCTGCCCTCGGGCAGCGGCTCAGGCGCGGCTGGCTTGGGCGGCGGGTCGACGCTGGGCTTGGCGCTCGGTGCGGCAGCGACGCTAGGCGCGGGCGTGGGCGCTGGCGCTTCGGGCACGATGTTGGTCCCGCCGCAGCTTAGAAGGAAGCCACTGCACAGGCTCCACACCGCGCTTGCACGCAGCTTCCGGGGCACGGCATCGCTGACTCCCATCGCTGTCCTGCTATCATCTGCGCCATGCTTCGTCGATCCTTGCGTCTCGCGTTGGCTCTGCTGGTTCCTGTGCTCGCGCTGTCCAGCGGCTCGGGTTGCGGCAGCAAAGACTCGGTAGCGCTGAGCGCGTGGATCACGAATCCGCAGCTCGGTTTGGAGTCGGGCACGCTGGGTGAGCGGCTCACGGGTTCGTTCGTCCTCAACCTGGAGCTTGGCCCTGAAGCCTCGGGGAGCACCTCGGTGAGCCTGGAAGACTTCGCGCTGGCTCCCGCCGGTGGCACTGGGGACTTGGTGCCTGCCTTCTCACCAGAGCCCTCGGAGACGTTTCCCGTCAAGCTCAACGCCGGGGACAAGAAGCAGATCACGCTGACCATCCCCGATGGCGACACGCTGAGCGACAGCCAATCCAGCGCGCTCTGCGCCAGCGACGTGGAAATCCGCGCCTCCTTGCGGGACACCCTCGGGGACAACGCCATCACTTCCGTTCGCAGCGCCGCGATCAGCATCGCTGGTTGCCCCTGACTCGAAGCCTGGCGACGCCTTGCGTTGCGCACCAGCGGTGCTGAACACCTGGTCTGAACACCACTGCGCGTGGCGCTTCACGGCTTTTTGAGCGCTGCACATCGCGCTATGAAGCCCACGTGGACCAGACTCAACGCGTGGAGTCACAAGACTCTCAATCCAGCAAACAGCCCGTCGCCAAATCCGGCAACGGACATGTGTCGCCTTACAAGCCCACGCACCACGTGCGCTTGGTGACGGCAGCTTCGCTCTTCGACGGTCACGACGCGGCGATCAACATCATGCGCCGCATCCTCCAAGCCTCGGGCGCGGAGGTGATCCACCTCGGACACAACCGCTCCGTTGCGGAGATCGTCGACTGCGCCATCCAGGAGGACGCCCAGGGGATCTGCCTCACGAGCTACCAAGGCGGTCACGTCGAGTACCTGAAGTACATGCACGACCTGCTGAAAGAGCGCGGGGCCAAGATCAAGATTTTCGGGGGGGGAGGGGGAACCATCCTGCCCAGCGAAATCGAAGAGCTCCATGCCTACGGCATCGACCGCATCTACTCACCGGACGACGGCCGTTCCTTGGGCCTCCAAGGCATGATCGATGATGTCATGCGCCAGTGCGACTTCGCCGTCGGTAAGCCCACCGATGCAGACAAGCTGCTCGCCGAAGTAAAGAGCGACAAGCCGGCGGTGCTGGCCCGCCTCATCTCGCTGGTCGAGAATTACCCCGAGGAAACGCAAGCGCTCCAGGCAGAGCTCAGCACCAAGAGCGCGGCGATCAAGACTCCGGTGCTCGGCATCACCGGCACCGGCGGTGCGGGCAAGTCGAGCCTCGTGGACGAGCTGGTGCGCCGCTTCTTGCTGGATCAGCCAGACAAGCGCCTAGCAATCATCAGCGTCGATCCCTCGAAGCGCAAGAGCGGCGGAGCGTTGCTGGGCGACCGCATCCGCATGAACTCGATCCACGATGATCGCATCTACATGCGCTCTCTCGCGACGCGGCAGAGCAACCTGGCGCTCAGCCGCTACGTGAAGCACAGCATCCAGCTGGCGAAGCTCGCCGGCTTCGACCTGGTGATCGTCGAGACCAGCGGCATCGGTCAGAGCGACACGGAGATAACGGAGCACTCCGACGTCGCGCTGTACGTGATGACCGCCGAGTATGGCGCCGCCACTCAGCTCGAGAAGATCGACATGCTCGACTTCGCCGACGTGATCGCGATCAACAAGTTCGACAAGCGCGGCAGCCTGGACGCCTTGCGCGACGTGCGCCGGCAGTACAAGCGCAATCACCAGCTCTTCCAGGCCGGTGACGACGAGCTACCGATCTTCGGCAGCATCGCGTCCCAGTTCAACGACCCGGGCACGAACCAGCTGTACCGGCGCTTGATGCAGACCATCGCCGACAAGACCGGCGCGAGCGCGCTCAGTCCCCAACGGGACCTGTCCGCCGCCGAGAGTGAGAAGCGCTACGTGATCCCCCCGGAGCGCGTACGTTACCTCGCGGAGATCTGCGACAGCAGCAAGGCGTATGACGAGTTCGTGGACACCCAGGCGGGCTACGCCAGCGCGCTGTACCAGCTCCACGGCGCGCTCACGGTCTTGAGCAGCGCTCCTCCCCCCCAAAACAAGCGCGAAGTCAGCGCCTTGGTGCCGGACCTGAAGAGCGAAGACGGGGACGCGACACTCTGTGATGCACCAGTCGCAAAGGCGCTGGTTGATCGCTACCTCGAGATCGAGGCCAAGCTCGACCGCGAATGCAAGCGCCTGCTCACGGAGTGGCCGGCCACTGTTTCACGTTACCGCGCGGATCACTACGAGTACAAGGTACGCGACAAGGTGTTCAAGCAGAGCTTGTTCACGGAGTCCTTGTCACACCTCAAGGTGCCCAAGGTCGCGCTGCCTCGCTACGAAGACTGGGGCGATGTGTTGCGCTGGCTGCTCACGGAGAACCTACCCGGCGAGTTCCCGTACGCCGCCGGCGTGTTCCCCCTGAAGCGCGAAGGAGAAGATCCTGCGCGCATGTTCGCCGGCGAGGGTGGCCCCGAGCGCACCAACAAGCGCTTCCATTACGTGTCGCGCGGTCTACCCGCCAAGCGACTGTCCACCGCGTTCGACTCGGTCACGCTGTACGGAGAGGACCCCGATCACCGACCTGACATTTACGGTAAGATCGGCAACAGCGGTGTCTCCATCGCCAACGTGGACGACGCGAAGAAGCTCTACAGTGGCTTCGACCTGTCGAGCCCCTCGACCAGTGTCTCGATGACCATCAACGGGCCCGCGCCGATGTTGCTCGGCTTCTTCCTGAACGCCGCGGTGGATCAGGGCTGCGAGCGCTACATCCGCGAGCAGGGCATGGTGGCTGACGTGGAGAGCAAGATGGATGCGCTCTACAAGGAGCGCGGCCTCCCCCGCCCTCGCTACAGCGGTTCACTTCCCGAAGGAAACGACGGACTGGGTCTGCTGCTACTGGGGGTCAGCGGCGATGAGGTGCTCCCACTCGAGACCTACACGAAGATCAAGGCGGACGTGCTGAGTCGGGTGCGCGGCACCGTGCAGGCGGACATCCTCAAGGAAGATCAGGCGCAAAACACCTGCATCTTCTCCACGGAGTTCGCCTTGCGCATGATGGGTGACATCCAGCAGTACTTCATCGACCACCGGGTGCGGAATTTCTACTCGGTGTCGATCAGCGGCTATCACATCGCCGAAGCTGGAGCGAACCCCATCAGCCAGCTGGCGTTCACCCTGGCCAACGGCTTCACCTTCGTCGAGTACTACCTCTCCCGAGGCATGAACATCGACGACTTTGCGCCGAACTTCAGCTTCTTCTTCTCGAACGGCATGGACCCGGAGTACTCGGTGATGGGTCGCGTTGCCCGGAGGATCTGGGCCAAGGCGATCAAGCAGAAGTACAAGGGCAACGACCGGAGTCAGAAGCTCAAGTATCACATCCAGACCTCGGGCCGCTCACTGCACGCCCAGGAGATCGCGTTCAACGACATCCGCACCACGCTGCAGGCGCTGTACGCCCTGTACGACAACTGCAACTCCCTGCACACCAACGCCTACGATGAGGCGATCACGACGCCCACCGAGGAGAGCGTGCGGCGCGCGATGGCGATTCAGCTCATCATCAACAAGGAGCTGGGGCTCAACACCAACGAGAACCCGCTACAGGGCGCGTTCATCATCGAAGAGCTGACGGATCTGGTCGAACAAGCGGTGTTGACGGAGTTCCGCAACATCTCCGAGCGCGGCGGCGTGCTCGGCGCGATGGAGCGCATGTACCAGCGCTCCAAGATCCAGGAAGAGAGCCTGTACTACGAGCAGCTGAAGCACGACGGGCGCATGCCCATCGTCGGCGTGAACACCTTCCTGGATGACAAGGGCTCACCCACGATTATCCCCGCGGAAGTGATTCGCTCCACCACGGAGGAGAAGGAGTTCGCCATCTCCTCACGGGACGCCTTCAAGCTACGCAATCAGGCTCGCGGCCCCAAGGCGCTCAGCGACCTGCAGCGCGCGGCAGTGGAGAACGGCAACCTGTTCGAGGCGCTGATGGAAACCTCGAAGGTTTGCACCCTGGGGCAAATCAGCGACGCGCTCTATCAAGTCGGCGGGCAATACCGGCGCAACATGTAGCAAACCGAACACCTCTCAGCGCGGCAGCGCGTAGTATGTGCCGGTGAGCATCCCCCTCTCCGGCTTGGCCATTCTGGTCGCGTCTGCAGCCGCGCTCACGCTTGCGCGCCATCAGTGGCGGAGAAGCCGTAAGGAGCAGAGCTACGCGATGACTCAAGGTGTGGTGGCCAGCGTCGACGCAGACTCGAGCGGCCCCTACGGGACCGTGGAGTACGCGCCTGAGGGTTTGGGCGCGTTCGGCTCGGAACGCCACCTGCTGACGGGTATCAGCGTTGGCCAGGCGAAAGTCGGCGAGGCGATCACGGTCCACTACGATCCGGATCACCCGTCGCGCGCTCACCTGAACGCTGCCGGCCCGGCGGTGACGCGGAGCTTTCTGTTCGGCATCCTCGGAGTCCTGCTGCTCGCGCTCGGGATAATCTCGATCCTCTTGCCCGAAGTCATTTCCCCGGGGCAATAGGTCTAGACTGCACGGTTCCCTTTGGCCCGGGCTGCCGCGGGTCAGCGCCCCGGGGCAACGCCCTGGAGTCAGCCTTGTCCTCAGCGCCTGGCCGGCACGGAGCCGTCCATGACGGGCGCGCAGCGCCGCAGCAATACGCGGTGAATCAAAGCCGAAGGCCTCTCGGCAGCCCAAGTCGCATACACTGCGGGCGTGGACCTCTACGCCATCGGCGGACTGCTTCTGGTCATCGGGGTGACGATGTGCGGGGCGTCGCTCTTGCTCTGGCGACGGCACCGCCAAGAGGGGCGGTACCTCAAGACTCAAGGGGTCGTGACACGCGTCGATCCAGACTCCAGCGGGGAGTTCGTCACCGTGCAGTTCACGCCGGGAGGGCAACTCCTCGTCGGCGGCCAGCCGGTTCAGTTCAGACGGGGAGCAAGCACCGGGCACCAGGTCGGGCAAGCCGTCACCGTCTACTACGACCCGCAACGACCCGAGCGAGCAAACCTGCGCGGAGCGGGCGTCCTCAGAGGCGTCGCTGTGACGCTCGCGCTTTGCAGCGTGATAAACTTTCCCATGGCAGCGATGCTCATGTTGTGGCTCGGACCGCTCCAAGCGAGCAGGGACGACACCCTGGATGGGTTCATCCGCGCCTGCCGCGCCAGAAATTCCGCAAGGATGAATGCGTTGAGTGCGCCCGGCGCTCAGGTGGCTCCTGAGTTCGTGGAGCGAGCAGCGCGAAGCGGCGCCTACCGCCTGGGCTCCAACAACATCGGCTTCTCCAACGACGCTTGCATTGAAGTCATCTTCGACGCAGACGCGGCACCTCACTACGTCTACATGCAGAAGGCTGCTGACTGGCGGATCGTGCGCGCCAACGCCAAGGACGCGTACTGCATCGACGACCTGGATGACTAATCTGACGCTGGGCCCGCAGTACGGGGCAGCGATAGCGCGCGGAATTGGCTAGGGTCAACGCATGACCGCAGGACAAGTTTGCTTGATCGTCGCCGGACTGGGCGTGATGGAGCTATGCGCTTCCGCGATCTTCTTCAACAAGCACCTCACGGAGCAGCGGGCAGCGAAGCGCAGCGCCGCGTCCGTGGTCGAGCACGTGCCGGGGCACAGGCCAGTCAAAGCTGGACAGTCTCTGATGCTCGGCGCCGTCGGCTTGATGTCGGCGCTGATCAGCTTCGGCATCGCGGCGTTCATGTGGTTCGTCGTCGCGCCCAAGGGCGTGGATCGGGATCGGGCGGCCGCAGCCTTCTTGGAAGCAACACGCACCAAAGATTCCGCGCGGCAGAAAGATCTGAGTGCCCCCGGAGCCACCATCGACGTGGAGTTCTTCTCCAAGGAGGTCGCCAGCGCCCAGCATGTGGAGGCGGTCAACTACGACCTCGCGCTTGGGAGCCAGTCCTGCATGGAGTTCGAGACCGACGCTCCCAAGACCTTCTTCCTCTACCTCGAGCGGCAGAGTGGTCGCTGGCTCGTGGTGCGTGGCGGGCCCACCGACCAGCCGTGCGACAACCAGCTGCACTCTGACTGACTTCGCAGCCGTCGGCCTTCGGTCCGCTGACGGTTGGACGAAGTGACGCCCGGACTCAGCGACGGCGGCGCAAATTGCGCATGAGTTCGTCCTCGTCCTCATAGGGATAGACGGGGGTCTGCCGGTCGTCCCGTGTTTGGAACGTTCCAGAGTTCGCACGCTCTGGCGGACTGCTCGGGCGCCGCACCGGGTAGCCACCGGAGTCTCGCAGCACAGGCTCGGTCTGCTGGCGCAACTCGTAGGAGCCTGACGTCGGGTTCTGGCGCAAGTTGTAGCCAGATTGAGGCCTGGGCTCGGGCGGCGGCGGCAAGATGCTGTCCCGACGCGGACGATCCGAATCCGCTGCAGGGCGCGAAGAGGGAACGACGGGGTACTGCCCCGCCGGGTAGCGCGGAGCCGCGGAACCACCGGGCGCCGCGGAACCAATATAGCCTTGCCCTGCGGAACCGGTGGTGCGACCGCCGCCTGGCTTCTTACTCACGTCATCGCGCTGGCGAATCTCTGACGCGCGACGCCCGGTGTCTTGGCGATCTGCCCCAGTTCGAGGGGGCGGGGGTGAGGAGCTCTCGCGTCGCTGCTCATGCTGTTGGCCGCCTGCGTCGTAGACTGGTGGCGGCGGCTGAGACTCGCGAACCGCGCGGAAACTTGACGAAGACCGAGCGCCGGGACGACGCGACTGTGGGGGCAACGTGGTGCGCTCGAAGATCCGATCGACCTCGGCGCTCAAGCTGCCGGCTGCTGGGATACGGCTCTTGCTCAGGCTGCGGCGCGGCCCGGGCGTGGCCCCTGTCTCCGCCGCAGGCGGCAACATGCTCGGCTGCCTGAAGCGACCGGAGATGCTCGCGCGATCGCCAATCACGTCGGCGAACAGCTTCAGCTCATCGGGGTTCCGATTGTGACCGAAGGTGTAGGCCGCCTTCACGTAGCCGACGCAGAGGTGACGCAAGACGCGGGTCGAGCGCGGATGCCCCAGGACGCCAAGGGCGAGGTCGAAACCAACTTCGGTCTCGGTGACATCGAACACCACCCGCGCGCCCTCGTAGGGCAGCTCAACCGGGGTGCGCAGACGTGCGATGGTACGCACCACGTCTCCAGGAACGACGACGCTACCGCGATGTGAGAGCAGCCGTGAGCCCAACACGAACCCGGCGGACTCGAGCACCTTGCCCGAACCATCCCCGAGGGCCGCGTCGATGCCAAGCAACAGCTCCTCGGCCTCGACGAGGGACATGGTGCTGCGAGGGTCTGCGGTGTTGTAGACGTGGTCGCTGAGCGAACGCATCAAGCGCGGGATGAGGCGCGCGGCGAGACGCATGGGCACGGACGCGTCGCTGCGCTCGAGCGCATCGATCACGTCGCGTACAAAACGACTCCTGAACCGCGGACCCATTGCCGGCCCGATATTAGGGGTGGATGTGGTTGTAGCGGAAGCAGGAAGAGGGAAGCGCGAGCGGAAAAACGACCGTTCGGCCGACCCGCGTCGTTTCAGTTCGAAGACGTGTTCACGATACCCACAGAATCCGCGGTGCAGGCTGTGTTGGCTGTCTTCACTTGAGACCGTGCGGCCCAGCTTGCTCGTTAATTGTCCGGGTGAAGCGAGCCGATGTAGGCACCAAGGGTGGGTCGCTGGTCTCCCTTCGTCTTCTCGTGGCTGTGCCTCGCATCGCTGGGCGCGGCCGGGTGCGGCGACGAAGCGCCTGCGATGGCCGCGACCTCCGCTGCCAGTAGCCAGCACGATGCAGAGTTGACTTCCCTAACGGAGAGCGTCGCGTTCAAACGCCACGAGTTTGAAGACCGCGAGCGAGTGAGCTGGGAGCTTCCGGAGAAGCCGACTGACAGCGCCTGCCCGAGGCTCGCGCGCGGAGACGCTGAGGCGGATCAACTGGTGCTGCTCGCGGAGGACGCGCGCATCGACACGCGCCAGTTGCTGCCCCTGCGCCTGACCAAGCAGCTGACAAGTCGCGATCTCGAAGCGCTGGAGCCCCACTACGACCCCGCGTCGAAGGCAGGTGCGAAGCGCCGTCTGCGCTCAAAGCGCGACGGGGAACTCGCGCTAGAGAAGCTCAAGAAGGTCGGCAAGCGCCGCTACGCGGCGGTTTTTCACGTCACCCTCTACGTGGAGCCGCACTTCTTTCATAACCCGAAGAAGCGCAAACCCGAGTGGGGGCCTGGGCTGATGCTCGGCTGGATAGCCATTCATGAGCTCGGCGAACCCGAAGCCATCTGCCAGTGGAGCATCGACGTACGTAGCGACGTGTCCGGTGCATCCTTGGCGCGCCGTCTCCGCGAGACCACCCGTTACGAGCTGATCAGCGATCTCGGAAAGCGTTTCCGCGAGGCAGGAATGCGCGCACTCAAGCAACTCGAGAGCGGCCTGGCACCTCCAGAGAAGTAGCTGCACCGGGAAGTGACTGCACAGCAGAGAAGAGCTGAGTCGTTCGAGAGAACGGCATCTACCGTCGTGACGGGCGCTTCAGGGCTGATACAGGCGGCGCTCGCTCAGGACGATGTCCCACCAGCGGAACGTCTGAGCCAGCACGTGATCCAGCTGCCAAGTTCCCGAGTCGATGCGGTCACCTTGACGCCTCCCCACTGGCTTCAACTCCGCGTCAGGCAGGCAATACGCTGACTCCTCCGCGCACTGCAGCAGATGGAGCACTCCTTCAGAGAAACCGGCGCCCGCGTACACGATGACCCCCGGCATGCGCATGGAGCGCAAGTCCTGGAGGGCGTAGGGGATCTTCTCGTCCACCGTGCCAGGAGAGTCTTGGTACTTGCACTCGACTGCCAGCCCAACGCCACTGGCGACGTGGAGCACGAAGAGGTCCATGCGACGTTGCTTGCCGATGATCGACGTGCCGAGGCTCACCTCTTCGTAGACCTGAATTCCGCGATCGCCGTAGGCCGCCTCTAGGTAGCTAGCGATGAGCCGTCGGTACTGGTTCCCTGTCAATCCGTCCTCCAGCGCGAGAGGCCGTCAGTCGCCTGCCCTCCGGCCTCTGTCAAGCGCTGGCTCGAGATCTTGATCGCCTCGTCACAAATATCGGAGCCCATGAAATGACGCCCTTGGCGTAGCGCCGCGACTCCCGCTGACCCCGAACCGCAGAACGGATCGATCACCAGCTCTCTCGGTGTCGAGCTCTGACGAACCAGAACCTCCGAGAGCTCCGCTGGCTTTTCCGTGGGGTAACCTTTGTGAATACGAGGGAACGACAACACGTCGGGCACCCCCAAGTCGTTCAGCTTTCGCTTACCCTTCTCGAAGAACAGCACGAATTCGTAGCGCGAACGGTAGTGGTAACCCATACCGATCTTCTGCTTGTCCCAAACGAGGGGCTTCCAGAACCGGAAGCCTTTCGCCTCAGCGATTGGCTTGGCGGCGAACATCGTCTCCTGGTCACAGAAGAGATAGAAGTGTCGGTGCTTCTTCAGCACGCGGTAGACCTCCGCGAACAGCTCAGGGAACCGCGAGTTGGGGAAGATCTGAAACCAATCGTTGCTGGAGGCTTTGCTGTGCTTCAGCCGCGTCGTGGTCCCCACGGCCCGATGCTTCTCGAGCGACTCGTAGGGCGGGTCGGTGATCACCAGATCGACGCTCTGGTCATCCAAGGTGCGTAGCCACTCCACCGCGTCGGTCTGCGCGAGATCGAAGCGCAGAGGCCCATCGGCACCGAGACGTGGAGCCTCCTGCTCCAGTCCCGAGAACAGACTCGACTGTGTCGCGTCACTCCTGCCCATGCCGTTTCGACCTCGAACCGTAGCGGCTCCGCTTCGACCGAAGCCACGTTGCCAGCCGCCAATCGTCGACTGACGTAGCAGCTCACGGCTTTCGCCCCCAGCGTCTAGCGCACGGACCGAAGAAACAGCCCCGAAGCCCTCATCAACCCCGAAACCGCCCAAGCCCTCGAATCGTGTGTCCGTCATCCTGCACACCCAGATAGCACTGGGCGGGCGTGCAGTCTCTAGGCAACCGACCCAGCGCGTGACAAATAATGTCCGCACGCGAGGTAGCCTGACTGCAGCAATTGAGTGCCGCACGGTCGTTCACCGCAGTAGCTCGACGCGGCTCCGTTGACGACCATCTCGAGGCTTCTTCAGATCTTCAATCGAGCGTGTCACACAAACTCGGGCTCCGCAGACGTGTCTCGCATCTGAGCGCGTCGAGCGAGTGGTGGGGTGCATCAAGCCCTCATGGCCCGCCGACTTGCTGCCGCTCGGAAACGAAAGATCGAGGTTAGCATGTCACATCAGCAATGTGGCGCCGGGCTAACGGACACCACGCGACGCGTCCTGCGCGCGCTGGCGCCGCTGGCGCTGTGCCTAGTCAGCATCCCTGTACTGGCCAAGACCACCCACAGCGATCCGCTTGCGTATCAGCCGATTCGCCCGAGACCGGCGCATGCCGTCGTCCTCCGGCCGGAACAGCCAAGACGTGACGCGAAGGCGACGCCGAAAGCGACCCTCACCCCCGAACCCGAGGTCAAGGCGACCCCGGCTGACCCGAGCTGGCTATGGCTCGACGCGACACCCGCGCACAACGCGGTACTCTTTCGTACCCCCGCGGCAACGCCTCGCAGGGACGCGAGAGTCACCATCATGCTGCACGGCATGTGTGACGTACCTCAGAACGAGTGCCCGAGCTTTGCGTCCGCGACGAACGGCGACTGGTTGATCTGTCCTCAGGCCAGCCTCGGCTGCAACGGGGGTGGCGCTACGTGGAACTGGAAGAACCGGGTCGAACGCGTGGAGGGTGCCACGGGACGGGCGCTGGACGGCCGAGGCGTCGCAGCCAGCGCGCCGCGCACCTTGATCGGTTTTTCACTGGGCGCGAGCACCGCCTTGGAAGTCGCACAGAATGGCCACGAACACTACGACGCCCTGGTGTTGATCGCGGGGCGGATCCATCCCGATGCAAAGAAGCTCAAGGCCCACGGAGTACAGCGCATCGTGCTTGCAGCCGGCGACTTCGACGGGAGCGCACCTCACCTCCGCACGGAAGCAACTAGGCTTGCGCGCGCCGGGATCGAAACGCGCTTCATGAGCCTTGGCCGCGTCGGGCACCAGTTCGCCCCGGACATGCCGGCGTGGCTGGAGGACGCGCTCAGCTGGGCCGAACGACGCACGCCGAACGCTGACGCGGAACGGACAGCGATCACACCGTCGCGCTGAGCTTCGCGCTGTCCATGCGACGCTTGGCGTTCATGCCCACCAAGGCGAAAGGCAGGATGGGAAGCAGGACACCAAGCATCGCGGTTCCTGTGGTCAAACCCGCCAGCGACGCGAGCAGGTAGAGCGGGAGGTCACTGGGATGAGTCTTGGGGGCCGCGTCGACGCCCAGCTCATCAGCCACCTCGCCGACGTTGCGCGCCAGGAGCTGACTCAGCTCGCGCCCGTACAGCGAATGGCTGCGGCGACCGCGCACGAAAGCGCGGAACGAACGCCGCGGGGAGAAGAACAACCCGAACCCCATCGAGGACAGATTGAGCTGCCAAGCGGCGAGAAAGCCCTTACAACCGGCGCCAATCTCCCACGCCGCGATTTCGATTTCACCCTGCAAATCCGTGGCGTAGCCGGTCAGGACATGGTGCAGGTCGTGGTAGCCGACAGCGCGCACCCGCCCTGCAGTGTTGGGAAACGGAAACGGAATGGGGCCGAACTTGAAGTCGACCCATGGGTCGTTGTAGCCCCCTTCAGGACCGAAGTGGTTGTCTTCGAAGTACTGGGCGCGAGCGGCTGCCAGGGTGTCGGAGCGACGGTAGCTGTTCATGATTGCCTCCTTAATACTGACCGTGGTCATTAATAGACCCAGACCGATGACCTGGAAAGCGCTGGACGCCCGAAAAACGCCTGTGCGACAAATTGACCATGGTCACAAAAACTGACCGCCCGCCCAGCCGAGCGCCGAGGTCCCGGCGCGCTGAGAAGAAGCAGGACAAGCGTGAGCGCATCCGCGCTGCCGCCTGGGAGCTGTTCACGACCCAGGGCTACGCGGCCACCACGACCAAGCAAGTCGCGAAAGCGGCAGGCATCGCGTCAGGGACGCTGTTCCTGTACGCGAAAGACAAGCCCGACCTCCTGTGCATGGTGTTCCAAGAACGGTTGCAGAAGGTCTCCGATGCTCAGCTGGCCACAGTGCCCCCAGGCAGCAGCCTCTTGGATCAGCTCCTGTGGGTTTTCCGCGGGGTATTCGACAACTACTCGGAGCATCAGGCGCTCGCGCGAGAGTTCGTCGCGGTGTTCCCGGGCAGCCAAGGCCCCAACACGGACCTGCTCCACGGGACGACGCTCGCCTTCTTGCAGGGCATCGCGAACCTGGTCACCGCTGCGCAACGTCGGGGCGAGGTCGCCGAAGAGGTGCTGCCCCTGCAGGCAGCGTCCAACATCTTCGCGCTGTACTTCGGCGTACTGCTGCAGTGGCTTAGTGGCATCCTCGACTTCGATCACGTCCTGGAGCCAACCCTGAAGAACGCGCTTGACCTGCAGCTGCGCGGCTTTTATCCGCGCGGCAATTAACTTCCACGCTCAAATGGCGTAGTGCGGGCGCAAGCGCCGACCGCGAGGCTCACTCAGCAACGCCAGGAAGGCCCCAAGCGCAGGCGTCGTATGGCGCCCCTGCCTGCGCACGGCGTGCAAGCTGCGGCGAATCGGCTCACCCAGCAGGCGCACTTCGGTTAGTCGACCGCTCTCGAGTTCGGACTGGACGGCGAGGCGACTCATCATCGCGACACCGAGTCCCGCCGCGACGGCTTGCTTGATGGCCTCGTTGCTACCCAGGCTCATACTTGGCTCCAGGCTAACACCGCGCGCCTCCAGGGCAGCCTCGATCACCGCGCGTGTTCCGGAGCCTTGCTCACGACATATCAGCGCAACCTTCGCGAGCGCTTTGGAATCTAGGGGTGCGCGGCCGAGCACCGGATCTCCAGGCGCCGTGACCATGACCATCTCGTCTTCGCTGAACACGCTCACCAGCAAGGCGCTCGAGCTCACGAAGCCTTCAGTGAGCCCTATATCCACACGGTTATCAATGACCATCCCCTGGACCGCTTCTGTATTGGCGATCTCGAGCTGGAGCTCGACGCCAGGATGGAGCCGACGAAAGTGCCCGAACAGCGCGGGCACCAGGTAGTTGCCAATGGTGGTGCTAGCGCCCACCGAGAGGCGCCCTGAAGCGACGCCAAGCAGCGCCGCCAACTCCGCCTCCAGGGTCTGCTCCTCCGCAAAGATGCGGGTCGAGTGGCGCAGGACCAGCTCCCCCACTTGAGTCAGCTCGAGGCCTCGCGCCACGCGATCGAACAGCGCAGCGCCCAGCGCCAGCTCCAGCTCCTTCAGCTGCTTGGACACTGCCGGCTGACTCACGCGCAGGCGTCGAGCCGCAGCCGTCACGGAGCCGGCGTCGGCCACGGCTTGAAACACCCGGAGCTGGTTGAGGTTCACACCATCAGCCTGACATATCCTTTGGTTATATCAACCATGACTATTATGTCTTTTGCTTATCAGGCGAGGTGCATCAGGTTTCCCCCCATGGCACTGCAACTTCCCGCTGTTTTGAGTGGCTCCCTGACTTTGACCGGAGCCCCGGTGTACCTAACGCCCGGTCGCGACTGGACGCGGAACCTGCAGGCCGCTCAGGTCTTCGGAGCGAGCGAAGAGCTGGAGGCGGCACTCGGCTGGGCGCGGACCCAGGAAGCCGTGGTCTGCGACCCGTACGCCTTCAGCGTCGACGCCAAGGCTGAGCTGCCAACGCCGATTTCCGCACGCGAACGAATTCGAGCCAGTGGCCCAACCGTCGGCCTAGCGCGAGCGAGCTGAGGACTGCCATGTATCAATACGACGCTATCGACCAACGCATCGTCGAAGAACGCGCCGCGCAGTTTCGCGGGCAGGTCACCAGGCGACTGGCTGGCGAAATCACCGAGGACGAGTTCAAGCCGCTGCGGCTCCAGAACGGACTCTACATGCAGCTCCACGCGTACATGCTGCGAGTGGCGATCCCGTACGGACTGCTGTCTTCCAAGCAGCTGCGGATGCTCGCTCGGATCGCGCGGGTCTACGACAAGGGCTATGGGCATCTGAGCACACGGCAGAACATCCAGTACAACTGGCCGAAGCTCGAGGACGTGCCGAGCATCTTGGATGACCTGGCCAGCGTGCAGATGCACGCAATCCAGACCAGCGGCAACTGCATCCGCAACACCACCGCAGATGCCTATGCTGGAGTGGCTCGAGACGAGATCGAAGACCCGCGCCCCTGGTGCGAGCTCATCCGCCAGTGGTCGACTTTCCACCCGGAATTCGCGTTCTTGCCGCGCAAGTTCAAGATCGCTGTCACGGGTGCGCCAGGCGATGACCGCGCGGCGGTTCGCTTCCACGACATCGGTCTGCGCATCGTAGCCGGCCCGGAGGGTGAGCACGGCTTCGAGGTGATCGTCGGAGGAGGCCTCGGACGTACGCCATTCGTTGGTAAGGTCGTCCGAGGGTTCCTGCCCAAGCAGTATCTGTTGAGCTACCTCGAGGCGATCCTGCGCGTCTACAACGTGCACGGGCGACGCGACAACAAATACAAGGCACGCATCAAGGTGCTGGTGGATGCACTCGGCGTTGAGGAGTTCTCACGCCTGGTCGAGGAAGAGTGGGAACTGATCCGCGACACCTCGATCGATGTGACCGAGCAAGAGCTCGCCCGCGTCAAGGCGTTCTTTATCCCGGCGCACTACGAGACGTTGCCCAGCGCGGACTCCAAGCTCGCCGCGATGAAGCTCGGGAAGAATCGCGACTTTGGGCTCTGGGTCGGCAACAACGTCACTCCGCACAAGGTTGATGGCTACGGCATCGTGACGATCAGTGTGAAAGCACCCGGCAAGCCACCAGGTGACATCACGGACACCCAGATGGAAGCCGTCGCCGACCTCGCAGACCGCTTCAGTCAGAGCCGCTTGGTCGTTACCCACATGCAGAACCTGGTGTTCCCCGACGTCAAGGTGAGCGACCTCGAGTCGCTGTGGCGCGAGCTCGTGAAGCTGGACCTCGCCACAGCCAACGCTGGCAAGCTGACCGACATGATCTGCTGCCCGGGGCTCGACTACTGCGCGCTCGCGAACGCGACTTCAATTCCGATCGCCGAGGAGCTTGGCCGTCACTTCGACGACATGGACTACCTGAGCGACATCGGAGAGGTGAGCCTGAAGATGAGTGGCTGCATCAACGCCTGCGGTCACCATCACATCGGCAACATCGGGATCCTTGGTATCGACAAGCGCGGTGAAGAGTTCTACCAGCTCATGCTCGGCGGTTCCCCGGGGAACGATGCGAGCCTGGGAAAGATTCTTGGGCCAGCGTTCGCAAAGCACGAAATCGTGGCAGCGGTAGGCCGTGTGTTGGCGCGCTACCTGGAGCTGCGCGAGTCGAGCGATGAACGCTTCATCGACGCTTTCCGGCGCGTGGGCGCCGAACCCTTCAAGGAGGCAGCATATGCGGATCATCAAGGATAGGCAGATTGCCGAGGACACGTGGCTGCACCTGGACGACGAGACCGCGCTGCCAGACAGCGGTGATGTGACGCTGAGTCTCGAGCGCCTGCGTCGTGACTCCGGCGCGCTCGGCGCTCGAAAAGGCCGCCTCGGTGTGCGCCTGCGCAGCGAGCAACTGGCAGCAGACGTCGGGGATCTCCTCGAGCACCTCGCACTGGTCTGCGTGGAGTTTCCCAAGTTCACCGACGGGCGCGGCTACACCACGGGTCGCCTGCTGCGAGACCGCCATGGCTACACCAGAGAGCTCCGGGCCACGGGCCATGTGCTCCAGGACCAGCTCTATTACCTGGCACGCTGCGGGTACAATAGCTTCGCGCTGGCGCCAGGCAAGAGTCTCGAGCGAGCTCTCGATGGCTTCGAAGACTTCAGTGTCAGCTATCAAGCCGCGGCCGACAGTCGCGAACCGATCTTCAGGCGCGTCACGCGCTGAGTAGAACGAGCGACGCTCAGGCGGTGCGCTTGACGGCGAGGATGCGCTCGAGTTGGCGCTCGAACTCGTCACGCTTCGGGTAGGCGCGAATGAAGTCACCGATCACGACGTTCACGAGGTTGATACCCATCTCGACGACTCGCGACTGGAAGTGAATGTGGAGTCCGTCGAGACTGGCCTTGTTGGCCGCAAGCCACGCAGTCCATACCTTGCGGAAATCCGAGTGGTACGAGCGAAGCGCGCCCGCATCGACGAAGACCTCGAGGCGCTGATCTTGGCGCAACAGGATCTCGAGCTCGTGGGTCACGTGGTCGGCGAAATCCCGAGTGGCTAGGCCACGATAGCTGACCTTGACCAGACCGGGCGCCAGATGGAACAGCTGGCAGTCGCCTCCGCGGGAGCTGAGAGCAAACCCGTCGTCCAAATCATGGCGAGAAAACGGCACGCTCGATCATGGTAGCGGAGTGCACGATCGACACCTACTGCCCGACAGATTTTGGTGGGGTGAGGTGCGCTGCACGGTTCCGACTCGCTTGCTCTGAGCGAGATTGTCTGCGGCTCGCGCACCTTTTCTGGGTGAGTGCTCTGCCTCCGCGGTAGACAAAACGAGAGCGAGCCTCTCCAAGCGGAGAGGCTCGCTTCAGTTCACGCCCTGGCGGCCCGAACTTTGGGCCTAGGCCCTTATTCGCCGTCGACTCGGGGCGGGAGCACGCCCTTCAGGCGAGCGCGTTCACAGCCGCGCTCCACTCCGGTGCTGCCGTCCTCGGTCTTGATCACCTTGAACTCGACGCGGCGGTTCTTTTCCCAGGCTGCGGGAGTGTGTGCGTCCTCGAGCGGGCAGTACTCGCCGTAACCTTGGCTGACGAGGCGCTTGCGCTCCACGCCACGCTTCACCACTGCCTCGAGCACAGCCCGTGCACGATCACGGGTCAGCTTGAGGTTGTAGTCGTCGGAAGAGCGCTCATCGGCGTGACCAGCAACCTCGATCGCCAGGAACTCCGGGTGGCCCTTGAGCGTCGCAGCGACCGCGTCCAGGATCGGATTCGATTCCGGGAGGATCTCAGCGCTACCAGTCTTGAACTGCACCTTGTCCAAGATCATGATGTCGCTGCCCTCGATCAAGACGCGACCCTTGTCGGGACAGCCGTCTTCGTCGTCGAGACCGTTGTAAGTCTCAGGCTCATTCGGGCACTTGTCGGACACGTCCGGGATTTGGTCGCGGTCATTGTCTGGATCCGGACAACCGTCCTCGTCATCCCAGTTGTCCTTGTCCTCGGGATCCAGCGGACACTGGTCGTCGGCGTCGAGGATGCCGTCCTTGTCGTTGTCGGGATCCGGGCAGCCATCCGCGTCTTGGAAGCCGTCGCGGTCCTCGGGATCGTCCGGACACTTGTCGCGCGAGTCCATGATGCCGTCGCCGTCGCGGTCGCCATCGTTGCCCTCGGGGCAGCCGTCCTCGTCCTCGTCGCCGTCACGATCTTCCGGTGTGTTCGGGCAGCGATCGTCGACGTCCAAGATGCCGTCGTTGTCGTTGTCCGGATCAGGACAGCCGTCGCCATCCTCGAAGTTGTCGAAGTCCTCCGGATCGTCGGGGCACTGATCTTGGTCGTCCTTGTAGCCGTCCCCGTCGCGGTCGCCGATCGACGGCTCGAACACGAAGCCCATGACCATGCGCAGGTCAGCAGCCTCGAAGCCAGTCGAGTAGGCGCGACTGCCGCCGCCGAGCATGAGGTAGCTGTTGCGTTCGACGAAGAGCTTGATGCCGCCGAGGTACTCCTGAGAGAGCTTCTGCTTGCTGTCCGCCGCGCCGTCGAGCAGGTAGGTGGCATAGGTCTCAGCGACGAGATCCAGCGGATCCAGCACCCGCCAAGAGATGCCGAGGTTCGCCGTCGCGAGGTTTCCATACTCGAACTCGCCTTCGGCGAGCTGATCCTGCCCCGTGGTGTCTTGCTGAAACTTGGGGTTCTTGCCGGTGTGTCCGCGGTAGCCGACGTTCAAGGCAACCTTGAAGCGACGGGTTGCCCCGAACTGGTTCTCGACGGCGACCTGAGGCCAGTACCAAACGCCAGGATCCGCGGCGAGGTCCTTCTCCGCGCTGGCCATGGGGATACCGGCCTGAGCCAAGACGGCGACACCGATTCCCTTGTCAACACGGGTCAGGCGCACCTTCCCGTGCAGAGACACCGTGGAGATCTTCTGCGCGTCGTACTTGTCCGTGTTGTAGAGACCACCGTTCGGACCAATCTGGAACGCCTGTCCGGCGTTGTCGTTGGCGCTGCCGGTCATCAAGACGACGGGGACCGCCAAGCCGACCACGGCCACGTTGGCGATGCCGTAGTTGAAGCCGAACGTCCCTTGAAACGAGTCCTCGACCAAGGCTGGCACGCCAGACCCAGAGCCCACGACGTTCCCGCTCGCATCCGTGGGGATACGATCGTCGCGAGTGCGCATGATGTTGCGGCCGTAGTCTAGGATCAGCCCGAAGCTGATGTCGTTGGCGCCGATGATGTCGGAGCCGTTCGTGGAGAAAAAGCCCTTCGAGTCGATGGCCGGCCGGAACAGATGAGTGTCCATGCCGTCGCCGTTGGTGTCGCTGACGCGAGTGTCGCTGGTCGCCTGCGCGTGGGCGTCAACGCCCGCGGTAGTCACTCCGGCAAAGCACCCCGCCGCAAACAGGCTGGGCAAGATGAAGCGACCAAGCACGCGCTTGGAGCTCTTGGATAGTCGGGAGGTATGAAACCCTGCTCGCTTGGCCATGGGGCACTCCTTCAGGCGGCGCTACTCTGTTGCTGTCGCGCCGACACGGCGCGAAATGGGGACGGGAACGATGCAGCCTGTTTGCCAGCGCGCTCCGGCGGGCCTCATGCGGACCTTCTACCCGTGAGCGTCGCAGGCTAGCGGACGCTACCACCCCCATTTTTCCGAAGTCAACGAACCTGCCGACGCTGATGGGGCTGAAAAGCAGCGCCGAACGCTCGCCGATCGGCCGCACTCGAAGCTGGAGCGGGCTTCCGAGCGCCCTGCTCTACCGGCCTGTGACGCGGATCCCCGGTCCCGGCGTAGCTCGGCTATAACAGCCCGGTGCCTGCGCCTCGCGCTCGTCGATTTCCGCAACGCTTCGTGAGCGCCAGCCAGCGCACGCGCTGGACCTGCTGGGGTCTCGTCTGCTGCTTGATCACGCTGGTTCTCGGAGTGGCGCGCGAAGCGCACGCGGAGCAGCCAACGCTCTCGGGGCGGTGGTCGGCGTCGGCGATGAGCGTCCAGTGGCGCATCGGTGAGTGGGGTGACTCGTGTGGTCCCAAGCCAGGTGGGGGCGGCGCGCCAGGCGGCTCCGTTTCCATCAAGCAAAACGGCGGTGAGCTGGTGATCTACGGCGGCACCCGCACTTATCGAACTAACGAGTGCTGGGAGCAGTACCCCGGGCTCGCCCCACGTTCTCACTCCGGTGGCAAGCGCGGCTGGGCGACGACCTGCAAGACCTCAGCAGGCGACCCACGTCAGGCAACGGTCATCACGACGATGAGCGCCACGGATGACGTCATCAGCTTCAACGAGACGGGGCAATACGTATTCGTGGTGCAAGGCCAGAACTGCACCGCCAGTGTCCGGCGCTCTCGCAGCTTTCGACTGATCCAGCGGGAGGGCGCGGCGCCGCCCGAGCCAAGCGCGAGCGCAAGTGCCAGCGCCGCCCCGAGCGCCCCTCCCCCGACTCCAAAGCCGACCGCAACGGCGGAGAGCCGCTGCGCCGATCCAGGTCCCGTCGCGCGCTTGGAGGTTCGCCCGGCGCGCAAGCTGGTGCTGCCGGGGGACGAGTTTCAGTTCCGCGCAAGCGTGGTCGACGCAAGCGGTTGCCCCACGGGAACGGCTCCCCAGTGGAAAGTGCCCGAGCACCGAGGTGTGGAGAGCGTTGGCCCGGGTAAGCTGAAGATCGCCTCGGACGCCGAAGAGGGCGAGCTGCAGATCAGCGCGACGGTGTCGGGACGCAGCGTAGACGTCGTGCTCGAGGTTGTATCGAAGGCACGCTACGACGCGCTGCTCGCTGGCGGTGACTTCGATCAATCCGGCGAGCAAGGTGAAGCTGTCGCGCTGATCGCGGGAGCAGCGGTGGGCAGTAAGGAAGTGACGAGCCAGACCAAGGGCAGCCGCAACTGGGTGCTGTTTGCCGCGCTCGGCGGGGGTGCCCTGCTGCTGCTGCTCGGTGGCTTGATCTTCGCTCTGCGTGGTCGCAAACCAGCCGCGGTTCCAGATTCACTGCTGCCCCCACAGCCGCAGCCCCCACAGCCGCAGCCGCCAGCGCCTCCGGTGGTACGCAAGAAGATCTGCCCGACGTGCGGCACGGTGTGGGAAGGCGAGGCCCAGTTCTGCGGCAATGATCAGACGCAGCTAGTCCCGATGAACTGAGCGCTCCTCCCCCCCAGGAAAGCCCTGGAAAGCTGGGCGACACAAAGCAAGAGCGGCGCATCCCCGAAGGGACACGCCGCAATGCTGTTCCGCGCGCGGGACAGCAGCTCCTAGCGAGCTATTGATTCCGCTGGGAAACCCAACGCCTCACTGAGCAGGCGTCAGGTCTTGGCAACCGCAGCCGCAGCTGTCCGAGAAGTAGCTCATCGTCGCGATGCACGCGAAGCGGATGACCTGGCACTCCTCGGGGCTCATGCCCACGTAGTGCTTGGTGGGGTCGGCGTTGAAGTCACACTCGGTGTCTTCCTCGCAGACGCCGTTCTCGAACGCGCCCTTGGCTTCACCGTCAGCGCCGGCGGCGCCGCGGATGAGCTTCTGGAACTCGCACAGGCTGGCGAAGTTCTTGGGGTAGTCCGCCCAAGCCGGCTGACCGCACACCGGAGCGTCGTCACGGCACTCCTTGGTGTTCAGCTCTTCGCAGGTGCCCTTGTTGATCCCGCTCATCACGAAATCGAAGCCAGCGACGAAGTCTTGCGCGGCCTGGAAGTCACCAGCTGCGAAGTTCTTCGCGTAGACGCGGTTGTCCGCGGTCACACCCTCGGCGCAGGTGGGCTGAGCCACGCAGAGCGCGGGGCAGGGGGTCGTGAAGCACTGCACCTGAACGCAGGACTCGTCCTGAGCGCACTCGGCGTCGCTCTGGCAGCCAGCGTCTTGGCAGTGGACGCCCATCGTCATGTAGTTGGTGCCCTTGAGGTAGCGGTTCTCGAGAGGCATCACCCAGACGAAGTACGTTTCCGTGTGGTCAAAGTGCGCGTCGAACTTGGTGCTCGAGTAGCTGGGCTCGTAGCTGTAGTCCGTGATCAGCCCGGTGCTGTCGGTGACGAACGCCAGGATGCCGCCGCGGTCGTCCCAGGTGCCGTCGGGTGCGAAGGTCACGGTCTCGTTCGCGGTGCCGTCGAAGGCGAAGACGTGACGGGCGTTGCCGCGCCACACGCCAGTGCGCACGCTGCCGCCGCACTCGAAGGCGTCGTCGTGGAAGGTCCAGCCGCCCGCGCGGTACTCACGCTCGGCGGTCTGCTTGCCCTGCTCGGAGGGAGCGACGTCGGAAGCCGCAGAGCAACCAACGGCGGAGAAGGCGAGGAGGCAGGAGCTCAGGAGAGCAGATTTGAAGTTCATGTGTATCGTTCTCTTTCCTTTGGGGACTCGAGGGGGTGAGCTCGGCCCGAGGGGTTACCGCCGTGAGGGTGTGGTATTCAGCCGCACGGTCGGATTCCACCCGACATGTAGGGGCCGCTGCTAGCTCTGAGCAAGCATCAGGTCAAGGAACGTTTGGTTGCCGACGCGACCGCGAGGCACCTAACAAGCAGCCAGGTAGTCGCTCGCTTTTTCCAACATAATCAGAGCCTTAAGCCGCGACGGCGAGGCGCCTACCCGCGCGTACTCGAGCTTGCAGAGATACCGCGAGTACGAGACCGCGCCGGGTCAAGCGACGCTTACTCGCGTCCACCCATCCGCGATCTTGGAGTGCGCGGAGCAAGCGCAGGGTCTCCCCGATGGGCAGCCGGGCGTGGCGAGCGATGTCGCAAACCCGCACGTGGCGAGCAGCGGGAGACAGGTCGAGGAGGGCAAGCAGCAGGCAGGTGTAGGTGGTCTTCATGCGTGCAGTTGTCCCACGACTACTGATAATCCGGCCAGCTATCGGCGGACATTGTTTGTCACATGAGCTGGAGGTCACTGAGGCCGCTGGCGAGCCGCAGCCGCTGCCCGAGTCGCGTCAGCCGTTCCTCTCGGCGCACTTCTGAGAGCGCGATGTCGAGTGCCTTCGGATCCGCGACCAGCACACACAAGCGGCGGGCCCGCGTCACCGCGGTGTAGAGCAAGTTGCGCGACAGCATCACGAAGTGGCTGGTCAGTAGCGGGATCACCACCGCGGGGTACTCGCTACCCTGGCTCTTGTGGATGCTGCACGCGTAGGCGAGGTTCAGGTTGTCGAGTTCGCCGAGGCCATACGGCGGCACCTCGCGCTCTTCGAACCGAACCTTCACTTGTTTCCGCTCGGTATCAACCTCAACGATGCGACCGATGTCTCCGTTGAACACCTCGCGGTCGTAGTCGTTCTTGGTCTGCATCACCTTGTCGCCGACGCGGTAGCGCTGACCGCCGCGCTCGAGGGTCGCGCCGGTTGGATTCAGCGTCTCTTGCAGCACGGAATTGAGCGCGATGGTGCCCGCTGGTCCACGATGCATCGGCGTCAGCACCTGCACGTCGCTCAGTGGATCGAGCTGAAATCGAGCTGGAATGCGCTGCGTGACGAGCAGTTGGATCACCTCAGCGGCCTTCTCGGGATCGCTGCGCGGGATCACGAAGAAGTCGGCGTCAGGCTCCTCCGAGGGCGCAGACTCGGGCCGCTCTCCACGGTAGATCCGGTGCGCGTTTTGCACGATGCGGCTCTGCTCCGCCTGACGGAACACTTCATTCAGCCGCACAGTGGGCAACACGCCCGATTCGATCAAGTCGCGCAGCACCGCGCCCGGGCCAACGCTCGGCAACTGGTCAGCATCTCCTACGATCACGAGGCGCGCTGCAGGAGGGACGGCTGCGAGCAACGACTCGGCCAGCGTCAGGTCGATCATCGACGCCTCGTCGACGATCACCGCCCCGACATCCAGCGGCTCATCCGCCGACTTCTGGAAGCCGCCCCCGCGCGGGTCGTACTCGAGCAGGCGATGAATCGTCGAGGCGTCTCGCCCAGTCGCCTCACTCAAGCGTTTTGCCGCGCGCCCGGTGGGTGCGGCCAAGCGCACTTCCAGCTGTGCTCCGAGAAACACGCTGAGGATCGCGCGAATAATCGTCGTCTTGCCAACGCCGGGACCGCCGGTGATCACCACGACTTTGTGCTCTGCCGCGAGCTCCACCGCCTGGTGCTGCGCCTCAGCCAGCTGGATATCCAAGCGTTGCTCAAACAGACCGATGTGGTGCTCGAGCCCCGTCAGCACCTGCCCCGGGCTATCGAGCAATTCCCTGAGGAAACCAACAACGTTGCACTCCGCTTCGTGGTAACGGCGCAGGAACACCAGGCCGTCCTCGATCACCACGCGGTTGGCCGCCCACAGCGCGTCGATCGCCGCCTCGACGTGGTCTTCACCGACCTGGAGCATGTCTGCCGCACGCCCTACCAAATCGTGCCGCGCGCTCAGCACGTGCCCATTGTCTGCCAGCTGCCTCAGCTCGTGCAACACGCCGGCTTGGGCGCGCTCGGGGTGGTCTCCCGCGATGCCGATGGACTGCGCGATTTTATCTGCCGTACGGAAACCAATGCCGCGCACCTCGATCGCCAGGCGATAGGGGCTTTGCTGCACGATGCTCGCCGCCTTGTCGCCGTAGCGGTCCACGATGCGCGCGGCGAGGCTGGGGCTGGCTCCGTGAGACTGCAAGAGCAGCAGCACACTGCTCTGAAGCTTCTGCGCGTTCCACGCCTTGAAGAGTTCCGCCGCCCGCTTCTTGCCCAGGCCAGGCACCTCTCGCAGTCGCTCGGGGTCTTCGTCGAGCACCTTCAGCGTCTCGAGCCCGAAGTGGGCAACGATGCGCTTCGCGAAGCCTGCCCCGATCCCTTGGATGAATCCCGACGACAGGTAGCGCTCGATCCCTGCTAGAGTTTCCGGGAGGATTGGCACCAGGGTGTCAGCCTTGAACTGCGTACCGCGCCGCGGGTCGACCATCATCTCCCCGGTGACACGCACGCTGGTGCCCACCCCGATGGGCGGCAGCACGCCGACGACGGTCAGGGTGCCGTGGGAGCGCACTCCTCGCAGACGCAGCACACGAAACCCCGTGTCTTCATTCTCGAAGACGACGTGCTGCACTTCACCGGTTAGCGTCTGACCCACGGTGCACCGGGGTATAGCGGAAAGTTCGCCTGCCCACCTGTTCCCGCGGCACTCCTGCTATGCTCTGGCCCGAATGACTGCGGATCAGGGGGGGAGGCGGCACCGCGTTGTACGCCTCAGCATGGATTTGAGTCGCAAAGGACCGAGAGCCACGCCGGCTGCGAACAGCGCACCTCTGCGGATGGGCCTCGCTCTCTTGGCAGCGGTCGCTGCGCTGAGCGCGTGCGATGACTCCAAGTCCCAACCTGCAGCGCCGGCGAGTGTGCTCACCAGTGCGTCCGCACCCGAGCCTTCGGCCCCTGAGGTGCTTCACAGCGCGGCGCCGCCAGCGCTGACCGGTCCCGCAAGTGACGTCCCCGCGGGAGCCACCGCCTGCGGAGCGCTCCGATGCGTCGAGTTCAACAGCGCTCAGGCGGCATTTGTGCACTTGCTGAACAAGCAACCCCGGGTGCTTGCTGTGGGCGAAGCGCACGCACAGAAGGGCAGCGAAGGCGTGGAATCCGGCGCGGCTCGCTTCAAGCAGCAACTGCTCCCCGCGCTCAAGGGCAAGGCCTCGGACCTGCTACTCGAGCTCTGGTTCCCCGATCCGAAGTGCCGCAAGGAAACGGTTGCTCAGGTAAAGAAGCAGCAAGAAGTCGTCACCAAGAAGCAAGCTGCCACCAACAAGAACGAGTACGTCGAGCTGGGCAACGCCGCCAAGGAGCTCGGCATCACCCCACGTAGCCTGCACCCGAGCTGCGATGAGCTCGAAGCGATCACCAAGGCGGGCGCAGGCGACATCGGGCTCATGCTGGAGACGGTGGCGAAGAACACTCAGCACGACATCGAGGTGCTCCTCAAACGCCAAGCGGAGGCGAAGCAAGAGAAGCTCATCCTCGCCTACGGCGGCGCGCTCCACAACGATCCCTACCCCAAGCTCGGAACGGAGACGTGGAGCTTCGGCGTCAACCTGAAAGCCAAGACTCGCTACCTGGCGCTCGATGTGATCGTGCCGGAGTACATCAAGGAGACTCCCGCGTGGCAGGGCATGCCCTGGTACGAGTCGTACAAGCGGCTCTCCAGCAAGCGCGCGGACCACGGCGCTCTGCTGTTCGAACCACGCCCGGATGAGTTCGTGCTGATCTTTCCCCGCAGCCCATCCAGCGCGCCCGCCGCCAACTGAAACGCCCGCCGCCAAGCGAGCGCCCTTTGAACGTGAGTCATGACTCCCGACGCCGCAACCGCTTCCGATACTCGCCGCCGACAGCGCCGCTGGCTGCTGAGCATGGGGATCTTCGTGGTGATCGCGGTCGCCATGGCAACGCTGTCGATGGAGCTCGAGCGCAGCGAACGGGCCCACGCTGAGCAGCAAAGTCAGCTCACAGCTGAGCTCAGCGCCGGAAAGCTCGAGGACTACGTACGCGCTCGGGTGCTCGCGCTCGAAGTCATGCGGCTGTCCGTGCGCCGCGGAACGTTGCGTGAGAAGGACGCTTTCGAGGCGCGCGGCTCCGCCATCGCCGAGCAGTTCGGCGGCTACCGCGCAATCAACTGGATCGACGAAGCCGGAGTCATTCGCTTCGCCGCCCCACCCGAGACCAACCGGATGGTGATCGGGAGGAGCGTGTTGAAGCACCCGCAAGCTGCGGAATTTTTCCGTGCGTCAATGAACGACGGCAAGGCACACGCAACGAGTCCCCTCACCCTGTTTCAGGGTGAGCAAGGCTTTGCAAGCTACCTCCCAGTCTCCTCCGATCGCAGCCAGGGCTACTTGAATGCGGTCTTCGACGCGAAGGGCCTGATCGAGGCCTGCTTCGCTCGGCAGCTGGCGGGCACGAGTTTTCGCGTCACCGACGGCGACCAGCTGCTGTATGAGAGCCCCGGGTTCAACGGCTTGCAGTCACGCACGAGCACGGCCCACCTCAACGTGCTCGACCGCCAGTGGACCCTGCAGGTGCGCAGAGCGGCGGGTCAGCCTGGACAACCGAGCCACCTGTGGGTGCACGTCATCAGCATGTTGTTCGCAGCGGGTGTGGGCGCGTCCGTGCACCTTGCGCTCAGGCGCGCCTCGGAGCGGGAACGTGAAGAGCGAGGGCGACGCCAGCTGGCGGAACGCCTACAGGACGCGAGCAAGCTCGAAGCCGTGGGACAGCTCGCCGGAGGCGTGGCCCACGACTTCAACAATCTGCTCACGGTCGTCGCGAGCAACGTGGCGCTGCTCCAGGAAGCTCAACTCGACGAGGCGACCCGGGTCGCCGTGGACGAAATCGAGACCGCCGCGAGCCGCGGCGCTGAGCTGACGACTCAGCTCCTCGCCTACTCCCGCAAACAGGTCGTCCAGCCCAAGCCCGTCGATATCGACGCGGCGCTCACCCGAGCGACCAGCATGCTGCGCCGCGTGCTGCGGGAGAACATCCAGCTCGAGCTCGAGCTCGAGCCTGGCGCGAAGTACGCGGTGATCGACCCAGGACAGCTGGATCGGGCGCTGATCAACCTGGCGCTCAACGCCAGAGACGCGATGCCCGAAGGCGGAGAACTGACCCTCAAGAGCTACGGGCGCGGAGGCCGCATTTGGCTCGAGGTCTCCGACACCGGCGTTGGGATGAACGAAGAGGTGAGCGCCCGAGCCTTCGAGCCATTCTTCACGACCAAGCCGGTGGGGAAAGGCACCGGCCTCGGGCTCTCGACGGTCTACGGCGTGGTGAGCCAGGCCGGCGGAGAAGTCACGGTAGAATCGGCTGAAGGCCGGGGAGCGACCTTTCGCATCTGGCTCCCCGTCACGACACAGATCCCGGAGGAAACTCAGCGCCCGCCATCCAGCTCCAAATGGAGCATCGCGGAACACCGGCGCGTCCTGCTCGTGGAGGATGACCCCGGCGTGCGACGAGGCGCAGCGCGTGCCCTGCGCCGTGCGGGCTACGAGGTCGTCGAAGCGTCCAACGGCCGGGAGGCGTTAGCTCGCTGGAGCGACGAGATTGAAGCCCTGGTGACTGATGCGGTGATGCCGGAATTGGGCGGGAAACAGCTGATCGAGGAGCTGAGGAAGCGCAAGCCGGATCTGGCGGTGGTGCTCATGAGTGGCCACGCGCCGGACGTGCTGGGGGACGCGCTGAGTCGCCTGGACGTCGTGTACCTACCAAAGCCCTATTCCCCTTCAGAGCTGGTCGAGGCGCTCAAGCAAGCCATCCTGTCTCACCTGCCGAGCTAGACGCCTGGACTAGCGCGTTGGGCTTGCCCCGGAGCCAGGTGAATACTACCGATTGCAGCCACGATGCAGGAGTCCTCGCACAATCTCGCCTTGGGACATGCTCTGGGCTGCGCCTGCAGCTCCGCCGGCCCGCTCGACCTGACAGGTGGGCCGCGAAAATACGAGCGCGACCGCCCATTTCGCGTCGACCACCTGGCGCTGGACCTGGAACTCGACTTCGAAAACCGGGAGGTGCGTGGCAGCGCGCGCCTCGACGTTGCGCGGGTCGATTCTGACTCCACCACGCTCATCCTCGACGCGCTGGACTTCGAGATCGGCAGCGTCAAGCTAATATCCGCCGGGAAAATATCCAGCCCAGGCTATCGCTACGACGGAGAGTCGCTGGAAGTCAGCGTGCCGAAGCGCCTGAAGGAGTTCAGCGTCGAGGTGCACTACGGCGCACAACCGCGCCGTGGACTGTACTTCCTCTCCCCCGACAAATCCGTCCCTGAGCGCCCGACGCAGGTGTGGTCGCAGTGCCAGGACGAGGACGCGCGCTTCTGGTTCCCTTGCCACGACAAGCCGCACCAGAAGATGACGACCGAGCTGAAGGTGAAGGTCCCCGCCGGGATGACAGTGCTCAGCAACGGCGATCTGATCTCATCCCGCACACCGAGCCTCACCAAGTCCAAGTCGAAGAGTCGCGCCCCCAAGACCTGGAGCTACCACTTCAAGCTGGAGCAGCCGCAACCGAGCTACTTGGTCACCTTGGTTGCCGGACAGTTCGAGGTGCTGAGCGAGGAGCTCGAGCTCGGGGAGCGCAAGGTACGCATCGCGTACTACATCCCACCGGGCAAGCAGGCCGATGGCAAGCGAGCCTTCAGCGAAACACCCCGCATGATCCAGCTGTTCTCCCGCAAGACGGGTGTACCGTATCCGTACGGCAGCTACAGCCAGATCGTGGTGAGCGACTTCATCTTCGGCGGTATGGAGAACACCACCGCGACCACGATGGAAGAAGAGATCTTGCTCGACTCGAAGGCCGCGCGAGACGTCGACAGCAACTACTTGGTGGCCCATGAACTCGCGCACCAGTGGTTTGGCGACTACGTGACGTGTCGCGACTGGTCACACGCCTGGCTCAACGAAGGCTTCGCGATGTTCTTCGAGCTGGTTGAGCGCGAAGATCGCCTGGGTGCAGATGAGTACGCCTACGCCTTGCGCAAGAACCTGAACAGTTACCTCGGGGAAGCAGGTGTCTACCGTCGACCCATCGTGTGCCGCGACTACGACTCACCTATCGACCTGTTCGACCGCCATCTGTACGAGAAGGGCAGCCTCGTGCTGCACCTGCTGAGCAGGGAGTTGGGGGAGGCACGCTTCTGGCAAGGCGTTCAGCTCTACTTGGAGCGCCATGCCTTCGGCATCGTCGAGACGAATGACCTGATGCGCGCCCTGGAGAGCGTCAGCGGGAAGAGCCTCGAGCGCTTCTTCGACGCGTGGGTCTATCGCCCGGGTCACCCCACGTTGAAGGTCAAGGTGACGTACTCCGACGGGCACCTGAACGTTGACCTCAAGCAAACCCAACGCGGCCAGGACGTCGCGATCTTCGATCTGCCGCTCTCCGTGGAGGTCGCCCAGGGTGAGAACAACCTCAAGCGGCATCAGCGCCGCGTCGACACGGCTCAAGGCTCGCTCAGCGTGGCCATGGCCAAGGCGCCGCTCTGGGTAGAGGTCGACCCTGACTACCAACTGCTGGGTCGCGTGGAGATCGAGTGCCCCCTCGACATGCTCGAGCGTCAGCTGACGGACGGCCCCCGCGCGAAGTCGCGCTGGGTTGCGGCGGAGCTGCTGGGCAAGAAGGGCGGGCGGCGCGCCATCCAGGCGCTCTCCGCTTGCCTGGCGAACGAGGGCGAGGCCTGGATGGTCCGCGCGGAAGCGGCGTATGCCCTGGGTCGAACCCGAGACGAACGCGCGAAGGCTGCGCTGCTGAAACACATCGATGTTGCAGAGGATCGCGTGCGCCGGGCCGTGATCTGGGGCCTCGGAAACTTTCGAGGTGCGGACGTCGAGAAGCCACTGCTCAAGCACGCGCGGCGCGAGGCCAGCTACCTGGTGCAAGC
This sequence comes from Polyangiaceae bacterium, assembly GCA_041389805.1. Lineage (GTDB taxonomy): Bacteria > Myxococcota_A > Polyangia > Polyangiales > Polyangiaceae > JAHBVY01. The sequence continues at coordinate 98,626 of JAWKRD010000008.1, read as the reverse complement.
GGAGGCGGCGCGCGCCCTCGGCAAGAATCGTGGCGCTGGCGCCCGCAGCGCCTTGGAAAAACTGCTCGGCGAGGAGTCTTGGGCAGACGTCGTGCGCGGGGCGGCGCTGAACGGGCTCGCGCAACTCGGAGACGAGGCAGCGCTGCCGAGCGTGCTCGAGACGTCGCAGTACGGTGTGCCCACCCGGGGCCGGCGCGCGGCCATCATGGCGCTGCCCGAGCTCTCTCAGGAACGCCGCATCCGGCGGCACCTCGAAGCCCTACTGGAGGATCCTCACCCCCACGTCCGGGGCGATGTGGCGCGAGCGCTACAATCCCTGGGCGATCCCGTGGCTCGCGGCGCGCTGCGCGGTCAACTGGCGCGGGAGAACGATGGACGCGTGCGTCGACGCTTGCGAGGCGCTATCGACGGGCTGACCAACGCCGGCAAATCCGCGGATCGCCGCTTGTCGCGAGACATGGAAAACCTGCGCGAGAAGGTCGAAGAGCTAGAAGCCAAGCTCGGCAGGCTCGAGCAGAAGAAAGGAAAGTCCAAGTGAGTGACCCCGTATCGCTTCGCCGCGAGGAAATAGCCGGCGGCCAGGTCGCGATCGTCACCATCGAGCGCGAGGAGCGAATGAACACGCTGTCTCGAGACACGCTCCTCGCCTTCGGGCGCATCGGTCGCGAGCTCAGTCAGAGTACCGACACTCGCGCTGTGGTCATCACGTCCGCCGGGACCAAGGCCTTCTGCGCCGGCGCGGATCTCAAAGAGCGCAAGGGCATGGACGAGAACGACGTGCGCAAGCAGCTCGAGCTCTACCGCACGGAGCTCTTGTGGATCCTCGATTACCCGGCGCCCGTTGTGGCTGCCATCAACGGGGTCGCGCTGGGCGGAGGCCTGGAGCTAGCGCTGCTCTGCGACATGCGAGTTGCCGCTGAACACGCAGTGCTTGGTCTGCCGGAAGTCAGCATCGGCATCATCCCCGGTGCGGGCGGCACTCAGCGCCTTCCGCGAATCGTGGGCGAGGCCCGCGCCAAGGAGCTGATCCTGTTCGGACGGAGACTGACGGCCAAAGAGGCGCTCGAGATAGGCCTGGTGAACCAGGTCACGCCTGAAGGCCAGGACGTGCTGCAAGACACGCTGAGCTACATCGCACCCCTCGCCGGGGGCGCGCCGCTCGCGCAAGCCGCCGCGCTGCGCGCAATCGACGCCTCCTACGAGGTGCCGTTCAGCCACGGCATCGAGCTCGAGCGCATGTTCTACGACACGTGTCTACGCAGTGAGGATCGAGTCGAGGCGCTGAGCGCCTTTGCCGAGAAGCGCAAGCCCGTGTTCAAGGGTCGCTAACCAATTTCGCGCCTGGAGGCGCCACAGGCCACGATTCATGACGTGCTCGCAAGCGAGCCCGTTGCCGGGAGGATACAATGCGTATCGTAGTTCAGAAGTACGGCGGCTCGTCCGTAGCCGACACCGAGAAGATCAAGAAGGTCGCGGCCCGCGTCGTGGAGACCCGCAAGAAGGGCTTCGCGGTAGTGGTCGTGGTCAGCGCGATGGGCAAGACCACCGATCAGCTGTTGGCTCGTGCGCGCGAAATCAGCCCCAGCCCGAGCCGCCGCGAACTCGACATGCTGCTCAGCTGCGGAGAACGCACGAGCATGGCGCTGCTCAGCATGGCGGTGAGCGAGCTCGGCTACCAGGCGATCAGCCTCACGGGCTCGCAGTCGGGGATCCTCACGAACGACCGCCACTCCGGCGCGCGCATCATCGAGGTGCGCCCCTTCCGCGTACAAGACGAGCTGGAGTCCGGGCGCATCGTGATCGTCGCTGGCTTCCAGGGCGTGTCCTACAAGCGCGAAGTGACGACGCTCGGTCGAGGCGGCAGCGACACCACCGCGGTGGCGCTGGCGGGCGCGCTGGGCGCCGAGTACTGCGAGATCTGTTCAGACGTGGACGGCGTGTACACCGCTGATCCTCGCGTGGTGGACTCGGCGGAGCTGCTCAAGTCGATCACCCACGAGGCGATGCTGGAGCTCGCCGCTCATGGCGCGAAGGTGCTGCACGCGGAGTGCATCGAGTTTGCGCGCAAGAGCCAGGTGGCGTTGTACGCCCGAGCGACGTTCGGTGACGCTAACGGCGGCACCCGCATCGATCGCCCCGAAGAGGTGGGTGAACTCGACGTCGCCGGCGTGTCTGGCACCAAGCAGCTCGTGCGGCTGCGCGCGAGCGGTGAGCGCTCCATGGATCGCATGCTCGCCGCCGCAGCCGAGGCGTCTCTGCCGGTGCTCCACTTGGACGCGGATCATGAGATTGCAGACCTGTGGTTCAGCCTCGCGGATGTCCCCGACTGGGCCAGCGTGAAGGCGCAGCTGCTCGATCAGGTGCAAATCGAAGAGGGCTGCGGCGCGGTGAGCGTCGCAGGTGACTTCTTCGGTCGCAACGCGGCCAAGCTCTCCAAGACGCGCTCTGTCGCGGCTGGCATCGGGGTGCGGCTCAAGGCCATGGCGACGTCTCCATTGCGGGCGACCCTGTTCTGCGCCGAGGAAGACGTGGACACGCTGACAGCCGCGCTACATCGCGCGTTCCGCGACTGACCTTCGGGTAACAACAGCAACAGGCAGGCCGAAGCATCGGCCTGCCTGTCGTGCTTTGTAGCGCAGCGACTGCTCAGCGCGGGTAGCGCTCGACCAGCATCCGGTAGAGCGCACGCAGCGCGAACGCCTCGCCGCCGACGGGACGCCCCGGCCGCGAACGCAGGTTCCAGCCCATGGTGTCGATGTGCACCCAGCGTTGCCGCTTGGAAATGAAGCTCTGGAGGTAGAGCGCCGCCGTGATGGCGCCGCCAAACGGGCCGCCTTGGTTGTTCAGGTCAGCCATCGGCGTCTTGAGCTGCTCCTTGTAGGGCTCGTGGAGCGGCAAGCGCCACAGCGGGTCCCCTTCACGCAAGCCGGCGCTGAGCACAGCGCCGGCGACGTCGTCGTCGTTGGTGAACAACGCTGGTAGCTCTGTGCCGAGGGCCACGCGCGCAGCGCCGGTCAGCGTTGCGGCGTCGATGAGCAGATCCGGATTCTCCGTATCGGCCTCAGCCAGCGCATCACACAGGATCAGCCGCCCTTCGGCGTCGGTGTGCCCAATCTCGACCGTCAGCCCCTTGCGCGTCTTGATCACATCGAGAGGGTGGAACGCGTTGCCGGCGACGCTGTTCTCGACAGCGGGCACCAGCACGCGCAGACGCACCGGCAGCCCGGCGCTCATGATGGTGTGAGCGAGGCCGAGCATCAGCGCGGCGCCGCCCATGTCCTTCTTCATCAGCTTCATGTTGTCGGCGGGCTTGATGTCGAGCCCACCAGTGTCGAAGCACACGCCCTTGCCAACCAAGGTCAGCTTCGGGTGCTTGGGGTCGCCCCAGGTGAAATCGATCAGCCGCGGCGCATCCGTGCAGGCACGCCCGACCGCGTGAATCGTCGGGTAGTTCTGCTCGAGCAGCTTGTCGCCGACGATCAGCTTGAACTTCGCGCTGTGCCGCGCGGCAAGTTCCTTGGCGCTCTCGCCGAGCGCCGTGGGCCCCAGGTCCCCCGCAGGCGTGTTGATCAAGTCTCGCGCGAGGCTGATGCCCTCGTACAGCCGTTGCACCTCGCCCTGGTCAGCACCCTCTGGCCAGGCCAACAGCGCGCCTTTGCCGCTGTGCGCCTTGTAGCGATCGAAGCGATAGTGCCCAAGGGCCCAGCCGAGCGCAGCCGTGGTGGCGTAGCCTGGCTCCAGCGTGGAGCCGACGTGGTAGCGCCCCGTGGGCAGACGTCGCACCAAGCCTGACCAATCCCAGGCTTCTTTCCTTGAGGAAACGCCAAGCACGACTCGCTCCAGGCCACCGTCGCGTCCTGGGAGCAGCGCAAACTCACCAGGCTTCGCCTTGAAGTCCGTCGCCGCAAGCCAGTTCTTGGTCGCCGCGCGTTGCCCCTTGATCCAAGCCTTCAGCTCGCCCTTCTCCAACGCAACGATGGGGCGCGAAGTCTTGGTGGGCTTCGCCGCGAAGATCTCATTCATCCATGCCTCCAAAAGCAGCGCGCCAGGGCGCGAAAACAGGAACCTGTCGCGCTCTGGCGTACCAGCTTTCGAGGCCGTCTACTACTGCTTGGGCGGGCCCATGGGGCCCTTGGCTTGGCTGCCGCTCTTGAGCTTCATCCCGCCATACGGCTCGATGCTGGGCACCTTGGCGAACTCAGCCTCGTAGATCTTCTTCATCTCTTCGAGCTTGGTCTCGTCGGTCTTGGCGAGATCCTTCTCCTCACCCGGGTCGTCCTTGAGGTTGAAGAGCAGGTACTTCCAGCCCTTGCCGTAGACGATCAGCTTGTAGTCCCCGTGGATCACGGCCCGCCGCGGCGGATTGTGGCTATCCTCGGCCAGCTCGAAAATCAGCGTCTCGCGCTTCTCCGGCTTCGCTCCGTACACCTCGGGCACCAGGCTCTTGCCCATGAACGTGGGCAGCGCGTCCATGCCCATCAAATCGACCAGCGTGGGCGCGATGTCCAGGTGATTGCGCATCTCGCTGATGTGCTTCGGCTCGGCCCCCGGCGCCTTGATGATCAGCGGAACCTTGAGCAGCACGTCCCACACATCGAAGGCGTGCTTCCACATCCCGTGTTCGCCGAACGCCTCACCGTGATCCGCGGTGATCACGATCGCGGTGTCCTTCCACCACGGCTGCTTCTCACCCCACTTGAAGAGCTCGCCGAGCCACTTGTCGGTGTACCAGACCTCGGAGTCGTAGCGATCGCGGTTGCTGTTGCCGAAATCGGGGCTCTCCGCGTGCTTCTGGTACTTGTCGTGTGGATCCATGTAGTGGCTCCACAAGAAGAACTGCCCCTTCGTGTTCTCCGGGTTGCTCAGCACCTCGATGATCTTCTTGGTGCTCTTCTCGCCGGTGACGAAGTTGTCGGTCTGCGCGTCGAAGGTGATGCCGGGCACCATGTCCCAGACATCGAAGCCCTGGTCGATGCCTTTTCCACGTCCAAAATACATGTGGGCCTGCACGCCCATGGTGCGGATGCCCTTCTTTTGCATCGCCTCCTGGATGAAATCGTTGCCCACGTCCCGGTAGCCCGTGAAGAAGTAGCCATCTCGGTACAAGGTGCCCGCCAAGCGCCCGCTCAGCATGCACGCCACGGACTGCGCCGTGTAGCTCGTGACGGAGCGATGGTTGTCGTACACCACGGACTCCTTCGCGAGCTTCGTCAGGTTCGGCGCGGTCTCGCGCTCGTAGCCAACCCACGGCATGTCGTCGGCGCGCAGCGCGTCGACCGTGAGGAAGAGCACGTTCAGCGGCTTCGCCGGCCGGGTCAGCGCTTGCTTCTCGGGTTCCTTCGCGGCGGGCTTGGCTCCGCTCGCGGCAGCAGGGGGCTTCGCTGACACATCCTCGGGGGGCGAAGTGGTCGCGGCCTTTTCAACCGGCTCTTCGGTCTTACTGCAGCCACTCAGGATCAACAGACTCAGGGCAACCAGGCTGGAAGTACGCATTCCCTCCGGCGCCTAGCGCGCTCGAGAGCTTCGGGCCAAGAAAAGCGCCTTGGAACGGATCCAGCGGCAAGCAGTGCTCCCTCCCCCCCCAAAAAAAGGAGCCTCGGAGCGTCAGGGTGGATTGACGGAGGCCTTCGCGGGGCGGCCCTTGGGTGCGACGACCTTCACGAGGACGAAGCGAGTAAGGTCGTGAAACTCTGTCTTCTTGCGACCTAGCCCCCAGAGCGCAACTCGAAGCAAGAGCTCCTGGCCGCCCGACAGAACGTGGTCCCACTCACGCTCGAACCAGACCGGCTTACCAGGTTCAATGGCCAACGCATCCGCGCCGTCAATGCCCTCGCTGCCGATCGTCTCCACGTGCTTGCCCTCGGTGACCTGCGACACGAAGACGAGCGGGCCGGTGATCGGCTCCTTCAGGTAGCGCGTAACACCCCCCAAGCTCTCCGCTTTGACCTTCACCAGCACAGCCCACCCATACTCGACCCGTTCGAGTTCGACGCTGACGTGGAACAACACGCCATCGACGGTGACATTCAAGCCCCCCGGCACCGCCTCGTAGAGCTTGGCGCGGTCGACATACTCCCCCAGCTCATCCGTTTCCGGCGGAGGGATATGCTCATCGAGATCTCCAGCGTCAGCGACCCCAGCGTCAGCCTCGGTTGGCTGGGTGGGGCCGTGTTTGGACGTTGCGCTGACGGCAGGCACCGCCTCGTTCGCTCTCGCCGAATCGTTTCCCCGCGGCGTACTAGTCGGCTGACCACCGCCACAGCCGACAAGCGACAGCGCACACACGCAACCCAACGCCAAACCTCGAGCAATCACGCCGCGACGATACAGCGGGCTTCAAGCGCCACGAACGCGAAACGAAGTGGACTGCGGCTCCAGTTCAGCTGGGTGGATTGACGTAGGCCTTCGCGGGGCGGCCCTTGGGTGCGACGACCTTCACGACCACGAAGCCCTTCACTGGCCGCGTCTTTCCCGCTTCACGTCCGAGGCCCCACAGGCCCACCTGGAGCTCGAGCTCCTGTCCGCCCACGAGCGGCTTCGTGCCCTTCGGAGGCCACGTGCGCTCGAACTCGAGCGCCCCATCGGGCCCCACCGTCTTCGAGCCTTCGCCTTCGCGCGTGTCGCCGATTTCGGTGACGACCTTCTCACCCTGGGTCACCTTGGTGGCGAACGCCAGCGGGCCTGCGTTCGGCACCATCAAATAGCGCGTCGCGTCCCCTTCACTCTCGGCTTTGACCTTCACGACGACACCCCAGCCAGCGCCCTGCTTCTTCGCCTCGGCTTTGACATGGAACATCAGGCCGTCGATGGTGACGTCGACCCCTCCCGGCACCATCTTATAAAGCTTGTTCCGCGCGGCATCATCCCCATCCTCGGCGGGCTTCTCGTCATCGGGGATCTCAACGCCTTCGTCGTCCTCTTCGGCGTCGTCGGCGCCTTCTCCAGTTTCGGTTGGGGGAGAGGCGCTCTGTTGAGCCTCTGCGTCGCCGCCTGGCGCTGCTTCGCCAGCTCCTGCAGCAGCCGAATCATTTCCCTGCGGTACAGCTGGAGGCTGGCCACCGCCGCAACCGACGAAGAAGAGGGCGAGCAGAGGCGCCAGGGCGAAATCGCGCAGCAACATGCTCCGACGATATCAGCCGCCAGCGAGCTTCTGCAGCACCTTTTGCGCCAGCGCCACGTCCTCTTTGCAGCCCACCACCAGCGCGCGGTCGTCCTTGACCACGGCACGGCTCTCACTCAGCGGCTTGGAGAAATCGTACAGGATGACGGTTGCGTCGGCGTCGTCGCCCTTCGCGTCATCGCCACGCACGGCTTCGACTTCGAAGCTCTTGACGTTGATCGACTCGTCCTCGTCCTCGGCGCCGTCGTCCACCTTCCAGCCCGCACCCTTGACCACGCCTTCGAGATCCGCCCGCTTGAGGCTAGCGAGCCCCTTGGCTTTGATCTTCTCCGCCAGCTCTGCTGAGCTCGATCCAGAGTCGTTCATGGCGGAGACGTACAGGATGCGGGAGCCGTCCAGCGTAAGCGACGGTTTCGCCGCTGCCTTCTTCCACTGGCTGAAGTCGTAGAGGTTGACGAACACGTCCTTGCCCTCCACCTCGTACTTCAGCGAGTAGATGGTCCCAGCGTCGATGGACTCGTCGTCCTTGGAGGACTGGGTGTAGCCCGCGGCTTTCGCGTTCGCCTCGAGCTTTGGTTGATCCAGGGACGCCAGGCTCAAGCTCGGCGCGGCGGGTGTAGCTTCTGGCTGCGGCTTGTCCTTCTTGCAGCCGCTGACTGCCAGCGCACCAACCAACAGCACCCCGAAAGCCCCGCGGAACACGCGAGATGTGATTCGACTGTTCATACCCAGGGAGAGTCGCTACCAAAGATGCGTTCGCTACGCACGGATCACTTCACTGTCCCCGAAACGGGGAGAAGTGTTCATTGGACGGGGAAACCTGAGCCCTCATGCACTCGGCGGTGTCCCAGCACCGCTTCGACTCCAGCAACTCCATGAATACTCGAGCTTTTTTCCTATGTTTCGGGCTCTTGCTCGCAGCCTGTGACGACGCGCCGAAGGAGCCCGCGAAGAGTGACACTCGAGCGGCCTCGAGCACTTCTTCGACAGCGTCGGCGAGTCGAGCCTTTGAGCCCCAGCGCGTCGATCTGCAGGCCGATGCGATGGGAACCAAGCTCCACCTGGTCAGCTACACGACGCCGAAGCTCGCCGAACCCGAGGTGAAGCAAGCGATGCAGGCCGCGATGGCTGAGGTCGATCGCCTCGCGAAGCTCCTGAGTGACTGGACAGCAGACAGCGACGTCGGCCACGTCAACGCGTCCGCGGGCGAGTTCGTCAAGGTCGCGCCGGAGACTCTGGAGGTCGTGAAGAAGGGCCTGTGGGCTGGCAAGGTGAGCGAGGGTACCTTCGACATCACCTGGAACTCCCTGGGCGGCCTCTGGAAATTCGGCGACGCTCGCGAAGCAGACCCGAAGCCGCCGAGTGCCGCGGAGATCAAGCGCCTACTCCCGCGCGTGAACTATAGCCGCGTGGAAACTCAAGACGATCCGCCGCAAGTCAAGGTTCCGAAAGACTCCAAGCTCGGACTCGGAGGCATCGCCAAGGGCTACATCGTGGACAAGATGGCGACTGCGATGCGCAAGGCCGGACTCACGAGCTTCCTGGTTCAGGCGGGCGGCGATCTCTATGGAGCGGGACGAAAACCCGACGGCTCGCCGTGGGTGAGCGGCATTCAAGATCCGCGCGGTAAGGACGGTAGCTTCTTCGCCGTGATCGAGCTGACGGATCACGCCTTCTCTACCGCCGGGGACTACGCTCGCGCGTACGTCCATGGTGGCAAGCGCTACCACCACATCATCGATCCGCGCACAGGCTACCCCGCGACGGCGAGTCGCAGCGTGACCGTCTGGGCGCCATCCGCCTTGCTAGCGGACGCCATCGACGACGCCGTCTTCATCCTTGGCCCGGAGAAGGGCCTCAAGCTGGTCGAAGAGACCGACGGCGTGGGTGCCGTGATCGTGACGAAAGACAACAAGGTCATCGTCTCCAAGCGCATCGAGGGGAAGGTGAAGATCACCGCCCAGCCCACGGACGGGATCTGACTCCACCTTCATTCGGCGTCGTCTTCGCTCGCGTACTCGTCTTCTTCGGGCAGGTCGTACAGCCCCTTGCCGCCGCGAATGGGGATTGCTCGAGCCGCCGCGAGCCGCTCGAGTTCAGCCTCGAGCGCCAGGCGATCGCGCACCGTGGGTAGCTCGGCGCGGCTGCCGTCCCACAGGTCGAGGGCGATGGCGCCCACGGCGTCGAGGCGGATCAGGTCGATTTGCGCCCACTTGATGCGGCGTACCCGTGGCCAGAGCAAACCCGAGATCTCGCGACACTCGAGTCCATCCCCGCGGATACGCACGCCGCGCATGCTGGTGCGGAGTAACGCAGCGACAGCGCTCGCCGTCAGCAGGAAGGCCAGCATGCGCGAGCTGATGAGTCGGTAGTCGTCACCACGGATGAAGTACTCGTGGAGCCAGGTGCCGGGAGAGCTGCGCTCGGCGATCAGCACCATCAGGCTCACGCCTAGCGCGATCCCCATGTAGGTGAGTGACGGCACCCAGATGAGCAACGGAGGGCCATACACCGCCTCACTTGGGCGGTAAGCCATATCGAAACCAGGAGGACGAGAGATGCGAGCCACGTGCGTCATTCACCTTAGTACGCAGCGAGGGCGTTTCCTTGGCCGCACTGGTGTCAACGAGTCGCTTTGCGGTCGCTTCGTGTGAGGTGCGCCATCGTCCCACACGGCCAAGCGCGCCAGATGCTGACTGGAACGTCCTATCCAACCGGAAACGTCTGCTGTCAGCGTTGCGAGGGGCGGTGGCACTCAGTACCCTTAACCTCCCCCACTCGAGGAGATCCATGCCCCACTCGCTCCATCGCCCAACGCACAGCGTCCGCGTCTCGTTCACTCATCCCTTCCGAGTTCAACACCTCGCATGCCTGGTGAGCGCTGGCGCGCTGCTGTTGGGCTGCTCTGACTCGGGCTCGGAGTCGGGTGACTCGAGCGAGCTGCTCGAGCCTCCGGCCGACGGGCAGGGCTTGCAGCTCGAGATGAAGACCGAGATCGGTCCCGGCGAAGAAGTCGAGCACTGCAAGTTCATCCAGATGCCAGCCAGCGGGCTCAACATCAACCGCACGGAAACACGCTTCACATCGGGCAGCCACCACGTGCTGCTCTATCGCACCAAGTACACATCCATCCCGACACAGAAGCAGGACGGCACGGTGGTCGACACGAGCGACGTCTTCGATTGCTCTGACGGTGCCAGCAACGGCTGGGACGTGCTGGATGTGATCGGCGGCTCACAGAACGCCGACGGTGGGACGTTCTCCAAGTTCCCGGCAAACGTCGCGATGCGGGTTGAGCCGAACACCGTGCTGATGATCAACGCCCACTACATCAACACGACCCAGAAGCCCATCCAGCCGCTCGTCAAGATCAACCTCGAGACCATCCCCGACTCTCAGGTGGAGCACGAAGGCGGCATCCTCTTCTATTACAACATCTTCATCCGCGCGAACGGGATGTCCAAGTCCCAGGCGCGCATGCGCTGTTTGGTCCCGAACGACATCACGCTCTTGAACGCTCAGAGCCACATGCACGCTCGCGGCGTCGATTACTCTGCGGAAATTCTTCAAGAGGGCAAGGAGCCGGAGCCGCTATATCAGAACGACCGCTGGGAGAACGTCCCAGTAAAGACCTGGGACAGCGGCTTGGCGATCCAGGGCGGCAGCCAGATTGACTACCACTGCGCCTACGACAACCCGGAGGAAGACACGGTCTGGCAGGGACCGCGCACCACGGACGAGATGTGCATGTTCATCGGCGCGTACTACCCAGCAACGCCGGGCGCGAGCTTCTGCTCTTACGACCTGGACAACGGCATCGACACGCAGCAGATCGGCGCAAAGTGGATCGGCAATGGCACCAAGACCTGCACCCAGAGCCTGCTGTGTCTGCAATCCGCAGCCAGCAAGGGCCTCGAAGGGGTGACCGACTGTGTGGCTGACGTGAAGGAGGAAGACTCCGTCATCTTCTCGAACGCCCTCGGCTGCATCTTCGCGCACGGCGGTCCCGACCAGTGTCAGGCTGAGATCGACGCTTGCATGGGCAAGTAGGCGCTCGAACCACGTCATGAGAGCTTTCCGCTGAGGCGGAGTCCGTGGAGCACGGCGGCGGAAAGCTCAGTATGCTGCGAGGGTGCAGCCAGTAGATGATGAAGCGCCGCTCGAGGCGTTCGCGCCTCCCAACGCCGAGCTGGGCGCGGCGCCACCCAGCACCCTCAACAGCCTACCCGGCGACATCCACTTCACGCTGATGCGCGTGGGCATGTGGATGATGTTCGGCGCGTGGGTGATGCTGGTTCTGGTCAGCTTTCCTGTCTATATCTCGATCGCGCATGACCAACCGCCATTTGGCCGCGCCACCGATCCAACGACGCAAGGCGTGCTGATGGCAGTGCTCGTGGACGTGTTCTACTCGCCGCCAGGCTTGTGCGGCCTGTTCGCGAACTTGGGCTTCCGCAAGCGCCGACGTTGGGCTCACGCGGTCGCCGTCGCGGCGTACGCGCTCAGCTGTCTGTGCTGCTTACCCCTCGGAGGCTACGGCCTGTGGGTGCTGCTGCGCGAGCGCACGCGCCGCCACTTCTACTCGCGTTAGGGCTCAGCTGGCGCGCGTCTTGAGGTTGTCGACCGCGTGCACTGGAGCGAGGTCGCCCGCCATCAGGTGCGCGATGGTCTTGTAGACCATGCGCTGGCTCTCGAGCATCGACTTGCCTGCGAACGCCGCGGCCACCACTTCGATACTGAAGTGGCCTCCGCCGCCCGTCACCTGAGCCGTCGCGCCCTCGATCCCGGACTCGATGGATTCCTTGATGGCTTGAGTGACGTCGCCCTGGAAGTTCGTCGGGTGTGAACTCATGCGCCGCTTATAGCCGACGCTGCGCGCGCTGCCCACCGTCCCCGTCAGTACTCCGTGGACGACTCGGCGCGCGCCACGGAGATCCTGGCGATTTCTTCCGGCAACTTGTCCGACAGCAACAGCTTGCCAAGCACCAGCCCGATGACCGCGATCAGCCCTGAGCCAATCAGCACGGCGAGCTTGGAAACACCAAGGAACGGACTGCCTGCAAACGCTAGCTCGGCGATGAAGATCGCCATGGTGAAGCCTATGCCACCGACACAGCCCACGACGAACACCCCTCGCCAGTTGACTCCGCGCGGAAGCGCGGCGATGCCAAGCTTTACCGCCAGGAACGCTGCCAAGGTGATGCCAACCGGCTTGCCTAGCACGAGCCCCAGAGCGACCCCGAAGCCAACGCTGCCAGCGTGCTCCATGTCGAGGTCGATACCCTGGAGGTTCACTCCCGCGTTGGCCAGCGCGAAGACGGGCATGATGAAGTAGGCGACGTAGCCATGGAGATTCGACTCCAGGCGTTGCAGCGGGCTGAACGCTTCGCGGCGCGCTGTAGCAAGTCTATCCAGCGGCTCGAACAACGAGTGATCGTCCGCCTCGGGGTCCTCCAGCTTCTGGTTGAAGTCAGCCAGAGCCTTGTTCGCCTCCTTGAGGAAGCCTTCCTTGCCGAACCAAGAGACGTGGGGCGTCGCGAGCCCGAGCAGCACCCCAGCGATCGTCGGGTGCACGCCGAAGCGCAGCATGCCCGCCCAGATCAAGACGCCGCCGGGGATGTACATGGTCGCGAGGCGCACGCCAAAGCGCTGCATCACGAAGACCAGCGCGAACCCAACGCCGACCAGCACGAGCCCATCGATCTGGATCCCCTTGGAGTAGAAGATGGCGATCACGATGATCGCCCCAATGTCGTCGATGATGGCGAGCGCCAAGAGCAGGATCCGCAGCGCCGCCGGCACCCGTGGCCCGAGCAGCGAGAGGATCCCCACGGCAAAGGCGATGTCCGTGGCCATCGGGATCCCCCAGCCGGAGTGCGGTTCCCCGGCGGGGTTGAGTCCCATGAAGATCAGCGCGGGCACCAGCATGCCGCCGATCGCCGCGGCGATCGGCAGCGCCGCGCGCTTCAACTCGCTGAGCTCCCCGTCCAGGATCTCACGTTTGATCTCGAGGCCGACGACGAAGAAGAAGATCGTCATCAAGCCGTCGTTGATCCAGAAATGGAGCGGCCGCTTGAAATGCAGGTTGCCGGCTTCGACACCCAGCTCGTAGTGCCACAGGTGAGCGTAGCTCTCGTGCCAGGGAGAGTTCGCCCACACGAGCGCGATCACCGCCATGGCAAGTAGCAGCAGGCCACTCGCAGCTTGCACATGGAGGAATGCTTCGATCGGCGCCATGAGCGCGACCTTGAGGCGGTTGGCCGCCAAGGACGTCTCCGGCGGTGCGCCGACGTTGGTCTGCGAGTAGCGAATAGCCATCCCAATGGTTTTGATAGTCGGTCAGCCCCCGTTTGCCACCCCGGCACTCTGCCAATCGGCGGCTTTGGCGCGGCGCGGGCGTTTCACGCGCTCGACTGACAATCTGGCAGAGGTGGTTCTTCCCGTGGCTGGTGACGAGTCAGATTGTCCCCGATCGGACACTTGACTCACGCACCGGTGCGCCTCCCCCCGAACGGCCAAACCAGCAGCAAAACGGCTGGAGATCGCGCTGCCACGGTCGCGACCACGCTCGCGGCACACGTCTTGCTGATGTCACTCACAGAGCCGCGCAGGGCTTCCCATCCCAAACCCAAGCCAAGCCAAGCGTTACGTGCCGGAAACCTGCCAAGCGACCTGCACGTGGAGAAAGCCAAGCCTCCAATCGCGTTGAATCACGACCGCCAAGCCGTGATCCAAGTCCCTGCGCGGCTCGAACGTCCAACGCGCGCCCGCTCCAAACCACAGCGTGGCGACGCTCACAAAAGAACCAACGTAAGGCGCTCACCACTTCAACCGTTAACAAACGCGCCTCAGCCAGCCTTCACTCACGACTTCAATGACCCGCTCAAACTCCACTCGCCGCCGCTCACTGTCTCGCTTCGAAGCTGTCGCGCTGCTTGGTGCAGCGCTCGCCTTGGGCGGAGGCTACTGGCTCTTCAGTAGCGATGCGGCGGCGAAGGACGACGCGGGTCAAGCTGTCAAGACGGCGGGTAAGATCCGCGACGCCGCACGAGACTGGCGCTCAGCCCACAGCGGCTGCCCATCGCTCACGCAGCTGCAGCAGGCCAAGGTGCTCGACGACGAGGTCGAGGATCCATGGGGCTCACGTTTCCGCGTGAGCTGCGATGCTGACGACGTCACGGTGTTTTCGCCCGGTCGCGATGGCAAGCTCGGCACCGCCGACGACGTGAAGAGCCGCGGCTAGCCACAGACCGCGACGAGCGTTAGCCTTGTCTGATGGCTGACGTGAACGCGATCCTGGAGTTCTGGTTTGGCACGGAGCGAGATGACCTAGCGGTCTTCAACGCCCAAGGCGGCCTGTGGTTCGCGTCGAATCCAGAGCTGGACGCGGAGATCAAGCAGCGCTTCGGCGCCGACGTCGAAGCCGCAGCCCGCGGGGAGCTAGACCACCTGACGTCGCAGCCTCGGGGTCGCCTGGCGGTGATCATCTTGCTCGACCAGTTCACGCGGAACATCTATCGCGGCACGGGGCTCGCCTTTGCCAGCGACCACGTGGCTCTGACGCACTGCCGCGCGGCAATCGCCTCGAAGCAAGACGAAGCACTGCGCCGCGTCGAGCGACCCTTCGTCTACATGCCGCTGATGCACGCAGAGGATCTGGCTGCGCAGGACGAAGCGCTGCAGGTCTTCGAGCGCCTGGTGGGCACCGCCGACGGCGAGCTGAGGAAGTGCTTCGAGAACAACCTGAAGTTCGCCCACCTGCACCGCGACTTGATCGTGCGCTTCGGACGTTTTCCCCACAGAAACGCTCTTCTGGGACGCGAGAATACGGCTGAAGAGCGCGAGTATCTGGCGGCGGGTGCGGAGACGTTCGGGCAAGGCAAGAAATGACGGCTCCGGCCCCGACTCCGCAAGCCGGCGACAGCTTGGGCAACGGGCGCTATGTGGTTACAGAGCTGATCGGTGAAGGCGCCCAGGGGCAAACGCTGCAGGCGATCGACAAGCGAGACGGCACCCTCGTCGCTATCAAGCGCTTCAGCGTTCGCGGCGCGAGCAGCTGGAAGGACGTCGAGCTCGCTGAGCGCGAAGCACGGGTGCTCGCGCAACTCGATCATCCGGGACTCCCGCGCCACCTGGATCACTTCGAGGAAGACGGCGCGCTGTACCTCGTCATGACCTTGGTCGAGGGTGAGTCTCTCGCAGAGCTGCGGCAACGGGGCGAGCTGCTCGACGCAGCTGAGGTGCGCAGCTTGCTCGGGCAAATGGCAGAGATCTTGGACTACCTCGGTCAACGCGCTCCACCGGTGATCCATCGCGACATCAAACCGAGCAACATCGTGCGGCGCGCGACTGGAAGCTACGCCTTGGTTGATTTCGGTTCCGTGCGGGATCACCTCAAGCGAGATGGCAGTACGGTCGTCGGGACGTTCGGCTACATGGCGCCGGAACAGTTCCAGGGGCGAGCGCTCCCCGTGAGCGATGTGTATGGGCTGGGAGCGACGGCGCTCACGTTGCTGACGGGCGTCGCACCGGATCAGCAACCCCACCGCGGTTTGGGCATCGACGTCGCGAGGGCCCTGGGTCCCGGGGCGGACCCAGAGCTGGTCGCGCTGCTGGGTGGGATGCTGACTCCCGATCCCGATGTCCGAACCAGAAATCTTGCAGCAGCGTTGCGGCCCCAAGCTGCGCGTCGGCGCGCGAACTACTGGCAGCGCAGCCTGGAGGCGCAGCCCGAGTGGAGTCGATGACGCCAGAGCTAGCCCCCGTCCTTTTGCTCCACCGTTCATTCTGGTGATCTTCGGCGCAGGCTTCTGGTTCAGTAGTTCGTCCCAGTTCAGCCTGATGCTGCCGCTCATGAGCCTGATGATCGCAGGCGTCGTCTGGTTCTACATGAGCGGCGGGCTCAAGCGGACGCACCGGCGCGCGCGAGTGTCCGATAGGACTCGGGTGCGTGTCGAGGACACAACCTCGGAGCCGTTCGAGGATACGGCTGAAGATATCTCCTCGCGGAACCGGCAGCGCCGCTAGTTTTTCTTGGGGGGGAGGTCCGACGACTAAGCGGCCTGAGGCTCCGAGTCGGCGCCGGGGATCACCCGGTTCGGCTCACGACCTGGAGGAGCCGTGAGCATGGCGTTCGTCAGATAAGGCATGGCCAGCGGCACCAAATCGATCTCCGGGTCGAGCTGCTTGCCGAGGCCCTCGGCCACCAACATCGCGAGGTTCACCACCGTGAAGCTCGGGTCGATCTGGACGCGGTGCTTGCGCAGCACGTTCATCATCCCGCTGACCGCCTGGGACACTTCGACTTCGCCGAGCGTCTTCCCGTAGAGGTTGCTCAGGTAGCCCTTCACTTCGGACTCGAAGGCCGCGTAGTCATCGCACCCGACACTCGGTGCATAGCCGTAGAAGACACGCGCGGCGCGGGCGCCGTCTTGCTGACTCAGCGCCACGAACGTCTCCACCCAGGGTCGCAACAGATCGCCGGGGATCTCCGTGACCATCCCGAGATCGATCAGCACGACCCGGCTGTCCTTCGTGAGGATGATGTTGCCAGGGTGCAGGTCGGCGTGCACGAAGCCGTCGGTGAAGGTCATCTTCAAGATGCACTCTCCCCCCAAACGCGCGAGCCGCTTGCGATCGCCGCCCACCTTCTCGGGCTCCGTGGCCTTCACGCCGTCGATGAACTCCATGACAATCACGCGCTCGGTGCACAGCTCGTCGAACAGCTGGGGCACGTCGATGCCGTCGACGTCGGCGAAGTTGACGGCAAAGCGCCGGTTGTTATCCGCTTCCTTACGGAAATCTAGCTGGCCGCGCAGTGACTCCGCAAAGCGCTCAACGGAGCCCGGTAGACTCAGCAGGCGGATCGTGGGGATCTTGTCCAGGATGCGCGCACCGATGGCCATGATCGCGAGGTCACGCTCGATCTGACTTGGAGCGTCTGGGCGCTGAACCTTGATGGCGACTGCCTCGCCAGTATCCAAGACGCCCTTGTGGACTTGAGCGACCGATGCTGCGGCGACGCACTCGCTGTTGATCTCCGCGATGCGCCGACGCTTGTCCCCCAGCTCCCTGTCCAGCACCGCGCTAATCTGGGAGTAGGGCGCAGGCTTGACCGCATCCTGAAGCTTGGCCAGCGCTCCGGTGTACTCCTGGTTCAAGAGGTCAGGGCGCGTGCTGAGGATCTGACCGAACTTGATGAAGGTCGCTCCCAGACGTTCCAACAGCTTGGCCAGGACGTCGCCTCGAAGACGATCCCGCTCCTGCTTGGAAATAAAGCCGCGCGGAATTCTTCGGAGCCAGTAGGCGAGGAAAGCCAGGCTGCACACGAAGGAGATGTGCACAAAGCGAACGGAGAGTGAGAGGAAGCGCATGGCTCGAAGGGGACGGAAGGTCGGCGGACCCTAGCACAACGCCCGCCACGGTCTCGGCAGCTCTCCCTCCAAAGCTCGTTCCAGCGGTTCGGGAGCCGGGCTGGTCGCAGCCTCGCTTGCGCTGCTGGCGGGGGAAACGCTGCTCGCGCTGCTATGCTGACAGCGTGCACCGACCGAGCCCGCCAAAACTCCTGCACCCCGGTCGCCGAGAGGCGTTCCCCGATCCGCGTCTAGCAGACGACGAGGGCCTGGTTGCAGTCGGAGGGGACCTCTCACCGTGGCGCCTGATGGCAGCCTACGAGCGCGGGATCTTTCCCTGGTACAACGGCGGAGTGCCGCCGCTCTGGTGGAGCCCTGACCCCCGCACGGTGCTCGATCCTTGCGACGTACACGTCTCTCGAAGCCTGCGGCGAGTACTGCGCCGAGGCACCTTTCAAGTCACGAGTGATCGGGCATTCTCCGAGGTTATTCGCGCCTGCGCCGAGGAGCGCAGTGAGGGCACGTGGATCCTCCCGGAGATGATCGAGGCCTACGAAGAGCTCTTCGAGATGGGGCACGCGCATAGCTTCGAGGTGTGGGACGCTGAGCGCCTCGTGGGCGGTCTGTACGGCGTCGCGGTGGGACGCGCCTTCGCCGCCGAGAGCATGTTCCACCGCGCAACCGACGCCTCCAAGGTCGGCCTGGTGGCCAGCATCGCTGGGCTGGAACGCATCGGACTCGAGCTCTTCGACGTTCAGTTCTTGACCGATCACCTGGCGAGCCTGGGCGCGAAGGAGATCCCGCGCAGCGGCTACCTGGACCGCCTGAAGCTCGCCCAGGCGGGAGATGGGCTGAACTGGGAGCAGCTCGACCTCACCCAAATCACTGAAATCGCAGAGCAAAAAATCTAATCCCGACTAATTTCATCGGAAACACGGTAAAAAAGCCGTGCCGGTTTCTGGGCTGAACGCTATGTGAAGCGCATCCCTCGTATGGAGCGCTCCGTGAATGCCCCGCTACTGACCCAACGCCTCACTCACCTCAAACAACTGGAAGCCGAGAGCATCCACATCATCCGCGAGGTTGCGGCCGAGTTCGACAACCCGGTGATGCTCTACTCGATCGGCAAGGACTCCTCGGTGATGCTGCGCCTCGCACAGAAGGCGTTCCACCCCGGCAAGCTCCCGTTCCCGCTGCTCCACATTGATACCACGTGGAAATTCAGGGCGATGACGGAGTTCCGCGACGCCTACTGCGCGGAGCTGGGACTCGACCTGATCGTGCACACCAATCAGGAAGGCAAGGCACAGAACGTCAACCCGTTCGACTACGGGAGCCAGAAGTACACCACCATCATGAAGACCCAGGCGCTGCTACAGGCGCTGAAGGCCGGTGGCTACGATGCTGCCTTCGGCGGCGCTCGCCGAGACGAGGAGAAGAGCCGCGCCAAGGAACGCATCTACTCGTTCCGCGACGAACACGGCACCTGGGACCCGAAGAACCAGCGGCCCGAACTGTGGAACGCGTACAACGGCAAGATCACCAAGGGCCAGAGCATTCGCGTGTTCCCGCTCTCCAACTGGACCGAGCTCGACATCTGGCTATATATCCATCGGGAAAATATCCCCATCGTACCATTGTACTACGCAGCGGAGCGCCCCGTGGTCGAGCGCGACGGACAGCTCGTGATGGTGGATGACGAACGTATGCGGTTGTTGCCCGGCGAGACACCAAGCCTCGAACGGGTTCGCTTCCGCACGCTCGGCTGCTACCCGCTGACCGGCGCGATGCGCTCTGACGCCACGACGTTGCCAGAGATCATCCGAGAGATGCTGCTCACTCGCTACTCAGAGCGAGGCGGGCGGCTCATCGACTTCGATGAAGAAGGCTCGATGGAGACCAAGAAGCGCGAGGGATACTTCTAATGAGCCACCACTCAGAGCTCATCGAGCAAGACATCGAGGCCTACCTCGAGCAGCACCAAAGCAAAGAGCTCCTGCGCTTCGTCGCGGTTGGGAGCGTGGACGACGGAAAGTCGACTCTGATTGGTCGCCTGCTCCACGATACGCACGGCGTCTACGAAGACCAGCTGTCGGCGGTGAAGCGCGCCTCCAAGCAGACTGACATCGAGATCGATTTTTCGCTGTTTACCGATGGACTGAAGGCCGAGCGCGAGCAAGGCATCACGATTGACGTCGCCTATCGGTATTTCTCGACGGAAAATCGCAAGTTCATCATCGCCGATACGCCGGGCCACGTTCAGTACACACGGAACATGGCGACCGGCGCCTCCACCGCGAACGTCGCGATCATCCTGATCGACGCGCGGCTTGGTGTGCTCCAGCAGTCCCGGCGTCACGCCTACATCGCGTCCTTGCTCGGGATCCCCCATCTCTTCGTGTGCATCAACAAGATGGACCTGGTCGACTACGACCAGCGACGTTTCGAGGAGATCCGCGGCGAGTTCAGCGAGTTCGCCAAGCGGCTGGGGTTCAAGGACGTCACCTTCATCCCGATCAGCGCCCTGCGCGGACACAACGTGGTGCACGCAAGCGAGCAGATGCCCTGGTACCGCGACGCCGGCGGCAAGACGTTGCTCGCGCATCTCGAGACGGTGCCGATCGCCGAGGATCGGAACCTCAGCGATCTTCGCTTCCCCGTGCAGTACGTCCAGCGCCCGAACCTCGACTACCGAGGCTTCGCGGGTCAGATTGCTTCCGGACGGATAAAGAAGGGCGATGAAATCGTCGTCCTGCCTTCACTGCGTACGAGCCGCGTGAAGGCCATCGATACTTTCGACGGTCCGCTCGAGGAGGCGTTCGCCCCGATGAGCGTGACGCTGCGGCTCGAAGACGAAGTCGACGTGAGCCGGGGCGACATGCTGGTGCACGCGTCCGAACGCCCGAAGGTGGCGCAGAACTTCGAGGCCATGTTGGTGTGGATGAGCGAGGCACCGCTCGACGTCGGGAAGAGCTACTTCATCAAGCACACCGCTCAATACGTGCGCGCCGAAGTCAGCGAAGTACTGTCGCACACCGACCTCGAGACACTCGAGCCGACTGCGGCGAGTGGGCTCGCGCTGAACGAGATAGGCCGCGTCAGGGTTCGCACCCACCGCCCGCTGTTCGTCGACAGCTACGCTCAGAATCGCGCGACTGGCGCGTTCATCGTCATCGACTCGGTCACGAACGACACGGTCGCGGCCGGAATGATCGTCGACTCGGGTCGCGCGACGACCGACGCTCCCAGCACGAACCACAGCCAGGTCTCCGCCCGCGAGCGGCGGCTCCGGCTGGGCCACGGCGCGCTCTTGATCGAGCTAGCTGGCAGCTCCGAGGCCAGCCAGCGCCTGGCCTTCGCTGTCGAGCGTGTGCTATTCGATCGGAATTACCTCGCGGTAACGGTCGACGCGCGCCAGGTCGCAACGCCTGACGCCGCGCTCGCGACGCTGGACCGCTTGCTGGCGCTAGGCGCCGTCGTGGTGTGGGTCGGCGACTTGCCGGATTCTGCACGCAGCGGGCTCGCGAGCTACCCCAGCGCGCGGCCTCAGATGATCGGGGGGGAGCAGCCTCCGGTGCCGAGCGACGATATGGAAGCGCTCGCGGTGCGCGTGGTGGAGCAGCTGACGAGCTCCGGGGCGCTGACCGCCTGAGGCAGCAAGCGCCGAACCAGGTTCGCCAACGCGACCTCGAGTTCGGCGCTGTCCAGCGCGTGTGGCCGCTCGAGCGCCACCCGGTCTACAGCACCGCTGACAGCACTTGCCGCGAGGAAGCGGTCGAGCTCCGAGAGTTCGGGCGCACAGCGACCTAGCGCCTCCACGATTGCGCCGAAGCTGGGATCGCACTGCGACCCGTCCACTGCGGCACGATACAGCGTGCGATCACGCCTCCTGCGCTCCAGGAGCAGCCGCCCAAGGCGCGGCAAGCGCTCTCTGGAGAGCTCGCAGAGCTGCTGCTCGAACCAGCCAGATTGACTGGCGAACAGACTCCGAACCAGCTCTCGCTTTCCAGAGAAGTACTGGTACAGGCTGCCGATGCCGACGCCCGCGACCTTGGCGACCTGTGTGGTGGAGAGTCCTTCGTAGCCCTTCTCGAGCAGGACTCGTTCCGCCGCGGTCAGGATGACCTCGACGGTGTTCCGGGCGCGGCGCTGGATCGGCATACGCCGTAGTTCATCGCCGACGTTCAACTCTTGGAGATCTTGAGTTTCCACGCTTTTCAGCATGCGCTGGAGGCGGGGCGCCTGCTTGAGCGCAGCCTGAGCGTTGTCTGAACCCGACCTGAGCTGACGCTCAGCGCCTCACGCGGTGCCCGTTGCCACCTGGTTGTGGCGCACGTCCGTTCCGGCCACCATGAACACCACCATCTCAGCGATGTTGGTGGAGTGGTCCGCGATGCGCTCCAGGTAGCGAGCGACTGACAGCAGCCGCTGAGCGTTGTCTGGGTCCGTCGCCATGTGGACGCTCAGAGCCGGAAACGTCTGGGCGTAGGCAGCGTCGACCAAGGAGTCGCGCTCCATCACTCGTTGCGCCTTTGGCACGTCCTTGGTGACGAACGCGTCCAGGCAGTCCCGCAGCATGCTCGCGGTGACCTGAGTCATCTCGGGCAGGTCCGTCTCCACCTCCAGCGGCGGATGAGCGCAGAGCTCGATCGTGCGCTCACAAATGTTCGAGGCGAGATCCCCGATGCGTTCGAGGTCTGTCACCAACTTGAGCGCGGTGGTGATGAAGCGTAGATCTCCCGCCACGGGCTGACGCCGTGCGAGCAGCCTCAAACAGCGCTCGTCGATGTCGACTTCGAGCCGATCGATCTGGGTGTCGATGCTCGAGGTTGCCCGCGCCAGCCGCGCGTCGCGGGTCGTAAAGGCCTGCACTGCGTCATGCACCATCTCCTCGACCCGCGAGCCCATGAGCAAGACGCGCTCGCGCAGCGCTCCCAGCTCTTTCTCGTATTCGCGGTCAGTGTGCAGACGGGACATCTTGAAACTCGATCAGGGCACGTCCCGGATGCCTCAATGAATGGTCCGGAACCCCGTGGCGACTCGCCAGAACTAGCTACGACGGAAACGGCTCACGTGATGAGCCCCCCAGCTCACAGGGGGAAGTAGCTCAACGAATGTTCAAGCCTAACCTGGCTCCCCGGAATTGACCATGTTGCCGCAAGAACGAGCGCCAGCGGACTACCCGACGCTGCCTCCGAGCGAGAGGCGTGGGAACCCTTCGAGGCGGGAGCGTAGTAACGTGACCAGCTCAGCTTGGAGACTGAGTGCCAGGGCGTTCCCCGATTGCGCCGAACTTGCGCCCCAAATCGCCACATTCCCGAGGAGACGTTGCCCGACGGATTTCCACCCCACCAGCAATCACCGCATTTTTGGGGGGAGAGGAGCCGCAGATGGTGCCTTCGCCGCGACGCGGCAATTCGGCGTGCGCAGGCGTTGCACCGCGAACCTCGACTTCGGCCCATCGCGCCCACCTGTTGGTGGTCAATCCAGTTTACTGGAGGCGATCGGCCACGGCCAACGGGATCGAGCTCGCCGACGGGTGGCTCTTCAGCTCGTCGCGCGCGACCGGCAGCGTAACCCAAAACCGTGTACCCGCGCCCAGGGTGCTCTCCACCCCCACGTTCCCACCATGGGCTTCAACCAGGTGCTTGACGATGGACAGCCCGAGCCCCGTGCCGCCGAGATCGCGCGAACGCCCTTTATCCACACGGTAAAATCGCTCAAAGAGCCGCGCCAGGTGCTCCTCGGGGATACCCGGGCCCGTGTCGGCGACACCGATCTCCACCATGTCGCCAACCCGCTTGGCATTGATGCGGATCGCGTCCCCATCGGAAGTGTACTTGATCGCGTTGTCGACCAGGTTGCTCAGGATGTGCTCCATGGCGCGCCCATCGGCGTTGATGCAAGGCAAATCCTCAGGGAAATCCTGCTTGATCTCCAGACCACGACTCTTGACGCGACCGTCGAACATGCCAAGCACCTGCTGGACGAAGGGGCGCACCGCGAGTGGCTCCCTGCGCAGGCGGAACGAGCCCGATTCGATACTCGACAGGCTCAGAAGATCTTCGACCAGGTCTCGCAGCCGGATCGCGTTGCGATCGATGATGTCGATGAAACGACCAGCAAACTTCGGGTCGTCCTTCGCGCCCCCCATCAGCGTCTCCGCCGCCGAGTGAATCGAGGCAACCGGAGTACGCAGCTCGTGAGACACGTTGGCTACGAAGTCTCGACGCATCCCCTCGAGGCGACGCATCTGGGTGACGTCCAGGAACACCAGAAGCCATCCCTGTTCAGGTACGGGCTGAACTTGCACCAGCAAGATCCGAGGCTTCAGGCCTCGGACTTCAATCTCCCCGCTGCCAGGCTTGCGGGACTTTTTCGCGGCCTCGAGCAGCTCATGCAGCTCGGACTGCCGAACGGTCTCGAGCAGCGTCTTGCCGACCACGTCGTTGTTGAGGAGCAGCATCTCCCTGAGCGCGGGATTGACGTGTTGGATGTGCCCGGAAGTGTCGATCAGCATCACGCCCTCGCGCATGCTCTCGAGGATGCTGCCCATCTTGTCGCGCTCGCTGGTGAGCTCGTCGAGCGTCGTGGAGAGGTTAGTCGCCAGCAAGTCCAGTCCGGCCCCGAGCGGGCCCAACTCATCTTCCTTGCGGATACGTGCGCGCGCGGTCAGGTCCCCGTCGGCCATGCGCTCGGCGACCTCCGTCAGGTGGGTCGCCGTGTTCGCCAAGCTCTTGGCAGCGAAGCTCGCGAGCAGCACGGCAATCGCGAGCCCAAGGATCGACGCGAGTAGCAGGCCTTTCTCCAAGGACTGCAGCGCGCCTTGGACCTCTTCGAGCTGGATCGACAGCCGCGCCACCTTGGGTCCCCCTGGCACGCTGCGGTGCACCGGCACGGCGACGTAGAGCTGACTCTGGCCGATCGTGGCGCTGTGACGTTCCGAGATCCCGCGGCCGGTGTTCAAGGCCTCGAGCACTTCCGGCCGCTCAGCGTGATTTTCCAGCGACGCCAGCTCGCGGGTGGGAACGTCCGAATCCCCCAGCACCCGGCCGTCGGGGGCGATCAACGTCACGCGGGCTTTGGAGGCCTTACCGAGGCGATCCGCCAGAGCATCCCAACCTTGCACGTCGTCGTCGGGTAGACGGACTTCGCTGACCTGATCCGCGATGAGTTCGGCGCGCGTCACCAAGTCGCGAGTCATGTGGTCCACCAAGACGGTGTGGACCTCACGTCGCATGAAGAGGAACGCCGCCGTGATGGCGACGCCAATCAGCACCAGAGCAACGAGCGTGAGTTTCGCTCGCAGGCCCAGCTTCAATGCATCGCCGCCTCTTCCGGCGTGCCCACGAACCGATAGCCCACGCCGCGCACGGTCTCGATGTAGTCCCGAGCGTTGGCGAGCTTCTCGCGGAGGCGCTTCACGTGGGTGTCCACGGTGCGCGTGGTGATACTCGAGTCCATTCCCCAGACGTCCTCGAGCAAGGTTCCCCGAGACTGAACCCGATTCTTGCGATCGTAGAGCGTGGTGAGGAGTCGGAACTCAAGGGCGGTCAGATCGACTAGCGCGTCTTCCACCCAGACGCGGTGCGCGTCCCTTGCGAACTTCAAGCACCCAAACTCGACGACGTCCTCCTTGACCTCTCCGCCTGATTCCGCGCGGCGCAGAACGGCGTTGATGCGCAGCAGCAGCTCACGCACGCTGAAGGGCTTGATGACGTAGTCGTCTGCGCCAAGTTCGAAGCCGACAACGCGATCGATCTCTTCGCCCTTCGCGGTCAGCATGATGACTGGCACACCCCGCGTGGACGAGTTGTCTTTGATCTGCTTGCAGACCTCGGTGCCGGGCATGTCAGGCAACATCAGGTCCAGCAGCACCAGGTTTGGACGCTTCTCTCGCACGAGGTTCAGCGCCTCGCTGCCTCGCAGCGCCTGGAGCACTTCGTGTCCTACTTGCTCCAAGTTGTAACGAAGAACTTCTTGGAGATCGGTTTCGTCTTCGACGACGACAATTCTGGCCATTGGGTTGCCCCTGAGTAACGCCCCTGTGTGACGCCAGGGTGACAGGTGTGGAGCCTATCCGGGGCCGACAGTCAACGCCAGCAGCCCAGAACCAGAGCCTTCGCGCTGGGAAGCCCGCAAAACACCGCGCCTCACCCCCGACCCCCATCAACAAAGCACCGAAACCGTTGGAGCTTTGCGCAGCTGCTAGCGGGAAAACCAGAGCGCGCGAGGCAAGGAGCGAGTCTGGCGTGACGCGCCGAACGAACGCCGAGCTTGCGCGGGAAAACGAGAACGCCGAGCTTGCGCGGGAAAAACTAGCGCGCGAGGCAAGGAGCGAGGCCGGCACGACGGACGAGCTGAGGCGAAGTCCGAAGCGAGTCGGGCGTGACGCGCCGAACGAACGCCGAGCTTGCGCGGGAAAACTAGCCGCGCCCGGTGAAGCGGTAGCCCACGCCGCGGACGGTCTCGATGTGGTTGCGCGCGTGAGAGAGCTTCTCCCGCAGGCGCTTCACGTGAGCGTCCACGGTGCGTGTCGACGAATCGCCCCGCATCCCCCACACGTTGTCTAGCAACACCGAGCGACTCTGAACCCGCTCCCTGCGCTCGCAGAGCGTCACCAAGAGCTTGAACTCCAGCGCGGTCAGCTCCACTTCGGTCTCGCCAACCCACACTCGGTGGGCGTCGCGGTCGATGCGCAGATCGCCAAACTCGAGTGTGCCGTTCGCGGGCGGGGGCCCAGACTTACGCCTTAGTACCGCACGGATACGCAGTGCCAGCTCGCGTACGCTGAACGGCTTCGTCACATAGTCGTCCGCACCCAGCTCGAACCCGACGACGCGATCGATCTCCTCGGTTCGCGCTGTACACATGATCACGGGTATGTGCGCTGTGACGGGACTGGATCGCAGCAAGCGACAGATCTCCGTTCCTGCGAGGTCCGGGAGCATGAGGTCCAACACCACGAGTTCCGGCACCATCTCCCGACAAAGCCTGAGCCCCTCCTTGCCGGTGAGTGCCGAGGTCACCTCGTAACCAAGCTGCTCGAGGTTGTATTGCAGGACGGTGTGGATGTCCTCTTCGTCGTCAATGACGAGAATGCGAGTCATCTGAGCCGGTGGCAGTACCGAGGCAGCGTGACCGTCCGGTGACGTGATCGTAGCGCTCTCGAACAATCTGTAGATCTGTGCTCCACAGTTCCCTCTGCGGTGACTTTTTGCCCTCGATGTCGGCAAGCACGCGCTCGAGGTGGCGACGCTGGAGTCCTGTGACGGCGCTGAAACGCATTGGAGCGTTCGTGACGCCAATCCGACTTTCCTTTACTCGTATTTTGCCGAGACGCCACGATGCCGTCACACAACACGAGCAGGGTCCCGACCACCGATGGACCCCAAGAAGTGGACGAACGACGACGGCGACCGCGGCCGTCTTGGACGGCTCTCTGCAGGCTTCGCGATGGGCGTCCTCTGCATGTCGGGGCTCCTGGCGTTTCTAACCGTGGCGGGCGGTAACGTCACTGAGATCGTCAAAGAGGACGACGACATCGTCGACGTTCAGCTGGCGAAGACTCCTGAGCCTGAACCGGAACCTGAGGTCGAAGAAGAGGTCGATCCGGATCCCGCGCCGCGCGCTGCAGGCCCGGTGATGCCGAAGCTGGTCGTTCCGAAGGAGATCCCCAAGGAAGCGCCAAAAGAGACGGACGCACCCGTGGGTGATACGCCTGGCGGCGGCGATCCGTATGCAAACGCTGGGGGCGGCGGGCGCGGCAAGGGCACTGGCAAACCAGCGCCCAAGCCCACGGCCGAGCCTACCGCGGAGAAGCCCAAGCCTCCGCCGCCGAAGCCCGAGAAGAAGAAGGTGTTCCGCGCCAATGAGGTCGCGGTGCAGCCAGTTCCACAGAACCGCCCTTACCCGAGCTACCCCTCGTCCGCGCGCTCGGCCGGCATCGAGGGCGTCGTCGTCGTGCGCTACGTCATCACGGAGTCGGGCAGCACGGCAGCCGTCAAGGCAGTGCGTGGGCCGCCGGAGCTAACGGGCGTGTGCGAGGCAGCGGTGCAGAGCTGGACATTCAGCCCCGCCAAGAACGAGCTCGGCCAGGCGGTGCCGGTGGTCAAGTTCGCGCGCTTCCCCTTCAAGATCAAGATCTAGCGCCTGGCTGAGCCGCGCGGCTCTGAGTGTTCAGCGCAACTGTCAACTTTCCACAAAGAAAAACCTGGTTCTTGCACTCGCCGAGCGGGCCACCCGCACGCGAGCTGCCCAAACGGAGCACTTCAATGACCCTCGATCCGATTGCAATCTGGCATCACATGAGTGGCCTCAACAAGGCCATCGCCCTGATCCTCCTCACGATGGGCGTGTCCACCATCGGCGTGGTGGTCGAGCGCATCCTGGCCTTCTCCAAGGCGAACACCGAGTCGCGCACCTTCGTACAGAAGGCAGCTGCGCTGCTCGACGAGTGGCGCATCGAGGAGATCATCGCGCTGACAGAGAAACACAAGGCCTCCACCCTGGCGCGCACCATCGGCGCGATGATGCAGCGCTACCAGCGGGGCCTGGAGCGTGCCGACAAAGGGCTCACTCCGGTCGAGATGGCGCGCAATGAAGCAGAGCGCACCAAGGAGACGATCGCCGCAGAGCTGCGTCGCGGCTTCACGGTGCTGAGTTCAGTCGCGTCGGTCGCTCCCTTCGTGGGTCTGCTCGGTACCGTCATTGGCATCATCATGAGCTTCAAGGCCATCGGCGCCGGCGGCGACGCAGGGATGGCCGCGGTCATGACCGGTATCTCCGAGGCGCTCTTCGAGACCGCACTCGGCCTGATGATCGCCATCCCGGCAGTGCTCTTCTTCAACTACCTCACCGGCCGCGTGAATCAGATTGAACTCACCTTGGCTCGCTCTTCCAGCGAGCTCCTCGACGAGATGGAGAATCGCTATGGGAATGAGTCTGGGATCGTCGAAGCGCGGAAAGCAGCCTGAGCCGGACATCAACATCACGCCGCTCGTCGACGTGGTGTTGGTGCTGCTCATCATCTTCATGGTGGTGGCGCCCGCGTTGAACAACGACCTGGTTCGCTTGCCGGAGATCGAGCAAGCGGACCCGAAACCCAAGGATGATAACGCCGTCGAGATCACGCTCTCGGGCGATGGCTCCACGGTGCTGGAGCAGAAGAAGGTGGACAAGGAGACGCTGAAGCGCGAACTCAAGCAGATCCACTCCACCACCGCAGACCGTCAGCTGCTGCTGAAGACCGACGTGAACGTGCCCTACGAGCGCGTGCGCACGACCCTCGGGATGATTCAGGAGATCGGCTTCAAGGGCGTCAGCCTCAAGGTCGAAGAGAAGAAGAAGGACGGCTGAGTCTCCGCTCAGCCAAACCCAGAGACACCGTCATGGCATTCACCGCACCTTCTGGATCTTCCAAGCACGGCAACCCGCCAAACGTGAACATCACCCCGTTGGTCGACGTGGCGCTGGTGGTGCTGATCATCTTCATGGTCGTCGCGCCGATGCTGACCAAGACCTTCTGGCTAAACCTGCCGAAGAAGGACAAGGAAGACACGCCGCCGCCCGCGAATCAGCCGGAACCGCCGCTGGTGCTCACGCTCAACGCCTCGGGTGTAGTCAAGCTCAACCAGACGGTCGTCACCAAGACCGAGCTCCCCACCCGACTGCCGCGCATGATGGCGTCGCGGAAGAGCAAGGTGCTCTATTTCGACGCTCACGATGGCGCGAGCTACGCGGAGGCAGTCGAGGTCATGGACCTTGCGCGTCGCGGAGGTGCCCGCTCGATCGCGATGCTCACCGACAAGGTGGCGGAGTAGGTAAAGACCGAAACCTCGTTCCAGACGTCTGCCGACTCAGAATATCCTCTCGGAAATTAGCGATCCGACACCTCGACCGAACTGTTACAGGGGAGTAACGAGCTTGTAGCGCTTTCGTCGGACTCCCCCCGGCACCTTCATAATCCTCTATCTTCCCGCCCGCGAACCGGCAATACGCCGCCCCGCAAACCCCGCGCCGCGCCGAGCGGCACAGTCGATTCGAAACGCGCCGCGCTGGCGCGGTGAACTAGCAGGCGTGCCCGCGAAGGTACGTCGCGAACAACCCAGCACTACCGGCACCGATCGTTTGGTGTCCGTACGACGCCGAGCTGCGTCCACTGGCGCGGCTCCTCAAGAGGTTCCAATGAGGTCCCGCTTTCGCTTCCTCCCAGTCCTTGCCCTGCTCGCGCCACTCACGCTGAGTCAGCACGCCTTCGCTCAGCCGGCAGACGATCCGGGCGATGAGGAAGGTGAGACCATCGTCCCCACCGATGAAGGAGACGACGAGCCGCCGCCTGACGACAAGCAGCCCGACGACAAGAAGCCCGACGACAAGAAGCCCGACGACAAGAAGCCGGCTGGAGGCGGGGACGACTCGGGGTACGACCTCGAAGAGTACAGCGACGAGGAGATGGGTGAGACGGATCTCAGCGAAAAGCCCGAGGCGGGCAAGGGCGCGCTGACGGGCACCGTCCGTGACACCAAATACGAAGAACCCCTGGTGGAAGCCGAAGTGGAGGTCGTTGGGACCGGCACCAAGGTCTTCACCGACGTCAATGGTCAGTTCCGCCTGGATCTGAAGCCCGGCACCTACACGATTCGCATCGCCTACGACGCGCACTACACCCAGCGTCTGGACGGCATCGTGATCACTGGCGGCAAGATCGCCAAGCTCGACATCAAGCTGCGGCCCGATGAAAAGGCCGTCGAGACCTTCGTCGTCGAGACCAAGGCCGACACGTCAGGGCTGGCAGGCTTGACCCTGACGCGCCAGCGCTCAGCGGCGATGGGAGACAGCGTCGGTCGCGGAGAAATCTCCAAGACCCCCGACAAGGACGCGGCTCAAGCCGCCCAACGCGTCGTGGGCGCGACCATCGTCGACGGCCGCTTCGTCTATGTGCGTGGGCTCGGCGATCGCTACGCCAACGCTCAGCTCAACGGCGCACCGCTGCCGAGCCCGGAGCCCGACCGGCAAGCAGTGCCTCTCGACTTGTTCCCGAGCCTGGTGCTCGAGAGCTTGACCATCGCGAAGACCTTCACGCCGGACAAGCCCGGCGACTTCGCAGGTGGTTCCGTACGGATTAAGACTCGGGATCTCCCAGAGGAGTTCCTGTTCAAGGCCAGCCTCGGTGTCGGCTTCAACACCCAGGCCACGTTTCACGATCGCCTGAGCTATCGCGGGAGCAACACCGACTGGCTCGGCTTCGACGGCGGCACCCGGCAGCTACCCGACATCCCTGACTACAAGCTCTCGCGCACCACTCGCAAGCCCGACGGTGAGTTCATCACGCAGGACGAGCTGACCGCCAACGGGCGCAAGATCAACTCGTTCATGAGCGCCCAGGAGAAGTTCACGTTACCGAGCCACAGCGCGTCGGTGGTGGTGGGAAAGACCTGGAAGCTCGGGCAAGAGCAGAAGCTCGGCCTGGTGGGTTCGCTCAACTACTCCCGCTCCTGGGAGGTGATCGAGGACCGCATCCGCCGCAAGTTCGACTACAACGACACCGAGGAGCGACTCGACCTCTTGGCTGACTTGCGCGAGCAGAGCGGGAAGGAGAAGGTCCGCTGGGGCGCCTTCGGCACGCTGACCTACCAGATCAGTCGCAACCACAAGATCACGCTGACTGGTTTGCGGAGCCAGAGCTCCGATGACACAGCGCGCGTTCTTCAGGGGTTCTTCGAGACGCGCCAGGCCATCTTGACCAGCACGCGCCTGCAGTTCATCAGCCGCGTGCTGAACTTCGGGCAGCTGCAGGGCGAACACACGTTCGAGGACGCAAACCGCGGTCTGCTCGAGTGGAACCTATCTCTTGCAAAGGCTTTCCGCGAGGAACCTGATACGCGCGACACCGTCTACAAGGGCCAGCCTGATGGCTCCGTGGTCTACATCGACGGCTCCGAGAGCGGTTCCCACTTCTACGCGGACCAGTCAGAGACGTCGATCGGCGCAGGCATCGACTACACCCAGCCACTCAGTGAGGACCAGGAGTCCGCCAAGGTGAAGTTCGGTGGCTTGGTCAGCACGCGAGATCGTGAGTTCGACTCCCGGCGCTTCGCCTTCCGGCGTCGCCCGGGCTCACCAGACGACTCCTTCGTGTGTGAGAGCTGGCGCCTGGACTGCCCGGACAAGCTGTTCACCCAGGACAACATCGGCGACGTCATTCAGCTGGACGAGACCACCTTCGACAACGACGCCTACACCGCAGGCCTGGACGTCTACGCCGCCTACGTGATGAGCGATACGGCGCTGACTGACTGGTTCCGCGTGATCGTAGGTGAGCGCATCGAGATCACCCGCCAGAACATCAGCTCCTTCGATCCGTTCTCACCCGACGATCGCGCCGTATCGACGGACCTGAAGAGCACCGACATGCTGCCGTCCCTCGGCTTGGTGTTCGACACCTCGAAGAAGACCAAGCTGCGCTTCTCGGCCACTCGCACGCTGGCGCGTCCTCAGCTGCGCGAGCTCGCTCCGTTCACGTTCAGCAATTACTTCGGTGGCTACTCGGAGGCGGGTAATCCAGACCTGAAGCTGACCAAGATCACGAACCTCGACGCGCGCTTCGAGTGGTACCCGACGCTCGAGGAGATCGTCGCCACCAGCGTGTTCTACAAGTACTTCAAGGATCCCATCGAGCAGACGGTGCAGTCCGCTGGCGACGACGGTCTCTACACGTATCAAAACTCCGAGAGCGCGAAGCTCGTCGGCTTCGAGGTCGAAGGACGCAAGAGCCTTGGCTTCCTCTCGAAGTCGCTCTCCGACTTCAGCGCCGTCGCCAACGCGACCATCGGCATCTCGACGGTCACGCTCTCCGACGCGAACGACTTCAGCACCTCGCGGGAGCGGCCACTTTCGAACCAGCCACCCTTCACCATCAACGCGGCGATCGACTACTCGAGCAAGGACAACGGCATCAAGGCGCGCCTGCTCTACAACGTCATCGGCAAGCAGATCGTCGCGGTCGGCTTCGAAGGCCTCCCCGACGTCTACCAGCAGCCCCGTCACCAGCTGGATTTCGTCGTCGCGAAGGACTTCGGTGAGCACTTGGAGCTGAAGTTCTCAGCCGCCAATCTCTTGAACTCGCCGTTCCGGCGCACTCAGGGCAAGGGCGACGACGACGAGAGCGTGATGGACGAGTACACCACCGGCATGGACTTCTCGATCGGCGCCGGCTACACGTACTGATTCCTCGTGGAATCAGATCTCCCAGTGAAAATCCGGGTGTACTGCGGGGCGCGCCAGCGCCCCGCACTGCTTTTGTCAGGCGCGAAGTCTACTTGGCGCCGCGCCCCAGCGCGACGATGGTCGGCTTCTCCTCGCCGATCGGCCAGTTGACGAAGAGCACCGCCTCGCCCTCCTTGCCGCGCTGGATGCGTAGCTTGAGCGTCTTGCCCTTGCGCAGGCGCACGACGAAATCGGCGACCTTGCCGGGTTTCACGGACTGGAAGTAGTCGGCCATTTCGTTGCCGAAGTTCTCCATGCCGGTGAAGCCCTGAACGTCGCCTTCGCAGTTCACCTTCAGCCACTCGCGAACGATGCGCATGAAGCACTTGTCCGGCTGAGAGTTGACCTCCTGCGTGTTGATGTTGGTCGCAGCTTTCCACTCGGCGACCGTGGGCGGCTTCGAGCGCCCCTCAGGGATGTCAGGGATTGGGCTCTCGTCTTTCTTCTCCTCTTCGCTTGCCGCGGGCGCTGCCGTTTCCGTGGGGGTAGGGGCCGGTGCAGCTGCGGTGGCGGCGGTGGGCGCCGGCTCTGCCTTCTTCTCTTCTTTGCAGGCCAACAGGGCAAGCACCAGGATGGAAAGCGATAGCGTCGTGGTCTTCATGGGAGCTCCTCGGTAGACCGGCAAGCATATCGAAGCTGCCCTTCCGTGTAAGCGCCCGCGCGTTCCTAGCCATTTTTCGCGGGAAGAGCCGCTCCCCTACACCGGCACCCTGTTCTGAGTCCTGGTGATTGGTGTGGGGTTGGGGGGAGGTCCAACGCCCAGGGACGGATCGCGAGCCGGGTCCGACGGGCCGCCTCGAGGCGCCGCTGGGAACTGCATGAGGCGCTCGCGCATTGCTCTCTGAAGGAACGGCACGTACCTGTAGACACCGCATGCCGTATTTTCCTTACGGATTTACAATTGGGCATATCCAGCCGGCGACCGCGAGTCCTCGACGCGACGCGAGCACGCGTTGACGCGAAGCGCGCCGCACCCTCCCCCCCGAGAAAATTCCCGGCGAAATCAGCAAAACCAGCTCGCGTTCGTGGGCTTTCCACGCCAGCCCGAGCGCGCTACTCGAACGCCATTCCGATCCGTCACACGCGCGTTACCGAGTGAGCGTTTCTCACGCACTGCCATGGAATCGTCACGCAGGCTTTATCTTGGGGTCACGACGCATAGGCACTCTCCGCCCACCCAAGGAGGACTTCTATCATGCGAATTTCCCATCTAGCCTTAGCGTCCACGCTCGTACTGCTTCCCATCGCAGTCACGGCGTGCGGCAGTGACGACGACACGCCCGGCAGCGGCGGCAGCAGCGGCAGTGGTGCCCAAGGTGGCACGGCCGGCAGCGGCGCCGGTGGCAGTGGTGCCATGGGCGGCAGCGCAGGCGGCGGCCAAGGCGGTACCGCAGGCGGCGGCGCACAGGGCGGCACTGCAGGCGGTGGCGGTACCGCGGGCGGCAGCAGCTGTGATCTGAGTGGCACGGGCCTCGAGCACGCCGACGTGACGGCTCCCGCCGCAGGACAGACCGTGACGCTGACCAGCGACAAGGTCTGGGACCTGAAAGGCAAGATCAACGTGGGCGACGGCTCCACGCTCGTCATCGAGCCCTGCACCCGCATCGAGGGCGACGGCGGTTCGCTCGGCACCCTCGTCATCCAGCAGGGTGGCAAGATCATGGCCGAAGGCACCGAGACGGACCCGATCCTCTTCACCAGCGCGCTTCCGGCCGGAAGCCGCGCCCCCGGTGACTGGGGCGGTGTCATCGTTCTCGGCAAGGCGCCCAACTTCAAGGTCAGCGGCACCACCCTGCCGAGCATCGAGGGTCTGAACCCCGGTGAAGGCCTCTACGGCGGCAACGAGCCCGACGACAACAGCGGCGTGATGACCTACGTGCGCATCGAGTATTCCGGTGTGGAAATCGGTGACGGCAACGAGATCAACGGTCTGACCCTCGGCTCCGTCGGCCGCGGTACCACGATGCACCACATCATGATCAGCAACACCCTCGACGACTGCTTCGAGTGGTTCGGTGGCACCGTGAACGCGCATCACCTGGTGTGCAACAACGCCGGCGACGACATGTTCGACATGGACCAGGGCTACCAGGGCTCGGTGCAGTTCCTGTTCGGCCGTCAAGTCGCGCCCATCAGCGACGACCCGAACGGCTGGGAGTGTGACAGCGACAAGGGTGGCGCGACCCCCGTGTCTCAGGTCACCGCGTCGAACGTGACCCTGTGCGGCCTGGGCACCGACCCGGCGAACCCCCAGTACGGCGCCGTGTTCCGTGAGGGCCTCGAAGGCGACTACAGCAACATGATCTTCACCGGCTTCGAAGCGAGCTTCGACGTCCGTGACGACGCTGGCACCACCACCGCGCCCAAGGTCAAGGTCACCAACACCACCGTGAAGGGCGTGACCGAGGACATCGCGTACGCCGAGTCCGGCGCGACGGACAATGACAACGGCTTCGACGAGCAGGCGTGGTTCACCGCGGGTACGGGCAACTCCGTCGCTGACCCCGCTATCGACTGCGGCAGCGCCGGCGTGGCGCCGAACCCGATCCCGGCGACGGCGATCACTGGCGGCACTCCCCTCACCACCGGTGCGGCAGGTACGGCCACTGGTTTCGACACCTCGGCGACCTACCAGGGTGGCTTCGGTACCGACAACTGGATGACCGCTCCCTGGTGCGACTGGGCGGCCAACTGAGCACACTTTGCGCGCCCGCCACGGCGCGCTGATACTGACCCAAGCCCGAACGGGCGGCTCTTTACGAGCCGCCCGTTCTTTTTTTGTGCTCCGCGGAAGGCCCCGCAGTTCTGGTTGGTTGCACCAGTCCAGGACTCACGAACGGGCGCAACGGGTTGCACCCAAGTCAAACGTGGTTCTATTCCGTCACTCGTGATCAGCATCGTCCTCCTTGCCCTGAACATCTACAGCTGGATCGTACTTGGGTCCGTGCTGCTCTCTTGGTTCAGTCTGCCCCCCGATAATCCCTTGATGAGGATCAGCGCAGCGGTCGTCGATCCGGTGCTGGAGCCGATTCGCAAGGTCCTGCCGTCCATGGGAGGCTTCGACTTTAGCCCTGTGGTGCTCTTGCTCGGTATCCGGCTGGTGATTCGCCTGCTGGCAGCCAAAGCCGGCCTCTGAGCGACCCCACCGGGCTCATTGCCACAGGGAATTCGTGGCACCGAGGCAAGGACACCGCGAAGACACTTGGGCGTTGCCCTGAAGCCATTGCCCCCAAGTTCTCCATAATGTTTCCGCACGTCAACTAGTCCGACATGCCGCTCTCCTAGGGTGTCATCCCCGAGGGAGTGAAGCATGCAGTCACTAGTGGCCGATGCTGGCCTGCTCGCAGCAGCGAGCTCTTTCGGATTGGTTCTGCTGACCCACGGCTGTATCCGCAGGGTACTAAACTCTGCGAGCCGTGCGGGCGGCACGGAGAGCACCTCTCCAGCAATTTCCGTACTGAAACCGCTCAAGGGCGTCGACGAGGAGCTGCTCGAGAACCTGCGTGCGCTCGCGAGGCAGGACTACCCAGCGTTCGAGCTCGTGCTCGGCGCGCGCGACGCCGATGACCCCGCGCTCAGAGTGGCGCGGCGACTCGCCCAAGAGTTCCCCCAGGTGCCGATCCGCGTGGTCAGCGGCGCCCCGGACATCGGCTTGAACCCCAAGGTGAGCAATCTCGAGTGGCTCACCAAGCATGCCCGCCACGACGTGCTGCTGGTCAGCGACTCGAACGTCCGCCCCAGTCCAGGCTACCTGCGCGCCATCGCTCGCGAACTCACGCATCCCGAAGTTGGGCTGGTCAGCAGCGTGCTGGTTGGTAGCGAAGAGCGGTCCGTGGGCGCGCTGTTCGAGAACCTGCACCTGAACTCGTTCATCACAGCCACGGTGTGTGGAGCGCAGCTGTTGGCAGGGCACCCATGCGTCGTGGGCAAGTCCATGTTGCTGCGCCGGGAAGCGCTGAACCGCTTGGGCGGTTGGTCCGCGGTGAAGGACGTGCTGGCTGAAGACTATCTGCTCGGCCAGCGCTTCAAACAAGCGGGCTATCAAGTAGCCCTCTCGGGTTTCGTCCTGGCGGCAGTCAACGCCGAGCGAGGAGTGAAAGACTTTGCCGCGCGGCATCTGCGTTGGAACCAAATGCGCCGACGCATCGCGCCGCGCATGTACGCGCTCGAGCCACTGCTGAATCCTGTGGCGTGGTGTGCGCTGCTGCTCATGTTCGGAGCGCTAGGCGTCGAATCACGCTGGGCAGAGACGTCGACGCTGATGTTGCTAGGTGTCGCGGGGATGCTGCTCAAGGCAGCTCTGGACTCGCTGATCAGTGAACGCCTTGGCGCAGGACTGCGACACCAACGTCAGGCGCTGTGGGTCCCATTGAAGGATTTGCTCGTGTTCGTGCTCTGGGTGCTGGGCGCCTTCAAGCGCACCGTCAGCTGGAGGGGCAACACGATGCGTATTTGCGCAGGCTCGAGGTTGGTCCCCGTCGACTCCAAGCAAGCCGGCAAGGCGCTTGCAGAGGCTGTGTAGGCAGAGATGCACTCAGTTCGTCACGCACAGATTTCAAAGCTAACGCAGCAAGCCCTGCTGCTGCTCGCGTGTCTGACGTGCACCCTCACCTGCGCACCCGTGGCAAATGTGCGAGCAAGTACCCACGCGGAAACGTCGGTTCATCTGGCTCGGGAGGTCCCGGCACCCGCCGATCACGTCGTCCTGCTGACGACGGACGGCGTGCGCTGGCAGGACGTCTTCAGTTCAAGAGGCGCACGTGAGCTGCCAACACTCAATCGCCTGAGCCTTCGAGATGGCGCGACCATCGGAGCGCCCGGGAGCAACAGCGCAATCACTGCCAGCGGCCCCGCATACCTTTCGCTCCCCGGTTATCGGGAGATGCTATCGGGGCATGCATCAGCTGCCTGCCAGGCCAACGACTGCAAAGCACCTAGGGAAGCTGGTCTCGTGGAGGAGATGTCAGGCGCGGATCCGGGTGAGGTCGCGGTGTTCTCCTCCTGGGGCACCGTTGGAGACGCCCTGACCCACGACGCGAATGCGGTGGTCAGCGCGGGCAAGAAGTACTTGCTGGGTGAACCCGAGCTGGCTCGAGTTGGATTGCTTGGCGCCTGGCAGGACGCACAAGCTGTCGCCTCCACACCCGGCTGGGGCACCTACCGTCCCGACACACAGACCGCAGCTCTGGCACTCGAGTTTCTCGAACGGCGCGCGCCTCGCTTCTTGTTTCTGAGCCTGGGCGACACCGACGAGTACGCGCACCAAGGCAAGCGGGAAGACTACTGGCGCGCGCTCGCGAACTTCGATCGCACCGTCGCCGCCGTGGAGCGCAAGCTAGAAGAGTACGCATCGCGCGGCGAGCGCACGCTGCTGATCGTGACCACGGACCATGGGCGCGCCGATAACTTCGCCGAACACGGACCGAAGTTCCCCGAGTCGTCGCGGGTGTGGTTGATCGCAAGCGGAAGCTTGGTTCAAGCGCGCGGAATGATCGAGTCACCTTCCGTGAGGCACCTGCGAGACATCGCGCCCACGGTGCTCCTCGCGTCTGGCTACGCGCCAAACGCGAGTCACGAAGGAGAACCGCTTCTGGAACTCTTCTGAGCGTTTCCCCGAGGCACTAATTAGCCGAGCGAGACGACGCTGAGCAGGCAGCCCGCCGCCACGAGCGCAGTCAGCAGCCACACCTCTTGCCGATGCACGCGCTCGAACAGCGGTAGCGCCCAGCTCGCCAGATCACGGCCGGTACGCCACGCGCGCGGGCGACGCACGCGCTCGAGCGGGAAGCGGATAACGACGGCGCCAGCGTGTTGCATCCACTGAGTATGCTCCGCGGGGAGGCATGTGACAACTCCGTGACGATTCGAGGTCGTTTACGCAACGTACCGTCAGGGGGATGCCTGCTGCCCCGCACGCTTCCACAACCGGCTGCGGTTACAAACGCAGCTTCTTCCAGCCGGATCTGTTTCAAAAGCAGCACCCAGGAGCCATAGGAGCTTGGGAGACTCTGAGCATGGCGCAGCTGTCTCCGTTTCATGCCCCGCGTGGGTGGGGCGTCACGACGCTGGAGAACGGGGCGGGGGCGTCGAATCGCGCTCACCCGGCCGTCCCGGTGATCTGGATGCGCTGGGTCTGTGGTGCGCTCCTGGTTTCGCTGCTGGGCTGGCTCGCGGTAGCGAGTTGGGCGGCTGAAGGCGACGCCAGCTGCGCTGCTGCTCAGGGCGAGTAGCTGTCTCCACATGTTGGCGCTGAGTGACGCGGCCAAGCGTCCGCTTTAGCGGTCTTTTGTGGGCTTTTGGTGCGCCGAAGCCGAAGTGACCCGCGTTTGACACGTTGCGGCAATCCTGGGCTGGGATAACCGCTATGCCGCACTGCGGCATGCGCACCACGTAGTCCTCAAACCGCACGGGTCAGCCGTGCGGAGGGGTGGCGCGCGCAGAACGCGGCCAGAGCCGCACAAACAGGAGATCGCGCGATGTCAGAAGAAACCACCATCGAAACCACCGAGTCCACAGACCCCACTCCGGAGACCGCGGAAGCAAAGCCCGGCAAGGCGGCAGAGCTGCTTGGGCTCGGCAAGTCCAAGCTAGGAGAGGCGCTGCACTGGATCGCTCAAACCCTGACCAAGGCGTCAGCCGGGCTGAGCGCGGCCGCGGCGAAAGTCGACGCAGTCGGCACGTCACTCGCTGTCACCGAGTGAGTCGAGCGCCTCCCAGCACCCGTTTCCGCGCTGTATCGTCCTTCGCAGCTTTCAGACTGCGAAGGACGATACGCGTGTGGTTGTGTGTAGGATAGTCAATTTGGTGGCCGAAATGGACAGTCGGTGGACCGGGCACGCGTCTGTTGCCAAACGAGAACAGTTCGTCGCCCAAGCGCGCTGGCAACGTCACCCCGAGGATACACTTCGGGTCACACCGACTACGGATCGCCTAATTTTTAAGCAGTTTGGCCCATCCGTCAGGTTCCGCGGCGAACTGACGAAACCGCGCAGAAATGTCTCAATAGCCGCGGTTCGCCTCAAACCTCTAGTCCGCACCAACCACGAATATCCACAGGCAATCCCCTGACTGTGGAGAACTGTCAGCGAGCCTGAGTTTCCGTGTCCCAGCGCAAGCGGAGCTGTCCATCGTCGAATACCCGGCCGGTAGTACCCAACTCCGTGGAGCCGTTGACGATGTCGGCGTGCACATTGCGCACTCTTCCGAGCAGTGCGTCGCGGCCCAGATCGAAGCGCTGGCTCACGACCAACGCCCGATAGGCGCGATTCAGGGCCAGGGCACGCTCACGACTGGGGAGAATCAGCTGGGTGATGTCGCTGCTCTTGGACCGAAGTTCAGGGGTAACTTGGCCACCGGGAAGCAGACGCGCGAGCGCTTCGGAGTTCGCACGAAACTCGTCGCCACCGTGGACTCGCTCCACGTAGGTCGCGATTTCCCCCGCGCTATGGCCAAGCTGAGGTGCGTCCGGGATTCCCCGCAGGTCTTGTGCGGCCCAGCCCGCAGCGCCGGGTAGTTTCCGTACGAAAGCGAACGTCTGATCAACGGTGACACCGAGGCCAGAGTGGCACCCCATGCAGTAGCGATGCTCCTCGTCCGACTGCAACCGCAGTCTGCCTTCGGCGTCCTCGATGAAGCCCTGCAGCTGCCATCCGAACTCGTTTCGCAGTCCGACCAGAGCATCTCCAGGGAAGACCGGTAGCGCTCCGCGATCGCGCTTGTCGTGCTCCTCTTCGTATGCGCGCATCACCGCCCACGCGTCCAGCTCGCGCGTCTTCCGCATGTACCGGAGCTCTTTCATGCGACGCGCCATGAAGTTCGCGGCGTCTGGGTCGAGATATCGAACGCTGTGCAGGAACTCAGTGCCGCGCGGGAATAGCCCGCGGCGGAGCTTGATGTGTCTCGCTGCACCAAGGTAGTTTGGTGGCAGGGCGTGCAGCTTGACCGCGCTCCCGGCGACCTGGCCGTCGCCGTTCAGGTCGTAGCCCACGAGCTCTTCCGGGAGCGCTTCGATCGGGTAGTCCAGGGCACCACTCTCGAGCGCGGGGTCACTGGCAAGGCTCGCTTCCAACAGACTCAAGTTTGCTCGGTAGATCTCCACCGACGGGCGACCATCCATGCCCTCGCGGAATTGTTTTGGGAGGCGCACGAACACGTCGTCCGTGCTGCCGTTCATCGGCCAAAACGTCCCGGGGAAAGGCTTGTAGCGCAGACTGCGCCAGCCGGAGCCGTCGCGGGCGAAGCCAAGCTCGTCGAAGCCCGCATCCAGGTCGAGGTCCGGCTTGTAGCCGGGGAAGTCGCCGCGGCCTGTAAGCGCGAGCTTCAGCGCAGAATAGTTGTCCTGCCGCACGTAGCTCAGCAGAGCAGCGTCGCTCTCTTCGCTGGCGGGCGTTGCAGGGGAAAACAGGTTCTTCCAGTGGTTCTTGAGCGCGAAGTCACTGAAGGCGTACGCACGTTGCAGATGCGCGTCCGCCATCGCGTTCATGCCTTGGCTCTGCGTATGACACGTCCAGCACGGATTACTCACGCCGTCGGTCTTCGTGTAACACTGGGGCGGAACCGAGGCCTCCAGGTTCGAGACCTTGCCGACCCGCGCCTTGGCGTACGCCAGCGGATCGTAGGCTGAGGAAGCCTGAGGCTTTTCACGCTCACCTGCGCATCCAAAGAGCGCCGCCAGCAGCAACGAACCCGCGCACAGGACGCGCATCAGCAAATCCCTACGGATATTCTCTTCAACGTGACACCGCTGCTGCATGGCGACGTCGACACTGCCGCATCGCGCGCACAGCCAGGTGACATCTGCGGCACAGCTGCGCACCTACGCCGGACCTCACCCCCAGACACGCTCGCACTTTCGTCCGGAGTTCAAGCCGCACCAAGCTGGTTTGGGGGGGAGGAAGCACAACAAAGAAAACGAGCAGCGACGTCAAGTCGCTGCTCGCCGCTGGCAGGCAATGCCAGCTGCCCAGCTCGCTCCGGGTGTGCTGCGACGCATGGACGCCGGGAGCACACTTCACGTCACGGGCGGCCGTCACGCGGGCTGCAGTGTGCGGGTGGCAGTCACGCGGTGCGGGAGTAGAGTCGCCCCGCGTGAGCCCACCTCATGCGTGCCTCAGTTAGGCCAGCGCGAGAACACTTCCTCGCCTGGGTGCTGCACGTTGAAGAACAGCGTGCTCATGCCGGAAGAGAACGCGGGGCCAGTGGCCTCAGCGTCGCTCGGAGTCGCTACCACGCGGAAAGCCAGACCGTAGGTCGGCGTTGCGGTGGAGGCGTGCGCGGGATCCAAATCGAGGTAGTAGAGAGCGTCCGCGTGGCCGTTCGTGCCCCAGTTTCCGTCGGTGCCGAACCACACGCCGCCATCGTGAGCGATCACGATGTTGTCGGGATTCGCCGCGTCGAACACGCCCTCGCCCTCGCTGCCGTGCCACACGTCGAAGTACTCGAAGCTGGTGGAGGAGCCGGGGTTCGCGACGTTCGCCTCACGTAGCGCGAAGACCGCGCCGACGGGATCCGGGCGCTTCGGCGCGTTGGCGTCGTGGGTCGCAGGATCGTAGAGAACGCCGTCTTGATCGTTCGCCACTTGGCGACCGTTCTTGGTGAACGCGATGTAGAGGAGCGGACTGCCGCTCGGATCACGCGGGTTCCACTCGAGATCCTCGGGACGGTTCAGCTCCATCACGCCGACCTTGGTGGCGGCGGTGAAGAGCGCCGAGCGCACGGTGTTGTCGTCGGGGAAACCACCCAGCGAGTTCCAGGTGTTGCTCTTGAGCGCATCGCCCACGGTGGTGTTCGCGCCCAGCTTGGCGGCGTTCGGCGCCACGTCAGTGCTCGTGGTGCTCATCTCGATCCAGCGGCCCTGGCCAGGCGCCGCGGAGGTCGGCTTCGCCCCGCCAGCAAGCACCAAACCATCGGCGTTGTCGAGTCCGGCAAAGTGCGCGACGTACACCTTGCCCGAGCCGAGGAGGTCGCGGATCTGCGCCTTCGTCATGCCGGAGGTATAGTTCCCCGTGGTAACA
The DNA here is from genome assembly GCA_041389805.1 of Polyangiaceae bacterium. Lineage (GTDB taxonomy): Bacteria > Myxococcota_A > Polyangia > Polyangiales > Polyangiaceae > JAHBVY01. The sequence continues at coordinate 55,874 of JAWKRD010000008.1, read as the reverse complement.
AACTTGTAGATGCGACCGCTGCGGCGGTCGTTGCCGCCGTAGATCACGATGGGCTGGTTCGGGATCAGCTTCCAGTCGTCGTCGACCACGAAAGTCGCGTTCTCCCAACGCGCACGCCCCATGGCGCCAAGCTTCTGATGACCTACGCCAGCGGTGGTCTTGCCGTAGTATTCATCCGCCGGAGCGCCCGGGTCCATTTCGACCATGAAGCCGTAGTTGTCTCGAGCGTGGGTGGTGTTGGCGTCCGTGTGCCCGCCGAAGAGCGCGCCCGCAGAGGGCGAGCGGTCGAAGTTCACGGCAGCGCCGGCGTCGCAGCCCTGACCGGTCACGAGCTTCTGGTTGCTGGTCCAGCAGTCCTCCAAGTCGCCGTAGTAGTCTTGGACGTTCTCCTCTGCGGTGATCACGGTTCCCCAGGGAGTTACACCGCCGGAGCAGTCTCCCATGATACCCGCCACAACACCGCTCGGAAGCGCGTTGCCAGCGTCGTCATGATCTGCGCTCGCCGTGGTGTAGCCCGTGATCTTCACCAGCGTGCTGCTGGTCGCGTCGTAGCGCACGTTCTTCGCGTTGCGATCTACGCTCCAGCTGCCGCTCGCGGGATCCTTGACGACCCGCATCCAGGAGCCGCCCACCATGTGCTTGTTCATGGTGATCATCATGTCGACGTCCGCAGCCGACCAGATCTCGGAGAGCGGATCCGTCTCGATCATGCCGGCCTTCTTGCTCCAGGCGGCCAATGTCAGCTGCTGACCGTCTGGCGCACTGGTGGTGGTCGGCGCGTTGTTGGAGACGTACTCGTGGTTGACCCACATCCAACCGGCCTCATCACTGCCGTTGAACTGCGGGGCGTTCCCACCCGCCGACCAGCCATCGCCAAAGTAGGCGATGTAGTCAGGGTTCGCGCCAAAGCGGGGTGCATCGGCGGCGTCATCCCAGCTCAGCGGGTCGAGCCAGCTCATCACAACTTCGTGGCCCAAGCCCTCGAGGGAGCGCACCGTGTCGGTGGACGCCGCCGCGAGGGGGAACTGGCCCACGGGCAATGCTTGATTGGTGGCGTAGAGCTCCACGAGGGCGCGCACGTACTCCGCCAGGTTGGTCGCACCAGTTCCTCGCGGATCTCGAAGCGTGATACCGACCATCGACGCCTTGGGGCGCTCGTTCAGGTCGACGCCTAGACCACCTGGCGCACCGGGATCGCCCTTGTCGCCGGGGTCGCCCTTGGACCCTGGATCACCCTGGCTTCCAGGATCGCCCTGGCTTCCAGGGTCGCCTTGGCTTCCAGGATCGCCCTTGCTGCCATCAGAGCCGTTTTCACCGTTGGTCCCATCGCCGCCCTTGGCTCCGTTGGAGCCATCAGAGCCGCACGCGCCAACGCTCAGCGCGCTCAGCGCACCGAGCAGAATAATGCCGTATCGAAGTCGGAGTCTCATATAGTCGAACCCTTCCGTGGTGGCCGGGAACGTCTCGTAATCTCGTGAACCTCAGGTGAATCGGCGGTAACCCTTCGCGCAAATGCGTGTGTCCTCGAAGCAACGCGGGTGACGTTCAAGCGGCGCGCGTTCGACAACTGAAGAGCGGCTCCAGTCACCGCCCGCGTGCGCACGGAAATGCGGCGCGGAAAGGCCGGTACGACCTGGCGTCCGACCAATTAGCACTTCGAAACACTCCCCCTTGTCCTGGACCAGGACGCCGCTTCGATCCCGGATCTAGGCGGGCATGATGGTAGGCGCAGCTGACAACGTCGCGAGTTGTCAAGCGGAAAGCCTGGGCGCGCCCATCAGCACTGGGACCATTCGCCACGTAGGCCCTCGAGCCCGGCGCTAGCTGACGGCGCCGCTGACCTGAGGCGGGTCACCCGCTGCCTAGCCCACGCCGAATGGCGCCATTCAGGGCGAAATCGTCTCCGCGCCACCACTCAACTCCATCTTCACGAGCTTTTGTGTAAGCGTTGGGTGCTCGGTCGACGTGACCGCGGGAGAACAGGATGAAACGAAAACTCAGCGTAGTTCTGGCGGCCTCGCTGCTATCCGTCGCGTGCGGATACTCCGAGGAAGAGTGGAAAGCCCAGCTCGATAAGTACGCGCAGCTCGACAGTCGCTTCAAGCAGGAGCAGACCGAGCACGCCGCTACTCGAGCCGAACTGGAGGAGGCGAAGAAGCGCGTTGCAGCGCTCGAAGCCAAGCTCCAAGCCATGGGCGTCAACATGGACGAGCTGAACAAGCAGCTCGAGGCCGAAGGCGCGGAGAAGGCGCGGCTCTCGGCGAGCCTCGACGAGACGACCCGAGCCCTTGCAGAGTACAAGGCGCGGGCGGCGCAGCTCGAGCGCATCAAGCAGCGCTTCGAGCTCCTGCGTCAGAAGCTCGAGAAGCTGACCACCTTGGGCCTGAAGGTGTCGATTCGCCGTAACCGTATGGTCATCTCGCTGCCGGGCGACGTGCTCTTTGCCTCGGGGAAAGACAAGCTGCGCAAGGAAGGCGTGGAGGTTCTGAATCAGGTCGCGCAGGTCATCCGCAACGACTCCACGCTCAGCAAGCGCTTCTTCCAGGTCGCTGGTCACACGGATGACGTCGCGCTCAAGGGCGGGCAGTTCAAGGACAACTGGGGCCTCTCAGCCATGCGTGCTCGCGAGGTGCTGGTGTACCTGGTCTCGCCCACGGACGCGAAGGGCGGCGGAGGCGGGCTCGACCCGACGCGGCTCCACGCAGCTGGCTATGGGGAGACGGACCCGATCGAGGCCAACGACACAGACGAGCATCGCCAGGCCAACCGCCGCGTCGAGCTGGTGCTGATGCCCGATGTCTCGGAAATGCTCGACCTCAAAGAGCTGATCTGAGCCGCTCGAGGCGGCTAGCAGTGCGAGAAGCGCCGTGGGTCCCCCGACTCACGGCGCGCCGCTCCTCAGAAGGCTGAAACTTCGGCCGCTTTTGCCGCGTATCCCAGGGCTGTTGTCCTATGTCCGTTGCGCGTGCTGAAACCTGGAGTGGCTGGTCCCTGGAGGACCCGAAGCGCACGCTGCTCGACTCCCCCGCAAAGGCTGCGAGACCTCGCGCCGAAGCTGGGCTAACGCGTAGGGGCAGCAGCATGGACGGGGAGGAGATCGAGCTGACCTTGGAGCTCCTGATGGAGCAGTACACCCAGGGCAGCGCAGAGGCCTTTGACGAGCTCTATCGTCGCTCCTCGGCCCGAGTCTTCGGATACCTGCTCCGACTAACGCGGCATCGCGAGCGCGCCGAGGACCTGCTCCAGGTGACGTACTCGAAGCTCCACCGAGCAAGGGACAGCTACATTACCGGGGCGCCGTTCATGCCGTGGGTATTCGCGATCGCCCGGCGCTCCTTTCTGGACGAACGTCGGCGGGCGAGCAGCCGCAACGAGGATCTAAGCGACGACGGGACCCTACCCGAGCCAAGCGCCGGAGAAACCAACGGGCTGCCTACAGACACCGTCGCAGCGTTGGAGCGCGCGATGAACCGTCTTCCCAGCGCCTACCGCGAGGCAATTGAGCTCACCAAGGTGAGCGGGCTTTCGATTGCCGAAGCTGCGGAGGTCCTGGGCGCGACGCCCCAAGCGGTCAAGCTCCGCGTGCACCGCGGCTACGCGCTGCTGAGGAAGTCGCTGGATAGCTTCTCGCGAGGTGCACCATGAGCGCACCTTCACGTCGAGCCTTGCCCGACGGGCTCGAGCCAGATGACCTGGACGCCGAGTTCTCGGAAATGGACGACCTGCCATGGTCTGAGCTCGGTCGCGCAGAGGCGAGCCATGGGCCTTGCTCGAAGGTCTCCGCCAAAATCCGCGCGGAATGTACTCGGGACCTCTGCCCTAGCAAGAACCTGAGCGTCCGCTCTCGGCTGTTCATCTCGGTGTTCTTCTCGATGGGCCTGATGGGCGCCCTGGTGGTCCTGTTTGGTCACCACGCAGAACCTCCCGCAGCGTTGCGCACCGCGCTCTGGGGCGCCGTCGGCTGGGGAGTGGTGATGCTCAGCGTGTTGGTCGTCGGCTTCGCTAAGCCCCCGGGCAAGCGAGGTAGCGTGCGGCTGCGAACGGCGCTGGCGTTCGGACTTCCGATCGCGTTCTTTGGCTATCTCTTGCTGACGGGCCAGCCAGGGGAGTCAGTTGGAGACTTCGTGAGCCATGGCGCGTCGACGTGGCGCGCCACCGAGTGCGGTTTCTTTTCGCTCGCGATCGGCGGGCTCAGCTCCGCGGGTGTGCTGTTCGCGTGGCGCCGCACGGACCCCTTGACGCCTCGACTGAGTGGGGCGCTGGCGGGGCTCGTCGGCGGGCTCGGTGCGGCGCTTGCGGTTGGCATGGCTTGCCCCACCACGGACAAGCTGCATCTGTTGTTTTCCCACGGAATCGTGGTGATCGCGTTTACGGTGCTGGGAGCGCTAGCAGGGCGTCGCCTGATGACGCCCTGACTGGAGAAGCAAGTTGCGCGGCTTGGTTCGCCGTGCGCTTGTCTTGGCCCCCGACTAGCTGATCGGCAGGGTGTTTCTGAACACCTGCTAGGGAGCGGTACCTGGCGGCGCCGGCTTGATCGGAGCGGGCTTCTCTGGCAACGGAGGCTTTGCCGCTGACGCTGCGGCGCTGGGCGCGAGCGCTGTTGGCAGCCCCGTGGGGATCGCCGTGGTCGGAGGGGCTGCGGTCGCACCAACGGGGGGTGGCGCCTGACCATCTTCCCGCGCGGAAACGCGCCACTCGTTGCCATCACGCACGAGCGTGAGCAGCTTGTACTCCCACTTGCCGTCGGACTGGCAGCCAACGCGAACCGTCGCACCAGCCGCGCTGCGGGCCATCACCGCGCCCTCGCACAGGATTTTCCCGTGTTCGATCTCGGGGCAGCCGGCGCCGCACGCCTGCTTGGCCTGAGCCACGATCGCTTCTCCCGCCTTCGCAGCGAGTTTCTGGGCGATCTCGAAGCGGTGCTCGCGGAGACGGATCTCGAACTCGAGCGCCGCGTCCTTCGGCTCGCGCGCGAGCACATCCAGCTCGGCCAGCTTGGGCTTGTCCACCTGTGGGGGATTGAAGTTGCACGCAGTGCGAGCAAAGCCCCACAGCACCAACGTCACGGCCACGAGGGTCCAGATCATGAACGTCGTGGAACGGTTGGGGCTGTCGAGTTCAGCTTCGGTGTGCGGCAGTGGTGGCCGCTTCACGCGCTTCTTGCGGCGCTTCTTGCCGACCTTCAGGCGCTGAGCACGACGCTTGGCGCGACGACGACGGGCGAGCTCTGCAGCGTCTTCGTCTTCGTCTTCGTCGTCATCGTCCTCATCGTCCTCGTCGTCCTCGTCTGCGTCATCCACGACGGGGCGCTTGCGCTTGGGAGGTGACGACTCCTCGTCTTCTTCGTCGTCCTCGTCTTCGCCCTTGGCAGCAGCGGCACGCTTGCGCTTCGGGGGAGGCGCTTCGTCTTCCTCTTCCTCTTCGCCGAAGTCGTCGTCGTCAGCATCCTCGGACGGTTGCTTCGACCTGGCACCGGTGGAGACGTCACGCGCGGAGCTTGCCTCCACGTCGCTATCGGCTTCTTCTTCGCGATCCACTTCGTCGCGATCCACGTCATCTTCGTCGTCCGGCACCATGGGGGTCGAAGCTATCCACATCGTTGCCCTGCTTCGCAACCGCCTTGACCAGACGCGAAACCCGAGCGGCGCCGGACGTGGGACACGCCGCTCCCTTGAAATCGGTGTTCGGGGTGCTGTTTGTTGGCGCCCCTCGGGCGCGGAGTCGGTAAGCGGAGAGCACACGGCGCTCCTCTCCCCCAAAAAACCCCGAGAAAACGCCCTATGCCGGAGGCGTGAGCCACTACCGCAGCTCGATTGCACGCTCACTGTAATCCGTACTTGCGCGCAACTGGCGGCACGCCGCAGCCGACCCGGGGAGCATGCGCTGTTTTGCCGCCTGTGTGAGCCTGCTGCTAGCCGCATGCGCTGGAGCGGCTCCACTTCCGCCGAAGGCCATCCAGTTGAACGACCAAGGTACGCTCGCGCTCGCGGAGGGCGACCTGGAGACCGCCAGCGCGCGCTTCGAGGTGGCGCTGGAGTACAACCCCCACTTCGTCGAGGCACTGACCAATCTGGGCCTCGTTGAGTTGCAGCGTGGAAACTTCTCCCGGGCGCGCACGTTGCTCGCGCGAGCAGTGCGCCTGAACCCCGACGTCGCGCAACCCCATCATGGGCTGGGCGTACTCGAAGAGCGCAAGGGTCGTCCCGATCACGCTTCCAAGCACTACCAGGAAGCGCTCAAGGTCGACCCTGGCTTCGCCCCGGCTCGCGCGAACCTCGCACGACTCTATTTCAACGCAGGCGATTTCGAGCGCGCGCGGAGTCAATTCAAGCGCCTGACCGAAGTCGATCCAGATGAACTCCTCGGCTTCACGGGTCTGAGTGAGAGTCTCTTGAGCCTCGGGCGGACTGCCGAGGCGGATGTTGTGAGTCGTCAGGCGCTCGCCCGGTTTGGCCCCGAGCCCGAGCTGGTGCTGCTTGAGGCTCGCAGGCTGCTCAGAGCCGGTGAGCCAGCCAAGGCAACGACGCTCTTACTTCCTCTCACGACAGCTGAAGACAGCTACGCCGCTGCTGCGCTGAGCTGGATCGCGACGGCTGAGCTCGAACGCCATCGGCCGAACTACGCGGTGGGCGCAGCGAAGCGGGCCTTGGAACTGGACCCCGATGGTGCCGTGGCGATCTACTGCCTGGCGCTGGGGTTGCACGCGCTTGGAGACCCCAGCGCCAGAGCTTGGCTCCAGCGCGCTGACGCTCTGGAACCAGGGCGACCGTTAATCCGCGCGGCACTGGCGGAAGAGCGTGGCGCGCAGTAGTCCGAGCAGAATCACTGCGGGACGGGGGGAATCACGAACAGCACCTCGCGCGGCAGACCGACAACCAGCTCATCGCTCTGGCCGACGTTCTTTGCCTGCACCTGGATGCGTGCACTCGCGACCTGAACCTGAGACGTTTGCTGCACGCTCGAGTTCGTCTTGGCCTTGATGCGGAAGCAGATGCGCGTGCCGGGCACCAGGTCCGTCACGGTGTCGTCGTGACCGTCGGTACCCGGCGTGACACCGTAGTTGTCCGCCCAGTTGTCCTCGATGCTCGCCGCGGGCAAGAACTCACAGAACGTGCCCGGCTCGGCGGGATCCTGAATATTACCTTGCGGATAAACCTCGATCGACGAGACGAACTCGTCGATCGCGTTGATCGCGAGGTAGGGTGGATTGGTGTCATTCTTGGCGCGCAGACGGACATCGACCTCGAGGCCGCTGAGCAGCGCCTTGATACCCGCGGAGATGGTGTTCGCCACGGTTGAGCCGTCCTTGTGGCTCGCAAAGATCAGGCGACAGGTCTGCAAGCCGTTGATCAGCGGTCCATCGGGAGCGACGGGATTCGAGTACACATCCATGGGGCACTGACTGCCGCTGAACGCGCTGGCCTTCACGTGGGAACTGGTCTGGTCCACCAGGTAGGCCATGTCGGGATAGGGCGCCGCGTAGCGTTGGGTGCCGCCATCGTTGAGCGCAACACCAATGAACTTGGCGCCGTGGCTCTGCATCTCCGCGACGAGGTCATCGGCGTTCGGGGCGCTGAACGAGTATTGATCGTGAAGCGCCGACTGAGTGGTACTGCAGCAACCGGCGCGACACGCCTGGAAGGGTGAGTCAGCGCAGACCATGCGGCGCCCATTGTGGGAGGCGGCGTCGCTGATCAGGACCAAGATGGGAAGCGCGTCGTTGCGGAACCCGAGCGCGCCGTAATCTCCAACGCCGGGAGTGAACGGAGCTTGGTAGCCGCCGTTGGGCCAGAAGGTCGCCTCGTTGGCGAGCACCTTGTGGAGCGCCGGGATCAGCGCCTCCGGGCTGTCTTTCCCGTCGTCCGTCGTCAACGCGTCCACCGCAGCTTGCGTCTTGGTGGTGTCGGGAGTCATGAAGCCATTCGTGGGCACACTCACAGCCTTGTTCGTGGCGGCTCCGTATGGATCCACGGGGAAGTCCTGCGCGGCGGCGACGCCGAACTGGGCCTCGGGGACGTCGTTCTTGATCGTGGTGATCAAGTTGTTCAGGTTGCTCCGGATGTTCGTGATTGCCGGCCCCATGCTGCCGGTCGCATCCACGATGAAGGCGATGTCACCCTTGTTCAGGTTCGTTCGCAACACGACGTCTTGCTGCGTGGGGATCGGGGCCTCCTGATACGGGACGACGAAGTAGTAGCGACCCAGTGACTGAGGTGTCTCCGAGCTGCGAGTCGGATCGCTGCCCAACGTGTCCTCGATTAGATCGCTGGCTCCGTCACCGTCCGTGTCGGCCTTGATGCGGTCGGTCTCGCCGACGTTGACGGTGCAGTCGTGGTTCTTGTCTTCGACTGAGTCGACCAGGCCGTCGTTGTCCGAGTCGCGATCGTACGCGTCGGAGTTGGCGTCGGAGTCCGTGTTCGCCGGCGGCTGATCGAGCTGGTGTCCAAACCCGGCTTCACACGCGTCAGGCACGAGATCGCCGTCCGAGTCGAGATCGCGGAAGTCCGGAGTGCCATCACCATCCGTGTCGTCCGTGCCCTCGAAATCGTCCCGGATCCCGTCGTCGTCGGAGTCCGGGTCGTTGTAGTCATCGGCGCCGTCACCGTCGGTGTCCACCGGAGGCTTGCCGTTCAGCTCATCCACGTCTTTGACGAAGTCGCCGTCGTTGTCGTCGTCATACGCATCAGGCAGACCGTCGCCGTCCGCGTCGCCCGCCGCCTTGTTGGGGTCGTAGGCGGATCCGTCCGGATAAAACTCGTCGGCGTCGGAGATGCCGTTGTTGTCGCTGTCGAGGTCGAGGTAGTTCGGGACGCCGTCGCCGTCCGAGTCGGGCGCGTCACAGCCCGTGGGGTCACCTTCGAACAGATCCGGGATGCCGTCGTCGTCGCTGTCGGTGTCGAGGTAGTCAGGCGTCCCATCGCCATCCGTGTCGCGATTCGAGTCCTTGCCCTCGAACTCATCGAGGATGTTGTCGTGATCCGCGTCGGGGTCACAGCTCGCGACGCCACCGGTGCCAGCGCTGCCAGCACTGCCCGCGCTGCCAGCTGAGCCCGCAGTGCCTGCGCTCCCGCCCGCTCCAGCGCCGCCAGCGCTTCCACCCGCACCAGCCGTCCCCGCGGTTCCGCCGTTGGCGCCGCTGCCGCCGGACGCGTTCGAGTCGTCAGCCCCACTGCCGCAAGCAGCGACGGTGGTGCCAAGTGCAACCAAGATCCAAGCAGAAGCGAAACGCGCGTTCATCAAGCCTCCCAAGTCGCGACGCTCATCGGCATCGGGGCGGACGAAACGCGCCCACACCGCTCGCGCGCGACATACCCAAGTCGGCTGCTGCCTCCACAGGCAAGCGACCGTTCATCGAACCGCGGAATTCGCCCCCGCGGTCCGTGTAACTTAACCGATTTGGCGACTCGGCTCCGCAGTTCGCGTGAAAGATCGTTGCCGCCACCTGCTTGACCCGAAGGCGCCATGCCCTACCTCGCCTCACCTCATGCGCGCTTGTCTGACTGCGCAGTGCGTTGGTCCTGACTAGTGTAAGCCGTTCTGATGCAGCCGCTCTCCCCCTCACCGCGCGCGTTCGATCGGCTCATTGCGCGGCGCATTGGCAGGCTGGGTTGGGCCCGATTCGCGACGTTTTCCAGCGGGTTGGTCAGTATCACCACGCTGGTGATGATGGTGGTCGTGCGGAGCGGCTCGCGGGGAGACCTAGACAGCGTCGCAGTGAGAGCCCTGGGCTGGGCGTCTTGGCTCATCGTCGTTCCTTCCACGCTCGCGGCCATCAGCTGCCTGTCTCGCCTGCGCCAGGACTCGCGTTTGCCGCGCACCTTGCATTCCCTCGGCGTCGCGCACACCCGTCTCGAGCTCGCTGCCCTCCAGGGTGGCGTGCGCTTCGTGTTTTCCCGCTTGGCAATCCCCGGCTTCGTCGCGCTCGTGGGCGCGCTCCTGCTGAGCCGAGGCTTCGCGGAGCTGCCCGCTCGCGGCCTGCAGCTCGTCGCAGGTGCTGCTTACATCTTCGGCCTCGCTTTCGCTTCCGGTCTGGCGGGCGCCGGTGCGTCTCTGCTTGGTGAACGCAAGGGGCGCTGGTTACTGTTGCTAGTCGTGCTGGGTCCGATGTTGGTGTCCGAGCGCTGGTTTAGGCTGGTCGACGTCCCGCGTGCTCTCGATGCCATGCTCGACGGCATCCTGCGCCTGGGAGGTGCCTGATGTTTCAGCTGCGCGGGCTTTGGTCCGGCGCCTTGCGGGGCGTAACAGCGGAATTTCCCCAGGGCTATCACGTGATCGTCGGGCGCCCGGAGGACGGCCTCGTCGATTTGGCCGAGTGCATGAGCGGACAGCGGGCGACGAAGGCTGGAAGCGTCACCCTGGTTGGTGCTGATCCTTATCGCTCAGCAGCTACCCGCGCAAAGCTCGGCAGCTTGCTACCGTTCGAGCCAGAGCTTCCGCGCGGCAACATCGAGCGACTGCTCTCACTGCGCCTGCCGAGGCACACCGAGCAGGCGGCTCGCGAGCTACTGGCGACCTGCAATTTGCTCGAACGCAGCGCGCACCAGCTGACCGCCGACGAGCGGCGCAGCCTCGCCTTTGTGGTAGCGACCGCGGTCCCACGGGTGTTGTTGGTTGCTTACGAACCCTTCACCGCTTTGCCAGGTATTCCGACCCACGTCGTCATGACCCGCCTGGCGCATCAGGCGGAGCGCGGCGCGTGCGTGATCGTGCTCACTGGCAATCCCGCCCATGCTCAGTACCTCGAGGCGCAGGGGTGGCTGCTCGACCGGGGGAGGCTGTTAGAGCTCGAGCGAGATTACGGCGTGCTCGGTGGGCCTCGGCAACTGGTGATTGAGTGCGAGCAAAGCCATCACCTGGCCAGGGCGCTGCTTGGAGTAGGCGGTCTAGGCGTCAGCTACGATCCCACGCGCCCTGGCCAACTCGCTGTCTCGGGTCCGACGGAGCGTGCGAGCCTCGCGGCGATGCACGCTGCGCTCGAGCTCGGTTTGGAAATCACGCGCATCACGAGCCTGACTCCGACCGTGGATCAACTCCGGGCGCGGGCCGCGGGCGCTGCTCAGGCGGCGTTCCATCACGCGCGCTCGGCCGGTCCAACGGAGCCCAGCAGGTGAACGGCTTTCGCGTCGGTTTGTCCCTCGCGCGCACCCGCCTGACGAGCTGGGGTTCGATCGGTGTGCTCGCCCTTGGGCTGCTGGCTACGACGCTGGGCTCGATCTTGTTTCGAGCCCAGCCCGAAGGGCTCGAGCTGAGTCTGCTTGGGTTGGCGTTCGGCCTGGTGATGCCGTTCGGTGCGCTCGCCCTCAGCCGTCGAGTGTTCGCCTCCGGTTCGCTGCTCGAGAGCGTCGCCGAACCCGCGCGCTGGGGCGCGGACAGGCGCTCGACGCTGACTGGGCTGTGGCTTGGCCTGGCGCTGACGCTCGCGCTTTGGTTTGGCGCGCTCGCCGCAGAGACGGTGGTACTTAGCGGCGGCCGCTTCGCCGACGCGCTGCGATCCGCGGGGGTAGGCGTGCAAGCTGCTGGGGCGTATGCCAGCTACCTCACCTTTGCCTCCAGTTTCGGACGCCACGGCCACGCACGGGTCTGGTTCATCGGTGCTGATTGGGTGCTGGGTGCAACCACGGGCGCCCTGGCACTGCCATTTCCGCGAGCACATGTCGCAAACCTGTTGGGTTCGACGCCTCCGGCCAACCTGCCCCAACTCTGGAGCGGCCTGATTCTCGCATGTTGTTGCCTGCTTTGCCTCGGCTTGGCGCGGGGACGCGTACCCAGCTGAGCCACACCAGAAAGCGCACCCGGGCGGTAGCGTGGGAGGCGCCTTGTACTAGTCTCCGCCTCGTGCGGTCCGTGGTGTTTCGCTTCGAGTCGGTGGATCAGCTGGCGCAACAGCTGGAGCTGAGCGGTGATGATCAAGATCTCGACTTGCCGCCGGGAGAGCGCTTTCGAGAAGGTGAGTGGGTTCTCGCACACTTCTGCGTGGGCGAAGAGTCCACTGCCGTAGCTGCGTGCATCGCGGACCGAGGCGCGGGGGTGCGTCTCGCGTTCGAGGAGCGCGACTGGGAGCATCTACCTGACTTCACCCAAGATGACGGCGATAGCCGCGCCAGTCTGCCCCCTCCCAGTGTTCCTGCCAATCGCATTTCTCCTATGTGGAAAAATGTGCCACCGAACACCCGCGTTCTGCTGGTGGATGACGACCAGGACCTTCAACGCGTGGTTGGCGCACTGCTTGTGCACGCGGGCTATGAGACGAAGACCGCCTCGAGCGCGGAGCAGGCGCTCGCCGTACTACGCACGGAGCAGTTCGACCTGATGGTGCTTGACTGGAACCTCCCCGGGATGACCGGCCTCCAGCTCTGCACTCGCCTGCGCGAGATTGGCTCCAGGTTGCCTATCCTGTTTCTCACCGCGCACTCAGCGAGTGAAGACATCGTGGCCGCGTTCGACGCCGGCGCGGACGACTTCGTGCCCAAGCCTTTCCGCGCGCCTGAACTCACGGCACGCGTCATGGGCTTGTTGCGTCGCTCGCAGATCCCGATCTTGCTCTGAGTGAAGTAACGCTCCGGTGTCGCTTCGCTTCGCGGTGACGCTTCGCTTCGCGGTGACGCTCACTGCTCCCGGAAAGCCTCCGCAGGCCGCAGGCTGGCAGCATGCACCGCCGGCCACAGGCTACCGGTCAAGCACACGACGATCGAGAACACCCCTGCCGCGAGGAACCACCACGGGTCGACTTGCACCGGCAAGTGCGAGATGAAGTACACCTTCGGATCCAGCGGGAAAGGCTTCACCGTGAGGTAGTAGCAAACGGCGTAGCCCAAGCCGAGTCCACCTCCAGCGCCGAACACCCCGATAATCCCGCCTTGGTACAGGAACGCGCGCACCAGCGCCCAGTCGGTGGCGCCCATGGCCTTCATCACCGCGATCTCACGCTTCTTGTCGAGCACCACCATGATCAACGTCGCGAGCACGGTGAAGGCGGCCACGAGGATCATGAGCGCCAGCACCAAGCTGATGGTGATCTGCTGGATCTGGAGCGCGGTGAACAACCCGTGGTTCAGCTCCTTCCAGTCCATCGTGTGGTAGATCGAACTCTTGAGCTTCGCGTCGACCAGCGCTTTCACGTGTTGCGAATCGTCGATGTTCGCGATCTTCATCTCCACGCCGGTGACGCTGTCGCCGTTGCTATGGAAGGCCTGCGATTCGTAGAGGTCCGTGTAGACGAGCTTGGAATCGTACTGATCGAAGCCCGCGTCGAAGATCGCAATCACACGGAAACGCTTCGCCACCGGAGGGCGGAAGCCTCCAGAGCCGAAAGAAAAGCCGACGGTTGGCGACGTCACCTGCACGCAAGAGCCGAGGTCAGCTGACAGGTACTGCGCCAAGCTCTTGCCGATGATGATGCCCGGGAGCTTCTTCACCGCCTCGGCGTTCTTACAAGGGTCCTCGTCTAGTTCCTCGGGGATAAAGTCACCATCGGGGAGCACGCTATCGTAGCCACCATCCGGCACGATCGATCCCTGGGGAGCATCTGGCGGAAGCTCGTAGATTTGGGGGGGAGGAGCGTCAGGTGCATCCTCCGAGTCATCTGAGCCTCGCAGCTTCTCCTGCTCCGTCGGGGCGGCTTTGGGCGCGTCTTTCCCCTTCGCAGGGCGCTGTCGTTTTTGCGCTTTGTCCTTTGCAGCGCCGGGCTTGCCTAGCCCCTGCTTCTGGGCAGCATCTGAGTCTTCATCGCTGGCGTCCTCAGCGTCTTCCAACAGATCCTTCGCCGAAAGCCCAGCGTCCCCGGCAGAGTCCTCGAGGTCGACGATGTAGTTGGGATCGCCCTGCTTGTTGTTCGGCCCCTCGAGCACCGAGTCGCGGACCCTCAAGCGCCGAGTCGACTCGGGCGGCTTGGCTCCAGGAACTCGCAGCCCTTCCGTGCTGCCCTTCACGATGTGTTTCGGCAGGTCAAGCACGTCACCGAAGAGCTCTGGATCCACACCTTTCAGCAGCACGCCGGTCGCGGTCTTGTCGTTGTGACTCACCATCATCGGGTTGATCACGAACGGGGCGACACCGATCACGCCGGGCACTTCCTTCATGTCCTTCATCACGCTGCGGTACTCGCGAAAGTCGCTCGAGTACTTCAGCACCAGGACGTGGGCGTTGACGCCGAGCACCTTCTCCCGGAACTCCGAGCGGAAACCGCCGGTGACGCTGACCACGATGGACAAGCACGCAGTGCCCAGCGCGACGCCCAGGATTGCGAGCGACGTGCCCAAGGACACGAACGCGCGCTTCTTGGAGCCCATGTAGCGAAGCGCGATCTGTAGCGGGAATCCCATGCTGTCTCTCGGCCGACCCCTCATGGAGAGGGAGCCGCGGGTCTTATAGCTGAGGCGACGATCGGCTCAACGCTTTGAGCTAGGGATCGCTTGCATCCCGACTCTGAATTCCAGGGTGTGCAAGCTTTGCGGACCCGTGCGCTTGGTGCAGCGCCTGTGAACAGGCGCGAGCGGAGCAGCGCAACCCGGGCGCGACACTGAGGGCCGACGTGTGCCGCCTCTGGAGCTCGGCTTTGACACTGAACCCGCGTGATGTGTCTGCTGACATGAACTGCAGGCGTCGCGCGCCCCAAGGGGAAAAGTCCTGAGAATCGTGCCTTGTTGAGGGCCCGGCGGCGGCGGCGGTTTCAATCCCCGCGGATCTCTCGAGGCCGTCTTCGAGACTTAGCGAAGCAGAGAAAACGCGAGCACGGATATTGCACCTCAGGACCGGCCGGGGGTGGAGATCTCCAGGATACGCCTCGGTATTGGCGAACAGCTCGACCAATAGGTCGAGTCACGGGGCCCAAGCGTAGAACCCAATCGGTATGGAAACAGCGAGAGCCCCACAGGGTGCGCAGTTGGTCGGTGATTCTTGGGGATCACCTCACTAGAGTGGAGCCGGTCGTGAGCGAACAACGCCAAAAGACGATGGAGAGCGAGGCTGAGGCGGCGGTCTCATACCCCGACCCTCCGATGCAATCGAAGCGGGCGGACACCGGTGGGCTGAAGCTCGCAACCATCGCGCCCGGGAGCATGGCCTCGCTCCCAGACATGCCGGCCGTTGATTTTGGCAAGAAGCCGGATCCCTACCTGGGTTGCACGATCGACGATCGCTACAAGGTCGAGTCGATTCTTGGCGAAGGCGGCATGGGGGTCGTCTATCGCTGTCGCCACAAGATCATCGACAAGAAGGTCGCGATGAAGATCCTGCGCGCGGATCTGGCGCGGGACACCGAGGTCACCGAGCGCTTCTTGATTGAAGCCAAGGCGGCGAGTTCAATCGGCAACCCTCACATCATCGATATCAGCGACTTCGGTCAGCTCCCCGACGGCTCCACCTACTTCGTCATGGAGTACCTCGAGGGGACGCCGCTCTCTAGCCTGATCGATGGCGGCGCTGCCCTGGGGATACAGCGCATCGTTCACATCGCTCGCCAGCTGGCCGAAGGGTTGGCGGCTGCACACGACGTAGAAATCGTCCACCGCGACCTGAAGCCCGACAACATCTTCCTGATTGACCGCGGCAAGGAGAAGGATTTCGTAAAGATCCTCGA
Source organism: Polyangiaceae bacterium (assembly GCA_041389805.1). Lineage (GTDB taxonomy): Bacteria > Myxococcota_A > Polyangia > Polyangiales > Polyangiaceae > JAHBVY01. Next base: position 40,297 of record JAWKRD010000008.1, on the reverse strand, counting down.
CTTCGGTATCGCGAAGGTCTCCACGGCTGAGCACGGCATCACTCGCGCAGGCTCGGTCTTCGGGACGCCGCACTACATGTCACCGGAGCAGGCCGCGGGCGCGCCCGTCGACCATCGCGTGGATATCTACGCGCTCGGCGTGATCCTGTACGAGATGGCGAGCGGCAAGGTTCCGTTCGACGCCGACAACTTCATGGGGATCCTCACCCAGCACATGTACAAGGCGCCGGTGCCGATCCGCGCGCTGGTGCCGCAGCCGAATGAGGTCCCGCCTGGGCTCGAAGCGATCATCCTGAAGTGCCTGAGCAAGCGGCCCGAGCAGCGCTACCAGAACATGAACGACCTGGTGGAGGACCTCAACCGGCTCGAGACCGGCAGTATCCCCACGGCAGTGCCTGAGATGATGCAGCGCTCGGGAGGCTTCAACGTCCCTGCCGACTACTTCAACAAGGGCGCGATGCCGGCCCCCGTGCCGGCGGACCCGGGCCGCCGAGGTCGCTCGAAGTGGCCGCTGTACGCCGGGGTAGCTGGCGTCGTAGCGGCGGTGGCGATCGTTGGGACGATCTTCGCCATCAGCCCACCGAGCTCAGCAACCCAGAGCACGACGGCAGCTCCCGAAACCGTCAAGACCGAGGTGCCGGTCACCACCGCCACCGCGCCACCGGAACCCAAGGACGAACCCAAGGTCACCGAGGTGATGGTTGGCGTCTCTCCCCTCGAGGCGCACGTGTTCAAGGGCGATGAGGACCTCGGGGCGTCGCCGGTGTCGCTGAAGATCCCCGAAGGGGAGAGCCTCGAAGTCGAGATCCGTGCGGAAGGCTACAAGTCTCAGAAGCTGACCCTCGACAGCAAAGAGCCGAGACGGTCGATCAAGCTCGAGAAAGAGGCGAAGGCCACGGGCGGCTACGTGCGCCCGGCCTCCAAGCCCGCTGCAAAGCCTGAAGCAAAGCCCCAGCCGAAGCCGAAGCCGAAGCCCCAAATCGGCGGCAGCGATATCGTGAACCCCTGGAACTGAGCTTGTTCCGCGCGCTTTCGAGCGGCGCCCCAGCGGCTGCGCTATAAGCGCGCCCATCGTGGATCTTCAAGCTCTCAAAGACGCGGTGCCCAGCGACGTGCTGAAGCTCTGCCAGACCTTGCAACGCGCAGGGCATCGCTCCTGGGTGGTCGGCGGCTGCGTGCGCGACTTGTTGCTGGCTTCGGATGCTGCTTCGGCGTCGATTCGCAACGACTGGGACATCGCGACGGACGCCCTCCCGGAGCAAGTGCAGAAGCTCTTCCGCAAGGTCATCCCGACCGGCATCAAGCACGGCACCGTCACGGTGATGCTGGGCGGCGTCGGGTACGAGGTGACGACGTTGCGGGGTGAGACTACCTACAGCGACGGGCGTCGCCCAGACGAAGTCTACTTCGTCGATGACATCCGCGCGGATTTAGCCCGTCGGGACTTCACGGTGAACGCCATCGCTTACGATCCCCTCGAGGAGCAGCTGATCGACCCATTCGGCGGCGCCCAGGACTTGCAGCACAAGCTGCTACGCGCCGTTGGCGTCGCGAAGGAGCGCTTCGACGAAGACGGCTTGCGCATCTTGCGGGGCGCGCGCTTCGTGGCGTCTCTCGGCATGGAGCTCGAAGAGAGCACTGCAGCCGCGATGCGGCCGTCGCTGCCGACTTACCGCAAGGTCAGCCCGGAACGTATCCGTGACGAGTGGATGAAGACGCTCAAGACAACCAAGCCGAGCCGCGGCTTTCAGGTCATGCTCGACCACGGGATGCTGGAAGTCAGCGTGCCGGAGCTCTTCAGTTGCGCCGACTTCGCGAGCGGCCACGCTGAGCTCGACGGCCCCATTTGGCAGCACCTGATGCAGGTGCTCGATGCGTGTCCTCCCGACCCGGTACTCCGCACGGCGGCGCTACTCCACGACGTAGGCGAACCGCGCCTGCAGCCGACCGACGACGCGCGACAGCACGCGGAGCTAGGCGCTCAAATCGCCGACGGCGTCTGCGCGCGCCTCCGCTTCTCCAACGCCGAGCGAGAGCGCGTGGTCGCGCTCGTGCGCAACCACGTGATCGACTTCCAGGCACTGAGGGACGCTGCGAGCCTGCGCCGCTGGATGCGGCGAGTGGACGATTGCATGCCCCAACTCTGGGAACTGGTACGCGCAGACCTGAGCGCCACCGCCCCAGAGCGCCTGTCCCTGCTCCATGGCCTCATTTACCGCACGGAACAAATTCTGCAGAGCGGAATGGTGTGGAGCACTCGCGATCTAGCGATCGGCGGCAAGGACCTGATGCAGGAGCTGGGGCTGCCGCCGAGCAAGCAGCTGGGGGTGATCTTGGAAGCCTTGCTCGAGCGCGTGACGGACGAACCGGGGCTCAACCAGCGGGACAAGTTGCTCGAGCTGGCGCGGGGGCTCGTGACGGACGCTGGCTGAGACCAGCGCGCCTCACCCCCAAACCCCGAGGAAACGCCGGATACAGCGAGCGACAAAAGAGCAAACCCCGCGACTCCGAGGGAGTGCGGGGTTCTTCGCTCGCGCCTTCCTTCGAGGCGCACCACGCCGGGCTACCGTCAGGTGCTTGGCGCGGGCTTGGGTGCGCCGAAGATGCTAGCGGGGCGCTTCTTCTCGCTGCTTTCCCGACGCTTGTCGGTCCAGCGGGGGATCAGCACCTTGGCTCGCTCAGGCAGCGGCTCACCCTTGATGGCGCAGCGGATCTCTTCAGAGCTCAAGGTCTCGCGCTCCAGGAGGGCTTCCGCCACGCGATCCAGCGCGTCGCGGTTTTCCTCCAAGGTGCGCTTGGCCAGTGAGTACTGCTCTTCGATGATCTTGCGCAGTTCCTTGTCGATCTGACGAGCAGTGTCGTCGGAGTAGTCGTCGCGACGTGAGGCCATCTCACGGCCGAGGAAGATGCTCTCCTCCTGCTCACCGTAGGCGATGGGGCCTAGCGCGTCGGTCATGCCGTGCTCACACACCATGGCGCGGGCCATGCCGGTTGCACGCTTGATGTCATCCTGGGCACCGGTCGTGATTTCGGTGAAGACCAGCTCCTCCGCGACGCGACCACCGAGGGCCATCGCGATGCGAGCCAGCAGCGTCTGCTTGCGGGTCATCAGGTGACGGTCCTCCTGCAGGTAGAGAACATCGTCACGCCGAGGGCAGCGCCACGAGGAATGATCGAGACCTTGTGCACCGGATCGTTGCCTTCCACGAGCATGCCCACCAGGGTGTGACCCGCCTCGTGCCACGCCGCAGTGCGCCGCTCGGTCTCGCTCATCACCATCGACTTACGCTCGGTGCCATCGAGACCTTGTCCTTGGCCATCTCGAAGTCGATCGTAGGAGACCGCAGTCCTTGTCTTGCCATGCGGCAAGCAATGCCGGCCTCGTTGACCAGGTTCCAGATCGGCACCGACGAGCCTGGGGTGCCGCCACCGCCAGGATCGACGAGTCCACATCGACACCGAGGGCACCTTCTTGGTGTGCTGGAGATGCCTCGCGGCGCTGGATGTCCAGGCGCGGCACGATGCGGCGGTCGAAGCGACCGGGACGCAGAATGGCGGGGTCGAGGACGTCGGGGCGGTTCGTGGCGGCGACGATGATCACGCCTTGTTGCTCTCGAAGCCGTCCATCTCGACCAGCAGCTGGTTCAGCGTGCTCGCGCTCATCGTGGCCACCGCCGAGGCCGGCACCGCGATGGCGACCACCGCGTCGATCTCGTCGGTGGTGTTACGGCGCGTGCTTCTTTGCCTTGCTCGAACAGGTCGCGAACGCGGCGCTGGCGCCGACGCCCACGAACATCACGACAGAAGTCGAGCCGGAAATGCTGAAGGGCACACCAGCTTCACCCGCAGTGGCGCGGGCGAGCAGCGTCTTGCGTGCCAGGAGGACCCATCATCGAACGCCCTTCGGATGCCGCCGAGCTTCTGAACTGGCGCGGATCCTTGAGAAAGCGATCGGCTCCTCTGACTTCGTCCGCCAGCCCCATTCCACACCCGCGACGTCGGCGAAGGTGACCTTGTTCTGCGCCTCGTTGGCGACGCGCGCGGCTCTTGCCGAAGCTCATCGCCTTGCCCCCGCCAGCCTGCAGCTGGCGCATGAACAGGTAGAACATCACGAGCAGGATCACCATCGGCAGCAGGATGGTCAGCATCGTGGTGAGGATCGGGTTGCTCTCCTCCTGCTCGTAGTTGACCTTCACGTCGTTGCGCAGCAGGCGCTTCATGATGGCGTCGGAGACGGCTGGGCCGATGGTCTCCTTCTTCTCGCCCTTGGGGTTGCCTGGCTCGACGACGGTGAAGCGATATCGAGTGTCTTTGATATCGACTTCCTCGACGTGCTTCTTGTCCTGGGGAGCCTCCACGAGCGACATGAACTCGCTGAAGGCCACGGACTTGCGATGCTGGCCGTCGCTATCGACGAAATGCCAAATCGCGAAGAAGGCGACGATCAGGACGACCCAGAGGAGGACGGTCTTATGGGGTTGCTTCACTGTTCCTCAGCGACTTGCGATGCGATGGTGTAGTGAGTTGCTCGAGCCCAAGTGGCGCGAGATGAGATGGTTCGTGTCGTTGCTCCGCGAGCGGTGATGACTTGCTTCATCATGCCATCGTCGCGCCGATGGTGCACCCGAGGCCGGGCAGACCGGGTTCTTAACCGGGAGAGCATGCGCTGGCGATGGTTTCGGGTTGGTTTTTGTGGGCGACTCTTGGTGTCCGCGCCCTTCCAGTGAGTCCTTCTTTACCTAATGTCGACCTGGCGTTCGTGCATCCCTTGACGACCCACAATGCCGCGAACCTAAGAGACGCAAAAATGCCCAGCAAAAGCCTGGTCCATGGAAGTACGCCCCGTGAGGCGGCCGAGTTTCGAGGTCATTCACGCGGGCGCTTGAGCGACAATGTGCCGCGCGTCCGGCGCGAACGCTGTTCAGTATCCGAGCGTGCCTCGGGCGAGAATTTCAGGGTTCTACCCCCCTTGAGCGCGAGCTCGACGGGTTGCTCCTGCGCGAGCGCCTGATTCAACGCCTGGATTTGCGCACGGTTTAGCCCGCCGCGCTGCGCAGGTTCCTCCCCGAGCTGGTCCGCTAGCGCCGTGAGATGCCCGACGATTCCAGGTGATAGCTGCTCCAGCAGCGGCAGGAGTTCCTGGCGCACGCGCACGCGGAGAAATCGCGGGTCGGCGTTGGAAGGATCCGTCGCCACGTGGAGCTGGTGGCGCTGGATGTGGCGCAGCACGTCGGCGCGCGTGGCGCGGATCATCGGGCGTACACGATCGCCACTCCGCGGTGGCAACACCGCAAGCCCGCCGGGACCAGCACCTCTCAGCAAGCGGAGCAAAAGCGTCTCGGCGCGATCATCCGCGTGATGCGCCGTGCACACGAGCGCGTCCACGCGTGCCGCGGCGGCCTCGAGTTCCCGGTAACGCGCCACGCGCGCGCGCTCTTGGAGGTTGCCACCCTTGCTCAGCGAAATGCGCGAGCGGGTGAACTCGACACCATGCTGCTCTGCGAGTGCTTGGGCCAGATCGAGCTCGGCGCTGGCTTCGCTCCGCAGGCCGTGATCGACGCCATGCGCCCAGACACCGAGTCCGAGCGTCTCTCGAGACAGCGCCAGCACGTGCAGCAGGGCGATCGAGTCAGGTCCCCCGCTCACTGCGACCAACAGCTTCGCCCCGCGCAGCTCGAGGTCCTTCAGCGTCGCGTGCACGAGCTTGATCAGGGTCGGGGGGTGAGAGCGAGACACGGCGCAGCTCTTCGAACCGTCAAGTCAGCTCGAACTCCTTGCAGAACACCAGCTCAGAGCCCACCTCTCGAGGCTGCTCCAAGTGTTCGGAGTTGGGGTAGCCCAACGCACAGGCCAAGTCACCTGATGAAGGCGCGAAGTAGCAACACGACTCGCACGCGAAGCGGAGCTGAAATCGCTCCGCTTCGTCGAGTAGCTGGTGGTCGACGCGAGTCCTCAAGTTAGCGTCTCCACACGGCAATCACACCAGGGGCCCAAGCCACCTCCGCCTCGAGCACCTTGCACCTCGCGCCTCAAACTACTCCGAGCAAGACAGCACGGCCCAACCGCCCGTGGGCTCACCCGCACTCAGCTTCGAGCGCGTGATCCAAGCCACGGCGACTTGACCGCGTGCTGCGGCCATGCTGACCAAGTCACCTTCGAACCCAGTCAGAGCGGTGCTGCCCACCGTGCCGCTGAAGACAACCGGAGTGCCTGCGTCGAGCGTAGCGTTGGCGCCCGTGTACGGAATCACCGTCAACTTTTCCGAGGCGCCGGTGAGGAAGAACACGCGGTCCCCGAGTTGAGCGACATCGCCACCCCGCACAGAACCACTGCCCGCGCTGCCTTGACCCAGATCAGCGCCCGAGGCGTCCGTGAGCTGATAGTGAATCCCCGTGGCTTCGGGAACCATTGCCAGCACTCGATCATCCCAAGACGTGATCGCGCCCCAGGTCGCATCGGGGAGCTCGAGCTCCGCGGGCATGGCATCCGTCGCGCCAACTTGCAGGAGCACTGCAGCGCGATCCGGGATCTGACCGAGCACACCACGCACCATGTCCGTGCGCGTGACTTCCGCGAACCCTGCCGGCGCCGCCATGAACAGGTTCGAGGTGTTCACTCCGCCCTTGAAGCCTGCGCCTTCGAGGGTTGCGCTCTGAACCACCACGCCGCTGGTGGTCAGTACGCGATACACGAACTCGAAATCGTTCGCCGAGCCAACCACTGGTGCGGCGGAGTGATTCCGCGCGAGCGTGAGCTCAGAGAATGCGGGGTTCGACACCGAGTTGTTCCCTGTTGCGGCGCCGCCAGCGTCGAAGGTCGCGAACACCGCGCCAGCACCGGCTCCTGTGCAGTCGGGGAGGCTCGCCGTGAGCACGCCGCCGCCGTCTCCGAAAGCGATGCCCAAGCCTGGGTCCTTCGGCGTTTCCGCGCACGCGCTAAGCGCGATCTTGCTGGGCGACGCGGGCGACCCTGAGTCGGTCACGCCCTGCAGCACGAGCTGGAGGGCGGTCGTCGCCGGGTTCTGCTCGCGGAAACCGATGACGAACCCGCTCGGGGTCGCCACGATCGCCGGTCCCGAGAGGTTCGCGTCCTCTGCCACGGCTGCGGGTAGCTCGCCGCTGGCGACGACGGTGAGATCACAGCCGCCTCCACCGCCGTCGGTGGACGAGTCGGTGCCAGCGTCACCCGGCTCTCCCTCGCAGCGCCCCTCCACGCATGTCGAGGGCGCGATGCAGCCGGTGCTGGCCTGGAGTGGGGTGCACGCTTCTGCCTCGGAGCACTGCCCGCCCGCCGGACAGTTAGCCCAGGCGGCGACGTTGATCTCCACCTTCTTGATGTCTTCGAGGTTCGCGCAGGTGCAGCCCGTCGCAATTGGCTTGCATGAGCCGTCCTTGAGGATCACGCCGAAAGCGTATTTCCGCGCAGAAAGTGTTCCGACTTCGGGTAGCCCGCTGCCTTCAGGGACGACTTTGCGAAACACGGCGCCGCTGGTGTCACCCGCGGTGAGCTTCGCCTCGATGTCGCCGCAAGTGTTGCTGGGACACTCCGACTCGAACACCGCGAACTCGGCGTAGGCGCTGCCATTCGTGCGGAACCCGCACAGGTCGTGCATCACCAAGTCGAGATCGCGGGATGAGCACGCGGAGCCTACCAGGCCACTGCCGAGCAGAAGCACCGCGCCCGACATCCAACCGAAAGCTCGCACACCCTTCAAAGTATAAGTTCTCATGTCGCTGTATTCGCTGAAAGATGCGGCGCCGATGGATTCCGTTGCCGCAGCTCAAGAGGCATATCAACTCGGCAGCTCAACTCATGCGTTCGCTGCCAGGCGCAACCTCAAGACCCCATGTTCACCCGTTGGGCCGTCGTTTTGCCGCTCGTGATGGTCACGCTGATGGACTTGGAAGACGCCCCCTTGCGACGCAAGGACACGCCGTAGTTTCCGGGAGGAAGTGATGCGCGCACCACCGGGGAGGGCCCAAGGTTGCGTCCGTTTGCGCTTACACTGTCGCAGGCGGGGTCACACACCACGGTCAAGAAGCCAGGCGCAGTGGCGGCTGCAGCGGGAGCGTCTTCCTTCTTCGGCAGCGGGCCGGGCACGCGGGCCGGTGCCGGCGATGACGTTCCGGCGGCGGTTGGAGTCTCCGGTTTCTTTTCCTCGGGGAGAGAGGTCGGGTCCAACGTCTCGCTCTCCGGTGCCGCGGTGGCGCTCGCGGTCGCCGTCGCCGTCGGCGCAGGCTCGGCGGTGGCGACAGGCGGCGGAGCCGTGGGCGCGGTCGGCGCTTGGACGGTGGCGACCGTGGGCACCGGAGCTGGCGCCGGCTTCTCTAGCACCTTCAGCACCACCAGCGCCGTGAGCGCCAGCGCGGCGAGCGTGGTCGTCGCGGCGATCACCGCAATCATCAACGACCGCGAATCCTTCTGAGGAGGCTGCGAGTAGATGACTTGCGGCGCAGCCTGCTGCACGGCCTGTGGCGCGGGCGTGGGCGCCATTTGCTGCATCTGAGGCGGCGGCTCCGACACCACGACCGGCGCGGCCGGTTGAGGAGCCGGCTGGTAGCTCTTGGGCGGAACGTGAACAGCCGTGGAGATGGACGCAGTGTTCAGGTCCTCGTCGGCGAGGTCCAGCGGGCTGTCCATGATGCGAGTCACCGCATCATCGTCTTCGTCGTAGCTGTGAAAGCCCGCGTGCTGCACGGGAGGCTGAGCCGGCGCCGGGTAGATCACCTGCGTCTTGGCCGGAGCGGGACGCGGGGGCGGCGGAGGCGGAGCACCAAGGCCTAGCTGAGTGCGCTTCGGAGAGTTCATGGCGGAATTCGGCTGGGGCTGAGAGGATGGATCTTCCAAGGGGTAACCAGGAAGTTCCTTTGGTGGCGGCACCGTGGGCGGCCGTCCAGCTGCTGGCCGAGGTGCTGCGAGGGGTTGAGTGGCCCCGAAAGGGCGCATCGCACTGGCCGCCGCAAACGCGGGGCCTGACACGGGAGTGGAACTAGGGATCGCTTGACGCGTGGGTTGAGAAGGCCTCCGCGCGGAAACATCTTGAGGCGCCGGTGTGGCGCTGATCGGGGGAAGGCGCGCCCCGGGGCTAGCCAAAGCTGTGGATGTCTTGAGCGGTCCGCCTGGTACCGACTGCACGTCGCTCTCGAGCGTTAGCAGGCTGACCTCGTCCAGATTTGCGGTGGCCGGCCGCTCCAGCTTGTCCAGGCTGATGGTCTGAGTGACTTCTGCGGCCCACTGCAAGTGCGCCTCTCGCTTCTCGTAGCGGTCAGCCAGCACCTGCTTCATGTAGCCGCCGATCTCGTCGGCCCCGATGAACTGCCCTGTCTTCATCAGGTACTGCTGCAGAGCGCGAGAGAGCTCGCGCGCCGTCTGAAAACGGCGGTTCTTGTCTTTCGCCAGGGCGCGCATGACGATCGACTCGAGTTCGACGGGGTAGTGCGGAACGATGCTGGACGGCGACGGAACGATGCAGGCCTGAACACGCTCCAAGGTGTCCAGGTCGTTATCCATGCGGAACAAGCGACGGCCGGTGGTGATCTCCCAGATCACCACGCCGAGCGCGAACACGTCGGTTCGACGATCGACGTCCTCTCCCCGCACCTGTTCGGGGCTCATGTAGGCGAGCTTGCCCTTGAGCGTCCCCGCACGCGTCTTAGTCATGCGGTCGGTCACCTTGGCGACGCCAAAGTCCACGACCTTGACGCTGCCGTCGTAGGTGACGAACAGGTTGTGGGGGGTGACGTCGCGATGCACGAGACCGAGGGTGTTTCCGTGCTTGTCTGCGAGCTCGTGCGCTGCGTGAAGGCCTTCCGCCGCGTCGGCCACGATTCGCGCGACCATCGCATGGCTCATCGCCGGGCCCCCGCCTTCGTCGAGCACACGCATGACCTCACGTAGAGGCTCACCGTGCAGGTACTCCATCGCGATCCAGTAGCTGTCGCGGTGGGTTCCAAGGTCGAATACCTGCGCAACGTTCGGATGAGTAATCCGCGCGGCAATACGCGCCTCATCCAAGAACATCGAGATGAAGGTCTGGTCTTCAGCTAGGTGCTTGTGAATGCGCTTGATCGCCACCCACTTCTGAAAGCCACCCGGACCATCTGCTCGGGCCAAGTGGACTGACGCCATGCCGCCGACGCCGATCTCATCGACCACGCGATAGCGCCCGAGGAAGTAGGTACCTCCCGAGGGAAACGAGGGTTCACTGTATTCGAGACGCGAGTCACTCTCCGACCCGGAGAGCCGGGGCGCACGTGGAGGCCGAGGCGCGGGGCCAGGGCTCATTGCCAAGCCGGCGCTCCAACGTTGACATCATCGGACGGCCGCGTCGCAAAGAACACGACCGCTGCGGTCGCCACGATGGCCACTCCACCCGCAATCCAGGGCACGGGCCCCGAGAAGATCCCGCCCTCGTCCTTCTTCTTGTCTTTCTTCTTGCTGGCGAAGGGATCTTCCTTCCCCCAGCTTCCACCCGCAGGCGCTGCGCCGCTCGAACGCTCGCCTTCGACCTTGATCTTCAGTGTCTCCGCGACCCACGCGTTGTCTTTGCTGTCCATGCCAGCGACGCGCACCTTCAGTCGTGCGCCGCGCTCCGCAACCTTGGGCGGAAACTTGAAGGTCAGCTTGCCGGAGGAGTCGAGCTTCTTGCGCCACTTCTTGCCGGTGAGGGTGTCCTCGATGGTCACGACCACGCGCGTGACGAAGACGGAAAATCCCTCCGGAATTTCAGTCTCGATGACAAACGCTTGGTTGGCTGGGATCTGCTCGGGCGCATTGATATTCAGGCTGAGCTTCTCGCCTTGTTCGCCCGCCTCGGACTTGGCTTGTGCGTAAAGCTTGCGAGCGACTGGACCGCTATCCGCGGGCAGCTCGAAGTTCGGGTCCACGACAGAAGCCACTCGGAAATCGCTCAGCGCGCCGGCCTTGTCCTTCAGCGCCGCCTTCACCGTGCCGATTCGGCTGTACGCGATCACGACTTCTTCGGGCTCGAGCCCGCCTTCGTTGAGCGCCTCTTGGTAAAGCTTTTGAGCTTCCTCGAGCTCGCCGCGGTGCCACGCCGCGTCGGCTTTGCCAAAGGACTTCGGAGCAGCGAACGCCAGCGAGCCAAACAGGCTGAGGGCAAACGCGAACAAGGCAGTGAAGAGGAAGCGCGGATACATAGGAAACCGTTTGAGAAATCGTATCGGTCAGACACCCGACGATCAAGGCGGCGGGAGCGTATACTTCCGCCTGCATCAGACAGACGGATGAACCGAGCAAGAAGTTGGAGGGCGCGCACTCACGACGGGACGCCACCTTCCTCTGCATATGCCGCACCGCGCACCGAGCGGTTGGCGACCAGCTGGTGACTGCCGCGAACGAACGCCGAATTGTCGTCTGCGGACCGCCGAATTGCCAAGCTTCAATCCCGCGTTTTGCGCCGCGTGGCGCGTGGTGCGCAGCCGCGTTCGCGCGGACCTCGACCGCTGAGATCGCCGCTCAAACCAGGGACTAGGCGGGGTTTGTGCGGCCCAGAGCGTTGCCGGTGTTGCGCGATGCGTTGAGCGAAGCCAGAGCGCTTATGGAAACGGCTGCGCGGGCTGACCACGCTGGAAGAAGAAGCGAAACTTTCCTGTCACGCGACTGGTTCGCCCCGCTGGATAGCTGCCATCCGCGGTCGCATCCCGAGGGTCGACGAAGGTTGCGTCGAACTCGGCGTCCGTCAGGCGATCGTCACCGTTGGTTTCGTTCGGATCTCCGCTGAACAAATCGCTGAAGGTGATGGTGCCCTCGACCGCATGGAGCGTGCCGTTCTGCTCGTGACACGTCTGGTGCAGGTAGAGGCTGAGACTCACCAGCGGCTCCTCCAGCTGACGGATCGGCGTCCCAACCGGCTGCACCCCGGAAGGGAGTCCCACGGGAATCGAAGTACCCAACAGCCCTTGGCGGATGCCGTCGACGTTGTTGACCATCACCACCAGGCCGTCGCTCAGCTCCTCGATGTCTTCCCCGCGCTGGATGCGAATCAACATCGTGTCCCGATAGGGATTCGCCGCGAAAAAGCTGGGCTTCAGGTCGTAGCTTCCGTTCCAGCAGCCCTCGATGAAGAGCCGATCGCTGTGGACCTCTCCCTCACCTTCCGCCGTGCTGCACCCGGCGCTCACCACGCCGAGGAGCAAGAGCAGGGCTCCCGAGCGCCGGAGCCACGGTCGTAGGCGCCGTCTCAGACTTCGCGCACGTCGGGTTTGGGGGTGAGGGGTCATGGCTGCGGCTTGCTTGAATCACGAAGCTACTACACTTGGCTTGGGCCCAGCGAGCGCTGCTGTTCGTTCGCGACCGGGCTCGAGTTCAGGAGCCAGCTCGTGCGAATGGTACCACCTCCGAGGACGCGTTCCCCGTCGTACATCACGAGCACCTGCCCTGGAACGATCGCGTGCAACGGCTCTGCGAAGGTGACGCGATAATCCCCGTCATCGAGCACGAGTTGCGCGGGCTGTGGTGTGCCGCGATAGCGAACCACGGCCTGGCAATCGAGGGGCGCCTCGACCCCCGTCGCCAGCGCCACCTGCGAGAGGCTGGCACAATCGGCGAGGAGTTGCTCCCTCGAGCCGAGTTCCACGGTGCCTGCTCGGTCGACGCGCACCACGTACAAACGTTTCCCCGCGGCAACCCCAAGGTTCTTGCGCTGGCCCACGGTGAATCGGTGGATCCCATCGTGCTCAGCGAGCACCCTCCCCCCCTCATCCACTAGCTGGCCCTTGGTCACGCGATCCCCTGCGCGCTCCGAGACCAAGGCGTCGTAGCGGCCTCGGGGAACGAAACACAGCTCTTGGCTCTCGCCTTTGGTCGCTCCGGGCAGCGCCAAACGCGCGGCTTCAGCGCGGATCTCCGCCTTCGTTGCGTCTCCCAACGGAAACATCAGGCGCCCCAGGGTCTGGGCGTCCAGCATGTGTAGGAAGTAGCTCTGATCTTTCGTCAGATCTCGAGCGCGGAACAGCGCTGGCCGCCCGGCGTGCTCTCGAATGCGGGCGTAGTGCCCTGTCGCGACATGGCTCGCACCCAGCCGATCGGCGAGTAGCATGAGCTCGCGAACCTTCACGCCGCGGTTGCAGCGGACGCATGGACTCGGCGTCTCACCGGCCAAGTAGGCGTCGACGAACGGCTCAACGACCTCGCGCTGGAACAGCTCACGGCGATCGAAGGCGAAGTACGGGATCCTCAGCGCATCGCACACGCGGCGGGCGTCGTGGACGTCTTCGGGAGCGCAGCAGCGCCCTTTGACTTGGCCGTCATCGGGGTAGTCCCACAGGTGAAGCGTCACGCCCACCACATCGTGGCCGGCCGCCACCAGCCGGGCGGCCGCAACTGACGAATCGACGCCGCCACTCATGGCCACCAGGATGCGCTCCACCTGCTCCACGCCCACTCAATAGCCCGCCTGGCTCGAGGAGCAAGGCGGCAGAGCTTCGCGACGAAACGACGGAAACCGCGCAACCGCTCGGCGAGCTGGTCGACAGCTAGCCATGGAAATCGGAACCAAACCCCCGCTCCCCGAGCCCGACGTGCGTGCGGAGCCGTCCAAGACGGCTGAGGCGCCCGTGGCCGAGAGTCGGTTCAAGCAGGCCCTCAGTGCGCTCGGTGGCGAGATCGATCGCGGCGAAAAAACCGTCAAGCGCGCCCTCAACGGAGCCCAGATGGGGGGCCTCGGCGCAGGTGACCTGATCGCACTCCAGGCTGGCATCTACCGCTACAGCGAAGCCGTCGACCTCGCTGGGAAGCTGGTGGACCGCGCTGGCAGCGCCGTGAAGACGACACTCCAGAGCAACGGCTAGCGACCAATTCCTCGAGGAAATGTAGCTAGCTACGCTGGCCTAGCAAACCGCCCAAGTTGCGCGGGCGCGGATCCGGGTCGTGATGCTTCAGGAATCGCAGATTGACCGCGTTGATCAGGGCGTGAGCAAGCAACGGGCCGAGCAGGCTCCCGGTGGCGGCGTACACCAACCCAAGGATCAGGCCGATCGCAGCCGCCCAGCCAGCCCAGACCCAGCGGCTCGGCCCTGGCACGTAGTGCACCACGCCAAAAATCAAAGCTTGGAGCCAGACCCCGGCAATGGGCTGCAGCGCCCCGCGGAATAGTAGCTCCTCACCCAGCGAACTCAGGACGGCCAACACCAACAGACCCGCCGGGCTCAGCCCGCGGGCAACGGGGCGCAAATCTCGATGGAGTTGACGCGCCCAAGCGAAGCGAACGACGCAGACCCGAGTGAGAACGACCACCACGACGCCAACACCAACTCCCGCCAGCGCACTCCACGCATGGGAGGGAGCGATCGTTAGCCAGGCTACTGGCAGTGTGAACAAGGATTCCCCGCGCCACAGACCAACGGCCAACGCGAGCACGGTGAGCCCCACATAGGCTGCGGCGTAGCGTCCCCACCTGCTCATTCTCTGACTATGGCACGCGAAGCTGGTCGATGCGTGCACGAGTTTCCCCATGACTCCCCGAACCAACCCACTTCCGCACGCGCCGCCGCAGGCTGCAGTCAAGGCCTCGCTGACCACGCAGCTAGCGTACCCAGCTGGTGCTCTGGTCTCTGGCGTGCGCTCGCAGCGATGGCGCGATCTCCGCGCGTCGCGATTCTCATTCGCGATATCAGCTCAAGCTGCGCTAGTGTCCACAAACGCCCCGGCAGCTCGAGACCACCGCTGGGTGTTCATTTCTCGGGCTTGGGGCGCTGCGGCCCATGGCGCCGCGCTTCGTTCTCCCGCTGATCTTCGATCCGCTTTGCCAGGCTGGCTGCTGTGACGACCCCGGACTCACCGGAAGCGCTCGCTCGATTCCACGAGCACTTGGACTTGTGTGAGATCATCGCCCGACACATCGGGCGAGGCGTCCCGAACGCGGCGCTGGACGAGCTGCTGAGCTTCGCCCGAGAGGGCTTGCTGGACGCCGCACGGCGCTACGATCCCGAGCGCGGCGTGCCATTCCGCGCCTTCGCCAGCTACCGCGTGCGGGGCTCCGTGATCGACGGCCTGCGCAGCCTGGCTCACCTCCCACGCCGGGTCCACGAGCGCCTACGCGCGCTCGAAGCAGCTGGGCGAGTGAGCGAAGGGGTGGTCGAAGATCTTCAAGGCGGCGCCCCGCCAGGAAGCGCTCGCGCCGACGCGGAGCGCGCGTTGAATGATCATTTGGCGAACATGGCCACCGCCATGGCGACCGGCATCGTCAGCCAGACAGTGCCGGGCGAAGATGGGCCTGATCACCTCTCGCTGGACGCACCGGCTGACGAACAGCTCGAGCGCGCTCAGCTCTTGCAATTGATCCAAGAGGGCATCGCCGAGTTGCCAGACCAAGAGCGCGAGCTGGTGCAGCGACATTACTTCGAAGGCGAGCGCTTCGATCACGTCGCCGCCGACCTCGGATTGTCGAAGAGCTGGGCGAGCCGCCTGCACACGCGAGCGATCGGACGGCTCACCAGACGCCTACAACAGAAACTCTAGCGGGCGGCGCCCGCGTCTTGCTCGAAGGACTTGCGAGGACCGCCGCTCGAGTGGTGAGGCGGGGAGTCAGCGTTTGGTGCCGGCGACGTCTTCGTCGAAGTAGTCGAGCTTGTGCAGCGGCATGAGCACGCTGCTCAAGACGTTCAGGAGGTGCATCTCGACGCGCTTGAAGAAGCGGGCTCCGAGGGTCAACGCGATGGCAATGTTTGCGCTGTAGTCCCCAGCCGCCACGCGTACGACCAGTCTATCGCAGCGCTTTGCGATGCTCCGGCCCTCTACCGTGAGCTCCCTCGCTCGCGCGTGGTCGCTGTTCGCGTAGACCGGTCCGACTTCCTTTGCCAACGCGACGACGCTGCGCTTGATCTCCAGGAGTTCCTCCAAGTTCGCATCCTCGGGGAAATCGTCACGCCGGAGCTCTGGAACCTCGACCAAGTTCTTCGCGTAGTCCCCGAGTCGCTCGACGTCCTTCACGAGACTCATCAGCAAGAGGCCATAGGGCACGTCGGCCGCGCCGGCACCGCTGAGGTGAGAGATGACGAGCTTCCGCACCTGTCGCTCGTACTGATTCACGCGGACATCTTGCTCGTAGAAGCGAGTACGCTCCGGCGGGGACAGCGCGGGACCGAAGAAGTCGTCACTCGCGCGAACCACCATGGAGAGCGCCAACTCAAGCATGCGCGAGAAATCCTCGGTAGCAGCCTGGAGCGCGCTAGGCCCACGAAACACATTCAACAACTGCCTAACCAAACTCAACGACAGTCCTCTCCAGGCAAGGGTACGCCCAAGCTTCCAAGCTTTCCGCTCAGAAGCCGCGCGTCACCCAGATCAAGCCAGCCGGCAGGCCGTAGAACAACACGATCACGTAGCCAAACGCCAACGCGCGGCTCCGCACCGCCAGCTCCGCAAGCTTCTCGGCCGCGCGCACCGGAATTTCACGAGTCCAGCGCAGCGGATACACCATCAACAGGCCCGTGACGTTGAACAGCAGGTGCACGAGCGCGATCTGCACGCCGAGCTGGGCCGTCTCGGGTGGCAAAGCCATGGAGGCGAGCAAGGCGGTGATCGTGGTCCCGATGTTCGCCCCCAAGGTAACCGGAAACACTTGCCGCACGGTAACGATCCCCGCGCCCGCGAGGGGCACCATGACGCTGGTCGTGATTGAGCTAGATTGCACCATCACCGTGACCAGAAGCCCAACGATGATGCCAACGTAGGCGTTCGTGTCGAGCGCGCGCGCCACGTAGGTCTGAAGCCGTGTGCCGGTAAGCGCACGCAGCGTCTTTACCAACAGAAATAGCGACACGAAAATCAGTACGCCGCTCACCACTAGCAGGACTATCGCGGCGCCCTTTTGGCTTGGCACCAGCGCGTGGATGCCTTGGCTGAGCGGCTCGAGCCCGTAGTGCACGGCCTGCTTGATGGGATTCGGAGGCTTCGTGCCGCCACCACCACCAACCCAATGCGCGATCACTCCGCTGGTCTTGGCAAGGTAACCAGTGGCGAGCTCCACGGGGAGCAGCACCGCGACAGCCAAGAAGTTGAAGAAATCGTGACAGGTCGCGGCGGCGAACGCACGCCGGAACTCATCCTTTCGGCCCGCGTGCCCCAGGGAAACGAGCGTGTTGGTCACCGTGGTGCCGATGTTCGCTCCCATGATGATGGGAATGGCGTTGGCCAGAGGTAGCGGCGAATTCGGCGCGGCGACGAGCGCGACCACCATCGACGTGGTCACGCTGGAGCTCTGTACGAGCGTCGTGGCGAGGATGCCGATGGTGAGTGCGACGAAGGGGTTTGCGGTGGCGGAAAAAACCGAATCCAGAGCGTGCTTGCCAAGCCCCTTGAAGCCATCGCTGAGTCCACCGATGCCGACGAGGAAAAGGTAGAGCAGGCAGAAAACGAGTAGGGCGCGGATGGCGACGTCGCCCCGAGTCATCGGCTTGGACGGCTGGGGGCTCCCACTCGCCTCGACGACTTCCGACGGCCGCTCCCGCGCCGAAGCACGCGGCTCTGGGTGGGGTTCGCTGTTCGGGGAGCGCATCGCGGCGTGCTTCTGGCACCGCCGTAGTGGGATTGAAAGCCGATTCTTTCGCTGACTCTGCACGGCGCAGCAGCACTTCAGGGGCAGACGCTGCGCCAAGCCGCCGCCGCCAGTTCCCGAGCAGCGTCGTTCGGATGCAAGTTGGTGCGCCGCGAGAAGTATAGACGCACCCACTCTTGAGCCGGGCCGAGGAGCACCGGAACGTAGAGCTGATTCGGCAGACGGCGCAGCTCTCCCCGCTCGACGAACCTGTCCACCTGGGTGCTCAGCGCTGCCAAGAACTCTGCCGTGCCGCTCCGCAAGTCCTTGTCGCCACGCAGTAGGTGACGCGCGCGATGGAGAAAGTCCGCGGCTGCTGCGTGCTCCAACGACCAGCGGATGTGGTGCTGCACGACCGCACCAATCCAGCCCTCCGCTGCCTGCTCTGCCGCGAGGCGCTCAAGCAAAGCCGCGCGGTAATCCGCGAGCAGCGACTGATACAACGCAGAGAGCACGCCAGCCAGGTTCTTGAAGTGATGATAAACGCTACCGACGCTCGCGCCCGAGCGCTCCAGGATGTTCGCGACTCGGAGCTCTTCGAGGCCGCCCGCGGTGAAGCACTCCAGAGCTGCTTTCAGGATCTCTCGGCGCCGCTCTTCACTGCGTTCCGCCTGACTCAGCGCGACATCTGACGCGTCCACGACTTGTACGCTGCGCTTCGCGCGAGGACGACGCGAGCTCATCGGATCAAGGCGCGCTGGCGGAGTCGCTTGCCTGCTGCACCCCGAGCGCATGACCTAGTTCAGCCAGTGACAAGCTCGAAGCGTCTTCCCAGGTTCCCGACGCATCCAATCGTTGGCACAAGCTGCCCAGCGCCTGCTTCGAGGCTGCCGCCACGTCGATGCGCTGCCCAGTGAGGCTCTCCACCGACGCCACACCGTATTTGGTGATTCCGCACGGCACGATGAGCTGAAATAGGCTGAGGTCCGTGGTCAGGTTCAACGCGAAACCGTGCATCGTGACCCAGCGCGACACGCGCACCCCGATCGCACCGATCTTCAGCAGGCGACGCGCGGCTGCTGCGCCAGGCCACGCGTGGGGAGACTCCGCGTCGACCCACAGGCCAATGAACTCAGGCGCGTCAGGGATGCTGCCGGCGCCGATGCCATGGTGGAGGACCAGGTCGCCCATGGTTCTGGTCAGGTCCCCGACGTAGCGCCGCACATCCTGCCTGTCTGGAGCTAGACTGACGATGGGGTAGCCGACGAGTTGACCAGGCGCGTGCAGTGTCACGTCCCCACCGCGACCGACCTCGACCAGCTCGATTCCGCGAGCCTCGAGGAGGGGCTTCGAGAGCAACACGTGCTCGAGTTTTGCGCCGCGTCCCAAAGTGATCACGGGCTCGTGCTCCAGAAGCAGCACGGTATCCCCAATCAACTGCTGCTGACGCGCAGCCAGCAGCTGCTCTTGAAGCTCGTGTACGGCGCCATATGCGCGTCGCCCAAGCCACACACCGCGGAGCGTTCGGATCACGCTTGGTAGCTAGCCCCGCCCCAGCCACCTGCCAAGGGGAAGCCACGCTCACAGCCCCAGAGCCTAAATCCCTGGCCGCTTGACCGAATTGTGTGCCCACGACGCCAGTCGGAGTGGCTAAGATCCCTTAGGTGACTCCAAGTCAGAGTTCGAGTTCCTGGGCCCTCCACGGACGCGCCCAAGCATCCACCCTGCGCGTGCGCGAGGCGTTCGTCAGAGAGCGCTACGGGGAGGCCGGCCACGCGCGACTCCTGGAACACGCGAGTGAGCGCCTGCGCCAAATTCTGACGGTCGCAGATCCATCCGATGGCTGGATCAGCTTCGATCACTTCGTGGAGCTGTGTGTCCTCATCGACCGCCTATTCGGCCGCGGTGATCACGGGCTGATTCTACAGATGGGGCGCTACTCCGCGGAGCACACGTCAGGCGTCTGGAAGTCCATGTTTCAACGAGGCATGGACGTAAACCAGTTCATGGAGATCGCGTCGGGGCTTTGGCACCGCCACTACGACTCGGGGCGAGTCGTGGGCAAGAGCACCCGCGAGAACGAGACGGAGCTGACCATCGAAGACATGCCGCTGCCCCATCGCGCACACTGCCTGAGCGTGAAGGGCTGGCTCGAGGGCGTCTTCAGCTTCAGCCCTGATACCCGCGTGGAAATTCTGGAGCTGGGCTGTCGCGCGTCGGGGAATCCCAGCTGCCGGATGCGGCTCACCTGGCGGTGAGCCCACTTACTCGACTTCGCCATCGTCGGTCGCTGGCTGGGCCTTGAGCAAATCCTCGTCGCTCATGTTCACGGACTTGCTGAGGTCCACGCCGCGCTGGCCACCTGAGGCCGCTGGCGCAGCCGTTGGCTTGATCATCACGTCCGACTCGGGGAGCCCGCTCGAGCTGCCCTCGTCACTGGGGTCCTCGCCTTCATCGCTGCCATCACTCGCTTCGCTGGTCGAGGCAGCGGGCGCATCGGCCTCAGGCTCCGCGAGAGCAGGGGGCAGCTTGATCTCGGCGAAGAGCGCATCGTAGGGCTTCCTGAACTCCTCGAACTCGGCGCGTTCGCCACTTGGAAGGACCTGGAGTGCGTCGAACTTCAGCGTCTTCATCGCGTCGACGAACTTGCCCTTGTACTTGCAGATGAAGTGCAGATGAGGCCCGGTAGCGCTGCCCGTCGACCCGACGTAGCCGATGACCTGCTCTCGCTCGACGCGGTCTCCCACCTTGAGTCCCTGGGCGAAGCGCGACATGTGCGCGTACCCGGTCTCGTAGTCGTTGTCGTGCTTGATCATCACCAGGTTGCCAGCGCGACCGGCGACACCGATGAACTTCACAGTGCCGTAGGAGCTCGCCCGGATGGGAGTACCTGTACCTGCACCAAAGTCCGTTCCGGTGTGTGGCATGCGCTTGTGAAGCACCGGATGCATCCGGTTCGGGTTGAAGTTCGAGGTCACCGGCGCACCCGGGATTGGCCTTCGCCAGTACCCTTCACCAGGCGCCCGCCCCTTGTCATCGTAGTACCCCTTGGAGTGGGAACCGCGGAAGTAGTAGATGCGGACTGCCTTGTCAGGTTTTCCTTGAGGAATATATTCGAGCGCTTCAACCCCAGCGTAGCGCGCGAACTCACCGAGCACGGTGACCTCCTGGGCCACGACCTTCAACACGTCGCCCTTCTCGAACTGCTCGACGGACATCTGGCCTTTGAGCGCCTTCGACACCACGCTCGCGAGGCCCACTTCAAGGCCTGCGTTCTTCGCGTCCACGTCGAGTCCGGCACCGGTGATGCGGATGGCCCCCTTCACCTGGGCGCGGTCGACCTTGAGGTCGAGCTTGCTGCCGCGCAGCAGACCCGCGCTGTCTTCCTTGGCCTGGTAGACCTCTTCCTTGCTGACCTCGTACTCGAACGCCTTCAGGCGCTTGCTGCCGCGCTCGATCAGCGCGACGAAGCGATCGCTGCGGTCGCACTTCTCGAGATCCCGAAGATCCTTCAGTGCGGTCAGGGCGCGGTACGCTTGCGCCTTCTCGAGGCCCGCGTCCTGAATCGCCTTCAAGAAGGGATCACGGCCGATTTCGCCTTCGATCACCTTCATGCCCGGCTTGTCCTTGTCGTCCGCGATGCGCCACGGCCCCGGAAGCTTCACTCGCTTCGGACGCTCCGGTTGCTTGTCCTCGGCCGCGACCTCCGCAGGTCCGGCGTCCACCACGGCAGCAGCCGGCTCGACGTCGCTCGGGAACTTGCGGGGTGCGACGTGAATCAACACGAAGATCAGGGCAGCCACGATGGCCACGCCGAAGCCCGTCGCAAACACCGCGAGCCAGGTGGGGGAGACGCCATCCTTGGAGCGGACGATGGCTGGAACCGAGCGGCTGCTCGGTCCTTCCAAGCCGATTTCATCCAGCTCACGCTCGAGCGGATTGGTTGGGGGGGAGAAGTCCCGCCCGATCTCATCCAGGCCACCGTCTCGAGACTCGAGCTCGAGCTGTCTGGCGCGCTCGGGATCCGCCTCGCGTGCCTTCGCGAGCAGCAACTCTCGCATGGCGCCGCCACGAGCCACGGGGGTGGGTGTGGGCTCCGGGATGTCAGCGTCCGGCTCTTCCAGCGCGCTTTCGTTTCCGTATGGTTCTTCCTCACCCCCAAAATCCGGAGTGGAAGGTGCAGCGACTTCGATGACGTCGCTGGGTACCGAACGGGGCGCGGGGGGCAAATCGAGGGGTGGCAGCGACACCTGGCGGGTCTCGGCGGGCGGGCCATCGGAGACACGTGCTCGCGCTGCCTCAGGCTCCTGCTGAGCACGCGAGGCGGGCGCAGCGTCGGCTTCGGCAGCCGAAAAGACTGGTTCTGTCTCGCCTGAGTCGCCCACCAGTGGGTCGACGACACGGCCGACTAGTCGAGGTCCACCTGGCTGCGACGACACGGCTCGCGACTTAGCAGCGGCTCTGAACCGGAGCAAGCGAGCACGCGCTACAACCACTGAACTTGCGTCAAGCACCTGCGAGGGTTGGTCAGCGTGATTGTTTAAGCGTCAAGTTTGGTCGACACTGATCTTCTATGGACGACCATCTGAAGCAGATCCTGCTGCTCGGGCGTGAGCACTACGCCAACCGCGAGTATGACCAGGCGGAGTACTTGCTCAAGCAGGTGGCGGAGCAAGCCCACAGCTTCGCCGACGTCCACAACATGCTGGGCGTGATCGCTCACAGCCGCGGCCATTTCAGCGAGGCAGAACGCCAATTCGAGACGGCGGTGAGCATCAATCCCCGCTACACCGAGGCCCAGCTGAACCTGATGGTCACCTACAACGACCTCGGGAAATACGACAAGGCGCGCGGGATCTACGGCAGCGTGCGCACGCGCGACGTCAGTGGCCGGCCCCAGCCAGACTCATTCGTACGTGGAAAAATCGCGAACATGCACGCGGACGTGAGCCAGGCCTACCTCGACGCGGGCATGCCGGAGGAAGCCACCCTGGAGCTCGAGCGCGCGGTGGCGCTTTGCCCCCGCTTCGCGGATCTGCGGACGCGCCTCGGGGTGCTATACCGCGACGCCGCGAAGACCGATCGCGCCCGGGAAGAGTTCGAAGCCGCGCTCCAGGCCAACCCGAGCTACCACCAGGCCCGCCTGATGCTGGCGGTGCTGATGCTGACGACGGGCGAAGAGACCCAGGCGATCGCGGAGCTCGACAAGGTGCTCGCGGCGGACCCCGACAACAAGTCGGCTCAAATGTACCTGCGCATTGCCAAGGGCTATAGCGCGCGCGACTCCAAAGCTTGAATCCTCCGCCAGCCGCTCCTAAATCCGCACGGAACAGCGGCTTGCGAGCCGGCGCCAAGCGTCTGTATCGCCGCCTCCGCGGCGGCACGTTGACGCCTTCGCGCGCCGCGATGTCCGTCGGCGTGGGGGTGTTCATCGGGTGTCTGCCGCTGTACGGCCTGCACCTGCCACTCTGCGCGCTGGTCTGCCTGCCGCTGCGGCTGGACCTGGTGACCTGTTACCTCGCGGCAAACATCTCGAACCCGTTGTTCGCGCCGTTTCTGCTGATCGCCGAGGTGGAGCTCGGGAGTCGATTGCTGCACGGCGCCGCCGCGGAGCTCGATCGCAGCCGCCCACTGGCCGAGATCGCCGGACGCTTCGTCTCCGAGCTAGCTGTGGGGGCACCACTGGTCGGGCTGTGCCTCGCGCTGCTGTTTGCCGCCGTAGCGTTCAAGCTCGTGGAGGGCCGACGGCCAAGGCACCCCGAGCTCGACGCCGCCATTCAACGCACGTTGTCGCGCTACGCCTCCGCGCTGCCGAGACATCGCTACTACGTGCGCGGCAAGCTGCGCTTCGATCCCCTGACCGCTCGAGCTGCGAGCTTTGACGACCTCGGCCGACTGGTGGACTTGGGGTGCGGGCGCGGGCAGTTCGCCTTGCTGCTGCTGGAGCTCGGCACCGCCAGCAGCGTCGCGGGCTACGACATCGATGCGGAAAAGATCGAAGTCGCGAGGCAAGCCGCCGACGGTGTCCCGAACGTCGACTTCTCGGTTGCTGACCTCGCAGCCCCGCCGCCGCTCCGCGGGGACAGCTTCCTGCTGCTCGATGTGCTGCACTACCTGCCGCAACCGGCGCAGCAGCAAGTGCTCGAGCAGATCGCTCTCAGCCTGCCGGTTGGCGGTCGGCTTTTTATCCGCGAGGCATCGCCTGCGGGGCGTCCCAGTTCTGCTCTGACACGCTTCGCCGAGCGCATGGGGCGCACGTTGCGCGTGAATCGCGCTGAGGACTTCAGCTTCCTCGACGCCGCAGCACTCCGGAAGCAGCTGGAGGCGCTTGGGCTCAGCTGCGAGTTGACCGACGCCTCCGAAGGCACACCTCTGGACAACTACCTGCTGATTGCCACACGGGAATCATCCAGTACGGGCGACTCAGAGACCACTCTTCTGCACGAAGAAGGCCAGCGCCGCCCTTAGCTCCGGGTCGAGCTTCTCGAACCCAAGCACGCTCGCCGCCTTCGGAGACAAGCCTTCGACGCGGAACACTTCCTCGCCGCTCTCCTTCTTTGCCTCGATGCGCGAGTCCTTTTGCTTCACGGAAACAACGGGAGATCCGCCAGCGTCTTCCACCTTGTAGCCGTAGTCCTTGGGCTTGGCGATGTACAGGCGTGCTTCGCCGCCGTCCTCCAGCTCGAGCTTGCCGTCCGGCTTGAACTTGAGCTTGTGAGTGACCGTCTGACCGTCAGCAGCGCGCAGCTTGATGCGGTCCGCCTCCTTGGTGAACTTGGCGATGCGAGCGCCGCCCTTCTTCACCTCCAGATCGGTCCCCACCTGGGTGAACTCCAGCGCGACGCCGCTCACGCTGGCGCTCCCGTTCGGCTGGATGCTGATGTCGAGGGCGCCGGTGACGCTGATGGGGCCGCTGGCCACCGTCACTGGGCTGGGTCCGCTCCCGTTCGACTCGCTCTTCTTGCACGCGAGCAACGCGATGGCGAGGAAGGTCAAGAGCAGCGGAGTCCAGAGCCAGCGTTTCATCCGTCGCATCATCACGAGGACTCGCGTCGCTTTCAATAGCCGCATGGTTTGGGGGTGAGTAGCCTCGCTTCGCCATGACGCGCGCTTCGAAGGTGGTGTTCTTTGCTCCTCATGCACCGGGAGAGCACGGGGGAGTCGCAAACGCCACCCGGCGCATTGCCCGGCAAGCGGCGGCGCGCGGCGAAGAGGTGCACCTCGTGTGCTGGTCGAAGCACGCACCCCCGGGTGGCTGCGTCACGCGCGAAAAAGAAGGCCTGCTCCAGCACCACGTGGGTCGCCAGAGCGACCTCGAGCGAGACCTCATGGCGCTGGTGGAGCACGGCAGCGGCGTACTCAAGCGCAGCGACGCGGACCTGGTGCACGCAATCTACGCGAGCGACGCGGGCTACGCTGGCGTGCTCGCCGCGCAGCTCGCGGGCGTGGCGAGCTTGCTCAGCCTGCGCGGCAACGACATTGATCGCGGACTATTCCGCACGGATCAGTTTCAGCTGGTCAAGCACGCCGTGGAGAACGCTACGCTGGTGAGCGGCGTCTCAGAGGAGATCTGCCACAAGGCCGGGCGCGTCTTCAATCGCTCGCTGAACCACGTCACGAACTCCGTGGACGCGCAGCTCTTCAAGCCTGAAGAGCCGGACAACAGCCTGCGCGCCGCGCTGGGCCTCGAAGCTGGCGCGAAGGTGCTCGGCTTCGTCGGCGAGCTACGTGAGAAGAAGGGCATGCGCTTCCTGTTGCCTGCCTTCGCTGAACTTTGCCGCGCGGCACCAATGCACCTGTTGCTCATCGGCGGGGTACGCCGCGACGCCCAGCGCGCGTATGCAGCCTTCGAGGCTACTGCGCCCGACGCCGCAGCGCGCATCAAGGTGCTCGAGTACTCTGGGAGCCCAAAACGCCTGTGTCGCCTGCTCGCGCTGTGCGACCTCGTCGTGTTCCCTTCACTCTTCGAAGGCACGCCCAACGCCGCCCTCGAGGCGATGGCAGCGGCGCGCCCGGTGCTCGCCACGCGCGTCGGGGGCCACGTCGACATCATCGAACACGGCGTCAGCGGCGCGTTGATAGACACCCAAGATCTAGACCAGCTGCCCGACGCCATCCAGGAATGCCTCGAGAGCCCTGAGCGTCTCAGCTGGGGCAAGCGGGCGCGCGAGTACGTGATCCAGGCGCACGCCCCGAGCCTGGAGAGCGAGACCTACGAGCGACTCTACGCCGAGGCGCGCGCCGCCAAGCTCAGCCCGCTCGCGTAGAATTCCACCAGCGCGTTGCGCCGCAGCTCCCAGGTCGCCTCGCGCTGGATATATTGCCGTGCGGCATCACCAAGGGCCAAGCGCCGCGAGTCGTCCTGGAGTAACTCGAGCAACGCGTCCGCCAAGGCCTTTGGCCGCGGCGATTCGATCAGCTCGCCGGTGACGCCAGGCTGGATGATCTCGCGCATACAGGGGAGATCCGTCGAAACCACCGGACGACCGCAGCTCATGTACTCGAAGACCTTGATTGGACTACAGCCCTGGTGCTTGTTGCGCACGTCGCGGCGAAGCGGCGCGAGGCAGAGGTGGGAGCTCTGGATCAACGCCGGCAGCTCCTGCGCCGGAAGGGCGCCGAGCAGCTGCACCGTTTCATCCAGCTTGAGCCGGTGCACGCTGCGCTCGATCTGCTTACGCCAGCGGCGACGCATGGGCCCCACCATGCAGAGCGCCACGGGCATTTCTCGAGCGACGCGCCGCGTGGCCATCAAGAGTTCCAGGGTGCCTTGCCAGGCTTGAGTGGCGCCAACGTAGAGCAAGCGCGCAGGGTTGGCAGCGCTCGGAGGCGCGAGTGGCTCGGCTGCTGGCCGGAACAGCTCGGGGTCGGCGGCGTTGGGGATCACGACTCGCGGTGTAGTCGCCGGTAGGCCGCGGCTCTGCATGAACTCCAGCGTGGTTTGGCTCTGAGTCAGCGCCCAACGCGTGCCCTGGAGCACCCGCGCCTCGAGCTCCCGCAGCTTCGCCTGCATGCTCTGAGAGCCCGCCAGGCCTGTGTAGTGATAAGAGAGCTCGATCGAGGGCAGCCCATTGAGTTCGAAGAGCGTCGGCACACCCCGCCGCGCGCCGTAGGCCAGGCATGCTTCGCCTTCGAATACCCCACGGAAATGCACGACGTCGGGTCGAATCGCTACCAGCTCGCGCAGCACGCGGTCGCGAAACGCGAGGGCGCGGGCGAGCAGGTTGTCCTCCAGGAGATTGATCGGACGCAGAACCACGCCGCGCGGCGGCGCTCCCGCGCCCGGCTTGGGCGCCAGCGTGACCAGGTGCACTTCGGCGCCGGCGTCGCACAGCGCCTGAGTCAGCTGTCGGATGCGAGTCCCGGAGCCCTTCGAGTTGGGGAAACCTTCGAAGGCGACGTAGGCCACTCGGAGTCCTTGGAGGCGCGCCTCTCCCCCAACAAAACCAGCGCTCGAGTCCGACTCCACGGCGACGTGCGTCACGCGCGAATGCTACACTGCTTTGGCGTCAGGCCGCCTGCGACGTACGCGCCCCGCCTGACGAACCGCCCTGAGCCGCGACATGTACGACGTTCAGCAGTTGATCCACGAGGCAGAGCTGTGGGACCCCCTCGAGAAGAGCGTGCGCGACCTGACACCCCCAGCGTACCTGCGTGCGGTGAAGATCAAGCTGACCGCGCGCTGCAACCTCAAATGCGTGATGTGTCGCTACGGCCGGGGTTGGGCGCCGCCTGAGCTGCCCGGAGAGCGCTTCATTCAGGTGCTCCGCGAGATGGCGGAGCTCGGCTGTCGCAAGGTGCATTTCTCCGGTGGCGAGGTGCTGGCGCGCAAGGACTTCGAAGCCATCGCAGGTGCCGCCGCGGAAGCTGGCATCAAGGTCACACTCACGAGCAACCTCACGCTGCTCACCAAAGATCGCGCGAAGAGCCTGCTCAGCCATCGCATCAGCAGCGTCAGCACATCCCTCGACGGCGCGAGTCCGAAAGTGCACGAGAGCGTGCGAGGTGTGCCCGGTAGCTTCAAGAAGACGCTGCGCGGGATCGAGTACATCGCGCGCTACGCCAGGAAGCGCCCCCCCAAGCTGCGCGTCAACTTCGTGATGCTGCGCCAGAACTTTCGCGACTACCCCGCGTTGATTCGCCTGGTGGCGGAGCGAGGTGCCATCGACCTGGTGCCGATGCCCGTGGACAGCAAGCGAAGCGAGCTGCGCCTGAGCAAGCGCCTGATCCGCGAGTACAACTCGGAGATCGCACCGGAGGTCGAGGAGCTACGGCGCCAATTTGGCTTTCCGCTCGGCAACGATTACGTCTACCCCTTCGGGCGTGACAAGTCGGAGCTCGACGCTGCGGCCGCCGGTGATTACGCGCTCTCCTACTACAAGCAGCACCAGTGCCTCGCGCCGTGGCTCCACCTGTTCGTGGCGTGGGATGGCAAGGTCTACCTGTGCTGCATGACCAACGGTCGCATCGAACCCCTTGGTGACCTTTCCAGCCAGAGCGTGCGCGAGGTTTGGCTCGGCGAGGCGTTCCAGCGCATGCGTGAGCAGATGCGCGCTGAGCGAATCCCGAGCTGCCACGCGTGCGATATGTACCTGGTAGAGAACCGCGAGCTCAACGCGGCGCTTGGGGAGGTCTCTATCCCTGCGGCAACAGCAGGTTCAACCGGCGCGCGACGCTTGCCTCTGATCTCAGCCTAGGCCTCGCGCGAACTCGATCAGTCGCGCCGCGAGTTCCCGGTGCTCGAGCACGACGCTGGGTGGCCGGGGCCCCGCGCCCACGAGCCCCCTAAGCCGCCGCTCGAGCGCTTGCGGACTGAGCACCCTCGCGCCGAGGTACTCCGCGCGGCGCGCTTGATCATCGATGGGGCGCGCAGCTGGCAGCGCCACGTGCCAAATCCCAGCAGCAACCAGCTCATAAGTCAAATTGTAGCCCGCCCGACCAATCACGATTGGAGCGCAGAAACCCTCGGCCAGCTCACCACCCTCCGCAACGACGCAGCTGATCCCAGCGCGCTCCAGTAACTCGACCACGCGTTTCCGCGCGGCTTCATCAGGGAGTGCAACTTGCACCACGGGTTTGGGGGAGAGGTGCACCTGAGTGAGCCGGCGAGCGACGGGGCCGCACCGCACAGCCGGGCCCCGTAGCCACTCGAGGTTGGGCTCGATGTCCACGACACCCTGAAGGCCCAGCTCGGCCCAACCAGACCTAGTGTTCAGCGCGGGGTGCGGCTCGCGCACCAGGCGAGTCAGCAGGATGCGCGGTACGGCGGGGGCCACGGAGTCGAGCTCGCCAAGAACACCGCGCGGAAACGTGTCGAGCAAGAGCAGGTCGCAACTGGCTAGCTCCAACGCGAGTCGATCCGCCAGCGCGCGAGGCGTGGGGTGCTCTTCACGGGTCAGGCCGCTCACATCAGGAAACAGCCGGCGCGCTGCGGACGCTGCGTGCTCTGCGCACAGCACGCGCGCCCGAACCCCGCAGCCGCTGAGCTCACGCGCGATGCACGCAGCGCGCACCGCGTGACCGAGGCCACCTCCCAGGGCGTAGATCAGCCAGCGCGCCACGCAGGCTCAGCTGCCGGCCCAGTCGTCGGGGGCGTCGCCGCCGAAGTCCGTCTCTCCGTCGTCGAACAGCGCGTAGTCTTCATCTCCGTACGGATCATTCAGGAAGGATCCCTCGCGGAAATACCAGAAGAAGAACGGATCATCCCGCAAGTAGGCGTAGCTGTGCTTGCGATAGGGGTTCTTCAGCTCGCCGCGCAGGCAGGTTACGCAAACGATGTTGTGGCCCTGCCAGCGCGCGTGCCGGGAGCACACCGGTTTCTGGCACATCGTGCACGTTCCGGAAGGCGGCTCCTGACAGCGATGCTTGAAAAGGATCCCTGCAGTTTCTCGACAACGCACTCGCTCTTCCGCTCCCGCTCAGCTCGCGTGTTGCACGCTCGCGACGCTCTTGTATGAATTGACGATCGCCGCCAGCGCCTTGGGGCTGGTGACCTCACCTTGTTCGAGGTTCTGGGCAAACCAGCCGCCACGACCGCGAACTCGGGTCGTCGCGGCGGCCTGGTACTGGAACACGGCGTAGCGCGGCCGAATGATCACGCGCTTCAGCAGGAGCCCATTGAAGCGCTCGCTCTTCCACTGGCGATTCATGACGCTCGGGCCAAACGACTTGCCCCCAGGCGCGTTGATCTTGACGTTGATGCGCTCGATCACGCGATCCTTCGTCTTGGTGTACTTGCGCTTCTGCGCGGTCTTGCGCTTGGCCTGCTGGATCACATCGAGGGTCACGCCAGTGCCATCCACCAAGGCGAAGCGCATGTTGAGCCACCAGTGCTGATAGCTCGCCGCGGTCGTCTTGGACTCGAACATGCCGGTACCGGCTTCCGTGTAGTGACTGGGCTGAACGTTGGAGTAAGCGCCGAAGTCTGCCCCAACGTGAACCGGACGATTCGGGCGGATCTCTCCGCGCAAGCCGTTCAACACGCCGGCGATCACCTCTAGCTTGCGATCCTCGACGTCTTGCTTGCTCGAGTTCCCCATCGCCCGGTAGATGAACAATCCGATCCCGAGGATCAGGATCGGGATGCCGATCAAGAGCCAAGCCGTGAACACCCCAACGAAGAAGCAGATCCAGCCCCACATCATCAGCTTCTTGTTCTTGGATTCGGCTGATTTGTCCTGAGCGTAGAGCTGGCTCAGCTTGGCCAGCATGTGATCGACGTGCAGGTCGTCGTTGAGCTGGATCGGAGTGTGCTTCGGTTCAGCCTCGTGCTGTACGGGGAACGTGGGCAAGGGACCGATCTGAGCGGGCGGGAGGTTCATCGCCGCTTGTTGCCCGGCGTAACCTGTAACCGCGGTCATGCCAGCAGCGCCCGCGACGGCAGCGCCCGCCGCGTAGCCAACCGCCTGGGCTGAACCAGCGTAGCCAGGGTTTGCCTGGCCCGCTTGAGGGTAGCCTTGGCCGTAGCCTTGAGGCGGAGCCGCATACTGCGCTTGCGGCGCTGATTGCTGCTGGGGGTAACCGCCCGAGCCTTGAGGCTGCGGGTAAGCTTGAGGCGCCACCGCTGGCTGAGGCTGGGCAGGATACGCTTGGGCTGGCGGATAGCCTTGGGCTGCGGGATACACTTGGGCTGCAGGAGACGCTTGAGCTGGATAGCCCGGGCTGGGCTGAGCTTGCGGCGCGGGCTGAGCTTGCGGCACGGGCTGAGCTTGCGGCGCGGAAACGCCAGCATCCGGCTGGGCTTCCATCAACTGCGTGCCTTTCGGTCCCCGGCCCTGCGTCACGTCGCTGCCATCCCCTCTACCAAAGCAAGCTCAGTATCAACCAAGCGCCACGCACTCGCTAGGGACTTGTGGTTCAACCGAACGCGTAGTGCACACCGGTTAGACGTTCCGATAGCTCCCAGAGTCCGCGCATCGCGGTTCTGTCCTGAGACTCGGCATTGCCCCGCGTTTTCTTCGGTTTGCCCCAAAACTCGCCCGGACCACGTGGGCCCACGTAGTCGCCGTTTTGGATGTCGTCGCCACACGCCGCATACAACGTGGGCAGCGCACCGGAAGCGGCAGACTGAGCGAACAGCACGTTGCCCACATCCGTGAGCCGCTTGAAGAGGGTCGCGCCTTCCATGTTCGGCCCGACTGCCTGCAGGTTCGTCGATGCATAGCCGGGATGACAGGCAACACTCAGTGCGGAAACAGCGTTAGCCGAGAAGCGCTTCGCCAGCTCCTGCATGAACAGCAGGTTCGCGAGCTTGCTCTGACCGTAAGCGGCCCACTTATCGTAGCTCCGCTCACCGTGGATGTCGTCCAGCTTGAGGATACCGATGCGATGGGCCTGGCTGCTCACGGTCACCACCCGCGGATGCTTACCCGCTGCGGCGGCCTCCAAGATGCGCGGCAGCAGCCGACCCGTCAACGCGAAGTGGCCGAAGTGATTCGTCCCGATCTGCATCTCGAAGCCGTCCTCGGTCTCACGCCGGGGGATCGCCATCACCCCCGCATTGTTGACCAGGAGGTCCAGCGGCCCGTCTACCTGCTCGGCGAAGCGCTCGACGGACGCCAGGCTGGCGAGGTCGAGCTGTTTTATTTCCGCGTGACAATTCTTGATCTCTCGCTTCAGCTGCTCGAGCGCGGCCTCGGCTTTGCTGGGCGTCCTGCAGGCCAGGGTCACTCGAGCGCCGTGGCGCAGCAACTCGCGCGCCGCTTCCAGTCCAATTCCACTGTTGGCACCGGTGACGATCGCCGTCACTCCCGTCAGGTCGCCGATCTGCTTCGCGCTCCAGGCCATGCCTTGCTGTACACCGGCTACCGGCGACATTGAAGGGAGGAGGCGCGGTCCGAACGCGAGCTGGGTACGACGCTGAAACAGCGTTCAAGTCGCCGCGCGTGGCGCCACGGCGGTTGAGCGGGCTGCCCGCTGGAGCCTCGGTATGGTGAAGACGAAGGTACTGCCTCGAGGTTGATTCGGCTCCACCCAGGCGCGCCCTCCGTGGGCCTCAGCGATGTGCTTGACCAACGCGAGCCCGATACCGCTACCGCGCACCTTCTGCTCCTGGGCACCTCGGCCGCGCTCGAAGCGCTCGAAGATGCGCTTCTTGTCTTCTGGGGGGATGCCGGGACCGCAGTCGCTGACCCGCACCTCGGTGTAGCCCGTGACCTGACGCACTTCGACCCGCACCAGCTCGCCCGACTTGGCGTACTTGAGCGCATTGTCGACCAAGTTGATCACCGCGACCTCGAGCGCACCTTCGTCACGCAGCGCAGAGTCGATTCCTCCGGGAACCACTAGATCGAGCTTGACCTGTTCTCGATCCGCACGCATCCGACAGGCTTCAACGGCGCGCGCAACGACGTCACCCACTCCACCCTCGGTCATGTCGTATGCAACCTTGCCCCGCTCGACGCGGGCGAAGTCGAGCACGTTTTCTATCAGCTGACCGAGGCGTTCACTCTCGTCGACGATGATCTGCAGATACTGATCGCGCTTCTCCGGACTCTCGACACGACCGCTCTGGAGCAGCTCACCGAACATTCGCACCAGGGACAGCGGCGTCTTGAGTTCGTGGGAGACGTTCGCGACGAACTCGCTCTTCAACTGACTCAGACGCCGTTCCCGCGCCGCGGCGACCAACACCACGATGATCCCCGCGATGACGACCAGACCGCTCAACCCAACCAGCACCATCTCGAGCACGCGACGTCGGGCGACGTTCTCCGCTAGCTCTTCTGCGGACGTCAGCGTGACGTTGACCCGCCATTTGTAGAGCGTGGTGGCGAACGGGCGCCCAACGGTGAACTCACCCCCAGAAAGCGGCGGACCGTAGACGATGCGCCCCTCGGCATCCACGACGTTGATCCTGCTCTGGTCGCCGCGCTCGGAATAAACACGCGGAAATATCTCATGCACAATGCGGGGCACGTCGTGCCAGGCGACGATCAGGTAGTCGTTGCCGTCGTGGCGACGCTGCCAGTAGCTGACGAGGTAATTCACGCCGGCGTACGACTTGTGCAGGTGCCGCAACCCGCCTTTCGGCTCCTCGTCGAGCACCATGTCGTTCAACATGCGTTGCGTCAGCAAGCGCCGAAAGGATTCGTCCTCGGGCCCCGGTGCGCGAGACGCAAAGGCGACGACGTCGCGCAGCGGCCGACGCAGGTGAACCACCAACACCGCGCGCACCGTGGGCGTTTGCCGCGCGGCGCCCTTGAGCCAGCGCTGGCTGAGTGTGCTGAGGTCCCCGATATTGACGTCGCTCGCGACCGCGTCGTCCTGCTCGACGATCAGCTTGTCGAGCCGGTCCGCTTTCTCGTTGGCGAGAGACAACGTGGCCTCGACGACCGATTGCTCACGCAGCTTCTCGAGCTGGAACGACGTGCGGAACGTCACGGTCGCGAGCACACCGACCGCAAGCACCACGAGGGGCACCAGCAGGAAGGTCAGCAAGCGCGTGCGGCGCGATCCGTCAGCCACGGGAGCTAGTGTGGCGAATCATCGGGGAAGCACCAAGAAACGCTGCGCTGTCCCCTCGACCGGCAGAACCAGAGCCAGAACGGCTCAGCGCTTGGCGAGCACGACGTCGGAGTCGAGCACGATGGGACGCTGAGCCAAAAACTCCGCAAACTGCTCGCAGATGTAGTCGAGCGCGTTGGCTTCGTTTTCGAAGAAGTCTCCCCCGCCGGAGGGGTTGCTCAGCTCCACGACGCCAAGGTAACGCCCACCTTGGCGCACCGGGCCGAGCATCACCGCCTCGGGAGTGAGCCCCAGGAGCTGCCAGTGCTCGCCGAGACCCGGGATGCGATCTTTCGAGAAGCGCAGGGAGCGTGGGGCACGCAGCACGTCGCGAAACAGCTCATCGGAGTCCGGTGTCGCGTGCATCAGCACCTTCTCGGCGCTCTCACCGCGTGCGCGAACGACGATGAAGCGCCGCGTGTTGATGTCGAACACATGCAACACCGTGGCCTCGGCGGGCAGCGTCTTGGTCAGCACGTCCAGCATGAACTCTGCACCCGCCATGATGTCGGGCATGAAGTGCAGATCGTGCATGGTCTCGAAGAGCTCGCTGATCAGGTCGTCTTTACCCTCACGCCGACGCAGCGCGATCTTCTGAGAAGGCGTGTCCGGGTGGGTCGTGGTGCTCTCACCGCGCTTCTTCTTTTTCTTGCCGCGTGAGGGCGGCGCCGGCTCTTCCTTGCCCGGCTCCGGCTTGGCCGCGGCGGGCTCCACTTGCCTGGCAGGCTCTGCTTGCTTGGCAGGCTCTGCGGCTGCCGCGGGAGCCGGGCTGGGCGCGGGCGGCGGCTGCGAGTTCACCAGGGGCTCTTCCGTGATCTCGAAGCCGTCCCTCGCTTCCACCGCCTCATGCTTCAGGGCCGAAGCAACCGCGGGGTCGCTGAGGGAGGCAGGCGCGGCGTCAATCCCGGGTCCGCTGTAGGGAGGCAAGGACTCAGGAGGAGCGTCGCTGGGAGGGGCCTGGCTAATCGGCGACTCGTCGGTTCCGCGGGGGAATGCAAGCACGGGGTCACCCCGCCAGTCTTTCCACGCGAGGGTGACCAGCGGCTTGTTCGCCGGACGCTTCTCGAACACATGGTCGAACACCGCGAGCTGGATGAACTTGCCGGGGGCACGCCCTTCGATGGAGGCCTTAACCTCGCGGAAACGCGTCAGGATCAGCTGCTCGGCTGCCTCGCGCGTGGTGCCGGGTTTGACGGCGTACGCGAACTCGCGATAGCTGATGGGCGTGCGCTCCGACGGATCCTCTGAGCGCTTGCGCACCACGTGGTACTCGACACCCGACTCGGCTGCGGCTGCGGCGGGGGAGGTGGCTGCGGCGGGGGAGGTGGCTGCGGCGGGGGAGGTGGCTGCGGCGGGGGAGGTGGCTGCGGCGGGGGAGGTGGCCGCGGGCGGCGCTTCGGACTTGCCAGGGTGCACCGGCTGGATCTTCGGAGCCGCTGCAGTCGCCGTCGCCTCGGCCGCTGGGCTCGAATTGCCGTTCAGCGGGGTGAGCGCTGCGTCGTCCGGCGCCTTCGCCACGGTGTACCGAGTTTTGGTCGCGGGATCGACCGCGCGATACCCGTTGTCCAACAGCTCGATGGCGAACTTGGACAGTGGACCGATGTCACCGAGGGACTTGCGTGTCTCCTGCAGCGCGGCCTGCCACTGCTTGGCCTCGACACAGTACCGACTTGATTTGCTGACATCGCCCGTCGGCGAGACCTCTACGAACCAACGCATTGAATGTTCTCGAAGTTCGCGCCGCTCGGGGCGCGAAAGACTCTCCGCCAAGGCGCAACTCCCCAGGCCGGAGTGGCGCACGTAGTAGAGCGCCTACCTAGCGCCGTAGCAAGCCCCATCCACGAGGCGAAAGCGTCAGCGTGCGAGGGGTCGGTCGAACTGCGGAGGTGCGACGATCTGCCTCCTAGAAGGCTACTCGCACTGGATTGTTGCAGCGCACCTCGCACTCGACTCACTCGCGACACGTTGTTCGGTCTCACCTCCGCTGCGACGAGCCGAGTGGCTACGGCGATCCTCTCGCCTGTTCAGTAGCGGCCGAGTGCCGCGAGGTCGTCCCCGATTCGTCGAGTCGCCCCACCCGTGTTACATGGCGCGGCCCCTGGCTTCGCGACTCACTCCGCCAGGCACGAGCGACGCACACGATGACCTGGTGGGAACGCCTCAGCCTGATACGCAAAGACCTGTTCGTGCGCGGCCTGGCGCGCGAAACCGGCGCCGAACTCCAGTCGAAGAGCCGCGGACAAGGCCTGGAGTTCTGGCTCTACGCAGCCTTTGCCGCGGGCTGCATTTGGTTCGTGGGGAGCCTGTTCTACGGCGCACTCCGGCTGCAACTCGCGTACGCCCAGAGCTATTCGAGCGGGGACCTGCTGACTCCAACCGGGATCTGGTCCGCGCCGCTGGATGACGTGTTCATCCATTTCGATTTCGCGCGCTCGACGGCGCGTGGCTATCCGTTCCAGTGGTCGGAAGGCAATGGCTACTCGAGCGGGGGCACGAGCTTGCTCTATCCGTTCGTGCTCGCGTTCGGCTACTGGGTTGGTTTCCGCTCGCTGAACCTGATGCTGTGGGCGGCGATCATTGCGTGCATTTGCACCCTCGGCTTCCTGCTGGGCGCTCGCAGGCTCTTCAGCGGACTGCCGCGTTGGACGGCGTGGCTCGCTCCTCCGGTGCTTCTATGCGTGGGAGCCCTCGATTGGTCCCTCTTCAGCGGCATGGAGGTCGCGCTCTTCCTGGGCCTTTGGGGTGCCGCGCTGGTGGCCTGGGACGACGTGGTCCGACAACCAGAACTTTACCCCACGGCAACGAAGCTGTGGCCCGCGGCCGCGCGCCTTGGACTGAGCGGCGCGCTGCTCGTCGCGACACGTCCCGAGTCGGCGCTAATCGTTGCGCTGTTTGGCGTCAGCGCGGCGTACAGCGTGTTGAAACGTCAAGGCAACAGGAGTGGCCTGGTCACGTTGGTCTGGAGCGGTCTTCCGGCTTTCGCCGTGCTGCTCGCACACGCCGTCGCGAACAAGCTACTCACGGGAGACAGCACCGCAGCCGGCGCGCTGGTGAAGGTCGAGATGTATCACCCACATCTCAGCCGCGAGCAGGTCTGGGACGCCTGGGTCTTCAACTTGAAGTACCAAGTCCTGCGCGTCACCCACTACCACCTCTCCGAGCAGGCGGGATGGGGCTGGATTTTGTGGGGGTTAGGCGCGCTTGCTCTGGTACCTCGCAGGACGCGCAAGTACGCGCTCCTGCTTTGGCTCAGCGCAACGGCGTGGGTCCTCGTGGTCGCGCTCAACGGCCAAGTGCGCTGGCAGAACGAGCGCTACACCATGCCTGCGCTCGCCTGGCTCTTGATGTTGGCTGCGCTGGGCCTTGGCGGCTTGCTATCGATTCGTCCAGCAAGAGCCAGCCGCGGACTGAAGCTCCACTTGCTCCAAGCGGCGATTGGAATCCTCGCGGCAACACTCTTCATGCTCAACCAACTGCCTCGCTTCCGCGAGCAGGTGTGGTTCTTCGCACGCGCCTCACGCAACATCCGAGATCAGCACCTGACCGCGGGCACGCTGCTCAAGCAGCTGGGCCCGAAGCGGGTGCTCGTGGGCGATGCGGGCGCGCTCACCTACCGCTCCGACCTCCCGGGGCTCGATATCATCGGATTGGGCGGCTATCACGACCTGCCGTTTGCGCGCGCAAGCCAGTGGGGTGTGCCCGCCGCGTTGGAGCTGGTGGAGCGCATGCCCGCAGGAGACCGCCCGGAGGCCCTGGCGATCTACCCGAGCTGGTGGGGCACCCTCCCGCTCTGGTTCGGCGACGCGTTGGCTCACGTGCCAGTGCGCGGCAACGTGATCTGTGGCGGAGCGGACAAGGTGATCTACCGCGCCAACTGGCAGAGCTTCCAAGGCAGCGCGCTACCGTTCCGTCTCGCCGCGAACGAGAGCGTGAGCGACGAGCTGGACCTCGCTGACCTGGTGAACGAAAAGCAGCACCAGTTCGCCATCCAGGGTGCCCTCGGCTTCGTCACCATGAAGATGCTGCCCAATCCCGAGGACCTAGATCGCGATCTCTGGGACGCCGGTCGCATCGTCCCCCAAGGCTCGGAGACTTCCTTCAAGTTCAGCGGCGACGCCACCAAACCGGGCAGGCTCGTGGTACGAGCCGCCCAAGCGACGCGGTCCGTGCTCGAAGTGTTCGCCAACGACGTATCCCTAGGGCAATTGACGCTGGAGCCGAGCGACGGCTGGCGCGAGTTCAGCCTGGAGGTTCCCAGCGGTTCCCTGGGCCCTGACGTAGCGTTCCGCATGAAGCAGCTCGAAGGCGAACGCATCCTGTATCACATCTGGTTGGTCCAAGAGGGCCGTCGCTAGCTCGAATGGGCCTGGGGACCCTGTGCTCCCCGAGCCGTCACGATCTCCGCTACTCTGCCCCCGTGCCTCAGCTCAGCACCCCATTCGGGACCTTCGGCGCTCCGCCGGACGTGGTGGCGTGGGTGGCGCTTGGCCTGGGCATCGCTGCGACGGCCATTGGTCTACGCAGGAGGCTGCTGACGCGGCTCGAGAGCGTCGGCCAGAACGCTCCGCGCGCACTGGTAGCCGCTCTCAGCGTGATCGCAATGGCGCTCTCGGCGGGATACGTCGCCTACTACCTGCGTGGCGGACCAAGGATCATCGACGCAACCAGCTACTGGCTCGAGTCGAGGAGCTTTGCCGCTGGCGCCTTCGACTTTGGCGTACCAGCCAGCGAAGCTAGCTTTTCTGGGCGCTTCCTGCTGGCTACCGCGCCACTACGGGCCGCGGTTATTTTTCCGCCCGGCTATCCGGCGGTGCTCGCCATCTTCCAGGTGCTGGGGGTCCCGCTGTGGCTAGGCCCGCTCCTGGGAGGCGCGATCGTCGCGCTGACTTACGGCTGCGCCCGCAAACTTTTCCCCGAGGATACTAAGGTCGCCTTCTGGGCGGCGGTGCTCTCCTGCTTGTCGGCCGCATTGCGCTACCACACAGCAGATACGATGAGCCATGGCTTCTGCGCCGCGCTGTGGCTGGGGGCGGCATACTGTGCGCTGCGAGCATGGTCAGCGCCACGCAGCGGGACGGCACGACTGTGGCTCGCGGCAAGCGGCGGCTGCGTGGGGTGGCTACTGGCGACTCGCCCATTCACGGCGGTAGCGGCAGCGCTGAGCCTGTGGCTATTGCGCGGCGCCTGGGCTGCCTTGTCGCGGGAGCGGCGCGAGGACTCGCCGCCGCCCACACGCAGCTGGGTGCTCTGGCT
The DNA here is from genome assembly GCA_041389805.1 of Polyangiaceae bacterium. Taxonomy (GTDB): domain Bacteria; phylum Myxococcota_A; class Polyangia; order Polyangiales; family Polyangiaceae; genus JAHBVY01. Next base: position 1,542 of record JAWKRD010000008.1, on the reverse strand, counting down.
CGCCGTCGGAGCGTTGCCGGGCGCTCTACTCTGGCTATGGCACCAGTCGGCGACTTCGGGCTCCTTGCTCGGCTCCTCGCAGCTGGCTTATTACGCGCTCGCGGATGGTCCGCCGGGCTGTTTCGGCTACGGCCCCGGCCCGCGCGGTTGCCTGTACGAACACGGGGATTTCGTACACAGCCAGCTACCGAATGGCTTCGGCCTCTGGCAGATGCTGGGCACCACAGCAAGGCGCCTGAAGGCGCATCTGATCGACGCGGGGAACCTGGAGCTGTTCGCCCTGGCCGTGCCCTACGTGGCGTGGCGCCAGCGCCGCTCGGCGGCCACGCGTTTCCTCGCGGGAGCGCTGCTGCTACAGGTCGCCGTGTACGCGCCGTTCTACTTCGACGGCAACTACCCAGCTGGCGGCGCGCGCTTCTTCGTGGATGCCTTGCCCTTCGAACAGCTGTTGCTGGCGGCGGGCATTGCGAACTGGCGCCTGCGGGGTTGGGTGCCTTGCGCGTTGGTGGTCGGGTTTGCGCTGCACTCGGCGTACGACCACCGGTCGCTCAGGGACCGCGAAGGTGGAGGCCCCATGTTTCCCGCCGAAGCGGAGATCCGCGCTCGGCTTGGACCAACGGGAGACACTGGAGCCGCGCGAGTGATCTTCGTCGACACCGACCATGGGTTCAATCTCGGCTTCGACCCCAGCGCGTTCAAGGAGTGGAGCCGCGGGAGGAAGCGGCAACGCTTCGTCGCCAGGCGAACCTACGACTCGCGCGAGGCTTTGTTGCTGAAGACACTGGACGCGCAGGGTTGGTTCTACGACTTCAGTCCACACGGAAACGTACCAGCGACATGGAGCGCCTGGTCCGCTCCCCCCCAAACCCAGGCGCTGCCCTCAGGCCGTGTGCGCCTGGAGTCCGAGTTTGACTGGCCACCGCGGGAAGTCGCTGGGGGCTGGGTTCATCCAGAGTGGCCGCCGGGTCGATGCGTGAGCTTGCGCCGCGGCTTGCGCTTTCGTGCGGCTGCGACCCACCCGACCCCGGTGAGTCTCGCGGGGGAGCCCGCGACGCGTGCTGCTTTGGAGTTGGTGGCTGGTAGCGGCGGCGCCTACCGCTTGATCACCCAGTGGGCGCGCATGGAAGGGTCGGCGCCAGGCAACGTGCTGCTGCAGGTCGGAGAAACCAGCGTTCAGCAAGCGCTCGCGTTTGGCGCCGGTCAGTGCCAGCAGGTCGTGCTGCCCAGACTGGAATTGCCGCCCAGCGTCAGCCCAGGTGCGCTGCCCAGGTCGAGCCTTCAAGTCACCGTAACTCAAGCGGATTTTGTGCTGGACTGGGTCGAGTTGGAGGCTTTGTAGGACGCGCGCAGCGACTCCGCGTCGAGGTGACGGCGGGTAGCAAAACGCGCGCCGACTTGGTCCCTTTGCCTACAGCGAGAGCCGACGCTGCCCTATTGAAATCGTTGACAATTCCCCTGACGGCAGGGACGATTTGCGGTGTCGCGACCGTGCGTCCGAGTGGAGGCCGCTGGAGGAGTGGGGAATGACCAAGAGTGAGCTCA
>JAWKRD010000007.1:0-210951 GCA_041389805.1 Polyangiaceae bacterium | reverse complement strand
GCCTGCTCATCATGGTCGTCACCATCGTCCTCAGCTTGCTGATGGTGAGCAACGTCCAGTTCCGGTCGTTCAAGGACCTGAAGCTCAACACCGGTACCGTGCTGTTCGTGCTCTTCATCATCGGGTCGAGCGCCGTGGTCTGGCAGCAGTTCGAGCCGCCTTTCGTCCTCGTGTGGCTACTCTCGATGTACATCGCGATCGGCATCCTGGAGTGGATCCGCTCAATCCCTGGCAAAGTGAAGCGAGCCCGTGAGCGCGCTGAGATGGACACCTTGCCACCTGCGGAGTAGGCCTCAGACTTCCGAAGCTGCATGAGCCCTGAGAGAGCGTTGCTTCCAGCGTGACTCCGCCGCTGACTGAAGATGAAATCGAGTTCCCAGTTTCCCATCACGCACCAGCGCCTGCCCCGAGCGGCGGCTGGCCGACGTTCGCGGGGACTCGCCACCTGGGCGTTTTGGGTCGCGGTCGGCGCCGCTTGCGGCTCTGTGCTCGTGGGATGTGACCGAGAGCCCGGCGATTCTCACCGAAGCACCGCTCCCAAGAGCAACGAGCTACCACCGCTCGAACTCAAGGACGACACGCCCAATCTGCTTTTGACCTGGCTGGACGAAAAGGGAGAGTTCCACGTCGTTCAGAAGATCGCCGACGTGCCAGAGAACGCCCGTGAGCACGTGCGTGTGGTGCAGACGACCTCTGCGGACGGCGCGGGAGACCTGCTCTACGTCGCGGATCTGACGAAGAAGGAGGCCAGTGGCAATTACCACGTGGAAACGATGGCGCGCTCCCAGTGGGACGAGCTCGGTGCCAGCCGGCGCCGCAAGCGGCTGGAGGCCCTCGCCCCCAGCGCACGGCCTGAGTTCCCCCCCACTCCCAGCGCCACGGCTCAGCCGGCGAGCGCGCTGTCAGCGATCATTTACGGCGCTGAGTGGTGCAAGCCTTGCCACCAGGCCGAAGCCTACCTCAAGAGCCGAGGCGTGAAGGTCGTGCACAAAGACATCGAGCGCGACCCTGGAGCGGCCAAAGAGATGCAGGCGAAGCTCGCGAAAGCCGGGCTCAACACTGGCTCGATCCCTGTGATCGACCTGGGCGGGCAACTCTTCAAGGGCTTCAGCCCGAGCGCCCTGGACCGGGCCATCAGTTCCCAGCGCAAATCCGAGACGCTGTAGCTCGGGCTGCGTGGTATCCACGGTTCGTGGACCCGAGCAAGAAAGCCAGTGAGATCTGGCAGTGGCTGCCCGTGTTCAAGGTGGTCGCGGAGACTCAGCATTTGCCTACCGCCGCGCGACAGCTGCATGTCTCGGCGAGCGCTATCTCACGCACGATTCGCCTAGTCGAAGAAGCACTTGGGCAGGAGCTGTTCGTCCGCAGCTCGCGGCGCCTGATCTTGAACGCCTCCGGAGAGCGTCTCCTCGCGGCAACGAGGCGATCGGCGAATAGTCTGGAGCAGGGCCTGAGAGAAGTCTTCGATCAGAGCTTCAGCGGTCCCTATCGCGTGAGCAGCCTTGGCGTGCTCACCGACGGCTTCGTCCTGCCCAGCTTGCTCGAACTGCAATCAGAGCACCCGGGGCTCGTGCCTCACATGACGACGCGGCTCGCAAGCGAAGCCAACCAGTCCTTGATCAGCGGGCTGCTCGAGGTGGCGTTCTACTACGACGCAACCACCTTGCCCGGCATCCGCTGTGAGAGCCTGGGTGAACTGACCAACTCAATCTACTGTGGGCGCGAGCATCCCCTATTCGGAAAACGCCGGGTAGAAACCCAAGAGCTCCTCGAGCACGCTTTCAGCGTCGCGGCGATCGGTGACAAGGGGACACCGATGGACAGCTGGCCCGTGGACTTGCCGCGCAAGGTCGGGTTCCAGATCCTGATGCTCTCCACCAACTTGCAGGTCAGCCTGTCAGGCAGCTTCGTCACCGTGCTCCCGGACGCCGTCGCGGCGCCCCACGCGGACGCGGGTGAACTCTGGCGGCTCGCGCCGGATCTCATCCCGAACACGCAGGTTTACGCGGCGTTCCGCGAAGAAGACAAGAACCAGGGCGTCACCCAGGCGCTCGTCTCCAAGCTGCGTGAGCGCATCCAGCGGGCACCTGCGCGGCGCAGGCGCAAACCCGAGCGCTGACGCGGCACCACGAATATCGCCCGCATAGGAATCGTTCGACTCTGGTTCACGATCCCTCCCAATCCTTCTAATGGTTGCCGCCACGAGTTGAAGCTACCTTTCTTTGCATGGCAGCCAAGGGGAAGTCAGTGAAGCAAGTCGTGAGTCGGCGGAACGTGTTGGGTCTGGCGCTGGGGCTACCACTCGTCGCCTGCGGCAGCTCAGCAGAGAACTCAGGCGGATCCGCAGGGAAATCAGCTACTGGTGGAACGACCGGCGGAGCTGGGGCAGGCGCCGGTGGCTCAGGCGCGGGAGGCGCAGGCGGCATCGGTGCGGCCGGCAGCGGAGGGATCGGTGGAGGCGAGTGCGAGGGGCCTGATGCCTGCGCCGTCACGGAAGACAACATCGAGGGGCCCTTCTACAAGGCTGGCGCGCCGATGTCGCCGGGAGCGATCGCGAATCTGCGCAGCGGCGTAACTGGCGATCTACTCCAGGTCTTCGGTGTCGTTTACGCCGCAGACTGCATCACTCCGCTAGCGGGCGCAGTGGTCGACGTTTGGCAGGCGGACTCGGTAGGCGTCTACGACAACACCGGGTTTACGCTGCGCGCTCGCATGCGCACAGAAGCCTGCGGGCGCTATCTGTTCGATACCATTCTGCCAGGCAACTACGACACACGTCCCCGGCATATTCACTACAAGGTCAGTCACCCTGACGGCACCAGCCTCACGACGCAGCTCTACTTCGAGGGCGAGCAATTCAACGATACAGATCCGTACGTCCGAGCGTCGTTGATCAAGCCACTAGACCGCGCGGCGCCGGACGATGGACAGCCGGTGTGGCTGTGCCGCTTTGATATCGTGCTCGCGTGAGTGCAGCTCAAGCGCGTCATGGCATGCTCAAGGTCTCGCCGAGATGCTGCTGCGACCGGCAGACCGAGCGGACGCCTTAAAAAACCTGAGGCCGGGCGGCGCTTACCGGCCGAGGGTTTGCGCGGCACGGCTTTGGGGTATCCTTTGTGGATTCCGTGAGCGTCCCGCGCATCATTCCAGGGCATCCCGCCGAGGTGGTGGTCTACGACCAGCCGTCGCGTTGCCCTTACCTGCCCGACCAAGTCGCTCGAATGCCGATGCGACTACCAACACGGAGCCTTCGACGTAGCGAGTTTCACGCCCGCCTGGAGCGCGGCGACCGCCGGCAGGGGCTGTTTCTCTACCGTCCCAGCTGTCCGAGTTGCAGCGCTTGCATCCCCATCCGACTCAACGTCGGCGAGTACCAGCTGAACCGCACCCAGCAACGAGTCCTCAAGCGGGGCGACCAAGTTCTGCGCGTCGAGCTGGGACCGCTGATGGCGGATGCGCGGCGCGTGGAACTCTACAATCGTCACAAGTCACAGCGGGGACTCGAGACGCACGGGCCGAGCACCGAGGATGACTACCGCGAGTTCCTCGTCCACACCTGCTGCGAGAGCTTCGAGATCCGCTATTTCCACGAAGATCTCTTGGTCGGGGTCGCAGTCACGGATCGCGGAACGGACGGGCTGAGTGCCGTGTACACCTTCTTCGATCCCGACTACTCCAGGCTGAGCCCCGGGGTGTTCTCGATCCTCACGCAGCTCTCCCTGTGCCGCCACTGGGGTCTGGAGTACCTGTATCTCGGACTCTACGTCGAAGGCTGCGCGGCGATGCGCTACAAAGCGGAGTATCTGCCGCACGAACGCTTGGTGGACGGCCGCTGGATCCGTAAGGAAAAAGACAACGCCTGAAGCGAAGCGCACACGACGCGCTAGCCGCCAAAGACCGCCGGGCACCTTTGCCGTGCAACATCCCAGCTGAACGCCGAATCGAAGCGCCCTTCGGCCCGCTCCGGCTTGCCACCACCGCGACCACCGAGAGCCGCCGCAAGCAGCTTCAAGGTCGCACCCGCATCGAGGGACGACGCCGAAGCGCGCGCGATCATCACCTGTACCGCTTGCTTGTCGGGTACGGAGACGGCAAGGAAAACCTCGGCGTCGGGGCGCTGCTGAAGCAAGCGCTCGCAGAGTGAACGCCCGAGCTCGAGCTCGGAATCGAGCGAAACGACCGCCCGTGCGCCTTCCCACTTCACGCCCTGGACCAGCGCATCGGCCAAGCGCGCGCGCAAGAGACCCGCTTCTTGACGTGCATCCTTGATGCTTTGTTCGCTGCGCTCGAGCGCACCCGGCACGTCAGCGACGCCGATGCTGCGCGCGCTGGCCATGCTGCCAAGCAACAGAGCGCGCTCGAACAACTCTCTACGAGCCCGCGGCCCTGCGCTGAAGTGAACGCGGGTCCCACCCTTGTAGCGTTCGCTTCCGCTCACCCACACCAACCCGACCTCGGCGGTGTTCGAGACGTGAGTCCCTCCGCAGGGCGTGTCGTCGAAGCCCTCGACACTCACCACGCGGATCCCATCGCTGACCTTCGGAGCGCGTCTGAGCTTGAGCTCCGCCAGCTCGGCCGCGGTCGGCAACCAAGCACGCACCGGACGTGCGGCGTCGATCACCTCGTTCACCAGCGCCTGCGCCTCAGCCAACCAGCGCTGCCCCAGATCCGCGCGACTCACGTCGATGGTGCAGTCGGTCGCGCCCAGGCGAGACGAGACCGTCTCCGCCTTCGCGACGTCGAGCAGCGCCTTGCTCAGCATGTGCTGGCCCGTGTGCAGCGCCATGTGCTCCCGTCGCCGCTCCCAATCAATTTCCGCAGAGTAATTCCGCCCAACTTCGAGCGCCGCGCCTTCGAACAGATGATGGACGGTACCAGCCTCGTCTTGCTGAACGTCGATGATGCGCGCGTCTCCGACGTGCCCGGTGTCCCCGAGCTGGCCGCCGCTCTCTGGGTAGAACGCGCTCGCCTCGAGGATCAGGCTCGGTCGCCCGTCGAAGGTCCCAATCGCCTTCACTCGCGCGTCAAAGGTTCGCAGGTAAGAGTCTTGCTGCTCGAGGCGCATGCCCGGGTTTTAAGGCCACGACGACCTCGCGTCCACGAAGTCAGTGGTGCGACCAGACGGACGCGCTCGCCGCTGGGTTGGGCGCCCCGCATGCGCCCAACCCAAGCCTCCAGATTCGCGCTATTCGCCGGTCGCCGGGCAAGCGGTGTTGTTCAGCACGATCGAGACCGGCTCGATGGTGTCGTCTTCCTTGACCTCCGCTTCGACCTCCGCCCAGGCCTCTCCCGTGGAGCAAGCACCATCACCATCGCGGTCGTTGATGGCGACGATCACGATCTTGGAGCCTTCAACGGAGATGGTTTCGTTGAAGTCGCCCAGCTCCGATAGCTTGCGGTCGTCGATGTGAATCCGCGAGGTAGCGTCCTCTGTGTCGAATTCGTAGAACGACAAGAGGATCTCCCCGTCTACCGCGGCGCTCGATGCCGCAGAAACGCTACCCGTGACCTCGATGTCGCGTCCCGAGCTGCAGCCCACCGTCGCCATCAATCCAAGCCCAATCATACCAAGCAGTGCCTTGTTCATTTTCGTGTCTCCTGAGAGGTGTGAGCGGAGCGATTCGGCCAGGAGATTGCTCCCCGGCGGTACGCGCCTTCGACATCCCCATCAGCAACGCGCGTGCCACGCGGCGGGCCGAGCTCGGTTTCGCAGCTCGAAGCAGTGAGGCGCTTCCGCGCGTAATCGCGCAGCGCGACCCCGATCGCGCTGACAAAGCGGCAACTCCTGGCTCGCGCGGGTGGGCGAAGAACGCGAGCAAGCCGAGGCCCCTAGCGAGCTCGGACGACTGGCGCACCAGCCGCACCGCGCCGCGGTCATCACGAGTGACTCCAGGCCACCACACTTCCGGCACGCCAACTGCTGTCGATTCGGCACACCGCGTTCACACCGCTCGCGTTGCGCCCGGTACCCCGCTTCGCACCCACCCCCCGAAAACAGAACGATCCGGCACGGGGCCCTTAAGTACTGAGAATCACACAAATGTGCTGCGCAACACTCTCACTTGTAATCGAACGTTTGATTAATTAACCTCTGGGCAATGGCTCGTCCCGCCGGCGCCAACGCAGAGCTCACCCGCTCCCGCATCCTAGACAGCGCAAGCTCGCACTTCGCGCAGCTGGGCCTCGGCGGTGTTTCCGTGCGCGACATCGCGCGCAGCGCCGGAGTGAGCCTCGGAATGGTGCATCACTACTTCGGCAGCAAGGACGAGCTGTACCAGGCCTGCGTGGACTCGATGTATCAAGAGCTCCACGGCATGCGGGCCGAGCTGATGGCACAGCTCAAGACCGCGAGTTCGGTTGAACAGCTGATCAGCGACGCCGTGCGCGTATCGTTTCACTTCGCGAGAGAGCACCAGACGAGCATCCGCCTCCTGATGCGCACCGTGGTGGAGCACGGCGAGCTCGGCCCCGTGCAGCAACAGGCGCTCCAGCTGCCATTCCTCGAGGAAATATCCGGAGCACTCGCGAGCGCTACGGGCAAGAGCCTGACCGAGCTGCGGCTCGCCACACAGAGCACCACGTTCTTGGTCTCACGTTACGCACTGAGCAGCGATCACGAGCTGCGAGTCCTCACTGGGCTGCCGAAGGGCAGCTTCAAGCCCGTGCTCGCGGCAGTCGAGAGTCACCTGGCGCGCGCTGCGCTGAGCCTGCTCGGTCTCCCCCAACTAGGAGCAAGCTGAGGAGAAGCATGATGCAAACCCAACCTACCAACGCTGCCCCATCCCGTCCCGCCTCGACCTCGGCGCGCCCGAGCGAGATCCTGCCGATCACGACTCGCTTCGAGCTCGGAGCCGAGATCACACCCGAGCAACACGCCTTCCTCGACCACTACGGGTTCATCATCTTCTCTCAGGTCGCGAAGCCCGACGAGGTCGAACGCATCGCCGAAGAGCTCAACCAGATCGAAGCCAAGTGGCTGGCAGAGGGGCGCAAGGAGGTCTACGGCATCCCGATTTTCCGCGGCAAGGGCAGTGAAGGGCAGCCCTTCCTGCAGCGCCTGCCTTTCACGTCGTGCTTCAGCGAATATCTGCACGGATTTTTGCGAGACCCACACTTCGATCCCGTCAGGCGCATGATCGGCGAGCAAACGCATGTCGGCGACCACGAGATGGATGGCCTGGTCGCGAACCGGAACTTGAACGTACCCGGCAGCGCCTACCCTCGCCTCGGCTGGCACACTGACGGCTTGCGTGACCTCTTCTACCTGCGCATGCCGAAGCGCATGCTGAACGTCGGGCTGCACCTGGACCGCGTGCAGCGCGAGGACGGTGGCCTGCGCGTGATTCCCGGGAGCCACAAGCAGGGGCCCCTCGGCTTTCTATTCCGCAAGGTCTACTTCCTCTCCCACGGCGAGGACGCACACGAAGTCGCCATCGAGACTCAACCTGGCGATCTGACGCTACACGACGGGCGCACGTGGCATCGGGTTGAGCAGTCACCGCACACCGGGCCACGTAGCCTGCGGCGGACGCTGTACTTTCCTTTCCTCACGGAACAGTTCCCGATCAAGGACGAACAGAGCAAGACTCCGCTCTATCATTACCTGGGCCGTGCGTTGCGCGCTGGCAAGCGCGTGACCTCACGCATCAAGCGCTGACTTCAACGCCTGGTTTGGGGGTGAGGTGCGCCGTTTCTCCCCGGTGCGGTGCCGCCTCCCCCCCGCAAGCAAGCCGAACCTCCGGGCCGCATGCGTGGACTGGCAAGAGCCCCCCGTGACGCTCTGCGCCAGCTGCACGATGCCCGCAGAAACAACCCGGCTTGACGCAGAGCTTGAGCCTTTCGGCGCGCTCGTGCGAGACCCGCACCCGTGAGCACTCCAGTAACTCGCGAGCTGAACTTCGATGGGCTGCCCGGCCCTAGCCACAACTTCGCAGGCTTGAGCCCGGGTAATATCGCGTCCACGGAGCACGCTGGGCACGTGTCGAACCCCCGCGGCGCGGCGCTGCAGGGCCTCGAGAAGATGCGCTTCGTGCGCGGCTTGGGCATCACCCAGGCCGTGTTGCCGCCGCAGCCCCGGCCCGACGTGGCTGCGCTACGCCGCCTCGGTTTCAGCGGTGATGCCGCACGAGTTCTCCGCGCGGCAGCGGATCAGGACGAACAGCTGCTGCGGCTCTGTTCGAGCGCGTCGGCGATGTGGACCGCAAACGCCGCGACCGTCGCACCCAGCACCGACACAGCAGACGCGCGGACCCACCTCACGCCGGCCAACTTGAGCGCGATGTTCCACCGCAGCCTCGAGGCACCCACCACGACCCGCGTGCTCCGCCGCATCTTCGCCGACGAAGCGCGCTTCGTGGTGCACGACGCCCTGCCAAGCGTGAGTCACTTCGCAGACGAGGGCGCAGCCAACCACACGCGCCTGCACACCGCGGCCGGCGTCACGCATCTCTTCGGCTGGGGTCGCCGCGCCTACAGGTCGGGGGACGACGACCAGGAGCCGGGGCGTTTTCCTGCGCGTCAAACCCTCGAAGCTTCCCGCGCCATCGCGCGCCTGCATCAGCTGCAAGACCGGGCGCTGCTCTGGCAGCAGGCTCCCCGCGGAATCGACGAAGGCGCTTTTCACACCGACGTCTTGGCGGTAGGCAGCGCAAACTTGCTGCTACTGCACGAGCTAGCGTTCGTTGACACTCAGGAGCTGCTCGAAGAATTGCGGCGGCGCCTGGGCGACGATTTTCAGTATTGCCTGGCCAAGCAAGGGGAGCTGCCCGCTGGAGACGCCGTCGCCGCTTACCCTTTCAACTCCCAGCTGCTCGAGCTGCCGAATGGCGAGATGGCGATCGTGGCTCCTGAGGAGTCAAGACGGAACGCTGCCGCGCACCGTTACCTCGAGCGCGTCGTGGCGGAAGACAATCGCGTGACGGCGGTTCATTATCTGGACGTCAATCAGTCGATGAAGAACGGCGGCGGCCCTGCCTGCTTGCGCCTGCGCGTCCCCCTCGAGGAAGACGACGTCAGCAAGCTGGGCGCCCGGGTGGTGCTGGATGAAGCCCTGTATTCAGACCTGAAGGGCTGGGTGGAACGCCACTACCGCGATCGCCTGAGCTTCGACGAGCTGCTCGACGTGGCGTTCTTGCGAGAGGTCGAGACCGCCCTGGACGAGCTAACTCAGCTGCTCCGGCTGGGTTCGGTTTATGATTTCCAGCAACCGTGAGTGACTACCCAAAACCGTTCGGCCCAGATCAGCGCTACGAGCTCATCAAGCAGCTCGGCGAAGGTGCGGGCGGGCGTGTCTATTTGGCGGCGGACCGCCAGGAAGGGCGCGAGGTCGCGCTCAAGCAACTGACCCGGCGGCGCACCCCTGAAGAGTTCGAGCGGCGCTTCGCGCTCCTTTCGAAGCTGAAGCACCGAAACCTGGTCGAGCTATACGCCATGTACTCGACCTGGGAACCGCCGTTCTACACCATGCAGCTAGTGCCTGGCGTGGACATCGTGCGCTATATCCGGGAGGAATCACCAGCGGGCATCGAGGTCCTGGGGCTGGAGGCTGAGGAGGACCTTGAGGGCAATCTGCTGCTCGGGGAAAAGAGCCGCGCCGCGAACCGCTCGGTGTTCACGCCACCCGAAGCGGGCGGGATGGATCGCGCCCGCAGCGCCTTACGGCAGCTCTGCTCGGGTCTCGAGTACGCCCATCAGCAAGGGCTTATCCATCGCGACATCACTCGCGGAAATATCCGCGTGGATTCTGAAGGGCGACTCGTCGTCATGGACTACGGCCTGGCCGCCGAGAAGCTACCGACGCCGGAGACGGCACCTGCCAATCAGGATCCAAGCAGCGGTGGCGACCTGGTCGGCACCGCCGCTTACATGGCCCCGGAGCAGTGGGACGCTCGGGAGCTATCTCCCGCCGTCGACTGGTACTCCATGGGGGTCGTGTTGTTCGAGGCGCTATGCGGCGCGCTGCCGTTCGTCGGCTCAGCCCATGAAGTCTTCGTGCGGAAACGCACCGTGGGCGCTCCGAGCCCGTCGCTCTTGTTGCCTCAGATCCCCGACGACCTAGACGCCGTGTGCAAGGGACTCATGCAGAGCGATCCCAAGCGGCGCTGGAACGCCGAGCGAGTGCTCCAGCGCCTCGAGCGGGGCTAGTGTCCTGTCTCCGTGGTTCGCTGCAAAACTCTTGAGACGACAGACTCGCCTCACCAGACGACCGGGACCTCAGCGCGTCAGGTGATTACAGACGCCGCTCTGCGAGTCTTGGTTGAAGTGCATGCACAGGTCGAAGCCGTTGCTCGGGTAGTAGTACATCCAGAGGAAGCACATCTCGTCGCCGAAACCTTCACCGAAGCCAACACGTGAATCGGTGCTGTTGTCCCAGGTGCACTGGTAGGCGAGCCCATCACCGACGTCGAAGTAGGCCGGGGGATCGAGCATCTTGAGCGGCGGCTCTGCCCAGTCCGTCGATTCGACCAGTAGCTGGTCGTCACTCACGTTGGTGCCGTCGGCTTTCCAGATCTTCATGTTGGTGCCGAGCTGGTGCTGATGGGTCGTGACGGCGAAGCCCTTGGTATCCGCCAGCGCCTTCTGGAACAAGACGGGCGTCGTGTACTGGGAGTGCGGGGCGATGTCGATCACCGTGCTGCCCCAGAAGGCGAAAGAAGACTCGATGACGTCTTCGTTCTCCCCTGCCACATCGAACTCGACAGTGCCCGTCACCTGCTGGGCCTTCGGCGTGGTGTTGAACCAGTGTAGCTCGATGCGCAGCATCTGGTTTTCTTCCACGCGGAAACCGAGAGGCTTGCCAGTTTCGGGATCGCTCGGCAGGTTCAGTTCCGCCTCGTGCTGCTGCGCGATGAAGACCGGGATATCCACCGAATCGAGGCCCGGGATCCCACCGTTCAGGTTGAAGATACCGCTGAAGCCTCCGCAGGGCTTGGGCTCCAGCTGCTCCTCGGTCTCACCTGAGACGTAGACGATCATGTGGTGCGAGCCGTCTGTGAGGTGGCCGCGGATGTTGCGCACGAACCCGGCGGGGTTCTTCATGCGCTTGAAGATGCACACCGTGTCTTCGTCACCAACGGCGGCGGAAACGGGACCAATCGTCGACTCGACAGTGCTGAGCACCTCAGTGGTGCCCCCGGAGCCGCCGCTACCACCCGCGCTCGCGCCCGCTGAACCACCGCTGCCGGAGCTTTCCGCAGTGCTTTCTCCGCAGCCAAGCAGCGCAAAGGCGCTCAGCGCGACCGCCGCTCCGGTGCGAGCCCGCGTGCGGATGCGGTGGAAACGCGGGGTTGTGGTGACACCATCCGCGCCCTTCAGCGCGGCGCGAGGCTCAAAGCGGGTAGGGAGTGACATCGAACGACCGCCCGAATATGGCATGCTGTGTGGGACGCGGGTAGCTTCCACACGCCAAGCGCGGCACCGCTCCGTGCAGAGCAGATGGATACGGTGAGGGTGTGCGCGCGCCGTTTCTGAGCAGGTCCTTGGCGCGAGCCACAGCCCTGTTGCACCGAAGAAGCAGTCCAATGAGTGGCACCATGAACTACCTTGCGACTGGTTGTATTCTGATGTGTGCTTCGGTCATGGGGTGCGGCGCGGATCCACCAACCACGTCGGCCAAGGACGCTGGGGCAGATGTCGAGGCCGAGGCAGACGTGATGGAGACGGGTCTCGGACCGATGGAGCTACGGGCCGCTGCGTTCATTGATGAAGGCTTGCCGTTGGTGCTGCTTCAGGATGGTGATCCCCTCGACCTTTCCGCAGCGATACAGGGAGGACACGTGATGTACGTCGCGGCGCAGGTGAAGAATCTGCAGTCGTCGACCGCCGAACTGCAGTCGCAACTCCACTTCCCAGATACTGGCGCGATCTATGCCCGCGAGGCGCGCACCGTCGCGATGCGGCCAGTCGATGGGGAAGACGGTTGGTGGCAGCCGGACCTTCGCTCGCGCAGTCAGGTCGACCACATCCCAGCGTGCCCCAACTACGATAGCCGCAGTATCCGCGACGAGGTCTGGCGCCTCGACATCACGGTCATTCGTCTCGAGGACAATGAGCAAGCGACGACGAGCCTGAACATCGTCCCGAGCTGTCGCTTCCAGGACGCCACGCTGCAAGCCCGCTGCGAGTGCGAGTGCGAACCCGACTACAAGCTTGGAAAGTGCCAGTGAATCCACTGCGCGGAAAGCGGCCGTGACCCACAGCAGCACCCCTCCCCCGAGCAATCACCTGAGCCCCGACAGCATCGAACTCGGCGCTTTCGGTGGCAGCTTGGTGCCGTCCCAAACTCAGAGCGGGGTGAACTACCGCTTGGAGTACGTGATCGGCGAAGGGACGGCGAGTGTCGCCTTCTTCGGCATGCGGGTGGGACCCGAGGGTGAGACACCCGTCGTGTTGAAAGTGACGCGTCCTTCATTCCTCTCGCGCATGGGCGAGGCCGCCATGATGATGATCCGCAAGGAAGCGGTGGCGCTCGGGCGTCTGAACGAGCGAGTGCCAGCGACGCCCTTCGTGGTGCGCCTGCTGGATAGTGGCAGCGTCCCTGTGCCGACTCGACGCGGCGATTTCGAGGTGCCGTGGAACGCCGTGGAATACGTGCACGGCGGCGTTGAGCACGGCTGCACGAGCAGCGCGTCGACCGACTCGCTCCAAAGTTTCAGGCTACGCCTTCGATCTGAAGCGAGCGGCTCATTTCGTGCACTGCGTGTCGGGGGCCTCGAAGCCATCCACGCGGTCAACGTCGTGCACCGCGACATCTCTCTGGCAACGTGCTGTGCTGTGGCGCCGACACCAACGAGGTGTTCAAGATCGCGGACTTTGGCATCGCGCGCCCTGTCGGTTTGGGGCAGACGTTTGGCGAAGAATACGGCTGCTCGGAACTCCAGGATATCCGGCCCCGAACAGCTTTTCCACGGGAATCTCAAATCGGCGCCTGGACCGATGTCTTCAGCTTTGCTGTCCTGGTGTACCTGGCGCTCACCAGGAAGACTATTTCAGATCAAACGGCCCGGTGGAGGCGATCATCGCGAGCCGCGAACCAGAGCCAGCGCCGGCTGACGGACGCTGGAGGGCTGTGTCCGAGAACTGAAGCTCAACCCGATGCGCCGCGCTCTTGCATCGATCACCTGCTGGCGCGAGCGACGAGCAACGGATCGGCCCGCCCGCAGGCGCGCGAACTCGCTGCGCTGCTCAGTCCACATCTGGAGAGGGCGCCAGGTATCCGCGCTGATGGTGGGCGTTGATCGCTCCATGTTCCTATCGCGTCAGGCGGGAGGCGCGACCTGGAGCTGGACGCTGCGATGACAGCGGCCGCGAAGCAGCTTCATCGCGCGAAGTGTCCGCAGGATGGCGACGGACGCTGCCTCTGGCGCTGACCACCGGCGGCCTCTGGTTCTGGACGGGCAGCGAGTGGCAAAATCGTACTCAACGCACGGCCTCGACGCTTCGCGGCTGCGCTTCGTCAGTCGATGGGCGTCGTTCACGGGGCGCTGGTTGCTCGGAAGTGAGGAAGGCTTGCTGTGCACCTACGATGCAAGCGGAGCCCGCAGGTTCGGCGAGCAAAGCCCGCAGGTGTTCGAGCGCGCCCCACGACCGGCCCAAACGACATCGCCGTCGTCGCCGGTTCACGAGACGACAGCCCGGCGCTCTTGTTCTGCGTGATCGCTGGACGCTGGCTCAAACCCGCGGCGCTGCAGCAACGAACATCCGCAACCCTCACTCGCATCGCCGACGAAGGTGGCTGGTCACCGGACCTCAAGGGGAAGGTTTCGTCGCCCGCTGCCGTACGCCCTCATGTGAATCGCGCGGATTCGATGTCCCCAGGGTGCGCGCCACCTCGGCGCCGCGGGTCATCCGGTGCTCGGCCTCGGTCTCGCGGTTGGCGCCGCGGGCACGAGCGGTGACGCTGCGTGGAGAGGCAATCGAGCGAGACCCTGGACGCTTCCGCAGACTTTTCCATCACTGCGCTGGACTCCGTGGGCAGCGCCTGGACAGCCTCGAGAGGTGCGCTCTGGTATCGCGCGCACACACACCGGGTCTGGTTGGGTACGCACGTGGGGAGACAACAGTCTGCAGACACCGTTCGTGAGTTTGCTCGCCCATGAAGGTCAGGTCGTTGCCATGACCGTGGACGGCGCGGTACTCGAGGGGCGCTACGCGAACAGCGCCCTCGCCCCTCGCCAACAGCGGTTACACAGATTGCTGCACAACGGGGTGTCGCTGCGCCAACGCAGACACACCTCGCCGTAATCGCTCGCGCAGCTCGCGCCAGCTCCCGCCACGTAACTCCAAGCGTCATCCCGACGCCGCAGTCGGTCTTACCGCCGACCACCAGCATCTCCGCACGCCTTCGCGAAGGCAACGCCTTGCGCGTGGCGCCTTTCAACGCGGCCACGTCCCCGCATCCGTAAAATCCGCCGGGAAATCACGAACGCCGGTGGCGGTGTTTTGCAGCGTGTCGCCAGGCCCGAGCTCGCGCCACGTCCCATCCGCGGGTGACATCGCCCCACAGGTCATTGCGATTGCCGATGATCTGATCGTCGTGACCACCGAAGATCAGGTAGCTGTCACTGACTTCGTCAAAGCCAATCGCCGGCCAGAAACGCCCAGTCGGGCGCGCGGTGATGGCGGGCGCCAGCTCCTTCCCGGGTGAGCGTCTCCAAGTCGAGACTCCATAGATCTTGGAAGTAGCGCGCGCTGGGGTTGAACAGCGTCTCGTCAGCGCCCCCATAGATCACGCAGGGCGTCCGCTTCCGGATCGTACAGCGCTGCGTGGAACAGCCGGGCCGACGGACCACCGCTGGCGGTGTGTTCTGTCCAGGTGTTGTTCGCGGGTCGAAGCTCCAGACATCGTTCTGCGGCGTGTGGGAAGCGCGCCACTCGCGCTGGTATTTCGCGAACATCCAGAGCTGAGAGCGCTTGTATCCCCAGACCAGGGAGGTGTTGCTGCGCGCGGCAGGCGCAGCACCTGTCGTTCCGCACGGGACCAGAGCAGGCCTTGACGTCGAAGCGCCAGATGTCGTTGAAGATTATTGTAGTTCCCCGACGTGGACCCCGTCGCGCGAAAACGACCGCCGATATGCCTGGCGCCATCCCGTAGGCTGACGCGTGACACGACCGCGAGCTTCAGGCCCAGGCCGGTCGTAGGCTGCCAGACGTCGCACGGCCGGTGTAAATCGAAGTGTCCGCGACGTAGGCCGGGGCCGGCGGCTGACACTGGACGCTCACCCCCTGCGTCCCACGAACAACACCAGCTCCGCGGTGTCCTCAGCGAACGCGATGCTGGCCTCACCCAGGCGAAACGGACGGTCCGTCTCACTCAAGCCCGTCGCAACGAGCGCTGCTCGGTGCGCAGGTCGTGACTCCGCCGGTACCAGCAGTTCCCGCACTGCCGCCGGCGCCCGCTGCACCGCCAGCGCCCGCCGCACCGCCAGCGCCCGCTTCGCCCGCTTGCCCACCGTTGCCGGAAGGCTCGTCGCTCCCGGAGTCACCACAACCCGCTGCACACAACAGTACCGCAAACGCGAAGCGCTTCATCAGGCGCATCATAGTCGCTGCGCCGAGTTGTCGCAGCACTGGCCATCAAGACTGAAGTCAGAGCCGAGGGGTGTTTTTTCTGCTCCGCCCACTAGACTTCGCGGCGTGAAGGGACTCGCGACCGGGGAAGTGCTGCTCGACCGCTTTCGCGTCGTGGAGACGCTTGGTCGCGGGGCCATGGGAGTCGCCTACCGCGTTGAGGATTTACAGAGCGGTGAGGCAAGGGTCGTCAAGCTGATGGCCACAGGCGTGCGGGACACCCCTCGAGCATTACAGCGTTTCGCACGCGAGGCGGCGCTCGGAAAGTTGCTCAACCACCCTGGCATTGTCGCCGCGCTGGAGTCCGGCGAGCTACCGGATGGTAGTCGCTATCTGGTGATGAACTACGCCCCGGGCGAAGACCTGGGCGAGTGGCTCGAGGCGCATCCGAACTTGAGCAATCACGATCGCCTCGGGCTGTGTGTCCAGCTGCTGTCCGCCGCAGCGTCGGCGCACTCGGCGGACGTCGTGCATCGCGATCTCAAGCCGGACAACATCCGCGTCAGCGGCGAAGCAGGCGAGGTCACTCTGCGCATCCTCGATTTCGGGATCTCGAAGAGCGTAGCGCTCGTCGCGAGCCACACCGAAGCGGGGCTCGGCACGCCGATGTGGACCGCACCGGAACAAGGCTCGGACGGCTACGTCCCCACCAAGCGGGACGACGTGTGGGCGCTCGGACTGCTCACCTTCTACATCCTGAGCGGGAAGATCTATTGGCGCAGCGTGGCACGCCGGGAATCGGCGGCGGGCGTTGCGCTCGAGCTGATCCGTTCGGAAATAGCGCCCGCGAGCGCTCGCTCCCTGGAGCTGGCGGGCAACCCGCTAGGAACAGGCTTTGATCGCTGGTTCGCGCGCTGCGTGAATCGCGACCCGACGCAGCGCTTCGCTGATGCCGGCGCCGCACTGAAGGCACTCATGGACAACGAAATCGAACCCACGGACGAAGCAGAGCCGTCACCCACCTCCTTGGACCAGGACCGGCCCCGCAGCGTAGGCCTGCCGGCTCCGCTCGTGGTCGCTGCGCTCGTCGGGACCGCCGGACTGATGGCGTACGCCATCTTCCGGCTGATAAGTCGCACCCACTAGCGTTTCGAAGGCGGTTTGGCTCGCGCAGTCTACTCGCCGTCGGGGAACCCACGCCGCCGGTTACGACGTGCCTCGAGGCTCGCCGGAGAGTAACTGCGCACCCATTCGACCGAGCTCACGACAAAGTTCAGTGCGTAGCCAGCTCCCGGCGGCGCCCAGGCCGCGCGGTGGCGCTCCAGTTCCGCGAGGTAACTCGCCGGGAGGTCGTGCTCGACGGCCCCTTCCGGAGCAAAGCTTGAGGTAACGGCGGAGGGTCGTTTGCCCTTCACTACGCGACAAGCAACGTAGGCGAACGCAACTTGGGTGCCACTATCACGCCCTTCTACCTCGACCTCGATCAGGCGCAGAAGTTGGTCCTTCTGAAGCGATCCAGGCGAGGCGAAATTCATCTGCGGTGAAGTGGTAGAGTACGCCCACACCTCCGGAATTCGCATCCTCTGCGGATACTCGCAAAGGCTGGCTCCAACAGGGGGATGCCTCGGTCTTCGAAATTCACCAAGCGGTATCCCGGCAAGCGCGCGGCTTCGGCGCGCGACGGTTCACGCGCCGACGTGTGCGCACCACGCGGCTCGCCAGTGTTCGCCCCAAAGGCGAAGTAAAGCGGAGTTCAAAGCGCCGCTCACGCTAGTTGACTGGGATCCCGGGGGTGGGCAGAAGTCGGCGCAGAGTTCCTTCACTTCGCCTGCGATGCTCTCGATGACAAGTGCCGTCTTCCGAGCAGCGACGACGCGGTCTCATCCAGTCGGCGAGCTTCTTCATCCGCCGGTGCCCATGCCGCGCGCGGGTGATCGACGGAGTACCGATGCGCAACCCGGAGGGGTCGAAGGGCTTGCGAGGGTCGAAGGGAAACCGAGCTGTAGTTGGCGACGATGCCAGCGAGGCGCCAGCGACCTTGCCGGGCACTTGCTTGCTGGTCAGATCCACCAGGATCAGGTGGTTGTCGGTGCCGCTCCGTCACGAGGTCGAAGCCGGGACTCTGAGGCCTTCCTGCCAGTGCCTTCGCGTTTTCGACCACGGCGTGGGCGTAGTCCTTGAACTCCGGGCGCGCAGGCTTCCCCGCTGCAACGGCGATGCCTGCGGTGGTGTGGTTGTGAGGTCCGCCTTGCAAACGGGAACACGGCGCGGTCGATGGCCTTCGCGTGCGCGGCCTTGCACAGAATCATGCCGCCGCGGGGTCCGCGCAGCGTCTTGTGAGTCGTGGTGGTCACGACATCGGCGATACCAATCGGGCTCGGATGCGCCCCACCGGCGACCAGACCCGATATGTGCGCGATGTCGGCGCACAGGATGGCACCCACTTCGTCAGCGATCTCACGGAAACGCGCGAAGTCGAGGGTACGCGGATAGGCGGTGGTACCGCACCACAGAATCTTCGGCTTGTGTTCGCGCGCGAGCTTCACCACTTCGTCGAAGTCGATGCGCTGATCCTCGCGCCGCACTCCGTAACCTTGGCTCTTGAAGTACTTGCCTGTGATCGACACGTTCCAGCCGTGAGTCAGATGGCCGCCAGCAGGCAAGCCGAGACCGAGCACCGGATCACCAGGCTGACAGAAGGCCAGGTACACCGCGAGGTTAGCCGGGCTGCCGCTGTAAGGCTGGACGTTGACGTGCTCCGCGCCGAAGAGCTGCTTCACGCGCGAGATGGCCAGCTCTTCGATCTGGTCGATCAGCTGCTGACCTTCGTAGTAGCGCTTGCCCGCGTAGCCCTCGGAGTACTTGTTCGTCAGGATGCTGCCGGTCGCGTCCAGCACGGCGCGCGAGACGTAGTTCTCGCTCGCGATCAGCCGGAACTTGTCGACCTCCCGACGCTCCTCGGCGGCGATTAGCGCCGCGATTTCGGGGTCAGCTTGGGTGAGCGGAGGATCGTTCAACGTGCGCCTAGCCATGGCGTCCCCAATAGCGCCTCCGCTTCCAAGAGCCAACCGGCGTATTGGCGTGCGGGCCTGACCAGCGGCTGAACGAGGATTCAGGCCGGATTGAAGCGCACTCTCCCCCCCAAGAAATGCGACTCCACGCGCAGCACGAAAGGCGCGTACAGCGCAAGCGCGCATACGCAGCCGTGGCTTGCGCGAGCGAATGACGTCCGAGCGACCGAGATGCGACAGCAAATGCGGGCGAGTTCTTATCGACGGCGCGCCGGGGCTGACTACACTCTCGCGCCGTTATGGCCGAAGGGGGCGAAGAGCGAGCCCGAGCAAAGGGCGACGCCGCGGATGCATCCGTCGAGCAGTCAGGTGAAGCAGGAGGCGCTGTTGCGCCCGCTGCTCCCGAAGCCAGTGAGGTGGAGGAAGCCCCGCAGACCATCGACGCGGAGCCGCTATCAGACGAGGCGCCGCCGAGCATTCCGTCGGCGGCCGTGCTCAGCGATCGTTCGCGTCCGGAGCCCGCGAAGGAGCACAAGCTCGCGGTACTGCCGGGCCACGTCATCGCCCAGCGCTACGAGGTGCTGAACGTACTCGGCGAAGGCGGCATGGGCATCGTGTACCGTTGCCGCGACCAAGCCACCGGAGAAGACGTCGCCATCAAGCGCGTGATCCCGCCAGAGGGCAAGCTCGCCGACGAGTACATCGCCTGGTTCTACAAGGAGGCCCGCGCCCTTGCAGCGCTGAACCATCCAGCGATCGTCCGCGCTCGTGACTTCGGCCAGCTGATGGACGGCTCGCCGTATCTCGGCATGGAGCTCGTAGCCGGCGCGTCGCTCCACGACTTGAGCCAGGTGCGGCTCAGCTTCCCGATCATCTGGATGATCGTCGATCAGGTGCTCGGCGCGCTGGCGCATGCTCACGCTCGCGGCATCGTGCACGGCGATCTCAAGCCGTCCAACGTGCTCGTGGAAGAGGTGGAGGCCTCACCGCCACTGGTGCACATCCTCGACTTCGGCCTCGCGTGGCTGAAGCAGGATCCCCACGACGAACGCCTGGATGGCGAGAAGGCCATGGAGTTCGCGCCTCACGCAGGCGCCGGCACTCCGGGCTACATGGCGCCGGAGCAGATCCAACACGAGATGCACCACGTGTGCGGCGCGACGGATCTCTACAGCCTCGGCTGCATCCTCTACAAGATGCTGTGCGGGCGCTCACCCTTCCGCGGCACCTCCAAAGAGCTACTGAAGAAGCACGCCTTCGAGCCGCCGCCGGAGCCAAAGCTGATAGTCGACGCGCCGAAGGAAGTCGCCGACTTCGTGATGCGCCTGCTCGCCAAGCGACCGTGGGATCGCTACGAGTTCGCCAACGAGGCGCGCATGGTCTGGTCCCAGTGGCGGCCCAGCATCGATATCCCCACGGATATGTGGCGCTTCCCCGAGCTGCGTAGCACCAGCGGCAAGCCGATCACCACTCGGCGCTCGGGGGGGAGAGGTCCAACGCGCGAGCTCGGTCGCGCACCGGGGCGTGCCCCTGGTCTGCTCAGCATCCGCCCGAGTCCGATCGTCGGCCGCGAAGAAATCCGCTCGCACCTGCACGAGATCTGCGACCAGGTAGTCGACGGACAGGGTCCGTCTCACCGCCTGGTGATCCTGGTCGGCTCCGCGGGTGTCGGCAAGAGTCGCATCGCTGAGTGGCTGTGCGAAGCGGTGCACGAAGAAGGCACGATGGTGCCGCTGAAAGCGCGTTACCGCACGGTACGCGGGCCGCTCGACGGCATGCTGGGCGCCGTCATCACACACTTCAATTTCGAGCGCACGGATCGCGACACCATCGAGCGCTCTCTCTTGAGTCGCTGGAAGGTCGGGAAGTCCGACAAGAACGGCCGCGCATGGGTCGCCGGAGCCGCAGAATGGATCCGCCCGACGCCTGCGGACACCGAGCGCCCGCTCGGACCGAGCGGCGTTCGCTTCACGCTGGACACCCTTGAGGTGCGCCGCCTGGTCATTCGCTACACGCTTCGCCGCATCGCGCGCAAGCGGCCGTTGCTGTTTTGGCTCGACGACTTGCACCAGGCAAGCGAGGCCACCTTCGATGGCTTTCACAAGATCCACGCGGAAGAGCCCGACCAGCGAATCGTGATGGTCGCGACAGTCCGCAGCGAGGACGTGCAGATCGGAGCGCCCGCCGCCGAGCGCATCCGTCAGCTTCGCGAAGCCATGGACGGCGAGGTGATTGAGGTCAACGCCATGGACGCGGACACCACTCAGTCACTGCTCAGGGCCGCTCTTCCACTGGATGACGCAGCGGTCGCGGAAGCCGCCAAGCGCAGCCGCGGCAATCCGCTATTTGCACTGCAGCAGCTGCACGCCTGGGCGCTCGGCGGTGAAATGGAGTTCACCAAGAGCGGCTACCGGGTGTCGGAGCAGGTCCTCGCGCTGCGCCCCAAGACGACCGCCGAGCTCTGGGACCAGCGGCTCTACGCGCTGCCTGAGGAGCATCGCTTGGGCGCCCTGGCAGTGGCGACGCTCGGCAGCGATCTGCGGCGAGACATCATCACTCCTCTGCTGAGTGATCTCGGCGTCCCTGCAGCCGCGGCCACAACCAGCATGCAGAACGCGGAAATCATCTTGCCGCGCGGAGCCGGTCGCTACAGCTGGCCCCACGCTTTGCTACAGGAGCACCTGTTGACCCGCCTCCGCGAGCGGGGCGACGCACGTATCGTCTTCGAGACCGCCGCGCGGGCCTTGGGGCATCATCCCCAGGCAGGCACGCGGCGTATCGTGCGTCTGCGCGTCCACAATCTGCTCGAGGCCGGGCAACCCGACGCGGCCGCCGGACTGCTCTTCGACTTCCTGGGCCGCGCGTGGAACGGCGCTCGCGAGCCAAAGGCGACGCTTGCCGATCTCGACCTGCTCAAGAACGTGACCGGGCGCTCCCTGGCCCTCAAGCATCGCTGGCGCGCAGAGGCCCTGCGCCACGTGGGTCAAACCGAGGAAGCAAGTATCCACGCAGAAATCGCCCGTACCAGCTTCGAAGAAACGGGCGACGAGATCAACATGGCTCACTGCCTGCGCTTGCTTGGGCACCTGGCGAGTGAGCGCGGCCAAAGCGCTGAGGGTCTGCTCCTGGTGCAGCTCGCGCGGGAGCTTTTCGACCGTCAAGGCAGCGTGCTTGGTCAAGCGCAATGCGAGGCGGTTATCGGCGAGATCGAGTACTTGCTCGGCAACTACGAGCGCGCTCGCGAGGTCGTCTCCCAGGGGGAGCACCACTTCCACTCGGTGGATCAGCCCCTCGGACGCGGGCAATGTCTGCTGCTCTTGAGCTGGGTAGATCACTCGGAGGGACACACGGAGCGCTCCCGACGCCTGACGCTCGAGGCGCGCCACGAGTTCGAGCGCGCTGGGTACCGTCTCGGCATCGCCCAGGCAGATGCGTCGCTGGCGCACCTCGAGCACCGGCTGATGAACTTCTACTCCTCGGAGGTCGGTGCTGTCGACGCACTGAGTGCCTTCGAGGCGCTCGGCAACGTGCGCGGTCAGGCCGCGTGCGAGCGCCTGCTGGCGATGATCGGCATCGACACGGACGATCTCGACATGGCTGAAATCCACGCGGATTTGGCAGAAGCGCTGTTCACCAAGATGAGCGACCCGTGGGGGCACCTGGAGTCGAAGCTCCTGTCCTGCCAGGTGGCGCTCGCGCGTCATGAGCTTGATCTGGCGCAGCGACTGCTGCTCGAAGCAGAACAAATCCACGTGGAGGAAGCCGAACCGCGACAGCACTTCTTGCTGACTCGCGCCTGGCTGCAACTGGAGCTCGGCGAGCTGGACGCCGCGGAAGACTCCGTGGAGGCCGCGAGCGAGGTGTTCGGGGAACGCTCCCGCGGCGGCGACCACACGCCGCACCTGCTCGGCCGCATCTCCCGCCTGCGCTGGCCCGCACATGTGCTGGGGCGCATCGATGCCTGGCGCGCTCAGCTAGTCGACCGGGCGCGTCGCCACGTCGACTGAGGACGCCGCGCACACCGCGCACTGACTCGCCTGCTCGAGGCGGTCGTGACAGGTTGTTGTTGATTGGCAGGGTGTTTTTCAACACGCTGCGGGCGATGACCAGCTCGGAACAACTCTTCAAGGACTCCGCCGCACGCATGCCGGGCGGCGTGAATAGCCCCGTACGCGCTTTTCGCGCAGTCGGTGGGCACCCGATCTTCGTGGCCAGCGCCAAGGGCTCCAAGATCACCAGCGCCGACGGCCGGGAATACATCGACTACATCGGGTCTTGGGGTCCCGCGCTGCTCGGGCATGCTCACGCACCCACGATTCAAGCGGTGCAAGCGGCCGCGGAGCGTGGCCTGTCATACGGCGCTCCCACCGAGCTCGAGCTGCGTTTCGCCGAGCGGGTGATGGAACTCTACCCGAGCATTCAGATGATGCGCTGTGTGAGCAGCGGCACTGAAGCCACGATGAGCGCGTTGCGCGTCGCCCGGGGCTTCACTGGGCGCGATGTGATCGTGAAGTTCAACGGCGCCTATCACGGTCACGCCGACTGCCTCTTGGTTCAGGCTGGCAGTGGTGCTGCGACCTTCGGCAATCCGGACTCGGCCGGCGTACCCAAGGCGATGGTGCAGAACACGTTGAGCATGCCCTACAACGATCTGAGCGCGCTGGAAGCACTGTTCGACAACCGCGCGTCGGAGATTGCCGCCGTGATCGTCGAGCCAGTGGCAGGCAACATGGGGTGCGTCCCGCCTGAACCCGGCTTCCTCGAGGGCTTGGTCTCCCTCTGCACTTCTGCCGGGGCCATCTCAATCTTCGACGAAGTGATGACGGGCTGTCGCTTGGCCCCCGGCGGCGCTCAAGAGCGCTATCAGCTCAAGCCGGACATGACGTGCCTCGGCAAGGTGGTCGGCGGCGGCATGCCCTTGGCGGTCTACGGCGGCCGCAAAGAGATCATGGAGTGCGTCGCACCGCTGGGTGCCGTCTACCAGGCCGGCACGCTCAGCGGCAATCCACTCGCCGTCAGCGCAGGCCTCGCGACGCTCAATGCGCTGACCCCCGACGTCTACAAGAGGCTCGAGGAGACCTCAGCGCGCCTCGAGGAGGGGCTCAAGCGAGCGTTGAGCGACGCGAAAGTGAGCGGCACGCTGCAACGCGTGGGAGCGATGCTGACGCTGTTCTTCCACGAGGGGCCAGTGACTAGCTGGGAGCAAGCGAGTCAGTGCGACAAGGACCGCTTTTCCGCGTGGCACCGGGGGATGCTTGCCGAAGGCATTCTGTGGCCCCCATCCCAGTTCGAGGCCGCGTTCATCTCTGCGGCCCATGAGGAGGTCGACGTGGACCGCACCGTCCAGGCGGCGCGCAAAGCGCTGCAAGCCCTCTGAGCGGGCTCAGCTTCGACCCGGCCGCAGCTCGCGTAGCTGCGGCCGCCGCCTCCGAAGCATAGACGCACAGAAGCCCCGCTACCTCCGAGAGGCGCGGGGCCAGCAGCGATCCCCCATTGAAAGCGCTTGCTCTTACCAGGGCCGCTTTAGCTATCTACCAAGAGCCGTGGCTGCCGTGACTGCCATGAGAACCATGGCTGCCGTGACTGCCATGAGAACCATGGCTGCCGTGGCTGCCATGAGAACCATGGCTACCGTGGCTACCGTGAGACCCGTGGCTGCCGTGGCTGCCATGAGAGCAATGCTGGGCGGGAATTACTCCTCCCAGATCGTCCCCAAGGACATCCTCATCGCAGCTCGACTTGGCCTTCTCGATGACGGCGTCTTCAGACTTACTAAGCATGCCTCGCGCACTCTTCGTGAACGAAGGCAAATTCCCCGGTCCATTCTGCTTAGGCGGCACGAGGATGAGTCTACATCACTCTCCTGTTTCGAGCGAGAGTCTGTCCGGCCGATCGTGCGAATCAGCACATCGAGGTGGGAGATCCGCTCAGAGAGCCGCACCCACACGAGACCGAGGGTAGCCGCCTATGGAGATCAAAGCCGAGCGGCTCGGGTCGCGGAAAACGGCCCGGATCGCGACCTCACGACGTTTTTCCAGATGCGAACAGCCGCCGTCACTCGCGTCTGACCGCGCTCCAGCAGCAAAATCCGCGGGCGTACGCCGCGCTGCGCCACGAGCCTATTTTTTGGCGAGCAGGTTGAAGTTGGCGATGGAAGAGCAGCGCGTCTCAATCTCACGCATCAACCGCAGGCGGTTGTCACGCAGGGGGAGATCGTCGGTCATCACGAACACAGCCTCGAAAAAGGCCGCGAGCGTCGGAGCAAACGCGGCGATCGCGGCGATCGCTCGACCGTAGTCGGCTCCCGCTTCATCGAGGGCTTTTCCGAGCACGCCAAAGGCCTCGAAGAGTGCCTGCTCCTCGGGTTGCACGCTCTCTTGAAGCGCGCTCGGGGGCTGAATCACACCCGCTGATGCGTCCTTGGCAATGTTCGCCGCCCGCTTGAAGACCTCACCAGCGGTGGCTCGCAACCCAGCGTCCATCGACGCGAGGGCCGCGCAACGCAGCTCCACGTCGTGGGCGTCGTCGGCGCCCGTCGCCAAGGTCGCGTCGACTACATCCGAGGGGAAACGATCGCTGAGCAAGCCGCGCAAGCGGTCCCGGAAGAAGTCCGAGAGCTTGTTGCAAGTCGCAGCCTCACCTTCGTCGAGCTTGACTCCGGAGTACCCGGCGTAGGCCACGCGGAACGCCGCGCCCAGGGACAACGACCAGCTCTTGTCCAGCAGCGTACGCAAGCTGCCGAGCGTCGCCCGACGCAACGCCAGAGGATCCGCCGCGCCCGTTGGGATCAAGCCAACCGCAAAGCAACCGACCAGCGTGTCCAGGCGATCCGCGAGCGCGACCAAAGCGCCGGCGTCGCTCTGGGCCGTTCCGTCGTCGGCGCCACGGGGCAGGTAGTGTTCAGCGATCACGGCGGCGACGTCTGGCGACCTGCCCTGCTTGAGGGCGTACGCCATGCCCATCTCGCCCTGCAGCTCCGGGAACTCACCGACCATCAACGTCACGAGATCGCACTTCGCCAGGCCAGCGCCTTCCACCGCAACGTCACTGACCGCGGCCGCGCCGACCAGCTGCGCGAGCTGGGGCACGAGAGCCTGGATGCGTCGCACTTTGTCTCCGACGGTGCCAAGGCGCTTGTGGAACACGACCGCGTCGAGCTGCTGCTTGCGCTGCTCCAGAGGGTGCTTCAAGTCCTCATCGTAGAAGAACTTCGCGTCCGACAGGCGGGCGCGCATCACGCGGTCGTTGCCCCGGCGGACGTTCTCCGGATGCTCGGCGGTGTTCACTACCGCGAGGTAACGCGGCATCAGCTTTCCGTCATTGCCCCGCACCCCGAAGTAGCGCTGGTGGTCCTTCGCGACGTCCAGCACCACCCGTTCGGGTAGCGCCAGGAAGCTCTCGTCGAAACCACCCGCGACGATATGCGGCTCCTCCACCAGGGAGAGGTTCTCGCCCACCAGGAACTGATCCTCGATCAGCTCGCCGCCGATCTCCTTGGCGGCCCCGCGCAGCTTTTCAAGCATGCTCTCGGCGCGCTCCGTGGAGTCGACCAGCACGTGTTGCTCCCTCAGCTCGCCAACGTACTTACCAGGCGCCGCGATCTCGAACGGCTTGCCCAGGAAGCGGTGCCCCTGAGTCGTTCGCGCGGAGTCGACGCCAGCAAAGCCTACTTCGAGCGCCTGCTCACCGAACAGCGCCACGAGCCAGCGCACGGGGCGCCCGAAGGCAACATCACCGTCGGACCAGCGCATGCTCTTGCGAAACGGGATCGCAGCACAGACTCGCGTCAGTGCCCCGGGCAGGAGCTCCGTCGCGCTCGCGCCCCGCTCCTGTTTGCGCGCGCAAAGATACTCGCCCTTCGGCGTTTCCTTGCGGCTCAGCGCGGTCAGCTCGACACCGAGCTTGGTCGCAAACGCCTCGGCTGCCCGGGTGGGCTTGCCGTCCGCGTCGAAGGCGACCCGAGCCGGCGGACCGAGGACTTCCTCATCAAGGTCGGGCTGCGCCTCGGCAACACCGCTCACGATGACTGCCAACCTCCGCGCGGTCCCCCCGACCCAAACGCCGCCATGCTCCAGCCTCAGGCCCGATAGCTCGTCCTTCACCAGCTTGGGTAGCGCCTTGAGCGCGCCTGCAACGAACGAGGAGGGCAGCTCCTCCACGCCAATTTCCAATAGCAAGTCTCGTGTCATCGGCTCCTCGGTCAGCGCCCTCGGGGGGTGCGCTGGAGCCATGCGTCATAGCCCAGCCGCTGCCCTCACCCAAGCCCCCCTTGCCACGAGCAGCTGACTGGCTCAGAACGATTTCATGCGCATCGAATGTCCCCAATGCCAGACGGTGCTCGAAGACGTCCCGCCGGACTTCCCGACGCGCCCGTTTTGCTGTGCCCGCTGCAAGCTGATCGACCTGGGAAATTGGCTCGATGAGCGCTACCGGGTGTCGACCCCGGTCACCCCGGAGCTGATGGACGAGGATCTATTGAACTGAGTGCCCCGACGCGCTTGCGCCGCCCAGGCCACTCCGAAGTCAGGGGTGGCCGGACGGCGCTCCGACGGCGTCTAGCCTACCAGTCGACGACGGCTGCACCCCAGGTGAAGCCCGAGCCGAAGGCCGCCATGGCGACCTTCATGCCGCGCTTGAGCTTGCCGTTGCGCTCGGACTCGGCGAGCAAGATCGGGATGGTGGCGGCCGTGGTGTTGCCGTAGCGCATGATGTTGTTGACCAGCTTTTCCTCGGGGATACCAAGTACTTCCTTCGCGAGGTACTGGTTGATGCGCAGGTTCGCCTGGTGAAACACGAACAGGTCCACGTCGTCGCGGGTGAGGTTCTCCGCCGCGAACACGCGCATCAGGCTCTCCGCCATGCGCTGAACGGCATTCTTGAAGACCTTGCGGCCTTCCATGTGCGCCCACATGAGCTCGGGGTTGACGATGCCGTTGCCGTCCGCGTCTTGAGGGATGAACGGCTTGTTCCGCATGTCCCAGACTTTCTGGCAGAGCGCTTCAGCGTAGCGCCCGTCGGCGCCGAGGTGCCACTTGCGTACGCCGCGATCTTCGTCGGTCGCGCTGACGACGCAGGCGCCAGCTCCGTCGCCAAACAGACAAGAGACGGTGCGACCACGGGTCGTGAGATCGAGCGCGGCGGAGTGCGTCTCCGAGCCGACGACGAGCACGTGATTCAAGTTGCCCGACTGCACCATCGAAGTGGCGGTGCCCAGGCTATACAGGAAGCCAGAGCACTGGTTGCGCACGTCGAGCGCAGGTACGAAGGTCGCGCCGTCTCCGTCGCACAAGCCGAGGCGCTGCCCCAGCAACACACCGGAGCCCGGAAACGCGAAGTCGGGTGACAGCGTGGCGAGCACGATCATCCCAATGTCTTTGGGCTCGAGCCCGGCAGCCTCGATTGCCTGCCTCGCCGCGTGCTCGGCCATCTCGCCGGTGCCTACGCCATCGGCGGCGAAGCGCCGCTCTTCGATTCCGGTGCGCTCGACGATCCACTCGTGCGTGGTGTCGATGCCGTACTGCTCCCGCAGGTCGTTGTTGGTGACGACGCGTGGTGGGACATAAAAACCGGTTCCGGAAATGTACGCGTTGGGCAAGAGGCCCTCCTCTCGGGTCGACGGGTGCAGCCAGTGGTTTGGCCGCCCGCCTCACAGCTGGATCGCCCACAGCAAGGCCCTTCCAAGGACCGAGCCGGGGGCGAGTTGTTTCACCTGGTTGCCTCGACTGCAAGAGTGCCAGGGCGTAGGCTCGACGGAAATGTCGGACTCCCCCTCTGGGCCAAAGCATGTCTCACCCCTTCACAGCACCGCTGACAGTGTGGTCCGCGCCATCACCGATGATGGCTCTTTTCGCGTGATTACCGCTTCCACGACCCACACCGTGCGCGCGGCGTGCGCCGCTCAGGGTACGACTGGTAAAACCACTGAGTACCTGAGCGACATGCTCACGGGGGCCGTGCTGTTTCGCGAGACCATGTCCCCATCCTTGAGGGTTCAAGCGATCCTCACCGGAAGTGGTTCAACCGGTCGTATCATTGCCGACTCACATCCGTCGGGAGACACGCGGGGCCTGGTCCAGCTCGGCAAGGCGCGCACGGAGGTGACCCTCGGCAACGGCGCGCGCATTCAGGTCATGCGCTCACTGTCGAGCGGCAAGCTCCAGCAAGGCGTCGTCGAAGCGTCACCCGACGGCGGTATCTCCACGGCCTACATGGCGTACATGCAAAACTCCGAGCAGGTCGTGAGCATGATCGCGCTCGACACCATCATGCAGGGAGAGGACGTCGTCGCTGCAGGCGGCTACATGGTGCAGCTCCTCCCGGAAGTGGGTCGCGCACCGCTGGCGGTGATGACCGAGCGGCTGGAAGACTTCCGCAGCATCGCCAAACAGATCCAGCAGCCGGAGTTCTCCCCGGACTACCTGATGCACGAGCTCCTGTATGGCATGCCGTTCACGCGCCTCGAGGAGAGCGAAGTGCGCTTCAATTGCTGGTGCAGCGAGGCCTCGATGATGGGCGCCCTCGCTAGCCTCCCCCACGCCGACATCGAAGACCTCGTGAAGGACGGCGAGGTACTGGAGATCCAGTGCGACTATTGCCGCACGGAATATAAAGTCGCGCCCCAGCGCCTACGGGGCATGCTCGCAGAAAACTGAGCTGACACTGCGGGCACCCGCTCGCTTGAAGCTGATTGAGCACGCAGAGGCACACGAAAGGTCCCGGGCATGAGCCGCAAGTTTTGGATTTTGGGGTTAGGGTGCAGCGCTGCGCTTTGTATCGGCGCCATCACGGGTTGTGGAGCGAGTCAGCCGCCACCGAAGCGCGTGTTGAACACAACGGCACCGAGCGGCACTCCGGAACCGCCGCCTGCGCCGTTTCAGCTGAGCGTGATTGGCACCAACGACATGCACGGCGCTGTAGAGCGCCTGCCACTGTTCGCAGGCTACGTTGACAAGCTGCGGGAGCAAGATCGCGGCACTCGCGACGTGCTGTTGCTGGACGCTGGCGACATCTTCCAGGGTAGCCTGGAGTCAAACTTGGGCGAAGGCGACGTGATGATTCAAGCCATGAATCGCCTCGGGTACCGCGCGGCAGCAGTCGGAAACCACGAGTTCGACTTCGGGCCGCTCGGCGATGCCCGGACTGGCGACCCTCAGGGCGCCCTGCGCGCGCGCATCGCGGAGGCGCGTTTCCCGTTCCTCTCGGCGAACCTGGTGCAGAAAGGTACGAGTCGGCTCCCGGAGTGGAAGAACCTCGAAGCCAGCACGCTGATCACCGTGCAAGGCACGAAGATCGGCCTCCTGGGGCTCTCCACCCCAGAGACCGCGAGCATCGTGTTGCCCGCGTACCTCGAGGGCCTGGAGTTCCTCGATCCGCTGCCTGTCATCACCGAGCAGGCGACGCGCTTGCGCAGCCAAGGCGCGGATGTGGTGATCGTCACGGCGCATATCGGCGGCAAGTGCACCGAATTCGAGCACGCCCAAGATCTCGCGAGCTGCGACATGAGTGGTGAGGCGATCCAGCTGCTGCAGAAGCTCGAGCCAGGCCTCGTCGACGTGTTCATCGGTGGTCACACGCACCAGGCTGTCGCGCACGAGGTGAATGGTGTGGCCCTGGTCGAGAGCTTCTCCAAGCTCGAAGCCTTCAGTCGCGTCGATCTAACGATTCAGCCTCCAGGAAATGGCGAGCGCGGGAAGCTCCTGGAGCGTCACATCTTGCCTCAGCGCATGTGCGACGACGCCAGCGGGCTCATGAGCACGTGCAAGGGCGGCGACTACGACGGTGCAATCGTCACGCCCGCGAAAGACGTCGAGTCCTTGATCGCTCCGGCGCTCAGGCGCGCGCCAGGCAGAAAGCGGGATCAAGCTGCTCGGCATCAAGGTGATGCACGAAGTGACCCGCGGCTACGACAAGCCGTCGGCGCTCGGGCTGTTCGCCGAGCTGGCGCTCACTGGGGCGCGACGTGTGTTCGACGGCGGCAAGCGAACTGGGGCCGACGTCGCGATCGGCAGCGGACTGCGCTGCCCAGCTGGGCTACTGACCTATGGCTCGCTGTTCAACGCGATGCCCTTCGACAGCCTGATCAACTCGCACGTACCTGACCGGCGCCCAGCTGGCTCAAATGATCGGCTCTCACATGCAGCGCTCCGGTGGCGGCATCCTGTCGGTCGCTGGCGTCGAAGTCACCATTGCTTGCCACGGGGATACACCGGACGTGAAGCTCAAGCGTCCGAACGGCAAGGATCAAGCCCGACGAAGTCGTGTGGCTCGCGCTCAGTGACTGCCTTGCCACGGGCGGCGACGGCTTGTTCAAGGGGATCGAGCTAGCGAAGGACGCGATCCAGATTTCACCAGACGTGATGCTGAGGGACGCGATGGCCCAGGAGCTGACCGCATGGGGGCAAATCCACCCAGGCGCCTGGCGTGAGCGGCGGCGAGCTGGACTGACAAGCTCTTCAATCCCAAGCGGCTCCGCATCAATCAGCGGACAAGCGCCCCGTTTTGCCGAGCCACTGAACGCGTCGTTTCGGAGCAGAACGCTCAAAAACGGCACGTCGACGGCACCGCGCTAACGTCGCGCCTCTCCCCCAAAAAATATGGAAAATAGCCGGGCGCTTGCTCCGCTGCCTTAGCACGCGGCTTGTAATGCACTTTGAAAGACAGCGTCGCGGAGGGCAATTCCTCACGGATATAGCCGTCAAACAAAGGAGTAGGCCATGATGGCCAGTTGTTTTGGGGCGTGCGCGGGAGCATTGCGTCGCCAGGCGCAGACACAGTCGGCGGCAACACCAGCTGCGTCGAAGTGAGCTGCGTCGGATCGGGGGTGGGAGTCACCCGCATCGCGCTGGACGCTGGCACAAGGCTACGTGGGTTGGGGGGACAGCCTGCTGGCGGAGGCGCTGCAGCGAGCCGCGCCGGGCTGCGCACCCCAGGTCAGGCTGAACCTGCTGTTCAGTCACTACCACTGGGACCACATCCAGGGGCTGCCGCTATTCACCCCGCTCTACATGCCGAGCACGGAGCTGAACGCCTACGGTCCAAACTTCGGTGGCGGAGTCGCCGGCGTGCTGCGGGCTCAGATGCAAGCTCCAGTATTCCCCGTGGAATATACAGAGCTAGCCTCGCGGGTGAACACTCGCGATCTCACCGCCGGTCAGACTCTGGAGATCGGCTGCGCAAGGGTCACCACGGCGCGACTGAATCACCCGGGGGGCGTGTTCGGTTATCGCATCGAGCACGCAGGGCGGAGCGTGGTCTACGCGACGGACACCGAGCACTACGCGTGCCCGGACCCGGCGCTGGTCAAGCTCGCACAAGGCGCTGACGTGTTGATCTATGACGCCATGTATCTACCCGAGGAGTATCGCGGGGAAACGAGCATGTCGAAGGCTGGCTGGGGTCACAGCACCTATGAAGCTGCTGCGGAAGTCGCCCTCAAGGCGGGTGTTCGTCGCTTGGTGCTGTTTCATCACGATCCAGCACGTGACGACTGGGCGGTGATCGACCTCGAGTCACGGGCGCGCAAGCTGTTCCCGAACTGCATCGCCGCGAGGGAAGGTCAGGTCCTGGATCTCCCGCTCGACGCACAAGCGGCATGACTCAGGCGCTGATCAGGTGATGCTGCCGCACTCTGGGAGGTCCAAAGTCCAAGGCGACTGCTATGCTGAGCCTTCGAATCCGACCATGTCTCGCCTCTCGCTCCTCGTGGACCTCGCCGCCCTGCTGACTCGCGAGGTCGATTTGGACGCGCTCCTGGGTACCGCCTGCGAGCGCGTCGCGGAAGCGCTAGGCGCGGACCGCGCCTCGATCTGGTTGGTAGACGCCGATCACGGGGATCTGGTGACTCGCGTGGCGTTGCTGCCCGAGGTTCCCCAGCTGCGCCAGGCGCTGGGGAAAGGGCTAGCGGGCTTCGTTGCGGAGACTGGAGAGATTGTGCGCGTCGATGACGCACGGAATGACCCACGCTTCGACCCAAGCGCGGATCGCGAAACAGGATATTCCACCCGGAATATGCTGGTCGTGCCGATTCGACGGGCACCGGACGCCCCGGTGCGAGGTGTGGTTCAGCTCCTCAACAAGCAGAGCGGCCACTTTGAAGCCGAAGACGAGCGTTATCTGTACGCCTTGGCGACCCAGCTAGGCCGCGCCCTCGAGCTCACCACGCTGCGCCCAGCAAAGCAGAGCGACCCCGGGCTCACGCTGCGCGGGCCGTTCAACCACATCGTGGGCCTCAGCGAGCCCATGAAGCGCGTCTACGAGCGCATCGGCCGCGCCGCGGGGACTGATGCATCCGTATTGCTGCGCGGCGAAACGGGCACCGGCAAGACTCTGCTGGCTCGGGCTGTTCACGTCAATTCCGCAAGGCAAACCGGACCGTTCATCGTGGTCGACTGCACGACGCTCCCGGCTCAGCTGGTGGAGAGCGAGCTATTCGGCCACGAGCGCGGCGCTTTCACTGGCGCCGACCGTCGCGTGCCTGGCAAGGTGGAGCTGGCCCGCGGAGGGACGCTGCTCTTGGATGAAGTCGGCGACCTGCCCCTCGAGAGCCAGGGTAAGCTCCTCAGGTTGCTTCAGGACCGCTGCTATGAACGCGTGGGAGGCCGAGAGACGCTACGAGCAGACGTGCGCGTGCTCGCGGCGACCCACCGCGACCTCGAAGGCATGCTCAAGCAGGGCAATTTCCGTGAGGATCTTTATTATCGGCTGAGGGTAGTCGAAATTCAGGTTCCCAGCCTGCGCGCCCGCGGCAGAGGTGAGATCGAGATCTTGCTTCGTCACTTCATCGAGCGCGCGAGCGAGCGCCACGCGCGGCCGGCACTACGCCTCACCGCTGCGCAGCTGGCTCAGCTGGAGAGCCGCCGTTGGCCCGGAAACGTGCGCGAACTGGAGCACTGGGTGGAGAGCGCGACCGTGCTCTCCGGCGGCGGAACAGTGGCTGATGAACTGCTGACGGACGAGCCAACGCTGGTCCAGTCCAGTGAGCCTGACGCAGAGGCGGCATCACAGCACCCAGCGGGCAGCATCGCGCTGCCCTTGGACCTTGAGTTGAACGAGGCAACGCGCCGCTACGCAGAGCAAGTGCTGCAGCGTTTCGCGGGACACAAAACCGATGCGGCTCGTGCCCTGGGAATCAGCCGAAACACGCTCAGCCGCCTGCTCAAGGCGTAGCAGTGCCTTGAGGCTCAAACGCTTGCCCGATCTGGCAACCCAGGGTCCAATGCGCGAGTGAAGGAGCTCGAACGCAGTCTAGGACTGCCCGCGGTGATCGCCATCAGCGTCAGCGCGATGCTGGGCAGCGGTATCTTCGTGCTGCCCGGGTTGGCGGCAGCGCAGTCGGGTCCCAGCGTTTGGCTTGCCTATCTGTTGGCGGGTGTTTGTGTCTTGCCCGCCGCCACGTGCAAGGCCGAGCTCGCGACCGCCATGCCCACGTCTGGCGGTACCTACGTCTATCTCGAGCGAATTTTCGGACCCCTCGTGGGCAGCATCGCTGGCGTCGGACTGTGGGCGTCGATGCTGCTGAAGAGCGCCTTCGCGCTGCTCGGCTTTGGCACCTACTTGGTGGTGATGGCCGACCTGCCGCTGCGCCCGACCGCGCTCCTGCTGCTGGTCGTGATCTCGCTCCTGAACGTGGTCGGCGTGCGCAAGGTGGGCAAGGCCCAGGTGGTGATCGTAGCGCTCTCACTGATCGGTCTGGGGCTCTTGGTGGCTTTCGGCTTGCCCAAGGTCGACTCGAAGAACTTCGAGCATTCGTTTCCGCACGGCTTTACTGGCGTACTCGCCGCGACTGGCTTCGTCTTCGTCTCCTACAACGGTGTGACGAAGGTCGCCGCCGTGGCGGAGGAGGTGAAGAACCCACAGCGCAACTTGCCCCTCGGGATCTTGCTGTCGCTGGGCGGCATCATGGTCGTCTACGCCCTGGTGACGTTCACGCTGGTGGGCAACGTCCCCTTGAACGAGCTGGGAAGTGACCTGAAGCCGATTCACACCCTCGCCAACCACGTCGGCGGCAGCGTGGCTGGCAAGGTCGCTGCGATGATCGGCGTGGTAACCATGGTTTCGATGGCCAACGCGGGCCTGCTCGCAGCGTCACGCTTCCCCTTCGCCATGGCTCGCGAGCAGCTTCTGCCCGCAAGCCTGGCGAGCGTGCATCGCCGCTACCAGACACCGGTGATGGCGATCGTGATCACCGCCGCGGCCATGGCGGTCGCGATCTCGTTCTTCGAGGTGGCCAAGCTCGCGAAGCTCGCGAGCTCGATCGTGATCTTGCTCTACGTGTCGGAGAACCTGGCCGTGGTGGTGTTCCGCGAGAGCCGCGTTACCTGGTACAAGCCCACATTCGAAGCGCCGCTGTATCCCTGGGTGCCCGCGCTAGGCGCCCTGAGCGGCGTGGTGCTGCTATTCATGATCGGGCCGACGGTGCTCGTGGCAGTGACTCTGGTGTTGGTTCCAGGCGTCCTCACTTACCTGTTCTACGGTCGCTCGCGAGCCAAGCGTCGCGGGGTCGTCGGGCAACGCACGAACCGCGCGGATTTGCTGCAAACCGCACGCCCCGTGGACACCGAGGACGCCTTGAGCCAGGCAGAGGCTGTGGTGGCGCTGTTCGGGGGCGAGCGCTCACCAGAGATGTTGGTGGAGGTTGGCGGCGCCCTCGCCGAGAGCGGCACCGTGCAGGTCGCGCACCTGACGGAGGTGCCAGAGCAGATGGCGCTCGACGTGGTGCTCGATGAAGACGTGAGCCTGCGCTCGCTGCGTCGACGCTCCCAGGCCGCAGCTGAGCAGCAGGGCGCGCACCTAGACTTTCACGCCATCGTCGCGCGCGATTTGGTTGGCACGGTGCACCGCGTGAGCAGCCGCTCAGAATGCCACTGGCTCGTCATGGAGTGGCAGGGCCCCAGCCGAAAGAGCCTGCTCCCCTACAACCCGATTGGCTGGCTCATCAACCACCTGGACACGAACCTCGCGTTGGTACGCGACGTCGGGATCCGCTACGTGCGCGAGATCCTCGCCTACCCCGAGCCGGGTCCACACGACGCGCTCGTGGTGCGCACTGCGGCCCACCTCGCGGAGAACTGGGGCGCCCACGTCACCCTGGTGCGCTTTGTGACCGAGGACGCCCCGGAAGAACAAGCCGAACGCGAACAGGACTACCTGGACCAGCTCGAGCTGCTGGTCGAGGGTGATGTCGGCAAGAAGATTCTACGCGGAAAAAACATCGTCTCGAGCCTGAACTCCGAGACAGCCGCCTTCGACCTCTTGGTCATGGGCCAGGCGGATGCATCGTTGCTCGCGACGTTGCGCGGTACGCTCCATGCCCGCATCATCAAGGGCTCCGCCTGCAGCGTGCTCAGCCTGAAGACCCCCCGCGTGCAGACCCACGCGGCACTACGCCGACACACCAGCGCAGAGGAGAGCCAGAGCCGCTTGATGCCATTCATCGCTCCGGGTGCCCTGCAAGCGAAGGTACGCATCCACAAGAAGGAGGATCTCTTCGCCCACGTCGCCCAGGTGTTCGAAGCCATCTTGCTCGGCCGCGTCAACGCGCAGATGATCCAGGACGCGCTCTGGGACCGGGAGAAGACTCAAAACACTTCCGTGGGGAGAGGCGTGGGGTTGCCACACGCGACAGTGGCGAACATCCCCTCTTACCTCGGCGTCTTTACCACGCGAGAACCCGTTGACTACGGCGCTCCCGACGGAAAGCCCGTCGATGTCTTCTTCGTCACCTTGTGTCCCCCGAGCGACCGCAACACTCACCTCGAGCTATTGCGCGACATCGCCGCGCTGACGCTCAAGACGGACCTCCTGGACAAGCTGCGAGAAGCTGAGAACTCCCACGTGATGCGGGAAGCCCTCGAGGACTGCTGTCAGGTCCTCGACGAGGCCGAGCAAGGAGCCAGGGCAGAAAAGGTCCAAGCCGCGCTCGACACCAGCGCGGGCTCGCCCTGAGCTTCGCCTTCGACTGCCGCGATCCGTAACGCTGACCAGGAAGTCAGACAAACCGTTTGCGATACCGCGCATCTAGGCGAAGAATGCGCGCTATGGGGACCCTCGAAAGCGTGATGCGCGATGACCACCGCCTGCCGCCGCTAGCCGAACCCGGCTACGACTTCCAGGGCGCGACGTTTGACCTGAACAAGGAAGAAGATCGCCAGATCGTGCGCTTCATCCTCTCCCAGGCCCTGTACGGAGAAGCCACCGGTGTCTATTGCGGCAAGTCCCTCTACGCGGCGGGCTCCCTCGAAGCCGCGCGCTTCTACCTGCGCCAGGCCAAACAAGAGCTGAACCACCTCGGCACCTTTGCGGAGATATTCCGCATCCTGGAGCTCACCCCGGAGCCAGCACACTGGGTCGTGAAGCTGTTGTCGTCGCACAACAACTACTACCCACTCAAGGTGATGATGGAGCACGCCCTGGGCGAGGGCATGGTGCTCGACATCTTCAAGGACTTGCTCCTACAGACGCTGCCCGACTCGGATCCACGAGTGCCGCTCATCAAGAAGAAGCTGCGCATCGTGTGCCGGGAGGAGCAGGAACACGTAGCCTGGGGTGAGAAAGAGACGAAGCGTATCCTTGAGGAAATGCCGCATCTCCGCACGCCGTTCTACGGCTTGCTCGAGTTTCAGATGGCGGTGGTTCCGTTCATCACCCGCGCGTTCAAGGAGCGGACTCAGGGGCACCCGGTCCTGGAACACCTCGAGCCGTTCCTAGACTTCGTTCGCGACCGAGTCTTCGAGCAGGGAAAGGCGCTCGGCATCGTTCCCGAGGAGCGCCCCGGCCTTGCGAGACGTCAGCTCGCGATGGCGAGCGGGCTCGCGCTCTACGGCCGGAGCCAGTTCGCGCGCAGCACTTCGAAGCTCGAGAAGATCTACTTGAAGGAGCTGGGCTTCCAGTAGACCGGCGCTCAGTCGCCGCTGTCGCCGCGTCCCGAAGGATCGCCAACAGCGAAGCGCGCGCTCCCCGGCTTCGACGATCGAGACTCTTCGGTGAGCTTCTTCGTGTAGCGACTGTCCACGTCGACGAAGCGCTCCGCGAGCGCTTTGACGAAGGCCGCCATCCAGGTGTTGCGACCGAGCTCACGCTCGAGCGACTCGCGCGTGACCACCTTCGCGACGACGCGAGTGAGCGCGCGCACACTCGCGGTGCGGGGCTTCTGGGTGAACACCGCAGTCTCACCGAAGACTTCACCAGGGCCCATCTCCCGCAGCGTGACCCACTCGCCGGCTTCCTCTTTGAACACCTCGCACATGCCTTCGACGATGATGTAGGCAGCATCGGCAGCGTCCCCTTCGGTGACGATCATCTCGCCGGCTTCGAAGATCCTGGCCGGGAACCAGCCACCGCCTCGCAGAAAGTCTTCTAGCTCGGTCTTCAGCGCCTCCACTGACTGGTAGCGATCCTCTGGGCGCCTCGCCAACGCGCGCATGGTGATGGCGGCAAGTTGCGGCGGCAGCTCGCGGTCCCCAGCGGTTTCCTCCAGTGGGGGAACCTGGCCCTCGCGCGCCTTGATCAACACCTGAAAAGAACGCTCTCCGCGATACGGCGGTCCGCCGGTCAACACCTGATACAAGATGGCACCGAGCCCGAAGACGTCGCTCCGGGCGTCGACTTCGTGCACGTCGCCCCGCGCTTGCTCCGGTGACATGTAGGCGATGGTACCGATCACGCGGCCATCTTCGTCGGCGACCTCTTCTTTATTCCGCCCGGCAACAACTACGGGGCGCACGTCGTGACTCCCAACGCCGTGCTGGAGTGCGGAGCCGTGGTCACCGCCCGTGATCTTCGCGATCCCCCAGTCCATCACGTAGACCTGACCGTAGGTTCCAACCATGATGTTGTCGGGCTTTAGATCGCGGTGGACGACGCCGCGACTGTGGGCGAACGCGACCGCATCGCAAACCTTCAAGAGCACACTGATCACTCGCTCCAGACGCGTCCGCTCGAGGCTGCTCTTGCTGCCCTCGTTGAGCAGGTCGGTCAGAGTGTGACCACGGACCAACTTCATGGTGAAGAAGCGCGGCGTACCGTCCTCGCCGATGCCGATGTCGTAGACGGGCACGATGTTGGGGTGATCGAGCTGCCCCGTTATTTGCGCTTCCTCAAGGAATCGACCGCCAGCCTCACTCGAAGCAAACGTCTCGTCGATCACTTTCATCGCCGCGTCGCGCAGGATGACCCGATCGAGCACGCGGCGAACCGTGCCCATTCCGCCGCGTCCGACTTCGCCCTCGTCGATGAAGCGCTCGGGGCCCATCAGCGTGGCCACTTGAGACACCGGGGCCGCAGCGCCGGGGGTCTCAGGGCTCTGCTTCGTCGCCGCTACGGTGGGGGCCCGCGGAACTCCATCGTGTTTGGTCGCAAGCGTCGCACGGAGCTCTGCTGGCGGCTCCGAGGAGGCCAGGGTCTGTTGCGACTTTCCGGAATCTTCCGTCGAGGACATGGACGCTGATTCGATGGTGCCGAAGTCTGAGGCGCCCGACTACCGGAACCACACGCAGAGGATCAGCACTTAATCACAAGCGACTGCGCATGTGCGCGGAGCAGGCTCTTTGCCGCCCGCTCCAGCGCCGATGAACAACACGGGCCCGAGCGCCCTTGGAGGGATCCAGGAAACGCCACCGGAGGTTTAAGGTGACGGATACCGCCACCACCAACCAGTCTCCCGAACGCCGCCCGAGCGCACGTCCGAGGCTCAGCGCCCGCAGCCACCTGGACACCCCGTCCCGCCGGCTGCGGGAACAGCTCGATTCGCTGCAAAGCGGCCGCCAAAAACAAGGCGCTACAGGTGCGCCGCTTGCATCCCCCAGGAGCGCCTTCTATAGTTCATCGAGCACATAGCACTGCTCTGCAGTTATGTTCTTAGCGCGCGTAATCACTAGCTAAATTTCGAGTACCCTTGGCTCGATAATAGAGAGCGACACTCTCACCGATCGCCTGGCCGTGACCTCGCGCGACGCTTCTCCCGATTCTCGCCCTCACTTCGCCACGGGGTTTACGCCCGGGTCGAGGCGAGGAACCCTTCGCCCAAACTCACCGCGCTCCGGCTGCGGAGACGCATAGACAACCCAACTTGGCGCACCGCGCGCGCAGGAACAACAGGAGGTCCCCGTGGCCCACGCAATCAATCGTTACAAGGCGGACATTCGCGATTTCCACTTCGTGCTCTTCGAGCAGTTCAACCTGCAGGAGCTCTTCGGGAAGGCGCCGTTCGACGATTGGAGCGAGGATGTCGCGAAGGCCGTCTTGGAAGAGGTGCATCGCTTCGGAACCGAGATCCTCGGACCCTTGAACGCGGTCGGCGATCAGGAAGGTTGCCGCCTGGAAAATGGCCAGGTGTACACGCCCAGCGGCTTCAAGGACGCCTGGCAAAAGATGTACGAG
Organism: Polyangiaceae bacterium; assembly: GCA_041389805.1. Lineage (GTDB taxonomy): Bacteria > Myxococcota_A > Polyangia > Polyangiales > Polyangiaceae > JAHBVY01. The sequence continues at coordinate 171,058 of JAWKRD010000007.1, read as the reverse complement.
GCGGGCTTCAAGAGCCTCAGCATCTCGGAGGAGTTTGGCGGTCAAGGCGCCCCCACCGCTCTCTCGGCCATGGCTACGGAGCTGTCCAGCGGCCCGAACACCGCCTTCGAGATGTACCCTGGCCTGACCATCGGCGCTGCTGAACTGATTGAAGCGTTCGGGACGGAGGAGCAGCGCGCGCTCTACTGCGGTCGGATGTTCAACGGCACCTGGGGCGGCACCATGTGCCTCACGGAAGCGCACGCGGGGAGCGACGTCGGTGAAGCCAAGACCTTCGCGAAGAAGAACGCTGACGGCTCCTACTCGATCAAGGGCGGGAAGATCTTCATCAGCGGCGGCGATCAAGACCTGACGGAGAACATCATTCACATGGTGCTAGCCCGCACCGAAGGCGCCCCCAAGGGCACCAAGGGCCTGTCCTTGTTCATCGTACCCAAGCTGAAGATCGACGCCGAAGGGAACACCCTGGGCTCCAACGACGTCGCCGTGCCTGCCATCGAGCACAAGATGGGCATCAACGGCTCGTCAACCTGCCAGCTCTCATTCGGCGACAACGACGACTGCGTTGGCTACCTACTCGGCGACGACGAGATGAAGGGCATGCGCCAGATGTTCCAGATGATGAACTACGCGCGCGTCGGCGTGGGGCTCCAGGGCCTCGCGGTCGCTTCGACGGCGTACCTGAACGCGCTCGAGTACGCGAAGGAGCGCAAGCAGGGTCCCAGCGTGCGTAATTTCAAGGATCCCGACGCTCCGCGCGTGAGCATCATCGAGCACCCCGACGTGCGTCGGATGCTGCTCGACATGAAGGCGCGCGTCGAAGGGATCCGCATGCTGATCTGCAAGGGCGCGACCCACATGGACCGCGCGACGATGCTCAAGGCGACTGGCGGCAGCGACGAGGAGATCACCTATCACGAGGGGCAGCTCGAGTTGATGACTCCCCTGATCAAGGCCTACTCTTCGGACCAGGCCTTCCGCATCTGCGAGACGGCGATTCAGGTCCATGGCGGCATGGGCTACACCCGCGATTTCCCCGTGGAACAGTACTGCCGAGACTCCAAGATTTTCAGCATCTACGAAGGCACGAACCACATCCAGGCGCTCGACCTGGTTGCGCGCAAGCTCAACATGGGGGGCGGTCAGTACGCCATGGCGCTGCTACAAGACATCGGCAAGTTCATCGCCAAGCTCAAGGGCGACGCGGTGTTCGGCCGCAGCGTGGAGAAGCTGGAGGAGGCCCACGGCGCCGTGGCATCCACCGCCATGCAGTTCATGACCTGGTTCCAGGCGGGCGAGATGGAGCGCGTTCCACTGGTCGCCAACCGCTTCCTCAAGATGATGAGCGAGCTGGTCATCGGCTGGCTCTTGCTCGACGCGGCGGTGATCGCCACAGGGCGCCAGGCAGAGGTCGAGCACGATCACCCCGACTGGGCGTTCTACGAAGGCAAGAAGCACGCGGCCCGCTACTTCGCGCTGAACGTGCTGCCCGAGGTGGTCGCTTCAGCAGAGACGATCAAGCTCGGCGACCGTAGCCCGCTCGACATCCCGGACGCGGCCTTCGCGACCGTTTGATATCACCTGAATCAAGAGGCGGCCTCACCCCGAAAGGGCGTGAGGCCGTTCGTGTTTGTTCAGGGTCAATGCCGCGCTGGCGCGGAGCCGGCAGCCTGCCAGCAGCTTCTGCGTGGAGATGTCATCCTACGGCAACCCAAGCTTCTTGAGGTCCTCGTCCGCCGCGTCACTCCAGCCTCGGTTGGCTCGAGGCGAGGCCGGACTCGGATGCAGAATGGTTCCTACCTGGATGCTTCCAGCCTCGAGCGCGTCCGCGAGCGCCACTTCACCACGCTTCTTGGCGAACGCGCCAACGCCAACCAGCCACTTCGGCTGCAGCAACTTGACCGTCTCCCGCAGCGCCTCGTCGCAAAGTTCGAAGAGTGCGTCTCTCTCCGCGACCGGTAGCTTGTCAGGCGTGAAGTTCTTCCCGCTCTCCTCCATGAACACGAGCGGGCAGTAGTTCATGATGAAATTCCGCGCGAAAAATTGCTCGGCAGAACCGTAGCGCTCCTTCGCCCAGCCCCAGAGGCGTGTCCCGCTGACTTCGGAACGAGGGCAGTCGAAGCCCTGGATCAGCCGCTTCGGATGCTGTTGCTTGGGCGCCTTGACTGCGCCTGTAATGCCAAGAAAGTCGCGCACCATCGCGATGTCGCCGAACGGAACTCCCGTCTGTGCCATCCCGAAAGGTCCGGGGTTCATGCCGAGGAACAGCACCTCTCGGGTGCCCTGCCCCCAGCGCTCCAGATACCGCTCGTGAGGCTCGCGGGCGTAATCGAGTGGGTTGTAGACGTGGGTGATGGGCGCCGCGAACGCGAGCTTTTCCACGCCGCGAGACAACTTGCGACTGACTCGAACCAAGGACATGAGCCTCCCTAACACGGGCGGCGTACGGTAACGTCTACTGAGAGCACATGGCTAACAGGCGACTAGGTTGGATGGGGTTGCTCGCGGCGAGCTTCGCGATCTCTGCGTGCGGTGGCGACGCGTTCGTGGCGGATGAAGGCTCGGGCGGGGCGAGCGGCAACGCGGGCAACGGCGGAAGCTCCACCAATGGCGGCTCCTCGGGTAACGCTGGCAGCTCCACAGGCGGAGACGCCGGCACGAGCGCAAGCGGCGGCACCGCGGGGAACGCTGGCAGTGCTGCTGGCGGTAGCGGAGCGGGTGGCGGCGGGGGGAGTCCAAACGGCGGAAGCGCCGGCAGCGCACAGTGTCCCGACAATCGCCCAAGCGGCTCCTGCGACTCGCCCGGCCTGCAGTGCCGTTACGGTGATCCTGCCTGCTGTCAGGACTTGTTCACCTGTGAAGACGGAGGCTGGGCAGAGACGCCATGCCCCGAGGTCAGCTGTCCGCTGACGCCGCCGGCCCACGGCAGCGACTGCGGCTGCCTCGAGGGCAAGCAGTGCAGCTACGACTGTGGGATGGCCACGGTCGCGACGGACGCAAGCTGCAGCACGAGCGGGACCTGGGTACTCCAGAGTCGCCCCTGTCCGGGTCCCTGCGGAAACGTCACCTGCATGCTGGGTCAGGTGTGCGTGACCAAGCTCAAGCAGGGTGTCGTCGATAGCCAGTACTGCACGCCCACAGCGTGCACGGGTGAGCTAACGTGCCAGTGCGCCGCAGCGCTATGCGGCGTGGGTTACGACTGCACGCGCGTGGAGAACTTGGGCCTGGTCTGCACGGCGAACTAGTCGATATCTGCACAGCAGCGAAAGCCCGTTTCCATCCCGTTGTAGTAGCTGTCGTGGGCAGTCTGTGCGGCGCGGCAGAAATTCCGACCCGGTTGCCAGTAGGCGCCCTTCATCGCGGGGCGTGAGTTCGCCGTGCCGTCGATGGCCACGAACTCCTCGAGGTTGCCGCTCATGTCCCGCACCCCGAACGGACTCTCGCATTTCGGGTGGCTGCCGCGCTCCGCGCGTAGGTCGTAGAGCTTGCCCTTCTCGGTGTCGACGATGTCTTGCAGGTCGGCGTTGCATGCTTCGGGATCGCGCTTGAATCCATACGGATAAGGTCGCATCTCCTCGCCTTCGCAGGCAAAGTTCCATTCGCTCTCGGCGCACACCCGCTTGCCCTGCGCCGAGCAGGTCTTCTTCGCGTCGCTGAAGCTCTTGAAGTTTGCGGGGCGGGACTCGCCGGGCTCGGCGTACTCATCGCGGTCGATGCAGAAGCGCATGCTCACGCGGTAGTTCGAAGCGCACTTTGCGGGTTGCGCGTACTCGGCGCAGCGGAACTGCTCATAGCGCCCGGGGCCATCCATGTACTTCAAGCAGGTCTGCTTCACCTCGGGGCAGTACTCGCCCTCGACGAGCACCATATCCGCAGGGCAAACTTCCTCTTGCTTGACCGGCGCGGGCTTGGCTGTCGCCACCACCAAGTGTGCCGGCCCTGCTGGCCTGGACTCCTCGGGCGAAATGTCCGAGCCGGAGCCCGCAGCGCTGCCGAGGCCGAACACCAGACCAATCATCGAAATCAGACCAGCAGTGCGTAGCATGGCGTGGCCTACTTCAAGATGCGTGCCGCGCTTCCAAGGCGGAGCGCAGCTCAACGATCTCCATCAGTTGGGTGCTCAAGCAGGCACTCAGGCCCACATGCGCGCCGAAAGTGATGCCTGAACTCACGAGGACTCGAAGCCTCAGATGATGCTTGAAGGCCGCAAATCCGCCCTCCAAGCCCCCGGCTCCAGGGTTGCTCCTGCTCGCTGGTTTGGGGGTGAGGGGCCAGCCAAAGCCCAGCATTGGCCCCTGGAAGGTCGTTCGCTTTCCAGCCTGGCCCCGTTTGGCGACACTCTGACCATGCCCGAAGCTGGCCCCGCCAAAACGACACGCGCCGCGATCCCCGGTCGCCTCCCCTTTCAGTTCACCGCCATAGACCCATCAATCCGCAGGGCAATTATTTACCACCACGCGAGCGACGGTTACCCGCTGTCCGGTGTGCTCTACCTCCCCCCAAAAGGTGACCCCGATCTGGCGGTGCTCGCGATGCACCCACGGGGTGACTTCAGCCGACACTACCTCGCTCCGTACACGGCGCTCGGCGGCTACGCGTTCTTCGGCGCCACCTCGCGCTACCTTCACAACGACGCCGATGCGCTCCACGAACGGCTGCTCCTCGATGTCGCGGGCAGCGTCGCGTGGCTGCGCGACCGCGGCTTCAAGCGTGTGGTGCTGATGGGTAACTCTGGAGGCTGCTCGCTCTTCAGCTACTACCTGGACCAAGCAAGCAAGGCTCCTGAGTCGCGACACCAGAAGGCGCCCAGTGGCGACAAGGTTCCGCTCGGCGACTTCGAGCTAGCGATGGTAGACGGCTTCTTCGCGCTGGCTGCCCACCCCGGCGAAGGCGCCTTCCTGCTGGAACGATTGGATCCTTCTGTGGTCGACGAAGCGGACCCGGTAAGCGCGAACCCGAAGCTAGACATGTACGATCCGCGAAACGGCTACGTGCCGATGCACATGGGTCCGTCAAAGTACTCGAAGGACTTTCTGGTGGAGTTCCGCGCGGCACAGGTCGCGCGCTGCGAACGACTGGACGCCCGCGCGAGAGCCTGGATTGAAGAGGCCCAAGCGCATAGACAGTGGGTGAAGGATGGCGAACGCTTTACCCCTCTCCCCCCAAACGAGAAGCTGCGCGTGGTGCGCCAGAGCCTGGTTCGACGCTACATGCTCATCTATCGCACGCTCGCCGACCCGCGCTACTTGGATCCGAGCCTCGATCCCAGCCAACGCCCCATGGGCAGCATCTTCAGCTTCGGGCGGGATCCCATCGCAGGGAACTATGGGGAAGGCCTGGCGCGGTCCATGAGCGCCCGCGGCTGGCTCTCTACGTGGTCGGGTCTGAGCTCTCGCGCCAGCCTCCAGCAAACGCTGCCCAGCGTCACCTGCCCCTTCCATCTGTGCAACGCGCTCGCCGACATGGACATCTACCCGAGTGAGGCGGACGCGATGTTCGGGCTCGCGGCGAGCGGCGACAAGACGCGCTCGGAGCTAGCCTACGCAGATCACTACCTGAATCCCCACGGAGATGAGGGCAAGCGCCTCGGAGACCCGCGCCAGCGCTGCGCAGAAGAGGTCTTCTTGCCGTGGCTCAGGGAGCGCTGGCCCAACGACGGGGCGTGAAGCAGCGTGTCTCGCTTGAGGTCAAACTCTCTGGCGATGCCGCTGACTCGCTCGACAAGCAAGGTCTCGAGTTGCGTCAAAGACTGGGTCGAGCAAGCCTTCCCCAGCGCAATGCTCCACAAACTCGCGGAGATACTTCTTGCCTGGTTCAAGACCCATCGCCTGACACGCATACAAAACTCCTGCTCACCGGTTAACTCTGGACAGAGTCACTAACTGCGCTATCACCCGCGCGATGTGGGGGAAGGCTTCATTTGTAGGGGTTTCGCTGGTGCTCGCGCTCACGGGCTGTGGCTCGGACGGCGCAAGCGAGGAGCCGAGTAGTGGGGGCAGCGCGGGCGTTGGCGGCAGCGCTGGAGTGGGAGGCAACGCAGGCATCGGGGGTAGCGCTGGCGTCGGAGGCACCGCCGGAGCGGATGTTGGGGGAGCCGCAGGGCAGAGCGGCGGCTCGGGTGGCAGTGGAGCGAGCAGCGGCTCGGGAGGCAGTGGCGGCGCCGCGGGGCAGAGCGTGCTGCGGATCCACTACCGCACGGATACGTCGACTCACCTCGCACTGCGGGGTGAAGGAGCGAGCCTGTCGTGGGACACGTCGACCACACTCACGGAGTCCAGCGCAGGCGTCTGGGAGTTCAGCTTTCAAGATCTGCAAAGCGAGGTGCAGTTCAAGCCTGTGCTTGAAACGACCTCGGGCGACGTCACCTGGCCAAAGGGCGCGAGCTTCTCCAACTGGCTGCTCGAGCCTGGTGAGACACTGGACGTCTATCCGTTCTTCCTCGGGGATCATGGTCGGCTCGAGACCTTCCAGGTCAATCATCCCGACGGACCTCGCGACGTCGTGGTCTATCTCCCACCGAGCTACGACGAGCCGGGCGCCGCAGACAAGCGCTACCGGCTCTTGATCTTGCAAGATGGCCAGAACCTGTTCGACGAGAACGCCTTCTTTGGCGGCTGGCAGCTACAAGCCAGCCTGGATGCCTTGTTCAGCGCCGGGCAGGTGCTCAGCCCGAGCAGCGGACAGGTCAGCTGGGACGGCGGCTCCAGCGAGGAAGTGATCGTCGCGGGTGTGTTCAACGCCGGCGCAGGACGCATCTACGAGTACACCCCGACGAATGCTTCGGTGGACGGACTCTGTGACGCGCAGGTTGAGACCTGTGGCGGTGGCGGCGCAGACTACATCCAGTTCGTGATTGATAGCGTCGCCCCGGCGCTGCGCACGCGATACCGCGCGGCAAGCACTCGGATGGGGTTCGGCGGCTCGTCGCTCGGCGGATTGCTCTCGCTGCAAGCGTGTTGGACCCACAGCGAGAGCTTCGACCGTTGCTTCATTCACTCGCCAAGCTTGTGGTGGGACTCAGGGTGGGCGCAGAGCAATCTCGTGCCTGGAGCGCAGCCGGGAGATCCGCTGAAGCTCTACCTCGACGCGGGCACACAGAACGACGGCCTCGACCGAGTGCGGCAGCTGAACACCGACCTCCAGTCTCGAGGCTTCACCACGGAAGCGAACCTGTGGTGCCTGGAAGGCATCGGCATGGCGCACAACGAGCTCGCTTGGGCCGAGCGCGCACCGTGGGCGCTGTACCTCGGCTACGCGGATCCGCACCGCATGCAGCCGATGGTCGCGCTCCCGAGCTCGCTGCAAGCCTGCCAGTAGCGCGCGGTGATCACCTGCCGACGAACTGACGTGGCACTCCGGGATCCGCAACGCGACCGAACGAGAGCAACCTGCGGAAACGCGGGCGCGGAATCGGCATACCCGGAGGCGGGATGCCTTGGGTCCCGTACCAGACCTCGAAAGAGACGAGGCGATCTTCCGGGCGCCCGGTGAACTCGTGGTACCTGAGCAACATCTCGCGTAGCGCGGGATAGCTAGCCGCGAAGCGCGGCTCTGGAATTCTCGTGTGGAAAGCTGCCCAGTCGCCGTCATTCCATACCCGGCGGTCACGAGGGACGCTCCAGCTCGGCTCCATGCCCGTCAGTGGATCCAGCTTGCGGCCGTCCGCGGTTCGCCCATCGACGATCACCCGGCCATCTTCGTGAGGCGGATCCGGGGCGAACATACTCCAGCCTTGGAATAGTCGTGGATAGACCACGATCGTCTGAATCCACGCGGGTTGCTTTGGCTTCATGGAGTCGGGGACGCCTCGGTTCTCCACCAGTACCTGACTGCTCGTCGCAACGAGCAACACCACGAGCAGCGCCTGAGCCAGCCAGAACAGCCCGCGCCCAGCGCGCGTGCGTGCGGCGCTCTGCGGGAGCTGCGCGACGCGGCGCTCCAGCTGGCCGCCGAACACCAGGCGGTGCACGCACCAACCGACGACTCTCCTCACCCCGGAAAGCCTAGCCAGGCGGTAAGCAGGCGCGGCACGAACCACGAGCGAGCTAGCAGCGCCACGGCCGCGCCTCCCGTTCGCCAGTCGCTGCCGGGCTCGGCGAGGCGCACCCGAAACGACTCGACGTCGCCGTTCAGCTCGACTTCACACAGCCCGAGAGTGTCCAGGGCCAGACACAGCCGGCCGAGACTGTATCCTCCGGGAATCGCTTTCAGCTGTACGACGACGGCAGGCTTGTGCTTCTTTGCCCACGCCTCGAGCTTGTCCCAGTACTCGCTAGCTACGAATAGCGGGTACGGAACCATCATCACCCAAACGAACGGTCCGAGGCTCGCGAAGGTAGCGATCCCCAGGTGCAGACCCCAGGCGACTCCCCATGCAATGACTCGCGCCGGTCGATAGAACACCGGCAACAGGAGCAGCGGCGCGATCGCGTACTCGATCACCAGCGCGAGGTGGGTCATGCCGCGAGTCACTGACAAGGGCAGCCAGTCGCGAACCCAGATGCCGAGGGAGTGGGTCAGGCGATCCTGATGGATGAAGTAGTAGATCGCGTTGCCGTCGTGCCAGCTTGGCCCGCTCTTGTGGACCGCGTTGAAGTAGTAGACCACGGCCCACTGCAGGAGCAGTGCGAAGAACGCCAGGGAGTAGTAAGCGCGGCGGTCAGGCTCCGGGCGCCGCATCGGAGGCTCGAGATCGCGCCCCGGCTCGCGCTCACGCAAGCTTTTCCGCACGGCATCGATGCTGTAGCGACGGCCAAGCGGTAGAAACACCGACCACAAGGTGATTAGGTTCACCATCACCCAACCGCCATTCTCGAGGGCGATGTTGCGCGAATTGAGGCTCGTCGTCAGCACCAGCGCCAGCACGTGCATCACGCGGGTTCGCCAGCCGAGCAGCAGAAGGAGAGCGATGCCAAAGTGCATCGCCAGCAGGAACCGCACCTCTCCCGGTGTGCTGAACGCGTGGTAGACGGAGAACAGGTGCGCGCTCATCGGTCGGAAGAGCGCGAAGTGATTCGGGAGCCACCCGGTGTTGCTGTAGAACTGGTCTACATTGGGCCAGCGCCGCGCGACGTCGAAGCACAGCAGGATCCCGAGGAAGATCCGGAAGAGGCCCATCGCGCGCGGGTCCGCTTCAAGGTAAACGCGCTTCAAATGGGCTAGCAGCCGCCGCATGGCGCGCACTATACCCGCCAAACTTCAACCGCCCGCCAGGCGCTTTCTGCGAGCGTGGTAAAAGGCGAGCCCTCCCGTCGTGTACTCCCTGTCCCCGTTCAACGTCGCTGCGATGATCGCCGCAGGAATTGCCGCCGGCGTGCTGAACGTCATGGCTGGCGGCGGCTCCATGTTCACGCTGCCCGTGCTCATGCTGCTCGGGCTGCCGGCCTCGGTGGCGAACGGCACCAATCGGGTGGCGGTGCTGATGCAGTCCGTCAGCGGGGTGTACGCGTTCCAGAAGAGCGGCAAGCTCGATAGTAAGGCTGTCTTACCGGTCCTCCTGCCAACGGCGCTCGGTTCGCTGGTAGGTTCGTTCTCGGCTTCGCGGCTGCCTGAAGGCTTGCTCAAGCCGATCTTGCTGGGAACGATGATCGCGATGGCGACGCTGCTCGCGCTGCGGCCGAAAGCGATCACGGCGCCAGCGGATGCCGAACCGAAGAGCGCGCTCTCGGTGGGCGGTTTCGTGGGCTTGTTCGTGGCTGGGCTCTACGGCGGCTTCATTCAGGCGGGCGTCGGCTTCATCCTGCTCAGCGTGTTCGGCGGCATCCTGCGCTACGATTTGGTGCGCGCCAACGCGCTCAAGCTGACCTGCACGGCGATCTTCGGGGGCGTCGCGCTGCTGGTGTTCATCCAGGCCGGCCAGGTCGTGTGGGTCCCTGGGCTCATCCTGGCCGCGGCGAGCGTCGTCGGCTCGCTCATTGGTGTCCGCATTGCCGTACGGATCCCCCAGGCCGCGATCCGCTGGGTCGTCTTCGCCGCCGTGCTGCTGACGTGCATCGGCGCCTACTTCAAGTAGGCGCTCATGCAACGGCCGCCTACTTCAAGTAGCGGCTGGCGCGCTCACCAGCTGACCCGAAGCATCATACGCTCCCTTGAGCACGCCGAGCAGCGTCCCCTCTGCACCGAACAGCTTCGCGTCCCACTCCGCGAGCAGCTCCTCGGTGTCGCGATCGCTCGGGTGAAAGCCGGGGCGGAAGTAGTCGAGGTACGGCAAGAGCAGCTTGCGAAAGAGCCCCGGCTTGCCCCAGAAGAAGTTCAAGTTCGAGAGCCAGCGCCGCGGCTTGAACACCTCGCCCGCGCGGTAGGAAAGCCGGATGTGCACCTCGCTGGCGACGATCACGAAGATGATGCTCGTGACCAGCATCGTGCCAACGCGGATCGGGTAGGTTCCGCCCACCGCTTGAAATGCGTCGAACGCCACGCTCTTGTGCTCGCTCTCTTCCATGGCGTGCCACACCCACAGGTCGCGCACGCTCTCATGAATTGCCGCGCGATGTCGATCGCTCTCCAGAAGCTGTTCCGCGAGGATCGCTGTGAAGTGCTCCAGCGCACAGGTCACCGCCAGCTGAATGATCGGCGGTAGCTTGCGCTGCGCGCGATTCAGCAGCGCAGCGACTTCAGCCTCCAGCTGAGGCGCGTTGTCCAAGCCGTGCGCGAGCAACATCTCGTTGAACGCGCGGTGCTCCTTGCCGTGCATCGACTCCTGGCCGATGAAGCCTGCGATCTGGTCCTGGAGCTCGGGGTCTTCGATGCGTGACTCGCCGTGCTTCGGCTTGCTGTAGTGCTTCACCGAGTTGACGAAGAACTGCTCTCCCTTGGGAAACAGCAGCGACAACCCGTCCCAGAACAACGTCAGGTGCAGATCCCCGGAGTACCAGTCCTTGGGCACCGCCTTGGCATCGAACTCGAAGTCCAGACGGCGGCGTAGGATTTCCCGCTTCGCCAGCTGGGTGGTGTTTGTGCGTGTCATCGCTCGTCCTCCTCGTGAGCTGGTTCTATCGAACCGGCTCGAGTCAGCTTTACGCAGCGCGGCGACTTTCGGCAGGTCAGCAGGGGCCGAAGTCTTGTCATCTGGGGCCAGTCGCTGTCACATGCGGCCGATGTTCGATCTCCCTGGCGCCTACGCATTGCAGCTCATCGAGCTGGTAGGGCGCTGGAACGTGGCTCCTGACGACCTCACCAAGGGCCTGGAGCTAGGAGACCTACAAGCGCCTACTACCCGCGTCGACCTATTGAAGATGCGTCGATTGATCAGCCGAGCGATGCGCATGACCGGCGAGCCGGCCCTCGGATTCCATATGGGAATGCAGATGCGCTTGTCCTGGCACGGCTTCCTGGGGTTCGCCGCGATGACCGCGGGGAGCGTGCGAGAGGCCTTGGAGCTGGCCGAGAAGTTCGGAGGCACGCGCACCACCGCCTTCGGCTTGGAGGCACACGAGGAGGGCGGGACCGCAAGCCTGCTCATCGTGGAGCACGTCCCCCTCGATCCGCTCCGGGAGTTCGTCACCCTTGCGCTCTTCGTCGGCTTGGTGCGCATCGGCCAAGATCTCACCGGTGAGCCGCTCACCGGCATGGCCGACGTCGCTTTCCCGGAGCCCGACTACTTCGAGCGCTTCGGCCACTTGCTGCCAGGTGTGGTGCGCTTCGGACAACCCCAGAGCCGGCTGGTCTTCTCGAGTGCGATCCTGGATCTGCCGTTGGTGACAGCTGACCCCGTCGCCACGCGCCTGGCGCGGGAACAGTGCGAGCGGGAGCTCCAGAGTGTCTCGCAAGAGGTGCGGCAAGATCCGTTCGTCAGTCGTGCTCGTCAGCTGATGAAGGCGGAGAGCCACGGCTTCCTGAGTGCCGACCAGCTCGCCGAGGCAATGGCTGTTTCCCCGCGGACCTTAAAACGCAAGTTCGCCGACCAGGGTACGAACTACAGCGAGTTGCTCGAGCATCTGCGCCTCCAGCGCTCCATGCTGTTGCTGGAGAACGCTGACCTGAGCGTGCAAGAAGTCGCGGATCGCGTTGGCTATTCAGACACCGCGAACTTCACCCGCGCGTTCAAGCGCTGGACTGGGTTGACGCCTCAAGGCTTTCGCCAGCGATGAGCGTCAGAAGAACCAGAACTTGCGTTTCCGCATGACGCTCGTGCGGGCCGGGCTCACCACCTCCGTCACGCGTTGCGTCTCCAGGCGGTCGAGCAAGTCTGAAGCCCCTCTGTCGAGCAAGAAGTCGAGCTCATCGCGATAGATGGGCACGACTCCGTACAAGCTCACCTGCTTGCCGGGCTGGTACACACCGTCGCCGCCCCGACGGCCCGCGCTGATGCGGAGCTGCTTGAAGCCCTCTTCGACCTCGGTCGGTTGAGCGATCAGCGCGCAACATTGCTCGGTGGTTCCTGCGTACGGCTCTGGCGGCTGACCGTTCGGAACGCTGTGGCCCTCAGCGAGCCAGGTGCCCTTTGCAAACGGGAACTGCGCAAGCCGAGCGAGCAGCAGGAAAGGCCAGCTGTGCTCCGGCTCAGCGAGCGCAGCGTCATCCAGCGGCCAGGCGAACGGCAACGCGATGGTCAGCTCGGCGAAGCGAAAGTTCTCGGGCACCCCGCGCTGCGCCTCGGGCGGCACGTTCATGGGGCGACGGCTCATACCGCGCGTGACGAGGGTGTGCGACGTGCGGTCGATGTTCGCCTCGACCAGCTCAACGGTCACGTCCTGGTCCAGACGACCGAATTCTGGATCTTCGCCCAGCTCCGCGAGCGCCCGTGAGAACGCGGCCTTGCACGCGTGTGCCTTCTCTGAGGTGGAAACCTCACCCAGGTAGCGCTGAAAGTGATGCAGCAGCGGGTCGTCGCTCGACGGCTCCATGGTCGAGTGCTTACCCCCATCGGTCCGGCACTGCCAAGGGGTGAGCCGTCGCAGGCCTCTCGCTCTGCCACGGCGGCCGGCTGCCGCGGAAAAGTGTCAGCGGCCGGATGGTTATGGCAACCTCGCTGGCCGTGAAGCACTTGTGGCGATGGGGCGTGGGACTGGGCTTGGCGTCGAGCCTCTTGTGGGCTTGCGGGAGCAGCACGACGGGCGGTGCGCCGCCTGGTCCGGCTGCGGCGGCTCCCGACCCCAGCGACATCCCACAAGTGAACCCCACGGAAACACCCAGCGCCTCGCCCAGCAGCGCCGAGGGCGCACCGGTCGCCGCTTGCAAGCCGATCCAGTTCGCCATTCCTGAACCAGACACCAGCGTGGTCAAGGCGCCGGTGCCCGAGCTGCAAGACTTCGGCGACCACCAGATGGCACCGTTCTACGAATCGCTGGCGGCCATCGCGCGCGGCAAACGCAAGGAGCCGCTGCGCATCGGGTTCTACGGCGACTCGAACATGACGCGCGACTTCATCACCGGTCAGCTACGGCGAGAGCTGCAGAAGCTGTTCGGCGACAGCGGCCATGGCTACATCGGTCTGGCGAAGCCGTGGAGCTGGTACTGGCACATGGATGTCGAGCACGGCTTCGACAAGAACGCGTGGAAGGCGTTCAACATGGCCACGATTCAAGTCGCCGACCGCTACTACGGGTTTGGCGGCATCGCGCCTCAGAACATCCAGTCAAAGGCGCGGACCTGGGTGGCGACCGCCAAAGAGGGCTCGCCCGTCGGCACCAAGATTGACCACGTGGAAATCTACTACCTGAAGAAGCCGAAGCACGGCACCTTCGAGGTGCTGGTAGACAAGCAACACTTCGCGGACGTGGACACCGCGGGACCGACGGTCGAAGCGGGCCGCCTGGTGTTCGACCTGCCGGAAGGCCCTCATCGCATCGACATCATCAGCGGACCGAAGCTCGTGCGGCTACTCGGGGCGATCCTCGAGCGCAAGGCGCCGGGGGTCGTGGTCGACTCCATCGGAGTCGGCGGAGTGAACAGCGAGCTCTTGGCACGCGCCGATCGCGGCCTCGTGATGCAAACGTTGAAGATGCGCAAGCACGAGCTATTCGTCTTACTCACCGGAGCCATCGAGCCAGACTCACCGAAGCACGCGGAGGCCATGAAGGAAGTCATCGCTCGGCATCGCGAGGCGCGCCCCGGGGTGCCCTTCATCCTGATGAGCCCGCCTGATCTCGCCGGCGGCAGCATCAACGTGCCCACCAAGAGCGTGCGCATCAATCAGGTCGCGAAGGCCAAGTTGAAGACCGCGAAGGAGGTCAAGACCGTGTACTGGGATTTCCGCGGGGCAATGGGCGGGGAGCAGTCCATCGTCAACTTCGCTCAGCACAAGATGGCGTGGACAGACTTCATTCACCTCACCGAGCCCGGCGGTCGGCTGATGGGGAAGCGCTTCGCGATCGCGCTGTTACGCGACTTCAAGCGCTATCTGGGCGAGCACCCCGAGGCGGGGTGTAGCTATGAGCCGCCTGCGACGGCCGACGAATAGTCTCAGAGTTCCGCAGAGTTACCTCTCCCCCGGGCAGCAAAGCCAAACACTCGTTTGGCAAGAAACGCGGCCTCGGGCATGCTTCGGGCATGCGCGGAATGTGGCTCTTGGGTGTGCTTGGATTGGCGCTCGGCGCGTGTGTGACCGCTTGCGGCAGTGACTCGAACACCACGAGCGGTGGCAGCGGGGCAGCCGGGGGAACCGCTGGCAGCGCAGGAACCGGCGCGACCGGAGGCGGAGGAGGCAGCAGCGGCACTGGCGCACTGCTCGATGGTGACTGCGATCCGTTGGTCCCCGAGTACTGCAGCTTCCCCTTCCCGTCCAACGTCTGGCTGAAGGACGACGCCAGCACACCAACCGGCAAGCGCGTGAACTTCAAGTCAGCGAGCCTCCCCAAGTCGCGCAGTGGCACCGAGACCAGTGTCGACAGTCTGAACCTCTCCGACGGTTTTTCCGCGGGGCAAGCGCTGCTCGCGTACCTGCCGTTTGCCACGACGAGCGGACTACCCACGCCCCTCGACATCGAGCGCTCCACCACGCTCGAGAGCCCCACGCTGCTGATTGATGCCGAGACCGGCGAGCTGATGCCCCACTGGTCAGAGCTCGATACCGGCGCAAAGACTGCGGACCAGCAGGCGTTCATGATCCGTCCCGCGGTCCGGTTGAAGGACGGCACACGCTACCTGGTCGCGATCCGTCACGTCCTGGACAAGCAGGACAGCGAGATCCCGCCGAGCCCAGCCTTCAAAGCGCTGCGCGATGGGGAAGCGAGCGACGAAGGCAGCGTCGAGCTTCGGCGCGATCTGTACGCGGACATCTTCAGCCGCCTAGCGAGCGCGGGCGTCGACAAGAGCGACCTGCAGCTCGCGTGGGACTTCACCACCGCGAGCGTTGAGAACAACACGGCGCGCATGCTCCACATGCGGGACCAAGCGTTGAGCGAGGTGGGCGCCGACGGGCCCACCTACAGCATCGACAGCTCCGAGACCGACGTGAATGAGAACGTCGCGCTGCGGGTCGAAGGCAAGATCGACGTGCCGCTGTTCCTGGACATGCCCGAGGCGGGCGGCGTGATGCAGCTCGACGCAAACGGCCTCCCGCAAGAGACCGGTAAGGCGAGCTACCCGTTCGTGTTGATCGTGCCGAAGAGCGCCACGGTGGATAACCCCGCCACGGTGATGTGGTACGGCCACGGGCTGCTCGGAGAGCGCTACGAGGCTGAATCCTTCGCGGATCTAGCCAATCTCTACAACTACGCGATCGTCGCCACGGACTGGTCCGGGATGGCCTCCGACGACGTGGACAACATCGTCGGCATCATCAGCGGCGGAGATATCGGTCAGTTCCGCTCGGTACCGGATCGTCTGCAACAGGGCTTCTTGAACGCGCTGCTCGCGACGCGCATGGCGGGGAACCGCTTCTCCCAGGATCCGCTCGTGATGCAGAACGGCAAGAGCCTGATCAAGACCGACGAGAAGGTCTACTTCGGGGGCAGCCAAGGCGGCATCTTCGGCGCCGTATACATGGCTCTGAGCACGGACGTGACGCGAGGAGTACTGGCTGTGCCGGGCCAGTCTTACAACCTGCTACTGGATCGCAGCGTCAACTTCGACAGCTTCATCGCGCTCTTGCGCGTGACCTACCCGAGCCAGTTCGACATTCAGATGGCGCTCGCGCTGGTGCAAATGGAGTGGGATCGCGCCGAGCCGAACGGCTACTCCCATCGCGTGACGACGAATCCATTGCCGGCCACACCGGAGCATCAGGCGCTGCTGCTCGTGAGCATCGGAGATCATCAGGTCTCGACCCTGGGAGCGCACATCATGGCCCGAGCGATGGGGGCGAAGAACCTCGCGCCCGTGAATCGCAGCATCTTCGGGCTAGAAGAGGCGACGGGTCCGTTCAGCGGCTCCGGCATCATCGAGTATGACTTTGGATTGCCCCCAGAGCCGATCACCAACGAGCCGATGCGCGAAGGCACCGATCCGCACCCGCGCATCCGCGAGGTACCGTCCGCTGGTGATACGCTGAACAACTTCCTGCGCACTGGCGTGGTCGATGCCACGTGCGGGCCCTGCGGCCTCTCCCAGTAGCACCTCCCCCCCAATCAAGAGCGCACTACTTGCGCGTCACCTGCTGGCCGCGCTGCTTGGCTTCCTCCTCGGCCTTCTGGAGTTCTTCGCCCTCGGAGCCCTCGACGGCTTCCTTGGCGCGCTGTGCGGCTCGCTCCGGGTTGCCCTGCTCCTGGTAGCGCTTCACGTCGCGCTGATAGCGATGGGTCGCGCTGTAGCTGCCTTCGCCTTCGACTGGGTTCTGGGTGTTTGATTGAGACTCTGCCATGGATCCTCCAGGGTTGGGTTACGCGGCGGAGGGATACAAGACGCGTGCCGTTTGCAGGACTTCCGCGAGGGAACGGACAAGCAGCGACTATTGGAGCACGCTCGGGTCGCGAACAGCGCCGTTGCGTGGAGCCTGCGCGCACCACGCGGGGCACCTCGCCTCGCTCACCAAGGCCGCTGAACAGGGGGTGTTTGGCTTATTTTTGGGTGAGGGAGCGACGGCACACGGCGTGCAACGGCGCTGGGCGCAACGGGCAGCTCAACGCTGCGACCGGCGAACTCACAAGGAGAGGCCCATGGCCACACACAAGGTCGTTTTTGGTGCATTCAAGACTCCCACCGGCGCTCAGGGCGCTGTACACACACTGGAGAGCCACGGGTTCCTGCATCGGGACATCAGCGTCCTCATGACCGAATCCGCGCGGCAACACTTTGCGACGGTACAGAAGAACACCAAGGGCCCCGAAGGCGCAGCACTCGGCGGCTTCGCCGGTGGCGTCGTTGGCGCCATCGCCGCGGGTCTCACTGCCGTGGTCACCGTGGCGGTGCCAGGCATTGGGCTGCTCGCCGCTGGGCCGTTAGTCGCCGTGCTGGCTGGCGCGGGCGCAGGCGCTGCCGCGGGCGGCGTGCTCGGTGGCCTGATCGGACTCGGCATGTCCGAACACGAAGCCAAGCTCTACGAAGACACGATCCGCGGGGGCGGCGTGGTGGTTGCCGTCGACACGCGCAGCGACGACGAGACCAAGCGCGCTCAAAACATCTTCGATGAGGCGGGCGCGCTGAAGATCAACACCGAGCGCGGCAAGCCGGCGGACGTCTCGCCGCCCGCGCACAGCTACTGAGCCGCGACGTTGGCTTCGCCGGGCGTAGGTTGCGTCAGCGTGAACGCGCCGGTTCCGTCGGGAATACGGCCGTAGGTGTCGCCGTCCGGGATCGTATCTGCACCGAAGCCTGCATAGGCGATCACCTCGGTGCCGTTCAGCAAGAAGCCAGCGTCGCCCTTCGACGCGCTGAGCTTGAAGCCCACGTGATAGCAAGACGTGACGTTGCCGATGCAGGTCGTCTGCAGATCTGGTGAAGGCGTCTGATCTCCCAGCAGCAACAGGAAGCCGCCTGGTGGGATCTCCGCTCCTGCACCGAACGTGATCCCCTCGCTGCTGTCCGGACAACCGTCATCGCCCAGATCGGCGACCGTGAGCCCACTCAGAGACACGGTGACACTCCCCGGGTTGTAGAGCTCGATCCACTCATCGTCCGCGGACATCTCGTTGATCACCACGGAAACGGTTGAGGCGTTGGTCACCCCGCACGCCGCGGCATCGGGAAAGTCGACACCTGAAGAGGTACCGCCGGTGCCGCCCTGGCCTCCGCCGCTGCCGCCCTGAGCGCCGCTGCCGCCCTGAGCGCCGCTGCCGCCCTGAGCACCAGCTCCGGCGCTGCCGCCCTGGGCACCGCTGCCACCTTGCGCGCCGCTGCCACCCTGGGAGCTACCGGCGCTGCCGCCCTGAGCACCGCTACCGCCCTGGGCGCCGCTACCGCCACTCGCACCGCTGCCGCCATCTTCAGTGCTCTCCGAGCACGCAGCCCCACTCAGCACCAAGGTCCCCGCCAGCATTCCCAAAGCAATTCGGTACCACATCGGTCGATCTCCTCATCTCCTCAAAAGGCGACTCGCGCGACAGCGCGAGCTTCCAGGTAGGCACTGTCCGGCAGTGCGGCTTGCGCGTCGTCGCTAGGGAGCGAACGCGTTACCGCAAGAAAAGTCTGGAGCGCCGGGTCGAACTCCCAGCCGACTGCGCCGGTCAGGCTGAGTATCGAGTCGTCAGTCGCTGTGCTGCGCCGCCAGTTGCTGGCTCGCAGCGCGGCGATCAAGCCCTTCCAGGGCTTCAGATTCGCAAAGCCATCGATCATCCAGGAGCGAGTGGAGCCGCTGTCGCGGAGGCCCCAGGCGTAGGTGAAGCCTGCACCGGCACGCAAGAACGTGCCCTGCCAGAGCAAGGCGCCTGTCGCACGGTCCGAGCGCGACAGGCCGGTGCCCGTGGAGCCCTTCGTGTAGCCGGCGAACACCGCGAACGCCCGCAGCACCCCCGAGGAAACGGGATGAATACTCGCGGCGAGCTCGAAGTTCTTGCCACGGTTCAGCTCGCGATTGGTGTAGCCCTCGCCGTTGTACGCGGCCGCACCGATCCAGCCGTAGCTGGAGTCGGCCTCGGGCCCGCTGCCTGGCAAGAGCACCCGCGCGCTGCCACCGATGTCCGCCGGGGACAGCAGGCCAGCCTCCTCTTGAGGCGCAGCCCCCACGGCCCGCAGCATCCACGTCCCTTCGAGTTCCGGGAGCGTCAGCGTCGGGATCAAGCCCGCGTTGACCTCGAGCCAGGACACTCCGCGATAGCCGCCGTAGCCTTCGCGCAACCGCGCGACCAGGCTGTCTCCCGAGACGCCCACCAGCGCGCCGTTCTCGGCGGAGCGCACGGCTTCCACCAGCACGCGCCCCATCACCTGATCCGTCTCAGCCGTCAGCGAGAGGTGGACACGCGGCACGTCGAACTCGTGAAACCACTCGGAGGAGCTGGCACCGGCGGCGTCTTGCGTTTCCGTGCGGCGATATGCGTACTGAGCAAACACCTCCAAGCCCGGCGTGAGCGTCACCCCTTCGAGCTTGCGCCCAGCGCTCGTGGGTGGCGCCGCGCGACCTTCGTAGGTGGGCGCGGTCGGTGCACCCTCCGCCGGCGACGGTGCCGTTTGTGCTGCAGCCAGCGTAGAAGACAGGCAGGGCAAGAGCCCGAGCAAAATCCCAAGGGGTCGCATGGTCAGTTCAAGGAGCAGTTGGTTCAGGGGGTGAGGGGGGCGTGCCGAGCAGCGCTGCGAGATCTGCAGAGCTGCCAGAGGCGCCCGCGCGCGGAACGCCGAGGTCCGGTCCCAAGTCGCTGAGCGCGCGGCGGAAGTCAGTCAGATCGCGGGTGACCTGGTCTGCGTACGAAGTCGCGATGCGCAGCTGTTCTTCAATGAACTCTGCGTCACGCGTCCCGATGCGTTCAGCGATGGCCTTGGCGGGCGCCTTGGAGACCGGGCTCGGCGTGGAGTGCAGCTCAGCCAGCAGGCTGCCAAGGATCTGCGCGAGCCCGATGATGGCCTCGGGGGTGCCTTCGGTGTCTTCGAAGCGGTCGGTGCGCAGCGTCTTGTGGGCCTCCGACTCTCGGCGGAGTTGCACGGGAAAGCCGAAGTAGCTGGCGGTGCCCCACAGGGGCTCGGCGTCTGGCGTCGACCAGAGCTTCCGCGAGGTATTGAGTACGCGCTCCTGGACGCTGTCGAAATAGACGCCGGGTGGGCGCCAGGCTCCGACTCCGGAGTCGCCGAGCTCCTTGAGCTCCAGGATCAAGTCGTCGTCAGGCGCGTCGGTGTCGCCGCGCAGCAGGAGCAAGATCTTCATGCGTGGCCAGCTCGCGACGCCCTTGCCGAAGAGCCTCGCCGCGTCGAGCAGCTGCAGCGCCTTCGCGCTGGGCGGCTGAATCAGGCTCATTCGGTACTCGGCCAGCACCGCGGGTAGCGCTGCGTACGCCCAGCTGGGCAGCTCCGCGAGCACCTCCTGGGGATCGCTCGCGTCTGGTGGGCCGCGCAGCAGGTGCCGCTGTCCGTTACCATCGAGCTCGGTGAGCTGGGCCAGCTCGTCTCGCGCCGCGAGATCTTTATTCCCACGCCGAAACAAATCAACAAGCACCGGGTTGTCAAGGCCGTCGGTGATGCGGGTGCGCTGGCGCTGCTTTGCCTGGGCGCGGATGGTGTCAAGGTAGCCGCGCGCCACGGCGCGCACGACATCGCCTTCCCGGTCGCGCACTGCCGCACGGGCGACTGGATCCGTGGGGTTCGACTGCTGGGCGCCGATCAGCATGCCGACGGCTAGCCGCCGCAAGTCCCAGAGGTAGGGCACCAGGTCGGCGCCGTCGAAGTCGTTGGGTTCGAGGGAGAGCTTGCCGTCGGCTCCCAGCAGCAAGCCGAAGTTCTCTGGGTGGGCGTCACTGGTGCTGAGCACGAGGGGCGCTGCGAGGGCGAAGTCTGACTTGGCGATGCCCTGAGACACAGCACGCCAGTCGTGAGCGAAGACGGGGACGCCGCCACGGTAGTAGTCGTAGAGCGTGGTCGACATGCGGGCGTACTTGCCCGCGACCAGCAGCGGACGATTCAAGATCAGCGCCTGATCGGCGCGCGCCATCACGCTCGCGATCTCCGCCTCGCGCTGGTTGTGCACCGCCGATGAACCGCAAGCGCCGATCCAGACCGGCAGGCAAGCGACACACCGCGCACACCAGCGACGCAGACGAGACGAAAGCATTCGGGAGGCGGGTATCAGTCTGTCCGAGGTGCCGCAACGCGAGCGCTCGACCGACCGCTCGGATTCACACGAACGACACACTTCTGTCTCCGCAGTGACGCGCCGCTGCGGAGGGATCCCGTGCCGGCGATCTCGTCCAGCGAGAGCGCCACTTACCGACTCCCCACCCAATGGCTGGGGAGAACACGAGGAGAGCGAATGCGGAACTTGCTGAAGACTTCCACCCACGGCGCCTTGGCGCTGATCCTGACCCTTGGCACCACCAGCCTGATCACTGCCTGCGGCAGCGATGACGAGGGCAGTGGCAGCGGCGGCGCCGGCGGCACGGCGGGCACAGCTGGTACCGCGGGGAATGGCGGGACAGCCGGCAATGGCGGGACAGCTGGCAACGGCGGAACTTCCGGAGACGGCGGAACTTCCGGAAACGGTGGCACCGCGGGCAATGGCGGTTCCGCGGGGAACGCGGGGAGTGCAGGCACGGCGGGCACCGGAGCGACGGGTGGAAGCGCTGGCACCGGCGCCAGCGCCGGCATGGCTGGAGCCGGTGGAGTCACCGGGGGTACGGGTGGGGCCACAGGAGGGACCGGCGGCGCGACGGGCGGCACCGCGGGGATGACCGGTGACGACACCACGCTCCTCTACTTTGGTGACTACGACACCCTGGGCACGAACGCAGTGGCGACGATCGGGCTACCGTCGACGTCCCGCACTGACCTGACCTTACCCGGCGATTTCGATGCAAGCGAGACGATCGGCGCCGGAGACGTATCTCCCGACGGAAGCAAGGTGGCGCTCGGAGGACGCAACTCCAGCGGCAATGCGATCCTGGTCGTGATGAATCCCGACGGGAGCTCGCCGTCCACGCTCTTCACCGCCACTGAGACCGGAACGGAGATCGAGGACATCGAGTACTCACCCGACGGCAGCATGATCGCATTCGTGGGCGACGTGGGCGGAACCGATGGCGCAAACAACCTCTACGTCATTCCCGCTGCCGGCGGCACGGCAGTGCCGATGCACACCGAGTTCGGGAACAAGGACTTCGACGTGGTCGCGATGGGTTGGGACCCAGCGACGACTGGGACCGGCACCGCGTACCTCGCATTCGTTGCTGACAGCGTGACCAACGGCGTCTACGAGCTGTTCACCGTGGACGCGCGAGCGACCAGCCCTGCTCCCAACACCGTCGTGGGTGAGAGTGAGATCGTCAGCGGTGGTGATGTGAGTCAGAGCGTCCACTGGGGGAGCGGTAGCAAGCTCTACTTCGCCGGCGACTGGGAGGTAGACAACACGTTCCGCGCTTACCGTGCGGACGCTGACGGTCAAAACCGCGAACAGGTTCCTGGCACCTCCCTCACCAACGGCAGTGGCGCTGCGGGGATCGGAAACCTCGAGGTCAGCCCCGACGGAACCAAGCTTGCCTTCACGGCAGACGCGCCCGACGCCGGTCTCTACCAGGTCTACGTGCTGCCACTGTCTGGCGGGGGCGCCGCGGCGCAGGTCTCAAACGTGCTCACCACCGCACCAGGCTCCGGCACTCGGGGCCCGAGCTTCTTCGACGCGATCGTGTGGAGCCCCGATGGTAGCCAGCTCCTGCTCACGGCGGACTGGACGTCGACCAACGACAATGCGTTCGCGCTCTACCTGGTGCCAACCACAGGTATGGGGGGCATGCGCCTCTTCGAGGAACAAGCCGCAACCAACCTGACCTACGTCCATTACGGCTTCGCGGACGGTGGCAAGCGCGTCGTCGCCCTTGGCGACTTGCTCACCAACGGCAGCGACGAGCTCTTCACGACGAGCGACCTCACAACGACAAACCAAGCCCTGAGCGCCGCGCGCATCGAGGAAGCGCCCACGGACGGCGACGTCCAGGGCTACGTCGTCCTCCCGTAGTTCCGCACGCCGGGGCTGCTGGCCCAGCAGTCCCGGCGCTCAAGCCACCACCGTCGCTTGCGTCGCTCCCCTCACCCCCGAACCCTCACCCAGGGGCACACTCACCTCGAGGCGGGTGCCGCCCTCCTCTAGTCCCTCGAGGGTCAACGTCGCGCCCAGCGCAGCGCAGCGCTCCTTGATACCGGTGAGTCCAAGGCCGGGCGACGCAGCGTCTGACTTAGGTTCGTCGAAGCGCCGGCCGTCGTTTTCGACCACGAGCAACAGCTCGCGATCGACGAGCTCGACACTCACGAACAGCGTACGCGCGCTTCCGTGAACGAACGCATTGTTGATGGCCTCTTGAGCGATGCGAAACACGTGCAGCTCGGCGCTGCGCTCGAGCACGCCGTCCACTTCACGTATCTCTGCATCCAGCGTGAGGCCGGGCTGCTCGGGCAAGTCGTCGACCAGGCCTTTGAGCGCCGCGGTGAGCCCCAGGCGATCGAGCCGGTCGGGATGCAGTCCGTGGCTCAGGGACCGCGCCTCCTCGATTCCGCGCGAAACCAAATCGCGCGCGCGCTCAGCGGCGCTGGAAGACTCTCCCGCCAGGACCCCCTTGAGCACGACCAGGAGCTGCCCGATGCCGTCGTGGAGGTCGCGCGCCACCCGCCGCCGGTCGTGATCTTGCTGCTCCATCAGGCGCGTCAGGCCCCGCGCGCGTTCACGCTGGATCTCGATCTCCCGTCCGAGCCTGAGCTCACTGCTCTCTTGCTTCGCGCGCTCCCGCTCCGCGTCGATCAGGCGGATGCGATACCCAAGGGCGAAGCTCAAGAGGACGACCTCGAGCGCCGACGCCACTTGCAAGTGGTACTCCGTCAAGTTCGTGTACGGCGTCAACCCAAAATACCGCATGGAATAGACGATGCCCGTAATCAGGTACATCGACCACGCCACCAAGAACAGCCGCGCGAGGCGATCACCGCGGCGGCTGAGCACGATCGCCACCACCAGGATCACGAACAGCGCGACGATCTGCGCGAGCGCCGCGAGGCCATCGGCGTAGGTGCCATCGGTGAAGATCAAAGACAGCATCCCGATGGCGGGCACAGCGGGCACCCAGCGTAAGATGCGGTCGGAAACGGGCGTGTGGCGCTTGGTGTCCAGCAAATGACGACAGAAGCCCGTCATCGCGAGGGCGCTGACCCACAGCATCGCGACCGTCCAGAAGCGCGGGTTCGGCGCCATCAAGGTCGCAATGGGTCTGAGCCACGACGCCTCCGCGACGTGCATGTTGCGCGCCAGGAAGTACCAGAGCGTCACCCCCACGTGAGCGACATAGTAGCCATACGCGGGGCTCCTCAGGATCGCCCACAGCACGAGGTTGTAGAGCATGAGCGCGAGGAGCACCCCGTAAAACGCACCGTGCGCCAGGTTGGAGATGGCATAGCTCTCGTTGAACGCAGCCTCGGTGCCGACGACCAGGGTTGGCGCCTGCAGGCGCCCGGCGTAGCGGAAGTAGAGCGTCGCCGCTTTTCCAGGCGGCAATTGAAAGCGCACCGCGAACCCCGTCCGTGGGTGCGCCGAGGGCACCTCGGTCCCGACTAGCTTCACGACGCTGCCATCTGGTCGGTACGCGTCGAGTGTCATCGGCCACGGGTGACCCTGCCACGCCAAGAGCTCACTCGAGTGGCTGTGATTGATCACACGCAAGCGCACCCAGCCCGCGGCGTCGCTGATGTGGAAGCGTGGGTCGCTGCCCGGTGTCTGCCAGTCGCCGCTCCGCTTGGCGGACTCGAGGTCGAGGCCACCCGTCGGATCCCGGAGCACGCTCACGCTGTAGCGAGCCTGGGCCACTTCGCCGTCGCGCAGCTCCAGGGCTGGTCCAGCACCGTCCACTGCGTCAGCCTGGACCACGCGCTCCGCCGCACGACCACACGCGAGGCAAGCGAAGGCGATCAGCAGCGCGAACAGCCAGCTCCACCAGCGCGATGCGCTGAACACGATGCGCGGGCTCCCCGCCCCACTGAACGGCATTCCACTCGAGGATCACAGAGCCCATGCGCGCGTACAAGGGCGACCTTCGGCGCCTTGGCTCACTCTCCAGCGATGGCACCCGGCTGGCTGCGATATCCTCGCCTCCGATGACTGAACGTCACCCGACCACGCGCTACTGGGACTTTCCACCGAGCAATCGCCCTGCTCTGCCAGGCGGAGTCCAGCGGTTGAACCTGCGGGAGCTTGCCGCGCGGCCGACACGCTTCGAGCACCACCTCGTTGTGCTCGGTCGCGCCGGGGACGCGCAGCTAGAGATGGCCACGGCCAGCGAGCCGCTCTATTTTGCACACGGGAACATCACTGACGAGTACGCCATCCCGATGCACAGCGGAGACGCGCTGTTCGACTCGGTGCCGTTCCGCACCTTCCTGATGGATCGCGGATCCGGAGAGGACCTGGGGCGCATCAACCACCGCTCCTGGGATCTCGTCTTGCATCCTCACGGATACCTGCACTGGCCGGGGCGCCTGCGCCCGCCGTTTGCCCCGCCCCGCTTCCCCGGAGGCGAACGCCGCACGGGCCTCTCGCTGGTGTACTGCGGCTATCGCCCTCACCCGCCGCACCCCGAGCGCCCGCTACACGTGAGCCCGGGACGCGAGGACGCGGCCAAGAGCTACACCCCGGAGGAGCCACCCTTTCACTTGGTGAGCTTGAAGGACGACAGCGCACAGGTGTTGGGTCGGATCGACACCGGCTGCTTCGAGCTACTCGTCAATCCCGGCTCGCTCACCGCGCCCCGGGGAGGCTACCTGTGCGTCGTCACCGCGAGCGGAGAAGTGCACGCCGAGTGCGACCTCCTGTTCTTGCCGCCCGGAACCACCCTCGAGTGCAGCGGCATCGAGCGCGCGCTGTGGTTCAGCGACGCGCAGCACGACGTCGAGCCTCCCACGGACATCTGGCAGCGCATGCCGGAGCCGGACTTCCTACCGTATGAAGAGGCCGCGCCAGGTTCGCTTCCCTTCGCGCAAGGCGCGCTCAAGGTAGAGGCCCTCGACGACCAGCTCGCTCGCGTCTCCATCGGCGAACAGTCCAGCGAAGTGCCGCGCTACTGGCTCGCGCGCTTCTTGTTTCGCCTGGGCCTCCACGGCTATCAGATCGGCTACCTCGAGACCTACGGCGGCTTCTTCTACGACGACCAGGGCGGTCACCGGCTAGGAGTTCGGGGGTTAGGATCGCTAGACATCGCACCCGAGAACATCCGCGAGACGGTGGAGCGCCTGTACCGCGCAGTAGCGCCACCAGGCTACGTCGAGCGGCTCAGCTAACACCTCCGCTGCGCTCAGTAAGCTCCCGGTTTCGTTTCACGCTGCACACAGCTGCCGACTGCCGCGTGCTGAAGCGGGCTCTGGACCAGCTGCATCGACAGCAATGCGATTTCGTCCGCCACTTCACGAGCGCGCTCAGCGCGACCGTCACCTCGGCTGGAGAACGCGTTGACCTCCCCGCCGCCTTCCGGTCTCCGTGGGAGAGCAGCACCTTGAGCAACTTGGCGTGGGCACGGTACGCTCCGCGATCCCATTGAACTGCCGCTCAACGCTCTCCGGCTCGCATCCAGAGCCACGAGCCGTGGATGGCTGGAGCCATAGCCGCGCGCGTCGAGCTCTGCGCGGTTGATGTCGAGGTGCATGGCCTGGAGCGCATCTAGGCGGAGCGCCATCGGATCGAAGCTCGCCACGCGGTCCAATGTGAACGTGGGGTCGTCGTAGCGGCCGACGAGCGCATCGATCGCGACTCGCGGCTCCTCCGAGGTGAGCTTGGAGAGCAGCTTTCGGTCTCGCGCTGCTCGGTCGCGCGCTGCTTTCTATTTCCTCGCGGACTCGACCTTGCGCAGCCGTCAGAGCGATCACGTCCGGGTGGCGTTCGCCCTTTCCCATCGCGCGTTCCGCTTCCAGGTTGGAGTCGAAAAAGGCGAGCTTACGTCGCAGCGCCGCCAGCATCGAAGGCTCGCTCTCAGCGCTTGTCGTCTTGAGTTTCAACAGAGCCAACTGGAGCTTCAAACGAAAGCTCCCAGGAGCCATCTCCGTGGCCTCGGATGGCAGGAGCGCCTGGGACGCCCGCAGCTCCGCGAGCTCCAGCGCGAGCTGGTTCCTTCGCGCGATGCGCGGGTCTTCATCGACCGGCGGACAGTCAGGGAGCGCGCTAGCCGCTGGTGCCGCCGTGGCTGGAGCTGGAGTGGCCGGAGCTGGAGTGGCCGGGGGCGGAGTAACCGCCGACGGCTCGCAGCTGCAGATCAAGATCACGAGCGGAATCCCCCACCAGCGCATGCAGGCGTTTTACACGTGGGGCGCCCGGGCCGCCACTAGACTCGATGCCCTGTCGCTTGATGCCCTGTCGCTTGATGCCCTGTCGCTCGGTGCCTAGTCGCTCGATTCCTCATGGCAATATTGGAAAATATCCCCCGGCTCTGTCCACGATTCAGCAAAACACGCTCCCAAGGTGCGTATTTTGCTGAATCGTAGCCAGTTTCTAGACCGAGCTGTCCTTCCTACTCCATCGTTTCCTCAGGGCAATATTCGAGGATGTCCCCCGGCTGACACTGCAAGAACTCGCAGATCTTCGTGAGCGTCTCGAAGCGCACGCCCTTGACCTTGCCCTGACGGAGCAAGCTCATGTTGGCCTCCGTGATGCCAACGTAGGCCGCGAGGTCCTTCGACAGCACGCCGCGCTTGGCCATCACTTCAGCCAGTTTCACGCGGATGGGCACGGCGGGAGACTACACGAACTCCGAGTTCTCTTGGCTCAAGCGTCTGGTCTCCGTGAGCAGCGCGGCAAACAGCCAGGTGCCACCGGCGCACAGCACCCCCAAGATTTGCCCGGAGCCGATGCCGACGGAGAACCTCCCCTCCCCCGCTGACGCGCCGTAGCTCAGGATCAATGAGCAGAGCGACGGCAAGACCAGGCCCGCCAGCGCAGACGCCAGCATGAGCCCCGCGAACCGCCGCAACCTCGCGATCGTGGTCGTCGCGAAGTACTCGCCGCGAGCGAACGCTGACAGGGCCTTGGCCAGCTGAAACAGCGCCAGGGTCAGGAGCACGACCGGTGTCAGCATGAACACCAAGGTCGACACCTCTTGCCACGAGGCAATGTAATGGAGCGAGTGAAAGCCAAATTCCTGAGCCAGGGCGGCGGGACTCTTCAAGCGCGTGGCCAGCGTGGCGAGCAAGATCCCCGAACCGACGAGCCAACAGCACACGCTTCCGACGCGGCTCCAGCGACGAAACTTGGGAGGTAGGCCAGAGGCTTGATTGGTGATGTCGGTCATGGTCTGGCTCACGGTTGCTTGGCGGCGAGCTTCAGGTCCAGCGTGGCGAACGAGCCGTGCTGCCTGGTGACCCCAAAGCCGAACGAGAACGCGCCGCGCACCTGGTCGAAGTGCTTCCCGTCGAGGCTGAGTCTTGGCGGGGAGTCCTCGGTGATCAAGAGCCACAGCTTGCGTTTCGCGACGAGCTTCGCGGAGCCTTCGGTGTTCAAGGCGACGACGTCACCATGAGTCGTCACGTCGAGGGGCACGCTCTCGCCGGGTTCGAAGACGAGTAGCAGCGGAAGCTGCAAGGGACCTGCGGCTCCGAGCTGGCTCGCCGCGATGGGCTGCGGCAGCGCGGGTGTCGAAGCGCACCCGGCGCAAGTCAGGAGCAGTGCGAGAACCAGCGTACGAACGCGAGACATGTGTTTCCTACTTTCGAAGCCGACGCCGCTCGTTTCCGCGATGCAACCAAACGCGCCGCCGGCGCATCCAAGCGCGCGCGCACGTCGGCCTACGTCGCGGTCCGGTGAGATCTGGGGCGACCTGGGTTTTGGGTGAGAGTGGAAGACGCCGCACCTCGATGTCGGCGCCTGACATTATTGTTTTACGATAATCTATTTCTGTCAAACAATAATGTCCGACCTCGGATCGTCCCGTCTCGGAGCGGCGCGCCTCACCCCCAGAAAACCTGGCGTGGCACGCGGCGGCAACAATCCGGCTTTCTCCTGGCGTGACCCAGGTGGTGCATGGCATAGCGCGTCGCCCTCGAGGAACGTCATGCCCCTTCATCCCCGCGAAAAGCTCCGAAACATCGCCATCATCGCCCACGTCGATCACGGCAAGACCACGCTGGTCGACGCCATGCTCCGCCAGACGGGTGTCTTCCGTAGCAATGAAGCGCTCACCGATCGCGTCATGGACTCGAACGACCTCGAGCGCGAGCGCGGCATCACGATCCGGCGAAGAACGCCAGCGTTCGTTACGGCGACTACAAGATCAACATCATCGACACGCCCGGCCACGCCGACTTCGGCGGTGAAGTGGAGCGCACGCTGCACGCCTCGCCGACGGTGCCCTGCTACTGGTAGACGCCGCCGAGGGCCCTTGCCGCAGACCCGCTTCGTGCTCGGCAAGGCGATCGAGCTCGGCATGCCGATCATCCTGGTGATCAACAAGATCGACCGCCAGGACGCGCGCCCAGAGACAGTGCTCGACGAGGCCTTCGATCTGTTCTGCGATCTGGACGCCAGCGACGATCAGGCGGCCTTCCGGTGCTCTACGCCATCGGCAAGGACGGCGTGGCGAAGAAGGAGCTCGAAGACGAGCTCGTCGACCTCGAGCCCCTGTTCAAGACCATCCTCGACGTGGTGCCCTCTCCCAAGGGCAACGTCGAAGAGCCGATGCGCATGCTGGTGAACAACATCGTGCATGACGAGTACGTCGGGCGCCTCGCCCTTGGCCGCCTGGAGCGCGGAAAGCTTGCCGTGGGGCAACGCCTGAAGTGCATCGGCGAGTCGACCACCGAGGAGGAGAAGATCGGCACGCTGTACGGCTTCGAGGGCCTGCAGCGGGTGAAGATCGACGAAGCTGGCGCGGGCGACATCGTGGCGGTTGCAGGCTTCGACGACGTGCAGATCGGCGACACGCTGTGTGACCCGTTGCAAGCCGACGCGCTGCCTCGTATTCGGTGGAAGAGCCGACGATCAAGATCACGTTCTGCGTCAGCACCTCACCCTTCGCTGGCAAGGTCGGCAAGTGGGTCACCTCGCGGCACATCCGTGAGCGCCTGCTGAAAGAGACCAAGCGCAACATCGCCCTGCGCATGGAGCCCACGGCAGAGCCTGACGTGTTCACGGTCTACGGCCGAGGCGAGCTGATGCTGGCGGTGCTGGCGGAGACGATGCGCCGCGAAGGCTTCGAGTTCTGCATGGGCATGCCCGAGGTCGTCGTGCGCGAGATCGACGGCGTGAAGTCCGAGCCGATGGAGCGCGTGGTGGTCGACGTACCCGAAGAGTACGTCGGCGCGGTGACCACTCGCCTGGGCGAGCGCAAGGGCATCATGACCAAGATGAACAACTTGGGCCATGGCCGCGCGCGCATCGAGTACCGCATCCCCTCCGTGGCCTGATCGGCTTCCGCTCTTCATTCCTTACGGAAACGCGCGGCACCGGCCTCTTGAACACGTTGTTCGACGGCTGGGAGCCCTACTCCGGCCCGATGCTGCGTCGCCCCTGCGGCGCCATCGTCTCGGACCGGGCAGGCACCGCGACGCCCTACGCGCTGTTCCACCTCGACCCCCGCGGCATCCTGTTCGTGCCCCCAGGCACCGAGGTCTACGAGGGCATGATCATCGGCGAGCACAACCGCGCGAACGACCTCGACGTCAATGTCACGCGAGAGAAGAAGCTCACCAACATTCGCGCCTCCGGACGCGATGCTAAGAACGTGATCCTCGCACCGCCGCGGGTGATGGGCATCGAAGAAGCCCTCGAGTGGGTCGACCGCGACGAGCTGGGGAGATCACCCCTCGCCGTGCGCGTGCGCAAGCGCATCCTCGCCTGCAACCGCCGCCCGAAGCGCGACGACGACCGCGCCGCGTGAAACAGCCACTCTAGCGCCGCCTGAATTCGTGGGCGGCGCTACCCTTGGCAGACGGGGATGAAGCTCGCTCTGCCAAAAGTCGGAAGCAGCCTCGCGGCGCTCGTGCTCCTTGGCCTCGAGGCGTGCCTGCCGCCGCCTGCTAAACCTCCCGCTACGCCACCACCGCCGCCGCGTGTGCCCCAACAGCTATCTGCCGGGCTGCGCGACACCTGCGTGGTGACCGAAGCTGGGGAGGTCTACTGCTGGGGCGAAAACTGCCATGGCGCTCCGCGTGATGGCTACTTCGAGTTCGTCTGTAGCTGGCCCAGACGCGTTCCGGGCCTCAGCCAAGTCAAGGCATTCGCCGCGATGCAGAGCCACGCTGGCGTGGACTGCGCGCTGATGCTCGATGGCTCGGTCGAGTGCGCCAGCATCCATGACCCATACCAACGCGTGCTAGAGCGCGGCGCAAAGCAAATTTACCACGGGGAAACGTTCGTGTGCGCTCTGCTTGATGACGGGAACGTCAGCTGCTGGGGAACCCTCACCGGCGTGGTGAAGTCACCCGAGCTCGCTGGCGCCGAGACGCCAACCGTCTTGCAGGGTCCCCATGACGTCGCATCGATCAGCGCGACCACGGGTCGCGCGTGCGCTCTGTCCAAGACGGGAGACGCTTGGTGCTGGACCGATAAGCTGCGCATGGGCGACGCGGTACCGAAGCTCGAGCGGCCCCCGCTGCGACTCGTCGGGCTCGGCTTGAAGCACGGCTACTTCGATATGGGTTGGTCCCAGTTGCCCTGGGATATCAGCGCCCCACGCAGCGTGTCCGAAGGTGGGAACACCTGCTTGCTCGAAACGAGCGGCCTGCTGCATTGCTCAGGCAGCGTTCAACACCGAGAAGACGCCGGAAACTTCGGCGACTCCCCACAGGGGTTCACCGCCATGGCAGTTGGGCTCGAACACGTGTGCGCTCTCGATGCAGGCGTCGCGTACTGCTGGGGTGCAAACGGCGCGGCCCAACTCGGCCGGGAAGGCAAACGCTCGAGCTCACCGACCGCGGTCCGCACCGCCGAACCGCTGATAGAAATCGTCGCTGGCTACAACCACACCTGTGCGCGCAGCGCGAGCGGCGCGGTCTGGTGCTGGGGCGCAAACTCTGAAGGCGAACTGGGGCTGGGCTCTCGCACTCGCTACGAAATCGGCGCCCAACGCGTGAAAGCCTTCGACACCAAGTCAGGCGCTTCGCGCTAGCGTTTACTTCAAGATGCGGCCCATGCTGGTGCTCAGACCCACTGGCTTCAACGCCTTCTGGATCGCGTCCTCCAGGTTGTCCTCGAAGTCGTCTTGCAGCACCGTCTTGGGGTTTTGATTGGTAAGGCGCCCAAGCTTGCGTCCACCGGTGCGGTACTCGATCTCCTCGCTGCTCTCGATTTCCAAGCGCTTCTGACACGCGATGCTGGCATCAGTCGTGTCGACCACGAACATCCAGCCCTGAAAGTCTCCGCTGTCGAAGGGCCCCTCGTCGTGCCAAACCGGGAGCGCATTCTTGCTCTCATCGTCTGGAGCGACGACCACCAAGTAGCGCTCTGGCTCGAAGGTCTCCTCGATGCGCTTGCCGGTGTCCTTCGCTGCGTAGCTATCGCGATCGTCCGGGTGCTTCTCGAAGTGCCCCGCGAAGGTGCTGTCCGTGATGAACTTCCAGTCGCCAGCGTTGGCCTTCCACTCGGTCTTCGGTGCGCCGAAGCGCTTCATCCAGGGTAGGTAGGCGCTTCGCAGCGACAGCGCGCCCTTCTTACCCGCGGGCGCTGCTGCCTCGAGCGCCGCCCCATCGCAGGGCTTGTCCTTGAAGCTCGCCTTGTCCACTGCCTCGACCGCCTTCGTCACTGCAGCGAGCTTGCCAATGTAGTCCGTCAGCTTGGCCTTGAGGCGCGCCTCTTCCGCGGCAGCCGCGCGCTTTTCCTCAGGGCTTTGTTTGCAGGCAAGCGCGGCACACGCCACTAGCACAATCAGTGGGCACACCACACCGGAACGCTGACTCATGGGCCACTGTTTAGCGAATCTCGAAGGGCCACGGCGACCCTTTGCGAGCGGCGCTCGCTAAGTGAGCAGTATCGTTCTCAAATTTTTCACGTGGAAACAAGCCAGCGGCGTCTCCACGACACCTACGAGACGGTTTCCAGCTCTTCTTTGGGGGTGAGGTTCAGCGCTTGGAGCCGCACCACACCTGAAAGGCGTTGGTCTCGAGCAGCACCCGGCTGTTCTTGAAGGTGTCGTTGAACAGCGTGCCTGCACCGACGCTCTTCTGCACCACGCACACCAGGACGCCGCTCACGGTGAGGTGCGCGGAGGCGCCCTGCACCAAGTCGTGGAGCACACCCATGTCTTCTTCGGTTCCGCGGTGAATCGGTGGGTTACTGACGATGGCGTCGAAGCGCTCGGCCTTCGGCAGGCTCTTCCAGGCGTCGCTCAGGTAGCTCTTTGCTTCAGGCAGGTTCTGCTTGGCTGCCTCGAGGCTCGGTGCGTCCACCTCCAGCAACGAAAGCTCGGCCTCAGGCCAGCGCCGCTTGGCCCACACACCAACGACCCCCACGCCCGCACAAAAATCGAGCACCTGCTTGCGCGGCTTCCAACTCACTCCAGGCCACGCAGCAAGATCTCGGTACCGGGTCGAGTCGGCCGCGCGCAGAATGCGCCTGGATAGCTCGCTAGCGTCACGTTGAACGACGAGCCACCGAGAGGCAGGGACACTTCGGAGCTAGTGCGGAAGTCGTCGAAGGCCCGCTTCAAGCCGTCGTTCACTTCGTTGCGCACGCACTCCAGCACCCGCGCGCGGCGCTTGAGATGCACCGTCTCCGGCTCCGTGAAGAACGCCTCGGTGATACGCCTCGGCGCCGAGCGGATCCCCTCGTCGTTCGCGCCGTACACCCACAGCTTGCCGCCGGGCTTGATCCGCGAGGCAACTGCGTGCAGCGCAAAGTCGAAGCTCGGCCAGTCGCGCCCCAGGCGGACCACCGCCGCGGCGACCTCGCCCGCTTCAGGCCACGGCAGGGCGCGCCGGCCATCCAGCGCGCGGCGGTTCCAGCGCCGCACCTCAACACCTTCTTCCGTCAGCGCCTCCGCGACCAGGTCCGTGTCGTCATCGACGACCAACACCGCCCCCTCACCCGCGTCGACTTCACTGATCAGGTGTTCGATCGCCACGCCAGCGATGATCGGATCGCGGTTCGCCAAGTTGCCGAGTCGTGCTTTGCGCTTCGCCACGGCACCTCTTAGCAAAACCCCGCGTCAGTTGCAGTCGGGTTGAGCCGTACAGGCCTGCTGCTGCTGGGGGCAGTTGGCTGCGACGCACTCCAGGCAGCCAAGGCTTGTGCTGGCGAGCGCCACCACCCCGGCCAGCCCCGGCGCAACCTCACACGCAGACTCGCAGTGGGTCGCGCGACACAGCGCCAGATCGCGATACGCCACGGGCGCTAGCTCGCAGCCCTGGTTCCAGCAACCTTGGAGCGCCGGCCCGAAGCCCGCTATCCCGGCGGCCCACGCGGTGCTGATGCACTGCTCGATGCTCTGGCAGCCAAAGCCGCCCGCACCGACGACCCCTGACGTCGGTGAGCCACACCACTCGTAGGGCGGCGGCAGGCGCTTCCCATCGACGCCAGCGTAACCGAGAGTGAGCGAACACATCTCGTTCTCCACCGCAGAGAGGCCCTGGTAGTACGCGCGATCGTCGTCGTTTTGGTAGTCGCAGGCGAAGCGCACACGGCTCCCGGCAGGGATCGTCACATTGGGCGTGAAGCTCTGCGTGGCCGAGTCCCAGTCTTGAGTCTCGAGCAGGTCGCGCCGCGAACCGTCGGGGTCGAGGATCCACGCCTGAAAGTTGGTGCCACGCTGGTGCATGTGACCATGCCCGAACGCCAGCTCAATATCCGCGGGGATATCGCATTGCATCTCGGCGCGGCCTTGCCCTCGAGCTGGCACGTAGATCGCCCAGTCGTAGAAATGGAGCATGCCCGCCTCCCGCGTGGCTTGAGGCTCAGCCGCAAACAAGTCTAGCTGCGCGTGGGCGTGCACCGCGTCCACGCCAGTGTTCACGACGTGTTGCTCCATCAGCACCACGGCGCCGCCCGGTAGCCTGAGGGATGAGCCTTCGGGGAACGCGACGCTGGCTCCGCCGGGTTGGCCTCCGTACAGGATCCCCGGCGCCACGAGCTTGTCCGGCGAGTCTCCCTCACAGTCGTGGATGATGCCTTCGACCGGTATTTGATCGGGGGTGAGGTACGTTGGGAAGAGCAGCAAGTGATGCGTGCGGTCGCTCAGCGTGTGCTGGAAGCGCGCCACCGCGAGGCCAGCGTCCGGCACCACGAAATAGCGGCACACCGTCTCTTCCTCGCCCGCGGCGACGTCCGCCTCAAGCTCGAGGCTCCATGCCGGCGCTGGTCCTGCATCCACTCCGGCATCAGGCGCCGGTTCCTGCCGCGGCAGCGCCTCGTCGCTTTTACATCCCCACGGAACCAATAGCGCGAGGGAATAGCGGCGCCTGCCAAGCCACCTTGCGTGACAGGCGCGAAGCCATGACTCAGGCTCCGCTGCTACCCGCGGCGCCACCGGTGGCCGCACCACCCGTGCCGCTGCCACCAGTCGCTGCGCCGCCAGTCGCCGCGCCACCGGTGCCGGCTCCGCCGGTGGCAGCCCCCAGTGCCCGCACCACCCGTAGGCCATGCCTCCAGTACCTGCGCCGCCGGTGCCGCCGCCGGTGCCGCCCGCGCCACCAGCGCTCATACCCGCCGCTCCACCACTGGTGGCGCCAGCGCTGCCGCCGTTGCCGGTGTTACCGCTGCCACCGTTGCCACCATTAGCGGCTCCGGCGCTGCCGCCGTTGCCCCCATTGCCGCCAGCGCCGCAGCTGCGCTCGTAGCCGTCGGGGCAGAACTTCCCCGTCTCGCAGATGGCCGGGACCGTCTCGCCCGTAGCGCAGTCCGTGCAGAAGTAGCCGAGGCAGCTCTCGTTCGAGCTGCTGCCGCCGTTCGCGATGCTCCCGCCGTTACCTCCGTTGTCTCCCGGCGAGGAGCCCGCGCCCACATCACCGGTGCACGCAGCGAACACGCCGCCCGACAGCACCAAGCCCAAGACTCCAACCCAAGCGCGATTCAACACGCTTGAAGCTTACACCGACAAGCGCCGGGCTGCGTAGCGTGGCGCGCAGCCAACTGCTCGGTTTCCTTCGACCTTTGGCGGAATCTGTGGGGATTTCGCCCCGTTTCAGCGTCCCAATCGGGCGCTCCCCCCCAAATCTTCCAGCTGCGACGGCGCGTTTCCATATGAGTGTGCGCCCGCCCCAGGTGCGGCAGTGTCCTACAACCAGCCTCCCGACAGCCGTTTCAGCGCGGAAGCGGGTCGCGAGATTATTGCTTCGCGAAGCGCCAGATTGGCTGAACGTTGCCTTCACTCACCGTGAAGTAGGCGCTGCCATCGGCGGCGAAGGCCACCGCTTCACCTTGGCCCTCGGCGGCTTGAGGCACCTCGCATGGCGAAGCTTTCAGCGCATCGGCTACGCTCACTCCTGACCCTCGCAGGTAGAGGTGCACGGCGCCGTAGGTGCGGAGGGCGATGTAGCGGCCATCGGGGCTGATGTCGCCGCCGGTCACCAGCTGGGTCATCACGCCGCTCGCGTCGCCTTCGTAGGTCAGCGTCGTGCGACCCGCCGTATGCGGCGCCGGTGCGCGATAGATCCCCGAGGAGACGAGGCCTTTGGTGACGATGATCAAGTCGCCGTTCAGTGGATCACTGAGCAGCGTCTCGGCGTTGTGGGGGCCGTCGGGGTACTCGAACTCCAGCGCCTCCGCGCCGCTCAAGTCTTGACCGCCACCGCCCCCGACGGTTGGCTCCGCCACCCGATACACCCGCACGAACGCGCGCTGAGCGCTGTTGTCGCCTATATCCGCGAGGTAAAGGTAGTCGGTGCCTGACGTGGGACCCGGACCGAGGGCGATGTCTTCCCAATCGGTGGCGCTCGCTCCCGTGAGGTTGAAGACGCCGAGATCCGTGCCGTCGCTTTTCAGCGCGAACACTCGGGCAGAATCGCCGGAGTCATTGTGGAGCCAGAATACGTCGCTTTGCTTGCGGCTGGCGACGAGGCCTGAGGCTTCCGTCACTTGGGAGTTCGCGACGTTGCCGACCGTGACACCATCCGCGAAGGTGGGGCAGCTCAGGGCGCCTCCGCTGCCAGCGCTCGAGCCCGCAGCGCCGCCATTGGCCGCGCCACCATTTGCGGCGCCTCCGCTGCCAGCACCTCCATTGCCGGAGCCGCCGGCAGCGGTGCCACCCTCACCCCCAACTGCGCCGGAGCCGGCGTTGGCTGAACCGGCGCTGCCACCGTTTGCGCTGCTCCCGCCAGAGCCTTCGCTGGACTCATCGGATGAGCAACCAGCGACCGCGCCCGAGGCAAGGGCGACCGGGAAAGCCACAGCGAGGGCGAGACGGGAGAGACGCATGGGGGTCCTATAGCAACTCTTGTCGGCCCGGCGCTACGCGCGAGCGTCGGGTTGCTTGGTACGCAGCTGAACCAGCTTTTCCTCTTGGATTTGTTGCGCAGAGTTCGGGTCCACGTAGTCAGAGTGACACGAGGCCTTGGTTTCGTCGGCGCCCACGGCGCGCTTGGTCTTCGAGGCCAGCTTGTGGATCTCCTCGGGGCTCAGCACGCCGCGCTTCTCCAGGATCTCCTTTTGATCCGCCGTGAGGGCCGCGGACTTCAGCACCCGCTCGCGCTGGTAGCCGTCGGCCTTGCCCGAAGCGAACTCGACGATCTCCTTGCTGATGCGCACGGAGCACCAGTCGTGGCCACACATGGCGCAGAAGTCCGTGTCCACATCGAGGTCCTCGTCGTGAAACGCACGCGCGGTGTCGGAGTCGAAGGCGAGGTCGAAGTGCTTCTCCCAGTTCAGCGCCGCGCGCGCCTTGGTGAGGTCGTCGTCCCAGTCGCGGCTCGCGGGGATCCCCAGGGCAACGTCTGCGGCGTGAGCGGCGATCTTGTAGGCGATGCAGCCCTGCTTCACGTCGTCCTTCTTCGGCAGGCCGAGGTGCTCCTTCGGCGTGACGTAGCAGAGCATGGCAGCCCCATGGTAACCGGCGGCGGTCGCGCCGATGCAGCTCGTGATGTGGTCGTAACCGGGGAACACGTCGGTCACGAGCGGCCCCAGTACGTAGAAGGGCGCGCCGTGGCACAGCCGGCGCTGGAGCTTCATGTTGTACTCGATCTGATCGAAGGGCACGTGACCCGGGCCTTCGACCATCACCTGACAACCCTTGCGCCACGCCTTCTCCGTGAGCTCACCCAGCGTCGCCAGCTCCGAGAGCTGGGCTTCATCCGTGGCATCTGCCAGGCCACCGGGGCGCAGGCCGTCACCCAGCGAGAACGAGACGTCGTACTCGCGCATGATGTCGCAGATCTCGTCGAAGTGCGTGTACATCGGGTTCTCTTTGCCGTGCACCAGCATCCACTTCGCGAGCAGCGAACCGCCGCGACTCACGATGCCGATCACGCGCTTCTGCACGAGAGGCAGGTGCGCGCGCATCACGCCAGCGTGGATCGTGAAGTAGTCCACGCCCTGCTTCGCCTGATGCAGCAGCGTCTCCATGATGATCTTCTCGGTCAGGTCTTCGATCTTGCGACCGAGGATCATCGAGTAGATCGGCACGGTGCCGATCGGCACGCGCGCGTTGCGGATGATCGCGTCGCGGCCGCGTCGAGGTCGCCGCCGGTGGAGAGATCCATCACGGTGTCCGCGCCCCAGCGCTCCGCCCAGCGCAGCTTCTCCACCTCTTGCTCGGTGCCAGAAGAGATCGGCGACGCGCCCATGTTGGCGTTGACCTTGGTCTTCGACGCGCGACCGATGCTCATCGGGTCGAGCTGGTAGCCGAGTGGACCTTGTTGGCCGGCAGGATGA
This sequence comes from Polyangiaceae bacterium, assembly GCA_041389805.1. Lineage (GTDB taxonomy): Bacteria > Myxococcota_A > Polyangia > Polyangiales > Polyangiaceae > JAHBVY01. The sequence continues at coordinate 132,294 of JAWKRD010000007.1, read as the reverse complement.
GGCGGCCCGCAGCGACCTCTACCCGCACCTGCTCAGGGGTCAAGTGCGGCTCCGCGCGGAAACGCGCTTCATCTCGGGGGTGATGGTGCCGAGGCGCGCGTGCTCGAGCTGAGTCACCGGTGTGAAGCCAGCGGGTGCAACCCAGGAGTCGCCCTGCTTGGACCAGCCAGCGGGCATGAAGTCCCATGCCGTCTTGTCACTCGGCGCTGGCATGCCGGGGTGTCCGGCGACGAGAACGTCAAGGGACCTCCAATGTCAGCGCGGTTCGCGAATGAGCCGGGGTCGTCCCCTCGGCGGTGCTGGACGGATTGTGGGCGCCGCGCAACGGCAGGCTGTGGTCGGTCATCTGGTTCTTCCTCTTTGCTTTCACTCACTGCGCTGCGGGTTGGGCAGCTTCGCTACATTGAAGAGCGGCAGTGCTGCTCGCGGACAATCGCCGTCGCGGAGAAGAGAGGAGAACTGTCGCTTCCCTACGCCGGTGCAAACCGGATCAGGTTCGACGGGTCCTTCTCAGCAGCCTTCGCGGGGCGTTTTTCGCCTCGCTGGGGCTGCGCCCCGAGCAACGGCGGCCAATGTAACGCTTGGTGAGCCTTCCGGGTAGGCGATTCCCACTTTCCCGGCGTTCTGACGTAGTTTCTGGCCGTGCGCGCGACCGTCGACTCACCCGAGGCGCCCAGGACGTGGACCTGGCAAGCCGCGCTGCGCCTGGTGCTTTGCATCGCGCTCAGCCTGGTGGCGCTCACGCTCTGCCTCAACGCAGCGACGCCGCCTACGCCGCTGAGCCGCAGCGCCGATCCCGCAGCGCTCTCAGGACAGCGCGCCGCAGAGACGCTGGACCTCCTGCTGGGTACGGGGCCGCACCCGGTAGCCAGTGACGGCAACCGCGTCGTGCGCGACCGTATCCTCAAGGAACTACGCCGCCTCGGCTATGCACCGAGGCTCCAGCACACCCTGAGCTGCCACCCAGGGCTGTGCGCCGAGGTGGACAACATCTTCTTCAGGGTGCCCGGCAGCCACCCCGACGCGGGCACCATCTTGCTCGCGGCGCACTACGACTCGGTACCCGCAGCGCAAGGCGCCGCGGACGACGGGATCGGAACCGCGAGCTTGATGGAGCTCGCCCGTGCGCTCAAGCACCGCCCACCGACCAAGCAGAACCTGCTGTTCCTGCTGACGGATGGTGAGGAGGCCGGGCTGCTCGGTATGCGCGCGTTCGTCACCCAGCCAGATTTCCACTCGGTAACCTATGTCATCAACGTCGAGGCGCGAGGCAACCGCGGCCCGATGTTGCTGTTCGAGACCGCCAACGGAGACGCGCCGCTGGTCGCCGCATACGCAGAGCACGCCAGGCAGCCGCTGACCAGCTCGCTCTTCCAGAGTGTGTATCGCGAGCTCCCCAACGACACCGACTTCAGCATCACGCTGCAGGCTGGCAGGCGCGGCCTGAACTTCGCTTGCATCGGAGGCGTCGAGCATTACCACACGGCCTACGACGATCTAGCGCACCTGAACCTCGCCACGCTCCAGCACAGCCTCGACAACCTGGACGCCGCGCTAGCTGGCATCGACGAGCTCGCCGGTACAGACGCCGCGGCACCAGTGGTGGCTGAGCCGAACTACTTCGACTTGCTCGGGCGGCGCATCGTGTTCTTGCCAGCCTGGTTTGGCTACCTCGCGACCCTGCTCGGGCTCTTTATTCCGTGCGGTATTGCGGCGTGGCGGCGTTCGACCCTGCGCTGGCGAGCGTTGTTCGGCTCGCTTGGCCTGACCCTGTGCGGCTTGCTCTTGAGCGTGCTGTTGAACGCAGGCTTTGGCCTGCTCTTGCAGCGCCTCGGCCGCGCACCGGCACCGTGGGTCGCGCACGGCAGCTATATCGTGGTCACTGCGGCCGGTTTCGGCCTGACCTGGCTGCTCTGGCAGGCGGGGCTCAATCGTGACCATCGCGAACTTCCGAGTCTCGAACAGAGCATCGCGGTCGGGTTGCTGTTCGGTTTGCTGGGGCTCGCGCTGCTCGGCTTGCTCCCCGGAGCCGCCTACCTGGGCTACCTGCCAAGCCTCGGCCTGGCGCTGCTGAGCCTCGCCGTCGCCTTCGTTCGGCGCGAGCACCCTGGCGCCAGCGAGCGCCGTGTCACGAAGCTCGCCTGGCTAGTCTGGGGGGGAGGAGCCGGCGTCGGTTTCTGCGTGGCAATTGTTTGGTTCCCGGTGCTGACCCAGCTGTACGCCGCCCTCGGCTTGATCGCGCTGCCTGCGATGGGCGCGCTGTGGCTGCTCTGGGGCCTGTCGCTGTTGCCGCTATTGCCGGCTCAGAGCCGGCGTATCCTGCCCTGGGCGGCGCTCCTCCTGGCATGTGTGGCCGCCGTTGCATTGCTGCAGAAGCCGTACACCAGCGACGTACCTCAGCGGGCGTCAGTGGGCGTCGTCTACGACGCCACCAAGCAAACCGGGCGCGTGCTGGTAGACGTGAGCCATGGTCCGGTGCCGCCGCGGCTCGGCGAAGTGCTGAAGCTCGACTCCCCAGCTGGCCCAAGCTTCCCCTGGCTCGGCGGCTGGCGCGACTTGAGTGAGAGTGGTCCCAGCGACTGGAAGAGCCCTATCCGCTCGAACCTGCAAGCGGTCAGGCGCGAGCAATTTCCCGATGGAATTCACTTTGAGCTCGATTGGCGGCGGCAACTCTGGGCCGAAGCGGTGAGTTTCAGCCTGCCCCAGGGTACGCCACTCGAGGTGCGCTACGTGCTGAACAACGGCGAACCTCAGCTGGCCACGCCGAAGCTCGTCCAGGGCCCGAGCGAGCCAACTCGCAGCACGCCAAACACCTGGCAGCGCTGGCTCCTGGTTGGCAATCCGCGTCAGCCCCTGCGCGTGCTGATCAACGCACCCTCGAGCGTCAGTAGGCTCCAGCTGCTGGTCTGCGAACACCGCTTCAAGCTGCCGGACGACGTGGCCCGAGACGTCGAGGCCAAGCGTCCGAGCAACGCCGTTCCGTCGCAGTCCGGCGACAACACCGCTATTTGCCACACGGAATTTTTTTAGTAGCCCGGGATCGCCTGGCGCGGACCCGCGCCGGAGGTCACATCACAGCGGCTGCGAGAGCGCCCGTTCGAGCTCGGCGGCGCGACCTGGATCGATGCTGCCCAGCGTGTACTGCTGCTGTTGCGCCGCGGGCATGTTTCCAGCTCGAGCGAAGCAGAGGGCGAGCTCGAACAAGACATCCGGGTTGCGCGGGGAGAGCCGCAGGGCGTGCTGGTACGGCGCCACTGCTTCGGTGTAGTAGCCGAGGCGCGCCAGGGTGCTCGCCAGCTTCAGCTGCGCCTGGAGATCGTTGGGCCGCAAGAGCGCCACCTGGCGCAGCGCCGCGACGGCTTCGTCAAGTCGCCCCAGCTGCAGCAGGATGCGGCTGGTGTTGGCGTAAATATCAGGATCTTCGAGCCCGAGCTCGAGCGTCGCCTGATAGGCAGCCAACGCCTCGTCGAGACGCCCCACGCGCATGTAAACGAAGGCCAAAGACGCCCGCAGCACCCCGTCGCTCGGCGAGGACTCCACGGCTGCTTCGAGCTCGCGGGTCGCCTCCACGTCGCGCCCCAAATGAGTCAGGGCGAGCCCCAGCCCAGTGCGCGCAGCGACGAGGCTGGGGTCGATAGCTATTGCCTTACGGAAACTATCGATGGCCTCGGAGTGGCGACCTTGAGCGCTGAGCAGCGCGGCGCGCTGCCGCACGTAGTCCGCGTTGTCGGGGTCGAGCGCGCACGCCTTGTCCACGCTCTCGAGCGCAGCGCCTGGGTCTCCAAGCGCGGTCTGGGCGCGCGCCAGGTCGAACAGGATCAGCGCGTTGTCCGCATCCAGGCGGCTCGCCTGGTCGAGGCGGATCTTGGCTTCGGGAGCGCGCCCACTCTTGAGCAAACAACGGCCCAGGGCGTACACCAACTTCGGATCTTGCCCGCTGCGTTCGACGAGCTGCTGGTAGGTGCTGATGGCTTGGTCGAGTCGGCCCGTGCGTTCACTGGCCTCTGCCAGCAGCTCTTGAGCTTCGACGTCCCCAGGGTTCTGATTGAGGGCGGTACGAGCCTCGTTGCCCACATCCTCGAAGCGCCCGACCTCCCGGTACGCCCGGGCCAGCTTGACGTGGGCGCGGGCGTTCCCCGGCTCGGCCGCGGCGACCCGCTCGAGCCAGGCAATCGCTTGCTGATGTTTCCCCTCGGATACGAGCAGATCGGCGATCTTCGCAGGGATCCCCGGCAGCGATGGGTCGACACCAAACGCCCCTTCGTAGGCTTCGATGGCGCCAACGGTGCGCTTGGCATCCAGGCGCGCCTCGGCCAGCTGCAGCCTGAGCGGCGCGACCGTCGGCGCGAGCCGCACCAGCTCTTCCAGCTGCTCGATGTGCTCGTCCTTGCGCCCAGTGCGCTCATACGCGGACGAAAGCTGCGCGCGCAGCACGCGGCTCTCGGGCTCGCCTTTGAGCGCCGTTCGCAGCGGGAGGATCGCCTCCTCGAAGCGACCAGCGCGGACCAACAGGCCGCCCAGCTCCCCGAACAGAGCAAACTCCTCCGGCGCCCCTTGGGTCGCTAGTGTCAGCTCGGAGATCGCCTCGTTCATGCGGTCGAGCGCGACGTAGTTGCGGGCCAGGCCCTGGCGGGAGCGCACGTCGTCGGGCGCGATACCTAGGAGCTGCTTGCGCGCTTGTACGGCGCTGCGGTGGTCCCCCAGCTGCTCAAAGCAGGCGGCGGCTTGGCGGAACGCATCGGCGAACTCGGGGATCAGCCGCGTTGCCTGGCGGAAATGATTGGCAGCCTCCTGGATGCGCCCCAGCGTCATTAGCGCGGAGCCCATCTCGAACTGGGCCTGGCCATCGTCTGGCTTCTGCGAAACGACCTGAGCTAGGTTCTGCGCGGCGTCCGCTGCGTTACCTGAAAGGCGCAGGAGCTTGCCCAGGTCGAAGCGGATCCCGACTTCGTTCGGGTGTTGTTGCAGCACCGCGGCCAACGTCTCAATGGCTTCCCGCGTGCGTCCAAGCTCTTTGAGTGAACCACCCAGGTGGCGCGCGACCTCGGCGTTGTCTGGCTGGACCCACTGCACCTTCTCGAAGCACTCAACGGCCTCCGCGTGCCTGCCGCCGCCGGCGTGTACCTGCCCCAGCGCCAGCAGCAGCTCGGGGTTATTCGGGTCCACCTTCAGGCCGCGCCGCAGCGTGAGCTCGGCGGCGTCCGTGTCTCCAATCGCGACTTGCGCCAGCGCCAGCTGCGCGATCGTGGTCACGTCTTCTGGACGTTGGGACGCGGTCTTCTTGAGGGTGTCGATCGCTTGATTCGTCTCACCCAGGACGCGCTGGGAAGTGCCGAGGTAGCCGAGCACGTCCAGGTCCTCAGGCTTGGTCTCGAGGGCGCGCTGGAAGTGCCCCACGGCAACGGGATGCTCACCCAGCTTCTGGTAGGAGAGGCCAAGCGCGACTCGCACATCGAAATTCGTCGGCTGGAGCTGGGCCGCGGCCTCGAGAGCGCGAATTGCCTCGCGATGACGATCCAACGACCGATACACCTCGCCGAGGCGCTGATGCGCGATCGCCAGCTCGGGACGCAAGTCACAGGCGCGCTGCAGCGGCTCGAGCGCTTCTGCGAAGCGCGCAAATCCTTGCAGGATGGTGCCCACTTGCAGGTGAGCGTCGGGGTTCTCCGGGCGCACCTTTATGGATCGGCGGTACGCATCGAGCGCCTTGTCCAGGTTGCCCTCGGCCTGCTGCTGATTGGCGAAGGTATCGAGCACATCGGGGTCCGACGGATTGATCTCGATCGCACGCTCGAGCGCCTTCGTCGCTTCTTCACGGCGATTCAGCTTCGAGTACGAGACGCCGAGGTTCGCCCACGCGTAGCCTGAACGGGGGTCGATGCTCGTGGCTTGTTCGAGCTCCGCGGCCGCTTCGATGTACTTCGCCAGGGAGTTGTATGCCGCGCCGAGTCCCGCGTGCGCGAGACCGTTCGGCGTCTCGCTGTGCTTCTGTGCGTGCTCGAAAGCCGCAACGGCTTGCTCGGCTTCGCGCAGCCGCAGCAAGACCTGGCCGTGCTCGACGGCGAGGTCTGGATCTTTCGGACTCAGCCCGCGGGCGCGCGCGTACGCAGCCTGCGCTTGGTCGTCACGCCCCAGCTCGCGGCATATCCGCGCGGCTTCATTTGCAGCTTCAACGTGGGACGCCTCCAGACGCAACACGCGCTCGAAGGCTTCAAGCGCTTGCTCCGGACGGTTGAGCGCCCGCAGGGCGCGGCCGCTCTGCTCCCAAGCTTCCAAGCTGTCGTGCTGCAGCCCGAGAGAGCGCTGCATCAGCGAATAAAGTTCCTCGTTTCGCCCCAGCGCAGCGAAGGAGCGCCCGAGCTCGAGCATCAACTCGAACTCCGGCTGGGCGTTCAGCGCTCCCTCGTAAGCGAGCACCGCTAGATCGTGTTGCCCCAGCTTGGCCCGCAGACGCGCTGCAGCGACCAGCAGGTCGTTTCTCTGGGGATTCAGCCGGATGGCCTTGTCGTAGGCCTCGACGGCGCGATCGTTCTCTCCGCGCGCCGCCGCAGTCTCCGCCAGCATCACGTAGCCGTCGAAGAAGTCGGGCTGATGCTTCGTGCTTTCGCCGAACGCGTTGGCCGCCTCTTCGGTGTTGCCCAGCTCACGAGCCGCCAAGCCGAGCTGGTAGTGCGCCTCCGCGTTGTCTGGCTTGTTCTTGATTGAACGTCGGAACGCGTCGGCCGCCTCCGCGGTACGGCCCATACGCACCAACGTGCGGCCCAAATGGAACCGCTTCCATGGATCGTTGGGATGCAGCAAGAGCTGCGTCTTGAGTCGATCCAGCGTCTCCTCGAGTTGTTCGCTCATCTAACCCCGGGCAGAGCAGCCTACCCGAGATGACTAGCGGCTAGTGCTGAAATGGGCAGCGGCCATTCGGGCAGTGGTCGGGGTCGTGAAACGCGTAGCGCTCCCGCTGTCCACACCCCACCGCCTCGTAGTGCTCATTCCCCATGTAGGTCACGCGGATCGCCCGCTCATCGCAGTTGAGGTCCGCCGCGGCCTCGTCCCGTACGAGCCCTTCGTTGCCTCCACCGCAGCCAAACAGCGTCCAGGCGCTCACGGCGAGCAGCACGTGACGCAACGCACCACGACGCATGACTATCCGCGCTGGAGTCGCGCCCGACAGGCGCGAACCCGCCAAGGTCACCGGAAGTCACTCCCGAAGGGACGGACGTACTTACCGTACACGAAGCCTTCGGTGCCTTTGAGCTTGCCATCGAGGACCTGGACGAACTGCCATTTCCCGAAGCGGTTGATCACCTTGAGCTGGGTGCCGTCGTCCAGCTTGCCCAGCAGATTCGCTTCGCGCGCAGGTCGCGAACGCAGCGCCAGGTAGGGCTCCTTGTCCGTTGCGGTGCCAAACACCTCGTGCACCATGGCGCGCGGAGCCTGGAAGAAACCCGGCGGCAACGTCGGCTTCTTCGCGCTCGAGTCGTCCGTCGCGACGGAGTCATCCTCGGCTTTCGCCTCTTGCGTTTCCTTCACCGGTTCTGGGGGTGAGGAGCTCTGCTCAGCGGCGGACGTGACCGGGGCTGCAGCGGGAAGCTCGATCTTCGGCACCGGATCCTGCGGATCCAGGCTCGACTGGAACTGCGACGGTGGGAGCTTCGGAGGATCCGCCGCTGGCGAACGAACGCCGAACCAAATCACGGCGACCGCGAGGCTGAGAGCGCTGCCAACCAACGCGATGATCCCCGCGAGGTGCAGGAAGTCAGCAAGAGGTCCGCGATCCGACGCTGTCATCGCCAAGAAGCGATTCAAACGAAGAAAGGCGGGCGAACTGGGATCTGGAGGTACGACCTGGGACGACACGGCGCGTCCAGCCTTAGCCAAGATCCCGCGATTGGCCCAAATTGTTGCTCGTCCACGCGCCACGACAGAGCTTGGGGAGACGCGCCGTCGCAACTCCCCCCCAAAAAACTGCGAGCGCTCCTAGAAGCGACGGGGCCGGTTCACGCCGTTGCGCAGGAATGGGTTGAGCAACAGCGCTTCCACCATCGGACGCGTGTACACGTCCTGCTCTTCGAGCAACTTCAGAGTCCCGCGCAGTGCGACTTCGTACTCCGGCGCCATGTCCTTCTTCTTCGCCATCGGGGAGTCCCGCTGATCGGTGAGCTGGCCCTGGAGAGCGGTCATGAAGCCGATGTACTCGGTGAGCTGCTTGGGTGTGCCCGTGCCGTTGGACTCCCGCGGTGGTGCGCCAAACTCGAGCAACGGCAGGAACGCGCTCTCCATCGGAGAGAGAGGCGTGACCTCCTTGGGGGCACCTCCCACACCTCCGACGCCGCCGCCGTTACGCAACGCATTTCTCAGCCGGGTCATGTAGAGGCGCTTCTTGCGCTCCCACACCTGCTTCGCCGCCTTCGAGAGTTCCCCCTCGGAGACCTCCACTCGCGCGTTTTCCGCGAGGGAACGAATCAAGCGAAGGTAGGGCCACTCAGGCTCGGACAACGCGCTGTACATCTTGATGGCTTCATCGTCCGTGGCCGGCTTCTTGACCACGATGTTCAGGAACAGCTCGCGCCACTGCTTCTCGTAGGTGTCGAAGTAGCGATCTCGCAGCTTTTCCATCACGTCGGCGGTCTGCGCGTCGCTGTCCTTGACGTTCTCCGCTAGCACCCACGTCTCGGTCTCGAGCTGGGCCTTCTGGGAGTTCAGCACCTTCTTGATCTGGAGGTAGCCCTCTTTGGTGTAGGCGCCGGAGACCTGCATGTCCTTCTTGGGCGTCACCCACTTCGCAGACTCGCCGTAGAAGAAGTCAGTCAGCTTGATCGGAGCGACGTCACGATTCGCGTCGCGCACCAACATGGTGTACAGGCGATCGACGCGCGGGGCCTTGAGCATCGTCTGCCGCGCGTGATCGATGAGCTGCTTGTCGTGATCCCACGGCCGCGCCTCACCTTTCTTGATCATCTCGAGGTAGAGCTTGGCGTGAGGCAAGAGGAGCTTCGCGTCTTCGTCGGGCTTGCTCGATCGCAGCGCTTTCGCCCAGTAGCGTGCTACCTCTGCCGCTGCGAAGTCGACATCTAGCCGCTCCGTCTCCCCAAGCATCAGATACAGCTTCAGCTGGTCGTACTGCTTGGTGAACGTATCGCCCTCGGCGTCCGCCACCTTGAACGCGCGCAGCTGAGCTTCGATCTCCGGCCGTGTTGTCACGGTGAAACCCTTGTGCAGCTGCTCGATGTAAATGCTGCGGACAGGCTCGAGCATGCTGCCGCCGGTGTACATGCCCCAACGCATGCCCGTGGGCGGACCGTCTTCGTCCCAGCCCTTGAGCTTGAGGTATTGCGCGCGGAGATTGTCCAGCTTCGTGAGCTTCTCCGGCAGCGGCGACGAGTCGGTCCAGTTGATGGTGGCCGCCGAGCGGCTCACTGCCTCCACCCCGCTCACCAGATCCTGGTTCCTGCCGTAGGTGACGACGGACGGAATGGTGATCGCCAGAGACACGAACAAGCAGCTGGCCGCAAACGCGATGCGCATCAACGCGCGACGCCTGCGCTGACCCTCAGTGGCCGCAGCCACATTTTGATCGGGAAACACGACGCGCTGGAACAGATCGGTGACGAAGTAGCTCTTCGCCTCGACCTGCGCAACCTGAGCGCCGGGGTCCGGCGGAAGCCCGAACGCCTGAGCCATGCGACCCAGCATGCGCGAAACCGGGTTGCCCTCTTGGGTGCCGCTGGTGAAGTAGAAGCCGCGAAAGATCGGTGTGCCCTGGAAGCGGTTTGGTTGAAACAGTTGTGCGACGAGACTGCTGACGTTGTCGCGCAACGCCTGAAATTCCACAGGGAATTCCAAGATCTTCTGGCGGCCTTGAAAGCTGCGGTGAGTCTTGACGCGGCGCAGAGCGTTCGCGTGCAGCACGTTGACCACTTGGTCAAACTCGCGAGTGAACTCGCTCGCAGCGTCGCGCTCACCTCCGCGTAAGGCAAATGTCGCGCCCAAGATCTGGTCGCGCTCGCTCTTGCGCATGTCTCCGAATGTCTCGACGAAGCCGCCAATTAGGTCAGTCTTCGTGAACATCAGGTACACCGGCACCACCATCTCGAGGCGCGACATCAGCTCGTCGACGCGGGTGCGCAGCTGACGCGCCATGTCGGCGATCTGGTCTTCGCGTGCGTCGATCAGGTCGGTCACACTGACTGCGACCAACACGCCGTTGATCGGCTTCTGACTACGGAACCGCTTCAAAAGCCCTAGGAACGCGAGCCACTCGTCGCGATCGTCGGTCTCGGTGGCGTAGCGACCCGCCGTGTCGAGCAAGATGGCGTCGTTGGTGAACCACCAATCGCAGTTACGCGTGCCGCCAACGCCGCGCAGCCCACCCTCCTCGGGATTGAACGCGAAGTTGAGTCCCGACTTCTTCAGCGCGGTGGTCTTTCCAGAGCCCGGCGGCCCGATGATCATGTACCAGGGCAACGCATAGAGCGCCTGTCCACCCTTGCCGCCACCGAGCCGGCTGCTCTTGAGCGAGCCGATGCCTTGCTCCATCTGCTGGCGGAGTTCGAGGATCTCTGCCCGACGGTCCGGGCGCGCGTAGGCCGCTTGCTGCTCGCTCTGCTTGAGGATCTCCGCCTCGAAGGCCCGCGCCGCGCGGCGCGCCTTGAGCCGACGCAGTCCGAGGATCGCTCCGACGAACAAAGCCACGAGGAAACTCGCGAGTATACGCCAGCCAACACCAATGTTGACGTCGAACCAGCCGGCTACCCAGCTGCCGAGCCAGATGATCGCAAGACTGACGACTCCAAATACCCAAACCCACATGGGTCAGCCCTCGCCCTTCCTATGAGACTTGCGCGCGATCGGAGGACATGCCTCCGGGGCACCGGAATCTCCGTGCAACGCCGCCGCTGGTGCGTGCCGAAGATTGGACGCTAGTGCCGGCACCGGCCGGTGCTCGAACGACTCCGGGGGAGGCGTGGGATCATCCATGCTGAGCAACCAGGCAATCAACGCGCCGCCGATCCCGAACACCAGAAGCAGCACGATGACAACGATCACGATGAGCTTGGTGTTCGTGCCAGAAGGCGGGGTGAAAACGATGGTCGCGTCGCGCCGCGCTTCAGGCAGCGGCATCCCAAGCTGACTCATGCCCAGCGGATTGGGCGCCGGCGCCGCAGCGGGAGCCGCATCCGCGCGGGTAGATCCCATGCTCATGCCGGAGCCGCCAGTCACGAGCGCAGGTTCGACCGGGCCACCTCCAAAGCCGCCCGTATTGCCGCGAGGTAATACCGCTGGCGGCGGGCCCGGCGCGACAGGCGGTGCCACGGGCGGAGGCGCTCCGCCTCCCTGGGAGATCCCCATCGACTCCAGCATCGCGAATGCCTCGGAAGCATCCGCTACCATGGTGCCGTAGACCTTGCGCTTGTTACCTGCCCCCGCGTCGGCGTTGGTCGCGCCCAGCGCATCCGGCGAACTCCCACCGGGGACCACCGGAGGCGGTGCGACGGCCCCCGGCACCATTGGGGGTGGCGCGAAATCCCCCACTGCGGGAGGGGGCGCAGCCGCCGGAACCATCGGAGGCGCAGCGAGACCACCCGAAACCATTGGCGGTGCTGCGATCCCCCCGGAAACAACGGGTGGCGGCGCAAGTACGCCTCCAGCCGCGACCGGCGGCGGTGCGATCGCCGGCATGGGAACCGACGCTGGGCCAGCATCTGCTTGAGCGCGTTTGGCGGCAAGCAGCGCGTCGATCTCCGCTCGCGCCTTGGCCACCGCGTCATCGGTCAGCACCTGAGTGCCGTGCATGGGACCGGACGCGGACCCTGACACCATGGGTGGGGGAGCAACCGGGCCGCGCGGTGCGGTAGCAGCAGGCACCGCAGACATCTGGGTTTGGGAAGTCTTGGCGGCCCGGGCGAGTTCTTGCGCGAGCTCCGTCACGCTCTGATAGCGATGTCCCGGGTCCGGGGCTAAAGCCGTACGGAAAATATCATCAAAAACAGGGGAGATCACGCCACCGAGCTCCGAGGCTCGATCGCTGGCCGCAGGCAGCGTATGCATCTCTTCCCAGAGTCGCTGGGGTTCCGGAGTCGGCAGCTTGAGCGCGAAGAAGATTGGCCGCCCCACCATCGCGTAGAACGCGATCAGCGCCATCCCATAGACGTCCATCGTGGCCATCAGGGGCGCGCCGCCAACCTGTTCCGGAGCGCCCCAGCCGTAAGCGCACGGCCATGGGGACGGAGCCGCCATTCGCAGCAACGCAACGCCAAAGTCAGTCACTCTGACGACTGGCCCCTTGAGTCCGCTGCCGAAGAAGACGTTCGCGGGCTTCAGATCGGCGTGCACCAGCCCTGATGCGTGTGCGCGGTCCAGCGGAGGAGCGAGACAGGTAACCAGATCGACCATCTCAGCGGGACTGAGCGGGCCCTTCTTCTCGATGTAGCGGTCCAAGGAACGCGCGCTCACCGCAGGCAGCAGCGCGAAGGGTCCGTTGGGATCCATCCCGAGCTCCTGGATCGCGACGAATTCCTGGGCGACCTGACCCGCGGCTCTGGAGGCTCGATCGAATGCGGCGGAGGCGCCCGAATCTTGCATCGCCGGGGAGGTGAACAGCTTGAGCACGTAGCTCAGCCCCGTCTTCGGATCTTTGACCCGGTAGACCTCGCCAACATCCCCTCGTCCGATCACGCTTTCGACCTGAAAGCGGCCCCCGACGATCATCCCGGGCGCTAGTCGTTCCCTCATGCTCTTGCTGTTCCCCGAAGGTCGATTCCGTTGAATCCGGTCGCCGCGGCCTCTTGGATCTGCTTCCCGAAGGCAGCTAGCGCGTTCTCCAGCACCACTGAACGCGAACGATGACCCGAGCAACCTCCCGATTTCAAGCGAGAGATCACGCGAGGTTGCAGCTCACTAAGCGCCTCCCACGGTTCCCAGGGTCGGGTCCAAAGCGGGCAAACGGGTTACCTAACCGGAACTCCTGAGTGCCAGGAAGGGGACGAGGCCGCCGGGCGAGGTGAAAATCCCCCGGGATGTACCCACAAGCAAGCGTGCCAAGTCTTTGCGAGTCGCCGCTCCGCCCGCGGATCGAAAGCGCCAAACTTGAGCGCTTGTCGGGTAGTTGCAAACCCGGGGTCGGGTAAGATGCTAGCGTGCCAGACCAACACGCCGTGCAGTTCCTGCTCCGAGGGTCTTCTCTGCCCGAGGACGCCGAATGCTTCGCCTACCGAGTGGTCGAAGAGATCTCGCGACCGTTCGAGATCGACGTTCAGTTCGCAACGACAGACACAGCCTTCGATGTGTCGACGATGCTCCGCAACGTCGTCGTCCTGACCGTCGTCAACGAGCTGGGCGAACTCCGCAACTTCCACGGCGTCGTGGAGCGCGCCCGCATGATCGGAATTCAGCGGGAGCACTTTCTGTTCGAGCTGCGAATGATGCCGTCGTTGCAAGCACTCGCCCACCGCGAGAACTGCCGCATCTTCCAGGACAAGAGCATCGTCGATGTGGTCACCACGATCTTCAATGAAGCGGGCTTCGGCGACCTCGTGCAGTGGGACATCAGCGGGAGCTACGCACCCAAGGAATTCATCGTCCAGTACCGAGAGAGTGAGCTGAACTTCGTACAACGCCTGTTCGAGCAGGCGGGGCTCTTCTACTTCTTCGAGCACTCCGAGGAACAGCACCGGCTGATCGTCAGCGACAACTCGGAAGCGTTTGTTCCGCTGGACGCACCCGTAGTCACGCTCAACCTCGCCGCCGGTGCTCAGAACGCGACCTCGGTAAACGGCCTGCAGCGCACCCGCAGCCTGCGCACGAGCACCATCAGGCTGCTCGACTACGACTTCAAGACGCCTGCGGCCCTGCCCGACGCCTCGTTGCCCCCAACCGAGGTTTGGGCCATGCCCTTCTTTGAGTATCCCGGCGGATTCGTGGACGGGGACGAAGGCTCGCTCCTAGCCAAGGCGAGGATCCGCGAGCTGCGCCGGGACGCCGACGTGCTCAGGGGTTCTACACAGGCCGTAGACTTGCGGGTCGGAGCTCCTTTCAACGTGGAAGGAGCCGACGAGGAGGACCTCAACGGTAGCTTCGTGCTGACGCGCTTGGTTGCTCACGGTGAGCGCGTGAGGCACCGAGACGACGATGACAACGATGAGGACACCGGCGACGACAGCCGCCACAACAAGGCGTTCCAGGCGGAGTTTAACGCCATTCCCGTTGGCGTGCCGTTCGCAGCACCGCGCCGCGCCAAGCGCGTTCGCATCCATGGCATCCAGACGGCAATCGTCACCGGGCACGACGACCAAGATCAGACGATCTGCGTCGACGAGTTCGGGCGCATCAAGGTGCGCTTCTACTGGGACCGTGTGGGTCAACAGGACGAGAATTCCAGCTGCTGGATCCGCGTGAACCAGCCTCCGCTCGGAGGTTCCATGATTCTCCCGCGGGTGGGCTGGGAGATGTCCATCGCCTTTCTTGACGGGGACCCTGACCGTCCACTTGCGCTGGGTAAGGTCTACAACGCCGAGCATCAGCCGCCGCAGTCCCTACCGGGGGCTAACTCCTCGGCGTCGCTGAAGAGCATGTCTGCACCAGGTGGCGCGGGGCACAACCTGGTCGGTGCGTGCGACACCGGCGGCAGCCAGGGCTTCAATATCCACGCGCAAAAAGATCTAAACATCACGACGGAGCACGACTTCATCGAGGAAGTCGGAGTCGACGAAGAGCACAACGTCACCAAGAACGTCTCTAGCGAAACCGGCGTCAACGACAGCGCCTCCGTGGGAGGCAATCAGTCGCTGAACGTCGGCGCGAACCTTTCCTCGAAAGTCGGCGGCAGCCAGTCGATTACCATCAGTGGAAACGACGACAGCAACTCAACGGCCGATACGCAGGAAACGGTGGGTGGGGCCCGTAGCTACACGGTAAGCGGAAACCAGATCACCATCTGCAACGGCATCACGCAGAACATCACTGGCGACTACAACGTGAAGGTGGGCGCCGTGGAGGTCGTCGGGAGCATCGCGTCGATCTCTGACAACATCACGGCCACCAGCATGTCGAAAGTGGGCGCGATCCGCGTCCACCTCGTCAACGGAACCCACGGCGAGACAGTCGGCGGCTTGAAGAACCAGACGTCGGCCGCGGCGGAGATCCACATCAACGGCGCGAACCATGCGGCTAGCTGCGACGCCGCGACGACGGTCATGATTGGCGGCTTGCATTACCGCAAGGTAACAGGCGCTTACACCGTGAAGGCCCCAATGATCACCTTGGTCGGAGCCACCGGTGACCTCAAGGGTGGGAAGAGCAGCATGAAGCTCGGCGGTGGCCCCGTGGTGATGAAGGGCAAGAAGATCGTGGTCAAGAGTGCGCTGAGCATCAAGATGGGTGCTTCGCTGAAGGAAGGCTGAGATGAGCGATACGAACCTGCTAGAGATCGCGCTGACCATCGATGGCCTCGACCTCGACGTGCTCGAATTCGAGCTGGTGGAGCAGCTGAACGAGGTGAGCTACCTCGAGGTACTGGTGGTGAAAGGCGGCGATGACACCGCCGACTCCTTCAGCCCATCAGCGCTGTTCGACAAGGCCGCAACCCTGCGCTTCGCCCTGGCAGACGGCTCCGACGAGCGATTCTTCCACGGGCATGTGATCGAGACGGCAGCGGCGCCCAGGGAGGGCGAGACGCACGGGACTCTGCTCCGCGTCGCGCCAGCGCTATGGAACCTGACCAAGCGCAACGATTGTCGGATCTTCCAGGAGAAGAGCGTACAGGACATCGTCACCGAGGTACTCCAGGGCGGCGGTGTCACTGGTGGAGACCATGAGTGGCGCCTGACCGGCTCATACCCTCCGCGAGTGTCCACGACACAGTATCGGGAGACGGACTTCGAGTTCATCCGGCGCTTACTGGCTGAGGAAGGCATCTGGTTCGCCATCCAGATGACCGACGAAAAGGCGCTGATGATCCTGACCGACGACCCTGCAGGGTTAGGCCCCATCGCACCCACGTCGACCCTACCTTTCCGCGCGGATAATGCGGAGCGCGACGATGTGGCAGTCTCCAAGCTCAGCCAGACCCACAGCATTCGCCCAGACAAGGCATTCCTCCGCGACTACAACTGGCACACCCCGAGCGTTCAAGTCGAAAAGGCCCTCGAAGGTACCGACGATGGTGCACATACACTCGAAGTCTACGAGTACCCAGGACGCTTCGAGGAACAAGCCGACTGCGATCGGCTGACCCAAGTCTTGGTGGAGCAACTCCAAGCAGATCGCGATTTGATCGAGGGTGAAACAGGAGCGCTCGGCTTGCGTCCCGGGGAGACGCTTACCGTCGAAGGGCACCCGTACGACCCGCTCAATCGAGAGCTCCTGCTGATCCGCGTGCGCTACCACGCAACCGGTCGCGGCTGGATGAGTGAAGAACACGAGAGCGGTGAGCTCACGGCACACTTTACGGGAGCACCAACCGACCGCGTTACCTACCGGCCACCGCGCCTGGAGCGGAGTCGAATCATTCCGGGGCTGCAGTCCGGATGGACTGCTGGTCCTGGTGGCGACGAGATCCATGTCGACGCAGATGGGCAGGTGAAGACCCACTATCACTGGGATCGCGTGAACCCCCTGGATGACACTTGCAGCCAGTGGATGCGCACGAGCCAGCTCGCGCTCGGCGGCTCGATGTTGCTCCCGCGCATGAACTGGGAAGTGACGATCTCCCACAACGAGGGCGACGCAGATCGTCCCGTGATCATGGGCCGTCTCTATAACCCGCAGACACCGCCGCCCTACAAGCTACCCGATGAGAAGTCGAAGAGCTCCGTGCAAACCGCCACCACTCCTGGTGGCGGATCCAGCAATGAGTTCCGCATGGGCGACGCCGGTGGCGCCGAGCTGATGTTCTTCAACGCCAGCTACGACATGACGATCGATGTCTTGAACAACACCACCCACAGCGTCGGCAACGACATGAAGCGCAAAGTGGGCGGCAACCAGGCGGTGAACGTCACGGACAGCGTCACCGCCAAGGTTGGCTCGAACCAAACCGTAGATGTTGGCGGCAACCAAGACATCGCCGTCGAGACCTACATGGTCGACGACGTTGGCGGTGACCACACGCTCGATGTCAGCGGAAACCGTACAATGATGATCGGCGGTGACCATAAGCGCGACGTGACTGGTGACAGCGACTTGACCGTCAACGGGATGCACATCGATCTGGTCGTCGGCGCGATCGTCAACAGCACGCTCGCGAATCACAATCAGGACGTTAGCGCCGCGCTCATAGAACTCACGACGGCGGACCGCAGCGTGATCGTGGGCGGCATGCGCACCGAGAACACCGGCGCCGCGAAGATCATTGCGACCAAGGGCGGGCGCGGGGTCGACGTGAGCGGCGTGTTCAACCAAAACGTCGGTGGCGCCATCATCACCAGCATCAAGGGCAGCCGCTCTGACGCTGCAGGCGCGACCTACACGGAGATCGTGGGGGCGGCCCAGGTCACTAAGGCCAACGACATTGTTTACGAAGCGGAGGGCATGATCACCGTCGCGATGGGCGCTTCTGTGCTGCTCATCACGCCTGCCTCAGTATCTGTGCTTGGGGCGAGCTGTAAGTTCGACGGCGACGTGGTCGACACTGCGATCACCATGGACAACTGAGGGCGAAGTGACACGAAAACTCAACGTCTACCTTCGTAACGAGCAATTCGTCTCCGACAAGATCACGCGACTCGATGAGTATCATCGAGTCGGTGCTCCGGCGTACGCGGTCGTAGAAGCGATGACCTACGACTACGTCAGCATCCAGGACTTGGTCGGCACGAAGTGCGTGGTGGCCCACGGCTACGAGGATTCGACCCCGCACTCGATGATTGGCATCGTCGACAGTGCGACCATCATTCGCGGCCCGAAGAACACGACCGATGTACCGGTGTGGACGTATCGGTTCAAGGTGGTGAGCGCCATTGGGCTCTTGGACCGCAGCGTCGACTCCCAGATTTTTCAGAACCTGACGACGCAAGAGATCATCACTCAAGTCTTGGATCAGCACGGTATCCCTGCGGAAGACATCAACTTCACGCTGGACGCGACTTACCCGAAGCGTGAGTACTGCGTTCAGTATCAAGAGAGCGGGCTCGCGTTCATCTCGCGTCTGTGTGAGGAGGACGGCATCTACTTCTACTTCGCGAACCCTGGAGAAGACGAAGAAGCGGAGAAGCTCTGTTTCCGCGATGATTCGAGCGGCGCCGACGAGATCCCAGACGGACTACAGATTCACGCTCGGGCCATTCACACGGCGGTCGTCGACGAAGACACGTTTGACAGCCTGCTGCCTGCCCACCGCGTCCGTTCGGGCAAGTTCGTCTCCCGTGACTTCAGCTTCATGACGCCCCAGCTCGACGTCACGAACGGCGATTTGACGAAGACCGCAGAGGCTGAGACGCACACCGATCTAGAAGTGTACGACTACCCTGCGGCTTACCTGGAGTTGGCGGACGGCTCGACGGTCGGGGAGATCAAGCCGACGACCCTGGAGCGCTTGAACCAGGTGCGCATCGAAGCCGAGCAGGTGGGCGCACACACGGTTCGCGGCATCTCGAACTCCCCTCGCCTCGCCGCAGGCCACAAGGTGGAAATCACCGAGTCTGAAGGCCTCGATGGAGAATACTTCATTTTCGAGGCGGAATATCACCACGCGATCAAGACTCAGAAGGGACCTGACGGCACGGTGCTGCCCGTCAACGTCTACCACTCTGAAGTCCAGCTGGTGCCCATTGCCACCAAGTACCGCGCGCCCCAGGTCACGCCGAAGCCGGTCATCCACGGGCCCCAAACAGCTCGAGTAGTTGCTCCCGAGGGCTCCGAGTCCGAGGAGGTGCACACCGACGAGCACGGGCGCGTCCAGGTAAAGTTCTTCTGGGACCGCTCGTCACAGCTCTACGCCGACGCGTCGTGCTGGATGCGCGTGCAGCAGCTGCAAACCTCCGGCTCCATGATCCTGCCCCGCGTGCACTGGGAGGTGATCGTCGAGTTCATGGAGGGCAACCCAGACCGTCCAGTCGTGACGGGACGGGTGTACAACGGCACGTTCATGCCGCCATACGCGCTTCCCGAAGGAAAGACGCGGACCGCGATGCGCACGAACAGCCACCCCAGCGGTGGCGGCTCGAACGAGATCCGTTTCGAGGACAAGGCCGGCGCCGAAGAGATCATGATTCACTCGCAGTTCGACACCCAGATGGTGACTGCGAACAACAAGAAGAAGAACGTCGGAAACAACGAGACCTTGTTCGTCACGAACAACTCGGAGAGCGGGGTGTCCGGCAATTCGGACACCAAGATCACGAAGGGCAGCCAGAACGACATCGGCGCGGATCAGACCGTGAGCGTGGGTGGCAATCGCAAGCGTGAGATCAACGCCGTGTACGGGTTGACCAGCGGCGGTGCAACAACCGTGACCGTCGGTGGCAACCAATTCGAGATGACCGGCAATCCCCTAGAGGCGCTGCTCGCGATCGCGATGGAGCGCGCCGCTGAGATGGCGGCTGCTGCGGCAGCCAACGTGGTTGGGCAAGTCACCGCCGCCGTGCAGGGTGCCGTCGATCAAGTGATGGGTCCCGTCGACGACTTGTGCGCTCAGGTGGACGGCATCACCGGACAGATGAACGCCCTCGCCAATGGCGATCTGGGTACTGCCGCGGGGATCGTCGCCGGTGCTTCAGGGCTACCGGGGGCAGGCATGATGGCCTCGGCGATTGCTGGTCCCCCTGCGGCGATGACGCCAGCTGCAGGCCAGAGTGCGGGTGACATCGCGGGCGTCAACGCGCTGCGAGCCGCGGCCACGGGCATGATTCAGCAGGGCGCGAGCGGCGCGATGAGCGCCGTCAACGACGCACTGGGCACGGGTGGTGGCGATGGCGGCGGACAGAGCGGCGCGAACGCCGCGGGGCCTGAGGGCAACGTCGACGGCGTGGACGAGTCCAAGAACACCAAAGGCCCAGGCCATCAGATCAACAAGGTCGCAGGTTCCCATACAGAAACATCAGCGGCGCTTCGAGTGATGGCCGCCGTAAACGGAATCAACACGAACGTGGGTGCAAGCCAGAACCAGACGATCGGTGCCGCGTACCTCGAGCTCATCCTGGGCGATCGCGCTGAATCGGTGGAAGGCATGAAGAATGAGACTTCAATCGGTCTCATCGTGTTGAGCAAAGGCGACGAGACTGAGCACGTGGGCGGCGCAAAGAACACGATGGTGGGCGGCGCTGTGATCCAAACCATCAAGGGCGACTACTCCGTGGAAGCCGGCGGGCCCGCGACGCTGATCGGTGCGCTACACAAGATGGACGCCAAGGGCAGCATCACCTTCAAATGCGGTGCCAGCGAAGTCGTGCTGGATGGCGCTGGTATCACGATCACCGCACCCATCTTCACCTGCACGCTCCCGAAGCATCACTTGCCGAAGAAGGTTTCGGACTCCTGAGTGAGCCGTTCGCGCAGCTAGTTCAGGCGCAGAATGCGTCCGACGATGCGAAACAGCCCACGTGAGGCGGCGCTGATGCGTGAGCCTACGAGCTCGATGTCGCCATCTTTTCTCAGCCGGGCCCCAGCGCGACCGGAGCGCAACGTGAGTTCCTGCTCGGCTTCGATCAAGACCTCACGAGCGCGAACTTCTACGCGCTCAGGTAGCCGGACTTGCAGGATCCCGACCACCCAGAGCCGATCGCCATCGACCTCTACCAGGACTGAGTCTCGATTCCGCAGGGCAAGAGTAAGCAGACGCAGCTCTACCTCTGGGGCAACCCGGGCGGTAACTTTCTGAGTTTGGCCGCGGAATTTCACCTGAGCCTCGCGTCCGTCGACAGACACGAGCTGTGCGCTACGGAGTCCCGTCGCCTGCACCGGAGCTTCGACGACCTGCTTTTGAGGGCTCGCGGACTCGCGGCTCCCCTCCAAGAACTCCTCGAGCTTGTTGGGTTCGGCCTGGGTTTCGCTCGCCTCGGGAGTTAACTCGGCCTCGAGCTCTGAGAGGAGCGCTTGCCCTTGTTGCGTCGCTTCGCCGTCCGCCATCACCCACAGCCTAGCTTGAGGTTGCAATCCTCAGCAGCTGGAATCGCTTTCGCAACCAAACACCTGACCTCGATGCTAGTTCGATCGGGGGTGAGGTGCGCTGTGCGCGCTGTCACCGCGCCGTGACTACTGGCAGCCTTCGGCGCTCCGAATCTGCTGTAGAGCGCCCACGAGAGCATTCTGAGCGTTGCCCACCGCAATCAAACGAGCGGTGTTGGTTCCACCTGCTTGGGCGACCTGGTCGAGTTCTGAAATACCGCCCAAAGCGACCACATAGGTTCGCACCGACGGCGAACCCTTGAAGGCAGTGTCAGCAACGCCCGCGACGCTTTGCACAGTGTTGAACGTGCACCCGGTGGGCTCGCCGTCGGTCAGCAGCACGACCGCCGAGCGACGTCCGGGTTGCGCGGCGCCCTTGGCGTATTGCAGGGCCCCAGCGAGTGCTGGGGTCATGGGCGTGGAGCCACCGTCTGGCATCACGCCACCTAGCGATGTCTGTATCTGCGTCGAGGCGCCCGGGAACGCGGAAATCGCTACCGCCGGCTTCGCGTAGTCGGAGAGCTTGCAGGAATCGATGGGCGTCGAGAGGGAACCATTGCACTGATTGAAGATCGGCACGCAAGGCCCGTAGTCACCGCAGTCCGCGTCCATCGTGCAGGTCTGTGGCAGCATCGGGTCCACCGCCGGTTCCACGGGGAAAAAACCAGCACCCATCCTCAGCCGCGCCGTGGCCGGCTCCTGTACGAATGCGTTCACCGCGCCGGTCAGGTCTTGCCATTTCATGGAGTCGGTCATCGACCCAGAGCGATCGACCAGCAGATAGAGGTCTCCGCAGCTGCCGCCCCCACCGCTGCCGGAGCTGCCACCGCTGCCGGAGCTGCCACCGTTACCGGAGCTGCCACCGTTGCCGGAGCTGCCACCGTTACCGGAGCTGCCACCGTTGCCCACGCCTCCGGAGCCACCGGCTCCGCTGCCGTCCGAGCGGCATGTATTTTCCACGCAGATTTTGCCGGGACCGCAGTCAGCTTGCTCCAGACACTCGTAGCAATGCAGGCGAGCTGGGTCGCAAACCTCGCCGGAGGGGCAGTCCAAGGAATTTGCGCAGGTGGTGATCGGGTGGCAGTCGCCAGCGAGGCACTCAGCGGTGTCGCCGCAGTCGATGTTCGACAGGCACGCAACGCATTCGCCGAGCGACTTGTTGCACAGCTTGCCGAGGGGCGTGCAGTCCTTGTCGGAGTCGCAGCTCACCGGTGCCGACGCCCCAGTGCCGCCCTCCCCCCCAGACGCGCTGGAGCCGCCGGATGCGCTTCCGCCAGCGTCTACGCCAGCATCGCCGCCCAAACCGGAGCCGTCGCTCGAACCACAACCGACCAGGATCGCGCAGACCGCCAATGCGGCCCACGCCGTCCGCCTCCTGGACCACGCCTTCATCGAAGCCATACCCAGACCTCCTACGTCCCCAAGCGCCTAGGCCTTCCGCAGACAAGGGACGCGAAGCCTTGCGCGCTGCGAGAGCCGACTCGAGGCTACAAGGTTTCGCGCGCGTCGAGACGCCAGATCACGCGGTGCGGGTAGAAGCGGAACTTCTTCTTGAAGCGCCGCATGGCTGGCGCGGCCCCGAAGTAGGTGCCGTACATGAAGTAGCGTACGGCGGGGTATCGCTTGTAGACCTGCTCGGCGATTCCAATGAGCATCATCGGTACGATCCCGTCGGACTGGAACTCGGCGTGCCCCAAGATGTGCTGCAGGGAGCACAGCTCGCCGCTGACGAAGCAAGACGAGTACGCGACGAGTTTATCCTTAAGGAAAACACCGAAGTATGGGTAGTCGTGGTACGCGTTGCGTGACTTCGGGTTCTTGTGGGCCTGGACCTCGCCGCGCAGGTAGCTCTCCGGCATCGCGCCTTGGCGCTCGGGAGTCGAGCTCCGAATCTCTGCGACCGCGTCGAGGTGAGAGTTGAAGTCCAAGGGCGCGAAGCGATAGCCGGCTTTGACCGCCTTCTTGTAGTTCCGACGGGCCGAGGCCTCGATGTACATGAAGTAGTCTTCATGGGTGCGAGGCAGAACGCAGACGGCGCATCCCCACGCCTTGTTGCGGATCAAGCGAAACTTCGGATGACGCCGGGTCGCATCGGTGAACCAGTTCTGGGTGCACTCTGCGTAGAACGGGTCGTTGTCCACCGTGCGCTTCAGCATCAGGTTGACCGTCAGCACCGGCATGCGGGCCATCTCGCCCACGTCCGCGCGCAACGCTTCACCACGGGTACGCAGCATGGCGGCGTAATACGACAACCGGTTAGAAGCGCTCTCCCCGTTGGAAGAATCAGCGTCTTGCTCGTCCGTCCGCTTGCTGGAAGTTACTGCGTTCACGCCGTCTCGATGGCCGTTGCTGGTGGAGCGAGTATTCACCCTGATAGTCCGCCTTGCGCTCCCTTGATGGTCATCGCCAGAGGATACCGCGCACACCTATCGCACGGGCGCGCGTCACCCAAGCGGAAGCGTAGTCGAGATCCGTGGCGGCGAACAACCGCGCGGCAGCGGGACTGACTATTTCGTGCGAGGGGAAGCACGCGACCACTCGCACTCAAATCCAGCAAATGCGCCTCAATTCGCCGATTGGTAGCACGCCCGAGGAAAACCAGACATGAGCAACTATTCCGATTCGCGTGAGGTTGGAACCGTCGGGAGATCACCTACATGGTGAGGAGCTAGCCGCCGCAACTCAGCTGGACGTCGACCACATCTACATCCGTCAGCACCATCACGGACTCCGTGCCCGAGAGAGACATCAGCTTGATTTCGTGGGCTCCAGACGAATTCCCCGCGCGGCTCAGCACAAGCGAAGCGACCGCCCCTGATGGCAGGACACACGGAGAGTTGTCGTTGGGGAAATCGCCGAGGCGCGCAGCTTGGCCTCCGCGGAAGCTCCAGATCCGCTCGCCAGTGTCTGGCCGATCCATCTCGAAAACGAGTACACCTCCTGCGGCCATGGCTGGGTGATGCAGGGCAATGGCCTGGTCCGCAAAACCGCTTCCGGGCGCGGCTTCAACCTTGAAACCGGTAGCGTCGATCCCCACTGAACAAATAGCGTTCCCTGCGCCGCCGTAGGGTTCGTTTCCACAATCAAAAACCACCCGCTTGCCGTCTGGGCTGGGAGCCGGCTGGGTGTTGTGCGCGTAGCTGGAGCTAGCGGTCAGTAGCTGTTTGCTGCTCCAGCTCCCGCCGGTCTTGCGCGTCACATAGAGATCGCGGCTGTGGCTTCCGCCGTCCGCAGAGAAGACGATCCACGCGCCACCGGGCCCCACCGCCAGCGCGCGATCTGGGTGAACGTCTTCGCCTCCCGCCTGAACCCGCTCGCCGTTCTTCAGCGCGCGGTCGACCAGCACCAAGCAGTCCCAGTCACCGCAGCCAAAGCGCGTGGTAGTGAGTGCGAGGGCGGTGCCATCCCGAGAAACCGCCACACTCTTGTCTTCGCCAGAAGAAACGCCGTTCAGCGCGGTGCTGACATTCGTCAGCTTGCCCGAGGCCTCTGCGGTGACCCAAGCGGCGTAGCCGTCGGGGTGCATGAAGGCGATGATTCCACCGCTGGTCAGGCCCCCGGTCGCACCGGTCCCGGCGCCAGCGGTTGCAGCGTTCCCGCTACCGCCGTTACTGCCGGAATCCGTCCCCGCACCTCCCGTGCTCTGTGCCGCGTCATCCGACGCGTCGCGCACGCTCTGGTTGCTGGAGCCACTGTTGTGGCAGGCGACCAAGGCTGCGATGGTTCCTAGCAGGCACCAGCTGCACCCGGCGTGCCTCCCCCCCCAATCTTCGCGACCCATTCGGCGGCTCTAGCACGGAACGCCCCGCGAGCCAGGGCTCTCGGGGCGCCTCAGGTGCGTGTGCTTTCCTCGAGGAAGCACCTTCAGACTCGACGAGCCAGGGACCGGCGTCGCCGTGCAGCGACGAACGCCAGCCCGGACGCGAGGAGCAGCCAAGGTACCGACGGCCGCCGAGAGTCACTACCCGGCGCTGCCACACGGCATGTCGAGCCTTCGTCCACTCCCTGGATCAACCCGTTCGCACCAGCTGTACCGCCGGTCACGCCAGCGTCGGGTAGCCCCACGCCTGCGCTGCCACCGCTCGCGCCGCCCACTCCACCGGCTCCGCCGGTCGCGCCGCCAGCGCCAGCCGCGCCAGCCGCGCCAGCGAGACCGCCCGTGCCCGCCATGCCGCCCGCGCCGCCTACGCCAATCGACTCGCAGGAGCCGTTCACGCAGTCGAAACCGGTCGTGCACTCGGACGGATCCGTACAAGTGCTTGCACAGGTGGTGCCGCTGCACAGGTACGGGGCGCAGCTCGTCTGCAGACCGTTTAGGCAGCTGCCGTTGCCGTTACAGGCCGCCGCAGGGGTTGCAATCCCGCTGCTGCAAGAGCCAGCACCGCAGACAGTGCTTCCGCCCGGATACGCACAGGCGCCGCTGGTGCCGTCGCAGGCGCCAGCACACACGCCCGTGCCACCGCAGCTGGCGCGTCCGTTGCGCGGTGTTCCTGTGACGGGAGAGCAAGTGCCCACGAAGCCTGCCTCGTTACACGCTTCGCACTGGCCATTGCAGGCCGTGTCGCAGCACACGCCGTCAACGCAGAAGCCCGACGCACACTGTGCCGTGCCGCTACAGGCGGCGCCTGGGGGCTGCGGATCCACACACACGCCGCCAGCGCAGTACTGACCACCGCTGCAGTCGGTGTCGCCGGTGCAGTCGCCGTCGCAACGCGGGTCGGTGGCGTGACAGATGAACGGCGAACATGTCTGCTGCTGGAGCGGCGAGCAGCTGCCGCCACCGGTGCAGTGACCCTCGAGGGTCGCGACACCCGCACTGCAGGCAGCGTTGCGACACACCGTGCTGCTGCCCGGATAGGCGCAGGCTGCCGTCGCAACCCCATCGCAGGTGCCTGCACACGCGGTCCCGTCCGTCGAGCACGCCGGGCGCGCCCCACGCGGTGCACCAGTGACAGCACTACACACGCCCTCGCTACCAGTGACGTTGCACGCCTCACACTGCCCATCGCAAGCGCTATTGCAGCAGTAGCCGTCGACGCAGCGACCGCTCACGCACATGCTGTCGCGAGAACACACCTCGCCGTTGCCCTTGTTCGGCGTGCACACGCCAGCCGCGCAGTACTCGGCGCCCGCGCTGCAGTCGCCATCTACGGTGCAGTTGCCTTCGCACAGCGTGCCCGCGCAGTTGCCCGTCGGACAAGCCAACGTCTGGATCGCCGGGCAGCTACCCGCGCCATCGCAGGTCGCCGAGAGCGTCGCAGTGCCGCTCATGCAGTCCGCCGCGCGACACTCCACGGCTCCGCCGGGATACGCGCAGGCTGCGCGCTGCACGCCGTTACAGGTGCCGCCGCACGCGCTGCCGTCGTCGGCGCACGAGGGACGAGTGCCAACGGGCGCGCCGGTGACTTCGGTGCACGTGCCCTCCGAGCCCGAGACGCTGCACGCCTCACACTGACCGTTGCAGGGCGCGTTACAGCAGAAGCCATCGACGCAGAAGCCGCTCGCACACTCGGTGTTGCCACCGCACGTCTCGCCGTTGGTCTTCGCGGGCACGCAGGCGCCCGCGTCACAGCGGAAGCCGGTCTGGCACTGGGTATCGGCGGTACAGGTGGTCAGACACACCGTCGCGCTACAGCGGTAGGGGTCGCACGTCTGCTGCTGCTGGCCAGGGCAGTTGCCTACGCCATCGCAGAACGCCTCGAGCACCGACTGCCCGTTGTTGCACTGGGGAGCGCGACACTGCGTCGTGCCGCCAGCGAAGGCACACGCCGTACGGTTTGCGCCATCGCACTGGCCGTTGCACACCGAACCATCGCCGACGCAAGCAGTTCGAGCACCGTGCGGCGCACCGCTCACCGGTGAACAGGTGCCCACGCTACCGCTGACATCGCACGCCTCGCACTGGCCGTTGCAGGCTGCGTTGCAGCACACACCGTCGACGCACTGGTTACTCGAACACTGACGCCCTTCGGTGCAGGCAGTGCCGTTGGTGAACTTCGAGACGCACGAGGTGCCGTTACACCAGTTGGTGGAGGTGCACTGGGCATCGCTCGAGCAATTGGTCTGACAGGCGGTGGCTCCGCAGATGTACGGCGCACACGCGTTGGTCTGAATCGTAGGACAGCTTGCACCACTGCCATCACACGTCGCAGCCAGCGTTTCCGTGCCCGCGCTACAGCTCGCCGCACGACACTGAGTCGTGGAGTCGAAGGCGTTCGCCGGACAGTTCATCGAAGCGCCATCGCACTGCTCCGCGACGTCGCACACGCCGGTGCTGGCCCGGCAGGTGACGCTGCCCGCAGGAACCGGGCTGCAGGTGCCCTGGGAGCCCACAACGTTGCACGCGCGGCAGTCGCTCGGATTCGAGTTGCCGCAGTCCGCGTTACAGCAGAAGCCGTCTTCACATTGGCCGCTGGAGCACTGGGAGTCCTGGGTGCAGGTGCTGCCGTTGGTGGGCAGACACTGACCGCCGGCGTTACACGTCACGGCTCCGGAGCACGTGCCCGGATCGTCCTGATTCGTGATCACCGTCGTGCAGGTGCCCGAAGTGTTCGCACATGAGCGGCAAGGAGTCGTGCACGAGCTCGTGCAGCAGCGCCCGTCGACACAGTTGCCGGTCGCACACTGGTGCGCACCGGTGGCATCGATGGTGTCACCGGAGCACACGGCGCCCGCAGACTTGTCCGGCTGGCAAGTGCCACCGCTGCTCGAGCTGCAGTAGTGATCCGCGTTGCACTGCGAGTCGGAAGTACAGCTGGTTGTGCAAGCGCCGCCGTTGCAGCTGCCAGGGCTGCACTCGTTGAAGGGATCCGTGAACGGATCGATGTTGGCGCACATGCCGTCGGAGCCGACCGTGATGTTCGCGCGACACGCCTGGCAAGTCGGGCAGCTCGAGGTGCTGCAGCAGCGCTGATCGACACACTGCCCGTTGGCGCACTGATTGCTCGCTGAGCAGGTGTCACCAACCGCACCCTTGAGGGTGCAAACGTTGCCGCTGCACCAGTGGGTGGAAGCGCAATCGGTATCGTTGTTGCAGCCAGTTCCGCAGGCGCCCGCACCGTTGCAGGTGTGGGTGCACTCGTTGTCGGGGTCGGTCCGCGAGTCGATGTTGCCGCAGGTGCCCGTGGCGGAGGTCGACTTGGACGCGAGACAGGACTGACAAGTGCCACCACAGCTGGTGTTGCAGCACACGCCTTCCACGCACTGGTCCGAGCCGTTGCATTGGCTGGTGGAGCTACATGGGGAGCCGCGCTGCAGCGTGATGGTAAGCGTCGGTGGGTTGGCTGACTCGCTGGAGCGAAACCGAACGACGTCCTGAGCTGCCGGGTTGTTCTCACGAGTGATGAGGAAGCCTCGGTTGGCGCTGGCGCTGGTGACCCACGTCTGCACGATGCTGGTCACCGTGACGTTCATTGGAGTATTGACGGTTGGAGTTGCAAAGACCTCCATGTCGCCCGTGGGGGTGTAGGTGGCGAGGGTGCTGCCGGTACCTGCAGAACCCTGGCAGCCGCCGTCGGTGCCGCTCCCCGCGCCCACCCCGTTGCCCTCGCTGAAGTTCGCGCTGGTGAGCCTGCGGATGCGAACGCGGTTGGCCGCACTGTAGCCGGCGCCCGTTTGGGCAGGAAACAGCGAGAGTTGCGCTGACTGAACGGTGGCACCAGCCGGGTAGCTCGGCAGGTTGAACTTGAGCAAGCCGACGATGTTCGAGTTGCCACCTGACGTGCCCAGGCGCCCCACGCACAAGTTTAAGGATGCGCCTGCGTTTAGAGTGCCGGTGTTGTCGTTGCCAGATGCGCCGAGCAGATACGTATCTACCGAATCCGTGGTGCCGCTCAGCGTCAAGCGCCCGTCCAGTGCGTCGACCGGCTCTGGCGAATCAATGTCCCCCGAGGAACAGCCCGCAAGCAAGACGCACAGCAGGCCGACGGCCCACACCCGACTCCACCCAAGCATTCTGCCATCGTGGCCGCGAGGCCACTCAGAAGCAAGTTCCTTTCAGAACACGGAAACCGGCCCAACACTCGCTGGGGTCTCGTCATCACCCACGTCGTCAGTCGAGCCGTAGCCGAGGGCGCCGCCGTTGCCGGCACCCCAGCAGTGAAAACCGCTGTCCAGCAGAGCACACACACGGAACGGCGAGCTTCCGATCGCAGTTGGCTTGCCGCCCAATTGAATGGCGATCGCGGAAGCCGCAGTGGTCACCGGGTTGGCGTTGCCAGTCCCTAGCGCGGGCCCTTTCCCCCAACATTTCACCTCACCCGCAGTCGTGAGCGCACACGTTCCTGTACGGAAAGCTGCGACCGAGACGACGGCGTCGACCAGGGGCACATCGCCCACGGATGCGGGGCTCTCATCGTCGCCGACGGCATCCGCTCCGCCGTAGCCGAGCTGAAAGTCGTTGCCCTGTCCCCAACAACGCACATGGCCTTCGACTGTTGTCACACAGGTGTGCGCCGGACTGGAGGAGGCCTGCGTCACCTTGGCCCCGACGTCGACATCCCCAGCATCCGCCGGTGTCTCGTCATCGCCGATTTCCATTCCGGAGTACGGACTCGAGTTTGCCCAGCCCCAACAGCGCAGCGAACCGCTATCGAGCCGCGCGCACACGTTGAACACCGCTGCGTTTAGCGCCACCACGCTACCGCCCACGTTCACGGGCTCGACAGCCGTAGGCACTTCATCGTCACCCACCGCCTCCAGGCGGCCTAGACCGAGCCACGTTCCCGCTGCACCCCAACAGCGCACGGTCCCATCCGTCAACAACGCGCAGCTGAAGTCGCGCCCCGCAACCACCTGCTTCGCCTTGCCCCCCAAGTCGACGTTGCCGATTCCGGACGGCAACTCATCGTCGCCGATCGTGTTGGTCATTCCATAACCGAGCTGGCCGAACTGGTTGGCCCCGAAGCACTTCACATCACCCGTATCCAGGAGCACGCAGGTGTGAGCGCCGCCAGCCGCGACCTGCACCACCTTTCCGCCGACGTCGACGACCGGTGCCGACGAGGGCAGTTCGTCGTCTCCCAGCGTGTCCGTGTTGCCCTGTCCGAGCTGACCCGACGCGTTCTGACCCCAGCACTTGAGGCTGCCCTGGCTCCCAACCGCGCACACGTGATCCTGCCCCAGGGCAAAGCTCGTCACGAGCTCGCCATCACCGCTCCCGCCGCTGCCTCCCCCCGCAGAGCCGCCACTACCCCCAGCGCCACCTGCCCCGCCAGCGCCTGACCCTCCATCGTCGCCGCATCCGACCAGACAGCCGAGTGCGAAGAGCCCTGCAAAAGCCAATCTCATGGCGGAACCATAGAGAATTGATCGACCGCGAGCCACTTTGTCTTCCGGTGACACTTCTGGACTAACCGCGCGGATACAATGCGTCGATCGCTCAGTGGCCAGGGGAAATCTCAAGCCCGAAGTTGTTGGCCCACGAGCCGCTCAGAAGCGTCTACACTGGGCGCGTGGACCAGCCGCCTCTGGATAACCAAACGGATTTCTTCGCACATCCGCAGCTATTGCTGGACAAGGACGGCGAAAAGCTCGCCGTAGTCATCAAGGCGACGTGGGAGATGCCCCACGACCGATCGGGTCCGCTCGAGCTGGCACCGGAGCACCGCATGCGCCCGTTGTGGTTCGCCGACGTGCCCTGGGGTGAGCCGGAGATCCCGAGTATTGCTTACGCTGGCGACCTTTGTTTACGTAAGCCAGGCACCGATGTGATCGTGGTGGGCACCGCGTACGCCCCAGAGGGCAAAGCCGTGCCGAGCTTTGACGTGCTGGTCCGCGCTGGCCAGCTCCAGAAGGCCGTCAAGGTGCACGGCCTTCGCGTATGGGAAAAGAACGGCACCGGTATCAGTGAGGCGCGGCCCATCTCGTCCCTGGAGATGCGCTACGACTACGCCTGGGGTGGCTTCGACGACAGCGACGAAGAGAACGTCGTGGAGGAAGCGCGGAACCCCATCGGCATGGGCTGCGTGCGCGACCCCAGCGTGCTGACCCACCAGGCGGCCCCGCACATCGAAGATCCAGCGTTCCCGATCTCGAACTACAAGACGGCGCCGCCTCCAGCGGGCATCGGGGCCATCGGTCGCAGCTACATGCCGCGACGGAAGTACGCAGGCACCTACGACGAGGCCTGGCAGGAACTGCGCGCACCGCTCCTGCCCAAGGATTTCGACGATCGCTTCAACGTCAGCGCGTCCCCAGGCCTGTGGTCTGAAATCCCGTTCCGCGGGGGTGAAGCGGTGCAGCTGCTGAACCTGATCCCAGGCGGCGGCGTGCTGCAGTTCAACCTTCCATTGGTCGGCGTTCAAGTGGAGTTCGAGGTGGACGGCCGCGAACCGCTGATCGTCAAACCACAGCTCGACACGGTGCTGATCGACGTGCTGGCCATCGGCCCAGAAAAGCCGATCGCGGTCGAGATGGTGTGGCGCGCGTCAACCAAGGCACCTCGACGCATGAAGGACTCGAACACCATCGTGTCCGAGGTCGCCGTCGTTCCCACCTGAGGATCCCATGAACACGCTATGCGTCATCGCGGGCGTCGGAGCCCAAACCAGCCTCGGCGCCACCGCGCCCGAGACCGCCTTCGTGTATCGCACGGGGCACATCGGGATGCGCGAGTCCGCAGTCCTCGACTCGATCGAGAACCTGGTCACGCTGTGTTCCGTTCCCACCCTCGATCCTTGGCTACTGGGGGACGCGCGCCTGATTCAGCTCGCGCTGCCAGCCCTGGAGGAGGCCATGGGTGCGCTCGGCGAGAACGCGAAGACACTGCGTATCAAGCTCTATCTGTGTGTCGATGAGTGGCTCGCGGCGACCGACGCGGGCGGATTGTCCGCCGCGCAACGCGTCGCCAGCAGCCTGCTCTTTCGCGCACGGAAACTCGCCCACGACAACGTCACTATCGAGACGCGCGTCGAGGGGCCTGCGGCACCGGGTCTATTCCTCGAGCAAGCCGCGAACTTGATCACGATGGGCCAGGCCGACGTGATCATCGTGGGCGCCATCCACTCCGACTACGACCCGGTCGTGATCCGCAACCTCGAAGAACGCGGCCGTCTATTCTCCTCGGATCATCTCGACGGCATGATCGGGGGTGAGGGTGCCGCGTTTCTGCTGCTGACCAGCGAACGGCTCGCTCGCAAGCTCGGGTTGACGGCGCACGTGGCGCTCCACAGCCTGGGGGTCGCCTACGAACGGGCAACGCCCGACAACGACGAGTCCGCGTATGAAGCAGCCGGGCTCACTGTTGCCGCACGGAAAGCAATCGAGCCGATGCTCGCGAGCAAGCTAAAGTGCGGCTGGCTACTCAGCGACGCCACCTACGAGATGCGCGAGATCTATGAGTGGCAAGCCCTGACGGCGCGCAGTCAGCGCGCCTTCGAGCTGCCACAGCAGGGCGACTTTCCTGCTCATCGCCTGGGGCATATGGGAGCCACCGCACTTCCCCTGATGCTGGTGCTCGTGTTCGAGGCCTATCGTAGGGGTTACGCGCCTCACGAGCGCGTGATGTTGTGCGCCGGTAGCGACGCCGGAGCGCGCACGGTCTTGATCGCGGGTCAGACCTCCGACTCGAAACGCGCGCTTGGTGAGGACGCTTCAGTGAGCATGCGGTCCGTCTCGAGTCAGGGTCTGCCCCAGAGCTCCGGCCCCGCCAGCCGTGTCCGCTGAAGCTCGGCCCCAGCGGGTCGTCCTCAAAACGGAGGTTGACTCCGATGCCATCGACGACGCCGCGCGCTTCGCTGGTTGGCGCCTGACCAACATCATTCCCGGCGACGCACGCCATCCCCGGCAGCTACTGTTCTCCGTGTTCGCTGGCGGATGGCTCTACCTAGTCGACGACGCGCGCTTTGCGCAGCGCTGGTTTCAGGCGGAAGGACCGCGGCAGGCGGAGAACCTGCAGCAAGTGCGCACGCTGCTCGCTTGCGAAGCACCAGACACGGAACCTGAGCCCGCCACCCATCATTCCCTCACGGAATCAAGTTCAAGCCCATCGGCAGACTCAGCCCGTGACGGCGACTACGACCCTGTGGACGATCCGCAGCGTCCCCCTCCCCCCCACAGGCCGCGCTTGGCGGATCACGTGCTGCCCAGGATGCACGTGATGAATGGCGGCGCGCATCTGTTGCTCCACGACAACGCGCGAGGCGATGCGCTGGAACTCGAACTCGAACAGTTCGAGTGGCTGGAGCTAGCCGACGGGACGCGAGACGAAGAGGGACTCTATTTGGAGGCCAGTCGTCGTGGGGTGCTGCACAAGCGGTCCGAGCTGCGCGCGCTCCTGAACCAACTCCACGAACGCGGCGAGCTAGCCGGAGGGATCGCGGGCGAGCAGAGAATCCCCCGGGTTCCGGAACGGGAGATCAAGCCGTTGCCCGGGCTCGAACTAGGCTGCGATAGCAACGGGAGCTGTTGTCGCACATATTCCTCGATGCTGTTCGACCAGGGCGAAGTGAAAGCCACCGAGGGCATCACACCGCCAGGCCTCAGGCCGCTGCATCGTCGGGTGTTCCTGCCCGCGTTCGGCGCAGACGCTACGGTGCAAGCCGTCGCGACCCTCGATGGAGCCTGTGTCTTCCTGGGAGCCGATTCGCGTTGCGTGCTGCACGCGCAGCGGGCCAAGCCGCGGGGCTGCAGCGACTA
The DNA here is from genome assembly GCA_041389805.1 of Polyangiaceae bacterium. Lineage (GTDB taxonomy): Bacteria > Myxococcota_A > Polyangia > Polyangiales > Polyangiaceae > JAHBVY01. The sequence goes on along the minus strand of JAWKRD010000007.1, from coordinate 98,562 downwards.
TCCACTGACGCTGGTCGACGACGGTGCAACATTGTGGGCCGTCCCTGTCTTCGAGTGTCCTTGCGTGGAGCTTAGTTTCCTCAGAGAAATAAAAACGGCGCCCCCTAGCCTGCCTGCGACTGAAGCGGGCCTACCAGAAGAGCGCCCAGTTATCCGACTGCGCGAGCACTTCGAGCTGGACACCGACGTATCTATTGATCAAGCAGCGCTTCGCGAGTGGGTCAAGCGTGGCCTTGAACAGATCCCCGAGGCAATAGATGCGGTCGACCCGCTACACTGGCTGTGGAGCTGGTCACACACGAACTTCAACGAAACGCTGGCGTCCATTCACACGCCGCCGAGCTACGCGCTCGCACCCTGGGTCCAGGGGCTCTTCGACTATGCCGAACGACGCCTGGAATCCGCGGCGTGGCGCAGCGAGCGGGACCGCACCCGGCGCCTGGTACGCTGGATGTACGATGCGAGCTCCAGTCTGCTGGAGCCGGCGCGCGTGAGTGAACTGCTCGAGCAGCGTCAGCTGGACGCCGCCACCAGCTCGCGACGTCAGCGCGCCGGGGAGTGGGCGTACGTTCGCTGTCAGCTGGGCGGCTACCAGTTTGCGCAAGGGCGCGAAACGCTGAGGGCGGCGCTCGAACAACGCTGTGCGCGGCTGCTGTTGGCGCGCGCGATGCGCGACACCTGTTCAAGCGCGAGTGCTGCGGATCCCTCGCGGAGCTCGCCCTTGACGGCGCTCGAAGCGCTCCTGCGCTCGGAGACCTTAACCCATCCCACGGGCGCTTGAGGGAGCGCTTCTCCGTCGGCTCCGAGCGATGTAGGGTGCCTCGTCATGACGCTGACGGGTGAACGGGAGAGCCGAGAGCAAATCCTGGAACGCGCAGTCTCCGACGCACAACGTTGCCTCGCGGCCGGCGAGTTTCACGCGGCTTCCGAGCACCTCACGCAGCTCCTGCTGGCGGAACCGTCGAACAGCGCGTACCAGACCATGATGCGTCGCGTGCTGCGCAGCGTGGACGACCCGCTCGAGCTCGCGCCGCTGAGCAACCCCCTGGACCTGAACGTCGCTGTCCGCCACGCGTTTATCCTCGGGGAACTGGGCCGCGGCGTCGACGCCACGGGTCTGATGCTGGATGTCCTGACCGCGGTGCCCGGTATCCCCACCTGGGTCTGGATCGCGCGCTGGCTCGAGGCCCACGAGGCATCGATCGACCCCGTTGCGCTGGGTGCGCTCACGCAAAAGCTTGCTCTGGCAGTCAGAACCGGAAAGGCGCACCTCGGGGACGCCGGTGTCGCCCCGGTGCTCGTGATCGGAGAGTTGCTACACAGAAAGTCGCCCGCACACGTGGAGCTGGGGCTTTACGTGGTGATGCTGTTTCGCCAAGCGGGTAACCTGAGGCGCTCCGCAGAGATCGCACGCCAGCTGCTCCACACCGAACGCAGCTGGCGTACGCTCGTGGCCCTCGCTGCGGTCGAGCGCGCGCTACTCGAGTTCGAGGCCGCCATCGAACACCTGCGACAAGCCGCCAAGTTCGAGCCGAGCGAGGCGTCGACCTACTTGGACCTCGGGGACATTCAGCTAGATCTGGGGGAGTTCGCGTACGCGGCCGAGGCCTACGCTCGTGCCCTCGAGCTAAGACCCGACAAGGCGTGGGCTCGCAGCAGTCTCCTGGCGTGTCGCTATTTCCTCGAGGAAGATACACAGCACCTGGAGGGGCTGCGCGCGAGCGCGGGCGGTGGTGACGCGCGCGCGAAGGAACTCCTCGCCCGAATCGAGACGCCAGCTTGGGTCGGTCACCTCCCAACACCGCTCGACCCGGAGATGGTCGCCTTGAGCGCGGCGATCGAAACGCTCAAGCAGCACCCCACAGCAGACACCCAAGAGACACCAGCGAACATTCGCCTCAACGTCTCTCAGCTGGGAGCGCCTAGCCTTCAGCTGGGGTTCATCGTTGGCGTTCGGCTGCTGGGACACCGCGCAAAGCTATCACTGGGGATAACGCGCATCCCCGAACCGGATCCGAGAATTTCTATAGGGAAACCATTGTTCCGGATCTGGCAGTACGAGGGGGCAACGGCCGTCGCGGCGCTGCCCGCCCCAACGGTCGACGTGACACCCCAGATCGAGGCGATCGCATATTCACAGTTTGAGCTGAGTGCCTGGTGGAGGCTCGCCAAGCTACAGGCCCAGTCTCTGTCGCCGACCAATGTGGGCGATCTGCTCGCCAGTCTGGTGCACATCCCGCTGCCGAAGGCACCCGACTCGGCCGAGTATGAGCTCGTGCTCCAGCCCCATGACTGGGTACAGCGCGTGCAGATCGCGAGTTGTTTGCTGATTGCAAACCTCGACACCGGCTGGGAGGGCTCCGTCAGGCAAGCTGCTCTGGTGTCACTCTTGCAGGGTCCGATCGACTGGACGACTACCGCGGCGCTGGTTGCGTTGGCAGGAATCGCCCGCCATGAACCGGAGCTAGGGGATGCGCTGCGTCCCCTTTTCGAATCCCTGCAGGACCGCGTTCCCCGCGACGGAAGCTTCAGCTGCATCCTGCACCCTCTTGCCTGCCTGTGGGGTAGCCTCCCGGGCACCTCCGCACAGCTTCGCGCTGACCTGTGGCGCATGCGCTTTCGCGTGGAAACGGCGACCAAGCGCGCACGCAGTGGCGCCGCTCCGGCGTAGCCAGCGCGAATAGCGCGCGGTCAGCGGCGAGAGGCGGCGCTCCAGGCTCCGGGTCGGGTGCTCGCTGCCCTTGCGGCAGGCTCCCAGGCCACCAGCGCTTGCTCTTGACGAGGGACAAACCAGTCGACGCTGAAGGGGACGAAACCTCCACTGCGATACACGAGTTCACGCTGGAGCATGCGCCGCTCGCCGGGTGTGCACGGCGCGGCGTCGAGTTCGTTCCAGGACACGAGGGTGTATACGGCACTCCCCTACGGAAACGCTGTCCAGGGACGAAACGCTTGGAGTTGTCCTTCCACCAGCGATACCAGCGGTTGAACTCGACCGTCGGAAAATTCATCAGGTCCGGCGACCCCGGCTCGGGCATATCACGAGGATCACTCACCAGCTTGGCGAGCGGTTCGGGTTCGTCTCCCGTGATCGGCTCCGGCGCCTCGGGCTCCTCGAGCTCCTCCGGGGGCACTTCGACTTCTTCGAACAGACCCGCTGCGGTGATGCGTTCCAACGCGAACGCGGCGGCGAGCGCCAAGTCGGCATCTTTGCCTTTGAGGGTTTGCATGAGCGGCTCGATGTGGGCTGCATCGCCCGCCCAGCCCAAAGCTGACGCGAGGATCGGCTGCTGCTCGGAAGCAAACAGCTTGAACAGCTGCTCGACGTCTTGCTGTCCGCCGAGCGCCCCCAGCATCAGGAGCGCGTCGTCACGCAGTTCACCGCTGAGCTCTTGGTAGAGCGTGTAGGTGAAGCGAGGATCGTTCGACACCGCCATCGCTTCCCACACGGCCTGACGCACGCGGGGCCCCGGCAGCGCGTAGGCATGGTTGATCGCCTCGCGGATCTTCGGATGCTTCGAGAGCGCGAGTGGCAGCAGAGCTGGCGCCGCGACCTCGGCCTCCGCGAAGGCGGCCCACTCGAGTTCTTCAGGTGTGATCGCCTCGAGCTCCACCAAGACTTCGACGCCCAGGCCGCGATTCGCTGGCTTTGGATCCCGGAGGAATTTGCGCGCCAGCGGGATCACCCCAGCGTGTGGAATCAACTTCAGCGCCCGCGCGAAGTGGGGCACCGCGTCATCGTCCGCAAGTGCAACCCGATGAAACGCGCGCTCCGCCGCCGCCAAGGAATCGCGACCTTCGACGCAACCGAGCACCATGGTGATCGCCCAGACCCTGAACGGATCGGGCGCGGGCGAATCGACGACCCACGACTCGAGCTGTGAGAGCACACTGGGGCCGAGCGCGATCATCGCGTCGATGGAGTTGAGCATCCGCTGATCGAACGTCTCCATGCTCCGCCACGGCTCGTTCAGCATGGGGAGCCGCGCCATGCCCACCATGGTCACTTCCTCGAAGCACAGTCGAGCGTTCTGCTGAGCAAACTCCGCTGAAGAGAGCTTCGGTAGCGGATCCCGCGCCAAGCCTGGAGGCGGTTCGGGCGGCTCCGCGGGATTCTCCGGTGGCAGCTCAGGCTTCTTGCCGCGCTCCTTTGCGGCCTCCGCCCGCGCCGCAGCGCGATCCTTGAGGGTCGCGACGTTGGCTTCCAGCTCCTCGAAGGTCTTTGGCGGCGGAAAAGGCTCGGCAGGCGCCTGAGTCACTTCGGGTGGTGGTGCCGGGGGGAAACGCCAGTGGGGTACGATGCGCCCACGCGCCAGCCGATTCAAGCGCGGAACCCGCATGCTAGCCAGCTGGTCGGTGGGCTCAGGGGGAGGCAAGTGGATCTGACTGCGTACTCGCTCTTCTGCGCGCTGCAGGTGCACACTTGCCTTACGGAAACCGTCAATCACGCCGGCCAGGATTGGATCGGAGTCTGCCGCACCCAAGAGTCCGGCGGTGCCGCGATCCAGGAAGCCGCGCGCCGCCACCAGCTCCGTTACCGGATCAGCCTCGCGGTCGTAGGCATTCAGGAGGTGTTGATGGGCAGCTACAAGGTCCACGCGCAGCGCCTCGAAGTCGGGACCTGGCTGGGCACCCGTCTCGATCAGTCGGGTGTGCGTTCGGAGCACGTCCAGCGCGGCGTCCAGCTCCTGCTGCCAGACTTCGATGGGCTCGCTCCCCAAAGCCATTCGAGCTTGCATCAGCCTCCCTATTACCATCCCCGCCAGGACAAGTGCGCACCGGAGATCGACTTGAGCGCCTGCGGCTTGTCAGATCGGTCAGCGCTGGCAGACTAGCTCGCAATGGAGCCCAAGCTGGACCTGGATACCTACGCCAGGCTGCTCGCCAAGTTTGCAGCGGACAACTCCGCACGTGAGTCTTTGATGAGGACCCACGGCCTCAGCGAGGTCGACTGGGAGGAGACCGACGAATACTGGCAAGAGCGACTCGCCGAAGACGGAGAAGACGAGGATCAGGTGAACCCACTCATCACTCGCTTCTCCCAGGTCTTCACCGAGACTCAGCTCCAGCTAGCGGGGGTCGACCTTGAGCTCGACCGCTACGTTGAGATCCTGCGACAGGTGCAAGGCGGCCGAGAACTTCACAAGGTGCTCGGCGAAGAACGCGTACCACTGAGCGATTACCTCAAGGCTCACGCACACTGGACCAAGCGGTCGCTAGAGAGCGACGAAGTTCGAGAGGAGCTGCAGTCGAAGCTCAGCGAACCTCGCAGCTCCCGACGGCGAAGCCACGCCTAGCGTCTGTCCCTCACTGACTCAGCGCTTGTAGACGCTGCGCCAGTGGCGTTTCGCGGACTCGAAGCGCTCTTGGTAGCTCTCCATCTCGTATCCATCGGCGCGCAAGCGCTGTTCCCAGGACTGCTGGATAGCTTGCCAAACTTGAGGATCCCCGATTCCGTACTTCGCCAGGGCGCGCTCGACTTGATCGGGCATCACCACGATCTCCGCGGCGAGCATCGCGTAGTCACCCAACGAGAGCTGAGGAATAGTCGCGTTCGTTGAAGGCGAGGCTGCTCCTGAGGAAGAGGCAACGGGAGGAGGCTGAGAAACGAAAAAGTGTCCCGGCGACACGGCGCTTCCGGGGGACACGGCGTTTCCGGGGGACGCTGCACTTCCGGACGCGGAAACGCCGGTCATCAGCGGGGGTTCTGCCGGCGCGCTGGGTACCGGAGAGATCATGGGAGGGGGCGCTACCGCGCCGGAGCTCAGCGGCGGCACGTTTACGCTCAAAGGACCACTCACTGGAGGTGGCATTGGTGGAACACCGCTGGGAGCTCCTGGCAGCGGAGGAACCGCGGAGGAAGTCGCGCCTGGCAGCGGAGGGACTGCGCCTGGCAGTGGAGGAACTGCGCCTGGCAGTGGAGGAACCGCACCGGGCGGCATGGGAGGGACGCCGCTTGGGGCGCTTCCTGGCAGCGGAGGAACCCCAGCAACGCTAGGCATTGGGGGAACCGAAGCGGCATACGCAGGCATCGGTGGGACCCCTGAAACGGGCATCGGCGGGACGCCCGAGTTCACCATCGGTGGCGGCTGCACCAGCGCGGGCGGTGCTGCGCCGCTGGGCGCTGGCGGCGCTGTTCCCGCAGCTTGTTGTTGCCAGCGCAGGTACTCCCAGTCACCCGACTCGTTTCGTCGAGCTTCTCTTGGCGCGGCAACTGCAGGGGCGGACTGCAATCCGAGCTGTCGCTCGGCCTCAAGGCGGTTTTGCAGAAACCACTGCGTATACCGCTGATAGAGTTCATAGTTCTGGCGCTGGATCTGGTCAGAGAGATGAGTCAACCAGGTGACGAGTTCCTCTTCCCATTGTTGCTGGGTTAGCCCAGCCTCCTTCAGCACCCCATCGCGAGGCATGCCTGCATCGAGCCGCGCTGACACGACGGCGAACTTCTCAAGCGACAGCACACTCGACACGACGGGAACTATATCCAAGGCGCGCCCAACAGGGCTACCGAGCACGGCGATCCTTGGTACCTTCTGGGAGAGGCCATGGGCAAGGTAACAGCCTGCAAGACTGACTGCGTCACCAAGAAGTCGAACCACAACTGTATCGGTTGTGCCGTGAGCGTGTGTACCACCCCCGCCGCTCCGAGCCCGATCCCGCTGCCGTACCCGACCACCGGCACGGTGTCCGAGGGCATTACGGACCAGGCGATGCGCACCAAGATCGAAGGTGCGGACGTCATGACCGTGGGCTCGGTGATGAGTAAGTGTCATGGCAACGAGCCAGGCACGCTCAAGGAAACTTGCAGCCTCAACACCAGCGGTCCGACCTTTCCCATCATGGGCGCGCCCACGGTGCTCATCGAGCTGGGCATGGCGGGTATCACCGGTAGCCCCGGTCAGATGAACAAGGGCATCACGGTTGGCGCTGGCGGCTCCGCGAGCGGTGCTGGCGGCGGAGCCGGCGGTGGCGGCGGTGGCGGCGGTGGCGCAAGCGGCCCGGGCGGTCCGAGCAACCAAGGCCCCTCGGGTGGCGGAGGCAGCGGCGGCGGCGGAAGCAACGCGGCAGCGGCGCCACCTCCCGCTGGTGTCAGTCGCGAGGAAGCTGCGCTGGCGGCGGCACCGGGCAATAGCCCCGAGCAAGTTGCCGCGCGGCAAAAGTTGGCCGAGGCGTACTACTCCGAGAACTGCCCGGGCATGACCCAGGCTCAGATCGCATCGAACGTGCGCGGCATCGACATGAACCAGCCGGTACAGACGGTGACGATTCCGCCCAGCGGCGGCGGTCCCAACGGCGACCAGCTGTACCAGCACGCGTTCCCGGGTGGCGGCGATGGCCAGTACTTCGCCACGGATCCCAACACCACGCCCGCGGAGCTCGGCATCAACGACCGCGTGCTGGTGCCCGGCGATGGCAACACCCCGCCTCGAATCGCCCCTCGCGAGCCTCGCTCCTACACGGCATCCAGCGACCAGCCGGCATCGGGTCTGCAAAGCACGGCCGCACCCGTCACCGACACGTGGTCTCACAGCGGTGAGCCGAAGGACACGCCCGGCGGCGGACAGCAAACCTTCATTCCTCGCGATAACGGGAACCAGGGCGGCATCGTTCGCCACTGACCTTTACCGTCTTCGCAAGCGGCACATCACTGCATTCCTTGGTAGGACTTCGATCCAATGGCCAAGCCGAACATCATTCAGAGCAAGCTCACCTGGCGTTTCATGCTGCAAGACGCGCAGAAGCGCACCGACGACATGCTCAAAATGGACCCTGACTGGCAGCTGGCCAAGGTGATCAAGCGCCAGCTGGATTTCATGGATCAGTGCACGAAGGGCAACCGCGCGCCGACACCTGAAGAGGCCGATCGCGTCACCGTCGGCCCAATTGCCGCGAAGAATTTCGAGGTCAGTGACCCCGAGTACGCGAACTGGTTGATGGAGCTCGACTACGGCTTCCGCGTGAGCTGGAACCGGTTGCCTTAGCTCCGCCGGTCAACGCTCCCTCACCCCCAAAACCGCGAGCGGTTGCAGAACCAGCGGGGATCGCTGCTTTCTTTTTTTTGGGGGGGAGGCGGCACCGCAGTGCGGCGCAGCTGGGCGCCTAGCACTGCGCGATCGGCGCTACTTTTGCCAGCGCCGCGGGAAGTCGACGTACAAGATGGCGCCGCCTTCGAGGTCCGTCTTGTAGCGCATCTTAGGTTCGAAACCGCTGCCACGAATCGTTACCGTGAGGATCACGCGGCCCTCGAGCTGCTCGAGCTTGACACCGGACAACGCCGAGTCCGGGTCATCCTTGTGTTCCTTGAACAGGTTCTTGGTGTCTTCGGTCAGCTTCGCGCCCGTGAGCTGGTAACGAATCACCGTGCCACCGCTGGTGGAGGACAGCTCAACGGGCGCGTTGAGGTGGATCACGATGCGTTCGATGTCGGAGTCGACTCGCTCGACCGCCGCCGAGGTGACGATGATCTGGAACTTTTCGTCAGCGCCGAGAGCCTTGTGCGCGGGGCAGCCCCCATACGCCGCGTCGCCCACGTCGTCGGGGCACGCATCGAACTCGTCGGGGATCTTGTCTTGATCCGTGTCGAGGGCGGGCTCTGGGCAGCCGTTCGGGGTGTGTCCACCTGCGCGCGCGAAGCCCGCCACCGTGGGGCAGTCATCCTGCCAGTCGTCCAGGCCGTCGTTGTCGAAGTCGAAGTAGTGCTTCGGACAACCGAAACGCGCCTTGTCCTTTTCCGGGCGGGCCGGACCAGCTTCCTCGGGGCAAGCATCGATGGAGTTGCGGATCTTGTCACCATCGGTGTCGCCCGGGCCGTCGTCGAGCGACGCTTGGCGATCTGGCGCGGGGGAGTACGCAACGCTCAGCACGCCGCGAGTCGCCGCGCCGGGAGACGCAGTCAGTCCCGGGCCCGCCGCGGCGCCGATCACGATGTCGCCCGCGCGGTATTTCAGGCCAAAAAGCGCGCCACCAGGCGTCGTGCGCTTGGAGAACAGCGAGCCAAATTGCGACTCGAAGGTGCTGTAGCCGTACACCTCGGCGCTCGCCTGCAACGCGTCTCGCAGGAACATCAGGCCCAACCCTGCGGAAAATGTGAGGGACGGTCCCGTCTCCAGCGAGCCAGAGAAGTAGTTCTTGCGCGCGAGGTACCCGCCGGACGCGGAGTAGATCAGATCCCCGAGGCGACCACTGAGAAGCAGCTTGGGGTTCGCGCGGAATTTCCCATCGCTCGCCAGCTCGGTCTCGCTGCCAATTGGGATCCACGTGTCCACGCCGAGCCCGATCGCGATGGGATCGATGCGCGTGCCGAACAGGTTCAGCCGGGCACCCACTCTCGGGTCGGCAAAGACACCGCCACCAGGTTCGTTCGCTGCGCCGACCTGACCGTCTTGGTAAGGAACGAAGGGGATGTCGACATTGAGCAGGAGCACATCCTCGATCGCGAGGCTCACGTCAGCGTGGGTATAGAACTGGTACTTGTTGACCCGGCGTTTCTCCGCGGTAACGGGATCCTGACGGATCAAAGGTGCGGAGAACGCCCAGCTCCCGAAGGCCATCGCGTAAAGCTGAGTGTCACCCACGTTCGCGTCGGGGGCGGCGAAGAACCAGTCGCCGGCGGGCGCCGGCTCCAGGGTCTGCAATGCGAAACCCTCGGAGTACTTCTGGTCCAACACGCTCTGCGCACGGGCCTCACTCGTCGTGAGCGCACACACAGGTATCGACAGCGTGATACCGAGGGCTAGCGGTAAGAAGCGGCGCAGCAAGCTCATCGCGATCTCAGGAGCAACGGGACCCGAAACAAGACCTTAGTTGACGTTTTTCAGCGCGGAACCAAATCGGCAACAAAAGCAGTGTTCTTGCCTCGAACGTGTGCGCTCTGGCAGGCGTGCCGATCGCGCCGGGTTGCGGACTCATTGAGCCCCCGCCGGGTTCACACCCTCAGAATCCCCACCCTCAGGCGGGTTATCAGTCTCGAACACCCGGGTCCACAGCGAAGGCTCACTCTCGTCCAGATGTCCCTCTTTGAGGGTCAGCACCCGAGTGAGTTCGGCCTTGCGGAGCTGCCTACCAAGGGAGTCCTCGGCGGAAACCTGCTCGATGATGTTGATCTGACCTTCCTTGAACTCCGGCGAGGACGTCAGTCGGTAGACGATTGGGCCGCCCATGCCCGGTTCCGCGTTGCGCGCGATACCCACGCGCTCCAGCGGGACCTCGGCGGCGAAGCGCAGCTCCCCCCGGCGCGGCAGGAAGATCTTCAGTGTGGTCTCACACGGCGTCTGGCTCTTGGGCTCCAGGCAGCCTTCGCTCTGGATTGTCGGGATGACCTCGGAGCCCATGCGCTCGATGCGCAGCTTGGACTGCTCGGGTGGTCCCCGATACACGCCTACGCCATAAGCCTCGGCCTGGTTGTCCAAGGTGCGGACCAAGGCCAGGGCGCCACCGGCAGTCCCGTCGGGGTAAGCGTGAGTGCGAAGCCAGACCAAACGCAGACGGCTGCCACCGGCGCCGAACACCACATCGCCTTCTTTGATGCGGAACGGCCAGCCGCGGAGCGGACGCCCACCTTGGAGCGCTTCGCTGGCGTAGACGTCGTGGCCAGTGCAGTCCTTCGAGTCCTTGGGCAACTCCTGGCGGCGCTCGTCGAACGCCGGAAACACGAGCTTCCAGTACTGGTCCTCCCGCAGAGTCCGGGAAAAGCTCGAGCTCTTGCCCTTGGGGGGCAGGCGCATCACGCAGGCGGGGACCGGAGACACCTTCCGCGTCAGATCCCCGTCCAACGACTTGGGGATGGTGTCGGTACATGCCGCGACACCCCCCAGTGAGCCCAGCCCGAGGCTAACCCCCAGAAATCGCCGCAGTCTTCGCCTGGCTTCCATCCTCCGACAATTTTGCCAACACGGGCCCAGGACGGCCAAGAAAGCCAGAGCGTCCACCCTGAAGTGCCAGGCGAGCGTCCATTGGCACTGGATGTCCGGGGCCGTGCAGAATCTTGCACCGTGCAGGCCAGTGCACCGCGCGCGGGTGCACCCCGTCGCACTGACACAACGCGGTATCGCGAAACCCACCCCCAAACCGCGTCTTTCACCTCTCCAACGTGTTGGCACAAAGGCTGCTTAAGGGACAACCAGAACACGGCGGAATCGTTCCGCGGGGAAACAATTAGGCAGGAGGAATTTCACTATGTCATATGATATCTCGCTCTCGGCTTGTGAGGGCGCAAAGGTTGGAGCTATCACGGGCGCGTCAACCCGCGCGAATCGCGCTGACTGCTGGGATGTTATCTTCCTGAGTTTCGGTTCTGCCCACCCCAAGCATCACAAGACCGGCAAGGCCTCGGGCGAAGCGGTGATGAAGCAAGTCAAGTGCATCATTCCCGTCGACCACGCGACCCCCCAGTGGTTCCAGGCTGCGTGCATTCAGGACACCATCAAGGAGCTGCGCTTCGCGATGCACACCATCAGCGACGATGGTCAGCACGTCGAGAAGTTCATCGTCACGTTGACCTCGGCTCAGATCGCGGACTTCAAGGTGTCCACCGGCACTGGTATCGGCGACGACGACGCAACGAGCCAGACCACGAACCTGAACCAGATCGAAGAGGTCCTTGAGCTCCAGTTCGTGTTCGACGGCATCTCCGTCGAGAACGTCCACGGCAAGTCCACGGCGTTCGCGACCTCTTGGACCGGCGGCCACGGCTGATCCCAAGCCGACTTTGAGGCTATACTGGCTGACTCACACCGTGAGTCAGCCAGTCGTCGTTTTGTTGGAGCATCACCATGGGCGCCTTCAGCCTACTGAGCAAGATCAGAAATCCTGACTTGGCGCGAGCCCGCAGGAGCTACTCCGAGCACGAGATCCGGAGTTCCATTCTCGACCACCTACGCCTGATGTGCGGGACCCGCCAGGGGTCGATGCTCACGTGCCCAGATTTCGGCGTGGCTGATCCCAGTGATCTCGTCCACGGCTTTCCCGATGCGCAGGCCATCCTCGCACGTTCGATTCGCACGACCATCGAGACGTACGAACCGCGGCTGCAAAACGTCCGAGTGCGCTTCGCTCCGGACGACAGCCTGGACCTCGTCTTGCGCTTCGAAGTCAGCGCGCAGGTCGTGTTGGAGGGATCGAAGCTCCCCATCTCGTTCGAGACGAGCCTCGACGCGTCGCGACGGCTCAACGTGGAGTAAACCGGCCCGCGCTGAGGGTTCTCGGGTACACTCCGCGAGCGTGTTCAACAAGTACTATCAGGACGAGCTCGCGTACCTTCGCCAGCTGGGTAAGGAGTTTGCGGAAGCCTACCCAGCTCTAGGTCCAATGCTCGCCGATCGCGGAGCGGACCCTGATGTCGAGCGCTTGCTCGAAGGCGTCGCGTTCCTGACCGGTAGAATTCGCCAGAAGCTCGACGACGAGCTGCCTGAGCTGATGCTCGCCATCGCTGGGCTACTCTTTCCGCACCTCACCCGTCCGCTTCCGGGTGCGGCGATTCTGGAGCTCGAGCTGCTGCCCAACGTGCTCCGAGAGCGCAAAGTAGTTCCCCAGGGATCCGAATTCCTCAGCGTTCCTGTGGACGGGACGCCTTGCCGCTTCACGTCATGTGCCGACTGCGAAGTCGTTCCCTGGGCCATATCGGACGTCCGCCTCGAACCGTTGCCGGACGGAAGTCAACAGCTACGTATCGACTTCCGTTGTGGTTCCGGCATTCCCTTCGCCGCCGTCGCCCCCGAAAAGTTGCGCCTCCATCTGGCAGGTGAAGCTCGAGTCGCTCTGGGCTTGCTGCACTGGATACACGAGCACACGCGCGACGTCGTGCTCATCGAGACGAATAAGCTCGGAGGTCGCGAACAAGAGATCTCCATCGGAAAGAAGCAGCTCCACTCCGTCGGCTTTGACGAGGACGAAGCCTTGTTGCCGTACGGAGATTTGGCGTTCCCCGGCTTTCGGCTGCTCGAAGAGTACTACGTCTTACCTCAGAAGTTTGCCTACGTGGACATCACGAACACGGCGCGGCTCGGCGAACTCAAAGAGGAATTGACGGACTTCGCGATCGCCATTCGCTTTGACGCGCCCATGATGAACGCGCCCACGGTGACCAAGGACTCCGTGAAGCTTCACTGCGTGCCGGTGATCAACTTGTTCAAGACCACCGCTGAGCCGATCCGTTTGGTGCGCACCCGGGAGCAGTTCCTGGTTCGCCCCGCGGGCCTGCAGCCTGGCCACGGAGAGGTCTACCAAGTGCTCGACGTGGAGGCGATTACCCGGGGTGCAAGCGAACGCGTGAACATCCCGAGCTTCTTCGACTTCACGCGCATCGGCGGAACGGCGTCGAGCAATCAGGTCTACTACTCCACTCACTTGAGAGCGGCCGTGATTGGCACTGGCGCAGACACGCTGATCTCCTTCGGTACGCCGGAGAACAGCGGCGTGTTGCCCCAAGCGGACGTGATCTCGATTGACCTGACCGCCACGAACCAGCGCCTCGCAAGCGCATTGCGTCCCGGAGAGATCCGCGTCCCGACGCCTACCTCTCCCCCCTTCGCGAAGTTCAAGAACATCGGTCCGGTGACCACCCACGTGCCGCCTCCACTAGGCAGGGACTTGCAGTGGCGAGTCACCGCCCACGCAGCGATGAACCTGCGTAGCCTCGCGGAAAAGAACACGTTGCGCGCGATGCTCGGGGTGTACAACCTCCACGGACTGGTGGACCGCCAAGCGGCTCGCGCCAACGACCTGCGGATCCAGGCGATCCAGGATGTACAGGTTCGCCCGGCGGAGAGGCTGTATCGCGGCGCGCCCGTTCGTGGCTTGCACGTGGAGGTCTCCCTCGAAGAGAACGGGTTCACCGGAGATGGTGATATGTTCCTCTTCGGTGTGATCCTCGAGCGACTCTTTGCGAGCTACGTTTCACTCAACTCGTTCACCTCGACCACGGTGCACGGCGTAACGTCCAAGGTGAAGTTCGAATGGCCGGCGCGCAGCGGAAACCTGACGATTCTCTGATCAAACAGCTAGCCGAAGAAGGTCACCGCTTCGCCTTCTTTCAGGCGGTCCAGCTGCTGCATCGGATGTCGCCCAACCTCAAAGCGGTAGGCGAAGTGGGGCCTCCCGAGAGCGAGGTTGTGCGGTTTCATGTCAATCCAGCGCTGGTTTTCCCCGCGGGGGACATCGAGCGCATCACCGCGCCCGCTGAAGGCGCTCAGAACCGTCGCTTCGAGCTGACAGCAAATTTCTTGGGTTTGATCGGGGCGTCGTCCCCCTTGGCGTTTCGCTTCACGGAAGAGGTCATCGACGCCGAGATCAACGATGACAACTTTTCGCTGACGGCGTTCTACGACATCTTTCACCATCGTCTGCTGAGCCTGTACTACCGGGCCTGGAAGAAGTATCGCCTCTCAGTTGGTTTCCGCACGGATGGCGCGGATCCGTTCACTCGACGCGCGCTGGCGTTTGTCGGGGTGGACCCCGGTGCCGCCACGAACGAGGGCTTGCCGTCACGCTTGCTCCTCACGCTAGCCCCAGTGCTGGCGATGAAGACTCGCTCCCAGCGAACCTTGGAGGTCGCGCTACGCAGGCTTCTCCCGGGAGTGACGGTCGCGGTGGATCCTTTCGTCGAACGCTTGATCCGCATCCCTCAGCCCCAGCGAGTCAAGCTCGGCGTCATGAACACGACCCTGGACAGCGACTTCACCATCGGTGAGCGCGTCGTGGATCGCGCGGGGCGGTTCCGCGTGAAGGTAGGCCCTGTCGACTACGACGACTTCGAAGCGTTAATGCCTGGCGGGGACAGCTATCCGTTGCTGCGACAGGTGGTGCACCAGTTCACCCGTGGTGTGCTCGAGCCAGAGCTCGAGGTCAGCCTCGCAGTCGATCAGAGCCCGCGCTTTCAGCTAGGCAACCGCCGAGGCGCGCTGCTGGGAACCACGACGCAGCTCGTAACCAAGCGCGAAAAGCCAATGCGCATGCGCGTCGTGCTCGCGGAAGACACCAAGGATGTCGTACCGCAGCTAGTCGCGGACGACTGAGCTGACCGCGAGCGAAACGCTGACTTCCACTGGCACAAAAGCAAAACGGGAGTCGCCACGTTGACGACTCCCGTTCGGCCTCTGGGGCGACAGGATCAGGTCTTGTCCAGCTTGCCCACCAGGCTGAGGGTGAAGAACGCACCCATGTACTTGAAGTGGGGGCGCACCTGCATACCCACCTTGTACCAGCCTGCGTTGCCCGGCACGTCTTCGACGGTGATCTGGGCCTTGCGCAGCGGGCGACGGCCGCGCACGACTGCGCTGACACCGTCCTGATCAGCCACGTATTGGTTGATCCACTTGTTCAGTTCGCGCTCGAGATCGCCGCGCTCCTTCCAGCTACCGATCTGCTCGCGCTGCATCACCTTCAGGTAGTGGGCAATGCGGCAGGTCACGAACAGGTAAGGCAGCTGCGTACCTAGGCGGTAGTTGAGCTCCGCGTCCTTGCCTTCCGGAGACTGGCCGAAGTTCTTCGGCTTTTGGCAGGAGTTGGCAGAGAAGAAGCACGCATTGTCGCTGTCCTTGCGGAAGCACAGGGCGATGAAGCCTTCCTCGCTGAGCTCGAACTCGCGACGCTCAGAGATGAGCGTTTCCGTGGGGCACTTGGTTTGAGTCTCGCCCATCGCCTCGTACTGGTGCAGAGGCAGGTCTTCGACGGTACCACCGGAGGTCGGGCCGATGATGTTCGGACACCAACGGAACTTCGCGAAGCTGTCGGCGATGCGCGTCGCCATGGCGTGGACCGCGTTGCCCCAGAGGTACTTCTCGTGCTCGCCGATGACGCTCTCCGAGTAGTTGAACTCCTTTGCCGGCACCGTGTTGTCGCCGTAAGGCAGACGGAGCAGGAAACGCGGACACACCAGGCCCACGGAGCGTGAGTCCTCCGACTCGCGGAACGACTGCCACTTGGTGTACTGAGGGCCCTCGAAGATCGACTTGAGGTCCTTCAGCTTGGGCAGCTCGGTGTAGCTCTCCTCACCAAAGAACTTCGGCGCGGCGGCCGCGAAGAAGGGCGCGTGAGACATCGTCGCCACCGACGCACACTGAGCCAACAGGGCCATGTCCTGCGGACCGGGGCTGATATCCCAGTTGGCGAACATTGCACCGTAGGGCTTGCCACCGAACTGGCCGTACTCAGCGGTGTACGCGATGCGGTAGAGGCCGCTCTTCGTGATCTCCGGAGCGTCCTCGAAGTCCTCCATCAGGTCGGCTTTCGAGCAGTTCAGGATCTCGACCTTGATGTTCTCGCGGAAATTGGTGCGGTCGATCGTGAACTTCAGACCACGCCAAGCGCTCTCGAGCTTCTGGAACTCGGCGGCGTGAACGATCTCATCCACCTGCGCCGAGAGCTTCGCGTCAATCTCACCGATCAGCGCGTCGACCAACGCCTTGTCGATCTTCTCGTTCTTGTACTTGGGAGTGATCAGCTCGCTGATGAGCGCTTGCACACCAGCTTTCGCGACGGCGTACCCGTCATCGGAAGGAGTGATCTTAGTTTCCGCAAGGATAGAATCCAGGAGGCTGCCTTCGGTAGCTTCAGCTGCCGCAGCCTCTCCTTGAGCGGCTTGTTCTTCACTCATACTCAGCCTTCCTCTCCACCGCCGAGGCCGAGCTCAGCGAGCAGCTTTTCACGAGAGTCCCCATCCTCCAGCAAGCCTTGGATCTTCTTGCGGAAGGCAGGAACGTTTCCGAGCGGTCCCTTGAGCGCAGTCAGTGCACCGCGGAGGTCCATGAGCTTTTTGAGCTCCGGAACCTGATTGACGATCGCGTCGGGTCCGAAGTCAGCGAGCTTCTTGAACTTCAAGTTGACGTTGAGGTTCGCCCCTTCGTCGCCAGAGAGTCGATCCGCAACGGACATCGTTAGGCCCAGGTTCTGGCTCGCCAAGACCTGCTCGAAGTTGTCCTTATCAACGTTGATCGGCTTCCGCTCTTCGAGTGGACGCGAGTCAGGCCGGCCGGTGTAGTCACCCATGAAGAGCATCTTGAGCGGCAGCTCAACCTCTTCTTGTGCGTCACCAGTAGCCGGCTTGTACGTGATGTTCACGCGCTCTTGCGGCGCTACTGAACCTTCTTTCCCCATCGATTACTCCGTATTGGACCTCGGAAAGGTGGACAACGCGCCCGCCCCGAGAGACGAACGCGCGTTGCGGTCAACTCAGCCCGCTAGCCCCATCGCAGCGGCTGGGTCGAGCCGACACAGCTTATCAAATAGCTCGGAGAATCTCGCGACTTCGGCACGAGGCTCCGCTTTTGTGCCCGGCGGGGTGGGACCGCTAGGCCGATCTTTGACCGCTTGCAGGCAGATCAGCAAGCTCGCGAAGACGTCAACCGCGAGGCGCGGCTCCCATTCTTCGAGGCCAAATTGTTCAACTTCTCGGGCCAAACCCTCGAGGATCGGCCGCGCAATGGCGAGCTGGCTGCCTTGAATGGCCAGCCGCGCAGCGGCCAAACGAGCCCTGAAGCGGGTGCGGGCATCGGCTCCGCGACTAGCGAGAGCAATAGCAACAGCGAGCCCCTCGCCCACCTCGCCAGCCTTCACGAGGTTCTTGGCGACCTCAAAGCGCTCCGCCAACTGAGCATCCTCTTCAGCGGCCGCGCTGGTCGCAGCGCCGGGACCTGCAGCGCCCACGTACTTCGCCTGCTCTTCTTCCAACCAAGCCTTGGTCGCGGCATCGGCGAAATCCATCCCGCTGTTGAACTTCAGGTTCACCAGGCTGGGGATGCGCTCAACGAAGGCGACCGTCTCCCTTCCGACCACCTCACGAGCATCCGCTCCGGATGGCCCGAGGCGGTCGAGCGCCGTCGCGATATAGCGCATGGGATCGAGCCACCAGAGATGAGCTGCGGCATGGGCCTCTGCTGCCTCGATCAAGCCAGCCCAGTTACCCGCCTCGAGGAGACGATTGAGATCGGCCTGACGGTCTGGTGGAGGGGGAGGGAGCAGCGTCTTGTTTTGCTCCGCCGCTGGAGCACCGTTGAACGCTGCCCAGTTCGCAAAGCGACAGATCCGATACGCAAGCGCGTTTCCCGTGGCGTTGCTGCGCAAGACCTGTGCGATCTTGCGCAGGTCGTTGCGCATCTCTTTGAACGCCTTGTCAGCGTCAGCTGCCGTTTCGATTGAAAAGGCGGCCGGCGGGGGCGCTGCCGCCGCTGGAGGTGAAGCGGGCGCCGCGGCTTGAGGTTGAGCTTGGGGGGCCGCCGGTTTGGGCGGCGGCGCTTCCGCGGGGAGCTCCCTCGACTTCTCCCTCAGCGCAGAGCGCAGCGCGCCCATGCCGGTGTAGTTCTCCCCTAGCTTTTCCGACAGGAAATCATCAACTTCACCGTACAGCGTATCGCAAAGCGCAACTGCCTCACGATCGGCCGCCGTAGGCTTGTACTCAGCGAGCACTGACTCCGCCTGCTCGGCTAACCAGCTCGCGAGGTTCCCACGCGCGCGAGCTCGCTTAGCGGGGGGATACATGCCATCCCAGTGTTCGCGGGAGACCTCCAGAATGCCCAGGAGCCCCTCGGCCAATCCCGCCGGGCCGCTTTGAACCATGCGGGCGACGGCCAGCCAAGTCACCAGGCGCATGTCCTTTGACTTGTTCTGGAGTATCTCTGCGGAAACGGAGGCGACCCGACCCCAGTTGGGCTGTTCGCCGTCCAACGAGCCAAGCTTGTCTATCTCGGCTTTTACCTCTTCGAACTCAGGCTCGTAGGACGCATCGGCCCCCTGCGGCTCACCACCAGGGATGGGCCCCTTCAGTGGCGCGATCTTCTCGGCTAGCGTCTCCCTCAACTCCGCCATTGGCCCGAGACGCTACCCGTGACCCCTGGGAATTTCTAGCAAAACCACCCGAGTCACGGGGACCAGAGCGAACGTCGGCCTTGTCATCATCTCGTCGTTCCCGCGTTGCGTTCCCACACTTCAGATGGATCACTGAACACCGGCATCCTGAGGAACGCTCAGTTCGTCAGGGACTGCAGGAAGTATCCAACGGGCGACTCTGGTGAAACGAGCGCCTGGCTCACACCCGGCGGCAATCGACCCAGGATCTGCTCTCGACTCACTCGAGGCGCGCGCGTCAGATCGCATACGTGATCGCTATCTGGGTCGGGGGACCAAAGCTCAGCAAGCGAGGAATGCGGAGTCGCGCCAAGCTGAAGCAGCAGCGTGCCGTCCGCTTCGCTCGCTGACCAAAACGCGCTCGGCACGGTGCGCCGCCAGCGCGCGATGCGCCGCGCCACATCGATCCAGAACGCTGCAGACGCGACTCCGCCCGCTCCGAGCGGCAAGCGCGCAGACAAGGGAGTGCTCATCGGCTCCTGGCCGATGAAGGGGGCGACACACTGGATCAAGGTGTCGATGGCGTGGGGAATGGCTGCGCCCTCGGGCTCACCGTAGGTCACGCTAAGCGGCGTCGAGAGCGGAGTGGCGCTCACCCACTCGTTGTACTCGGCGACGTAGGTCGCGAGCTGATCAATGCGCGGAGCCGGGATCCCCGCTACGGCGCTGCGGAACTCGTCCGGGGTCATCTCGTGTGCTTCAAGCAGTAATTCACTCGCCAGCTCGAAGAAGTCTCCCAGCAGGAGCGGCGCGATGTGGGGTGCGCCCGCAAGCACCGGCTCGGGCACCTGAGAGAAGAGCACGAGGGGGAAGCGGCGACCGACGGTGTCACGACTTGGTCGAATGACGCCCACGATCACCGACACGGCCCCGACATTGGGCGGTGCGCGATAGATGAACCCGTGCACGGCCCCAGTGTCGAAGGCCTGCTGCCAATCACCGCGTCGAGTCGAGCCGTAGACCATTCCCTGCTCGATCCAACGCTCGAACCCGCTCGCGGGTTCTCCCGCGACACCACCACGCAAAAAGTCTCCTGCCTTGGGGAGCTTGCCGAAGTAGCCGACGATCACGCTTTGCCTCGTATTCCGTCGTCAAGCGCAGCGGCTAGACCGTCAGCGCGATGCGGGCCACTCGACATGCGCCGCGGTCGAGTGCAGATGGCCCGTGCCTATTGAGCGATAACGCGAGGGCAATCGTAGCCAAGGAACAGCGCTGGGGATAGTCCACGATCACGCTTCGACGGCTTGAAGTCGAGCTTGATGTGAGCATCGCGTGATCGCAGGTACCAGGTGACGACGACCGTGGGGACGCCCTGCGGGTTTCCACCGGCGGTACCGGACTCGACGCTCTGCGCCGCGTCGATGAGGCGGTAGATGCCGAAGTCTCCCGGCCGGTTGATCTCCTCATCCAGGCCACGATAGCCGCGGACCCGAACACGAGCACCGGGCGTCTCTCCCTTGTCATTCGGCCACTCGGCGGCGAGCCACTCCTCAGGGTGGTTCTTGTAGACGTGGGAGACTCCGTCGATCTCGATCGAAACCTCGCTCACATCCTCACTCACGGAGTGCAGGTTGACCTCGAACTTGATCTTCGGCTCTTCACCCTTACCGAACACCGCTGAGGAGATCTCGGCGCCGCGGGTCAAGCATGTGGACAGGAAGTCTCCCTTGTAACCCACACTGCTGTTGAAGCGGCGGCTTGGAGTGAAGGCGTCCCCGTTGCGCTTGAGCGTGCCCTTCAGATTTTCCGCATAGAAAGCCCAGAGGAGCCCGCTGTTCGGCTTGAAGAACTCTGTGAAGTCGGCGAGCGATGCGTCGCGCTGCGTCTTTTTGAAGGGGTATCGATTGGCCAACGTGTCCCGCCAGACGCTCCAGACGTTGGTCTCCCAAAGTCCGGTCGCGGCGCCGCCGGCGTCGTTGACCACGCCCGCCCAAGCGAAGGTGATTGGACGCATGAGCAAAGGTGAGAGCATCGGACGCGTGAAGCCGCTCTGCGACATCAGGAGGCCGCTAGTTCCACGGAACGCACCCTCGAACTCGCTCATGACCGCTGTCGGATCCGGAGCCGCGTCCGCGTCGCGCAGATCGGTGAGCACACCGACCAGCTTGGAGAGCGTGCCCTGGTACTCTGCGAGGCCCGTAGACTTCGCATCCGCCTCTGGGTCGTCGCTCTTGGCTGGGACCGCAAAGTCGGTGAGCGGCTTGAACGCGATCTCGACCGGCGACATGGGGCGAACGTCCTTCTTCGGTTCGTCCGTCTGCGAGAGCGCGAGCTTCCGCTGCAGCTGACGCTTGGCAAGCTGGAACGCACTCTCCGCTAGGCCGGCCAACTCACCCTCGGAAATGTCGAGGGTCACGTTCTCGTGCAGCGTGTCGATTAGCCGCTTGTAGGGCCACTCGGGCTCGCTGAGCGCAGTGAGTTCGCCCAGCGACGTTTCCGCGTTCTCGGGCTCGTGGACTTCCACGTCCAAGATGAAGTCTCGCCAGGCGATCTTGTAGCGCTCGAAGTAGAGGTTCTTGAGCTTGATGATCTGCTTCTCTACGTCCGCTTCCTGCTGCGCTTCTTCCTCTCCCAGCACCCAGCGCTCGGCGCTCAGCTCGGATTTTTGGCTGCCCAGCAGTTCACGTACGCGCGCCCAGCCGTCGCGGGTATACGCGCCCTGCACCTGCAAGTCCTGCTTGTAGGTGATGAACGGCGACACCGACCCGTAGAAGATGTCACTGTGCTTGATGGACTTGATGTCTGCATTGGCTTCGCGAACCAACGCTTCGTACATGCGGTCCAGGCGCGGCGCTCTCAGCAGCGCACTGCGCGCGCGAGTCACCGTCGGATCATTGCGATCCCAGGGCTTCACCTCTCCGCGCTTCATGAGATCCAGGTAGTAGCGGGTGTGCGGAAGCAGATGCTCCGCGTCGCCCACTGGGTCTGGCGAACGCAGCGCCTTGGCCCAGGCGTTGGCCAGCGGACGGGCCGCCCACTCGGGGTCGAGCTTCTCCGGCCAGGTGAGCATCAAGTAGAGCTTCAAGAGGTCGTAGCGCTCGTTGTACTCCTTGCCACTCGTGGTCGAAACGGCACCAAACGCTGAGAGCTTCGCCTCGAGATCCTTCTGCGTCGGCTCCTTCAGGCCACGCTCGATGGCGTTGACGTAGACCCCACGCAACGGCTCGTACAGCTCGTCACCGACGTACATGCCGAAGCGCATTCCGGTTGGCGGCTCAGTGGCCCGCCAGTAGTCGAGCTGCTTGAGGAGTGCGCGAATGGTGGTGAGGTTCGATGCCTTGTCTCCCACCGAGTCCTTGCTCGCCCAGTTCACCTTCGCTGCGCTCGAGGCGGTGCCCTCAACTGTGCCAACCAGCTTGCGGTTCCGACTGAAGCTGCAGGAGCTCGGGACCAGGAGCATCATCGCAAGGAAGAGCGCGGTGGCGCCCATCGCAATTCGCGAGAGCCACTGCCGACGCATCTCGCGGCGTGTCCGTGCGGCAATGTTCTGATCGGGGAACACCACGCGACGGAACAGGTCCGTGACGAAGTATGACTTGGGCTCGAGCTGAGCCTCCGAGTCCATGCGCGGAGCGAGGCCGAAAGCGCGCGCTAGGCCACCGAGAACGCGGTCGACGGGGTTGCCTTCTTGCGTACCGCTGGAGAAGTAGAAGCCGCGGAAGATCGGCTTGTCGTCTTGAGTGTTGTCCTCGAACAGCGCCTGCAGGAAGTCACCGAGGGTGGTGCGCAGCGCCTGGAACTCGAGGGGGAACTGCACGACGCGATCGCGCATCTCCTTCTTTTCGCGCGCGACTCGCTTGATCGCCCGCGCGTGGATCTGCGAGATGAGCAGCGCGAACTCCTCTTCGAACAGCTCCTCTGGCTTGCGCTGCACCGCGAGATCCATGGGGAACGTCGAACCGAACACGCGGTCGCGGTCGCTCTTCTTCAGGTCGTTGAAGAACTCCACGAAGCCCGCCACCAAGTCGACCTTGGTGAACATCACGTAGACAGGCACCACCATGTCGAGGCGGTTCTGCAGCTCGTCAATGCGCGCTCGCAGGGTGCGCGCCATCTGCGTGGTCTGCTCTTCGGTCTGCTCGAGGATGTCGCTCGCGCTAACCGCTAGGATGACGCCGTTGATTGGCCGCTTGTTGCGGAAACGTCGCAGTAGATCGAGGAATGCGTACCACTCCGGTTGATCATCGTCTTGGGTCGCGTAGCGCCCGGCGGTGTCGAGCAGGATGGCTTCGTTCGTGAACCACCAGTCGCAGTTGCGCGTACCACCAACGCCCTTCACGGCGCCGCCCGTTGCGTCCAGTAACGGGAAGTTCAGGCCGGAGTGGCGAATCGCTGTCGTCTTACCCGCGCCAGGCGGACCGACGATCATGAACCAGGGCAAGGTGTAGAGCGCGTTTTGACCGCGATCTCCCAGCTTGCTCTGCTTCAGCGCCTGGATGCCGCGCTCCACCTGAGCTTTCAGCTCGATGATCTCGGCACGCCGATCTGGAGCGGACATCGCAGCTTGCTGCTCCGTCTGCTTCATGATCTCGCGCTCGAGCGCGCGCGCCGCAGCGCCTGCTCGCCAACGGCGATACAGCAGAATGCCCGCGACCATTGAAACGACGCCGGCGGTTAAGCCGATCTGCGCCGACAATGGAATCGGTACACCCAAACTCCTTAGAAGCCACCCACCAACCCAAATGAGGGCGAGCAACAGAATAGCGAAGATCCAAAGCCACATAGCGTCTCAGACGCTATTTCATTACTTTGCGCCGGTCTGGGCAAAGTTCTGCATGTTCTTTGCTGCACTATCTGCGCTGGAGCTCACAACTACCCGCAAAACAACGAATACGAGGACCGCCAAACCGATGAGCGCGATGCTCGCGGCAACAATGGGGGCCTCGCGTCGCACTGCGGATCGCACTCCTCCGGCGAGTTCACCGTGAGGGCTGAGCTGATCGCTGCGCGGAAGATTGCGAGCAAGCCGTGCGCCGACGCGTTCGACGATGGCGCCAACGCCCTCGCCTCCGCGCACGGCATACTGACCTTGGAAACCAAGGCACAGGCACAGGTAATAGATCTGGAGCACGTGGGCGCGCTGCGGCTGCGCCTCGAGCTGCTCCAGACGGGTGAAGAAGCCCTCACCGGCGGTGTTCTCGTTGAAGTAGATGAGCTGCAACGGGCGACTCATCCACTGCTGCCGCCCCGGCCACTCCGAGCGCAGGATCTGTTCATCGATGAATGCGCAGAGTGCGTACTTCGCCTCCATCACATCGTCATCGGGAATGCGCGACGCGCGGGCCCGCTCAGCCATCTGATCGAACACGCCAGAGATGCGCTGACTCAGCACATCCGGCGGTGGCAAATCTCGAGCGGTGCCCAATTGGGTGGCCAATGTGAGCGCATCGGAACAGGCCCAGTACATCTGTTCGATCACGACATCACCTCTGCGCTAGACAGCCACATCTCAGAAACTCCAAACAATCGTCTCGGCGGGTTGACCACGGCGACCAAACACCGCGCCTCCCCCCCGAACCCTCTGGGAACACCGCGAAATTCGCGGCCAATCACAGATTTTCCGGGTCAACCGCGTAGAGGGAGAGCTCGACGGCCCGGGGCTCCAGCGGTTGATAGATCGCGATGGTTCCAGTTCCTTGGATATCGGTCCAGTATTCGGGCGTTTTGTGCACCCGGAAGAACACCACGCCCGGGCGCAGCGGAAGCGCGCCTGGCGGTTGGTACTCGAGTTCGAGGCGGGCGCCGTTGATCGCGGAGTTGAGGATCGACCCCACCTGCGACCAGCTCGCAATCTTGGACAGCTTCGGTAGGCGATCCCGGAGCTGGCCTTCGGGCAAGGAGCCCTTGGCAGCCAAGAAGAACTCGTAGCGCAGGAGCGAACCGTCCTCGATCTTGCCGAGGTACATGCCGTCCTCGCGACGCTGCATTGGCACTTCGACATAACGCTCGGCGATCACCGCATCCAGCAGCGCGAGGACCCGAGCAAACAACTTCTCGAAGGTGTCGCCCAGCTCGAGGTAGTTGAACTTCGGGATTTCCGTGGGGTCCGCCTTCACCGCGAAGGTACACAGCTGACCGATGAGCTGCGCCAGCGTGATGTAGACCTGCTCGGGGTGCGAGCGACCCTGATCGACGTAGTGAGCGATCACCGGGATGAAGTTGTTGAGTGTGCTGAGCAGCCAGAACTTCGCGGCATCGCTAGCCTGAAAGTCGATCGCCGCCTCGGAGCGCTGACGACGCGACGCGGCCAAGCTGCGTTGCCGCGCCGTCATGTTCTCGAGCACGTGGCGCAGGCCGGTGGTCAAGAACGGCGCCGCGCCAATGCGCAGGACCGGCGGAACGTAGGTGCGCTTGGCGATAATCGCGCCGGTGTTGCTACGCATCAACACCGCGACCTTGATGGAGTCGAAGGACTCGCGACGCTCTTCACCAAACAAGAGGCGAACGTTGGGACGCGCCCATCCGAAGTTCTGTTCGTTGGAGCCGGTGTTCGCGTCGTAGACCCGCGATGACTCCTGAGTGAAGCGAGTCAGCGCACCGGGCTTGTCCTCCAGGTCGACGTTTGCCGCGGTGTCGGTTTCCTGCGGCAACGCCACGAACACGTCGAGCGATTGCATCTGCGGGGTAAAGACCTCGCCGATGTCGCGCAGCGGCGCGTCGTTCGAACGATCCCCGCAGGTGATGGGCGTGCCATCGGGCAAGATGGCGGAAAACTGCGAGAGCTTCAGCTGACCTGCACCAAGCGCACGCTCATCCAATTGGATTTCGGTGACACCCCAGGCGTAGGGAACCGAAGCGCCCAGGCGCCGATCCAGCAAGCGCTCGTGGTAACCATCGAGCTGCTGGAAATGGTGTTGAGTGATGAACAGGCCCTCTGTCCAGACGGGCTTGCGAATGCTCACGATCTATTCTCCCTGAGGAGGGGCTCCCTCAGCAGGCGCCCCAGGCGCGCCCTCCCCACCGGAGGGCGCCTTCGCCTGGGACTTTACTTCGTCAACCCGTCCCTCAGGAACGTCCTCTGCGTGTTCGACGCCGTCTTCCACTCGAGACTCGTCGATCCACACGTAGAAATGCGGCATTGGCGGGGGTCCAGCGTCTTCGCAGCCCTCGCCCTCACACTTTTCCTGACCGCAGGCCCCCTCGCTCGGAGCGGGCGGTAGGTCGAAAACCGTGTACCAGCTCCGCCCCTTGGGGTTGCGGAACAAGCCTACCGCGGCAACGTACTGAGCCGAGTCGTCTCGCTCGAATTTCAACGCCGTGCGGGTGTTGGGGTAGACGGGGAACTCCTCGCTCTTGACCAGGTCCTCGCCGAGGGTCTCCGTCTCCTTCTTCCACACGTCATTGAAGGAGGCGTTCTGAAGGCTGGTGTCGCTCTTCAGCTGATAGACACGCAGCTGGACTGGGCGAGCCTCACCGTTCTCCGCACGGTTGATATCCGGTGAGGAAATGATGTCGAGCGTCACTTCCTGGAACTTGCAGTTATCAGGTTCCTTCACCGGTAACACCGTGGGGGAACAGGCAGGTGGTGAGAGCAGGAGCCCCACCAATCCGACTGTCCCAACCACGAACGCTAAGCCTCGCTTCATCCGTCGCTATCCCTTCACGCAGATGATCTCGCCCGCTCCGTCGAGATCTAGCTGCATCTTGTCGAGCTCCTCACCAGCCGCGATGCTCCTGAGGATCTCGCTCGAGACGAGTGGCATCACCGTCCCTCGCAGGATGTGATCCACGTTTCGAGCGCCGCTCTCCACCTCTTGGCAACGCTCGGCGATGGCGTCGATCACCTGGTCCGTGATCTGAAGGTCCATGCCGTGCGCGGCCTTGGCGCGGGAGACGATACCGCCCATCTTCATCCGGGCGATGCCCTTGAGCGCGTCGGGACGGATCGGCACGTAGGGCACGACCGTCATACGCGCGAGCAGCGCCGGCTTGAAATGGGCGCTGAGCGTCGGCTTGATGATGCTGATGAGCTCATCGTAGTCCGGCGGCTCCTCATCCGGTGCTGCCGTCGTCGTGATCAGATCCGTCGCCAGGTTGCTGGTGAGGATGACGATCGTGTTCTTGAAGTCGACGACACGACCTTCACCGTCACTCAGCATGCCCTTGTCAAACACCTGGTAGAACAGGTTGAGGACTTCCTTGTCCGCCTTCTCGACTTCATCGAGCAGCACGACGGAGTACGGGCGGTGCCGTACGGCTTCGGTTAGTACACCACCTTCGCCGTAGCCCACGTAACCAGGCGGTGAACCGATCAAGCGCGAGACAGTGTGTCGCTCCTGGAACTCGCTCATGTTGATGGTGACGACGAAACGTTCACCACCGAACATGAGATCCGCCAGAGTCAACGCGGTCTCCGTCTTACCAACGCCGCTCGGCCCAACCAACAGGAACACACCGAGTGGTGTGTTCGGTGGCTTCAGGCCCGAACGCGCTGCGCGCACTTCGCGTGCGATCGCGGCGAGCGCCATGTCCTGCCCACGGACGCGCGCCTGCATGCGATCTTCCAAGTGGACGATCGCCTCGACGTCGTCCTTGACCATCTTGCCAACGGGAATACCGGTCCAGTCGGCGACGATGGAGGAGACGGCCGACTCGTCGACGTCGGCGGCCACCAGGCGATCCTCAGCCTTGATGTCGCGCAGCTTCTCGAGTTCCTCGCGGAGACTCGCGCGGGCCGCATCCACATCGATCTTTTCGGCCGGCGCTGCGGCGGCTTCGGCGGCCTTGTCGCCCTCGGTCTTCTTCTCGGCATCGTCGCCCGCCGGCGCAGCGCCTTCAGTCGCCGCCTTGATCTGGAGGCGTAGCTCGTCGATGCGCTCGACGATCTTGCGTTGCTCCGCGACCTTTTCTTCGAGTTCAGCCACGGTAGCCAGCAACGCAGCCTTCTTCTCTTCCGTCTCCTTGCGGAGCTCGGCGAGCGGGACCACACCAGCTTTCTCGTCGCGATCCATGGCCTCGAGCTCCCGCTCGACGGCGGCCAGCTCAGCCTGCGTATCCTCGAGGATTGCAGGAGGCGCGTTGCGCACCAGGTTGACGTAGGCGGCGCTGGTGTCGAGCAAGTCGACCGCCTTGTCCGGGAGCTGGCGGCCGCTGATATAGCGGCTCGACAGCGTGACCGCCGCAACCACGGCTTCATCGCGGATCACGACGCCGTGGGACTCTTCGAACTTCGGCGCGACGCCTCGCAACATGACGGTTGCCACGTCGACCGACGGCTCCCCGCAGTGCACCGGTTGGAATCGCCGCTCCAGCGCGGCGTCCTTCTCGAAGTACTTCTTGTACTCGGCGTAGGTCGTCGCCGCGACGGTGCGCAGCTCGCCGCGAGCCAGTGCGGGCTTGAGCAGGTTCGCCGCGTCACCACCACCCGCAGAGCCACCCGCTCCGATGATCGTGTGCGCTTCGTCGATGAACAGCACGATCGGAGTCGGTGACGATTTCACCGCTTCGATCACGCCCTTGAGGCGATTCTCGAACTCACCTTTGACGCCGGCGCCGGCTTGCAGCGCACCGAGGTCGAGGGACATCACCTTGACGTTCTTGAGTTGGTCCGGCACCGAACCTTCGACGATGCGCTGGGCGAGCCCCTCCACCAGCGCGGTCTTACCGACGCCTGCTTCACCCACGATGATCGGGTTGTTCTTGCGACGGCGGACCAGGATCTCGATCATCTGACGGATCTCGCGCTCGCGACCGAAGATGGGATCGAGCTCACCGTTGCGGAAACGCGCGGTGAGGTCCGACGTGAAGCGTTGCAGGGGTCCGTCGCCGGGCGCGCCGGCAGGGCCACCGGGGCCAGCGGACTTCGCGCCACTCTGTGTAGCCGCGGCTTGTTGCGCCGCTTCGCCGCTCATCGCGGCAATCACGGGCAGATCCTTGCGCAGCTCGTCACGCGGGATTTGCTCCAGCGCGGGGAACTCAACGGGCAGGTACCGATTGGGCGACTGCACCAAACGCACCAGCAGCGCGCCAGAGCGCAGCAGCGTGTCGCCAAGCTCGGTGGATGCGTAGATCCACGCGTCTTGAATCCACTCGAGCAGCAGCGTGCTGAACGTGGGCTTGCCGGGGTTACCCGACTTCATTTCCCCGATGTAACGCCCGAGGGTTGCGTGGAACATCTCGGCGTTGACGTTGTAGTGCGCCAGGGCGGACGTGACGTCGCTTTGAGGTCCTCGGTAGCGCCATCAAGACGTGCTCGACGGTGACCTCGTAGTGGCGATGCGAAACGCAGCTCGAAGCCGCAGCCTCGAATGCCTTCGTGCAAGTCGTGTTCAGCTTCCGCAGCGGTGTACGCGGGTCGGCGATCAGCATGTTCTCCCCTGCTCTATGTCGGCTCTCCTCGAGGCCCACCCTCGAGGGCCGCCCACGATAGCCGAAGGGAGTGCGAACCCACAGCCCCCACGGCAGCCTGGGGTCATTGAGTCTTCCCAGAGCCCGAAGCAGCGCTCTTTCCCGCCGCAACCGCGGCCCAGTCGCTCTTCTTCGTGCTCTGCTTCTTGCTCTTCGCTTTGCTGCTGCTCTGCTCGGAGTCGGTCGGTTTGGCCTTGGGCTCCGCCCCACTGGGCGCCATCGCGGGATCCGCCTGGGTTGGGGGTGAGACAAGCGCTGGGAGCAGCCACGGATCCTTGTCCTTGGCGCTGTTGCGCTTTGCGGCACTCAGTTGTGGAGGGAACTCGGGAGCGGCCGAAGGCAGCTCGTCACGGCCCCAATCGAAGCTCGAAGGAACGTGCCGATGTAGGTCATCGGAGCCGTAGCCGCTCATCACTTGGGCGAGCAGCATGCGCGCGCGCCCGGCACTACCCGCGGGCACCTGAATCGTCAGGTCGCGAGTCACGCTGGGTACGAACTCGCTCAAGATCGCTGGGTTGAGCATGCGGATCTGATCGAGGCTGGTGCCAGATGCGCGCGCGACGAGTGACAGATCCATGCCCGCGGGCACCTGCATGCTAGCCGGATAGATGGGTGCATCGGGCCTCGCGTCGATCTGGAAGGAGTCGCGATTCTTCAGCACGAGCGCCGTGGCCAGCACGAGCGGCACGTACTCGGCTGCAGACTTCGGCAGGTCTCCGTCGCTCGACAGCAGCTCCCAAAAACTCTTCTCGCCCACATCAGGCACGCGAGAAATCGTCGCATCGCCCGAGTGGAACGCAGCCAGCGCTAGCTCCCACGTACCGTACTTCTCGTGCAGATCCGCGAGCCGCTTGGCCACGGCCCGCGTCGCGAGCTCGACGTTCCGACGCTCGTCGTAGTTGGGCTTCACCATCAGCCCGTAGAGCACGGCTTCGGTCGGAGACAGCTGCCAGAGGCCGGCGTCACCCCGTGCCGACACCGCGTCGGCTTGGAAACCACTCGAGGCAAACACAACGGACACCAGGTCCTCGGGGAGCGCATTCTCACGCAGGATCTGCAGCACGAGGTGGGAGTAGCGACCGCTTGCCTTGACGGCCGCTTCGACCCGCTGACGCATCTTCGGATCCGACGTCAGACTCGCCACTCGCTGCTGAACCAGCGGGTTGTAGTCCACAGGCAAATCCGGCAGCGTGTAGGACTTGGTCCACTCCGGAGTTCCGTTGGCCATCACGGCCCGTTCCTCAGGAGTCAGTCCAGACTGGCCGTCTTCGACCTGTGCTTCCTCTGGCTTGGCGTCGAGCTTGGCCTCCAGAGCTTGAAGCCGGGCGATCCCAGACAAGCCTTCAGTCGAAGGCCGATTGCTGGCGGGATTGGGGCGCGGCTTGACCACGCGCGCTGGGCGGGGCTCGAGTTGGGCGATCGGCATTGGCGGCGCTGCAGCCGGCCGAGCTACCGCCAAGCCGCCGCCGACTACCAATCCGGCCACCACGGCACATGCCTTGGCCACCGTTTGACGCTGCATGGCGGGAACTTCGCACAACCGGTCTCGTCGGTAGAAAAAACCAACGCAAGTAATTCGGCAGCCCGCGAGCACACGGGCTGGGTCTCCCGCTGTAGGTCGCTGGGTCGATCAAACCACTCCGCGCGATCCGGCCCAAAAACCGCAGAAGTTAGCTGGCCAGCACGCGCGACAGCGAGTGTAGCGGGCACGGGGCACTTGCTAGCCGTTGCAGAAGCGCCCTGATAGACTCCGAGTCGTGTCAGCCGGCTATGGCGTGCGCGTCACCAACACCAAGACTGGCTCGAGTTTGGAGCGCACGTTCGCCAAGCTGCCGATCCGCATCGGCCGCAATGCGTTGAACGACCTGCGCCTGGACCTGCCGTTTGTCTCTGACTTCCATGCGGTGATCGAGTCGCAGAACGGCGAGATCATGCTGCGCGATCTGGGCAGCACGAACGGCACGATGCTGCGTTCCACGGGTCGCCTGCAGCCGAACCAGGTGATCAGCCTTCAATCGCACAACTACGAGTTCGCGATCGTGAGCGTGGTGATCACGATCTACTCCACCCAGGTCGAACCTGAGCCGACCAGCGCGCGACGCTTTGGGGTCGCGAGCTATGCGTCGCCTCAGGTGCTGGAGTCGGCGCGCCCGGCTCCTCCGGCGGCGGCCACGGCACACCTCCAGACGTACGCCGCCTATAGAAGGAGCTGGACCGAGTTGATGGCCAACATCAACGAGCACATTGGTCGCTTCCCCCCGGAGCAACGGGTCGCGGCGCTCCAAGCAATGGCGCGCGAGATGCCCGCGTTGCTCCAGGAGCCTGATTTTCAGCGACTCGCGGCCTCGCTGGGCTCGCCGATTCCACATGCGCCGCGCACCACGACACGGGAAGAGGCCGTCGCGCTCCAGGGCCTCAAGGAGCTCGCAAGCGACCTCGTGCCGAGCCGTGGCAGTCCAGAGAGCGTGGACGATCTCGTGCTCTTTCTCACCAAGCTGCGTGAGGTGATGACGATCTTCCTGCAGACCTTCGTCCCGCTGCGCGATGGCTACCGTCAGTTCCGCTCGGACATGGAAATCACGGGAGCCGTGGACGTCACGGGCGCCTCACAGATCGTGAGCCGCGCGAAGGACCCGGAAGAACTCGCCACGGGCCTGCTCGATTGGAAGTCGCCGGTCAACAATGCGCCCCGCGCCATCGAGGGCACCCTCGCGGATCTGATGACTCATCACGTCGCGATGATCAACGGTGTCATGCAAGGCGTGAAGTCGCTGCTCAACGAGCTCAGCCCGCAGACGATTGAGCAGATGCTCGACGACCCGAACGCGCGCAAGCCTGAGGGCACCACCTTCGGTCCCTTCCGCTTCAAATCACTGTGGAAACTCTATGAGCAGCGCTACGGCGACCTGACCAGCGAAGAAAAGCATGTCTTTTCACTGCTGTTTGGTGATGCATTCGCCCAGGCCTACGGTCGCTACCAGACCGCTGGGGGCAACCGCATGACCACGCGACACGTGAGCGCGGTGAACCCAACCGGCGGCCCCTTCGGCACGCCTCGCTGAACACCAGGCGGGTCCGGCGGCGCGACTTATCGCTGACGCGCTTCACTTTCTTGGCCACGGCGCCCAGGAATTCGGATCATGCGGGGGATGCGAAAGCGCCTTGCACTCGGTCTCGCCGCCGCGGTCAGCTTGACGGCGGGCTCGGCGTCAGCTCAAACGCCACCTAGCCGCGACGAAACGTGGGGCACCGTCTCCACCATCACCGCGGTCGGTTCACTCGCGACGGAAGCGGTGATGCCGCGGATCTTCTACTCCGATCCGGAGGTCACCGTGGGCTGGAAGGCCCGCTGGCACGTCTCGACCCTGGCGCCGGTGCTCACCCTCACCTCGCTGACGCTGTTCAACGAGTTCGTGTTGAAAGAGAGCTTTCAGGCGGCAAGGCCCGGATGCGAGGGGAAGACAAGCGGTCTCCCGAACTGCGAGTCCTATGGCTCGCCTTCGAGCCACTCCTTCGCCGCCTTCTCCGGCCTGGGACACGGCGCAGCGGTGTTCTTGTTCGACACCACCAAGTGGAGCAACGGGCGGTTCAACGGGGGTAGCTTCGCGGGTCACGTCGCGGTGCCCGCCGTGTTCAGCTTGATCACCGCCATCGGGCGCGGCGCGGGTGACTACAACTCCGCCGACCAGATCCTGATCGGCGGCGGCATGGGCCTCGGCTTCGGATTCCTGACGGGAATGACCTACGCGCTGATGGCTCGACCCGAGTGCGGTTACTCGGGCTCGATGGTCTGCTGGTAGCCTGCCCAGAGCGCGGAGCTGCGGACTGGTGCTAGGCTTAGGAGAGTCATGGGCGTGAAAAAACTCAGCGCAGCGCTCGCGGGAACGATCTTGTTGGGACTGCTCGCCTCGGCTGGGGGCTGCCAGCAGACCTGCGGCGAGCAGGCCGACGCGTGCCCAGCCAACTGCCCGCCGATCTTCGGCATGCAGCACGATGGGGTGGGCACCTGTCTGCAGTCGACCGTCGTGATCTCGTGCAAGGGCCGCGATGCGACCAAGAGCAGCGAGCCCGGCTGCGTACGGCTGAAAGACCCGAAAGATCTCACGGTCTACAAGCTGAAGTCGATCTCGGAAGAGGAATGGCTCACCCTCAACGGCAGCGTCTACGAGAGCTGCCCCGACAATATCCGCGCGGCAGCCTTCGCGGCGGATACGTGTGACGACTGGGCGATCTCCGACGCGGGAGCGGACGCGACCACGGACGCCGCAGCGGACGCGAGCACCGGTGGCGCCGCGGGGAGCGGTGGAGCGGGCGGCACCGGCGGGACTGCCGGGTCTGGTGGCAGCGCCGGAACCAGCTCAACCGGGGGCACGTCTGCTAGCGGCGGCACCAGTTCGACCGGTGGTTCCGCGGGGACAAGCTCCAGCGGCGGCAGCGCTGGGGCAACTGGCGGCAGCGCTGGGGCGACTGGCGGAACCGCTGGGACGACTGGCGGAACCGCTGGGACCACGGGTGGAACTGCGGGCAGCAACTAGGCCCTCTCCCAACAAAATGACGCCAGTCGCTGGGAGCGCGCTCTTCGCGGACGAAGGCGCCTCGCGCCAAACGCGAGTAGGAAGTCAAACGTTTCACCTCTCGCTTTGGTCGAACTTCTGATAGCCAGCGGAAGCATGAAGAGCTGGCTTCTCTGGGCGTGGGTGTTCGCGTTGGTTTGCCTCATCAGCTGTGGGGAAGCCGAAGATCGTGCTGCGCCTGGCGCCGGTGGCAGCGCCGCGGGTCAGGCCGCTGAAGGCGGATCCGCGGGGAATACCAGCAGCGGAGGAGCGACTGCGGGTGGCGCTGGGGGAGACACGTTCGTCGAGACCACCGAGTGCCCACGCTTCTGCGACTACTGGGACAACCAATGCGGGCGCGCCTTCGCGCATTGCAGCTGCGCCTCCAAGGACGCCTTCTGCTCGACCCGGGGCATAGCATGTGGGTGCGATGGCAAGCTCTACGTGAACCAGTGCGAGGCTCAGCGATCCGGAGTTGACATCGACGCAAGCAACGCCTGTGCGGCGCCTCCCGACAGCTTCGCCTGCGCTGGCTATTTCTGTGCCCTTACCGACGCGTGCGTCACCCGGGCGTTGTACGCGGACGCTCCTCCGCGGATCCTGTGTGAAGAGCTGCCCCCAGACTGTACGGGCTGCGGCTGCTTCGACAGCGAGCGCTGCGAGTGCTCGAAACGCCCTGACGGTGGCCTTGTCGTATCGTGTAATTAATCAACGCGAATTCGCGGCGCTCTCGCAACGCGGGCTGTCGAGCACCACGTGCACACCGCGGTTGGTGGGCAGCTGCTTCTCGAGGTGCAGACGCATCTCGGCGGTACCAGCGAACACATCGATGTGCGCGCCTTTGACCCAGATTCCCCGGTCCTGAGCCACGAAGCAGCCGTCGTGCTTCACGCCACCCGGCAGGCTCAAACCGTCGAACTCCGGCACGTACACCAGGCTCCCCATGGGCACGACGCTAGGATCGACGGCCAAGCTCCGCAGCGCCACGATGGGGCGCCCCGTTGATCCCCTTCCCCACGGAAATTTATCTGCGTCCAGCCGGTCGAAACACAGCCGCTGCCCGGTGCGGCTGCAGGTCGCTGCGCAGCTGCAGTCGCGCTTGGCGAAGCTCAGCGTGTCTCCGCTCGAGAGCATGCCGCTCCCCTGCACGCAGAGCCGCTCGAAGAACTGCTGCGGAACGGACGCGACTTGCTGGCAGCTCGCGTTGAACAACGACACCGACCGACCCTCGCGCAGCTCAGACTCCGCCGGGAAATCGTAGTAGGTGTTCTTGAAGGTGCCGATCACGCGGCCGCCCGCGCTGCCCGTGGGCAAGCGCCGTGAGCTAGAGTTCGCGGCGCCCGGATTCTTGGGGGTGAGGTCCTCCGGTCCCACGGAGCGCTGCCCTTCCCCGCGGCCTGGCCCAATCGAGCTCGCTGGCAGCGGCGCCTGCACCGGCTTCGGCCCGGCCTCGGGGGCGCTCTTCGCTTGCTTCGGGGCAGCGCCGGTCTGCTGGTGGGTCGCGAGGTAAGCAGGGGTGTTCCGCCATTCCTCGTGAGGCGCGACCAACGGCTCAGCCATCCAGTCCGAAGCACCGGGACTACACGCCGACACCAGGCCCACGCAGAGTGACCCCGAGTACAAGATCGCAGAACTCAGCGTCCTGAACCGCTTTCGCGCACGCATTGCCATGGATCGGCCGTGCCAGAAAGTGCTGCGCTGGGCCAACATTGTGCCGCGACGCTTGGCCACGGAACAGGCGGTGAGTCCATGGAATCCCACGGCCAGCTTCGCTATGACGTTGGGCCCATGAGCGACGAAAAGACAGGCGGGGGCATCGCGGGCTTTGGCATCCAGTTCGGCAGCGGGAGCAGCGCGAAGACTGTGGAGAGCGATCCGCTGGGAGAAGAGAGCGGCCTGGGTGGCCCCTTTCGCATCGTGGTCGTGAGCCAAGTCACGGCGGGCGCCGATTACTCGACGGGGGCCGATCCGGTCCCCAACGTGATGCGCCTGAATCGCACGGACTTCGATCGCGCCATGGCGCAGCTCGCGCCGAGCTTCAGCATCGAGGTGACTACGGCGCTCAGCGACAAGCCTCTCCGCGTGGATTTGCGCTGGGAGCGCATGAAGTCGCTCAAGCCCCAGAGCATCATCGACCAGGTGCCCGCCCTCAGATCGTTGATCGACGCGCGCCGCGTGCTGCAAAACCTGGTGGAGCGCCGCATCCAGCGAGATGCCGCACGGATTCAGCTCTCTCGCATGCTGCCTGAGGGGCGCTTCAACGACGAGCTGTGTCGAGATCTGGCTGCAAACGACGGCGCTAGCGGTCCTAGTCCAGCAGCGACACCCGCAGCGGCCGCGGCCGCCCCAGCGCAGAAGTCGTCCGGGAGTGGCGGGGCGCTCGATGCGCTGCTCGATCAGGTCGACATCGCTACACCCCAGCAAACGCTGGAAGACGTGGCGCCCGGCGCCGCTTCCTCTTTGATCGCAGCGGTAGTCAAGGGCGCCAGCGGCACCAAAGGCGCCGTCGTGGGCAATAGTCTAGACCGCGCGATTTCCCGCGTAGAAACGACGTTCGCCGACCTGCTGGATGCCATCCTGTGTCACCCGGAGACCCAGCGCCTGGAGGCGACCTGGCGCGGCCTGTGGCTGTTGCTCGAGAACGCGAACACCGGCGCCGGCGTTGAGATCGACTTGATCCCGGTGTGCGAGGGCCACGACAAGATCACCCAGGCGCTCACTATCCTCGCGCGCCGCGAGGGTATTCACGAGGCGGAGCGAGCCCCCGTCGACCTGGTCATCGTCGACGCGACCGTGACCAGCTCCCAGGCGGACCTCAAGGCGCTCGAGGCCTGGAGCGTGGTCGCCGAAGTGCTGCGCGCGCCGCTGGTTACCGGCGCGAGCCATGAGCTCGTCGGCGTCGACCAGCTGGAAGATCTCGCCTACTCCGAGCGTCGCCACACCGGCACCACGGATGCCCGCGCCGTCGCCGCGCGCGCCGTGGCTGGCCGCGACTCGGCGCGCTGGGCCTGCCTGGCGCTGAATCGCGTCCTGGTGCGGGCTGCTTACACCACGGAAACGTCGCGCTCGAAGGAGATCCCCTTTGGTCAGGATCCCAAGGGCAAAGCCCACGTGTTCGCCGGCGCCTATTGGGTGATCGCCAGTCGCTGCGCGGATAGTTACGTGCGCACGGGCCTTGGCACCGCAATGACAGGTGGCCAGGACGGGCTGATGAGCGGGTTACCGGTACACGAAATCGAGGACCGTGGCGAGCACGCCGCTATCCCCGTGGAAACATTCATTTCGAGTGAGTCGCAAGCGGAGCTCGCCCGGGCCGGTCTCACCAGCCTTGGTTGCGCGCGGAACCGCGACATGGCGATCTTGAGCCACGCAGTGATGTTCTACCGTGAGCCGAGCCAAACCGGAGGCGACGCCGCGCCAGCGAATGCGTCGCTGGCGGATCAGCTGTTCGTGGGCCGCTTCTCCCACGCGGTCGAGATGGTCGCCTCAGCCATCCCGGCGCACGCATCGCCCAACGCGGCCGCAGACGTCGCGCGCATCGCCCTGGCCGACTTCTTCAAGAACCCGCCCCCGGTGGGCCCGGAGATCGACGCCAACGCCCGCGACGGCGTGCTCGAAGTCACGGTGCGGCCCCGCCGCTTCGCCGGCATCGGTCTCTCGGAAGTGACGCTGGCTGCGCCGCTGGCGCGCTAGTTGCCGCACGGTAATATCCGACTACGGCAGCTACTGTTCCTCACTGCCTGGGCGGACTCCACAGGAACTTTGCTCGAGTGGGTCCTTCCCTGGGTCAACGACCCATAGGTCCACACGGGGACGCCCAAAGGCGGCGCCGTGCACGATCATCAGCGGCTGCCCACGTTCACATTCGAGCCTGAATATCACGTGGTCGGGGGAGCGGACCTCGGCGATCTGAGAGGCGTCCAGAGGTCGGCAGACCCCGAACTTGGCTCGCTTGCTTGCAAGAGCGGCTGCCATGGCCTCTGGCGGTAGGAGCTCGCGAAACCCTTCGCTGAAGCCCTCTGTGTAGCGCGCGGCGTCCCAGTGATTGTATAGCCCAACGGCGTCCTTTGCTGCTGCCACGATCGCGGGTCCGGCTCGTTCCATTTCCGCACGGACTAGTCCGTGGTCCGCGAGAAACGCCAGCGCAGTGCGCGAGATCTGATCGACTTTCGCATCTCGCAGGTTGGCGAGCACGACGACGCCCACTCCACTTTCGACGGCTAGATAGACCGCCGCGGCAAACCCGTTGGTTACCCCGTTGTGCCAGACGACTCTGCCCTGATCACAGCGCTCATAGACTTGCCACCCGAGACCAACGGCGCGGGCCTCGGAGTAGTTCAGTCCATGGTGCTCCCTCAGGCGAGCAGGCAGCGGCCACGCCGCGGTGTGCGCAAGCCGACGAGTGGCCCGCGAAAGTGGGCCGAACTCCGGATCCGAACTTGGTGGCCAGGCCTGGAGCTGCCAGCTGGCGAAACGCGCGACGTCCTCGAGGCTTCCCCATAGCCCGCCGGAGCCGCCTGCTGCGCCACGCTGCTTTGACTTCTCTGGGCGAGGCCCGCTCGCGCCACGTGAGTAACCGCTCGCCGCAGCGGGGCCCGGGGAAAAGGTCGCGTCGCTGCCGAGTGGTTTGAGTACTTGCTCTTCGACGAACTTTTCGTACGCCTCACCCGTTACCGCACGGATGACCTGAGCGAGCACGATGTAGCCCAGGTTGGAGTAGTCTGACAGCGTGCCCGGCGCACGCACCAGGGCCAAACCATCCAAGCTCTGCAGCACCTCGGCTTCTCCCGGATCGTGCGTAGTATCGAGAGGCCCGACCCGGGGTAGCCCCGACGTGTGCGTGAGCAGGTGGCGAAGCGTGATGCGGGGAGAATCGCGACTGGGGTAGCGCACGCCAGCCAGCGCTGGCAGGTATTGGTCCGCCGGGCCGTCCAACTTGAGCTTTCCTTGCTGCACCAGGGCGAGCACGGCGCTCGCGGTGAAGGACTTGGTGACAGAGCCAACCTCGAAGCGTGTCTTCAGGGAGATCGGAGTACCGCCTGCCGCCTGCGTGCTGCCCTTGAGAATGGAGACGACAAGCCCGTTGCGGTCGATCAGCCCGATGGCGCTGCCTGGAGCGTCGCTGATCAGTGGAGCAAGCTCGGCCTCGAGGTCGGAAGCGGCGCTTCTGAGCTTCTCCCGATCGACGCTAGACCCAACGACAAGCCCGTCATCCGAGAAGCGCTGATCTGGCAAGCCGGTCTGGGGTGGGGACTCACCACCTGCATGAAGAGGACTGCTCGCGTTCAGCGTAGGCGATCTCTGGGGCGCTCGGAACGCGCACGCGGTGCTGCATGCGAAAAGACAAGCTGCGAGTGGCTGGGAGGCGCATGGGCTTCAGAAACAGTCCGAGCGTGGAGCTTGGGTGGAACACGAGTCGAGACGGACGCTCGGATCACCTGGCACTCGGAGGCGCGCTGACGCGTGCCTGGGCCGGCGGTTTGAGCCTCCCGGCAATTATTCCTCACGGAAAATGGGAAAGAACCCGTGAGTGGAGAGTCTTGTTGACGCACCGACAGCTTCGCCCCCCGGGGTCGCTATACCCCGCGGTGGCGAAGGAAGGTCGGAGCGACCACCGCGTATCAGGCTCCTGCCCCGGATGCATCCACGCTTCACCCTGCTCTGTTCGCTGATACTGCTAAGCGCAGCAGTCCTGGCTTGCAAGAGCAAGGGGCCGAACCGGAAGATCTACGACGCAAAGGCGCTAGCGGTAAACGGCACGCACACCTGCTTGCTCCAGCTGGACGGCACGCCGCGCTGCTTTGGTGGCGACAACTCGGTGAACCCGCCGATGGTGCCGGCACCAA
Organism: Polyangiaceae bacterium; assembly: GCA_041389805.1. Classification (GTDB taxonomy): domain Bacteria; phylum Myxococcota_A; class Polyangia; order Polyangiales; family Polyangiaceae; genus JAHBVY01. Next base: position 58,979 of record JAWKRD010000007.1, on the reverse strand, counting down.
AGGTCGCGCTGACGCGCATCGAGAGCGCCATCCGCTTCGCGTGTGGACTCCGCGCCTCGGACAGCGCACTCACCTGCTGGGGCGCGTGCAACTCGAAGGCAGCCTGCACGCCGCCAGCAGGTCGCTTCGACGACTTCGCCCTGCATGACGAAGCCGGCGGCTGCGCCTGGCGTCACACGCCAAAGCCCGAAGTCGTCTGCTGGGGCGCCGGTTGGAGCGGTCTCACGTCGCCCCCCGCTGGCATCACCGCTTTGGATCTGAAACAAGTCGTCTTTGGTCCAGACTGGGCCGTGGCGCTCAAGACCGACGGCACCTTGATCAGCTGGGGCAGCTCCGCGCTGCTCGCAGATCCGATACTGACTCGCGCCATCTCGAGCGGAAAGCACATCGATTCGATCGGGGGGAGAGGTGCGCTGTTGTGCCTGATCGCTGCCGGCCACCCGGAGTGCATCAGCTACTGGAGCAACCAGGTGCCCCCACACGTCAGCGGCAAAGCAATACAGATCGACGCTGCTGCGCCGCGCGGAGCGATCCCCGCCTGCGTGCTGAGTGAAGACGGAGGCACGCGCGAGCTGCGCTGCTCGAAGTCCAACAAGGGCAAGACCCTGCGCACGCTGCGGGGAGACATCGACGACATCGGGATCGGCAACGATCACGTGTGCGTGCTGAATCGGGGTAACCGCGTCGAGTGCGTCGGAGATGACCTGTACGGCCGCGTGAGCGGCCGTTCCCTGGGGCGCAGCACGGACTGGCCCTAGTGCCCTGTCTCCGTAGTTCGCTGCAACTAGCGCAGGCCAAGCGCGCCTCACCCCCAACCCCAGACCTTGATCGAGCGCCCGAACTGCTTAAATCAGCGCTGAAATCGCTCCCGTGCATTCGGCGCCCCACCGCTGGCGACTCCGCGTTAACCTCGCGACCATGGGCGAGTGGGCATACGTAAAGCTGGAAGAAAAGGTCGCTAAACGCAACGGCATGCCGATGCAGATCCCGGTTCCGAAAGAGGAGTTTGAAGGCCTCGCGGACACGGGACTCGACGGCGCGAAGGTGCGAACCTGGATCGGCAAGTTCATGCAGGAGGTGTCCGGCTCGTGGCGCCAGCAGAATAACGAGCTGGCATCGCGCTACGACGCGTTCCTCGCCAAGGGCATGCACTGGGACAAGGCACAGAAGGCCTTTCAAAAAGGTGACAGCGAGGCGGCGATCAAGGCGCTCAAGATGATCACCCGCGTCGACAAGGAAGACGGCGCGGCGAAGCTGAACCTCGCGATGGCGCTCGCTGCCTCGGGGCAATACCCGGAGGCGCTCGAGGCTTTCAAGAGCATCGAAGAAGTCGGCAAGGGCGACCCCGACTACCACGTGGCGCGCGCCAACGTGCACATGGCGCTGCAAGAGACTGACGACGCGATCAACCACTTCGCGGACGCTTTGGAAGCCAAGCCCGACTGCAAGCCGGCGATGGACGGCCTAGTGACCGCCGGCGTGCTGACCCGCGTGTACGAAGATCCGAAGGACGCCGCAAGCCTCACCTATGTGCGCCGCGACTCGGTTCTCGACTACTTCGAAGATCTTTGGGGCGCGACCGATCGCAGCGTCGAGTACTACCTGGAGCAGATCGCGTACCACGAGATGGATGGCCGCTCTGACGTGGTGATCGGCGCCGCGGACCGCGCGCTGAAGCTCGATGACAGTCAGGACCGCGCGGCCGCCGCGCGCGTCGCTGCCTTGCGTGCGCTGAAGCGGGACGACGCAGCGGACGAAGCCAAGAAGTACCTGGAGTCTCACCCCGACTCGGTGGCCATGCTGGTCGAGCTCGCCCAATGCGTCGGTGCCTACAGCGATGAGGGCAAGGGGCTCTTGGATCGAGCACTGGAGAAGGATCCCGGCGATCAAATCGCGCTGACGCTGCGCTACTGGCCGTCCACCGGCGAAGAGCTGCAACCGCTGCTCGCGGCGTTGCCTGACCTGAAGGCCTTCGCGGAGAGCCACGCGGAGTGCGCGGGCGCCTGGCGAAGTGTGGGTCGGGCGATGCTGCGCCTGGGCAAGGATGACGAGGCGCTGGAAATTTTCCGCAAGGCAATTGCCTTGGCACCACAGGACGACGACTTGCGCAGCGAGTTCTGGTCTGAGCTGGGGCGCTTGCAGAAGTGGGACGAGATCCTCAAAGACGCCGAAAGCGTCGAGAACATCACCAAGCGCTCCTGGCAACTGCGCTGGGGAGAGGCCGAAGCCTACGCTGGCAGCGGAAAGAAGATGGAAGCGCGCGCCGCCTTTGGCGCTATCGCGGGTGACGAGTCGCTGCTGATCGACCTCCGCCGCCGCGCGAAGCGCGCTGCGGAACGCGCCATGGGCGGCGAGTAGCACGTCGACTCAGAGTTCTTGATATCCGCCGGGAATGACGAACAGGTCATCCCGGCCGGCGATCATCAGCTCACCCCAGCACGCGAGCTTCGAGCGCACCGCGAAGTACACAACCTTTTCGGTGTTGCCGATGGGGCCTAGCACCGCGAGGTTCGAGCGGTGCACGCCCCAGGTGCCCGGGCCATGCTCCAGGATGGCTTGATGCAGATCGCGCCCCGCCTCCTGGGCATCGCCCAGGGTCGCCACGCGTAGCCTCACGACGGTGTCGCCCTTACCGGTGAGATCGAGATACACCAGGTCAGCGCGGCGCTGGGTGACCTTCACCTTGAAGCCGCGCTGCTGCAGGAACTGCACGAGCTCCTGGTAAGAGAGCGATTTGTAATCGGGTTCGAGGTCGTAGCCCTCGCATGCCTTCGGGTTCAGCCGAACGCCGCCAGGCTTCATGCTGCCCGACTCTTCGTCGAAGCCCTCTGTGTTTTCCCGCGCGTAGTCGCGGTTGGTCTCGGTGAGATAAACCGCCTGGCTCGGACCACCACAGCCATACAGCACGGAGCCGAGGCCGGAGAGCAGCACCAAACGTGCCCAGACATGCACTGAGAAACGCACGAAGCAAGGCTACCAAGAGCCGCTGCTCCAACAGAAGAAAGCGGCGAATCTCTTCGTCGAGCTACCCCCCGGTCCCCGGTTTGTTGGGGGGGAGAGCAACAATTTGGCCTGACTTTGCTCGACTGACTACGCTTCAGTCATGAGCGTGCGTCGGCAGCTGACCCGTTGGGCACTCGCCTCTTCAAGCCTCCTCTTGGTTGGGGCAAGCACTGGCTGCGCCTCGGGTCCGGAACCTCTCGCGTTCCAGAACGAGGTCTTCTACGCCTACGACCAGCTCTCGGACTCGGACCTGAGCCGCTTCGAGGTGCCGTATCCGCCCCTCGACTTGGCCTCCAAGCAGCCGGGATTCATCGGCGTTGGCGTGCTCGGCTCCAAGGTGCGCTTCTCGCGCCCCAAGAACTGGCAAATCCGCTCGGCAAGCAACAAGCCACAGGGGCGCTTCATCGAGTACATGAGCCCCGAACAGTACATGTTCGCGATCTATGAACGCCTGGAGTCCCCGTGGGACCCATGGCGCGTGATCATGGGTCACTACGAAGAAGACGTGAAGAAGAAGGGCGGGAAGATCCTCGGGGAAGGCGTGGGTATGTCGACCTACAACGCCCAGGGCCGCGCCTACAACGTGCAACGCCCCGTGGATGCGCCCAAAGAGCCGCTGATGAGCAACACCCGGGAGTACCTGGTGCGGAGCGATCATCGCATCCTGTTGGTGCAGGTCGTCTACCAGGGCAAGTCCCTCAAGTCGATCGACGACGAGATGATGCGCGTCGTTCAGACCCTCCGCGTGTACTAGTCCGACTCCGCGAGGATTCAGAACAACATCAGCGCGGCGAGGCCAACACCGCACAGCGCGGAGAACGCGCCTGCGCGCCGCCCGCGATGGACCGCGTGATTTCCACGCTGCTCGCGAGGTCGAGTTCGGCGGCGGTGACACATCCCAGGGCCGAGCGCCTGGGCAGAGCACTGCTCGCCAGCGTCCAGCTGAGGGCGGCCTTCGAGGCTGCTGGTCGATGGGTGCGCCGGTCGGCCGCCGCGCGAGCCTGCCGTGGCGTACGACCCGCTCCACCGCCGGAGCCATAACCAGCTGAAATTACGTAAGTTTCCCCAACTTTTCTAGCGCGACCAATCCGCTATCCTAGCCGCGCTCTCGCGTGGCCCCCTGCCCGCTTTAGCTTTGTCTCCCCCAGCGCGCGCATCCGTGCGAAGACCCCCAACCAAGCCGTCAGAAACAGGCCTCGCCTCATGCTGGCGGAAACGAATGCGGACCCCTCCGCCCAACACAGTAAGTGAGTCCAAGTGCCTAGCTTCAAGTGGGACCACGATCCCATCGCCATCAGCATCCACCTGCCCTTCGACCTGAAGTACGTGCTCTTCGTCGTGGTCGCGCTGGGCTTGATCTCGGCCGTCATCTCGATCCGCGAGAAGATGTCCCCCATCTTCGGTCTCGTGGTGGCCGGCGTCGCTGGCTATGCGGCGCTGCGCTGGGGCGACATGCAGCCCGACATCCCCATCCGCTGGTACAGCCTCCTGTTCGTGGGCGTGTTTCTCGGCGGATACGCGCTCCTCAAGTGGCAGATCGTGCGCGGAGGTGGCGACCCAGACGACGCCGGTGACTTCATCGTCTACGGCGTGCTGGGCGTGCTCGTCGGGTCCCGGCTGGGCCACGTGCTGTTCTACGATTTAGACAAGGCGATGCAGAACCCGATGTGGGTTCTGGAAATCTGGACCGGCGGCCTGGCAAGCCACGGCGCGGTCGTGGGCCTGATAACGGCCATGTTCATCTTCACCAAGCGGCGCGGCATCGCGTTCCTGGAGGGTGCGGATCGCTTTGCCTTCAGCGCTGCGCTGGGCGCGACGCTGGTGCGCGTCGGTAACTTCCTGAACTCGGAAATCGTGGGTCGCGTGGTGCCAGGACAGACCTGGGGCGTGCAGTTCCCGCGCTACGACGCTCAGCTCGTCGCCGACGGCAAGGAAGTTCCCTTCCGCTACCCCACGCAGCTGTTCGAGATCGCCCTCGGCCTATTGATCCTGCTGGTGCTGTACCTGGCGGACCGCAAGGCGGGCAAAGAGAAGCGCCCGCGTGGCCTCCTGATCGCGATCTTCTTCGCCATGTACTTCCCGGGTCGTTTCCTCGTGGAATTCTGGAAGGAGTACCAGACGTCCGAGATGGGCCACATGCGCAGCGCCGGACTCACGATGGGCCAGTACCTGAGCATCCCCGGCATGCTGCTGGGCTTCTACGGGATCTACTGGGCGCTCAACCGCCGCCTGCCGGTCGGCTGGAAGGCGCGGGAAGAGTACCTGGACGAAGACTTCGACGACGAAGACCTCGACGACGAAGACCTCGACGATCTGGACGACGAGGACGGAGAGCCCCGTCCGAAGAAGACCGGCAAAAAGAAGATCAAGAAGAAGACCGGCAAAAAGAAGGTCAAGAAGCAGACCGGCAAGAAGAAGGTCAAACAGAAGCCTGCGCCCGAAGCCGAGCCTGACGAGGACGACGAAGACGAAGACGAAGACAAGGAGTCAGCACCCGAGCCGGCTCCCTCCGCGCCTTCCAGCGTCGAGGACGACGAAGACGAAGACGAAGACGAAGACGAAGCAGACAGCAAGACCAAGTAATCCCCGCGGAGCGCAACTAGCCAAGTGTCATGAACTCCAACCTCACGGACATCGTCTTCGAGACGCAGCGACTCATCGCTCGCCCCTGGCGCCTCGAAGACGCCCCGGCAGGTCTCTCGCTCTACAGCGATCCGGAGGTGGTGCGCTTCATCGGGATGGAGCCGGTGCTTGGCCTCGACGGGATGCGCGACATGCTCGAGCGCATCCAGCAGCGCAACGAGATGTTTCCGCGCGGCATGGGAGGATTCGCGACCTTCGAGCGCGAGACGGGCGAGCTGGTGGGCAACCTGCTGCTCAAGCCGCTCCCTGGCGTCAGCGGCAGCCTGACCTTCGACATCGAGATCGGCTGGCACCTGCGTCGCACCCATTGGGGCCGTGGCTTCGCGAGCGAAGGGGGCCGCGGGCTCCTCCGCTACGGCTTCGAGACGTTGGGGCTCGATCGCCTCCACGCCGTGGTCGAGCCACCGAATGAGCGCTCCCTCAACGTCGCGCGCGCGATTGGACTGATCCACGACGGGCGCACCCAGCGCTACTACAGCGGGATTGAGCTGGAACACTTCCAGGTGGACAAGGCAGACTGGACGACTGGGTCGTTGACTGCCGGGCGCCCGCGCTAGCGCTACAGCACCGCCGGCACCAAGCGCCGCTTCAAGAACGCGCGTAGCTCCGCCTTGCTGCGCCTCGGGCCGCTGACCATCAGCATCGAGAGCAGCAAGCGGACAGTCACTTCGATGATCTCGGGCAGCTCGGGCAGCAAGTCCTCCCGCTGCTCGAGGATCACCTGGAAAATTTCCAGGCAGATTTTCTGCCCTTCGAGCGACGTCAAGGCCTGGCTCTTGACGATCTCACCCAGGCTCGCGTCGGTGATCAACGTCAGGTAGGGCTCCTTGGGTAACTTGTCCAGCGCGTAGACGACCGCCTCTATCAGGCGCTCTTCCGCGCCGCCAAAGCCCCGCAGGTGGGCCTTCATGCGCTCCCCGAATTCGTAGCCACGTTGCAGGAGCGCAGCAGCGACCACCGCGTCCCGACTGTCGTAGTAGCTGTACACCGTGGGGCGAGTGACCCCCGCTTCCTTCGCGATGTCTCCCAGGCTCACCTTTTCCATGCCCCAGCGCTCCACGCAGCGCACCGCAGCCTCCAGGACTCGCGCCTGGGTGTCCTTGGGTTCCGGGGCCTTCACACGACTTCCCATGCTCTCGGTATTCTGCACGCCCGAGCGAACCTTACAAGTTGATCCAATCTGTAAAGTCGTATAGCGTCTCCAGCATGCCGGGCGCGATGAGGGATCCGCCGCAGGTTCCGGGGGCACTTCCGCTGATCGGGCACATGGTGCCCTTCGGCAAGAACCCCTTCGAGTTCATGCGGCGCGTGCGAGCTGACTTCGGGGACATCGCGGAGTTCCGCATGTTCCACCAACGCATGGTGCTGCTCACCGGCGACGAAGCCAGTGAGCTGTTCTTTCGAGGCACCGACGCAGAGCTCGATCAGTCAGCGGCCTACAAGCTGATGACGCCGATCTTCGGCAAAGGCGTGGTGTTCGACGCGCCTCAAGAGCGCAAAGACCAGCAGCTCCGCATGCTGATGCCCGCGCTGCGTGACAAATCCATGCGGAGCTACGCGGGCAAGATCGTGGGAGAGGTCGAAGGCCTCATCAAGCCGCTCAACGACGCAGCGGTCGTCGATCTGACTGAGTTCACCAAGGAACTCACGATCTACACCTCGAGTCACTGCCTGCTCGGCCCCGAGTTTCGCTACGAACTCACCAAAGAGTTCGCGCAGATCTATCACGACCTCGAAGCCGGCGTTCAGCCCATCGCTTACATCCACCCGTTCCTGCCGTTGCCCGCGTTCAAGCGTCGAGACCGCGCGCGCAAGCGCCTCGAGGACCAGGTCACGCGCATCATCGCGAAGCGGGAGAGGCAAGCGACCAAGAGCACCGACATGTTCCAGTCGTTGATCGACAGTCGCTACAAAGACGGCTCTCGCCCAACGCCGTACGAAATCACCGGCATGCTGGTTGGCGCGATGTTCGCCGGGCACCACACGAGCTCCGGTACCACCGCGTGGGTCGTGCTGGAGCTGCTCAAGCGCCCCGAGCTGTTGAAGCGGGTGCGCGCGGAGGTCGACGCGGCCTACGCGAGCGACGGTGAAATCAGCTTCGAGTCCCTGCGCCATCTACCGCTGCTCGACAGCGTGCTGCGCGAGGTGCTGCGCCTGCACCCGCCGCTGATCATCCTGATGCGCAAGGTGCTCGAAGATCTGACCTTCCGCGACTTCCGCATTCCTGCAGGGAAATACGTGTGCGTCGCGCCGCCGGTCACCCACCGCATCCCGGAGCTCTTCCCAAACCCCGAAGCGTTCGATCCAGATCGCTACTCCCCGGAGCGCGGCGAAGACAAGAACCTCAACGCCTACCAACCCTTCGGCGGCGGTAAGCACAAGTGCTCCGGCAACGCGTTCGCTCAGTTCCAGATCAAGACCATCATCGCCGCCCTGATCCGCCGCATGGATCTCGAGCTGGTGGACCCCGAGAGCTACTACTACGACGACTACACGCAGATGATCGTGCAGCCGAAGTCGCCGTGCCGGGTACGCTTCCGAAGGCGCCCCGAAGCATCAATCCCAGCAGCTGCCCCACGGAAACGCGCCGACCAGGCTGATGCTGGCTGTCCCTTCTCTCCCCCCCAAACCGAGAAGCCGCGCTGGCGTCTGGAAATCGACGCCCAGCTCTGTCAGGGGCACGCCGTGTGTATGGGAGAGGCGCCCGAGCTGTTTTTCGTGGGTGAAGGCAACGACGCCCTGGGCGAGGTGAAGGTGGCACACCCGTCGGAGGCACAGCTGCCTGCCGCGCAGAGAGCCGCGCGCCTGTGTCCCAACTCCGCCATTCGCATCATCGACAATCGCGACGACGCGGCCGTGGCCGCAGCAGAACCAGTGAGTGTGAAAGCATGACCGCGTACCCCCGTGAAGAGCTAGAAGAGATGGTCCGGCGCTGGCTGGAGGCCAATGACCGCGCGGAAAAGGAACGCGATTGGGGCAAACACCTCGGCCCGTTCTACACCGAGGACTGCGAGTACACCTGGAACATCGGGCCCAACGAGGAGTTCGTGGCAAGAGGCCGCAAGGAGGTCGTCGACCTGGCGCTCGGCTATCAGATGGAAGGTCTCGACGGCTGGACCTACCCCTACCACACCACGCTGATCGACGATCGCCGCGGTGAGGTGCTCGGCTTCTGGACTCAAGTCGCGCCGCACAACCGCCCCGATGGCTCGCCGTACAAGGTCGAGGGGATCGGTGGCTCCTGGTTTCGCTACGCAGGGAACTACCAGTGGAGCTGGCAACGCGACTTCTTCGACCTGGGCAACGTGAAGGCGCTGTTCTTCGAGCTGGCCGGCGCTGGGCTCCTTAGCCAAACCATGCGGAAAAAGATCCACACGCAGGCACGTGGCGGTCTCTTGCCCGGCCACCGTCAGCTGCGCACGGGAGCTTCGCGCCTCACGCAGCTGCGTGACGGCCTCGCCATGGTGCGCATTGCCCTCATCGGCTGAAGCCTCCCTGAGCGCGCTCCAGGCGCCGCGCTGGTTCTCGGCCAACCGGGACAAGGCGCGGGCTGAGCGCTACTTCTTGCTGTATTCCCCGGTGTGGATGGCGCTGATGGCGCTCATGATGCTCACCGGCTGGGCAAAAACCGCAGGGAATTTAGCGCTGCTGGCGCACGGCTGCTCCGTGGCGGCGCCCCTGCTGTTGAGCCCGCTGTGGCTGCGCGACCGCGCCGCCCCTTGGCACGCTTCCTACGCGTTCAAGGCGAACCTGTATATCTTCGTCTTCGGCTTCTACGGGAACTACTTCGGCTCTGAGTACTTCTTCGATGTGCTCGGCATGGTGTATCGCTTCCCCAACGCTACCACGACCCTCGACTCGGCGCTGGTTGGCAGCGGCAAGCAACAGGTGCCGGTCATCATGTACCTGTACACCCACGCCTACTTCATGACCTATCACACGAGCGCCGTGGTGATCTTGCGGCGCATCCGCAGTTCGGCGCTGCCCTTCGCTAGCCTCAGCTTCCCCTTGGCGATCTTCGTCGTCGGCTACTTCTGGGCCTGGCTCGAGACGAAGGCCATGGCGAACCCGACCCTCGCCGGCGCGTTCTACTACGAGAAGATGGACGCGATGTTGAGCTACGGCTCGGTCATCTACTCCACGTATTTTCTAGCGAGCTTCCCCTTCTTCTACTTCATCGACGAAGAGAAGCGCTGGAGCGCGAAGTACACGCTGCTCGTCGCATTGGCCGTGAGCATGCTCGGCTTCTACCTGCTCGACTTCTGTGCTGCTGCCGTAGGGAAACTTTAGCCGCCTCAATTCTTGGGGGTGAGGGCGCGCTGGCAAAGCTCCTCACTCAACTCCCACAGCTGTCTAGCGAGCGCGGTGTCGTGCGCTAGAGGACACGGATTGGCAACCTTCAACCGCGAAAAATAGCGCCCGGAAGTGTCTCGAAGGCTTGGATGAGTGGCAACGTGCAGGCTCGTGCGAGCGCCCTCTTCTGGAGTCAGGAGCCAGCGCTTGCCAACCCAGTTGATGCCCCAGTCGAGGAAGCCGTTGTCTCGAGTGACCGCCGTCGCCACATCACCCGGATGGAGCGAGTTGCTGGTCACGTTGGTCGCCCAGAGGCGCCGCGCGAGCTCGTTGGAGAACAGCACATTGGCGAGCTTCGACTGACCGTAGACTTCGATTCCCCAGTAGCGGCGCTCCGTCACCTGCCAGTCTTCCAGCTTGAAGCGCTTCACCTTCTCGTTGAGCCGCGAGGACACGTTGACGACCCGTGCGCGTGGCGCCGCCTTCAGGCACTCGACGAGCCGAGTCGTCAGCAGAAACGGGGCCAGGTGGTTGACGGCGAAGGTCTGTTCGTAGCCATCCTGGGTCAGCTCGCGGCGCTGCAGCCAGAGCCCCGCGTTGTTCACCAGCAGGTCAACTTGGGAGTAGCGCCGCGCGAGACGCTCAGCCAACTCGGCGACCTCCCGGAGAGACGCAAAGTCCGCGATGAACTCGCTGACGTTTGGGTTGCTCGTGTACTGACGGATGGCCTCGCACACCTCGGGTGTACGCTTCGGGTGGCGCCCGATCACGGCGACCTCCGCGCCCCACTCCGCGAGGCGAAGTGCCGTCTGAAGCCCGATCCCCGAGGAAGCACCCGTGACGACGCACACCTTCCCTCCCATGTCGACGCGCTGAAGCTGCGGGTACGGCAGCCAGGGGATCCGCCACTTCGGCGGCTCATCCAGGACGATCATGACGCTACGCTATCCGATTGCTCCTCGAGCAGGTAGCGCGCCGCGCGGTATCCAATCAGCATGCTCGGCGCGTTGAGCGCAGATACCGGCGTCCACGGGATAACCGAAGCATCCGCGATGCGCAGCCCTTGCAAGCCGCGGAAGCGAAGCCGCGTGTCGACCACCGAGGAGCCGTTGCTCCCCATGCGACACGTCCCGGCGAAGTGATAGGTCGTGATCATGTTGCGCTTCACGTACCAGCGCAGCGCCGCTTCGCTCTTGCACCACGCCCCCGGCATCACCTCTTTGGCTCCCCAAGTCGCCAGCGGGCCGCTCGCAGCAATCGCCCGCGCCTTGCGCACCCCCTGAACCAACACTTCGAGATCCTCCGCGTGCTCGAGGTAGTGCGGGTGGTAGGCCGCAGGTTCCTCCCCGCGACTCGAGCGAATGCGCACTTCGCCGCGGCTCTTCGGCTTGCCCAAGATCACGATGATGCCGAACAGGCGATCCACGAAGCGGTCAACGCTCTCGAGGTCGAACAGGCTCCCGATCCCGCTGCGAACCCACTGCTTCGCGCGCGTGTGATACAAGGCGGGAGGCAGCACCATCGGAGGCAGCATGCGCTGCACCATGTACTTCATGGCTGATGGCGCCGGCCAGTACACATAGCAGGTGTCGCTCTGGCCCTCCGGCAAATCGCTCCCACGATGCGTGCGGTAGAAGCTGTAGAGCTGAGGGTAGCGGCTGTCCACGTCTCTTGCCGCGCGGAAGAAGACCGGCACGTTGGGGTGGTCGTGCAGGTTTCGCCCCACCTCGGGCTGATCGTGCACCACAGGCACGCCTGCCTCGCGGAGCCACTCGGCGGGCCCGACGCCGCTCAGCTGCAAGAGGCGGGGCGTCTCGAGCGCCCCGGCACACAGCACCACCTCGGCGCGCGCGCGTGCTTGATGGTTGCCGTCCCGATCGCTGTAGTAGACGCCCGTGGCGCGGCCTTCGCGCAGCTCGAGGCGCTTCACCGCAGCGCCCGTGCGCAGGCTCAGGAGTGATCCGCTGGCCAGGTCGTCCTCCTTGATGAAGGCGGCGTAGGAACTCCGACGCGCCTCCCCTTCGTAGCTCATGGCCTCGTAGCCGATGACATCGCTGAAGTTGCCATCCAAGAAGTCAGGTGATCGCCTGAAGCCGTTTGCCTCCGCCGAGCCGATGCAGGCTTCGGTCCACTGCGTGCCTGGGCGTGGCCGCACCCGCAGCCGCGCTTCCACCGCACGGAAATCGGGGTCCACATCTCCCCAGCGCCAGCCCTCGGGCCACTCCTCGAAATCCTGGCGTGAGCCCCGGGTGTAGACCATGCCGTTCACCGAGCCGCTGCCGCCGACGACCTTGCCCGTGCCCATGAAGACGCGCGCCTGCCCCGTGTGCGGCTGTGGCTCGCTGAAGCGATCGTAGAACACCTCGTCGTTGACGAACGTGAGCTTGTAGCCGTCCGCCTCGAGTGTCTGCGGGTGTTCTTCGGCGCTCGGGCCCGCCTCGAGGAGCAACACCGACTTTCCGGCGCGCACGAGCTCCGCCGCGACGATGCTCCCCGAGGAGCCTGCTCCCACCACGATGTAGTCGTAGCTCTCCACGTTTCAGCTCCTCAGCGCCCGTGTCAGCTCGCGGAGCCCTGCCCAGCGCTGACAGATCCCGTTTCCGTAGAGCAACTTGACGGTCGCCTTCGCAGCCGCGTAGTCGCCGGGCTTCACCGGGAACACCTTGGCCGGCACACTGAAGGGCAAGCGATCCTCGATCACGGATTTGACGTTGCAGCACGCGCGCAAGCCGTCACGGCCGTTCATGCGCCCAAAGCCGGACTCCTTGACGCCGCCGAAGGTCAGCCCCTGAGCCATGTACGTCAGCCCACCAAAGTCGTTGATGCCCACCATGCCAGAGTCAATCTTCGAGGCGATGCTGCGCGCGCGCGGTGCATCCCGACTGAAGACGCTGGCCCCGAGGCCAAACGGCGTGGAGTTGGCGAGCTCCACCGCCTCGGCGTCATCTGCCGCCTTGGCCACCAGGAGCACCGGGCCGAACACCTCTTCCTGCATGATCTCCATGTCAGAAGTCAGATCCGCGAGCACCGTGGGCTTGTAGAAGTCGCCGCGTGAGCCCAGCGCTCTCTCACCCCCGCAAACCAAGCGTGCGCCTTGTTCGAGGGCGCGTTGAACGAGGCCATCGACGATGTCGAGCTGCAAGGGCGTGATCATCGCGCCTACGTCGACCACAGCGTCGAGGCTGGCAGGGCCTTGACTGAGCCGCTCCACTTCCCCGCGGATTCGCTCAAGCAGATCGTCATATACAGCCTCATGGGCAATGATACGCTCTGCAGCGACGCAGTTTTGCCCCGCGTTGATCAGGGCGCCGCCGAGCATGCCGGGCACGGCGCAGTCGAGATTGGCGTCGTCACACACCACGACCGGGTCCTTGCCTCCGAGCTCGAGCACCACCGGCACCACGTGCTTGGCAGCCTCCGCAAGCACTCGTCGGCCGTTCTTGCCCGAGCCGATGAACGTCAGCCCTTGAATTCCCGCACCGATCAGCGCTTGCCCTGTTTCGGCGTAGCCATGCACCAACTGCACGAGATCTGGATCATGGCCACGCTCGCTCAGCGCATCGCGAAAGATCCCGATCAACTGTTCGCTGGACCATGCGACCCACTCACTCGGCTTGACCACGATGGCGTTGCCAGCGAAGAGCGCGGGAATGATCGGGTTCGCGAGGTTCTGGAATGGATAGTTCCAGGGCACGATGGCCGCGAGCACGCCCAAGGGGTGAAACTCGAGCCGCGCGCGCTTGTGGGCTAAAAACCCTGTGGAAACTGCCTCGGGCCTCAAGTGCCGTTCACCCTGATCTAGCGTCCAGCGGAGCTTGGCGGCCACGGTCCAAACTTCACCGGTGAGCGCGTTCTCCCGGGTCTTCCCGGTGTCCCGCATCACGCACTCGCAGATGCGATCACTCTCGGCGAGCACTCGCGAGAGCACATTGCCGAGCACAGCCCGGCGCTCCCGAAACGACGTCTCTCTCCAGCGCGCCTGGGCACGTCGCGCGCGCCCCACGGCGTCGCGCACGGCCTTGGCGTCGCTGACCGCTACGTTCCCGAGGTGCTCGCGGGTGCTCGGAGAGTGGCACTCGATGAGCCCTTCGGAAACTGTCGCTTCCTCAACTAGAATTGACATTCTGACTGCGAGGATTACGATTCTGCCCACTCGTGTCAACCATCACCGACCCCCGAGCCAGGCTCAGAGATGCCCAGAAAGCGCTGATCCAGGAGGCTATCCTGGACGGCGCCGAAGCGGCCTTCGCGAGCGATGGCTACGACAACGCGAAGGTGCAAGCCATCGCGGCCGAAGCGGGCGTCAGCCTGGCGAAGCTCTACACCACCTTCCCAGGCAAGTGGGATCTGTACCGCGCGGTTCACAAGCGGCGCCTCGACGTGTTGATGCGCGAGATCACCGGAGCGCTGCGCCAGGCCGGCGACATCGCACCCCTCGATCAGCTCCTGCTCGCCCACGGCCTGCACACACGTTTCCACATGGAACACGTGGAGTACCTCAGGATGCACCTGCAAGATCGCATCGTCTGGTCCAGCGCCGAGGGGCTGCGCTGCGAAGAGCAGCAAGCGGCGTGGGAGGCCGGCCTGCGCATGATGGTGCGTTCCCTCAAGCGAGGTCGCAAGGACGGCAGCATCGTGGATGAGGATCCGGAGCTCTTGGCGCGTAACGCGCTCGCAATGCAGCAAGTCCAGCTCGCGATGTGGTTGGACCGCGGCATGAAGCAGGACATCGAAGGCGTGGTAGGGACTCTGCAACGCCAGCTGCTGCGGCTTTTGTGTCCGGCCGAGTGCTTCAACGCCGAGCTCGCGCGGCTGGAAGCGGCCCCCGGTGGCGCACTCTACCTTCACGCCCGCGAAGTGGGAGCCAGCGTATGAAGACGGTTGCAGTCACCGGCGGGCTCGGCTTCATCGGGCGCCACATCGTGCGCGGCTTCGTCGAGCGCGGCGATTCCGTGCGGGTACTGGACATCGCTGACGACCCTCAGCTCGACGGCGTGGAGTACCGCAAAGTCGACATCACGAAGCCCGCACAGGTGCTGGCGGCCCTCGAAGGAGTGGACACGGTGGTGCACAACGCATCCGTGGTGCACACCAAGCAAAACCTCGAGAGCTTGGTGTGGTCTGTGAACCTCGACGGCACACGCCACGTGCTCGAGGCGTGTCAACAGCTCGGGATCCCGAAGCTCATCTACATCAGCTCGGGCTCAGTGGTCTACGAAGGCCGCGACATCGAAAACGGCGATGAGGAGCTGCCTTACTCGTCGATCTCTCAAGCGCCCTACGCCGACGCGAAGATCGCCGCCGAGAAGCTGGTGCTCAAAGAGAACGGCAAGGCGGGTGTCGCGACCTGCGCGCTGCGACCTCATGTGGTGTTTGGGCCAGGCGACACGCGTTTCCTCCCGGCACTGCTTGCGCACTCCAAGGCCGGGCGCCTACGGGTGCAAGTCGGTCGGGGCACCTGGCTATCGGACTACACCTACGTCACCAACCTGGTGGACGCGGTGCTGCTCGCCGAAGAAAAGCTTGGGATGGACTCGCCTGTCGCGGGCAGCGCCTACTTCATCACCAACGGCGAGCCGATGCCCTTCTGGGGCTTCGTGCACCAGGTGATCGCTCGCCTCCACCTGCCGCCGGTGCGCTTCAAGGTGCCGCACCAGCTGGTCTACGGCATCGCAGCCATCCGGGAAGGCATCGAGACGCTGCGCGGCGGCAAGCTCAACGCCGAAGACGGTTTGTCCCGCTTCGCCATCCGCTACATGTGTACGCACCACTATTTCAGCATAGAAAAGGCACGGCGCGAGCTGGGCTACGATCCGCAGGTCAGCGTCGCTGAAGGTATCGAGCTAACCTGCAAGCATCTCGAAGCCACAGGGCAGGTAGCAACAAACTAGTAGGCGGAGTCAGGATCGATGGGGGTGAGGGGAAAGAGCCGCGCGTCAACGCACGCCGTGTCAGTCGCTTGTGCGCTGGCGCTGCTCGTCCCCGCCTGCGCGGAAGACACCATCTTGCCCGCACCCAACGCCGCCGAGTGCGGCGACGGTGAAGTGAGCGGAGCCGAGACCTGCGACACCGCCAGCGAGGGTTGCGTAGACTGCCAAATCCAGCCCGGCTGGGAGTGCCCGGACAACGCGTGTGCCTCGGTGTGCGGCGATGGCCTGGTCGTCGGAGATGAAGCGTGTGACTCGGACACCGACCCAAACTGCGACAGCGCCTGCCACACTGGGAGCCGCCCAGCACAGGACTGTGATCTGACCGGCTGGTGGGCGATTCAGCAGTTTGATTTCCCCATAGATAATGTTGTCAATGCCCTGCAGACGTCATCAACCTACTACGTCGAGGAGTACACCCAGAGCGGCGACGCCTTCACGGTGAGCCGCGGCCTGTTCTGTGGTGTCATCATCAGCGGCAGCGCCGACGTGAACCTCACCGACGCGGGGATCCGCTCGCTGCTGTATCAGAATCCCCGCTCCAATCACCCCACCCAGGGCGCGCGCAGCGGGACCAGCCACCAGGTCGGCGATCAGTGCGAAATCAGCGCCGAGCGCTGGTACAGCGTGCGCGGCGTGGGGATGAACTACCTGCCGGCAGATTTCCGCGCGAAACCAGATCTCCAGACGTTGCCTCCGCTGCCCAGTGAGCCAGACCCGGAGCATCCCGGTCCCACACCCATGGGAGCCGAAGACTGGGATGGCGACGGCGTGCCCGGCTTGATGTGGGTGCTCTCGGGGAACGCCAATGGCAAGCGCAGCACCCTTCAGCGCGACTGGACGGAGCTCTTCCCCGATCCGGAGTTTCCGGTTCAGGCGGGCGCGCTGGAGTTCGTCACGCGCGGTGCATTCGGCACTCAGGAGAACATCCTAGCGCTCTTGAACTGTCCCCCCATCGGCTGCGGCGTGGTGGGCGCGTCGGGCACACCGTCACAGACGGTCAAGAGCCGCACCCGCATGCGCTACCTGGGTCAGGAGCTCAGCGACCCGCGAGTCAGCGCCATCGTCGTCGGTCCTCCAGGCGACGACGAAGACAACGACTTCGAGACCTGCTTACGCCTGCGCGCTTCGCTCCCTCACAGGGACTCACGGGAGCTCGGTCTCCACAAGTAAGCCTCTCTGCTACTTTGCCATCGTCCCGAACAACAAATCGGGCAGCGGCGTGATGGATGCGTAGTTGCCCTCGCGCATGCTCTTGTGGTGCCGATCGTGCTTCACGGACATGTACGTGATCAGGTTCAACGGGAAGGTCTTAAGCTTGATCCCCCAGTGCACGATGATGTTCAGCTGGGTGTAGAGCAGGAACACGATGGCGTAGGACCACACGCTGATCCCACCGATCAGCGCGAACGCCAGCACGCTCAGGTTGAAGACCACCACGCCGAGGATCGCCTCGACGGGGTGTAGATACAGGCTATCGAGCGCCGTCGGGTACTTTCCCCGGTGATGGATGGCGTGCACCTTCTTCAGCGCCTTCCACTCGTGAAACGGGTAGCGATGCAGGAAGTAGTAGAAGAAGTCATAGAACAGCAGCACCGCGACGGCTTCGAGCGCGATGCGCCAGATGGGAGCTGGTGTCTTGTAGAGCAACGTATCCTCAAGGAGATACACCCAGCCCCAGAGCATCGCCGTCGAAAGCGTCGAGTTGAAAACCACGCTGAGCATGAGCCCTTCGCGTTGCGCGACAGAGTTCTCCTTCTCGTGGATCTTCATGCGCGAGGGGAACCACTTGTAGCCGAGCACCCCAAAGCTCATCACCAACCCGGAGATCCCCATCACGATGCCCATCAAAACGAATACGGACATGTCACCGCTCCTCAGCTAATCGCGACATCAGAGATTGCTCCAGGCTGAGCCAGCTGACCTCGCCCGCGCAGGAGCCGGCGTTCCTGACCCTCGTACTGATCCGCAGGGCAAAGCAAGCGCAGAACCTGCCGCTGCACCGCCTCGATCACCTGCTCTACCGGCTGCTTCATCCCGCGGTCCACCCACAGGCCAAGCGCGACTTGATGCAAGCTCATGGCGCTACGAGCCAGTAGCTCCGCGTCTTCATCCACGATGGTCGCCTCCCCCACTCCGAGGTCGATGGCCGTCACCATCATGCGCAAGCCGCGCTCCCAGGCCTTCACCTGCTCCTCACAGCGCAGGCCCTCGGGGCTAGACCAGGCGATGCGATCTCTCAGGTGCATGCGCAGGTAGTTCTTGTTTTCCATGTGAAAAACGATGTGCGCAGTGTGAGCTCGCAAGATCTGCAACAGCGGCTGCTCATCGCAACCGTGCACTGCGGCGGCGATGTCGCGCATCAGCACCTCGAGTCGCCGCCGATGCAGCGCCCGATACAGATCAGCCTTGCTCGGGAAGACCTCGTACAGCTTCGCGAGCGAGGTGCGCCCAAGCTTCGCCACCGCCTGCATCTTCGCGTCGTCGTACCCAACGTCCGCGAACACGGCCTCGGCGACGTCCAGGATCACCTCGGCGTATAGCGCCTTTTTAGCGTCTTTTAGCCGAGCACGCGGGTCCGCAGGCATGCGCAGTAATTTGCATTACTGCCTTTGCAATGTCAAATCTGGAAGGCGTACGGACGGTTTCGCTAGCGGTCTTGGGGGTGAGGAGCGCCGAAACGCAGCCGCGCTCACATCACGGTGGCGGTCAGCGCGTGGGAGTATCGGGAAACAGCTTGGCGGTGCCCTCCAACACCTCGATCGCGCGAACGCGGAGCGATGACGCCTCAAGGTCGCCGCGTCGGCGAAGAGCACATCCGCACCGCGGTCATCCCAGAAACGCACCAAGACGTGTCCCCTGCAAGCCCAGAGGAAGACTTGGCAGGCGACGCCGTTCCAGGTTCCAAAGTCGACGAGCAACACAATTTCGGCCAGTGAGGCCGCGCAGTCTGCGGTCAGCTCGACGCGCTGACTGAAGGTCCAGCATCGTCCCTCGTGTTCAGCGTCCTCGGGCTCGACGCGTTTCAGCCACGCCGTAGCTACGCCCACACCGGACCGTTCAAGCAGCTCCAACGCTTCCTCGGGGGAACGGCACTCGGGGTGCGTCGGGTCCAAAAAGCCAACCCGACTTCAACCTCTCCAAGGTCGCGCATCGCTTCGAAGACAGTCAGGAGCTCCTGTCGACAGACATCCTGAGCCTCGCCAGGGAACTCGAGATACAACCCAGGCGGATCCCATCCCGGGGACACTGACACCCTCAAGGCAGTGAAGAGCTAGCTGGCGCTCCGGGCGCGACGGCTCTCGAGGCAGCGTCGTCGCGCCAGTCAGCTCCCTCGACGTGAACCCAGTGCCCGTGGCCGCTCGCCTGCCCGGGCGAGACGTCCAACGGCGCGCCGTGCATACTCGTGGCGTGCCTGCTCTCCAGCCGCTCAACCCCGCCGAGGTATTCGCCCTGCGCCGTACGGAGCGCTGGGTGTATGGCGGCAGCCTCGCGGTCGCGCGCGCGTTGGGCGTCTGGCGCCGGCCGATGCGCGCCGAGACCGATCTCGCGCGGATGCGGCTGATCGACAAGATCTACTGGCTCCACAAGGCGCAGATGCCCATGCGAGAGCCGGCGAATGAGCGCGTGAGGAAGACGTTCGAATCCTCCGGAGACCCCTATGCGTCGAGTCGATGGGTGGGCGAAGTGGAAGCAAGCGCCCGCCTCGCCGCGGCGGGGGACCTGATCGACCATCCTCGCCTCGGGGCGTCCGCCGAGACGCTCTACCGCGACGCTGGGGTTCGTGCGCTCCTCTTCGGGGCGGACCTCTCCATGGCGAACCTCGAATGCGTGGTCGCGGCGCGGCCTGGCGACGGCGGGTTCTCGAGTCGCTCCGGCCCGAGCCTTGCCTACGACGACCACGAGCTCGACGTAGCGACCGGCGACGCGGCGTACAGTTTCCTCGCGGCAGCAAACAACCACAGCCTCGACTTCGGGGAGGCGGGCGTGGACGCCACGATCGCCGCGCTCGACTCCCGGGGCATCGCACACCACGGCCTGAACTCGCGCGACGCGGACCCGACGCGCCCTCGGCTGCTGGAGCGGCGCGGCATTCGATTCGCCGTGGTCTCATTCACCTTCGGGCTGAACGCTCACACGCCTCCCCCCGATCGACCAGGCATCGTGAACCGCGCCCGGCTCGACGCGAAGGCCTGCGACGTTGACTTCGAACTCCTCGACGCGCAGCTGGTGGCGGCAACCCGCGCCGGGGCCGACTTTTTCGTCGCCCAGCTCCACTGGGGGATGGAGCACGAGTTCTTCCCGACCCAGAACCAAATCGAGGTCGGGCACGCAATCGCCGAGCGTGGAGTAGACCTCATCGTCGGGCATCACCCTCACGTGGTTCAGCCGCTGGAGCACTACCGCACCCGCCGCGATCCACGACGGGTCGTACCCATCGCGTACTCCCTCGGGAACGTCGTGAACCCGTTCCGTGCGACTTGGCTTCGCCGCGGTGCGGTCCTCGATGTCGAAGTCGAGAAGCGCCGGCTGCTGAACCAGCACACGGTGACCTACGTCAGCCGCGCAGCGCTAGTCCCCATCGAGCTCGACGCCGACACCCGGAGTGACACCCTCTCCCTCAAGCTCGGATGAGGTCAAAATTCTGCGCGGAAATCTTTCGAGGCGTTCAGCGCGGGCGGTTGATGAAGCGCGCGAGCTCCTGCTGGAATGCTTCGGGTACCTCGTCGAAGGGGCGGTGTCCTCCGGGCAGATGCGAGCGCCGCGCTCCGTAGGCGTCGAGCAATCCTGACGCGTGTGCCTCTGGAGCAGCCGCGTCCTGTTCCATCATCAGGGCTTCAACGCGTACCCCCATCGCGGCGAGATCGCGTGGAGCTGGGAGCAGGCTCGGCGACCGCGCGAACGCCTCCAGTGCGTTGGCCACGGCGCTGGCGTCCTGGCGCCGCAGTTCGAGCGCGAGCCGCGCCCGCGTGTCAGGGTTCAGCGCACGATAGTTGTCGCTGAACCAGCGAGCGAGCGCGAGGTCGACGACTGTCTCATCGAAGCCTCGGTCACGGAGCAGGCTCGCGAACCCCATGAACTCCGCCCGCAGGGTGTCATCCACGTCAGCGGTTGGTGCGATGAGCAAGAGCGCGTCGAACCGGGATGGCTCGGCGGTGGCCGCACGCAAGAGATCGGCGCAGGCCGCAGAGTGCGCCACCCCACGACACCTCGACCAGCCTAGGGTCTCGACCGCGTCGAGGATCGCGCGGGTGTTCAACGCGACATCGAGCGCCTCCGGTCGCGGCGCGTCGCCGTGCCACGGAAGGTCGATCGCCGCGATGGGGACTTGGCCGATCCACGGAGCGTAGGCAGGGGCGAGCGTCGCGTGATCTCCGACGTGACCGTGACAGAAGATCAGCGGGACACCGCTGCCGTCGGGCCAGAGCGCGATCGGGACACCTGCGCGGGTACGCTCCCAGCGTGAGGGCGGTGAGATCACGGGCCTTCCCGCTGAAGGACGGGTATCAACCATGACCCACTTCGTAGCACGGTCGGGGCCACGTAGACTCGCCAAAGACGGCTCAGCCGCAGCCGTTCACATGCTCAAGTAGAATACGCGCCGGTGGCTTACCCGCGAGGAAACGCACGACACGCACGCTGTCGTAGGTCGCTTCAGGTTTGGGGGTGAGCGTGCGCTCAAAGGGCAGCGAGGCCTGCTTCACGGGTGCGTAACGCTCAGCGCGTGGGAGGCCGGAACAGCTTGCGAAGTTCTCCGCGACCTCGAAGCGCGAAGGGCAAGCGATGCCGCCTCAAGGTCGCTGCATCGGCGAACAGCACATCTGCCCCGCGGTCATCCCAAAAGCGCACCAAGACCTGTCGCCAGCGAGCCCAGAGGAAGACCTCACAGGCAACTCCGTTCCAGGTTCCGAAGTCACCCAGCAACACGACTTCCGCCAGGGTAGCCGCACATTGAACGGAGAGGTCGACGCCCTGACTGAAGGTCCAACATTCCCCATCGCGCTCGGGGTCTTGAGGCTCCAAACGCTTCAACCACGCGCTGGCAGCGCCCACACCGGACCGTTCGAGCAGCTCGAGCGCTTCCTCGGGGGAACGGCGTTCAGGATCCGTCGGGACCCAAAAAGCGAGGCCGACGTCAATGTCTCCGAGGCCCCGCATTGCTTCGAAGACAGCCAGCAACTCCTGCCGACAGACATCCGGCGGCTCCCCGGGGAACTCGAGGTACAACCCCAGCCGCATCCCATCCCGAGGATGCTGCACATCGAAGCGCCCGAAGGCTGCGTCAACTTGATCAAAGAGGTGGGCGTGGTTCATCGCTCGCCTGGTCCCACAGTGATCTATTCTGGAAGGCGTCGCTTGAAGCAGGCAAACATGCCGCCGGGTTGCATGGACCCGCTCACGAGTTCCCAGCGCTTGGCACCCGCGTCGTTGGCTGCTTTCTGGAAGTCACTCCAGTCAAACCGCGCGGTACCACTACCCGTTCACGACATCCGAAATCGTATAAATCCCCGCAGGCTTACCCGCGAGGAAACGCGCGGCGCGCACGGCGCCGTGGGCAAACAAGCCGCGATCGGTAGCACGATGGGTGAGCTCGATGCGCTCGCTGGGGCCGAGCAGGTATACGGTGTGATCTCCGATCACGTCGCCACCACGTACACCGAAGATCGCCATCTCCTCGTTGGTGCGGGCTCCCACGTCGCCGTCGCGGCCGCGTAGCTCGCGCGTCTCCGGGCGCACCTTGCGCACCACATCGCCGAGGCGAGTCGCCGTGCCGCTCGGCGAGTCCACCTTGCGGCGGTGATGGATCTCGACGATCTCCGCGTCGAAGGCCGGCCCAAGGCGCTGCAGCGCTTGCTCGAGGAGCTCCGCCAGCACCTGCACGCCGAGGCTCATGTTCGGCGCCCAGATCACAGGGACCGTCTTCGCCGCGGCGTCCAGCGCCTGCTTCGCCCGGTCATCCAGGTTCGTGGTCCCGCACACCACCGCAACCTTTTGCCGCGCGGCAAGATTCACGAGCGGTGCTACCGCGCCAGCCACCGAGAAGTCGATGACGACGTCCGCACCCAGCAGTGAAGACGCGGTGTCCGCGCTACACTCAACGCCCAGAGTGCCGACTCCCGCCAGCTCCCCGATGTCCTTGCCGAGGGCCTTGTCCTCGGCGCCACACACGGCGCCTACCAGCTGGATGTCCTCGGCCTCGGCCACGATCTTCGTGATCGTGAGCCCCATGCGCCCGGAAGCGCCATGCAGTGCGAGCTTCATGGCGCTTCCATAGCCAAGAAGGCCCCGGGCGTCGACGCCCGCCTGGCTAGCCGCGAGTCAACTTCCAGAGGACCGCGAGCAAGTGGTCCAGCTTGTCCATGATTGGAACGCACTCAGGCGCTCTCACGTACCCCCACGCCGCCGCAACCTCGAGCGCGGTACGCGTCTCGCTCGCGGACCCGGCTGCCGAGAGGTCGCGCTCGCGGCGCGTGCCCCCCTGACGAGTGCTCCCCCTCGCCGATGTTGAGTGCGACGGAGGAAGCGCTGCGACTGATCTGCTTCGCAAGTGAGAGATCGAAGCGCCGAATCCGGGCGACCAGCGGTCGCAAGAGCGTGATGGTTTCGATGGAGACGGTGTGAATCTGAAGTGCCATGGGTATTTCCTTTCCGCCCCGGCGGCGGGGCTCACCCGAGCCCCCCGACGACGGGGCGGAAAGGGACCGCGGCGGTGAGAGGGACCGCGGCGGTGAGAGGGACCGCGGCGGTGAGAGGACTGCGACCGCGCACAACGTTGCAAGCGCCAGTGACAGGCGAAGCCTGGCACGCGCTTGCTCGACAGAAACAACCCCAACCGTAGCGGCCGGGCGAAGCGGGCCGCGACGCCAGACCACTCAACTGTAGCGGCCGCGCGAAGCGCGCCGCGAGAAAGTCCTTTCCCCACGGCAATAGCCTGCTCCCCGGACGCGCTCCCAGCCCCGGACGCCGCCCCTGCCCCGGACGCTACCCCTGCCCCAGCCCCAGCCCCAGCCCCGAACTACCTTACGGAAAGCCCCAGATCAGCGAGCACCCCAACCAGCTGCTCTCTCACCGCCAACCCCGCTGGCAACATGGGCGACCGCGTCATCGCGCTGCCGAGTCCGAGCAGCTCCATCGCGAGCTTCACCGGTGCAGGGTTCGGCTCCTCGAACATCAGGCTGTGGAAGTCGAGCAACCGATGGTGCTCCGCTCGCGCTTGCTCGAAGCGCCCGGCGAGGGCGTGCTCCACCGCGGAAACGACGAGCTCAGGGATGGCGTTGGAGCTCACGCTGATGAGTCCCTTCGCCCCAACGCTGATGCAAGGGATGCTGAGCGCGTCGTCTCCGCACAGCACGCTCAGGCGATCGCCGGCTTTCGCGAGCACGCTCTGGCACCACAGCACGTTGCCGGTCGCGTCTTTCATGCCCACGACGTTGGGACACCGATCGAGAATTGCCAGCATGCTCGCGACGTTGAGCTCGACGCCCGTGCGAGCGGGCACGTTGTAGAGCACGATCGGGCACGGCAGCTGACGCGCGAGCTCTTCGATGTGATGCACCATGCCCGCTTGGGAGGGCTTGTTGTAGTAGGGCATCACGATCATCACCGCGTCAGCGCCAGCATCGACCGCCGCGAGGGAGTCCTTGAGCGTCTTCGTCGTGGAGTTCGAGCCAGTGCCAGCCAGCACCGGAAGTTTCCCCGCGGCAATTTTGACGGTGCGCCGAATGACCTCGACCTGCTCGTCGTCCGTCAGCGTCGGGGTCTCACTCGTGGTCGCGCACGGTACTAGCCCCCTCACCCCCGACCGAACTTGATGCTCGACCTGGCGCTCGTAGGCCTCGAAGTCCACGTGTTCGCCGTCCGCCGTAAACGGGGTGGTCAACGCAGTGAACGTGCCCTCCAGCTTCAGCTGTGCCATGGGCATCGTTTCCCCCGTCCAGCGCCATAAGGCAAGAAAGCCTCACGCTCTCTTGCGCAAACACGCGAGGAAGTAGCCGTCGGTGCCGTGCTCCCCCGGGAGCAGCCGCAGCTGGCTGCAGTCCGCACCGAGCCACGGGAGCTCCGGCGCGACGAAGGGCGCCGGCTCGAGCACGTCACTCACGCGCTCGAGCACACCTTCGCACTCCTCCGGCAGTACACTGCACACCGCGAAGATCAGGCGACCTTCCGGCGCCAACAACGCGGCCGCGTGGCGCACGATGCTGGCTTGCAGCTCGGCCATGCGAGCCGGGTCCTCAAGCGTCAGCCGCAGCGCGATCTCGGGACGCCGGCGCAGCGTCCCAGTACCGGTGCACGGAGCGTCGACCAAGATGCGATCGAAGCCGGGCGTGAGATCGCCGGTGCCCAGACTGAAGTCGACGGCGTGAGTCTGGACGTCTGGCAGCTTCAGGCGCTTGAGCTCCTGCTTGAGCGCCTTGAGCTTGCTGCCGTGCAGATCACAAGCGACGAGCTCTGAGTCCGTGGCGCTGAACAGCTGATCCGCGAGCAGCGTCGTCTTCTGACCGCGGCCTGCGCAAGTGTCGAGCACCCGCATCCCGGGCACTGCGCCCACCGCCAGCGCGATGACCTGTGCGCCCTCTTCTTGCACCACGAAGACACCGTCGCCATAGCCTTCGAGGCGCCGGGGGTCGCCCACGCTTCCCGGGCGCCGCGCCAGGGGCGACCAATTTCCTCGCGGAACTTCCCGCAACCACTCTGGCAGTTGCTCTTGCTCGGCGCCGACCCGTACGCGGATCCCAAGGGGCCCTGCGTGATCGCCGGTCGCCGGAGAAACCAGGGCGCGCACCTCTTCACTGGGCAGCGCCTGCTCGAGCGCTGTCTTCAGCCATTCAGGCAACGACGCGAGCGCCGCATCGCCGGCGTCAAGCTTGCTCTCCGAGCTCAGGCGCCGCAGCACCGCGTTCACGAATCCCGCAACCCGTGGCCCACGCGCGCGCTTGATCGCCTCCACAGCGTGATCGACGACGGCGTGCGCCGGCACTCGGTCCAAGAGCAACAGCTGATAACCAGCTAGGAGCAGCTGGCTCTTCAGTACGTAGTCCTTGGGATCCAGCTTCTTTGCCAGGCGGGCGATGCGAGCCTCGAGCGCCGCTCGTGTGCGCAGCGAGCCGTACACTAGCTCCGTCGCCAGCGCTCGGTCACGCGCCCCGAGCTCTTCGGAACGCGCGAGCTCCGCGTCGAGCGCGGCCGACGCAAACGCGGAGTCCTTCAACACACGCTCCAGCACCCGCGCCGCCACATCGCGTGCGCTGGGCAGCCTACGCCCACCGTGAGGCGCAGCCGCGCCACGGGGAGAAGACGAGGCGCGGGGAGAAGATCCAGTACGGGGAGCAGACGCAGCCGCCTTGTTACCGCGCGGCAACTTATCTCCGGACGCAGGTTTGCCTGATTTGCTCACGCTAACCTGCCAACTCTTTCACGTGTCCAGCGATCACGTCCCAGCGCTTTTCTACGTCGTTCTTGAAGGCGACTGCAAGCAAGAGCAGGAGCACGGCCATCCCGAAAATGTGAGCGACCTCGCGCACCCGGAGCGGCACGGGCCGCCGCATGATGCCTTCCAGGGTGAAAAACAACAGATGGCCGCCATCGAGCACCGGAATGGGCAACAGATTGATCAAGCCCAAATTGATGCTCAGGAACGCCATCACCCAGATGAAGTAGTCGGTGCCTTTGCGGCGCTCTTGCCCAGCAACTTCGTAAATCGTGATCGGACCGGACAGGCTCTTGAAGCTGATGCGCCCTTGCACCAGGCGCACCATCGCCACCACCGTGAAGCGCGCGACCTTGACCGTTTCGTCCACCGCCTTGCTGAAGGCGTACTGGATCGGTCGCGGGTGCTCGACGCGATCTTCAGGCGAGTACGGGGTCCAGTGCTTCACTCGAAGCACGTAGCGCGCAAACGTTTGACCGTGCTCGTCAGTGAAATCCTCACGGCGCATCTGGAACGTGCCCGACGCAGCGCGTCCATCGCGAGCCGATAGGTACTCGATGCGGTGAGGCTGGTTCGGCTGCGCCAGCACGCGCTCTCGAAAGCTCGACCAAGCGGGGACCGCCTCACCATCCAGGCGCACGATCTTGTCTCCGGGCCTCAGCCCTGCCTTGTGCAGGTAGCTGTCTTCCGGGACGTAGGCCGCATACAGGTCGGCGGTCTCGATGCCGGTCTTGCTCAACACGTCGGTTCCGTTGGGATCCGGCGTGAGCGCAACGACTCCCGCTTCGAACACTGCCATGTCTGCCAGGCCACCAAGCGCGTTCGGCACGCTCACCGGGCGCATGTACGTGATTGGGACCGTCTGCTCGCTGGTCTCGCTGAGCGCCTGCTCCAAGTCCATGTAGCGACGAACGGGCTTGCCCGCGACGTGCGTTACTAGGTCGAAGGTGCGCAGTCCGGCGCGATGTGCCGGTGAGCCCGGCTCAGGTACGCCGATCACAGCAGCCGGCGCGCTAGGTCCTATCCCCACGGTACCGTAACGCTCGACCATGTCGAGCTCGCGACGCTCGAGCGTCTCTTCGGCGGTTACCTCGACCTCGGTGTGTTTGTTGTCGCGGAAAATCTTGAAGCGCAGCGGCTTGCCCGGGCTGTCATGGATGATGCGCTTGATCTCGTCGAAGGTCCCCACCTCTTCGCCGTTGATCGCCATGATGCGATCTCCGGGCAGCAGCTTGCCCTCGGCGGCGTGCCCTGGAAGCACCACACCCACCGTCGGCGGCAGGAAGGGTCCACTGCTCACGTAGACGGAGAAGTAGAGCAGCACCGGAAACACCAGGTTCATCACCGGCCCGGCGAGCACGACCAAGATCCGCTTGTAGAGGGCCAGGGACTCGAAGGTGCGCTTGCGATCCTCGGGCAAGACGATGTCGTTCTTCGTCGCTTCGAGCATGCGGACGTATCCGCCCAGCGGAATCAATCCGATGCAGTATTCGGTCTCGCGCCCGCGAATTCGAATGATCTTCGGCCCGAAACCGAGGCTGAAGGTGATCACCTTCACGCCAAAGGCCTTCGCAAACAGGAAGTGCCCCAGTTCGTGCACGAAGATCAGCGGGCTGACCAGGACGATGAGATAAACGAGATCCATGCCTCGCGCGCGGCACGCTTAGCACAGGGCGGCTGGTGGCAAACCCAAATCCCGCATAGGTTCCCGGGCCAATGAGCGACAAACCTGGAAAAAGCCCCCGAGTTTCACAGGTCAGCGTCCACCAGCTGATGCTCCCAGAGCACGCCAACGCCTGGGGAAAGGTCCATGGCGGGCTGATCATGAAGCTGGTCGACGAGTCCGGTGGGATCTGCGCCATGCGCCACGCTCAGCGGCCGTGCGTTACGGTAGCCATCGACTCGATGACTTTTCAGAGCGCCGTCGAGGTTGGCGAGGTGCTGTGCTGTGAGGCGTACATCAACTTCATCAGCCGCTCAGCGATCGAAGTCACCGTGCACGTCAACGCAGAGGATCCTATCCGCGGGGAGGTAACCCACACCAACACGGCGCACCTGGTCTACGTCGCGATCGGCGACGACGGCAGACCCACGGAAGTGCCACCGTTGCTCCTCGAGACTGACCAAGATCACCAGCGCTGGGAAGCCGGCAAGCGCCGCCAGCAAGAGCGCCTGGAACGTCGCAAGCGTAAGGACAGCTGACCCAGCCTCAGGGTTTGGGGGTGAGGTCAGCCTTCCGTTGCCCCACGGCAATACAAGCTCACGGACACTTCGAGGCACACAGCGAGGTAGCGAAGCACTCCTGGTCCGCGAGGCAAGCCGCCAGCTCGTCGCAACACAGATCCTTGACGCAGGCGTTGCAGGTGGGCCGCGGGTCGACGACGCCCAGCGTCGTGCAGCTCGGCGTCGTGCTGCCCGTCGCCCCCTCGGCGCAGGCGCTGCCGCACTGGTCGTTGGTGCCGATGCCGATGCAGGCGCTCAGGGCTTGGAACAAAGGACGCGCTGTCGGGTGCAGCTCCATGCACCCGTTGGCACACGCACCCGCGTCGTAGTCCGATGCATCTCCCGCCAGCCCGCCGTCGCTCGATTGCCCTGCGGAACCGCCAGAGGCATCGACTTGTGCATCAGGCACGCGCTCGATCTGGAGACAGCCTGAGGCGCTCAGCACGCAGAAACCGAAAAACAGTAGCGGGAAGGCTCTCATCGCGTCACCACGGCAGGTTGTAGTCGAGCCCCACGCCAGTCCGGAACGTCTCCAGTGGCAACACGACAGGGTCAGGGTTGGCAGCGGTACGCGAATTCACAGGGCTCACGGAGATGGGCGCTTCGTCCCCGACAGCGCCTTGGACATATGCGCGATAGCTCAGCCCGGTGACGCCTGGCATGGCTCCACTGAGCGTCAGACGTCCCACCAAGCGCGCGGGCCCTTCGGGTCGCTCTGGGTAGCTCTCCTCCGCCACACCGAACACGGGCGAAGCGGCCACGTAATGTCCCGCGAGGCCGAGCGTTGGGAGCTGCTCGCCAAGCGCATAGCTCACGTTGGCATTGCCAAAGATCTCCGGCGACGCGGGGAGCGCTTTCCCGTCGCTGGAGGCGCTGGTGAGCTGCCGCGTGTGAGAGATCGTGGCGCTAGCTCCGTAGCGCAACGCCCCCGCAGCGACGGAACCGTCAAACGCCGCAACCAGCCCGTAGCCATCGATTTCCGCGTCATTGCGATACTGGAAAGCCTGAGGAGCGAACGGGAGCAGCCGCCCGTCTGCCTTCGCGGCGGCTTCTTCGGCTGCGCTCAGGCGACTCAGACGCACGAAGTTCTCCCACTGGGAGCGGAACACGTTGAGCAGGAGGCGCTGAGTTCCGAAGCGCTGTTCATAGCTCGCCTCGATCGAGGTCACCGTCTCGGCCTCGAGGTCACCCGCGCGAATGGCATAGAGCGGATGCTCGAACGCGCGCTCCGAGGCGTTCGGGGCCCGGAAGGCGCGACTGTAGACCGCCTTCAGCGTGGCACCGGGCCAGCTCGCGAAAGCTACTGCGAAGCGCGGCGAAACCGCTGGGTCGAAATCGGGCGCGGTGTCAAAGCGCGCACCGCCGTTGACGGACCAGGCCTCCCCCAGCTCGACTTCATGCTGGGCGTACACACCCAGCGTCTGCTCCAGCTCGTCGTAGTAGGCCAAGGTGCCCGAGTTGAACTGGCTGTCGTGATCGACGGTGTCGACGCTGAAGCCCACCTGACGCGCCCGCATGTCGGCGCCCACTAGGGTCTTCAAGCTGCCATCCCCGAGCCAGTCGAAGCGGGCCTGAAGCTCTGTCCCTGCGGAAATAGCGCGCCCCTTGATGGCCGAGTCGCAGCCCGTCGTTTGACCCGGCAGGCAGTACTGAGGGAAGCTGCTCCGCTGATCGAGCTGTTCGTCGCTCGAGTCACCGTAAAGACGCGCACCAAGCTCGACCCTGCTGCTCACGGTGTGTCGGTAGCTCGCATCGAGAGACAGCCAGCGATCTCGATCGCCTTGATCTGGGTTGTCGAAGTCCGTGATGACCAGCGGGTTGTTGCGGTCGACCATCCCGCTCCGCAACGTGAAACGGAAGCGCCCGATATCGAGCTTTCCGTAGGCGCTCCCTCCGGTGTACTCGTTGTGCTCCCAGGTCCCGCCCCAGAGGATCGGTTGCCCATTGACCGCATCGAGCCCCGCATTCACCCGTGGCAAGTCGATGGGGTCGTGAAAGCGGTAGCCTTCTAGCTGAAGCGTGAAGGACGCCTCGTCCCCGAACAGCTTCAGCTTGCGCCCTACTCCAACGGTTCCGCGGTAGAACGCAAACGGCTCACTCTCGGCTCCGACGAAGAACCCGTCGTGATCTTCGGCGCGCTTGGTCACCACGTTGATCACCGCGAGCATCGCGCTGCTGCCATAGAGCACGGAGCCGGGACCAAGGATCACCTCGACGTGGTCCACGAGCTCGATCGGGACGCCAATCGCTCGGTCTAGCTGACCCGAACCTGATACCTGCTCGTTCGTCGTGTGCCCATCCACCAGGATCAACACGTGGTTGTTTCGGTCCGAGTGGATCAGCACGCCTCGAGATCCGAAGTCGGGCTGGCGCACGGTTTCGTTCGTGGTCGCACCAACCGCGAGGAAACGAATCGCCTCGTCGATGGTACGGATGCCGTAGCGCTGGAGCTGCTCCGCGGTGATGGTGATGCTCGTCGCCGGGGCGGCGCGCGCCGTCTGTGAAGACTGAGACGCGCTGGTGACGACTTTTTCCTCCAGCAGGCCTTCCAGGTCGCTGAGTTCCTCAGCTCGCACCGCGCTGGCACCCACCAACGCGCCGAGGCCTAGCAGGCCACCAACGAAGCGTGCCCTGCGCCTCATCGGTACACCTTCATGAGCTTGAGGACTTTGGTTCTGAAGGCGACGTTCTGTCGCTTGGCCTGCTGGAGGTCGAGCAACATCTTGGGCTTGCTTGACACGAGGTCGAAGCCCAATACAAGACCGGGAACGTCAGATGCCACACTCGCAACGGATAGTACGTCGCTCCCATCCAACTCCGAAGCGATGTCCTGCAAGGCCCCCTGAAACCCCGGGGTGAAGTAGATGATCGCGATGCGCTCGTCGGCGATCATCCGCCGCAAATCGCTGGCCTTCTCGAAATCGTAGACGCGGACGCGGACCGACTGACCTCCGATGTCGTCGAGCTTCCCGAGCTCGCGCGCCATCTCACCGCTGCTTCGCTTGGAGAGGGCGTCCCCAGGACGGCGCACAATCAGCACCTCTACTCTATCTTCAATGCGCGCCTTGAAGTGACGATCATACGGGGCGACCTTGGCGAGCAGCTTCACCTGCAGGTCAATCGGGACGCGAATCGAGTCAGCGAACGCCAGACGAGGAGCGCACAAAACGAGACTGGCAAAGATGCCTTGGCTCAGCAGTCGCCGCCTAGAGATCCCCACAACGCTCACTTCACCCCAAGAAGTCGTGGCTCGCAACGCAGATCATTCAAACCGGCAGTACGACGGAGTGAGGTCGAGCTTTAGTCTACGTGGACACACGGGGGCGGCGCCCGCGAGCGCGTAGCGCTGTGTGCGCCAAGAGTTTGACGCACACACGCGACGTTGGCCCGCGACGCGCGCCTCACGCGGCGCGCAGTTGGTCCTCACCTAGCAACGCGGCGATGCAGGGCAGCACCGCCCGCTCGAGCGCAGCGCGCCGCAAGGCAATCTGTTGCGTTGGGGAAACGCGACCGTAGGCGGTTAGATCCTCCTGCGGGGAACCAGCCTGCATGCCGCGCGCCTGCGATTCCAGCAGCCGACGCAGCTGATGGCGTGTCTCAGCTTGCATCCGTTGAAGTAGCGCATCGCGCGCGTCGGGTTCGAGCCCGTTGAGCGCCCATGCGAGCACTCTCCACGCAAGTTCTGCGTGGCGGGACTCGTCTGCCGCGATCCCGCTCAGCACACGCTTGGTCTCGACATCTTGGGCAAGCTCGGCCCCGGCCTCTGCGATGAGCGCTGCCATGCTCTCACCCAGGCATCCTTCTACGAAGGTGCACCAGGCGAAGTCCACGAGCCCACGCTTCGAGAGTGCCCCGTCGAGTCCTAGTGGCCCCGGGCCGAGCTTGATGCCCGCGAACCTCGATGCCATACGGAAACAAACCTCCGCGTGACGCTGTTCGTCCAGGCCAGCGACCTGGGAGTCGCGCACCAGATCGCTTGGAGCCCCGAACGCCATCAGCTCCAGCGTGAGCCGAGCGAAGGCAGCCACCGAGGCGTGCTCCATCTGGGCGTCGTCGGTCCATTCCTGGGCCAAGCGAGCCGCCATGCTCAACGGAACGCCGGCGGCACTGGGCTCACCTTCGCCAACCCAATCTCCGCGCGGCATCACCGGGGCCACTCGCGCCTCGTCACTCACGACGAAGGGCCGTCCGCCACCGCACGCGTACATCGACTGGTAGCAGCAGCTCCCATTGAACGGCGCGGGGTCGTGCCAGTAGTCGATCCAGTTGTCCTGGCAGAAATTCGGGGTGCGAGTCGTGTCCAGCCAGTCGGGGCAACCATTCTCGTCCAACGTGGCACCCTCACCCCCAGGAACCACAGAAGGGTCCCAGCAGGTGACCCAGGTCCCGCAGAAGTCACACACGACCTCCCCCTCGACGCTGTACGCCGGAACGCCTCCGGCACCCGCAGCTCCACCGAAGCTCGAGCCAGCTTGCCCCCCTTGAGAGCTGCCGGCTTGGCCGCCCTGCGCCGTTCCAGCCTGACCGCCCTGCGCGGTTCCGGCTTGACCACCTTGAGCCGTCCCAGCCTGACCGCCCTGCGCGGTTCCGGCTTGTCCGCCCTGGGTCGAGCCGCCTTGAGCGCTGCCGCCCTGACTGCTCCCCGCCTGGCCGCCGAACGAACTGCCCCCCGCGCCGCCGACTCCGCCCACGCCACCGGTACCCAGATCGCCCATTGCTTCGCCGCCGCAGCCGACTAGCCCTGCAGCAACGAGCAGCGCCAAGCAACGCCCCTGAAGCCGCGCGCTGTGCGCGAAAGCCCAGTCATTCAACGCCTGATCCCGTTTCAAGTCCGCCATAAGCACCCTCCGATCCTCCCACTCTGACGGGATCTTTGCCTCATGACCATCTGAATGATCCGAATGAATCATGCAAACGATTCGCACGATACGGTCGCGCTCAGTGGGTGGTGCGGCATGAGCTTCGTGACTAGCCTGCCCTGATGCGCCCCGATTTGAAGGTCATCCTCGAACGACTTCTGAGCGAGAGCGAAGGCAAAGCCCTCGTGCCCCTCGACGCGATTGGTGAAGCCGTCGGCGCTACGCAGATCACCCATGCGGAAATCGAAGCGTTGATCGACGCGCTCGAAGGCGCGGGGCGCCGGGTGGACACGCGTGAATCCGGCAGCGCGGTCGTTCACTTGCGAGCCGTGCTGGTGGCCGCCCGGGAACTGAAAGCGAGCGGCCACGAGAAGCCGACGGTCGAACGTATCGCTGAACACAGCGGCCTGAGCCGTCAAGCCGTCGGCCAGGCCCTGGCGCTCGCCCGCGTCATGCAGCGCTGAGAGATCTCGGACTCGTTCGCGCGGAAACGCCCATGGGGGACGTCAACGCGAGTACGGATTCGCGACCTCTTCCATGCGCTTTGCCGCTGCTTTTTCCCCGGAGCCAGGCTTGGAAGAGCACCGCATGGTGCACATCAAGTCCCCCGGAGCGCACCCGCAAGACTGAGCCCGAGCGTTGCGCAGGCCGGTCTTGGTTTGCTTCAGGTCTTGTGCCTGCTTCTGCAGGCGACTCTTGGCCTCGGGGTCGGCATTCGGCGCAGCCGCGGCGGATGCCACGGCAGCCAAGGCGGTGTCGAGCTTCTTCTCGGCTTCACCGAGGTTGCCATCCTTGTATGCCTCGCCTGCTTGGCGCAGCGCTCCGAGCGTGTGCGTACGCTGCAGGCGTTCGTTGACGATAGGGTCCATGGCGCTCACCTGTGCATCCTGGTCGGTAAACTTGACCCCGACGTCCAGATGCGCGCTGAGCGGCACCCTAGATTTGCCCTGGGGAATTTTTGCAGTCAAGTCGATGCCAATCTGGGACATCTGACCAGAGTCTGCACCGTCCAGCGCCACGTCGAGCAGCAAGGTCTTCTTGTCCCCGGCGGTGAAGGTCCCGAGCGGCACCCGCAAGGTCTTCCCCTGTTGCTGCACGGCGCGATCGTACACCTGGGTCACCCTCACCCCCTCCGGCAAGTTGAGCACCAGTTCACTCTCGAGCGCCCGAGCGGTGACCAGCTCTGAAAATTCCTTCTGGAAAACAGAGGCCAGCTCCGTGGCATCGCGCACGAAATGATGCCTGCCATCCGAAGCCGCGGCGAGCTCGGAGAGCACCCGCTCGTCGTAGTCGACATCCACACCGATGCTGCTGATGGAGACGTTGTCGAGCTTCGCGCGCACGCCGAGTTGCCGAAGATCCTCGAGCTTGGTCAAACCGCGATTCGCTTCACCGTCGCTGAGGAGCAAGACGTGAGGCACACTGCCTACGCTCGACTTGAGCAAGCTGAGCGCGCTCTCCAGACCACAGGAAATGCAGGTATCTCCGTGGGTCTGGATGCTGCCGAGCGCCGCCTCCGCGAGGCGCCGGCCATCCGCGTCAATGCGAGTCGGCGCCAACAATTGCTCGGCGACGACATCGTAGGCGATGACCGTCAGCCGGTCGCCGTCACGCAGCTCGCTGACCAGGCGGCGGGCGGCGCGCAACGCCTGCGAGATTCTCGTGCCTTTCATCGACCCCGAACGGTCGATGACCAAAGCGACATCCAGGGGGAGCGAGGTATCCGCCCCGGGGCGGTCTTCAGGGCTAACCTCGATCAGGAGCTGGGTCGTGGAGGACTGACCCGCGGGGAGCACTCGCTGACCAAAGCGCGCCTGAACCTGGAGCGGCCCTTTGAGCTCGACCACTTCGGGGGGGGCAACGAACGCATCCTGCGTTGGTGAGGCGCGATCCGCAGCGCTCGCCGTGGCGTCCACGGGGGCCCAAAGCCACGTACACACGCTGGTAGCCGCCACACCCACCAGGGACCACCCAGCCAATCCTGCCACTCGCATCGTCGGACCCTCCCGCAACCTTCGTTATACGAACACGGGAGCGAGAGGATCCATGGGACTTGTGAGAACTACTTGATCACCGGCGCATCCGAGCAGGTCTGAATCTCCATGATGAGGTACATCATGATCTTCTCCTGCAGAGCCAGCTGATAGCTGCCGCTGCTGCTGGACGTGTGCGTGTGGTAAACGGTGAACAGCACTTTTCCGCAGTGGTAGTCCCAGGACACGGTCGCGGGATTCTGGCTATCGGGAGCGGGTGTGTCACCGCTCATCCAGACCTTGGGCTTCGCCTTCACCGGCGCCCCGGTCTCATCGACTCCAATTTGACCCTCTCCGAGCGCGTAGATGCTGTTCCACGCGCCCTCGAGCTGGATGGTACCGCTTGGGTTTACGCTGGGGAGCGCGAGCCAGCCCGCGAAGTCCGGATCCCCAGGGATACCCACGAAGTCGTACGCGCTGTCCCAGTCGTTGCAAGAGCCGATCGACGTGTTGCTGCCATCTCCGCAGATGTAGTTGGTCTGGCTGCCGAAATCGTCAGCGCGCACGAAGTAGGAGAGAAAGTCTGGCCAGACTTGCTCCGCGTAGTCGTAGCTGAAGTCGTCGATGTAGAGCTTCCCGCCTTCACGCACGTAGCGCTCCAGGTTCTGCTTGACGGAGCCACCCGTCGGCATATCCGCTCCGCAGGGAAACACGATCAGATTGTACTGACTCAGCTGCGCGTAGTCGTTCATCAGCATGCCGACTGCGTCACCGGACAAGAAGTCTGTCTCGTAGAGCTTGACCTCGTTGCCGTAGTCGAACCCCAGGGCTGACCACATGGGCTCCTGATCTTCGTAGGCGCCATCGACGATCGCGACCTTGGGGATGTTGTCGCCGAGGCCGAGCTCCGTGTGGTGGGGGAGCGTCGTGAGTTCGGGCTTGGGAGCGCTGGGATCCGTCGGCTCGAGCTCCATCACGCCAGAGCCGTCGTCCACGACCTCGATCTGACGCACGCGCCGGAACTCACCCTTCTGGATCGTCAGGAACCACGTGCCTGGCGTCAGCTTGAGTTCGAAGGTGCCATCAACCGGATTGGCGATCACATTCGGCACGCCGTCCGCAAGCTCCACGCACTCGTTGCAGTAAAGCGCTTGTGGCAACGGATTCGGTGCGTTTGCGAAGGCCATGACCGCCGCGCCGGGGATCGGGAAGCGGTTCTCCACGGAAGTGGCCGGAAGATCCGCACCAGGGCTCCAGATCGTTCCGCGCAGCGTCACCTTCGGACCAATGTCGGCGTCGTAGCCACCGCCGCCAACGCCAATGGTTCCCCCTTGATCGGTTCCGCCATTGCCACCGCCGCCATCGCCGCCGTTGCCGGAGTTCGCTCCGCTGCCACCGACCTTGTTCTCATTGCCTCCAGCAGCGCTGCACGCAGCGATGCTCAGCACGGTACCCAGCGTAACGACAGCGAGAGATCGTTTGAACATAAAGCACTCCAAAGGAGGGGGGAGAATGAAACGGCCCTCCTAGCAGAAAGGCGCCCGTGGATCTCGCCCGAACGCCGAATACCGACGGACTCCACCGAGCCTTGAGGGTGACGCCCAGTGACTGGCTGCGATTGCGCGTTCTCGAAACGTCGTTCAAGCGTCCGGATCTCAGGCTCGCAGAGCGTCCAGCGGCCGGATCCAGGCTGCACGCAGCGCGGGCGCAATCCCACCGATCAGGCCCATTCCGACCCCAAGAGCCAGCGCTTGCGCGAGTACTCCCAGCGATGGCTCGAACCCAAACACGACCTCGGACCAGCTGCTCTGGTTCATCATGGAAATTTCTGCGCACTTCAAAGGCAGCGCCAGCAAGACTCCGATCCCCGCTCCTCCCAGGGTCAATGCGCAGGACTCGAGGAGAAATCCGACCAGGATCTTTCCGCGTGAGAAACCTAGCGCGCGCAGGGTCCCGATTTCCCGCACACGCGCTGACACAGCACCGTGCATGGTGATGGCAGCACCAAGCATCGCGGCAATCGCAAACAACAACGAGACCAGCGTCCCCAGCACCCGAATGAATGTC
This sequence comes from Polyangiaceae bacterium, assembly GCA_041389805.1. Classification (GTDB taxonomy): domain Bacteria; phylum Myxococcota_A; class Polyangia; order Polyangiales; family Polyangiaceae; genus JAHBVY01. The sequence goes on along the minus strand of JAWKRD010000007.1, from coordinate 21,562 downwards.
GACAGGCCGCTCGCCTGAGCTTCGAGAAATGCAGCCTCCGACATCACCTTGAGCCCAAGGCGAGGGTCGCTCTCGACCGCGTCCCGAAACGTGGCGAGGTCCGCCGCTGAGTGCAATCCAACCCTCACGGAGGAGGCCAGGCCCAGGCGACCGAAGGCAGCGCGCGCCGTCTCCAGGTCTACCCAAAGTTCGGACTCCGCAGCGTCTCCGGGCGCCTGAAACACGCCGACGACGTGCACCGGTCGATTCTTACCCAGGAGCACCTCTCCCCCCAATCCACTCGAGTCGACGTCGAGACCTGCAAAGTGCCCGACCACGCGTCGCCCGACGATCGCCTCGTCGCTACCTGGTCTGGGTAGCCGCCCGGAAACAAGGCTCAAGGTCGGCCGTAGCGCAAACGCGGGCTCTCCCACGCCGCGTACGCTCAGGTTGCTGATGCCGCTCTGATCTGACTTAGGGAGCGCCACCACGCTGACCAGCTCTGGGCTGACGTTCGGTTCACCGCCGGGCGCCGCTACTCCAGGCAGTGTTCGCAGCGCCTGGACGGCTTGAGTGTCGACGCTCGATGCCAGCTCGGAGTCGCTCCCAGTGCGCAGCACGATCGCCACGTCTGCGCGTCCAGCACTCGCCATCGCTCGCTCGGCTCCGTGGGCCAACATCAACGCGCCAGCCAGGACGAAGGTCACCAGCGCCACCCCACCCACGGTCGCCAGCGAGGTCAGCCGGCGTACCAGCACGCTCCGCAGGTTGTACAGGATCGCAACCATGATTCTCTCCCTTGTCTTTCCTTGTGGATTCAAACGAGCGTTGTGGTTTCAACCGAGCCGACTCAGCGCTGCCCCTACGGGCAGCCTCGCCGTCGACCATGCCGGGACGAAGCCCGCGAGCACCCCGAGCGCGACGGACAGCAACCCAGCGCTCAGCAAAGTCTCTGGGCGCACCACGAAGATCGGGAAGAACTGAGACAGGTTCTGCTCGAAGAATTGCCCAATCCCGAAGTCGATGATGACGAGCGCCACTGCAATGCCCACGCTCACGCCGATCAAGGACAGGTAGACTCCCTCCAGCACGATGAGGCGCAGCACATCGCCGCGGCTGAAGCCGAGCGCCTTCAGGCTTGCGTACTCCCGGACCCGCTCCCGCACGGAAAGCCCTAGCGCGTTTGCCAGCACCAGGAGCACGATGACCAGGATCGCATACGAGAGGACGCTAACCACATCGAGCACGGTCGAGACCATCCCAAGGAAACCGGAGACGAAGGCGCGCTCGTCCTGGGTCACGGTCTGCACATCCGAGTCTGCGAACAGCGCATCCACCGCTCGCGCTGTTGACTGAGCATCGGCGCCGGGCGGCGTGCGGCTCACGAGCCAGCCGACCTGGTCTCGGTCCTTGGAGGCCAGCGCCTCATTCAAGCGTTCATAGCGGAACACGAAACTCTGGGTATCCACCGCTCGGGAGCGCGAGCGGTAGACTCCTGCCACACGGAAAGACCATGGGTGCCCGTCTGCGCTCGGATAGATCGGACTCTCCAGGCTCACTTGGTCGCCGACCTCAAGGTCAAGCTTCCGCGCGAGGCCCTCGCCCACAATCGCGGCATCCAGGTTCTGGCGAAAGTCGCTGAGCGCCTCTGGAGTGAGCTCCACCTCGTCGTAGACGTCAAAGTAGCTCTCCGCGTCCACCGCGATCGACTGAAAGAATTCGTGCTCGTGGTTTGGCTCACGACCACCGAACCACACCGCATACGTCACCCGCCGTACCAGGGGCGCTCCGCTCGCCGCCTTCGCTTCCGTGAGGCGAGAGACATAGCGCCTGGGTAGGGGTAGGACGAAGGTCACCTTGTGCCGCGTGACCAGGCGATCTTGCCGGGAGACTTCCCGAGCGCTGTCCCAGGAGCGTTTTGCGGAGTCCAGCGTCATGAATATCAGCACGGAAATAACCACAGCGAGCAGTGTCATCACGAAGCGCGGCTTGTTTCGCGTCACGTTGCGCAGGGCAATGCGCCCAATGCTCACGCTCATGTCAGGACTCCCTTGTCGAGGCGCCGCACCACTCGCGCGCACGCTGCCGCCGCGGGGTCATGGGTGACCATCACGATCGTCTTGCCCAGCTCTGCGTTGAGCGTCTGGAACAACGCCAGGATCTCGTCCGCGCTCTTTCTGTCCAGGTCACCGGTCGGTTCGTCGGCAACCAGCAGGGCTGGGTCGTGCACGATGGCGCGGGCGATCGCGACACGTTGCTATTGACCTCCCGAAAGCTCACTCGGCAAGTGGCGCGCCCGATCCTTGAGACCGACGATCTCCAGCGCGAGCTCCGCGCGCCCGCGCCGCTCCTTGCGAGGGACTGGAGTCAGGAGCAAGGGCAGCTCCACGTTCTCCACGGCGCTCAGCACCGGCAGCAGGTTGTACATCTGAAACACGATCCCCAGCTCGCGCGCGCGCCACGCAGCGAGCTCGGAGTCTCGCAGGCGCTCTAGCGCCGTGCCGCCAACTTCGACACTGCCCTGAGTTGGGCGGTCGAGCCCGGCGATCAAATTCAGGAGCGTCGATTTGCCTGAGCCCGAAGGTCCCATCAGGGCCTCGAAAGCTCCCCGAGGGATGTCGAGGTCGATGCCTCGAAGCACCTGCACCACCTCTGCGCCCCGCACGTATTCCTTTGTTACCCCGCGGATCCGCACGAGGTCCTCGGCAATGTCGGAGGCGACGGGTTCGCCTGAATTTTCGGGGGAGAGTAGCTGTGTCTGGGTCATTCTGACGCTCCTTCGTTGCACTCGACCCGCGCGGCCATCGCGGGACGTAGTTCGACCGGTGAGTTCGCGACGCGCAGGTAGACGGCGAGAGTCGCTCTCGCGCGGTCCAAGCGAGGCGCCAAGCGCTCGACTTCAGCCTGCTGCGGCTGCTCCGGCGCCGCGTCCAAGCGTACTTCGCAGCGCTGACCGACTCTGACCAGCGCGAGCTTCGTCTCCGCGACGTCCGCGACGACGCGCAGTGAGTGCGCATCGTAGAGCTCGATCACCGGCTCTTGCATCGGGCCCACCAGTTGACCGACACCAGCAGGCGGCGCCGCAACCACCCCGTCGAATGGCGCCCGGAGCGCGTACGCATCGCGTTCAAGGGCGACCCGAGTCGCGCGCGCCTCGCTCGCTCGCACCTCCAAGGTTTCCGCACGAATATTTTCCAACAGCTGCGTGTGCTCTGCGCGGCGCTGGCGCAGCGTCTCCAGGCTGAGCACAGCGCTCCTGACCAGGCGCGCTTCTTGGTCGAGGCGCCGCTCCACTTCGGCCTGCTCGGCGCGCCGCACCGCCAGCTTCGCGCGAGAGGCGCGCGTCTCTGCTCGGGCGACGACCGCGTCTTGCTCCGCCCAGCTGCGGTCCAGCTCGAGCAACGGATCACCTGCGGTCACGTGTTGCCCTTCACGCACATGCACCATCGCGATCGGTGCCGTGACGCGCGCGCTGAGGCGCGCCAGCGTCGTGGCTTCAACCCGCGCGGTGGCGATCCAAACTCCACGTGAGGAGGGCCTGGCCGCCGGGACGTGGACGCCGGTTGCTGGCACCGCAGCGCTCGACCGAGGCGCGTCAGGGCCGAGGTACCTCACCCCCAAACCCAGACCGGCAACGGCCAGCAGCAGCACGGAGACCACCCACACTCGCGGCTGCGCCGTCCGCGTCAGCACAGTGGTCGCCCGGGGCGCCGCCGCCTTCCGAGGCGTAACAGGCCGTTCGATTCGCAAAGCTGTAAGCCGCTCCGTGAGCTGTGTTTCGTCCACCCGCGCCCAACCTTTCGCCAAACCAGATATCTTAGTTTCTAAACTATTTATCTTAGCTGTCAAAACGTTTATCAGGTGGCCCAGGCAAGCACCTGAAATGGTTCGAGATCTACGGACCGCGCAGCCACCAGGCTGAGACCCCTGAAGACGGAAGCCGGCTAGACCGTAGATATCTCGGTGACTAAACTTCTCTGACGATGAGCAGAAAGCGCCTCGAGGGACCGATCGATCCCGAGCTTGCCAGGGACATGCACCGCAAGGCGTCGACCTACACCCTGCTGCTGCACCAGCTGATCGCCGAGCACCTCAACCTGAACCCAACGGACCACAAGGTGCTCGACTTCATGCAGAGCGCCGGACCGGAGCCGCCCATGACGGCGGGTCGACTCGCCGAGATCAGCGGCCTCAGCAGCGGAGCGATCACCGGCGTGCTGGATCGCCTGGAGAAGGGCCGCTTCATCCGGCGCGAGCGAGATCCGAAGGATCGCCGCTCCGTCATCATTCGTTTCCTCCCGGATCGTCTTCCCGATCTCGAGTCCACCTTCGCGCCACTTGGTGAAGCTTCCGCGGAACTCTGGGCGGAGTACGGCCCCAGCGAGCAAGCGCTGATTTACGACTACTTTCAACGCACCTTCGAGCTCGTTGACAAGGAAGTCGCGAGACTCAAGGGCGCGGCGCCCGTCGCCCCGCTTCAGGCCATCTCGGACTCCGACTGGGTGGTCCCTCGGGGCGACGCGACGCGGGGCAGCTTGGAGTTCACCAACGGCGCGAGCCGTCTGTTGCTGACCAGCGGCTCGGATGCGGAGTTCGCGCGGGCCAGCTTCGACGGCGAAGGGCCAAAACTCGAACACCGCGAGGAAACGCTTCGCGTGCGCTACCCACGTGCACTGCTAGCGCTGTTAAAGGGCAAGACCAAGGCGAAGCGCGGGGAGATCCGCCTCTGCCCAGGTGTCCCTTGGGAGCTACAGATCAACGGCGGGCTGAGCGAGCTCGAGTGTGCGTTTCGCGAGCTTCGCTTGGAAGCGTTCAAGGTACGTGGAGGGGCTCAACGCTTGAGTCTCACTCTGGGTACCCCAGGCGTCCGCGTCCCGATCGAGGTCCACGGTGGCGTCGAACGCCTGAGCGTGCTGCGACCAGTCACGGCAGCAGTGCGCTTGCGCGTGAGCGGCGGCGCCACGAAGGTCGAACTCGACACGCTGAAGCTAGACGCGGTGGGAGGCGAGCTCTGCTGGGAGACGCCCGGGCTGAACGAAGCGCAACCTTTCTATGACATTCAGGTGCTGGGCGGGTGTTCCGGCCTGGCGCTCGCGGCGAACTGAGTCGAGCTCGCGATTGACTCACGGCGCCACGTTTCGGCATTGGAACGCGACTCCGTGCGTTTCGCGCATGGAACCCGAGTGCGACTGTCAGCCAGAATTCCGCGCGTAAATACCGGCGTGCTGGCGGAGTCTGTCGTACGCAGGGCCGACAAGCAATCCACCCAACTGACAAGTTGAAAAGTTCCACGTGTTACTCCTATTGATCTCGGGCGGCGAGCGGAGGAGCAATGAGGCGACAGACAGGTCTTTGGTTGGGGTTGGTCCTGGCGGTTGGCTTGACGGCCTGCAAGGCGAAGCAGCGGCCGGCGCCCGAGGCGCGCGACGGCAGTGGCGATGCGGGAGCGAGCTTCACAGGTGGTTCCGCGGGGCAATACGCATTGGGCGGCAGCGCAGGGACCTCGGGCACGGCAGGGGGAACAGGCGGCACTAGTGGCTACGCTGGTGGCAGCGGCTTTGGAGGCAATGGCGGTGTTGGCAACTCCGGTAGCTCAGGCAACGGCGGAGCGAGCGGCGGCGCTGGTGGCTTCGGCGGTGCTGGCATCGGCGGTAGCGCCGGCGTGGGTGGCCCTGTTGGCTCCGGAGGCACGGCGGGGACGCCGACACGCAACCTGTTCTTCTCGGAGTACATCGAGGGCACTGGGACCCAGAACAAGGCCCTCGAAGTGTACAACGCCGGCGTCGACTGGGATCTGTCGACCTGCGTGTTGAATCTCTACGCAAACGGCGCGCCAGCACCGACGTGGACCACTTCACTCTCCGGGTTCATCGCCTCCGGAGCAACCTTCACGCTCTGCCACTCGGACCTCACTCACGAGGGGCGCTGTGATCTAACGAACGTCGAGCCGATCAACTTCAACGGTAACGACGTGATCGAGCTGGTGTGCGAGGACGAGCTTCAGGATGCCATCGGCCAAATCGGAGACGAGCCTCTGGCGTCCTACTGGGGCACCCCATATATTTCCACACAGAATCGAACCATACGTCGAAAGTGTGAAGTCACCCAGGGCGACCGCGACGCCACCGATATTTATGACCCGGTCCCGGAGTGGGACGGATTTCCCATCGATGACTACGATGACTTCGGTTCCCGCGCATGCCGCGCTTCGACACCGCACCCGGGCCAAGTCGCGATCACCGGCCTGCGTCGTGGGACACCGGTCCAGGTCGCTTTCGCGGTGCTCGCGGACTTGGGCCCCAACACCGAGCTAGTCTTCACCGACAACCCGTGGAGCACAGCGAGCCTCGCGTTTGGGACCGGCGAAGACGTGTTCCGCATTCAATTCCCCACGGCAATACCAGCGGGCACCAGCTTCGTGTGGAGCGCGGACGTTGGGCTACGTCCAAACCTCGGCACCACCTCTGGTGCTCTGCGCGACTTTGGCGCCAGCGACCAGGTCCTGCTATTTCAAACCAGTCCGCAAGGACCGAGTTTCATCTTCGGAGCCTCATGCGCGAGTCAAGGGCCCGGCTTCGTCTTGCAGGACGCGGGGCCAAACCAATCCGACGTCCCCGCACGCCTGACAGCGCCCTGGAACGCGTGGGTGGACCTCTCCAGCGGGGTGGATGTCGGATGTGTGTACGCCGGAGATCGTGTGGGGGGAGAGAGCTTCGAGACTTACCAACGCCGGGTCAGCGACCAGGTGAACTGGGTCCCAACGAACGCGAAACTTGTGGTCAGCGACTTCCAGAAACTACCGCTTGAGTAATGCAGCCGTTCAAACGCGAGCTGACTGATTCCACAAGGCACCGCGGGGACCAACGGATGTCACTCGGGATGCGTCCCCCTCGAGGCTCAAGCATGCTATGCGCTTGAGCTTCGATGAACGTTCCCTCCCCCAGACCGCACCACGACCTCGCGGATCCAACTAGGCTACACAAGCGAGCAGGCTCACCCCTAGGGGTGATGGGACTCCAGCGCTTGGTCGGTGTGTGGCTCGCCCTCTGCATTGGCGCCATCGCGGCCAGTGGCTGCAGCTCTTCGGATCCAACCACGCAGCCGCCGGTGAAGGAGGGCTGCGAGGCGGATTCGGAGTGTTCGCCTGACACGCCGTTTTGCGCCGCGCAGAGTTGTGCTGGGTGCCGCCAGAGTCTTGACTGTGCGCCGGGTGAGCAGTGTACAGACGGAACATGCGAGGCTCTAGTTCCTTGCGGCAACGCTTGTTCAAGCGGAGTTTGCGACACCGCGAACGACCAATGCGTCGAGTGCCTGACGAGCAACGACTGCAGCGGAACTGACGCGTGCCGGGATCAGCACTGCGTACCCCACTGCGACTCGACTGAAGACTGCAACGGCGTCGGCGTGTGCGACACGCTCGTCGGCTCGTGCGTCGCCTGCCTTGGACCGAGCGACTGCCCCAGCGGTCAGTTTTGCCAAGACGAGCGCTGCAAACCTCAGGTGTGCACGCCCAACGAGAGCAAGTGCGAGGGCAACGCCGTGCGCCACTGCAACGGAACCGGAAGCGCCTGGGTGGATCCGATTGTACGCACTGAGGAGCAGACGTGCGTGGAAGATGCGGAGCACGTCGCGACGTCCTGCGCTGCACCCCAGGGGGAAATCAGCTGCGACCAACATGGTCAAATGCAGCGACGACGGCCTGAAGCTCGAGGTGACGGGACTGCGTCGCCAATGGCCAGGCGGTAACGCAGGGGCGTGTGTGCCGGTGACTTGTACGCCGGGGGAGACGTTTTGCTGGGCAGTGAGTTTCGCTCCTGTCGGCTGGATGGTCGACGTGACGACTCTCGGATCCAATCCAGAGTTGCTCGCTCGATCAGCACTGCGATGACGCTGGCGGATGCCCGCTCAACGTGTACGCCAGGGGAAGCGAGCTGGGTAAAGCAGTAACACCCTGCACGTTTGCGATAGCGACGGGGCTGGATACGACGCGGGCACCTCGTGTGGCTCGAGTGCAGAGTGCGTCAACGGAAAATGTGAGACCCATTCTGCACTCCGACGCCTACTTCTGCGACGGCGGCAACGTTCAGCGCTGCGCCTTGAACGGTCTGACCTGGAACCTGGCAGACTACTGCAAACCCGGCGAAAGCTGCGTCGACGGTGAACCGAACTGTCGCCCACCGACCACACAGTATTGCGTCCCAAACGAGTGGTCTTGCTACAGCAACTTGCTCCGTAAGTGCAACGCCACGGGAACGGGCTTCAGCCAAACTCAGAGTTGCGGCAGCGGGTACGTTTGCACCAACGCGATGTGTGTCCCCGTTGTCTGCTCCCCAGGAACCACCTACTGCGACGGCAACGCTGCCCGCGCGTGTAGCGCGGACGGTCAGTCTTCGGTCCTCCTCGACGTGTGCTCGCCGGACGAAAACTGCAGCTTCGGCAGTTGTCGAGCCAAGACTTGTACGCCGGGACATACCGTGTGCAATGGCAACTACCAGGTCACTTGCAGCGCGGACGGTGGAGGCTACAACAGCCAGACCTACTGTCCGAGCTCCGGCAAAGTGTGCCTGGATGGATATTGCCAGACGGTGTTTTGCACGCCGTTGCAAAGACTCTGCGCTGACAGCTCCACTGCTCAAGTCTGCAGAGCCGATGGCTCTGCTTGGGACTCAGAACCGTGCGGCAACGGACGACACTGCATTTCTGGAAAGTGCGTCGACAACCCATGTACGGCTGGCGCGGTCGGATGCAGTGGCAACGTGGTCTCGACCTGCAAAGCTGACGGTACGGGTTGGCAGCCCAGCGGGCCGGACTGCGCGGCAACGGGTCAGACTTGTATAGTTGGAGAGTGCCGCGACCTCGTCTGCACTCCGGGCACCGCATTCTGCCAAGAAGGCGACGTGTACGACTGCCCCAATGGCAACGGCGCTCGCCTTTACAATCGTTGCGACAAGGACCTCCATTGCAAGGACGGCTACTACGGAGTGGATTGCTACTTCGATGTGTGCCCTCAGGGCATGGCAACGTGTGACGGAAATCGTGCCACGACCTGCAAATCCGACGGCTCAGGCTACGAGCCAGGGGGCACCACCTGCGCGCAGTACTGCGTGGCTGGGGCTTGCTCGACGTCCTACTTTCAGGAAGCCTTCGACACCACACTCGCTCAGTGGACCTCCACGAACCCAGATGTTCAGGCTTCCCTCGTGAACGTCACCACGGCCGAGTCGAGTGCGCTCAGTCTGCTGCTGACCCGCACAGGCACGACCACCGGCGCCGCCCTAGAGACTAGCTTCGCCGAGCACAGGCCGTCCGCGATCTCTTGGTGGGCCCAAGTCGGTACGGCCAGTACTGACGCCGCAACGATCCGCTTCGACGACACCGCTAGCACAGCGCTGGTGACTCAGGGCTTCTTCGCCAACGGAAGCGGCCTCAAGAACGGGACCACCCTGAGCGGCGCAGCACCGTACCTCGCGGATACGTGGTATCACCTTGAGCTGCGTAACATCGATTGGCTGGACCGCACGTTCGACTACTACGTGGACGGTAGCCTGCGCGCGACTCAGATTCGCATGCCCAGTGGCAAGTACGGCATTGGGAGCATCTCGCTTGACTGCAGCGGGACACAGACCACCTGTCGGTTCGATCAGATCGAGTTCACGCCATGAAGAAGACGCTAATCGTCGCCGCCCTGGCCCTAAGCGCATTGGCGTGCTCCAGCGAGCCATCGACGCCGACCTCCTCCGAGCACGCCGAGTGCGACGCCGGAATTTGCACGCCGGAATGTGACGGCGGAAACTGCGCGACTTGCGAGGCAGGCGACTGCCCGTCCTGCGACGGCGGAGACTGCCCAAAGTGCAACAGCGCCGAAGACTGTGCAGCAGACCAGAAATGCAGCTCGGGCCAATGCATCGACCTCACCCCCTGTGAACTCGGCTGCGGCACCAACGAACACTGCGAGAACGATAGCCAGCGGTGTGTGGCGTGTCTGGGACACGCTGACTGCACCAGCACAGAGTACTGCGACACCACGGACGGCTTCAGCTGCAAGGCGGACACCTGCGAGGCTGGGACCTCTCGCTGTAGTGCCGAGGGCATCGAGACTTGTGCGCCGGTAGGTGACGGCTGGAGCGCGCCCGCCGCGTGCGCCGAAGGCTCGTTCTGTGAGGCGCAGGCGGACCAGGCGTGGTGCCAGAGCACGCAGTGTACGCCTGGACAGCGCGCGTGCGCAGGTCCACGACTCGTTGAGTGCGCCGCGTCTGGCGCTGAGTGGAACATGCTAGAGGACTGCTCATCCGCAGGGAATCACTGCGTCGCGGACTCCGGAGAGGCTCAGTGCGCGGCGCCGAGTTGCACACCAGGCGTGCGGCAGTGCGAAGGGGGGGACGTTGTCGAGTGCGACAGTCTGGGGCTCGGGTTCCAGCAGATTCAGGATTGCACCGACGACAACCCGTGCGATCCCAGCACACTTCGTTGCCGCGAGACAATTTGCTCACCCCACGAAACGACGTGCTTCGGCAATAGCGTTGGCGTCTGCAACAGCACGGGTGACGACTACGCGAGCCTCACCCCCTGCAACTCGGCTGAGATTTGCCGCGACGGGAGCTGTGAGCAGGTCGTCTGCGTGCCTGGCGCCTACACCTGCCAGGCGAACAAGATCCTTCAGTGCAACGCTTCAGGAACCGCCGAGTCCCTGATCGCCGACTGTGGTTCGAAGTACTGCGTCTCGGGTGAGAGCCACTGCCGACCCCAGTTTTGCTCCGCGGGGGCATTGAACTGCGACGGAGACGTGGCCACGAAGTGCAACGCCTCGGGATCAGCCTACGAATCAACGACCGACTGCCACGCGTCTGACCGAGTGTGCTTGAACGGTGCCTGCATCGACCCCGTCTGCGAACCAGGCACCTACGACTGCGATGCCGCGGGGAACATCACTCGCTGCAACGTCAACGGATCGGGGCAAACGACCTACCGCAGTTGTAGTGCGCCAGCCCGCTGCGTCCCCGGCTACCTGACCTGCGTGACCCCGGTCTGCGACGCTGGGCAGGCCACTTGCTTTGGTCAAGTTGCCACCACCTGCAACGCGACAGGAGATGGCTACGATAGTGGCGGCACGGATTGCTTCGCACAGGACCAGATCTGCGTCGCCGGGACATGTGCTCCGCGTGTGTGTGAGCCAAACGAACGCGTCTGCGTCGGCGGCCAGCCGTATATATGTGACTTCAAGGGGACCGAACTCAAGGCATCCGGTTCCTGTCCCGGGTACTACAACTACTGTGACCCCCAGGACGGCTTGTGTAAGCCAGACGTGTGCAAGGGCGACACCAAGCGCTGCGAAGGAACCACCGTCACGACGTGTGCGTCAGACGGATCAGGCTGGCTCAGCACCGAAGACTGCGCGCCGTCTGGAATGACCTGCAGCGGGGGAGCATGCGTGCCAATCGTGTGTACGGAACCCTTCAAGTGCCAGGACGGCAACTTGTACGAGTGCGTCGACTCGGGTGGCAAATGGCAAGTGACCTACTGCGGCTCTTTCAAGCACTGCATCGAAACCAACTATACTTGCGCGCCAAATCTGTGCCCACCCGACCAACCCACGTGTGACGGCACTCGCGCCACGACCTGCAACGCCACCGGCTCGGAGTATGACGCTGGGGGCACGAGCTGCGCAGCATGCGCCGGGGGCGCCTGCGTCCCGGCGCTATTTTCCGCTAGCTTTGAGGGCGGCGACGCCGCCGGCTGGATCGCGAATGGCCAGGTGTCCGCAAGCGTCCAGGCCAGCGCGGCCGCCAACGGCAGCGCCCTCGGCCTGCAGGCGACTGGCACGGGTACATTCTCTATCACGTTCCCCGAATCTCAGCCCGCAAGCATTTCCTGGTGGCAATATATCGACAGCGCAACACGTGCCCAAATCGAATTCTCCTCGACGAGCTATCCAGACGTGCCGCTGAGCGTCGCCTCGGAGGGGAGTATCATAACGTTCGACTATTACCCTCAAACGACGCTAGCCACCAACGCCTGGCACCACTTCGAGATCCGCAACATCAACTGGTCTACCCACTACTGCGATATCTACGTCGATGGAGTGATCCGTGATGCGGCGCAATACGTTCCTCCGTCGCGTATTGGAAAGATCACATTGGGGGTGGGCAACGTGATGATCGACGAAATCGTCTTCAACTAGAACCTCACCGTCCCTTGCACGCTGAGCTTCGGCGCTACGGTATCCACGATGCGCTTGGCATCTGCGCTGCCATCCGGCGCTGAGATATCGCGCCAGGCGTAGTTGAGCGCGACTTTTGCTTTCGGGTCGATGAAGTACTGAACGCCGAGGATTGCTTCCGTGAAGATACGGCGTGGCGCCTCTTCGTCGTACTGCTGGTCTAGGCGATTGACGCCTAGGTCGAGCTCGAGGGGCTCCACTACCCGGGCGCCGAGCAGGAACGTCGCGCCCCACGCCTTGGCGTCAGGCGCAACGGCGACGGGGTTCCCCGGGAACGGTGGAGCCGCACCGGTTGGCAATGCGCCTTTGGCCCACACTGCTTCCGTGCGTAAGCGGAGCCAGTCCCACATGAACTGAACGCCAGTTCCAGCTCTCAGGCGATCGACGCGCTGCGTATCGCTGTAGTGGCGCGAGCCTTCGAGCCCCCAAGCGAAGAACGCCAGCTCGTCGCGATCCGGCTTGAACTCCTGCTGCGGCTTCGGGAGCCAGGCAAACTGCACGCGACCCCCAACGTCCTTCGCGTCGTCTTCATCCACGCCTCGCGATTTGCCATTCGTCACTGTCACCGCGTAGCTCAAGCGCAGCTTGTTGCTCAGCGACACGGTGTCGAACAACATCACACCGACATCTCGAAATGCGTAGGCGGCACCGGTTTGCACGCCCTGGTCGATCGCCCGCTCCATCAGCAAGCGAGCGGCCACGACGGAGAAATCGATAGTATCCGTCGTGATGTGGAACGCCTCCAGCGTCTCGTCCATGCTCGCCAGCTTAAACTGTCCCGCACGGAAACGCGGTCCCCACGGCGAGCTATAGGTCACCGAACCGTCCATCAGAACCGGCCCGTCTTCCGTCGCGGCGTTTTGACCAGCGTCGACGCTGGCAAAGTAGGTCACCGCACCCTCGGTCTTTGGAATAGTGCCGCGGATCCCTAGGCGCAGGCGGCGCACACTGAATGCACTCTGGGTGTCGTCGCCTGAGAGCACATTGAAGGCAGCGTGGCGTCCCTCATACGGCTGTAGGCCGGCACTCTGGAGCCCCGTCACTTTGTCCGGGAACAGCACCGCTTGGTAGAGCGGCTGGATGAAGAACACGGGGCGAACGGCCGCCTCCTCTTTGGAGCTCACCTCGGTGCCGTGGAGCATCATCCAGTCTGTCGCCCGCGCGGGTTTTGACAGCACCAAGATGCTACACGCTCCCATGAGCGCCCAGCCTAGCTGCGCTTTGCGTGACCGCTTCAGGCGACGCGAACGACGCGAGTCTCGAGTCGCCGATTGGTTTTGGTTCATACGTAGTTGGTCTTCTGCTGGCTTCGTTTCTTGGGGGAGAGGGAGCACTGCCTAGCGCGCCACGAGGCGCTTCTTGACGGAGACGCCCTCACCCAATGTGCGGCCGTCGTGCTCGTCGCCGTAGGTGCAATTCTCGTCGTGATACTTGGCGTCCGCCTCGGCGACGCTGCCTTTCGCTCGCGGGTCCTTGGGGCGCTCGTGACTATTGATGAAGAGCGCGACATCCCAAGCCTCTTGATTGCTCAACGAGTCGCCTTTTCCGTACGGCATATTCGCCTTGATGAATCCGGCGGCGGTGTTCACCCGATGCATGCCAGCGCCCCAGTTGAACGAGTCAGGCCCCCAAAGTGGCGGGAACGCAAACTCACCGCTCTTGAGCTTCGACCCCTCGCCGTATGCGCCGTGGCACAGCGCGCAGCTGCTTTGGTAGATGCTCTCACCGCGCGCATAGCTCGGCGCCTCGGGCGGCTTGGGCAGGTCGGGGTAACCTCGACCGGGATAGTCGGCGCCTTGAGCAGCGCCTTTGGAGAGCCAGGCCATGTAGGTCTGAAGGTCAACCAGGATCGGGTCGTTGGGCGGCGGAGCGTGCCCTTGCTTGCTCTCCGGTGCGTTCATCGAATAGGTGAAGCAACCGCGCAGGCGTTCATCCATCGTGTTTACGTGGCCGTTCTTTTTGCGATAGGCGGGGTACATACCCCACGCCGCCCATAGCGGCCCCGAGTTGGCCTTGCGGCCATCGTCCAAGTGGCAATTGCGGCAGCTCAAGCCATTGCCGACGTACTCGCTGGCATACTTCGGTGTGTCGTGAAAGATCGCTTCGCCTCTCCGTACGGAATCGCCCTGGGCGCCCGCGGGGACGGCGTCCCTCGGAGGCGACACGAAGTACTTAGGTTCTGGCGGACTGCTCCGGGCGGGCTTCGCCTCCTCAGTCGGAGTCGCGTCGCGCTCCGGCGCCCCGCAGGCCAGTAGCAGTAGGGGTAGCGCTAGAAGGCTCTTCTTCATGGGGACTCCTCCACAGGAAGCGAACCAAAGTAGGCGGCGGCAGCTTGCATATCCGCCTCGGTCATGTTGGCCGCGATAGCGCTCATCAACTTGAGCGGCTCCCCGCCGCGGACACCGGACTTCCACTGCGCGAGCTGCGCCTCGGTGTAGCTTGGGTGTTGCCCGGCCAGCGCCGGGAAGTTGACTCCTACGCCGACTCCCGCGGGGCCGTGACAGCTCTCGCACGGCGGGATCTCGCGGTCCCACGCGCCGTGTTGCGCGAGTTCCTTTCCGCGCGAAACCAAACTGGCGTCAGCCACCGCGTTGCTCTTGGCTTTGAGCGATGCGTAGTACTCACTCACGGCGGCGCGCTCCTCAACGCTCAGCGCGGCGGCTACCGGCGACATCATGTCGTTCTTCCGCTGCTTGGCTTGGAAGTGTTTGAGCTGACCCTCTAGATAGGCTGCATCGAGGCCCGCGAGGCGTGGGAAGTCTGCTCCTGCCATGCCAGCACCGTCCTCCCCATGGCACGTCTTGCAGGCGACCACGCCTTTGCTGTTACCCTCCGTCGCGAGCTTCTTGCCGAGCGTGAGACGGTCCTCCTCGGCGTGCGCGTTCCCCACGACGAGGGCCACCAACGAGGCAAGTGCGCCAAGCACCACCCGCAAGCGGGCTCTGGAGCGAGTTGAGGGTTGCGACATGACAGCTCGGTAAGCAACCCTTGTACCAGGGACTTTTTCCCTGATTTTTGCGGGTTCTTGAGGCAACTGCTACGGGATGTAACAGAGCCTCTGGAACGTTTGAAACACTACGAAACACCCCCGGAGAGCGGCACTCACACGCTGCACCTCCCCCCTAGATCCCCACGGAAAGCACCTTCGGCGACTAGCCAGCGGCGCTCTTCGCGGGACGCCTGAGGGCGATGGTTCCTGCTATCATGCGCGCCATGCGCACGCACACCCTGGTGCTGAGCCTGCTCAGCGCGGCCACGCTAAACGCTTGCAACAACACGACGCCGCCGAGCACGCAGCCGAGCGCGGAAACTCCGACCGCCACGGCTAGCCAGCCCGAGCCAAGCGCGGCGCCGACCGCCGCAGCGCCCGCGGGAACGGCGAAAGTCACTGACACCCTCCAGACCTCCGCTGGACCGGTCACCTTCACGCCGATCTATCACGGCACCCTGGCCATCGGCTTCAAGGGCAAGACCATCGTCGTCGACCCGTACTCTTCCGCCCCCAAAGGTTGGCTACCGAAGGCCGACCTGGTGCTGATCACTGACATCCACCCCGACCACTACGACCCGAAGGCGATCGAAGAGGTGAAGCAGGACGGAACGATCTTCGTTGCCCCTAAGGTGGTGTCGGACAAGCTCGAGGGAGCCAAGACGCTCGCCAACGGCGAGGAGACCAAGGAGCTGGACATCAATATCCGCGCGG
Organism: Polyangiaceae bacterium; assembly: GCA_041389805.1. GTDB lineage: Bacteria > Myxococcota_A > Polyangia > Polyangiales > Polyangiaceae > JAHBVY01. Next base: position 5,663 of record JAWKRD010000007.1, on the reverse strand, counting down.
TACCAATGTACAACCTCAAGCGCGGCCCGGAAGAAGGCAAGCTGTTCCACGACAAGGGTCGCGGGAACGGCTACGTACTCACCTTCGGAGACAAGCACGTGTACCTCTCCGGAGATACGGAGTGCACCGATGAGATGAAGGCGCTCAAGAACATCGACCTGGCCTTCGTGTGCATGAACCTCCCGTACACGATGCCGCCAGAAGAAGCGGCCGTGTGCATCAAGGCGTTCAAGCCGAAGATCGTCGTCCCCTACCACTATCGGGGCAGCGATCTGAGCAAGCTCGAGAGCGCCCTCGAAGGCACCGAGGGCGTGAAGCTAGAGAAGCGAGACTTCTACGTCGGCGGCGAAGAGAAGAAGAAGTAGCCCGTCAGTCGTCGTCGTCTTCCGCCGCGAGCTTTGCGACTGGCAGCTGCGGCGGGCGATCCAACTTGATGCCTCGCGCCTTCGCGTACTCGAGGGCGTTCCGCAGGCTCTTCTCGTAGATGTCGCGCTCCCGCGCGTCGTCCTCGTCGGCGTCTTCTAGCTCACCGCGATGGGGCTTCGCGCCGCGTGCGATTTCTCGCGCTAGCTCGGAGTCGGCTTCGAGCTTGCCCTTGCGGTACCAAGCGATCACGTCGCCGAGGTACGCGTTGCGATCGGGCCCGCTGAAGTCCATGGTCTGAGACCAGTCAGCACCGGGTAATCCCTGGGGATTCACCGCATCTGGCACCTTGCGCGCCTGAAGCTCGTAAGGCGAGCTGTCCTTCTCCATCGTGAATGCGTCGTACAACGGAGTCGCCAGGGCGTCGTAGCGGTTCATGGGGGGGATGCCGAGGATCAGCTCGAAGGTGCGGAACAGCGACGGGAACGAGGTGTGCACCTTGCTGGTGTAGCCACGCTTCGCCCAAGGGCTCGCGATGACCAAGATCGAGCGATGGTAGTCCACGTGGTCGGCGCCCATTTGGGTGTCGTCCTGGACGATGAAGATGGCGGTCGAGTCCCAGAACTTCGACTTGCTGATCGCATCGACGACGATGCCCGTCGCGTAGTCGTTGTCGGCAATCATCGACTCCGGCGTCGGCTCGCCCGCACCAGTGCCCTTGGTGTGGTCGCGCGGCAAGAGCAGGTAGGTGAACTGGGGGAAGTCTTCCTCGCCGATCAAGCGCTCCACGACGTGGTTCGCCTTCTCCTCGTCGGCTACGTCCAGGTTGTAGAACGCGCCGGGGAAGGTCAAATCCGCATGAGAAATCACGGTCTCATCGCCGTACTTGCCCAAGGTGCCGACCACCTCACCGAAATCGATGAAGCTCTTCTGGTGCTTGATCAGGTGCGTGAAGAACGTGCCAAAGTCCGGCTGACCACGATCGAGCGCGCCGTCGCTTGAGAAGCCGGGGTGGTTCCGATAGTCCTCGAACCAGGTGCGCTCGATGTAGTCGTTCACGAACGACGAGGTGAGCCAGAGGTGGCCTTGGATGCTGGTCTCGCCGTCATTGTAGAAGTTGTCGTGGTTCGCGAACTGGCGCGCGAGGGCGCTGATGTTGGGAGTCACGGGTTGGCCAAACAGCGCCTTGCTCGCGTCGCCGTCGCCACCTTCGTACTCGCCGAGCAGCGTGTCGTACGTCTTGTTTTCCCGCACGATCAGCACGATGTGCTCGATCGGAGTTTCGCCCCCCGGCTCCGTGGGGACGGGGAACACCTTGTCGCACTGAAACGGGTACACCTCGCTCGGGCGGCGCACGTTCGCCTCGACCTGCGCGGTGCTGGCTGCCAGATCGAGCGCGCTCAGGTCAACCAGCGATAGCGTGCCACTCATGCGCTCCTTGCCGCTCTCGTCGCCTTCGTCGTAAGTCGGTAACGGACCGATGTTGCCACCCTTCCCGTTGGCCACCAGGATGCCGCTGCCCGAAGGCGTGAGCGCGACGGCCGTTGGATACCAACCCGTCGGGAACGCACCAAGCGCAGCCAGCGTACCGCTGTCGAAGACGCTCACGGCATTGTCCGCTGCGCGGGCGACGTAAAGCTTGCCGCTCTGGGGATCCAGCGTGAGTCCAGTGGGGCTGCTACCCGGCAGCGGATTTCCGCCGGGATCCATCAGTCCAGGTTCACTCACCGCCACCGATCCGGAGAGCTCGCGCTTGCCGGTGTCGATGCTGATCAGCACGTCGCCATCGGACACGGAGGCGAACACGGTCTTCTCGTCGGGGGCTACCGCCAGGGACACCGGGTTCCCGCCGACCTCGAGCGTCGCTGCCACCGTGGCGGTGTTCACGTCGACCACCATGATCGCGCTACCACCGAAGCCGGTAACGTAGAGTTCGTTTCTCTGCGGCAACTCTGCGATCGCGTAGGCTCGCGTCGGCAGGTCAATCGTGGTCGCAACTTCGAGGGTCTGTGCGTCGAGCTGGACCAGCTGCGAGTCGAGGAACTTGCCAACCCAGATCTTGCTCCCGTCGGACGAGAGCACGACGCCGGCGGGGTAGCCGCCGCCGATGTCCACTTGGTCCGCAGCGGTGAGACGCCCGTCGTCTCCCACGTCGTAGGTCTCGAGCAAGCCTGAGAAGCCGCCGCTCGCGAGCAAGCGCTTGCCATCAGGCGAGAGCGCGAGTCCGTAGAACGCCTCGGTGCGATCGATCTCCTGCAAGATCGAGCCGTCAGCCGTGGATACCACCTGAACCGCGCGCTTGCGGTAGCCGGTGTTCGCGATGTACGCGATGGGCAACGTCGGATGCATGCGGATGTCCACGGGGAAACCGCCCAGCTCCGCTTGCTTGCCCGTCGGCGCGAGGACGCGGCCACCCGGAAGAATCGTCAGGCCTTCGGCGGTGCCGGCCTGGCGCCGCGCCTCGGCGGGCGGCTCCGGGGCCTTGCAGTCGGTCTCCACTGCCTGAGACTTGGTGTCTTCTTCGCTCCCACAACCGAACAGGCTCAAGCCCGCAAGGACGATGCCCAGACGACAAACACTGCGAAACATGGCCGCGGAGAATACGCCGCTGGTCGCCGCCTGCCCGTGACGAAGAAACGTTGCGACCGTCACTATCCGTCACGAATGTTACGTTTCAGTGACTGATACCTCGGGAATGAGCAATGCAATTGGCGGCAGCTGTCACTTGAGGTGACCGGGGCCGCCGTGTCAGCGTCTCACGGATGTTACCGAGCCGCCGCCTCTGCCTGATCCTTCTGGCGCTGTCGCCCAACGCGCTGGCGGAGCCAGCGGACGCCCCTGGTCTGACGTTCAACCTCGAGCGTGACGACGGGGATAGCCGCAAGGAAATCGAACCGGCTCGAGATTCTGCGGCGGCGCCAGAGCGCGCGTTCTCCTACGTGGAGGATCCATCCCTTCCCAAGCCAATGCACGTCCTGGCGAGCTACTCCGCGGGCTACGCTTCCACCGGCGCCACGCGACCACTCGCAGCGACCAAGCGCCGCGGAGGCTTGGTCAACGAGCTACGCCTCGAGGCTTCGCCGCATGAGCGCATCTCCGGCTTCGTCGGCGGACAGATCGCGCCGCCCCTCGAAGGCGAACGCAATGCGCAGAGCGCGTTCGACGCCGGTGTGCGAGTACGGGTCACCGCACCTGACGCGAAGGACTTCCGTCTCACCCTCGGAGGCATGTTCGTGCGCGACTTCACGGAAGTGAACGCCGCAGCGCTACGCATCGACGCGAGCTACGACATGGGACGAGTACGCCTGGCGACCATGCTGCACAGCGAGAAGGCCTTCGACGAGGCGCGGGACGAAGTGGACTTCTACGCCGCCACAGGTGTATCCGTACGGATGATAGACACGCTGCGCGGTGGCCTCGAGTACGTCGCTCAGGACCTCGAGGCAGCATGGGAGCCAGAAGAGGCGGAGGGCGGCCTGCGACATTTTGCGGGTGCCACGCTGGCCTGGGCCTACGAGGATCGCATCCTGATCACGGCAGGCCCGGCCCTCGGGCTGTCTAAGGCGGCGCCGAACTTCCTTGGCCGCGCGAGTCTGACCTACGCCTTCTGAGCCTAGGCTGAATCCCTAGGGAATCACTATAGGACGACGTCCAGCATCTGCAGCTTCGTGAGGTGCCGCTCGAGGGCGGTCGCGTACTCGTCGATGAGTGGATCCAAGTCGATGATCACTTCGGTGCTCGTCGCGGTGTCCACGGTGCCGCTCAGCGGGAGCTCGACCCCTGGCGCAACCAGCACGCCCGTCCAGGTGTCGCCGTTCTCGAGTTGATTCTGCGTGCAGTTCAGGATGAGGCGCTCGTTGCTGATGGCCTTGACCTTGCGCAGGCTGCCGTCGTCCAGGCGCACCCGCGTCTCCAGCGCGCTGCTGGGCTCGACCACGTAGTGCCCCTTCTTGTTCTGTTCGATCAGCGCGTCGAGTTCCTCGAACAGCTGGTCATGGAGCGGCGTGTCGTCGCTCTCGAGCAGCGCCTCACGCATTCGCTTCATTGCTTTCTGCGTGGAAATTAAATTGCTACGCATCTCCTCCAGCCGGCGTTGATCGCGGCGGACCTTGGAAGCCACCACCCGCAGCAGGTTGTGATGGAACGGAAAGGCGACGTCGCCGTGGGCTTCGAAGAACTGCATCAGCTTGTCGAAGCTCGCGCCGAGCAACGTCGCGTCAGTCTTGGCCACCGCGGTCATGCTGCGCTTGGTCTGCGTCACTGCGCCGAGCTCGCCCAGCGGGGCGACCGGCTCGAGCACGAAGACCTCGGTCTCTCCGTCGAGCAGCGACACCTGCCCTTCGACGAGCAGGTCGAAGCGCTCGGAGATCTTGCCTGCTCGGAATGCCACCTCACCGGAGTGCAGCCGCCGTTCGCTGAGCGCGCCGATCAACTCACCCAGGTGAGCCTCGGTCATCTCAGCAAATAGGGGGATGCTTCGCAGATCGGCGGGGGACACACTCATCAGGGACTCCTCCGTTCGCTGGGTGGGGCGCGGCGTGCCGCGGGTGCGAGCGGACGGATAGCCTACCTGAGCGCTCGGGCAGCGCGCCCCTAGATCCACCGACGGCTCACGCGCGGTTTGCAGTGCTCTCTCCCCCCCAAAAAATCCTCGAGCGGGTGCGCATCGCCTTCCCCCACAACCCAGCTAACTCCAGCGAATGCGTATCTTTTTCCGGGTTTGGGGGTGAGGAGCGCCGCACCAGTCGGCAGGGTTCGGCATGAGCGGGCCGAGAAACCGCATGCGGCGGGCTCCGGACCCTGGCATGGCCCGGCCGCTGGTACTAGTTTGAGCGCCTTCAAATGGGCCGAGTCGTTTGACCGGCACGAAGCGCGAGCGAGCCTGAACTCAGCTCCGCTCCGGAGTCACGACTAACCGGCAGAGTGCCTCGACCGAGCAAGCCGCTTGGTCTCGAGGGCTTCGGCGATTAGAGAGCGACCACACAGCGACAACAGAGAGAACGCGATGCTGACCTGGGTAGCCAAGAAGTTGTTCGGCACGGCCAATGACCGCGCCATCAAGAAGAGCCGTCCGAAGGTGGACCTCATCAACGCCATGGAGCCGGCGCTCAAGAAGCTGAGCGACGCCGAGCTCCAGGCCAAGACCGCCGAGTTCAAAGAGAAGCTCGATAACGGCGCGACCCTCGACGACATCCTGGTCGAGGCGTTCGCGGTCTGCCGTGAAGGCGGCCGGCGCGTGCTCAACATGCGGCACTACGACGTGCAGCTGATGGGCGGCATGGTGCTCCACAACGGCTCCA
>JAWKRD010000006.1:0-211094 GCA_041389805.1 Polyangiaceae bacterium | reverse complement strand
GTCGTCCATGCCCTTCATGATGTCCTGCTTGCGCTTCTTCAGGCCTTCCTTGATGCTCGGGCCGAGCAGCTTGAACAGGATGAAGTAGAGCAGGATGCTGTTCAGCACGAGCGCAGACACCGGGGGTGCCATGCCCTTGGGGCGCGCGATCAGCGTCGGGTGGTCGATCTGGTCCGACTCGTAGACGTTGCCGTAGAACCAGTTGATGCCGTGGTGCTCGCCACCATGGGCAGCGCCGTGACCACCTTCTTCGTGACCGCCTTCAGCGGCCAACGCGGCGGCGGGAGCCAGGAGCAACAGCACGAGCTGCAGGATTGCGAAAAAGCGCTTCATCCGACCTGCCTCCCCAAAACCTTGGAAGCGATCTCGCCGGCCAGCGCATTGGACGCCTTACCGAGCTCGAACTGGATCTCTTTGCTCTCCTCTTCAAGGCGCTGACGGCCGTGCTCGACGATCTTCGTCACCGCTGCGCGCGCCTCGGCGAGGATCTCAGCCTCGAGCTTGGCCGTTTCCGCGCGCACCTTCTCGCGCTCTTCGGCCGCAACACGGTTCACGCGGTCGAGCTCGGCTTCGTACTTGCGGAGCAGCTCGCCAGCCTCTTCCTGCATCTTGCGGGCTTCAGCGCGCGCGCCGTCCGTGCGCTTCTCGCGCTCCTCGAACACCTTGAGCACGCGGTCGAAGAGCAGGTTCTTCAACAGCACCGCCAAGGAGGCGAAGATCACCATCTGAGGGATGAAGGTGATGAGTATGTCGACTTCGATACTCGCCAACATGCGCGGACCGGGCAGCAGCGAGGTGAAATCGCTGATTCCGGGTAGGGCGGTGGCGGTGATTCCGAGGGAGGGCATCCTAATGAAAACCTTCGACTTTCGGGATTGGCAGGTGGGGTGCCGTTCAAGCTGGGCTAGGCGGCTCGACACATCGCAAAAACGAAGTGGCTCCGGGCCCTTGTAGGCGCGCGGCTCCTACCACCTCAGGCTCGGGGAGTCTAGGCGGTGCGACGCCTCGCGTAATCACTGCGTCAATTCGCCACCGAGCGCTCAGCCGGGGCTTCCTCAGGGCTTTGTCCCAGGGAGTCGACGGCTACCGGGTGCCATTCAGGTGTGGCTGCAACGCTCCTCACCCCCACCCGATCCAGACGCAGGAGCTGCGCCTCGAACAGGGCCTTGTCGGGATGAGCGGGGAACACGTCGAGCAGTGGCATTAGAGCGAACGCCCGCTCCAGAACGCGTGGATGCGGCAGCGTCAGCTGGGGAAGCTCCACCGCCGGGCCGTCGCTCCAGAGCAGATCGAGATCCAAGGTACGAGGTCCCCAGCGCTCGCGGCGTTCGCGGCCGTGCTGGCGCTCGATCCGCAGGGCGTTTTCCAACAGTTCAGGCGCGCTGAGGGTGCTTTCGAGCAGCACCGCCGCGTTTAGATAATCCGGTTGCGCGGGTCCAATCGGAGCCGTCTCGTAAATCGCGGAGCTAGCCACCAGCCGGCCCAACTGCCTCAAGGCGGTACGAGCGCTGCGCAGGGTGCTCCAGCGATCCCCAAGGTTGGTTCCAAGCCCGACAACGAACAGCACGGGGCTTCTCATGCTCGCTCACGCGACGAAGCTCAAGTCAAACATGGGCGAAGAGGGCGGTGCGGCGACCAGCGCTGTGTTATCGAATCGCCATGTCGTGGATGGGCCTGACTCACGGGGAGGCGTTCGTCGTCGTGTTCGTGCTCGTGGTCGTGGTCGCTGCGCCCTGGTTCCCCAAGGCTGGTGCGTGGATCGCCGATCGGCTGATGGGCAGCGACACCGACAAATAGTGCACGCCGTTGGACAATCCCTAGCCGCCGCTTGATCGGGGGGTGAGAGCCACCACTGCTCCACCCGCGCTGATCCGCGGTGATCCATGTGGCGATTGAGTGGCAACGGGCGCCAGGCCGTGAGTAGTATGCGGCCGTGGTGCGGGAAGAATCGGGAAACGGCGGCCTGCCATCCGAGCCTCCGATGTCCGATGCTCGGGTCTCCTCCGGACCTCCGCTGATCTTCGTGAGCGATGCGTCAGCCGAGGCGGAGCGCCTGACCAAAGCGCTCCGCGAGCGCGGCTACTTGGTCGTCGATGTACCGCTCTCGATGTTGGTCAACCGCGTCGCCGTGCAGCGTCCAGCGCTGATCTTGTGCGACGTCGACGCGGACGCGGCGCTCGAGACCACGCACCGTTTGCGCGACGTGCCGGGTGGTAGTGGTGTCGATCTGATCTTCCTAGGCGAGTCAGGCCGCACGCTAAACGAGATGGCCGACGCGGTGATCCACGAGTCGAGCGGCATCTTCATCCGCCCCGTCGACACGTACGCACTACTGAGGAAGGTGGAGGCGCTGATCGGGCCGCCGCCCGTACAGATCATCTCGAGCCACCCGCCGGGGAGCCGCAACGAGGCTCCGTCTTCGCCGCCTCTCAGCGGGCCTCCGCTCAGTCCACCTCACTCTCATCGACCGCTGATCACCCCCAGCGTGCCACCCCCAAGCACGCCGGACGTGCTGCTGGAGCGGCGCTCGTTCATTCCGCGAGGAAGCAACCCGCCAAACTCGGACCGGGAACCGCGCGGGTTCAATCAAGGAGACGTGGCGCTGGTCGAGCCGAGCTATGCGGTCCCCAGCTCCAGGCCGCCGGCGTCGAGTCAGCACCCCGACTCAGCGATGCCGAGCCTGCCGCCCCCGGTGCCGCTTGGGGTCAGCCTGGATGCGGAGTCGCTCGAATCATCCGAGCCTGCAATCGCCCATGCAGGCATGAGTCCAGACCTGGAGAGCCTGCTCGCCCGCGCTGAACAACGCGTCTCCCAAACCAACAACGGCTCCGCGGCGAGCACGAGCTCGCCTCCGCCGCGGCTCTCACCCGAGGAGGAGGTGGACGCTGTTTTGCCTCCCGACGTGCTAGCGGCCCTGGACGATCCGCTGGACGAGGAAGGCGACCTGGACGACGAGTCCTCCGCGGGCTCCCGGGTCTCCCAAGGCACGCGCACCGGCTCCGAAGGCGGGCGCGACGGCACGAGCGCAAAAGAGGGCACGGCTGCCAAGGAGCCCAGCACCAACCGGTTTTCCGCAGGGCAAGTATCGGAGGACCTCACGACGCAAGCGACGCCGCGACGGGCGCCCGCCCGGGGGCGGGGAGCAGCGACCGACCAGGGCTGTTCGGCGACGCTGCGCGCACCGGCATTACCGGAATGCAGGCCCCTAACTCGACTACTGGCGTGGGGGATCTGACGGGTGGCCGCGGCGTCACCACGACGGGCTTCGTGCCCCCTCCACCCGTTTCCCCGCGGCATAATCCATACCCTGACGACGTCGCGCGCCGCGCCACCACTCCACCTCCACCGCGTCCCAAGGACTCCGCACCGCCGGAACAAACAGGCCACGGGGCGCCGCCGGATCGCGACTTCGATCGCGCGCTCGACACCGGGCGCGGCGCTCCAGCGCTCGCACCTCCGCGGGTGCCGTGGGAGGGACACGTCGAAGCACCTGCGATGTCCGAGGGCGAGCGCGGCCCGGCGACCACTGCAGAGCCTCGCTGGTCGCCCATCAGCGCGGACCAGGCCCCGACCGTACCGCCGCCCGCGATGAGTGAGCTGGAGCCGGATTCGCGGCTACCGACTCCGCCTCCGCTTCCGGTCATGCCGGTGACACTGGGTGAGCGACCGCCGGCGACCACGCGCATGGCTCGCCCTCTGGAACGCGAGCGTCCCGCTCCACCGCCGCCCTCGGCACCTCGACAAGCCGCTTCGCCCAGCGATCTGGACGTGCCTGAGGTGCTGCGCGAGGGCGACGCGATCCGCGTGCTCTCGCGAGCCGTGCGGGCGCGCTTCAGCGGTGCGCTGGCCTTCGAGAACGATGCGGGCATCCGTCGCGTGGTGCTGCGCGATGGCGACTTCGTCACTGCAGCGTCCAGCATCCACGCGGAAACGTTACTCGCGTTCTTGGTCAAGCGCGGCAGCATCTCACAAGACGTGGCGACACAGCTCGGGCGAAGGCTACCCCCGTTTGGCCGCCACGCTGGCGCTGCGCTGATCGCCCATGGCCACTTGCGCCAGGATGATCTCTGGCCGGTGTTGCGCTCTCACGCGGAGTGGGTGCTGACTCACACCGCGTCGATGACCCAAGGCGGGGCCGAAGTTGAAGAGGACATCCCCGGCCGACTCGAGGCAGAGCCCGCCGTGTTCGGCGGCGCCACCGGTGCGGAGGTGCTCGTCGAGGTCGTGCGGCGTGCAGTGTCTCCGTACGAAGCAGTACGTCGCCTCGGCGGCAACAACGCTCGCCTGGCGCGAGGGAGCCACCCCGAGCTCTTGAGCGAGTGCGCCCTCGACGAGCGCGAGGTCCAACTGATCAACCGCGCCCAGAGCAACACTGTTCGAGAGGTGTTGGACAGCGCCGGTAACGATCACTTCGCTCCGGTGCTCTACGCCTTGCTCGAGCTAGGCGTCGTCGAGAGCCTGGGCCCAGCGCGCCACTCGGAGCAGCCCCAGGACGTCGAAGTGGACCGCTTGGACGACGACGCGGTCCGGGAACGCGTGGTCGCTAGGCGGCGCTTGGTGGACGAAGCCGACTATTTCACGCTGCTCGGGCTCGCTCGAGACGCCACCGCGTATGACATCCGCCGCGCCTATCTAGAGCTGCGTAAGGAGTTCGAACCGAACCGCATGCTCACCGCTCGCGTCGCGGATTTGGCGGACGACGTCCACCTGATCGTCGAGGTGCTCGACGAGGCGTACGACGTATTGCGAGACGATGTCCGCCGGGAACGCTACCGACGCGCCATCCAAGCCACCCCCGCCTGACACCAGCGTCGGCAACCTTCGAAACCAGCCACCTGCAAGCTGCGCGCGAGCAAACTGCGGGTATCGCGTGATGGCGCTGCAAGCACACCGCCTGAGAAGCGCCTCGTCGACCCACGCCCCCAAGGACGCCGTGCAGCTGTGAGGGGACAACCCACATGGGAAAGCCTGATAGCGGGCTGCTCTGGGCGGATTCCGCGTTCGCGAAACTCGTCGAAGGGCTCATCCGAAAAAGACAGCGCTGTGGTAATCTTCGTGGGGTCAGAGTTCCGCCGACGGCGCTCTGAACTGCTTGGTTCCCGCCTCAGCGTGTCCCCTCGGGCACGTCCGGCGTCTCGACACCCTTCCCGGAAGATACTCCAGACATGAAGCATCTTGCTTGCACGCTGGCCGCGAGCGGCCTGCTCCTGTTCTCTAGTCAAGCGTTTGCTCAAGACGGCGGCATGCCCGATGGCGCTGCTGATGGTGGGCCGCAGCTCGACCCAGGCGAAGTGCTCGCGATGTACTGCGAGGACGTCAAGCTCGACTGCACCACGGCACCGCTCCACTACGACAAGACGATTCAGCTGCCGTTCGCCTTCGACTGGGACACCGGCTGGATCCCGAACAGTTCTCCACTGCAAGTACGCTTCTTCGTCAAGGTCCCCGCGGAAACGCGCGTAGCCCTCGACGGCAGTCTGCAGACGGAGTGGCCACCAGCGCTACGCCACTTGACCCCAGGGCTGCGCAACGGTGGCTTGCTCGCCTTCGACTACGGCCTCGAGGTGGGCGCCGAGGCGAAGTTCGACGTGAGCGTGCTGGGTGTGCACGTCAAATGGCAGGGCGACATCCCGTTCATCCCCCAAGTGGACTTCCACTTGCAGCGCCAGAAGACCTTCGACTCCTGGGCCTTCGACGGCAGCCCCCCTGCTCAAGCCTTTACGGACGAGTTCCGCCTATTCGAGGTCAACTTGGCCGGGCTCGCTGGGATCCCAAGCCAGCTAGGCAAGGGCGGCGTCGCGCTGGACGTCTACGGTGAGCTCTCCGCCGTCTACACCACCGAGCGCATCGTCGTAGAACCTGCGAACAAGGACATCGAGGACAAGGGCGACTCTACGACCAGCGACTTCATCGGCGGCGCGTTCGCCGAGTTCGATGTCTGGCCAGAAGGCACCGTCAGCTACACCGGCGCGATCCACCTGGTACCGACGTTCTTCATCGAAGTCCTGGGCTTCGACTTCGATATCCCGATCATCGACTACCCCATCGACTTCCCCCTTGGCGATCAGAAGTTCGTCTTCGACCCGGTGCGTGTCCACGTGCCGCTGCCCGACATCCCGACGCCCGCGAACAACGTGATCGACTTCGGCAGCGTCACGGTGGGCGATCGCGCCGCGAAGAGCCTGACGGTCGAGAACAACGGCGAAGCCAAAGCCCGCGTCGTCGGCTTCCTCGGCTCCACCGACGCCGAGCAGTTCACGCTGCTGTCAGCCAACGAGTACATCGAGTCGATGCAAAGCGGAGATCTCAACCTGCGCTTCAACCCCAAGAAGGCGGGCAGCTTCTCCACGGACGTGACCTTGGTCACGAACGACCCGGACAATCGCTTCATCACCTACACCCTCAAGGGCACCGGCGTCGGCCAAGACCTGCCGGAGTACCCCGAGGGTACGGGAGGCAGCACGAACGGCGGTGGCAGCGCCGGACCCGGCGCGCAAGATGCGTCTGGCTGCGGCTGCCGCACGCCAGGCAGCAGCGCCACCGCCTCTTCTTCGCCCCTCAACTCCTCGAACTCTGCCGGGCTGCTCGTCGGCCTCGGCTTCGCTTTCTTGATTGGTCGCCGGCGGCGTTTCCCCAAGGCAAACGCCTAACTCCCCAGCGCGCCCTCACGGCGCGGCCACTTAGTCGCCCCCGGACCCTCTTCGTTTCCGTATAGAAAGGCCTAGCATGTTGCACCTTCGTCGTTCTGCCAAAAGCCTCAGCTCCCTCGGCGCCGCCGCCTTCCTTGCGTCGCTGGTCTACAGCCCCGATGCCGCCGCCCAAGCTTGTGATCCCAGCACGCTAGAGTGCTCCCTGAGCGACCCACCGAATTCTCCCATTCGGGTCGAGAGCAACGAACCACTGGGCTCAACGCTCGATACAGGGTGGTTTCCCGCATGCGATCCGCCGACTGTTGCCCATTGCGGAAAGACGTTCCAGATGAAGGCTGACATCGCGCTGGAGCCGCTGGGCGGCGGGGAAGGCGCGACCCCACTCTACATCGTGGACCTGTCGAAGAAGCCCTCACTCCAAGTGGATTGGCCAACCACCGACGCCTTCGAAATCTCGCTCAAGCCAATCTCCACCAACGACGCCAAGTTCTCCATTGCTCATACTTTGGTGCCCAATCTCCGGCTCTGGTTGGACCTGGCACCGCTCGTCCAAACGGAATTCAGGCTCGACGCAACCGACCTGATCAATCTCATTCCCGGCGCCGCCTTCAACTACAGCGCGATCGGCAGCGAAACTTTCTCTCCGTGGGGATTCGAACCGGTAACTGTCAATGCCAAGGGGAATGACCTACTGAACAGCAAGCTTTTCAGTATCTCGACGACCGACCTAGGCATCACACAGGCAGGAGACCTCCTGACGGGTAGCCTCAGTCTCTTCGCCACGACCGATATCGACTTCACCTACCAAACTACTGAGATTCAGATAAAGACTGCGAATCCCATTACGGCCCCGGATGGCAAGACCCTTCTTGCGATGACAGATGCGAACTACCTGGAGCTGTATGTAACGGTCATCGGTGAAATGACCTACGCGGGAACCCTCGACATCAAGCCGGGTGGCTCCCTCGACAGCCCAGTGAGCATCCCCTTCGCAATCGATGTTGGGCTTGATTTCCCCGTAGCAACAACGCAGCCGCTACCGGTAGTTTTTCCGGGTCAAATTCTGCACGTCCCGTTGCCCAACGTCTTCGTGCCATCGAGCTTCGTCGACTTCGGCGCCGTCGACACGGGCAACAAGGTGGACAAGAAGGTCGTGATCGACAACACCGGCGAGCTTGGTGGCATCCTCGAATTCGAGAGTTCGGATCCACAGTTCACGACAGGGGGTATTACCGCGACACAGGTTGGCCCCGGACAAACCTACGACCTCAGCGTCTCCTTCCGCCCGACGAAGCCAGGGCAGCAGAAAGCAACCATCACCGTCAAGAGCAACGACCCGGATAGCCCAGAGCAAACCTTCGACGTGATCGGCTACGGTCAAGGCGATCCACTGCCCGAAGATCCAGGCAACAACGGCGGCAGCGGCGGTGGCGGCGGCTTCACCCCAACTGGCGGTAGCACCACGGAAGACAGCGGCTGCGGCTGCCGAGTTCCCCAGGGAACCAATGGCACCTCGGCGGCTGGGCTGCTCGCGGTGGCCGGCCTCGCGCTGTTGCGTCGCCGTCGCAAGCAGAGCAAGCGGGCCTGAGTCAGGCGACCGAACAGCTTCAAGAGGCGGCGCGCAAGCGCCGCCTCTCGGCATTTTGTGCACTAATCCTGTGGTTATTCTGAAGGAGCCGCGCGGTCGCGCCCCGAACGCCACGGGGTTCGAGTCCCTGGGCTATACTCGCGCCATGACCCGTGTGCTTTCAGTTACGAGCTTGGTTTCCCTGGCAGTCCTCATTGGCTGCAGCTCGTTGATTGGGTTGGACGAGTTTCACGAAGGCAGTAGCGCTGGTGGCACCGGCGCAGTCGGCGGGACCGGGGCCTCGGGAGGCTCAAGCGGCCAAGGGGGAAGCGGCAACCAAGGCGGCGCAGCGGGCTCCAGCGCGGGTACATCGAACGGCGGTACCTCCGGAGGTGGGATGGGTGGCACTGCAGGCTCGTGCACCGCGGACATCGACAACGACGAGAACAACTGCGGCGCGTGCGGACACGTTTGCTCGACCAACAACGCTTCCAGCACCAAGTGTGATCAAGGAGTGTGCACGCCCACCTGCAACGCCGACTTCGACGATTGCAACACGCCCGACGCAAGCACAGCCGACGACGGCTGTGAGGTGAACCTCAAGCAGGACGGAGAGAACTGCTCGACATGCGGACGCAGCTGCCAGGGCGGTGATTGTAGCGCGGGGGAGTGCCAGCCTTTGGTGCTGTATGAGGGGGTCTCTGGCGGACAGGGGATCGACGTGACGGATCAAGAGGTCTTCTTCACGGACGACAACGACGGTCGTGTCTACGCGATTCCGAAAAGCGGAGGAAACGTTCGCACAGTTGCGGACGGGCAGGCGAAAGCCTGGCACCTGCAAGTCGATGGTTCCAACGTGTTCTGGTCGCTCGATCGGCTTTCGACGGGAGGGGTCTCTAGTTCCCCCGTGGCCGGTGGGAGCGTGAACCCGGTGGTTACCGGAGTTGATTCACCAGAATCGATAACCGTGGGTGGTGGCTACGTCTTCTATTCTCCGCTCGGCGGGAACCTGCACGGTGTGCTTTCTAGCGGCGGCACACCACAAGACTTTCAGTTCCCCGGGGATGCACCGCGATACCACAATGGCTGGTTGTACTTTGTCTCTTCAGCGAAGAGTGGCTCCATCCAACGCACAAGCACCAGCGGTGGTGTCCCGATTGACTTCGCCACCAACCTCGGACTCACCTATGCTCGCTACCTGTTTTTCGATCAGGACGTGGCGATCTACTCGGTTTCCAATCCCAAGTCCGAGGTATACCGAGTGACCGACGGAGGCTCACCGAGCGCGCTGTCCGACGGTCACCTTGCCTCCACCATGACAGCATCCAACGGATGGGTGTTTTGGAACGAGCGCGGCACGCCCCAACTCCCTGACCTTCCTGGGACGGTGTGGGGCGTCCCCGCATCCGGTGGAACACCGGTCGCGATAACGGACCAAGGTGGCTTTGGCATCAGCATCGTGGCGGATGGCGATGCGGTCTACTACGCTACGCAGCTTAGACAGAACACCTACTCCATCCTCAAGATCGCGCGCCCACAGTAGCTAAATCCATGCGGCAACGCTAGGCACCGCCCCATCGGCACCTGGCGCTCCTCTCCCCCCCGAACCTTGAAAATCCAACGGCTCGTGTTCGGGGGAGCCCACGACAGACTGGAGCGTACTACGTGAAATGACGCGCGTTTGGTGCCTCGGGGCTGCGGCGTTGCTCCTGGCTTGCTCGAGTGGTTCCTCGGGCGGAGGCACAGGGGGCGCTGGCGGCAACGGCGGAGGCGGCTCGACCCAGGAACCGCCCATCGACTGTGAGGCGAACCTCGGCCTGGCGGAAGGCAACGTGGAGCAAACCAGTTTCAGCCACGTCAGCAGCACCAACTACAGCTTCGGCATCGGCAACGCCGCGTATTCCATCGACTCGCGCCTCGATGGTGGCCAAGTCTGGGCCTGGAGCTCTGCTGTGGAAACGCCGGGCACCGCTCTCCTACAGACGCCGGAGTCCCTTTACTGCGCGACGGCGGAGTGGGCAGGCTTCGACCAGACGATTCCCCGCGCGGTGCTCTTGCTGTCTGAGTTCAGTCGCTTGGGCAGCTGCGACATCCAGGCGGGCACACCGGACACCCTCGAGTTCTGCTACGCGCGCAGCAAGTACTACGACGGCGACGGCTGCGCCGCCGAAGGCGACGTGAAACTCTGGGGGACCGCCGATGGTCAGCCCATCGACGAGACGTACGCCACGGTGGGCAGCTTGTTTGGTGGCCCCATGGCGGATGGCTTCGCGCAACCAAGCGCTGAGCTCCTGGCGGCTCGGGTCGCGGGGCAGTGGCAAGTCTTCTGTGTAGGCGGAGTAACGGATCACCCAGAGGTGATCGGCGGCGAGCACATGACGTTCCAGGTGAAGAAGCTTGGTGTTTGCGGAGCCAATCCAGTCTCTGGCGAGCTGGCGGCGTGCATCTTACCGAAATAGCACAGGTTCATTGCCTTACGGCAATGGGCTAGTCCTCTTCGTCCTCGTCGTAGTCTTCGTCTTCCTCATCACCTTCTTCGTCGTCGTACGCTTCGTCTTCTTCCCCGTACTCTTCCTCTTCTTCGTCCTCGCCGTCGCCTTCTTCACCGTCGCCCAACTGCCACGCGCTGACGAGATCGAAGATGGCGCCCTCTTCTTCGCTGTCCATACCGTCAGCGGAGGCGATCGACATCGCCTCGTTTGCAATCGCGGCGAGCGCTTCCGTGGGCAAGTACTGCCCCAGCAACTCGATCGACTCGACGACGGTGTCCTCGTTCAGCTGCTCGAGGGCGTTGCGCAAGAGCGGCTCTGGATCGGCGTCGACTCCGAGGGACTGCAACACGCGCTCGGCGTACTCAGCGATGGCGCGCAGCTCATCGTCACTCACCTCGCCGTCCGCGCCAGCAATGGCCAGCAAGATCAGCGCAAGGCGCGTCTCGATCGCGATCTCGCCCGTTGCATCCAGCAGACCCTGGTAGTCGTCGTCAGAGAGCTCGTTGAGTGCGCCACCTAGATCCATGAGGATCGACTCGTCGTCGTCAGACCAGGTGGATTCGTCGACATCGAAGTGGTCGAGCTGACGGATGATCCAGGCGTCCCCATCGTTGTACTCCGGGTTCATCAGGTAGTCGTAGGGCATGTAGCAGTAGCCCTCGTCACCCCAGTCCTCACCCCACGAGTTGCGTACGATGAACACCTTGTCCGGGTCGGAGTAGCCGACGCACAGCATCGCGTGGCCCCCGTGCTCAGCGCGCTGCTTCTCCCGCCGGGTGGGCATCGGGATCTTGCCTTTGCGTGCGCTGTCAAAGGAGTCGAACAGCGTGCAGCCGAAGATGATCGGGTTGCCCTCTGCCAGCGCGCCACGCCAGGCGTCGAGGTCGACGTCCACTGCTTCGGACGACTCGACCAAGAAGTTCGCGCCTTCCTCATAGGCATCTTCGCTCGGTTCCTCGTTGACCGCTTCCTCACGGTACTCCCAGGTTTCCTCGCTACACGCGCCGTGTTCACGCAAGCTGGTGATGGCGTCGCCGATCACCGAGCCTTCGTCCGCTGCCTCGGAGCCGCTCTCGGCGCGGGCATTGTAGTAGACGAACAGCCGGCTCACTTCGTAGCCATCGCTGCCCAAGTGGCGCTTCGCGAGGTACTCGTACGCGCCGGCAACGGCGTTGGCCACACAGCTGTTCAGCTCGCCTTGGTTCTCCACCGCGCTCATCAGCGGTCGCAGATCGACCTTCGCGGGGAGGCGACTCGCCCCGAGCCTCGAGGCGCTGAAGCGTGTGGCACCTTCGGGCGGCTTGCCCCGCTTGTAACCCAGCAGCTTGCGCTCGCGACCATCAGCCTTCTTGATGACGTACGCTGAATTGAACGACATCGGGACCTCGCCTTGTAGTGGTCGGCACTAGGCCGATTCGACAAAACGGTAAGCCAGCCTGGGTCAGTCCCCGAGCGAAAAATCTTCCCCAAGAGAATCCGCGGATTTTGGGGGTGAGGAGCAACGGGCTTCCGCTGTTCCCCTGGAGTTCCAGGGAGAGCCGTATGGGCAGACGCTAAGCGCTCTCGCGCTGTATGACCTCGAAGCGTATCCCTGCGGTATCACTCTCAGGGTCAGCGAGCAGCATCAGCGTGTCGCCTTCGCTCAGCGCGCCCTCGAGCAAGAGCTCCGCGAGCGGCGCCTCGATCAGCCGTGCGATGGAACGCCGCATCGGCCGGGCGCCGAGGGTCGGGTCGAAGCCGCCGTTGTCGAGCAGCACTTCGAGCGCCTCTTCTTCCATTTCGAGCTTGAGGCCGCGCTCGGTCAGCAGGTGAGTGCCGAGCTGCATCAGCAGGCGCCGCGCGATCTCGCGCACGTCTTCCCGCTCCAGCGCCCGGAAGGCGAGCACCTCATCGAAGCGGTTGAAGAGCTCTGGCGCCAGCGCAGCCCGCGCCGCGCCGATCACCGCCTGCTCCTTGGCATCGACCGCCTCGGTATCATTCCGCGCGGTACCAAAGCCCACGCGGCGCTTCGGCCCCGCCGCGACCGCCGAGGCGCCGAGGTTCGAGGTCACGAGGATCACCGTATTCGTGAAGTCGACGGTGCGACCCTTGCTGTCCGTCAGGCGCCCTTCGTCAAAGACCTGGAGGAACGTCTCGAGCACCTCGGGGTGCGCCTTCTCGACTTCGTCGAGCAGCACCACCTGATACGGCCGACGGCGCACAGCCTCCGTGAGCTGCCCACCAGCGTCGTGCCCGATGTACCCAGGCGGCGCGCCGACCAAGCGCGCGACGGCGTGTGCCTCGCTGTACTCCGACATGTCGAGGCGCGTCATGGCCTTTCCGAGTAGAAAAGCACCTCGGCGATCGCCTTCGCGGTCTCGGTCTTACCGACGCCGGTCGGCCCAAGCAGCAGGAAGGTGCCGATGGGGCGCTTCCCGCTCAGGCCAGCGGTGTTCCTGCGAATGATGCGGGCCATGCGGCGGATCTGGCTCTGATGGCCAACGACTCGCTCGGCCAGCAAGTCCTCCAGCTTCAACATGCGCTCGCGGTCGGTCTCGAGCAGCCGCTCGAGGGGCACGTCAGCCAGCTCGCTCACCACTTCGGCGATCGCTTCGGAGTCCACCTCGAGGCCGCCTCGGCGGCGCACCCGTGCGCCGGCCAGGTCGATGATCGACACGGCCTTGTCGGGCAGCATTTGCGAGGGCATGTAGCGCACGCTCCAACCGACGCTGAGCGCCAGCGCCTCTTCGCTGTAGGTCACCTTGTGGTGTGCTTCGAGGCCTCGCGCCTGAGACTCGAGCACCAGGAACGCGTCCTCACGGCTCGGCTCCTCCACCTCGACCAGGCTGAAGCGGCGAGCGAGCGCCGGATCCGCGCCGATGGAGCGGCGGTACTCCTCGTGAGTGGTCGCGCCGATGCAGGGCAGCTCTCCCCGCGCCAGCGCGAGCTTGAGCTCGCCGCTCAGCTCTTCGGCGGCTTCACCCACGAACAGCTGGTGAACTTCATCGAAGAAGATGACGACGCGGCCCTTGGCCTCGAGCGCCTCCTTCTTCAGCTGCCCCATCCGCTGCGCGAGCGCGCCGCGCACGCCCGTACCGGCGATCAACTCTCCGACGGGGATCTCCACGATGATGCGCGAGTCGAGCTCGTGGTCTTGCTCGTCCTCACCCAGCCCGGCGTACTGCTCAGCGATGTGCAGCGCGAGGGCGCGCACGACGCTGGTCTTGCCAACGCCCGACGGCCCGACGAGGCAAGGGTTATTGCCCTGACGCTTGGCCAGGACATCGAGCACTTGCTCGACCTCTGCCTCGCGCCCAACGACAGGATCGAGCTCGCCGCGCACGGCGGCCAGCGTGAGGTTCTTGCCCAGGGAAGACAGCGCAGGCTGACGCTTCGGGTCGAGCTGGTAGCGCCCCTCATCGGCCGTCGACTTCCGCACACGGGTGTTCGCCTTCGGTCGCCGCTTTTTTCCTCGCGGCAATGACTTTTGGGGCTCGGCTAGCGCGTCAGTTGCGGCGTCGGCGGGCGCTTCTACGACCACGGGAGCTGGCTCTTCCGCTACCGGGGTGATGGTCGGAGTCGCGAAACTGGAAGGCGCCGGGGGCGTCGGCGTCGGTCGTGGCAGCGCCGGCGGCAGCACCTCAGCCTTCGGTTTGGGGATCGGCGGGAACAGTGGGATCGCGACGCCCCGCGGTGCTCGCTCCCCGGCGCTCTTCACCTCGAGCTCCGATTTGCGCGTGACGATGCGTCGGCGTCCGACGAGGCCGAGGCCAACGTTCATCGCTGCGATGCGCAGCCGGGACACATCGATGCCGCACTGCTCGAGGGCCTTGTGAGCCGCGCCCTTGCGCTCGTTCAGCAGCGCGACCAGCAGGTGCGTCGCCCCCGGTTCGCGCGCTCCCATGCGACTCGCGACGTCCCGGGCGTTCGACAGCGCGCGCCGCAGGGGATGTTCAATCTCATCCGTGCTCGACCGCGCTGCGCGCAAGAGCCGCTCGCCGGTCAGCCCGCGCTCGTGCAGGAGGTCCGCCGCCGGTCCCTCTCGAAGCGCGATGGCAGCGAGCAGGTGCGCGCTGGTGACACGCTCTTTGCGGGTAGCAGCTTGGGACTCGGCGAGTTTACGTAAGTCGAAGAGCTCGGTGTCGGCGGAGCGGGCCAGCATGCGTTTCCTTGGGGTGTCGCCTGCTCGCACCGCCAAAACAGCACGAGCCATGCACGCCGCGCGGGCGTGGACCAAACAAACCTGGGTGAGCTGCGATAAATGACGTGATCTGCCCCAGCTGGGCCAACTTAAGGGCAGCATTCCAGGCGCCCGATCTGGCCCGCATTCTTGGCCAATCTCGCCTTCGCGGACGAAGCAGAGGCCATGTGGCCGAAAGTCCGCTCCTTGATCTGGCTCTGGCTGTTGCCTGTCGGCGTGTGCGGTTGCCAGACGCCGGGCGACGGCGCGCCCTCACCCCCAAACCCAGAGAGTCAGGGGTCGGCGCCGAAAGCCAAGGCCGCGGTCGCGAAGCACGCATCGAAGCCCAGGGCGAAGACCAAGCGCGCGAAGGTCGCCTCCGCTGCTGTCGCGGAAGCAAGCAAGCCACGCATCTATGCCCTCGACCTCCGGGTGTACATTCGAGAGGGTCCGAGCGAGACCAGCCCAGAGGTTGGAGCATTGCGCATCGGACAAGGCGTCACGCTGAAGAGCGAACGAGCGCTGAAGGGGGCTGGCTGCGAGAACCCCGGTAAGGAAGCACCCTCCAGAGCCGGCTGGTTCCCCGTCGAGCCCGAAGGCTATGTGTGCCTCGACCGCACCACGACCCTGGACGCCAAGCACCCCTTGCTGGTCGCCAAGGCGGGACACCAGGCGGACTTCAGCAAGGACGCTCCGGTGCGCTGGGGCGAGTCCCTCGAGGCGCCAGTCTACAGACGTTACCCTACGGAAAAAGAACAGAAGCGCAGCGAGTACCAGCTCGACAGACACCTCGAGCGCGTCAAGGCCGTCCGCGAAGCTCGATCGGGGGGTGAGGAGCCGCCGCCCCGCGCCCTGGCGCGCCTGAGAGGCGCCGACCCGAGCTTGGTCAAGGCGCCGCTGCCGCCGTACCTCGAAGAGCACCAAGACTCACCCTGGGCGAGCGCGATTTGGCCCGGCAATGTTCCGCCACGCATGAGCTTCGTGCCGCCACGCTCGAGCATCTCGTGGATTGACGAGTTCCAGGCCGACGGGCGGAGCTGGCTGGTGACGCCGGAGCTCACCGTCGTGCCCAAGGATCGCGTCCTCGAGCTCGAGCCCGCGAAGTTTCACGGCGTATTCATCGGCAAAGACGCGAAGCTGCCGCTGGCGTACATGCGCTTCGACGACCGCGCCAAGTGGCGGTTCGAGACCTCGAAGGAAGCCCGCGCGGAGCAAGAGTCGGAGCTGATCCCCGTCGTTGCCAGCGAGGACGACGCAGAGGAGACGGCAGATGAGAGCCCCTGGAAGCTGGATCCTCCGGGAAGCGAAGGTAAGCTCGTCAAGACGGATCAGGTGTGGAAGCGCCTGAGCCACGTCGAGCTCACGGGGCGTGCCCGCTACCAACACGGCAAGCGCTACCTCGAGACCCGGGAGCCCGGCATGTGGGTCCAGCAAAAGGACGCCGCGGTGATCCGCGCGTGGGCGCCCGAAGGCATTCCCCTCGAGCAGGACGAAAAGTGGATCGACGTGTCGATCTACCAAGGCACGCTGGTCGCCTACCGCGGTACTCGCCCGGTGTTCGCGACGCTCATCTCGCCAGGACTCAATGGCTACCGCAGCAAGAGCGGCCCGGTGAAGAAGAACACCACGCCGAGCGGCACCTTCCGCATCGAGTGGAAGCACCTCGCGACCACCATGAGCCCGGATCCTGAGAAGAAGCGTTATTACCTCACGGATGTGCCGTTCACGCAGTTCTTCCACATGCCGTTCGCCCTGCATGCTGCGTACTGGCACGACCGCTTCGGAGAGCCGAAGAGCGGCGGTTGCGTGAACCTCTCGGTGCGAGACGCCCGCTGGTTGTTCGGCTTCACGGACCCTCAGCTGCCGGAAGGCTGGCAGAGCGTCCGCTCAGGCGGTGACCGGGGCGAAGGCACCTGGGTGCGCGTTCGCTAGCTTCGGCCACCGCATAGCCTCTAGAAACACGTTTCCGCGCGGCTAACCGAGCTTCACTCGCTCCACCCACCGGGTGAACGCCAGGAGGTACTTGTCCAGGAACTCGAGGCTCGCTGCGTCAGTGAGTTCCCCGTCTTGAATGCGCTGGCCGGCGTTACCCAGGTTGAACTCCGGGTAGGGGAACACCTGGCTCGCCATGCCCAGCAGCACTTGCTTGAGCTGGCCTTGCGCGCGGGCGGTGCCTATCGCGCCCGCGGAAGCACCGATGATGCCCACGGGTCGTTGATAGAACGCTGAGTTGTAACCAGGGCGCGAAGCCCAGTCGATGGCGTTCTTCAGCACTCCGGGGATGCCGTAGTTGTATTCGGGCGTCGCGAGCATCACGCCGTCCGCCGCCCGCAACTCAGCGTTCAGGTGCTCCACGCTCGCTGGGCGCTGGAGGTCGTCATCGTAGAACGGTACCTCGCGGTAATCGACGATGCTCAGCTCAGCCGCGACCGGCTCGCCGACCAGCGTGCCTCGCGCGAGGCGTTGCTGCACCGTGCGCAGCAGCGCCGTGTTGTGAGAGCCTTTGCGTAAACTACCGCTCAGGCCGACTAGCTTCAGCTTTGCCATGGATTGGGTCCCTTTCCGCGCAGGTCGAACCACAGGTACTCGGCGCCGGCCGTGGCGCGCACTTCGACCTGCCCTGCGTGATCGAATGCCACCCCGTCGCCCTCGCTCAGGCTCAGGTTGGTGTCGCCGGCGGTCAGGGTCACGCTCCCGTTGACCACCTGCAGCCAAGCGTAGCGCCCTTCGGGCACGTTGTGAGTGTGGTCCTTGGCCTCACCGAAGCGCGCCCGGTAGATGCGCGCGTCTTGATCGATGCGCAGGGAGTCGTCGGCGCCGTCTGGAGACACGACCAGCTGCACGGGCTTCTGCGGGTCGAAATCGAAGTGGCGCTCCGCGTAGCGCGGCTCGGTCCCAGCGTGAACCGGCTGAATCCAGATCTGCAAGAAGCGCAGCTGGGAGTCGCCGGAGTTGTACTCACTATGAGCGATACCTCGCCCGGCGCCCATCAGCTGCACGTCGCCTGGACGGATCGTCGAGCCGTTGCCCAAGGTGTCCTTGTGGCTCAGCTCACCAGAGACGACGTAGCTGATGATCTCCATATCGCGATGCGGGTGCCGGGGGAAGCCAGCGCCGCCCGTCACTCGGTCGTCGTTGATGACGAGCAGATCCGAGAAGCCGCGAAAGCGCGAGTTGAAGTAATTCCCGAAGGAAAATGTGTGGTGACTGTCGAGCCAGCCGAAATCAGCGCGGCCTCGCTCGGAACTGCGTCTGAGGTGCGTCATGTGTCTGCTCCTTTGATGGGCTCAAGCATGGGCCTGCAACGGCGCACGACAATGGCGCGATTTTGCAATAGACTTGTGCACATACGCACAGGCCACTTGCGCCCAAATACTTGAAATCATTAGCCATGACTGCTCCCCTCTCCCCCACCCCCTTGGTCGAGCAAAACTGGGACGACGTGCGCATCTTCCTCGCCCTCGCTCGCGCCGGGTCGCTGTCCGGCGCGGCGCGGGAGCTTGGCCTGCATCACACCACGGCCTACCGTCGCCTGGTCGCCATGGAGCAAGCAAGTGGCGTGGTGCTCTTCGAGCGCACGCCGGTGGGCTATGCCCTCACCCAGGCAGGTGAGACGCTGTTCGCCCACGCGAAGCGCGTCGAGGAGGAGCTCTATGCCGCGTCGCGCTCACTGATCGGGCACGATCAGAATCCGGGCGGAATCATCCGTGTCACCACGGTGTACTCCTTGCTGCACGTGCTACTGCCGTGCATCGCGAGTCTGCAGGGTGCGTGCCCGTCACTACACGTCGAGCTGGACGTGAGCCCGCTGGCCCGTGATCTCGAACGGCGCGAAGCCGACGTCGCGCTGCGCCCAAGCGATGGGCCGCCGAGCAGCGTCGTGGGCCGTCGCATCGCAAAGGTCACTTGGGCGCTCTATCGCAAGGCGCGCATCGGCCACCGGGCGATCGCGAAGCTACCCGCCATCGCCTACTCCGCGGAGCTCTCGCATCTCTCGGTCGTCGAGGCCTACAAGAAGCTGAAGCTCGAACCTGGCAGGCTCGCGGTGAGCTCCGTACCTGCGATGCGCGAAGCGGTCCTGGGCGGGCACGGCTTTGGACCACTGCCTTGCTATTACGCCGATTCGCACGCAGGCCTCACGAGGCACGCGCTCAGCGCAGACTGCGAGAGCGCCAAGCTAGCCACTAGTTCAGAGCTCTGGATGTTGATCCACGGGGATCTACGCACCAGCGCTCGGATCCGCGCATTCATCGATCACGTCACGCCCTTGCTCGCGGCTCAGCGCGCGCTATTCGAGGGCGCCCCAGCCGAAGGCAAAGCAGCAGAAGGGGCCGCGGCGGCGAGCGGCTTGTCTTCGAAGCGTTGAGCCTTGCCCGTCTTCAAATCCCAGAGCGTGATGCGATTGGGGCCTCCAACCGCGACCAAAGGCGGCGAGTCGGCCAACGCCAGATCGAAGTTCTTCGTCACTTGCTCGACCCAATCGTCGTAGGCCTTGCCGTCGTCGAATGGATCGGGGGGGAGGTCCTCCTCCAAGATCCGCTTGCCAGCCAGATCATTGACGACGAGCTTCCAGGTGCGCTTGTGCTTGCCGCTGGCGACGAGCAAGCGAGCGATGTAGCGCCCGCTGGAGAGCGTGTCGAAGGGCTTGTGGGGCTCACTTGCAACGGCTCCGTCCTCGGACTTCGCCTCAGGACTGGATAGCGAGCTGCTGACGCGCAGGTGATCCGCGAGGTTGACCCTCACGGCCTTGCCCGTCTCGTCCATCACCCAGACTTGATCGATGCGCTGTGTGGGCAAGATGCGCCAGACCTTGGCCTGCAGCTCCGAGAGGTCGCCGAGCTTCTTTGCGTCTCCTCCGGGATAAATCTGGTAGAGCTGTTTCCCCACGGAGTAAACGAAGGATCCGTTCGCCAGGCCCGCGAAGGCACCATGATCGTAGTCCTTGAGCTCGACCACCTCCTTCATAGGCAAGAGCACGCTGGCGGACGGAGCGACCTCATAACGGTAGAGCGACGAGTCGAACGGGTGATGAACCCAGATGTCCCGCTCCTCCCGGCGATCTGCGAAGAGCTGAGAGCCGGGGAAGACCGAGACCCGCGGCGTGCGCATCTGCACGTCATCGTCACGCCTCGTGTCTGGATTCGGCAGCAAGAGCAACTCGCGCGTCCCCAGGCCGACGAACGCGCCATCCTTCAACGCAAGTCCGAAGCGAGCTCCCGGCAGTGGCTCACTCGACACCCGTTGCAGGGGCGAGATGCTGAAGGCTTCCACCTCGTCTTTCGCTACCCGGAGCACACGCTTGCCGCTGATCACCAAGCTGCGCGGGCCCGCTGGGCGGCGCGGCAGCTCGAGCCCCCATGACGTCGCGTAGACTCTCGGCGCAGATGCGGAGGCCGACGGGCTGGGCAACGGGATGACCGACGCGGCCCCTCCCGGCTCGGTCACTTCTGGATGGTCATCGCAGGCGCTCAAAGCGAGGCCCAAGCCACACAGTAGGACGCAGCGACGTGACAAAGCGGCGGCGGACACCCCGCAACTCTGCCAGCAGCTTCCGCGGTGTAAAGTCGATGCGCATGTTTCTCGACGTTGCGCGACGCCTGAGCGGCCGCTAGCGTCCCCGGCGTGACCTCGCGCTTACGCAACAATCTGCGTCGCTGCATGACGCTGTTCGCCTGGGGAGCGCTGCTCGGAATCAGCGGGTGTGGCATCGGTGAGCGCGCGAATCAGTGCAACACGCTCGCCCGACAAGTAAACGAAGCGCTCAAGCCGGTGAAAGAGTTCACCACGGAGCATCCAGAGCTTTCGCACGGAAGCGGCGCTCCAGAAGACTACGCAGAGCTCGCGAGGCGCTACGCCCAGCTCTCGGAGACCGCCAAGGCGACGGAGCTGAAGGATGACCGCATCATCGAGCTCCGGGATGACTACGGGATACTCTACGAACAGACGTCTACCGCGTGCACTGACCTGCAAGCCTCACGCGAGAAGAACGACCTGACGGCGCGTGCTCGCGCGGTGCGGGAACTCAAGCGCCTCGAGCGTCGTGAGGAGAGCCTGTTCAACCGCGCCAATGCCCTGTGTGAACCGCGCTAGTGTCCTGTCTCCGTAGTTCGCTGCAAAACTCGCTCGCCCCGCAGGGTGTGGGCGTTGTGTACGCGCGACCGGCTAGCGCTTCTTTTTCTTCTTCTTGGACTTCTTGTCGTCGTCGTCTTTCGGAAGGTTGCGCTCGATCAGGCCGATGCTCACCCGGCCCCAAACGTAGCCAACCAGCCGCTTGAACTGACCTGCCTTGTCGCCGCCGAACAGCCACAGGTCGCGGGGGTCGACATCGGTCTGCACGTTGGGCGCCCAGTGACCGCTGCCTGCCCAGCCGAGAAACTTGGGCTCGTCCAGCACCATGCGCGCGACGATCACGCCGCACCTGGGTTCGGATGCTAGGCCCACGCAGCCCCCGGCAACGAGCAGCTCCTCGTTGCCGATCGGTCGCCAGGTCCACATGCGCTGAAGCTTGAAGCCCTTGCGCGTGCCGAGGTCCTTCTCTGCCGCTTCGGGGAGCAGCGCTTCGAGCTTGCGCGAGAGGTCCTTTTCGAGCTTCGTATGAGCGGAGAGCGGAGCGCCGCGCTGAACCCTGAGGACGACCTCTGCCGGGTTCGTCTCACCTGCACAGCAGCGGAAGCCCACGGTTCCCGCGCGTCGGTCCACCGGAGACGACGCGACGTTCGCGCAACGACCGACGAGCTCACCCGCCGTCGAGTTTCCCCCGCGGAGGCTGCCTAGCTCTTTCTCCGCGGAAACGCCGCGGCCGTAGCGGCTACTGGTCCACTCCCAAACGCCGCCATGAAGATCGCGCACGCCGAAATCGCTACGGCAGCCGTAGAGCATCCCGCTCGGAAGCATGCGCGGTGGAGCGCCGGTGTTGCAGCGTTCGGGCTTGTAGGTGTCGCCGTACTCGTAGACGCGGTTCTTGGGTCCCTTACAGGCTCGCTCCCACTCCAGCTCGGTGCAAAGGCGCTTGCCCTGCTCCTCGCAGTGAGTCTTCGCTTCCTCCTGGGACACGTTCGTCAGCGGGATCGCGCCCTGTTCGTTTGGATATGGAAAGACGTCGATATAAAATCCGCGCAGAATAACTTGCTCACCGGGCATCTCCGCGTCCGCCACACGAGGAAAAGCGGTGGGCGCGGTGCCAGCCACCAGCGCGCCCGGCTCGATCCACACCATCCCTTTGCGCTCTGACGGCGCCTTGGGTCCAATCTCGAGCGAGGCGTCGACCAAAGGCTCCTCTGGCTCGGGTTTCGGCTTCTCCTTGGAGCAGGCCACCAGTCCCCACGCGGCACAAAGCAGCGCGACGCCCGCGCGTCGACTGCGCGTGCTCCCCTCGGGCAGCGCTGCCCGGGCTCGGCGCAGCGCCCCGTCAGCCGTCCCGTTCGTCCCGCTCACGGAGCCCCAGCTCCTTCATCTTGAGCTGCAAACCTTTACGAGAGATCTTCAGCAGACGCGCAGTGTGCGTGACGTTGCCTCCGGTTTGCTCGAGCGCCTTGGAGATGAGCGCGCGCTCGATCTGCGCCGTCGCAGCCTTGACCTGCTCCTTGAGTCCATCGCTGGATCCTGGCTCGATGTCGACCGAACTCGGTGACTCGTCGCGCGGCCCAGCATGCTGCATTTCCACGGGCAAATCACCGAGACTGATCCGCTCGCCGTCGCAGAACAGCACGGCGCGCTCGATCACGTTCTCCAGCTCCCGAATGTTGCCGGGCCAGGGGTAGTCGAGCAGGAGTTGCTCCGCCGAGGCGTCCACTCCACGCACCTGCTTCTTCAGGCGGAGGTTCGATTTCTCGATGAAATGCTGGCAGAGCAGCAGGATATCGTCTCGCCGATCGCGCAGCGGCGGCAAGTTGATCGGCACGACGTTCAACCGGTAGAACAGGTCATCTCGGAAAGTGCCATCCGCGATTTGCCGCTTCAGATCCGCGTTGGTTGCTGCGATCAACCGCACATCGACTCGCAGGGTCTTCACCCCTCCCACGCGCTCGAATTCGCCCTCCTGG
This sequence comes from Polyangiaceae bacterium, assembly GCA_041389805.1. Classification (GTDB taxonomy): domain Bacteria; phylum Myxococcota_A; class Polyangia; order Polyangiales; family Polyangiaceae; genus JAHBVY01. The sequence continues at coordinate 188,184 of JAWKRD010000006.1, read as the reverse complement.
AGCGCCCGCAGCAGCTTGACCTGCATTTCCACGGGGATTGTACCGATCTCATCGAGGAATAGCGTGCCGCCGCTCGCCAGCTCGAATCGGCCAGGCTTTGATGCTACCGCGCCAGTGAATGCGCCCCGTTCGTAGCCGAACAGCTCACTCTCCACCAGGTCCCGCGGGATGGCCGCACAGTTGACCTTGATGAAGGGCTTGTCCCGGCGTGAAGAGGCGTCGAACAAAGCGCGCGCAACCAACTCCTTGCCAGTGCCGCTCTCGCCGGTGATCAAGACTGTGGTCGGCGCGTCGGCAACCTTGTCGAGCACGTCGCACAGGTCACGGATCGCAGCACTCTGGCCGATGATCCCGTAGCGGGTGGTGCCTATCGGCGCGGGCGCGCCTTCGCCCGGTGCGGTGAGAGGCGCGCGCGTTGCGTGTGCTTGAGATAAGTCACGCGTGCGCAGCGCCTTCGCGACGATGGCGCGCACCTCGCTCTGGTCGAATGGCTTCGTGATGTAGTCGAAAGCACCGGTCTTCAGCGCCTCGACGGCGTTGTCCACGGTACCGTGAGCCGTGATCATGACGATGGGGAGTTCCGGCTCGAGCTCGAGGGCACGGCGCAGGAGCTCCATCCCGTCCACTTTTGGCATCTTGAGATCGGTGATCACGAGATCGATGTGGTGGTCCGCAAGCATGGCGAGCCCCTGCTCGCCATCTTCTGCCGCCAGTACCTCGTATCCATCTCGCGCGAGCTGCGCGCTCAAGACACGACGCAAGTTTGGCTCATCATCGACGACCAGGATTTGCTTGCGTTCTTCCAGCATAAAAATTCCGCGGAGATTCGCGCCGCGCGGGGCGAACAATCAACTGCGCGTCGACTTGGACGCGGACAACCAAACGCGCCAGTTGCAGCGCGAACACGTCACACCATGGGCGCTACTCGCAGCGCGGTCCAAGGCCGGTTGAGAATTTCGAGCAGAACATCATCGCGGTCTTCTCGTTACCTGGCGCACCAGCGATCACGAATTCCTGACCTCCCGTTCGGCCGATCGCCAGGCTGGAGCCCAACCGGTCGCCCTCCTCCGCAGAGGATAGGAACAGCACGTCACTCAATAGGAAGGGCCGATCACCCTCGGCGTCGTACACCAACACCGCACCTGCAGAGCCCTGCTCGCGTACGGTCATGCGGGGCGCCCCCACGATGACTTCACCGTCACCGTCAGCGTCGAGATCGGCGACCTCGAGGGACGCGCCGAAGTCCGATTTCTCGCACCCCGTTACGCTCGCGTCGGAGCCGCAACTGAAAGAGGCGAGCAACGTCGCCTCGGGCAGGCTTGCGAGCGAGCAGCTTGGAGTGGCGACCGCTGGCAGCCCAGCGAGCTTGCTGCCGTCGAAGACGTGAACGTTGACCGAGTCTGCGACGACGAGTTCGTCAGTCTCATCCCCGGCGTTCACACGCCCCGCCGCCAGTGCGCGTCCGAAATTCTCCGGGCCACCGAGGCACCCGACCAGGCGCGCGGCGGTCTCACCGGTCTTCCAGTGGAACAGGTACACGTGGTTCTCGTTCGGCGCTCCAACGGCGAGCACGCGACCGTCAGGGACGCGCAGAGACGCCACGGCGGATCCGTAGCTGGGGTCGTTGGCGGAGGGCAGCAACTCGATGGGTGTCATCGAGTCCGGCGGATAGAACCAGGCGAGCGGAGGGGTCTGTCCCGGAGCACCGGCGATGACCGAGGCCTGGGAGTCCTTGTCTGCCGCAAGGTAGACCGGCTGACCCTCGCCGCTCTGCAGCACCGGATCGACGAGCGCGTTCTTCACGCCATCCGGGACGCCCAGGGCGTACTCCGTCTGATCCAAACACCGCACGAGCAAGCCGGCACCATTCGCCGCCTCGCCAACCCCAAGTACAAAGCACAGATCGAGGATGGTTCCGGAGGTGCCGCCAGGCGCGCGCGCGAGGCCAATGCCCGCAACCTGGTCTGCCATGTAGCAAAGGTTGCTTCCCTCGCCAGCGTCGCAAAAGCCGGTATCGCTGGCATCGACCTTCGCGTCCTGGTTGCCAGCGATGTTGAACGCTGCCCCTCGCGACAAGTACGGCGCGCCCGCCACGAGTACTCGTGACCCAGCGTCACTGGACGCGAAGGCAAGGCTAATCCCGAAGCCGTTCTTCAGCTTGTCCGGCTTCTTGAGCAACAGCACGGGAGCGTTGTCCTGGAGGTCGTCATAGCGGCTCCAGGAACACGCGCCCACGCCTAGCCCGCCGAGCACGCTGAGCGTGAGCAAGCCAGGCAGTAAGCGCCGCCGTTGGCGGCTCGCTTTGGTTGTCGACTGGTCGAAACGGAACATCAGAAGCTCCCTCCGATCATCAGGAAGCCGGAGTTGTCGGAGATGGAAGGCGTGATGTGGAATCTTGCGCCAGCCACATCGCGATCGCGCTTGCGCTGGCGCCAGACCACCCGGCTCGGGAACAGCGCGCGTGCCGTTGGCCGAGCTTTCTTGGGATCTCTGAACTCGACCGCCTTGTCCTGCTTGATGTCGGACTCGGGGAGCGGATCCTTGATGAAGTTGTAGACGGAGAGCACACCGAGCACGCCGCCAACCACGAAGCCCGCGTCGGCGCCAATCGCAAAGATGCGACCCCGGGTGATGCGCTCGTCGCCTTCCTCGAGCACGCCGGCTTTGCGGTCCGCTTCCAGCGCGTCGTAGAGCTTGTTGGACTCGTTGCCCACGTAGATTGCTGCGCCGATCACCACCGCGCCAATCACCGCCTGAGTCCAGGCGGCTCCGCGCGGATACTTGGGGATGAGGTTCGCGTGGATCGGAAGCACCTGCCCCTTGGGAATGTCGATGACGCCTTCGAAGGTCTTCCGGCCATCAGACTCGACGGTGAGCTTGTGCTTGCCCGACGCAGCCTGAACTTCGAGCGGTTCCTCACCGCTGCGCCAGACACCGACTGGTTTTTCATCGATGGCGACCCGGATGTCGGGGGCGTTCGCATCGATGCGGACAAAGCCATAGTCCACACGCTTGAGGGTGACCTCCAGTTCCTTCTGCTCGCCGTGGTTGACGCGCACCTTGGTGAACAGGGGCTGGAAGCCCGGAGCCTCCACGAGCACTTCATGATCACCAGCCGCAACTAGCTCGCCGTACGGAGTCGTGCCCCACTCGGGCTTGGCCTTCTTCTTGTCATCCAAGTAGATGTACGCGCCGCGCACATTCGCGCTGATGCGCAAGAAAGCCATGAACGCGCCCTGACTTAGGTTCGCCTTGAAGTGATGCACGTGTCCGGGGGAGACGTCGATCGCGGTCTGGCTCACATTGAAGTCGCGGAACTTCTCGATCACGATGTGATAGCGACCGACCGCGAGCGCGACCTCTGCGGGTGCGCGACCGCTGAAGACTTCCTGCCAACCCGGGTTCGCCTCGCCCACCTTGAACTCAGGCGCCGTATCCTTGGTGCGGGCGTAGAGCTTGACCGGAGCGCCGCTCGGCTCCGTTTCCACTACGACGAGGGATCGCATCGCGTCCTGATCGTCCGTGGGGACCACACTGGGCGGCTGCGGAGCGCCCGCCTCAGCCGGGACTCCCGCGTCCCCTGCGTCGCCGGCATCGCCTTCGACGCCAGCGTCGCTCACCGGTGGAGGTGCCTGCCCCATTGCGGCCTCGAGTGCCGCAATCCGCTCCTTCACCTTGTCGGCATCGGGCGCGCTCGGATCCACGCTGAGGTACTGCTTGAACTTCTCGAGCGCCTTGGGCTTGTCGTCGAGCTTTTGGTAGCAAACACCTGCGTTGAACAGGAACGCGGAGTACGGGTGCTTGGCATAGCCCGCCTCGAACTGCTTCGCAGCCGCGCCGTAGTCGCCCGCGACGTACTTCGCTTGCCCCTGTTCCATGTAGCGCCGAATCGACTCGAGCTTCTGCGTCGTGGTCATGCCCGCCGCGTTCGCGGAGTCATTCGGGATGAACCACACCAAAGCCAGAGCGAGTAGCCCTGCAACAATCCACCAGCGTCTCACTGAGTCCAGTCTCCCTGCTTGCCCCCGAAGATGCCCCTGATTGGACTCCGCGCACAACCCGAAGCGCAGCGAAAGCGCTCAAGGTCAGCGTGGAAACACCCCTCGGAGCGCGGCGACGGCCGATTGGCCGCAACCGGAAGCAGGCGCAGCCGAACCCGCGACACGTCCCCGCGGTGGTCAGCTGGCTCCCAGGCTCGGGCGCTCGACGGGCGGCGAAGCAGCCCGCCAGGGCGTGAATTTGAGCTGAGGGGGCCGGACCTTCTATGCTATCGCCGGAAGATCGGGAGGGACGCCCCCTCACGAAGACGATTGTTACTTGGGTCGCGCGAACCAACGCGCGACAGTTGGTTCTGGGCTTTGCACTTGCGAGGCCAACTCCGCACCTCGGGGTGGGCTCCACTCGGGTTCACTCCGCGGCGGATTCTGGAGATGTCACGGCATGCTTAACCTGACTCAGTCACCCACTCGTCGCGCGCTTCGGCTCAGCCACCTCGCGTCTGGTGCAGCTCTAGTGGCTGGCCTCTTGGTGGCTGCTCCAGTCCTCGCGGAAGAGGACCCCGCTCCCTACCCGACCTGCGACCGCAGCCCAACCGACGGTGACATAGCTGCGGCGAAGGGCGCCTTCCAAGCAGGCCAGGCGGCGTTCAACGAAGCGGACTACCCGCGTGCCATCACTTACTGGGAGGACGCGTACCGACGCGACTGCACCGCACACAAGCTGCTCGTGAACCTCGCGCGTGCCTACGAACTCAACGGGCAGCTCAAGCTCGCCGTGAGGGCGCTGGAGACCTACAACGAGCGTGTCCCGGGCAACCCGGAGCTGGCGCAAAATCAGACACGCATCGACCGCTTCAAAGAGAAGATCGCCAAGGACGAAGCCGCCCAAGCCACACCGCCTCCAACGGGCCCAACGGATCCCCAGGGAACCGATCCGAAGGAGGGCGATGGAAGCCAAGATACGGGGGCCGTGGTGGAGCCCCCGCCATCTGGAGGCAGCAAGCCGATCCTGCCGCTGATCGTCGCAGGCGGCGGCCTCGCGATTGGCATCGTGGGCGCGGTGATTTATTTCCCCGCGAAAAGCGACCTGAGTGACTTCGAAGCGCAGTGCGGCGGCAGCTCGAGAAAGTGCCCCAACGGGATCGTTGACGACGCAAACTCCGCGCGCAGCAAGGCAAACTTGGGTGGCATCATCACTGGAGTTGGCGCGGCAGCGCTGATCGGTGGTGTCGTGTGGTACCTGCTGGCCCCGGAAGAGAAGGCAACCGCGAGCCGAGTGACTCCCCTGGTAGGCAAGGGCTTCACTGGCTTAGGGTGGTCTGGGGCGTTCTAAACGCCAGCCTCTCCCCCCAAACATCCGACCCAAACTGCGTGCTCCTTGGCGCCGAGCGCGACCAGAGCAGCCCGATCACTCTCCAGGGTCGTCCTTGAAGAACGGGTCGTTGTCGATGTCGTCGGTATCCCCCAGACCCGAGGGAGGCGCCTTGGGTTCCGGCGTCGCCTTGGGCTCCGGCGTCGCTTTGGGCGCTGGCTTCACAGCGGGCGGCTCGTCCTCATCCTCATCAGCATCCGCATCGGGATCTTCAAGCTCTGGCGGCGTGCCCGCTTTGAGCGGCAGAGGCTCCGCGACCACCTTGCGGCGTCCACCCCAAGTGCTCGCAGGCTCTGGCTCCTCGCGCGGCTCGGCGGCTTCGTCGCCCTCCGGTTCCCGCGGCGTCCACTCGGTGCCGGCGTGAGCCATGCGGGGGTGCCCCTTGGCTTCGGCTCTCAGACGCTCGAAGTCAGGCTCCACCGGCCAGGGAGTCTCGCTCGATGAAGTCGCGCAACCACCAAGCGTGAGCGCGAAGCCCACGACGCTGAGCGCGAGACTCACTCGAGCGACACTGCAGCGTGGCGCTGACACCGTAGCGTGCGCGCCTCGGTGGGCGCTGACTCCAAAGGTTCGATGCATCCGCCGGGGTTCTGCCACAGCTCGGAGGCGCAGCAAACCGCTGAAAGCGATACGTAGCGGCATGCGGCACTCCTTGCTGCCCTGGGTGACGAGCATGGGAACAAATTCTGCTAAGTTTCCCGCGCGGCGTGAGCCGATAGAGGTGCGAGTGCAAACCGGGGGGTTTCGAGGAGACAATGCAACGAATCGCTTTGGCCACTGGCCTTCTAGTTACCTTGTGCGCGTTTGTTGGCTGCAGCAGCGAGGATCCCGCCCCCGAGGAGACCACCTGCCGCATTAGTAAGGTCAGTGCAGATCCTTCGTTCCGCACGGACATCCTGCCGATCTTCCAGGGGTCCTGCACGTTCAGCGACACTTGCCACGGTGATACGAAGAGATCCCAGCAGAACCTCTATCTGGGGGCGCCGCTGCCCAACGCGAAGAAGGGCATCGAGGAGATGACGGACCAAGAAGTCACCGACATGATCGCTGGCTTGATTGGGCGTCCCTCGGAGACCGCACCCGCGGTCAACGTGATCACCGCCGGGGACGCCAGCGCAAGCTTCCTGATGTACAAGGTGGATGGCACGCAAAACGACCAAGGGTTCCAGTGCGAGAATGAAGACGGTGACCCAAACTGTGGCGAGAGCATGCCGGACACACTCGGCTCGTTGCTATGTGCCAACGAACGCGACACCATCCGTAACTGGATCAACATGGGCGCCAAGGACAACTGAGTGAAGCGACCGAGGGGATGGTTCAAGTGCTCGCTGGCGGTCGCGTTCTCCGCGCTGAGCTGCAACAGTGATCCCGACCCATTCCCCCCGGAAGCGGTCTGCCCAGAGTTCGACTACTCGAGCTTCGACGGCCAGGCGCCCCCGGTGAGTTTCTCTGCGGATATTCAACCCATCTTCGCCCAGAACTGCACGGAGACAGGTTGCCACGGCAATCCGGCTACTCCGGCCAGCGGCTTGTTCCTGAGTCCTGCGCCAGATGATCCTGCATTCCCGGCGGACGCCACCACGCGCGCGCTGATCGTGGACACGTATCTGGTCGCTCCCGCGCGCACGACTCCGGACAAGGCGCGAGTCGCACCGGGTGAACCCGCCCGGAGCTTTCTGATGGATAAGCTGGACGGCAGTCACGCCTGCATCGACGTCAGCTGTCCAGGGAACAACTGTGGACAGCGCATGCCCCGGGGTCACGACCAGCTGCCGGCGGAACAGCGGGACACCATTCGGCGCTGGATCGCTCAGGGCGCCGTCGCGGATTAAGGGCGCCGTCGTGGACTGAGCGCGCCGTCGTGGACTGAGCGCGCTGTCGTGGACTGAGCGCGCTAGCGCCTCACGCGACTCGACACGAGGAACGGCGCGCAGACCCGCGGGCCTGCTATAGGGGCGGCATGATTGGCAGGCTGTGCGGGAAGCTGGTGGCCGAAGAGCTGGACGGTCACGTCATCCTCGACGTCGGAGGCGTTGGCTATGAGGTGCTGTTGCCATTGGGCACGGCGGGTCGGGTGCGCGCCGCAGGCGAGTTGGTTGTTCTCCACGTCCACACCCATGTGCGGGAAGAAGCGCTCGACTTGTACGGCTTCGCGAGCGCGCTCGAGCGCGAGGTGTTTCGACTGCTGATCGGCGTGCCCAACGTGGGGCCCAAGACGGCGCTGGCGGTGTTGAGCGAACTCCCACCGCCGGAGCTGGTGCGCGCGGTGTCTCAAGGTGACTTGGCACGACTCAACAAGATCAGCGGCATCGGCAAGAAGACCGCCGAGCGCCTGGTGCTCGAGCTCAAGGAGAAGCTGCCTCGGGTCGCGGAGGTGGAGCTACCGAGCCCGTCGCAATCGCCGAGCAGCAGCAACCGGGAACGCCTCTACGGCGCACTGACCAACATGGGCTATCGGCCTGCAGAGGCCGAACGTGCTGTGGACTCACTAGGAGACAGCATCGTGGACACGCCGCTACCGAGCGCCCTCAAGTCGGCCCTGGCCTTTCTGGCTCGCTAGGCCACCACGCTTATCGAAGTGGCGTGATCGCCAGCCGAAGCGAGCGTCTGGGGAAAGAGAGCCTGCCGGGGCAAGACGGCATCAGGGGAAGGCAGCGTCCAGAGAAAGACAGCGTCCGGGGAAAGCTGGGTGATTTCAGTAAGGAGGGCTCGTCATTCGTCAGCAATTGGGGTGGCAGCAAGATTCAGAACCGGGTTATCGTTCGCAGGGGTTTGGCCCTGAGTCGGGCCGAGCAAGACAGCTTCCGGAGGCAATCTGCTGTGATCACGTGTCCCAAGTGCGGCAAGGACAACCAGGACCATTACAAGTTCTGCCTGGGTTGCGGTGCGGAGTTGCCGCGCGATGAAGCCCCGAAACCGTTCTCTCCTCAGACGCCTCCTCACGGCGTTCCCGCTGCCGCTGCAGCGCCGGCGCCCGCAGCAGCTGCTGCACCGGCCGCGCCCGCGCCTGCAGTAGCACCTGCACCTGCACCAGCACCTGCTCCCGCTGCGGCGGCGCCAGCGCCTGCTGCAGCTGCGGCTCCGGCTCCGGCACCTGCCGGTCCGCCGCGTCCCGAGCCGGCAGCTGCGCCTGCGGCTGGCGCGGTGGCCTGCCCGCAATGCGGACACCAGAACAAGCCCGGCAACAAGTTCTGCGCTTCGTGTGGTTACAACCTCGGGGCACTGCAGAGCCAACCACCAGCAGCGCCAGCACCTGCCGCCGGTGGCAGCGTCGCCTCGGTGATGCTGACTGCGCTGCGCGCCGATGGCACCGAGGCCGGCAACTATCCGTTGCCCGACGGCCAGGCGATCACCGTTGGACGTGACACGGGGTCCATCTTTGCGGGTGACAGCTATCTTTCCCCGCGGCACTCGACCTTCACTCGGCGCGGCAACCAGCTCTTCATCAAGGATGAGGCGTCGCTCAATGGCGTCTACCTGAAGCTCAAGCCCAACATGCCCTGGAAGCTCGCCTTCGGCGACGTGTTCCGTATCGGGCAGGAGATCATTCGCTTCGAGGAGCTCATCGGTCAGGGCACGTCCCCCGACGGAGTGAAGCGGCTGGGTAGCCCAGCGAAGGGCTACATCGGGCGTCTGGCGCTGGTCATCGGCCGCGACACCACGGGCAATGCGTTCCCCATACCGGAGAGCGGCGTGCACTGCGGTCGCGAGCGCGGCGACATCCTGTTCAGCGAAGACGGCTACGTCTCCGGTCTCCACTGCCGTATCGCCCGAGGAGACGACGGCGACGTGTACTTGACCGACGTTGGCAGCTCGAACGGTACTTTCGGTCGGTTGAAGCAGGAGCACCCGCTCACCGCAGGCGACATCCTGCTGATGGGGCAACAGCTTTTCCGCGTAGATTTCTAAGTGTCCAAGGGACGCTGCGCTCTGGTGCCCGACGGCCGCAAGAATCGGCCCGGGCACTCGCGCCCCCACGGGTACTCGTGGGGGCTAGGTGCCCGCTGCTCCACGGCAAAGCCACGGTACACTGAGCGGAGGGCCTCGCGATGACGCTTCCCCGAACGGTGCGCGTCGTCGCGGCGGTCATCGCCCGCGACGGTAAGTACCTGATCACGCAACGGCGACCCGCGGCTGTACTGCCGCTGCTCTGGGAGTTTCCCGGAGGAAAAGTCGAAGACGGTGAGTCCGACAGCGATGCCCTGAAGCGCGAGGTCATGCACCGGCTCGGCGTGGAGGTGGCGCCGGGGAGCATGATCAGCTTCGTCAGCCACCCCTATGAGCGCTACACGATCGATCTGTACCTCTACGAGTGCGTGATCACTTCCGGTGAACCGCAAGAGCTGAACGTCGAATCCTTCCGCTGGGTCACGAGCTCTGAGTTCGATCAGTACCCGTTCACGCCCGCTGACGAAGCATCGATGAACGCGCTGCTGGGCCTCGGCTAGCCCATGCCGGTGGTGAGCGAGCAACGGCGAGCTATGCTTCGACCCGTGCTCGTGATGCGTCAGCTGACGATTGGGTTGTTCGGTCTCGCTGGGCTGGTCGCCGCAACCAGCTGTGCGACCGACCCACCCAATCGAGGTTGCCAGCGACTCGTAGACTTCAGCTGTGGCTGCTTTCCCGAGTGCCGGGAGCAAGACACCACGGTGATCAACGACCAAGATCGGGACGCCTGCCAACAGCGACTGGACGAGCACTTCCAGAGCTGGCGCCACTGCGAGTTCGACTGCCGTGGAGACTGTCAGTACGGGTGGGGAGTGTGCGCGTTCGAGATCTACCGCAGCGTTGGCTTGGACCCGCAGGGGATCTGCGACGGGAGTGACGCAGGCGCCGATGCGTCTGGCGACAGCGGCGCCGCAACCAGCGACGCCGCAGGGTCGAGCGATGGCGGATAGGATCCCAAGTCTAGCCACGCGCCTGGTCAGCGAACGCATCTTGCTCAGACCACCGAAGGAGAACGACGCGGTGCGCCTCTCCCGGGTGCTCGAGCAGAACGCGGCTCACCTGCGCCCATGGAGCCCAGCGCCTCCGCGGGGAATCAACCCCGCAGCGCCCGTGGAGCTGAACCGGAGCATCGCGAATCAGCGCAAGCAGTGGCGGCAAGGCCGCGGTTTCACCTTTCTGATCGTGGGTCGTGAGAAGACCGCGCCGATTCTCGGCCGCGTTGCCCTGAGCGAGGTCGTGCGGGGAGTGTTCCAGAACGCATACGTCGGCTACTGGACCGTGCGTGAACGGGGAGGCCAAGGCCTGGCGAGCGAAGCGCTAGAGCTCGTTATCCGCTTCGCGTTTCAGGAGGCCGGACTGCATCGCTTGCAGGCAGCGGTGATGTCCTCGAATCGCCCGAGCAGGCGCGTGCTGGAGAAGGCTCGCTTCCGCATGGAAGGCACCTCCGAGCGCTACCTACAGATAAACGGCCGCTGGGAGGATCACCTGATTTACGCCCTCACCAGCGAAGAGCGGCGCGACCTCCGCGGATCCACCGCAGCTGAAGAGCCCACCGACTAGTTGCTGCCTTGCTTTTTTGGGGGAGGTGCGTCGCACAGCGGCGTCCCGCCGGATGCGCGTTGATCAGTGCGCAACTGGGCGGCGGGCTAGCCGACAATCCGGAATGGATCTCGAGTGTGTGCCTTCCACCGCCTGGCCCTTGCTCGACGCCATCGCCCGAGGCAGACAAGCAGCGACGAACCGCTTCGCGCATGGCGCCAAGCAGCGACTCGCGCAGGTCGTCGCCGCGCTGAGCGGCTCAGCGCGTTGCGTCGCGTGTGGAGCTCCCCTGCAGCGGCTCGAGCCGGGCTTCTGCGGCAGCTGCAGCGTACCCTCCCCCCCGATCCTGCGTGAAGCCTCTGGGATCTGGGTGCTCGCAGGAGGTCGCTTCGAGTCTCCGCTACGCGAAGCCATCCATCGGCTCAAATACTCCGATCAGCCCGAGGTGGTCGACGGCCTGGCAGCCTGGTGGCTTGGGCGATTGGGCGCAGCGCTCGCGACACGCAGCGCGGCGCCGGGGGTCAAAGCGCGCCCGAAACCAGAAATTCCACATGAAAACGTCAAGGACAGTGGGTGCGTATTGGTGCCGATACCGTTGCATCCGACCCGCCTGGTCGAGCGCGGCTACAATCAATCGGCGCTCTTGGCAGCCAAGCTCGCGCCCCAGCTGGGCGCGAAGGTCAGTCACCAGCTGCAACGCTCAAAGGCGACACGGGCTCAAGCCGAGCTCGGAAAGGCGGAGCGCAGGAGCAATATTCGAGGTGCATTTCGGGCCGTTTCGCGGCGCAAGGAGCTCCCGGTGGTCCTGGTCGATGACGTTGCCACCACGGGCGCCACGCTGAGTGCGGCAGCAGCTAGCCTGCGCGATCAGGGCGTGCGCTGTCTCGGTGCGCTGGTGCTTGCCACCAGCGGCGGGTAGCTGCGCCACTTATTCAAGTGAGCCCGGTGACTTGCGCGAAGGGTCACTGCGCCGTGACAATGTCCATTGGCGCCCGCTGAACATCGTGGGAGCCGCGTGAACAGGGGGGCGCGGGAGCCTCTTGGGGCTGTTTCCCTGCTCGTAAGGAGATCCGCACTGAATGCCCAGCGCTGACGATCCACAACAGACCACTTGGCAATGGGCCGACGTTGACGGCAGCCGCCACAGTGCGAGCCAGACGGAGCTCACGCAGCTCCTGGAGAGCGGCGCGCTGCCAGCGTTCACCCTGGTCTGGAACGCGGGCTGGTCGGAGTGGCTGGAAGCGCGGGAGTGCGAGCTGTTCGCCGGCTGCATCCCCGCGGCACAGCGAAGGCCGACGCGAGTGGCGGCAACCGACGACGAGCACTCCGAGGTACCTCCTGACCCGCCGCTCGAGCGCTACGCGTCTCAGCAGAAGCAGAGCGCCCTACGCGCTTTGCTGGGTACCGCCGCGGCGCCACCTCCGCCGCCACCGAGTAGCCCGCTGCCAACGGGAGGTCGTGGAAGCGCGGCTGCGCTGATCGGTCGAGCCGCGAGCAGCAGCCAAGCGCCACCCCCGCCACCAGGTGAGCGTCCTTCCTCTCCGCCCTCGGAGCGCCGCGCGCCGATCCCATCGGCACCGCACATCACGCCTCCCCCGGCCGACATCAAGATCAAGACTTTGCCTGATCTGGACCACGCCGAGGAGCTGGATGCGGAGCCTGAAGAGGACTCTTCGGCCCACGCTTCCGCGGCCGAGCTAGATCCCGAAGAGCTCAAGAGCGACATCGCCTCACAGATCCCCGAGGTAACGCCCGACGGCGAAGAAGCGGAGGAGCTGGAACCAGACGAGCTGGAGAGCGACATCGCCGCGGTCCCTTCCGAGGAGCGCAGCAAAGAGTCACGACGAAAGCTCGCCAGCGCAGCCGCGTTGATCGGCGGCGGCGCCAGCAGCGCGACGCCTCCACCTCCGGCGAGCGCGCGACCTTCGGCGCCACCAGCCTCCAAACCCCAGCCTGCCAGCGCCGCCGCGTTGCTCGCGTCGGGATCCGCATCCGTGCCAGGGCCACGCGCATCGCAGCCGCCGAGTTCGGGTCCCATGCCGGTGTCGGGCCCCGCGAGCGCTGCGCCCCACAGCCAGCCGCCCGCTAGCGCGCCCATGCCCATGCCCGCCGCGGCGGCCCCCGCTGGCGGCCCGAGCAACAGCAACATCATCCTCGGCGCGCTCGTGATCGGGCTCCTGGCGGTGGTGGTGATCCTGCTGATGAACCAGCGCTCCAGCAGCAGCAGCTCGACCGAGGTCGTCGTCTCGAGCCCGCAGACGGCCAGCAGCGCCAAGGCCACTGACGCTCAGAGCGAAGCCACCAAGGGCCCGTGCAAGCTGGCGGTGCAACCCAAGAAACTGCTCGACTCCGCCTATCTTGGCGTGGCTCCCCGCGGCATCTCCATTTCCGCGGAGAAAATTACAATCGGGCTCGCGAAGGACAGCAAGGTGGCCCTGGGGCTCGACGTCAACTTGACGGACTTGAGCACCGAGAAGGCCTTCGAGGAGCGCGCTCCGGGACGCGTCGTGGCGGTCACTCCAACGCCAGACCACCGCTTCCTAGTGACTCACGATCGTCAGAAGCGCGATGGTGCTGTCGAGTTCAACGCCGGCATGACCATCGGTGCGAGGGGCAGCCGGCTCGAAGTGGTCCGCGATGGCAAAGCCACCGAGCTCGGTACGCTGCCTTCTGACGAGGTGACGACGCCCAGCATCGAGCGCGCTCGAGACAGCGGAAAGAGTTACGCGCTGGTGCTGCGTTCCGGCGGCCAGGAAGGCAAGCTGGTGTTTGGCTGGCTGGACGGCGACGGCGGTCTCAAGGGAACTCTGGGCGCGGTCAGCATGCAGGACGCTTTCCTCGGCACCCCCAGCGTGAGCGCCAGCGAGGGCAACGCGCTGATCACCGTTGCGACTCGCCCGAGCGTGGACGCGTATTGGGGGATCACGCTGGCGAGCGCCGCGCTTCACCAACCACCGAAGTCGAGCAAGAGCTTCACCCCGCCTGCGGGGGGGCCAGGCGGTGAGGCGATTTCTCCAGCGGCGAGCGCTCTCAGTCAGGGCCGCTGGGCGCTGATGTGGACTGAAGGGCCCCGCGGCAAGCACCAGGTCCGCGCTCAAACGCTGGACGCCGATCTGATCCCCTCCGGGCCGGCCGTGCGTCTGTCCGCCGACGGGAGCGACGCGGGGCAAGGAGCGCTGTTTGCCCATGGGGATCGCGCTTTGGCCGTGTTTTTCGTGCGCACGCCCGGCGGCGCTGAGTTATGGGGAACGGGTCTGTCATGTCAGTGATTCCCCCCCACGCACGCAAGCAAGCCTCTTCCAATGTGCGGCGCGCCGCCGTCTGGGTCACCGCCGCCGCGATCGCGCTGAGTTCGACCGCGTGCGTGTTCGCGACGCCAGGACCAACACCCGTCGCCCGCGGCCTGGAGTTTCGGGCAGGGAACCAGCGCTACGACGCGTTCTTCACCGAGCTTCACGACCTCCAGGTCGAGCTAGGCGAAGCGCCTGGAAAACCCAAGGAGGTGCGCGGCGGCCTCGCCGAGTACCTCGAGCTGGATGACAACGCATCCATGTCGCTGGTGGGCCGGAAGCTCGAGCAAGAGGTCGAGCGCTTCAATCAGGCAGGCACTGGCTTCGAGTTTGAAATCGGCGGTGCGAACGCCGAAGGCGAGAGCAGCGTCGAGGGTGGCGTGCGCGGCAAGCCCAGCGAGGAAGCGGAGGCGTTCTTCAAAGGCGTCAAGGCCAGCGCCCTGGCAGCCGCGCGTCTGGAGGGTCAAATGCTGCGCGTCCGAACCCGCTTGGATGACCTGCAGAGCGAGATCGCTGAGCTGACCCGGGACATCGACAAGACGTTCTCGAGTGAGACGCCCGGTCGCCGCGCGGATATCGCGAACAACCTAGCCGACGCCAAGAAGTTGATCCCGCTGATGCGCGAGCGCGCTGACAAAGTGAGCACCGAAGCGCACTCCATCGCTCGCCGCATCGAGAAGGCGATGGACTCCGAGGATCGGATCCAGGCGCCGGAGGCGGTCGAGGTCGTGGAGCCGACCACCCCCGCGGCACCCACCAGCGACGTCGAAGTCGTCGAGCCCGAGGGGGGCGAGAAGCCAACCGATAAACCTGGCGACAAGCCCAAGCCGGCTCCGAAGCCAGCCCCCAAGCCTGCTCCGAAGCCCGCTCCAAAACCGGCTCCGGCTCCGAAACCTGCCCCGAAGCCCCCCGGCGACTTCGAGCCCTGAAGTCCGTCGCGATGCGCGCTTCGCCTACGGCGCGTTCACCTCGTCTGCCATCTGCCTGACGATGGAGTTGAACACCACCGGCTGATCCCAGCTCACGAAGTGATTGCTCTCGTCAACCAGCTGAATGCCGCCATGCCAGAGGTCGGCGTCCAGGTTCAGGCTCTCGAGGTAGCTCAAACGCACTGAGCGCTCGTACTTGCCGTGGATGATCCCAATCGGGCACGGATAGTCCCTCACCATCCCAACTTCGTCCGCCAGATAAGCCAACGAAGCCGGCAAGTCGCCGCGCGCGTTGGGGTCCGTCTTGCGTACGGACCGCTGGAAGTGATCCGGGATGTCGCTGTAGTAGACGGTGGCCTCCCAGTGATGGATGTCTTCGGCGCTCAGGTTTGCCGTGAGGTAGTGAGGCCCGCCAGGCATTGGAAAGAACGCAGCACCGAGCTGCTCGGGCGTAGAGACAGGCGGCGTTCCGAAAATCAGCGCGCCCGCAGGTTCCGTGAGGAATTGTCCCGCCTCGATCAACGCATGACCACCCAGGCTGTGACCAACGTATACGGCATCGTGCAGGCCAAGCGCCTCGCCAAAGGCCTGGATCGACTCGGCGTAGAGCTGAATGCTGTAGCTGTTGCGCTGGCCGTCGATGCGGCGCGTGTCCCCATGACCGGGCATGTCAAAGGCGAGCAGGCGATACTGCCGCAGCGGGTTTGGGCTGCCGTCCGTTTGCGTCTCTGCGAACTGACGCTCCCAGCACTCCTTCGAGCAGGAGTTCGAGTGCACGAAGACGATGGGAGGAGCGTCGTTGCCCGTATCCCAGTAGGCGAGCTTCTGAACTCCGAGGCGCGGTCCTGTCACTCGCACTCGCTGGGTGACGAGGCCACTCGAGTCGTGGCGATGATGAGCTTCGGCGCGCTGCGCCACACCCTCCGTCGACTCGCTGTTCTCCCCCGAACAAGCGGCGAGCACGCTCAAACACCCTAGCATCGCAACCGCACCAACAAACTTTGTCCCAGTCATCGCTCCTCCTCCTGCGTTTCCGCGCGGGCCTGGTAGAGCACATCGACGCGCCGCCTTCAATCGTGTGTTTCAACGACGTAACTCGAGAAACTCGAAAGCTGGACCAAGCATCCAGCGCACACCCTCTTGGGCCAGCAGGTCAAGCTAGATGCGCGTTCCGCAGGCCCTGTAGCTTCCGCCAGCATCGCGGAATCGCGGCGAGGCAGCGTCCGAGCGTTGCTGCGACTTTTTTTGGGGGGGAGGCGCGGCCGCGGCCAGTGTCGCCAAAGACGCGCGCGATGTGCGGCGCGCGCCGACTCAGTCTTCGCCAGCGACGAGCTTCTTGATCAACTCTTGAGCTCGGTTCACTTCGGCTTCGAGCGCCACTTGGAGGGCGATACGACCAGTGGTAGAGCGCTTCACGAAGTTGTCGAGGTAGCGCAGCGCGGCGTCGCTCTCCCCGAGGTGAAACGTCAGCTCACCAAGCACGAACTGTCCGTAACCCTGACCGCACGGAACCGATTCGAGCGCGTCACGCAGCTCCCGCAACTCCTCGAACGCGGAGTCATCGCCGAACTCGAGGCGTGCCAGCGCGAGCTGCGCTCGGTACAGCGGCTTGTCTCGAGTCCCCCAGCGCACAGCTCGGCTGAGCGCGCCAACAGCAGGCTGATGCGCGCCCGCGAGGTACAGGGAGCTGCCTAGCGTCCACAAATGAAAGGCGCGGCGCGATGCTGGACACACGCGGGTTGCGATGCGCAGGTGCTCCACCGCTTTGCGGTGGTCACCAAGTCCTAGACAGGCGCGCGCGGCGTCCTGGCGGGCAACGTCAGGCATGACACCGGTTGCCACCGCGAGCAGTGCGCTCTCGTGGGCCTCGCGAAAACGCCGCCCCTCCATCTGCGACAAGTAGAGCTGCCGCAGCAGGAGCGCGCGAGTATCCAGGTCCACGCCGTCGGGATGGGCGAGGCCGCGCTTGGCGTACTTTGCTCGTGTCGCAGGCGTGCGCGCCCGTGAAGCCTTCTGCAGGAGCAATTCAGGGCTTTCACTCCCACGAGGTCGAGCTCGTGCAAGTGGCGGGGCGGGACACGATTCCCGGACAGCTCGTTCGCGAGAGCGCGACATTTGCAGTGTAAAATTAGCAGCACCTGCACAACCGTCCAGATTTCGACAAAAACGTCCCTTCTCTCGCAACAAACCCTGTCCGCTGGGGGCGGGGCGCCCAGGGTCCAGAGTCGATTTACAGCTACGACGGACACGCCTGAGGACTTGATGAGTCCCAGGTCTGGGCCTATTGAAGCTGCGCCGCAGTGAGTCAGGGACTCGGCGCCCTCGAGCCACCAACTCCCTGAGCCATGCGAAGCCCCCTGGTCCCTGCTCCGCTTTCTGAAGCGGGCGAATCCTCCGAAAGCGCTGCATGCTGCCCAAATCCCTCGCGTCGATGCTCACCCTGACGGCTTGCCTGTTGGGCGCAACTGGCTGCGGTCATCCCGCAACGGAGAGCGAATGCAAGGAGCTCGCTGAGCATATCGCTCGGCTCCGCCTTCAAGGCCGTGGCTTCGATGAGGCCGAGGTCAACCGCCGCGTGGGGGAGGCGGAGAAGGACCCGGAGTACCAGAAGACGATGCAGGGTTGCGTTGGCAAACGCATCACCGAGTCTTCCCTGGCGTGTGTCAAGGCAGCCAAGACACCCGAGGAGATCAAGACGAAGTGCGCTCGCTAGCCCAGCGAGCGCCGCTTCCCCACGGAAATATTGTCCAGGGAAGAACGCAGCTACTCCCGCTGGCGGTCGCCTGTGGGTTATTCAGCATCGCCACCGGTTGTTCGAAGCCTGTCGAGCGGTCTGAGTGCGATCAAATGCTCGATCGCTACGTTGGCTTCCTGATGCAGAGCCAAGACCCTGAGGTGCCCTTCGAGGAGGTGCGCAAGAAACAGCGGGAGGCCCGCGTGAAGGCCGAGAGCAATCCAGAGTTTTCCGCCTGCACCGACAAGGTAAGCCGCAAGCAATACGAGTGCGCGATGCAGGCGCCGAACGCCGACCGCCTCGAGCAGTGTCTGGTGTTTTGATGCGACGCGGGCGCTGGTCGACGCGAACCTTCGCCTACTGGTGGGGAGCCAGTAGGCGCTCGAGCTTCGCCACCGCCGACACCACATCCACCTCGACGTCCATCAGACCACGCAGCGGGTCCTCGCGCTCGGCCATGCGGGCCGGCACGCTGAACATGGTGTAGGCAGCGGGATCGAGCGCCAAGTGCACTTCATCCCATTCGAGCGGCGTGCTCACGCGGGCTCCGGGGTAGGCGCGCACTGAATAAGGACCGACGATGGTCCTCGACCGCCCCGTCTGGCCGACGTCAATCAGTATCTTCCCGCCCCGCTCGGTTACACGCCGCTCCATGGTCGTGATGTCTTGATGGCGCAGCCATAACAGGCGCCCGATCAATTCCACGAGGATTTTAGCCGTCTCGAACGGAACTCCGCCACCTCGGGCAGCGTCACCCATCGGGATCATCACGTGCATGCCCGTTTGCCCGCTGGTCTTCGGGAAACCAACCAGCCCAAGCTCCCCCAGCAAGTCCCGCAGCGAGAGCGCCAAGGTGACGGCATGGCGAAACGGATTGTCGGCCATGTCGAAATCGATCGTCAGGAAGTCGCAGGTGTCGAGGGATCCCTCCCGGCAAGCGAGGACGTGGATCGGGATGCAGCCGAGGTTCGCGATGTGGATGAGCCCGTCGGCGTCATCGATGAGAAACGTAGAGACCGTCTTGCCGTCGCGTTCCTCGTGGCGGATCTGCAAGGTGCGCAGCCAGTCGGGCGTACCCTTCGGGGCGTTCCACTGGTAGAAGTTCTTACCGGTGATTCCGTCGGGATACCGCACGAGCATGATCGGGCGGCCTCTGAGGAAGGGCAGCAACGTGTCCGCGATGGCCGCATAGTACTCGCACAGCTCCCCCTTCGTGTAACCCTCCTCGGGCCAAAACACCTTGGCTTGATTGGTTAGGTGTGCACGGGTGATCAGACGCTCGCCGCGCCGCCCCGCCGTTTGGGGTCTGGCGGATGAGAACGGCGCGGGCATGGACAGCGGAACATCGTCTTCACTATCCGCTGGCGGCGCGATCTCCAGGCGACTCTCGCCGGGCATGGCGGTGCAATCCTGCGGGTCCTTGTCGATGCGTAGGCCGCGAAACACGGGGAAGCGTAGTGACCCGGAATCGGACCATCCGAGGTAGCGCACGCTGACCACGTAGCGGGGTTCGACGAAGTGCCGCTCCATCGGCGCGCGCTCGAGCTGTCCACTGGCGGGGCAACTTTCGATCTCGATCGGGCCAAGACGTTCGATCAGCAGGTCCTGGGTCGCGTCATCGAGCCCGGAGCCGACCTTACCTCGAAGCTTGAGTTCGTCCCCCTCATACGCGGCGAGAATCAGCGAGCCGAGGGTGCGAGAACGCTTCTTCCGCTCCCAGCCCACGATCACGAACTCGTCGTCGCGCTCGGTCTTGATCTTGACCCACTCTTCGAAGCGCTTGGGGCCCGGTCGGTAGACTGCGTCTTTGCGTTTGGCGACCACGCCCTCGAGCCCCTCGTGCTTGCACAGCTCGAAGAGCGGACGCCCGTCGTCGTTCAGGTGATCGAGCGCGCGCAGGCGACCGCGCCCGGGCAAGAGGCGCATCAGGATCTCCTTGCGCTTCAGGAGCGGCATCGACGTGAGGTCCCAGTCCTCTACAGCCAGCACGTCGAAGACCATGTACACCACGGGGACGTCACGACGCGCCCGCGCGACATCGAGAGGCCGCGTCGCGTGGATGCGCGTCGCCAGGCGCTCGAAGCTCGGCTTGCCCTGATCGTCGAAAGCGACGATCTCACCGTCAAGTACGATGCGTTTCGGTGCGAGCGCCCGCACCGAGCGAACGACCTCAGGGTAAGTCAAGGACGCCGCACGCTGCTTGCGGTAGCGGAGGTTGACCTCTTCCCCCTGCTTGTCTGCCACGATGCGCACGCCGTCCAGCTTCAGCTCGTAGATCCGCGAGGTATCGTGGAGGGTAGCGCCGTCAGTCGCGCACAACATCGGGCTCAGGTTGCCAACGTCTAGCTTCTGCTGCTTGGCGCCTCCGGCTTTCGCGAGCTTCACCAAGTCCACTACCAGCTCTTGCTTGCTCTCCAGCTGGTCGACGCGGAGCCCAGAGATGACGCTGTAAGGCTCCTCCTGAACGATATCCCGTTCGTTCGAGTAAACGTCGGTCTTCTTCAGCAGCAGCCACTGCGGTTGCTTCGGCTTCGGCTTCTGGCGAGAGCCGGTCTCAACCAGCGCGAAGCGCCCCTTGAGCTTGTAGCCATCGAGCCAGAAGTCGACCTTACCCTTCGCCAGCCCGTCCTCGACTGTATCCTCGAGGTAACGCACGGTGCCAGTGTCCCAGACGATCATGGGACCCGCGCCGTAGTTGCCGTCGGGGATCACGTCTTCGAAGTCCAGGTACTCGAGCGGATGATTCTCCGTCTGCACCGCCAGGCGCTTGTCCACCGGGTTCAGGCTCGGCCCTTTGGGCACCGCGAAGCTGAGCAGGGTGTTGCCCGCCTGAATGCGCAGGTCGTAGTGCTCGCGCGAGGCGTCGTGGAGGTGCACCACGAACGAGCCCACGCGGGTGCCGCCCGCCGCCGGCACACTCGCGAAGGGCTCATTGGTTCGCCCAGGGTCGCGCTTCTCGCGGTACTTGCGGAGCGGATCTTCGCCTGGCTCGGGGGGATCGGGTTTCGCCACGGATGTTCAGGTCAGCGTTGGAGCCTGGATGGTGCCACAGCGGACTTGGAGCGACGAACGAAGCGGTGCCGCCTCCCCCCCCAAACTCGAGGGCGAAACGCACTGGAGAGCTCAGTCTGAGGTGGAGAGCCGCGTTTGTTCGCGCGGAAACGCCTCACTGGTTTCAGCACCACTGGACATCTGACTGGGGGCGCTTATGCAAGCAGGCCACGACCGCGAGGAATGCCGCGAAAAGCGCTGAGGGCCGCTGCGTGGATGTTGG
The DNA here is from genome assembly GCA_041389805.1 of Polyangiaceae bacterium. Taxonomy (GTDB): domain Bacteria; phylum Myxococcota_A; class Polyangia; order Polyangiales; family Polyangiaceae; genus JAHBVY01. The sequence continues at coordinate 167,100 of JAWKRD010000006.1, read as the reverse complement.
AGGTTTGCGCTGGTCGACCGTAGCATTGCGCTCATGGCGGCACGCGCGATCAGCTCCGGAACAATCAGCTTCGGCTTGGTCTCCATCCCGATCAAGCTCTTCACGGCGGCATCTAGCCAGTCCGTCAGCTTCAACATGCTGCACGGCGAGTGTGGCAACCGCATCAAGCAGCAGCTTTACTGCCCTGCTTGCGACGTGGTCGTGGAGCGCAAGGACTTGGTGAAGGGCTATGAGTACACCAAGGGGCAGTTCGTGCAGTTCACGGACGAGGAGCTGAAGAAGCTCGAGGCCGAACGCAGCAGCACCCTGGAGATCGTCGAGTTCGTTCCCCTCGAGACCGTCGACTTCATCCAGGTCGAGAAGAGCTACTACCTCGGCCCCGACAAGGGCGGCGACAAAGCCTACAAGCTGCTTGCCGAGGCGATGCGGCGCAAGGAGCGCGTTGCCGTGGGGAGTTGGTCCGCGCGGGGTAAGGAGCAGCTGGTGATGATTCGCCCGTATCAGGACGGGCTGATCCTGCATCAGCTGTACTACGCGGGCGAGGTGCGTGCGTACGACGACGTCGACAAAGGCGCGACGTTCAACTTCAGCGACGCCGAACAGGACCTGGCCGACAAGCTGCTCGACCAGCTGACGGTCGAGGAGTTCGACTCGGAGAAGTTCAAGGACGCCTACGCGGACCGCGTGCTGGAAGTCGTGGACCAGAAGGTGGCGGGCCAAGAGATCACCCTCGCGCCCGAGCAGCCCAAGGCCCAGATCATCGACCTGTTCGAGGCGCTCAAGAAGAGCCTCGCCCAAGGCGGGGACAGCGCGAGCGACGAAGGCAGCGACACCAAGAAGGCCGAGGGCAAGAAGGCCAAGGCGAAGCCCGTCAAGAAGGCTGAACCAGGTGCGAAGAAGGAAACCAAGACCCGGGCCAAGAAGACGTCCACGGGCTGATCGAGCCCTGCGAGCTTAAGGCGTGAGCAAGCCCCCGGACGACGACGTGGTGGTGATGGAGATCGAGGATAGCCTCGATCTTCACACGTTTCAGCCTCGCGACATCCCTTTCGTGGTCGAAGACTACGTGGAGGAAGCCTACAAAAAAGGCTTCCGCGAGGTAAGGCTCATCCACGGGCGCGGCAAAGGCGTCCAACGCACCCGCGTCCAGCAGGTGCTCGCCAAGTCAGCGTATGTCGCAGAGTTTCGCGACGCGCCAGCGACCCGTGGAGGCTGGGGCGCGACCCTGGCGTGGCTCAAGGACCCCAAGTCCTAGAGCCTTGCCAGCGCCATTCGCCACTGCGGTAGATCGAGGCTGCGGTAGATCGAGGCTGCGGTTGATCGAGGCTGCGGTTGATGGGGCCGTGGCGGATCCGGGCTGCGGCTAGTCAAGCGGCGTGTCTTGGCCCATGCGGGCGAAGAACGCATCGAGGCTCTTGTCTGGGTCCAACGGGAACTGATCTTCCAGCAGACCCGCCTTCTCCATCCTATCCAGGCGGAAATTGCGGAAGTCCTCTCGTAGCTCGCAGTAAGCGAGCAGGGTCCAGACCTTGCCCCAAAAGAACGCGCCCAGTGGCCACACCGTGCGCTCGCTGCTCTGACCGTCGCCACGCTGGTAACCAAAGCGCAGCTTCTTGCGGTCGAACACCGCTTGGCGCACGAGGCTCAAGTTGCCGGAGCTTCGCTTGTCGAGGGGGAGCGGCGAGAAGAGCGGTGTCTGCTTGAGCAGTGGCTTCAGGTGCTTCGGAAGCACCGACTCCACCTTCGAGATCACCGAGCGGCTGGCTTTGCCAAGCTCGTGATCTCCAAAGCTCGCGACGATGCGCGCGCCCAGCAGCAGCGCCTGGATCTCATCTGCGTCGAACATGAGCGGCGGCAGGTCGTAGCCGGCGCGCAAGGAGTAGCCGACTCCCGCCTCGCCGTCGATTTGGGTTCCGGTGGACACGAGATCCCGCACGTCGCGATACACCGTGCGCTCGGAGACCTCGAGTTCCTCCGCGAGTTGCCGCGCCGTGAGCACCTTGCGTCGACGCAGCAGTTGAATGATTTGAAACAAGCGATCCGCGCGACGCATCGACAAGGACTGTACTGCAAAGCTTGGTAGCTACCGAGCGCCGGGCGAATAGCAGGCACCATTCAGCGCGCGCTGCTGCCGGAACGCGGGCTCCTGAGAGCGCGTGAGCCGGCTTGCGACGCGCGCCAAACGGGCGCACCTCACGGAGTGGACAGGCCCACGACATTGCCTTCTGGGTCCTCAAAGAGGGCGACGCGGATGCCTGCCACCGGAGTAGGAGGCGTCACGAGCTTGCCGCCGAGCTCGATTGCACGCTCGAGGCTGCCCTCGAGGTCCTCCGTTTCCACGTAGAACGTGATGCGATGGCTAAACACGCCGCCGCGCTCGCCAATACCGCCCGCGATGCCTTTGCCGCCGGGAGGCGCGAGCACGCCGTAGCCCGACGGGTTATCGCGATTCAGCGGCCACCCGAACAGCTCACCGTAGAAGCCCTGGAGCTTCTCCTGCTTGTCACCCCGAATCTCGAACCAAACCACTGGATGCTGACTCATTTGAATCTCCTTCGAGCGCGGCGGCTGCCAACTCAGCCGCTCGACGCCCCAAAGACATAGCGACCTCGCCCTGACAGCGTCCTGTCAGGAGGCCCAGCACGCCACTCCCCTCCTGACAACGGTGTGTCTGGATGCCCCGCGCAGCTCGGCGTTCGTTCGGCGCTCCACGCCGGACTCGCTTCGGACTTCGCCTCAGCTCGGCCGCCGCCTCGGCCTCGCTCCTTGCCTCGCGCGCTCTTGCTTCTCCCGCGCAGCTCGGCGTTCGTTCGGCCCTCCACGCCGGACTCGCTTCGGACTTCGCCTCAGCTCGGCCGCCGCCTCGGCCTCGCTCCTTGCCTCGCGCGCTCTTGCTTTCCGCGTAGGTCCCAGGTTGTGGGCGTTTTCTTGGCCCGTTGGGACGGGACCAGTTAGGCCTCTGCCAGGCGCAGAGCGACCGCTGAAGGGACGCGCCGAATCTGTGCACCGCTCTTGAGCGGAAACGCGGGGGAAGCAGCATGAACCTTGGATCGCGCGGAAAAGCCACGTTGGTGGTGATTGAGTTTGGCGGCAGCTGGCCGAGCTGGCTGGAGCCTGGGTGCTCCGCGAACGGCAACATGGCCGTGGTGGCGCAGCACTACGAAGGCCACCCGAGCGAGCTTCTGACTCAGGTCGCCAATCGGATTTCCCGCTTGGAAAATGGCGGATGGGACCTGGAGCGCGTCGTGCTGGTGAGCAACGGCAGCGTGGACCATCAAGCGGAGACCAGCCGAGGCGTGCTGTGCCGCGGCTTGATGGCTCGCCTGGAGAAGCTCGGGCGCGGCCAGTTGATCTTGACCTACGGCACCACCGACGACCGGCGCGTCGAACGAGGCTTGACCCGCTGGGTGCGTACGCTGGAGGCCGACCGCAGCACGCCGCGCATCCAAATCGGCTTGCGCACGCCGCCAACGCGGCGCGCTCGCGTCGCGCTCGTCAGAAGCGCCTAGCCTGCAAAGGCGCTGGCCTCCCGGCGAAAATCTGTCATTAGGGGGGGCGCCGATGGCAGGGAGGCAGAGCATTCAAGAGCTACGCGAGCGCGCGCTGAGCGACCTCGAGTGGCCCCTAGTGTGCGCGGAGCTCGCGAGATTCTGCGCGAGCGAAGCCGCGCAGGCGCGGCTCTGCGAGCTGTCTCCAGAGCCCACGCTGGCGCTCGCTGCGCAGCGCTGTCGCTTGAGCCAGGCGGCGATCGACGCCGAGCAAAGCGACACGCCGCTACCGCGCGTGTCCACCCCTGATGTGATCGAGGCGCTCGACGGCATCACGCGCCAGCGCGTGCTGGCGGCACCTGACTTGCTCAAGGTCCTGCTGCTGCTGCGCGATGCAAGCGCACTCAGGCGCTTTGCGCAGGGTCAGCGCGCTGCACGCGCCGAGCTGGCTGACGCGCTGGACACCGCCCCGGAGCTTGCGGGCCTGGAACAAGAGCTCGAGCGTTGTATCGATCCCGACGGAACCGTTAGTGATGACGCGAGCCCTGAGCTCGCGCGCGCGCGCGCCGCGGTACGTGATCGGCGCCGTGAGCTCACCACGCGCTTGCAGCGTCTGGTCAACAAGCACTCGGACAAGCTCGCTGGTGGCTACTACGCAGAGCGGGACGGGCGCTACGTGTTGCCCGTGCGCTCCGACTCTCACGGCACCATCGAGGGCTTCGTGCTGGGTTCCAGCGGCTCGGGCGCGACGCTGTACGTCGAGCCGCGCGAGCTGGTGGACCTCGGCAACAAGCTGCGCATCGCCGAAGCGGACGCCGAACGTGAAGAAGCCCGCGTGCTGGCGCGGCTATCGGGGCACGCTTCAGGACTCGGTGCAGAGCTCGCGGTCGCCTACGAGGCGCTCTTGGAGGCGGAGCGGCTGATCGCGATGGCCCGCTGGGCGGCGAAGGTTTCAGGCCTAGTGTTTCCTCCCGGAGACAAGCCTAGCATCGAGCTCCTGGCGATCCGGCATCCGCTGCTCGCCGTCGGCGAGGAGCCGGTGGTGGCAAACGACGTGCGTCTCAGCGCTGGCCACGCGCTGGTGATCTCCGGGCCCAACGCCGGCGGTAAGACCGTCGCCCTCAAGTGCCTTGGGCTGGCGGCCTTGATGGTGCGCGCCGGTGTCCCCGTGCCTGCCGCCGCCGGTTCGAGCGTCGGCTTCTTCGATGAGGTCTTGAGTGACATCGGCGACGATCAGTCCCTGGCGCTCTCGCTCAGCACCTTCAGTGGTCACGTGCGAAACCTCGCGGAGATGCTGAAGACCGCCCAGCGCGCCCATGGTGAGGGAGAGCCTGGAGGCACGCTGATCTTGCTGGACGAGTTGGCGGCAGGTACTGACCCGGATCAAGGCGCCGCGCTGGCGACCGCCGTGCTCGAGGCGCTCGCACAAGCTGGCGCGGCCGTCGCCGTGACGACCCACTACGAAGCGCTCAAGGAGCTGGCGGCCCGGGACTCACGCTTCGAGAACGCCTCCGTGGGCTTCGACATGGCGGCGCTCGCCCCGACCTTCGAGCTGCGGCTGGGGATCCCGGGCCCGTCGAGCGCCCTCGCCGTCGCGCAACGCTTCGGCATGGATCCGTCGGTCGTGGAGCGAGCGAAGGCGCTGCTACCGGAGCAGCGCTTGCTGCGAGACGAGCTGCTCGACACCATCGAGCGTCAACGCCAGGACGCAGCGCAGGCGCTGTCTTCAGCCAAGGCGCTCGAGCTCGAGACGCAGGTCACTCGCAACAAGATCCAGGCGGAAACGCTAGCGACCGCGAAGCGTGAGCGCGAGCGCCTGGAGCGCGAAGCCCGTGAGCTGAGTCAGGCTGTACGTCAGGCCCGCGCCGAGCTCCAGCACGTGACGCAGCGGCTGCGCGCAGCAGAGCTCTCCCAGCGTGATCTCAAGGAGCTCGAGAAGCAGGTCGACTCCGCAGGGCGCCAGCTCGGTATTGGCGGCCGCCTGGACCAAGCTACCCGCGGCGCTCCGGGAGGCAGCGCGCCCGCGGCGGAGCAGCTCACACTGGGTGGACGCGTGCGCGTGCTGCCCGGAGGTCAGATCGGCGAGGTCGCTGAGCTACCCATACGGGGCAAGCTCCGGGTGCGGGTAGGTAGCTTGACGCTGCTCTGCAAGCTCGAGGACATCCGCCTCGTCAACGGCAGCGAAGCCCAGGTCAGTTCCACGCGGAACACGGCGCGGGTCAAGTCAGCTCTACCTCGAGGAGCCGCAAAGTTCACGCGGAGTGCTCCGGCAGCCAAGGAGGAGGTGCTGTTGCGCCACGACGGCATCACCCTCGATCTGAGGGGAATGCGCGTCGACGAGGCGCTGGACGAGGTGGATCGCTTCGCGGATGCGCTGCTCCAGCGCGGAGAACCGGCAGGCTTCGTATTGCATGGGCACGGCACGGGGGCGCTCAAGCAAGCCGTGCGTGAGCACCTGCGTGCGGGCGCTGCCATTGCGACCTCACGGGCCGCCGAGCGCGAAGAAGGCGGCGACGCCTTCACGGTGTTCTGGGTGCGCTGAGTGTTCTGTGCGCGCCGCCGGTCGTGGCGCCTCAGCTCACGCGCTCTCCTTGAGCGCCGTCGTCTTCAGCAACGGAAAGCCCAGTGCTTCCCGTTGAGCGAGCCAGGCGGTGGCCACTGCACGCGCGATGGCGCGCACGCGGCCGATGAAGCGCACGCGCTCCGTCACGCTGATCGCGCTGCGCGCATCGAGCACGTTGAAGGCGTGGGACGCCTTGATCACGAAGTCGTAGGCAGGCATCACTAGCTGCTGCTTCGGGTCCTCGCTGCGTCCCAACAGGCGCTTCACCTCAGCCTCGGCTTGGTCGAAGGCACGGAAGTGCGCCTCGACGTCGGCCTCTTCGAAGTTGTAGGTCGACCACTCCCACTCGTTACGGTGGAAGAGCTCGCCGTACTTCACCTGATCGTTGTAGGTCAGGTCGTAGACCGAGTCGACGTCCTGCAGGTACATCGCGATGCGCTCGAGGCCGTAGGTCAGCTCGCCGCTCACGGGCTTGCAGTCGAAGCCTCCCGCCTGCTGAAAGTAGGTGAACTGGCTGATCTCGAGGCCGTCGAGCCACACCTGCCAACCAAGTCCCCACGCGCCTAGCGTCGGGCTCTCCCAGTCATCCTCGAGGAAACGCACGTCATGCTCGAGGGGCTTGGTGCCAATCGCCTCGAGGGACTTCAAATACAGATCCTGAATATCGAGCGGGCTCGGCTTCAGGATCACCTGGAACTGGTGAAACTGCTGCAGGCGATTCGGGTTGTCCCCGTAGCGACCGTCCGTCGGACGACGAGACGGCTCGACGTACGCGACGTTCCACGGCTCAGGACCCAAGCTGCGCAGGAACGTGGCGGGGTTGAAGGTGCCCGCGCCGACTTCCGAGTTGTACGGCTGAACGATCAGGCAGCCTTGTTCGGCCCAAAAGCGCTGCAGGTTGAGAATCAGATCCTGGAAGTGCATCGCCCGTGGGTTTGGCCGATGAACGCGCGGCTGTCCATGACTTTGTCCCGGCGCTCCTCACCCCCAAAAAAGCCTCGAAACTGAGCTGATTAGCCTTCCACGACGGGCCGCACCCTACCCCGGTGTGGTTCGCCCTCGGATTCGGCGCCGGCGTCGGACTCTGGCAGCGCCTTGCGCACGGAGGACGCGCGCCCCGCACGCTCAGGGGTGGTGTTCAACGGCGGTTTCGGTGTCAGCTCGGATTTGGGGGGGAGAGGAGCAACCGCCTGAGCGGCGGGAGTGGTCTTGAAGCGGGCGTTGAAGGCTTCCGCCAGCATGGGGCCCTCCACCTCGTGCTTGAAGAACACGAAGGCCTCGCTCCAGCGCTGCTCCGCAACGCGAGCCGCCCACTCGTCGAGCTCCGCTTCGCTGTAAGAGCTGTCCTCCCGACGCATGCGCAGATAACCAAAGTCCGTGGTCGAGACCAGCGGAGGCGCCTTCGTCTCCGCGTCCAAGTCTCCACCACACAGCGCTGCCTTGCCCGTCGCGAGGGCCGCGTACACCTCATCGCAGAACCACGACGGATGGCGAAACTCGAGCACTGGCTTGCACTCGGGAGGTAGTACCGCGAGGAAAGACTTCAGCAGCGGTACGTCCTTCTTCAGGAACGGCGGCAGCTGAAAAAGCACCGCTCCGAGGCGCGCCTCGAGGATCGCAATCACCTTGAACAGATAAGCGACTGAGTCGTCTACGTCGCGCAGCCGCTGGCGGTGCGTGATGCGTTGAGACGCCTTGATCACGAAGCGAAAGTCTTCGGGAACCTGCTCCGCCCAGCTCGCGACCACCGACGACTTCGGCATGCGGTAGAAGGTGTTGTTGATCTCGACCGCCGGCAGGCGCTCGGCGTAGAGCCGTAAGAGATCGTTCACGGCGGCGTCTTCGGGATAAAAGCTGCCCCGCCACTCTTTGTAGCTGAAGCCACTAGTACCCGACAAAACCCGCATTTGCACGCAGAGTAGCCGAGAGCGCCTCAACTCCGCAACGCTTGGCACACATCTTGATTGGGATGTTTCGAAACGCTCCAGCTAACCGCACAGGCTGACGGCAATCCCGACCAGCACCAACTCGATCAACATCACGCACACGCCGACGCCCAAACCGATTGGCAGGCGGAGCGACCAGTGCCAGCGCTCCGGTCCGATCCCCACCCGGGCAAAGTGCACGGGTAGCGCGAGGGGGCCGAACACCACCACCGCCGAGCGGAAGCTCGCCTCGTTCCAGCTGCGCTCCTGTGCAGAGACCGGCAGGAGCCGCAAGCTTAGGCGCACGATCCACCAGGGCAGTGCGATGTTCAGCACCAATTGAACCAAGAACTGGAGCAGGCTCATCTGGGCGGAGCGAGCATAGCAAACCCCAGCGACGCGCTCAGTCAGAGCTCACTCATGCTGAAAGCGCGCCGCGAAGGTCTCGAACTGGCCGCGCATTGCGGAATCCGGGCGGCCCGTGTTGCCGTAGGTGCTGCCCTTGCCTGCCTGAAACTCGCATGCGGCTGCCTTCTCGAATTTGTCCAGCGCGTCCTTGGTCGCCTTACCTGAGGTGGTCGCTTCGCTGAGCTCCACCGTCGCGCGGCCCAGGTCATCACACCCGGCGCTCGGGGCAGGCAGCGTCGCCTCGGCCGCGTCGGCACAGCAGGTGCGGCGCACGGCTACGTAGATCGGCAGCTCGTACCACCCCGCCTGGCTCATCAGGCGCATCGCGTCGCTCACACCGCCTTTGCTGCCCTTCACCACCGCGACCTTCAACTTGCTCGCCCCGGACAGCGCGTCCTTCTCCTCGCACATCCACGCCAGAGGCTGAGGCGACTCGAACGCGCCGCTCAGGTACTCCTTGGCGCACGCGGAGATCGAATCTGCGGCGGCGGCAGACTGCGCGCTGCCCATGACCGCGACGTCACTGAGATCAATTTCTTTCCGCACAGAAGCGGTCGGAGCCGCCGACTTGGCCTCGGTCGGAACGGCCACCTCGACCACGTTCGGCTTACGCGTGGCTGAGTAAGCCCAGACCCCGAGCGCACCGAGCACACTGGCAGCGAGCGCAAACGCCACGAAGCGCCCCATGCGACTTGGCGGCTCTTGCTCGATGTTGGGCCGCGTATCGACGCTCAGATTGACCGGGGATACCGTGGAGTTCGGGAGCGGCGGCGGATGGCTGGTGCGGATCGAGGGATGAGACTCGTCGCCCGCGTGATCCACGAACCAGCGCGCGAGCTCGCCCATGAGCGGCTTGAGGGTCGAGGCGCGGGCCTCGGAGTCGCTCGTGAGGCCATGCAGCAGCACCGCGCGCAAGCGCTCGTCGTCCACCTCGGCCAGTTGCTCAGGCGAAGTGACACCTACGGCCGGCGGCGCGTGCCCCACGAGCATCTGAAACATCAGGCAGCTGATCGCCCAGGTGTCGTCAGCCTCCGTGGGTCCGCCCTCGGCTGCGGGGGCACGGTACACGCTCCGCGCGCCCTGAAACGTGAGCAGCGGGCCGTCTTTTCCCGGAGGATCCAGGACAACCGCGTCGGCGCAGATGCCACCATGCACCGCCCCGCGGCGGTGAAGTGCTGCGGCAGCATCCGCGAGGCGCAACGTCGACCGCACCGCGTCGACCGGCTGCTTCTTTCCGACCACCTCGAGCCGGGCGGACAGTGTCTCCCCTTCGACGCGTTCGGCGATCAGCACCGCGCCGGGGGCAAACGCCGCCACCTCGAAGACCTCCGCCAGATGTGCGTGATGAGCCGTGTCCATGCCCTGCATGACCGCGGACTCTTCCGCGTCTAGCGGGACGAGCACGACGTACCTGGTTCCGCCTTCGGAGTCGAAGTGCCCGAGGCCATGAGCGCCGCTCAACTCGTCGACGTGGAATCGCCCGGCGATCACATCTCCCACGTTGAGTGCTGGTGTCTTCACGCGTCCCCCTACCCCGACAAGGCTGGCGCGCGGTGCGCCCCCCGTCATTGCTCATCCTTTCATCGCCGGAGCGCAGGATCTAGCCAAGAAGCAGCCGGCCGCGCGACAGGACCCTGCGGCTGACGACCGATTGCCTCGGTTTCGCGCCGCTTCGACGCGAAATTGGGGGGTTTTGTCCAAGCGGTGAGGCGCTGTCGGTCGCCTCCGAGGTTCCCCGAACTGGTCTGTGACGAGGGGTCAGCGGGCGCCTCCGTACCGAAGAAACGGGATGGCTCAGCATTCGTCCGCGTTCAGGGGGGCCCAGTCAGCTTCAAGGCGATAGCTAGGTCGGCGGCGCGCCCAAGCAAAAGTTACGCGTTCTCGCCTGGTGCTCACGCCCACCTGAGTGGCCGAGCCAGCGTAGACTTCGCGGAATGGTGCGAATTACCTTCCTCGGCGCCGCCGAGACCGTCACCGGCTCAAAATACCATGTGGAAACTAGCGATGCTCGACTGCTGGTCGACTGCGGGCTGTTCCAGGGCATCAAGCGCCTGAGGCTGCGGAACTGGGACCAGCCGCCGGTTCAAATCTCCAAGCTCGACGCCGTCTTACTCACCCACGCGCACATCGATCACTCCGGCTACTTACCCCGCCTGCACAAACTTGGCTATCGCGGCAAGGTGTACTGCACTCCGGGCACCCGTGACTTGCTTCAGGTGTTGCTACCAGACGCGGGCTACCTTCAGGAGGAAGAAGCGCGGCACGCCAACCTGAAGGGTTACTCCAAACATTCCCCCGCGGAACCGCTCTTCACCCGCGAAGACGCAGAGCGCTGCCTGCGACAGCTCACGCCGGTGGACTACGGCAAGTCCTTCCAGCCCAGCGCTGGCGTCACAGCGACGTTCAGCAGAGCGGGTCACATCCTGGGTTCCGCGTGCCTGAAGTTGGAGCTCGGCGGCACGAGCATTGGCTTCAGCGGTGACGTGGGACGACCCGAGGATCCCATCTTGTTGCCACCAGAGCCGCCACCAGACGCTGACTATCTGGTGGTGGAGTCCACCTACGGGGATCGGCGTCACCCAGCGGACAACAGCCTCGACGACCTTTGCAAGGTCGTGAACCACGTCGTGGAGAAGCGCGGGAGCCTGGTGATCCCTGCGTTCGCAGTGGGCCGCGCGCAGCATCTGTTGCACTTACTCAGCGAGCTCAAAGCCGCCGGTCGCATCCCGCCGCTGCCGGTCTACCTGGACAGCCCGATGGCCATCGACGCAACGCGCATCTTCTTCGAACACCCGGAAGACTGCCGCCTGACTGAAGCGCAATGTGCGGCGATGCGGCGCGACACTCTGTACTCGCAGACGCCGGAAGACTCCATGGCGCTCGATGCCTCGCTCGACCCCGCAATCATCGTCTCTGCGAGCGGCATGGCCACCGGCGGCAGAGTGCTCCACCATCTGCGCCGTTTCCTCCCGGATGATCGGAGCAGCGTCCTCCTGGTCGGCTACCAGGCCATGGGCACCCGCGGCCGTCAGCTCCTGGAGGGCAGTGACGAGCTGAAGATCCACGGTCAGTACGTCCCGGTGCGGGCTCAGGTGACCTATATCCAGAGCCTGTCAGCACACGCGGACTATCGAGAGTTGCTGGACTGGCTGTTCGCTCCATTCGACCAGGCGACGACCGCGCGGCGGATCCCCCGACGAATCTTCGTCACCCACGGCGAACCTGCTGCGAGCGACGCGATGCGACGGCGCATCAGCGAGCAAACGCGGGTTCGGGGCTGGGAGACACAAGTCAGCGTGCCAACCGACGGTGAGCGGCAAGAGCTCGACTAGCCGGACGTGCCTGCGACGCCGCTTCACCCAATCGCCACGCAGGTTGAAGCCGTTCTTGGAGGCGACCGCTGATACACTGGCCCCGGAGGAACCATGTCGGACAAGATCACCAAGTACCCAGGCAAGCACCTCGACGTGTTCTGGGACGGACGTTTGTGTATTCACATCGGTGAGTGCGGCCGCGCGGAGAACGCGCTCTTCGAGGGAGGACGCCAACCCTGGTGCCAGCCCGACATGGTCGACCCGGACGCCGCGACCAATGTCGTCGAGCGCTGCCCGAGCGGAGCGCTCAGCTACACGCGCCACGACGAAGGCCCAGAGGAAGCGCCGTTCGAACGCAACGTCGTGACGGTTGCGAACAACGGTCCGCTTTATGTCGCTGGTGAGCTCGAGATCGAAGGTGCCGCGCCGGACATGCCTGGTGTTCGGTTCCGCGCGGCGCTCTGCCGCTGCGGCCAGTCCAAGAACAAGCCATTCTGCGATAACAGCCATGAGGCGGCTGGCTTCAAGGATCACGGTGCCGTGGGGGCCAACCTCGACGACGAAAACGCCGGCAGCCCTACCCAAGGCGCGCTCAGCATCAAGCCCGCGGCGAGCGGCCCGTTGCTGCTCTCGGGAGAGTTCGAGCTAGTGGCCGCAAGTGGTCGAGTCGCCATGCGCGCGAGCAAGGCGGCGCTGTGTCGCTGTGGGCAGTCCAAGAACAAGCCGTTCTGCGACGGCAGCCACAAGGCGGCCGGCTTCACCGGCGAGTGAGCGCCGCCGCTACTTCTTGAGCGGCGTGATGCTGCACTCCTTCAGCATCGCGCTATCGGCAACCTTCCCGGTTGCTACGACGCGGTCGCCCTCTGCAACGCCTTCAGGGGGCGCCGCCATCTCGCAGTAGACGAACGGGCCGCCAGGACGATCGACGATGGGCCAGGCCTTGCCCTTGGTGGCCTGAACCAGGCCTTGAACCGTCGCTGCAGTCCCAGCAGCCGGCTTGGCCTCCTGAAACGCTGCAACAGTCTGAGCGTTGTCCGGCGGCCCCTCCTTGCCCTTGTCGCAACCGACGAGAGACGCCACGACACCAGCAAACAGGGCCCCGAAACTGAGCATGCGCGAGATAGTCATTGCCAGGAGGATACGTGGAGCGATGCAACGACTCCAGCGTACAATGTGCGGGATTGCCGCCGCGCGGGCTGTTCTGCCTCGCTGTGGCAACCCCGGCTGAGGTCACTCGGCATGGACGTCACAGCACCTGCGCCAGGTGACTTGCGGCTCCCGGAAGCGTCGCCACTTCGCGCCTCCAGCGTGTGACTCCGCAAACGATTCACCAGGGGACGAAGCTGGCGTACGAGTTGCTAGGTGCGTTACTGATGAGCCAACTGCCCCCAGTCACCAGCAGCGATCGCCCCCCACACGACACGCTTTCCGACACCCGCGTCAGCTCCGTGCTGCGGCCGCCGGTGGTCGTCACCCAGGACCTGCCCCTCAGTGAGGTGGCGAGCATGTTGAACGAACTGGCAAATGATGCGCCCGACGCGTTCGTCGTCGTCGTTGACGAACACGAAGAGCCCGTGGGCCTGCTCACCGCACTCAGCGTGATGCGTCTCAGCCAGCAACACTCCCGGGAGAGCCTGTTCGATCTATGCGCGGAGGACGGCGTGGTCCAGCAGTGTACGACGGTGCCGCCCAATGCTTCGGTCAAGTGGGTCGCTCACATGCTGACCACCACCGGCGAGCCGGCGGCCATCGTGGTGGATCCCTACGGCAAGACCCTGGGCGCCGTCACGGCTCGCGACCTGCTGCGCGGCCTGGGCTACGTGGACTGAGCGTCAACCGAGATCGAGCATCAAGCGCTGGCGAGTTGAAACAACGCTCGGCTCCCACCATCGACCGCCGTCCGTCGAAGGCGCTTGACGAGACCTTCGTCGCTCGGCTCACTCTCGCCAATGGCGAGCTGCTTGACCGCGCGTGCTAGTTCCGGCTCCGCGGCGATGCGATCGAGCGCCGGGCGGTTCGCCGCCAAGATGCTTCCTTGATCATCGACGAGCCAGGTCGGCTCCGGGATCAGATCAAGAACCGCAAGCAAGCTTTGGTGCTCACCATCGCCAGCCTTCTGACCGATCGCGATGCGTCTCAGGCTCTCGTCTGCGCGGGAATCAAGCAGCTGATTGAGGCTGAGCATGGTCTCGTGCAGCTCCTTCGAGGCCTGTCCGATGGCGCCGCAGCGGCGCAGGCGCTGGCCTCCGCTGTGATCGGTCAAGACGCTGTGCAGCTCTTCCAACGGCGCAAGTACCCGGCGGTCGAAGCGCCGCAGCCCGATCAATCCGCTGCCCAGCCCAACCAGCGCCAAGAAGCTCACCGCCCAGGCGCCAGCCGTGCCCAGCCGCTTCGCGTTTTGGTCTGCGGCCTCGATGTCTTTGCGGTTCACGTCTGCGAGCTCTTGTAGCGCCTTGAGCGACTCGCGACGGGCCGCCACGTCCCCTTTCAAGGCTTGCGGGAGGCGAGTGCGCAGCTGAGCAATCAGCGGCCGTTCTGCGTCACCGGTGATGTTTCGTTCCGCACGGATAAGCGCATCATCCAGGGCGGCCTGGTTGGTGTTGGTTGCGCCGTCCGGACTCGACAGCACGACGAGCATCCCCTCGACGGCCTCGAGCGAGTAGATGTTGCGTTCGATGATGCGCTCGATGGCGGGTCGCATGCGCCCGAGCAGCCCTATCGCCGCCGCGGCGCTCGCGAGATTCACGATCAACAGCGCTGTAAAGGCAACGCGGGTCGCTCGCGTGAGCTGCATGGCGTCGGTACGCGTGGCGCGCTTGCTGGGCTCGGCGGCTGCCAGCTTGGACTTGGGGCTGGCTTTGGAACCAGCGGTTGCCTTGACCGCTGCCTTGGCTGCTCCTGATTTGGACGGCGCGGCTTTGGCATCCGCCTTCGGCGCTTTGGTTTTTTTCGGTTTGTCTGCCGTCAGGTCCGCGGACGCATCTTTCCTCGCGGATCCCTTTGACTCACCCGACTTTTCCCCGGATTTACCCATGGCTACAGTCGCTCCAGCATTTGAGTCACAGCGTCCTTCGACGCGACGGTGATCAAGACATCGCCTTCTTCCATGCCTGCCTTGGGGTCCGGCACGCTGACCTCGCGCTCCCCAGCGTGACGAATGGCCACGACGGTCACGCCGTAGCGGCGCGGCAGCTGCAGCTCGATCAGGTTGCGGCCGATGAACAGCTTGGGCACCTCGAGCTCCGTCAGCACCAGATCGGTGCCGAGGGGTAGCTCACCGAGTACTCGATCGTGGATCAACAGATTGGCGAAGCGCTCTCCGAAGTCGCGCTCAGGGTTGACCACCATGTCGGCGCCAACCAGGCGCAGGATGCGCGCGTGCAGGTCGTTGTTGGCGCGACCAATCAGGCGCTTCGCCCCCATCTGCTTGAGCAAAGCCGTACACATGATGGAGGCTTCCGTCGCTTCGTCGCCAATCGCGCAAATGCACGCGTCGCGCTTGCTCGGCGCGGTGCGATTCAGGAGCTCCTCGTCTGTGGCATCGAAGCACAGCGCTTCGGTGACCGTTTGAGAGACATTGCGCACGCGGACCGCGTCCTTGTCGACCGCGAGCACTTCGGTACCTCGCGCCGCGAGGGCGCGCGCCACCGCGCTCCCAAAGTGCCCCAAGCCAACGACCATCACTTGCTTCTTCATCGTTCGATTCCCGACAGATAGTAGTCCGCGCGCGCGCAGCGGCGCCTGGCCCGTGAAAGAGCCTAACCCACGTCGACGTCCTCTTCCGGAACGTCCCAGGCCGTGTTGAAGCTGCGCTCGTTCAGGAACAAGAACAGCGTGAGCGGACCGATGCGGCCGATGAACATCAGCACCATGATGATCACCTTGCCCACATCGTCCAATTGTCCCGTTGCGCCGATGCTCACCCCGACCGTACCCAGCGCGGAAACGACCTCGTACAGCGTCGCCAAGAAGTCCAGCTCCTGAGTCACGCCCAGCGCGATCACGCCGACCACGATGAACGACGCGGCGATGGTGGTGATCGCAGCCGCTTTGTAGACGTTCCGCGTCGGGATCCGGCGACCGTACACGACCACCTCCGAGCGCCCACGCATCGCGCTGCCGACCGCTGCCACGAGGATCGCCGTGGTGGTCGTCTTGATGCCGCCGGCCGTGCCACCCGGGCTGCCGCCGATGAACATGTACACGCACATGAGCCACAGCGTCGCGGGGCGCAGCGCTGCGAGGTCAACGGAGTTGAAGCCCGCGGTGCGCAGCGTGACGGACTGAAACCAGGCGGCGTTGATGCGATCCCAATAGCTGAGCTCCGCGAACGCGTGGGACCACTCGAGCAAGCCAATGAACACCGCACCGCTGACGCACAGCCCGATCGTCATCAGCATCACGAGCCGCGTCTGCACGGAGACTTTGCGTCGCTGGACCCAACGCGGAAACTCCACGATGACCAGCGGCGAGAGCCCACCCAGGATGATCAGGAAGCCAACGATGTTCAGGATCCCCGCGTTGTGGGTGTAGCCGACCAGGCTGTCTGACTGCAGCGCAAAGCCCGCGTTGCAGAACGCCGAAATGGACGTGAAGCCCGCGCGCCACAGCCCACGCCAGATGGTGTCGCCTTCTTGCATGAACAGCGGCCACAACAGCAGCGCGCCGAGGACTTCACTGATGAAGGTGACCCCGAGCAGGCGGCGCAAGGCACCGTTCAGCTCACCCCGATTGTCGCTGCCCACCATCTCGGCCATCGCGGCCTCGTGCTTGAGGCTGAGGCGCTGACCGAGCGCAGCGGCAACCACCGTGGAAAAACTCATGATGCCCAGGCCGCCGACCTGGATCAGCAGCAGCAGCAGCACCTGCCCCGTGTGGCTCAGCGCGACGGGCGTATCCAGCACCACCAGGCCCGTGACGCAGACAGCGCTGGTCGCCGTGAACGCGGCGTCCACAGCTCGCAAGGCCTCGTCACCAGCGCTCGCGGCAGGCAGCCTCAGCAGCAACCCGCCACCCATACACAGCGCGAGGAAGGTGACGGCGAGCAGGCGCGCCGGGTGCGACGCCACCGCGTCGATCAAGGCGGCGACGGTGCGCGAACCACCTCGGGGGTGACGTAAGCCAAGCAACGCAACGCTCGCGGGTACACTCGCGAGCAGCAGCACACCTCGCCAACCGACGCGGGCGGTCTGCAACATGCTCGCGTCCACCAGCACGACGCCAAGCATCAGCCACGCCAGCCAGAACACCACCGGCTGCTCGAGGCGCCGAGCAAACGCGGCGCGCAAGAACAGCAACGTGGAGATCCCCGAGGCAACCTGAAACGCAACCAGCGTCCCGATGTCGAGTCGGTGTTCCGCGAGGATCACGGTCGCGATCGCCAAGAGCACGACAGAGGCGCTACCTCGCGCGTAGGACACCGCGGGCAACAGCCCGATCGGCGTGAGGATCCGCCGCGCGGGATACATCCAGTGCATGAGCGCCAGACAGGTCGAGACGCCCACCAGCGCGAGCAACGGGTTGAAGTGCGATAGCCAAACACCCATCGCGGCCCACGCCATCGCCGAGGTCATCACCAGCGGACGACCGAACGCAGGACGCACCGTCAGCACCAGTCCGCCAATACTCATCGCCGCGCTGGCGGCCCACAGCACCCAGATCGGCGCCGCGAAATGCCAGTCACGGCCGAGACCACGCTGCACCCAGTGGGGATCGACGAGCGGCCCAATCAAGCTCAAGAGCGGACCCAGGCCAGCAAATATGCCGCTAGCCCTCACCAGCTCTTCGGGAACTTCCGAGCGTTTCGCCATCGTCTACCGCTTGAGCACCGCTCGATCGAGCTCCACCCCGAGGGGGCAGTGATCACTACCCCGAACTTCAGGCAGGATGAAAGCACGGCGTACGAAGGGCCACGCCGCCGAACTCACGAGCGCGTAGTCGATGCGCCAGCCGACGTTGCGCTCACGCAACCCTGGGCGGGTGCTCCACCACGTGTAGTGACCTGGAAGCCCCACTCCATCGCGTTCGATCTGTTTCGCGCGAAAGCTATCGACAAACCCTGCCCGGAGCCACGCCGCGAAGTCCCGACGCTCCTCGGGTAAGAACCCGCTGTTCTCCCGATTCTCCTTGGGACGCTCGAGGTCGATTTCCAGGTGGGCAGCGTTGAAGTCCCCCAGCACCACCAAGCGCTCGCCAGCAGCGATGAGCGGCTTGAGCTTGCGCCGCAGAGCCCGGGAGAAGGCCAGCTTGTACGGCAGTCGGCTGTTGTCACGCTGCGTACCGCTTCCCTTCGGAACATACACCGAGCACAGCCAGAGCGCGCCGCTGCGAACCAGGGACGCACGCCCCTCGACGCGGAAGCGCTCTGGCAACCCGAGATCCACCGGCTCGAAGGCCTGGTTCGCGAGCCAGCCAACCCCGCTGTAGCCAGGTCGTGACGCGGGCTCCCAGTGCGCCTGGAGTCCAAGCTCGCTCAGCTCCGCGGGGATCTGACTCGGGAAGGCGCGCACCTCTTGCAGCGCGCAGAAGTCAGGCGCGTCCCGCTCGAGCCAGGCGACGAGGCCCTTGCGAGTCGCCGCACGAACTCCGTTCACGTTCCAGCAGGTGACGCGCAGGGGTGCGACGCCCGGCGTTGCAGACCGCGTGAGCTGCCCGCGAGTTTTAGTTTTTTTCTGGGGGGGAGACGACACCGCGCCGCTACTCTACTCACGTTTTGAGCTGAACGGACCCGCACGCCTTGCAGCCAAACCCGCTTGGCTTGATGCTGAGCGAGCGTATGGCGGGGGAAGTTGGTGAAGCGCGCCCCGAGGGGCGTCAGACGCTGGGCGTGAGCCTCGCCGCGGCGGTCGTGGCTGGTTTGATCGGCGGGGTTTCATTGCTGGTAGCGGAGACTGACCGCGAAGCATTCGCTGCGGCCACGCGCAACACCGGCCGCTGGTCGCTGGCGCTGTTCAGTGCGCTGTGGCTGAGCTGGAGCGTGACGAAGCGAGTCCCCGCGCTGCCCGGCTTCGCAGGGTTTGCGTCGGCCCACGTCGTCCACCTCGGGTTCATCGTGAGCTACCTCACGCCCCTTGGGCTGTGGCCTGCCGGGAGCCGCCTCTTGGGCGGGATGTTGGGATACGCGTTGCTCGTCAGCTTCCCCTTGGTTTATGGATTCGTTTCCGCAAAGAATCGACTTCGCCTGAGCTTCGTCTACTTCTGCTATTTGTGGTTGGTGTTCGTGCTCACGTATCTGCCGCGCGCTCTGGGCAAGTTGCCCATCGCCACCACGGATCCGCGCTGGGCCTGGGCGAGCCTGGTCTGGCTCGGTGTGCTGGCGCTATGCGGCCTCGCCGGATGGCTACGCCGCACCTCCCCCCAAAACCCCTGAGCGGTGCTCCGGGGGAAAACCCCGTTCTGGGCTCCAAAGGAGTAGCACGTTTCCAGGAGAGCGTGTTACACCGCCAGCATGTCGTCGCGGAAGTGGCTCTGTCTCGGCGTTTTGCTGCTGGCCAACGGGCTTCCCGCGCCCGCAGCGGCCCACGGAGACCACGCCGAGGTCACCCCACCTGAGGTGGTGAGTCAGCCGAAGCCCGCGTGGCCAGCAGGCTCCGACCAGAGCCGAGAGGTCCAGGTGACCCTCTTTCTGACGGTCGACGCGACGGGCCGCGTCACCGGCGCCAAGCTCGCGAGCGCGACCGAAATCCCAGCAGACAGCCCGGTGGAAGCGGGCGAGTTCGAAGCCCATGCCATCGAGACGGCCAAGCGCTGGCGCTTCAAGCCGGCGATGGGTCCGGAAGGGCCGCTGCCCGCGAAAATCCGCGCGGTAATTCGCTTCTTACCTGCGCGCACGGCCACGCAAGCGCCTCCAGAGAAAGCTCACTCCCACCACGGAGCAGAGCCAGCACACGCTCACGCCCATGAGCACGAGCATAGCGACGCTCACGATCACGCCCAGGGCGCAGAGGCCGCGTCGGAGACACCGGCTCCGGGGGACGCGGAGGTCTACGTCCGCGCATCGACCCCTCCACGCACCGCGAGCGCCGTGGAGCGGGATCGACGGGTGCTCGGCGCAGCCCCCCACCGCACCGCAAGCGACTTGCTCTTGACCGTGCCGGGCACCTTCGTCACCCAGCACAGCGGCGAGGGTAAGGCGCACCAGATCTTCTTTCGCGGCTTCGACGCCGTGCACGGCCAGGACATCGAGTTCTGGGTTGGCGGCGCGCCGGTGAACGAAGTCAGCAACGTGCACGGCCAGGGCTACGCCGACCTGCACTTCGTGATGCCCGAGGTGGTGACTCGAGTCACGGCGCTGCCTGGCCCTTACTCACCGGAGCAAGGCGACTTCGCCGTCGCTGGCAGCATGGATTTCGAGCTGGGCTACGACGAGCCAGGCTTCACCCTGAGCGGCACCCTCGGCAGCTACGGCGCACGGCGCGCGTTCCTGGCTTACCACCCGAAGGACGCACCGAGTGAGACCTTCGGCGCGTTCGAGACCTACGAGAGCGATGGCTTCGGCGTCGGCCGCGCAGCGCAGCGCGCCTCCGCCATCGCTCAAATCGTGCACCCCTTGCACGACGACATCGAGCTGCGGTTGCTGGCGAGCACCTACGCAGCGCGCTTTGGCTCTGCGGGTGTGCTGCGGGTGGACGACGTGGAGAGCGGACGCAAGGACCGCTTCGACAGCTACGACACGGCGCAGGGCGGCCGCAGCGGTCGCTCACAGATCGTGGCTGATCTGCGCGGCGCCGTGGACGACTGGCACTTCCATTTCGGCCCCTATGCGATCTCCCGCAGCCTGGAGCTGAACCACAACTTCACTGGTTTCCTCGAGGATCCAGTCAACGGGGACTCCACTCAGCAGCTCAACGACGCGCGCACCCTGGGGTTTCGTGCCTCGCTACGCCGCCAGATCAAGCTCCTGAACGAGCACGACAGCATCAGCGTCGGGATCGCCGGGCGCGACGACAGCGTCGAGCAGTCGGATCGCTTGCTCAGCCAGGTGACGCGAGAGGTGACCGCGTCCATCATCGACTCCGAGATCCACGCCCAGAGCGTCTCGGGCTACATCGATGTCTCCGTGCGTCCCATCTCGCGCGTCGTCGTGCGCGGCGGCGGGCGCTGGGATGCGCTGTCCTTCGGTATCACCGATCACCTGCGCAACGATCAGACGCGCTCGGCCCAGGGCACACACTTCGGCAAGAAGGGCACCGTCGACGTCGCGGTGCTGCCAGGTTTGCACGCGCTGCTGAGCTACGGCGAGGGCTTCCGATCACCTCAAGCGCGCAGCCTGGGCGCCGGTGAACGCACCCCCTTCACCGAGGTCACGTCTTATGAGCTTGGCGTGCGCTACGCCGATACCAAGCGCATCCGTGCTTCATTCGCAGCGTTTCACACCGACTTGAGCGATGACGTGGTGTTCCTGGAGTCGGTGGCGCGCAACGAGCCGGTGCCCGCGACGCAGCGCAACGGTGTCGTCATCGATTTCACCGCGGAACCAACTCCATGGTTCACCTCGTCCGTCGGCGCGACCTACACCCGTGCCACCTTCACCGAGTCTGGTGGAGACTACGTGGACGGCGCGCTGGTGCCCTTCGTGCCGCAAGTCGTGGTTCGCGACGACCTGGCGCTCAAGCCGACCCTCGGCAAGCTGTGGGGGCGCAGCCTCGTGGGGACCTTCGGGCTTGGCTTGACGTATCTCTATCGACGTCCGATCCCCTACGGGGAGCTGGGGACCAACGTGTTCTTGATGGACGCCCGAGTCGCCGCGCGACTCAAGGAGGTGGAGCTGAGCCTCGAGAGCTTCAACCTGCTCGACACCGACTGGAACGACGGCGAGTTCGTGTACGCCTCGAACTTCAACCAGGGCGCGTCGCCTTCCCTCTTACCCGTGCGCCACATCTCGGCCGGAGCGCCGCGCACAATCATGGCCACGCTGACCCTGTTCATCTAGTCCGTCCACTCCAGGAGCTAGCAATGCAAATTCCGCACGGCAACTTAGGAAGACTCTCCAGACGGCTCTCGCTGGGAGTGGCCCTGTATGGGGTGTGGCTTGGAGCCGCTGCGCTGCAGAGCGGCTGTGGTGACGACGCCGCGGAGTCGACCACCGGCAAGCGCGTGACGCTGCACACTCGCCTGGAGCTGGCTGAGATCGCTCAGGCGCCATTCACCAACGGCTTCGACTGGCAGATCCAGCTCAAGGAAGTGGAGCTCAGTGTCGGGGAGTTGCGCTACTACGAGGGCGCCGCCATAGGGGTCCTGCCGGGGGATGGCTCTGAGCGCTACGCGAGCGCGGTGCCGGCTCCCCCCCCAACCCAGGCGAACCTGCTGCAGCGCTGGCTTCAGATCCCCACGGCACAGGCGCACCCGGGGCACTACGTGGCCGGAGACGAGCTGGGGAGATGCTCACCCTAGCAGCGCGGACTTGCTGGCGACGCCAGTGACCTGGCAGACGCCCAGGGCGTGACGGGGCACTATCGCTCGGGCTGGTTCAGCTTTGGCGCACCGCCCACAGGACCCGCCGCGAGCGCGCTGAATGGCTCGGTGGCCCATGTCGTCGCGACGGTGAGTCAGAACGACGTGAGCTTCGACGTCGAGCTCTTCGCCAGCAAGGACGACGTGCTCGACACCAACGGCGCGCCGACGGTCGAAGGTTGTCCATTCGGCGACGGCGGCGGCTCTGGGGAGGCAGTGGTGTCCGGCAACGGGACGATCGTACTCACGGTGGATCCAAGCCACTGGGTCGACCAGCTCGACCTCTCCCGGGTCACCCCGCCCGCCGACGACCGTGCGGTGCAGATCACCGCGAGTGACCAGACGCTCGCCCCGCTGCACAACGCGTTCGCCCGCGGTCTGCGTCAGGCCGTGGCCTACACCTTCAGCTTCATCCCCAATTGATCCGCAAGGAATCAAGTTATGAAAACCTCCACGATCGCACTCGCTCTCTTCAGCGCTCTGCTGCTCGCCGGCTGCGGCTCCTCGGATGACGAGGACAGCGGGGGTGAGGGTCAGGCGAGCTTCAACGTCTATGGCGAGGACTACATCGAGCAGGAGATCCCTGGCTCGGAGTTCGAAGACGGCTGGACGCTCACCTACTCCAAGTTCCTGATTCAGGTCGGCAACGTCACCATCGCAGACTCGAACAAGTCTGGCGGCGCTGAAGAAGGTCAGGTCACGCTCTTCGACCTGAAGCAGCCCGGCCCTCAAGAGCTCTGGCAGACCGACAAGATCCGCTCAGGTGGCTACGACAGCGTGAGCTACATGGTTGGCCCCGTGAGCGCGCCCATCAAGAGCAACAGCGTGACCGACGCGGACGTGACGTTCATGACGAGCAACGGTTATGGGGTCTACGTCGAGGGCAGCGCGACCAACGGCGCGGACACCAAGACCTTCAAGTGGGGCTTCAAGAACACGACTCACTACAAGAGCTGCGTTCAGGTCGACGACGCGGGCAACGAGGTGCGTGAAGGGATCCTCGTTGCCAACGGCGGCGTCGAACAGGTGCAGCTGACAATCCACGGCGACCACTTGTTCTACGACGATCTCACCGCTGAGAACGCGGTGTTGCGCTTCAACGGCATGGCCGCGGCAGATACCAACTCGGACGGCGAAGTCACCCGCGAAGAGCTGGCGGCAGTCCAGCTGTTCGACCTCACCGAAGGCAGCTATGGCACGGGCAGCGCGAGCGGTGTCAACACGCTGGACGACTTCGTCGAGGCGCTCACCACGACATTGGGTCACTTCCGCGGGGAAGGGCACTGCGTCTCCCACTCGGAGTGACCAGCGCGCGCAGGTCTCCGCTGGCCCCGGCCGTCACAGGATGTTGATTGGCAGGGTGTTGTTCAACACCCTGCCTGGGCGGTTACTCGGCGGCGGAGGCCTTGCCAGGCTCCTCGTGGCGCCCGTCGGGGTGCTTCGCGAAGCGGCCTTGCTCGCGAGGGTGAACCGGGCCTGGTGACTTCCAGGGCCAACCGCCAAACCCCGTACGACGGTAGTCTGCGAACGCCTGGCGTAGCTCCGCCTGAGTGTTCATCACGAACGGGCCTTGATTGGCCACCGGCTCACCAATGGGGCGTCCTTGCAGCATCAGGATCTCAGTCTCCTCGCTGCCGTTGACCAGCTCGAGGGCGACGTCAGGCTCGACTGCCAGCACGCGCTTGGGCTTGACCTCGTGACCGGAGATCGCGATTGACTCCCCACGGAACAGGTAGAGCAAGCGATGGCTCGTCTCGAGCGCCGCCGGGAGCGTCCAGCGGGCGCCAGGCGCGAGGGTGATGGTCCAGATATTGAGGTCGCTGTCAGCACGGCTCGCCCAGCTGTTGGGGGGTGGGGCTGGCGGCGCTGCGTCCCCGAGCTTACCGGCAATGACGGTGACGCGAGTCTCCTGGCCGGCTTCGTCCGTGAACGTTACCGTGGGGATCTTCTCCGCCCACAGCATGGTGAAGTAAGGGTCCACCATCTTGTCCGCCGCGGGCAGGTTCAGCCAGATCTGGAACAGCTCCGCGGGGTTCTCCTGCTCGCGATTGAGCAGCGGAAACATCTCGCAGTGCTGGATGCCCTTGCCAGCGGTCATCCACTGCACGTCGCCGTGACCAAAGCGCGCAGTCGCCCCCAGCGAGTCCGAGTGGTCGATGTAGCCCTGACGCATCAGGGTGACGGTCTCGAAGCCGCGATGAGGATGCTGCGGGAAGCCGGG
Source organism: Polyangiaceae bacterium (assembly GCA_041389805.1). Classification (GTDB taxonomy): domain Bacteria; phylum Myxococcota_A; class Polyangia; order Polyangiales; family Polyangiaceae; genus JAHBVY01. Next base: position 142,729 of record JAWKRD010000006.1, on the reverse strand, counting down.
CACCACGTCTCCGTGATACATCCGCCAACCATCCTTCGGCTCGAAGTCCATACCGATGTTGCGCCCCTCGAGGCTCGCGTCAGGACCGAGCTGCGCGTTGCCCTTCGGGTAGGCATCATCGTGGTGGACACAGAACAGAAACGGATCAACCGTCGGCCACTGAAAGCCGAGGGGCGCGCTGTCGAGGATCGGGCTCTTGGACTTGGACATGACGGTTGAGTGTTGGGTTGACCGCGGACGCTGACAATGGCGCAGCCACGGAACAGACTGTGTCGTCAAACTTCCAGTGGCACGCTGACCTAGCAACGTGCTACGACGGGCTGGATGTTGAGCCTCGTTGCAGGACTGGCCGGCGGCGCGATTCACGCGCTCTCTGGCCCCGATCACCTGGCTGCGGTGGCTCCACTGTCCCTCGGAGACCGCCGCTCCGGACTGCTCGCTGGGCTCGACTGGGGCATGGGGCACGGCGCTGGAGTGATCCTGATCGGCGCCGTGGCGCTGATCGCCCGCGACGCGTTGTCGATTCACCTGGTGAGCGGCTGGTCCGAGTTCGGGGTGGGGTTCCTGCTGCTCGCGCTCGGCGCCTGGGCAGGCTGGAAGGGCTACCGAGCCTGGCGCAGCCGAGGCGCGGAGCTCCACCGCCATGAGCATCGCAAGCGCGGCGCCACGTTCGGCGTCGGCGCCCTGCACGGCTCGGCAGGTGCAAGTCACCTGATCGGAATCCTGCCAGCGACTGGGCTCTCCACGGTGGGAGCTGCGAGCTACCTCGTGGCTTACTTCCTCGGGGCAACGCTGGCGATGATGCTCATCGGCAGCGTCGCTGGGGAGCTGGCGCAGCGCGGCGGCTGGAAGCTGCGCCCGCTCTTGATGTTTGCCGCCTCCGCGGTGGCCTGCGTCGTCGGCGTGGGTTGGATCGTGAGCAGCTGGCCCGCGTGAAGCCCCTGGCACCCGTCAGTGGGTGTGGGCCAAAGTTTCCACGCGGTTACTATTGGCGCCAGCCAGCGCGCTGGGTTCAGGGGCACTTGGGTGTACTCAACAGTCTTTGTAGGCTTGGGCCAGGGGGATCCCTCTCCCCCAAGATAGGCTCAAGTCAGCGGCCCCGCCCCCGCAACGCGGCCCCGGCCAAGTGTTTCCACAGGCTTCCTTTCCCGCAGCCGGGCGCGTAGGATCCGCGCGGGGTGTCCAACTGAGCGAGTTCGATTGGGGTGTGCGGGTCATTGACGCCGCGGAAGCCGAAGCATTTGCAGCTCAGGTCGACGTGACCACCCGTGATCGCGAGCGCATTCGGCGCATATTGAGCGAGTTCCCGGTCGCTTGCCAAGTGCGCGGGATGTTCTTCCAGGGCTTGGTCGACACCATCGCGCGCTCTCGCACCTACGAAGCCGCGAAGGAGCTGGTCAAGCTTGGAGGCGTGCGCACACGCTTCGTGCCCTTTTCGCTGATGCCTCATCGCGACTTCTACAAGCTGTATTTTCTGGCGTCTGCGCTGCTGTATCCAGGCGCTCCGCTGGCTACCGGATTCGAGCGCATCGCAGAAGACTTCTACCCGGTCTTTCGCTCCAGCATGGTGGGACGCACTATCAGCGCGTTCATCGGCAGCGAACCGATCACGGTGCTCGAACGACTCGCTCAAGCCTACCGTGTATCCATCCCGTGGAACGAGCATGAGGTCGAAGCCGAAGGGCCGCGGGGCGCCCGCTGGCGTTGCAAGGTCGAGCCGAGCGATCTGTATCCGGCGACCTTCCGCGGGATCATCCGCGGCACCATGCAGAACCACGGTGTGAGCGAGCCGGACGTGGAGCTACTCGATTCCACGCGGCAAGACGACGCGATTCGCTACGTGTTTGCGATTCACTGGAGCTAGGCGCACTTCGACAAGCACGAATCCCTACGGCTTGAAGTCGAGGGCGAACAAATTCGCCTTCCCCGCCTCCCAGCGGCGCGCGTCATAGCCGCGCGCCGGAGCGAAGAACCAGGGTTCCCAGAGCGGCCACACGCCGCACTTCGGTGCGCTCGACCCAGACACCCGCAGCACCCCATTGACGGCGCGGCGGGCCGCTTCGTTCGCGCCCTCCATCGTCGCGAGATCCGTGTAGGTGCGCACGTAGTCGCTAGCCAGGAACAGGTTCGGGATCGAGGTGACCGCTTCCGGGCGGTACTGCCAGCTGCTAGCGATGTTGACCAGCAGAGGTTCGTCGTTGGTCGCGCCCGATGGCGTCATGTCGATGCTGGGGTCGAGGAACCAGTGAGCCAAGTTGGAGTCCTGCAGATCCGGGTGAGAGTCGTCGTTGAGTTCAGCTTTCAGCTGCGCCCAGACCTCGTCCTTGATCTCGGCTCGAGTCGTGAGATCGCGAGCCGCCTTGTTGTAGAGGATGCCTGGCGTGTCCCAGTCGCTGATGTCGATGCTCAGGATGCCGTGAACCTGACCATCGCCGTAGTTTGGGATGCGCTCGGCCCAGAACTGCTGCTGCGAGATGCTCGTGAGCGCCCAAGGCGAATCCGTGAAGATCGCGTGGCCCTTCACCAGCTTCACGTCCTGCTTCAGGTAGAACTGCATGCCGTTCATCCACGACGTGCGCAGGTGGGTGAGCCCCGCAAGCTCCGGGGCAGCGGTAACCAGCTCGAGGCTGAGCAGCGGGATCACCCGCTCCACCGGCATGGCCAGCACGTACCAGTCCGCGGTGTGGGTCACCGCCGGCCCCGAAGGCCCCTGGACCTCGACGCCCAATATCCGCACGGCACTACCCGGTCCGGCGCCTGGCCCGACCTGGAGCGCCTTGACCTCGTGCTCGAGGTGATACGTCGCGCCGCGCCCCTGCAGGTACCCAACCCAGGGGTCGATCCAGACCTCGTTCGTGGGCCCATCCAGCAGGCGATCCAGGGTCTCGCCCGGAGTGATCAAGTCAAACAACAGCTGCAGCAAGATGTAGCCGACGGTGCGGGTGCTGCCTTCCTCTGCCCGCATCGCGACCAGAGACCGCGTCAGGCCTTTCGCGAGATAGGCGCGATACTCCGGCGACATCTCGGAAGCACGAATGAACTCCCACCAGTTGATGTGCTCCCATTGACCGAAGCGCCGCGCGTGGCACGACGTGAGGAGAGCCATCAAGCGGTCCAGGAAGAACACTGCCTCGGGCGCTGGGATCCCGAGGTTGGAAGTGATGATGGCCTTCAGCGCGCGGTACCACTCACCCACGCTCGTGGGAAAGCGCGCGACGAAGATGGGATCGCTCTGGCCCTGGCGCGCGAGCATGAACTGCGTCGCCTGGCGCAGGTTGCCGTACACGCCGTCGTCATTCCCGCCGTAGGGGATGCGCTTCATGGTGTCTGGCAGGTGACGATAGAAACCGGGAAAGAACCGGAAGCCGTGCTCCCCTGGCAAGTCGGGGCGGCCCCCTGTTCCCGTACCGGGAACTGGCACGCTGCGTGCTTTTCCTCCAGGAATTGTGCCGCGGTCGAAGACCTCGACTGTAAAACCCCGTTCGACCAGCTCGTGCGCCGCGCTGAGCCCAGCGACGCCTCCCCCCAAGACGATGACCTTGCCCGCCATATTGCCGCCAACCCTATCACGGGTTCGGGATGGATCGCCCATGACTCGCCAGAATCGGCGCAGCCTCGGGGACGCGCGGGGCTCCAGCGGGAAATACTGGGCGACCGACTTCGCGCCCGGTTCCGAATTGTTTCCATTTGGTAGCTTTTGCTGAGTCCAGCGCGGCCCCGAGGCGGAGCGCGGCCACCGCTCCGGCGGCTGTCCGGGCCAACCCGCCGAGCGCAGCCCTCATCGCGCATCCAGCTTACGGCGGCACGCGGCGCGCGCTCCCGGGCATTCTTCTCAGCTGATTTCCCCCGAAATTAATGGTGACAGCACCTGCGAGCGACGGCACTGCGAGCGACGGCGGGAAGCGTAGAGTGTGCACAGGGACCGCTCGCCGACACCCGCGTCGAACCCGCGCGACGGCAAGCCGGATCTTGCAGAAGGTTCGGCACGAGACTTGAAACGGCTCTGTCCGTGAGGTTGTCCAACGTGAGTCCTGAATCCCAAACATTCCAAAGCCTTGCCGTCCGCGCGAAGGCCAACATCGACGACGCGCTTGCGAGCACCCTCGCCATACACCCCGCGCACGACGGGGCGGAAGGCGACACTCAGGCGCTCCTGGTCAGCTCGGACGCGGCCATTTCCACGACTCGGCGCACCCTGGGCGCGGTGATCGGTGAGCTGGACGGCCGCGCCGACCTCCCTCCGCTCTTGGCACGACTCGCGGATGCCACATTCGTGGCGCGGCTGTCGGCCAGCCAGCTGGGAGCTGAACTCGAGCGCGCGCGCCAGTCAGAAGAACACTGGCAGGTCGTGCGTGCCGCGAGCAAGGTCCGGCGCGGTCTGCTGCGGGCGCTGCGCACCCTGGACTGTCTGGTGTGCGAAGCGCTCGGCGTGAAGGCGTTTGCCAGCTACCACGACGCTGAACTTAGGGAGGCGCTCGAGGCGCGAAAGGTCTTCAATCATCTCCGCGAGGATTCCCTGCACGTCCGTGGCAGGAACACGACAGCGGCGGTGCGAGCGGCGGGGATGTCCCTCGCGAAGCTCACCTGTCGCAGTCGCTGGTTGAGGGTCTACGACCAGCAGCTCGCCGGCGAACTTCGTGCACGCATCGCCGAGTGGCTGAAGCAACGCAACACCCAGCGAAAGGCAGGAGGTCGCAGCGCGGTGACCGACAACCACCTGCTCCAGGGGAAGCGCTTGCTCGGCGACTATTTCAACTTCGTGGAGATCACCCACGAGGTGAACAAGCGGCCGGAGTTGATCGAACACGACGGAGAGCAGCTGAAGGCACTGCTTGGCGTATGGGATCAACTAGACGACGCAGAGATCCCTGTGGCTCTCGAGCCGGTTCGCGGTCGCAGCTTCGAATTAGATGAGCTGGTGCTGCTTGATGCCCCTCGAGACGCGATCCGCGCTGAGGTCGAGGTAGTGGCCGAACGCCTGATCGGAGGTGTCGGTGAACACCAGAGCGGCGCCTTCTCCGTGGCGTCGCCGAACGCTGAAGATCGCTCGAGCGTCACTTCGGTTTCTCAGGTGTTTGCTCAGTTCGCGTAGCGTCCAAGAGGTCTTCGTAGACGTGGTAGCGCCGCAAGAGCTCTTCTGGGCGCTGCCACCACTGGGGCTTGTGGCTGCGGATTTCGGTGTGGGGAACGCCGAGTTCCAGCAGCGCGTGCCCAAACGTGATGCACTCGTGAAAGACTGGGCGCCAGAACGGGACTTCGCACATTGCGTCCCAGTGACGCAGCACCGCGGCGACGATAGCTCGGTACTGGGCTCGGCGGCGTTCGCGATCGGTCCAGCTGACCGAGTTCGGGCTGGCCATCAGGCACCAGGTTCCCCACGGAGTCTGCCCGAGGAACTCGATCGCCTCATCCATGAACCTTTCGAGCCACTCGAGGGAGCCCGCTGCACCAGCGAACATGCCGACTTCGTCGTGGGCGACATCTAGCAGCATGTAGAAGCGAACGGAGTCCTCCTTGGCGGGGCTGCTCCAGGGCCTCAACGTGTAGAACTCACACTGCAGGTCCTGGACCTGCAACATGGGACCGAAGTCGATGCGGTCCCAGGCTTGGTCGTTCACCAGCTGCCTCGCGATGCGCTTGCAGCGTCGGTTGATCTGAACGCGAGTACCGAACAGCAGCGCCGGGATCTCCACCCCACGAAGCTATCGGCCAACCAATGCTCACGCAACCGCGCACTTTTCCTCCGCAGCGATCCACCACGGCGCTCAACCGGCAGTTGAACGTTGGGGTGTCGCCGGCGCTCGAGTTGCGCTCGCTCTCCACCGCCGAGAGCCACCACTCTTGCCCGGCGGTAACGTCTAGTTTCAGGCGGTTGCCATCGACGCCGCTGGCCGATGGATGTGGTGCCCCGTGCAATGCGGGCAACCCGCACTTACATCGCCCCCACTGGTAGGACCCCCTACCCGCGAGCCTTGCGCGCCTCTGCCTGCAAGACCTCTGGGCTAGCCGGAGACAGTGCGCCGTCTGGATAGTGGAGGTTGCGGGGTGCGCCGGCCCCTTCGTAGTGCAGGCGGGCGCGGTCGACGGCACGCGCCGCTAGCTCTTCGCTGGGCCAGAGCCCAAGCCAGCGCACGCTCCGACTCAAGAAGAGCTCGGCGTGCCAGCCAGGAGTCATTACCGCACGGTACACTCCATCGAACGGGCTCGTCGCTCGCCCCGGAAGCTGCATTCTCAACTCCTCACGCACACGTCGCGGGTCCAGCGGCGTGAGCTGCTCGGCGGGGAAATTCAGCTCGTGCTCTGCGTAGCCGAGGAAACGCGCCACGCGGTCATAGCGCCTTGCAGCGTCGGCCGCGTGCACGAAGGCCCCGAGTTCCCAGAGCCGACCGTGATATCGAATCGAGGCGAACCAGAGCCCGCTGTGCGGCTCGTGGCTCACGCCTGCGTACCTGCTCTTCATGATTGCGCATCCGTCGCCCCAACCCGGGGCAAGCCAGCACCTATCGGCCCCTGCTGGTGCGAGTTGTGCATCTCGCCGCTGTGACGCCGAACCGCGCGGCAGCGAAGCCTGAGCCTTGGGTTGCTCAGCGCCTCTTCAGGAGTCGCACAACCACATCCGAGAGCTGCTCCCGGAACCAGGCATCGCGCTCGGAGTCCGTACTTCGCGCGTTCGCGTGAGCATCGCAGCCCGCTTCAGCACCCAGGGATCCCCACAGAGCTTTGCGTGCCAGCGAGTAGCCGAGGCTCGCGCTCATCACCAAGATCACCGCAAACTCCAGCTTGCTGCGATCGACCCCACGGAAACGCCCCTCGATTGCGTCCAGCAAGCGCCGCAGCCCTTGGGCGCGGTGGGTGATGAAGTCGTCGGCGCCGAGACGACCGCTCAGCAGCGCCCAGACCACCAGGCGCCCGTACGTCGGGTCACTCAAGTGGGCCGCGGCCAGCGCCACCCAGGCCCTGGGTCCGCCCTCGATCAGCTCGTCGATGCGCCCCAGAGTGGCCGCCTGGGCGCGATCCACGTGTTCCTGAAACGCCGCCTCGACCAGCGCCTCGTAGGTGCCGAAATAGTGAGTGACCAGGCCGTGACTCACCCCCGCCTGACCAGCGACCTCTTTCAAGCCGACCGCATCGGGTCCGTGCTCCGCGAATAGCTCGAGCGCCGCGCTCAGGATCAGCGCCTTCGCCTCCTCTGGCGTGCGACGCACGCGCTTCTTCTCAGGCTTGGTTGCTCGCTCCGCCACGACACACTCCTCGACTTGGTGATCCTCTCAGTTATTGTCAAACTTGACAATAACTGTCCACGGTGCGATCTCTCCAGCTGAGGGAGGGAATGCCATGAAGGTGCACCACATCTGCGCCACCACGCTGTGTCCACTCAGCCAGCGGCTAGTCAACGGCACGGGCTCCGCGCTTCGACGCGGCACCATGGTGTGTCATTGCTGGGTCGTCGAGTCGAAGAGCGGGCTCATCCTGGTGGATACCGGGGTCGGTCGCGACGACCTCAAGGACGTCAACCGACGCCTCGGAGTCTGGTTCCGCACGGTAGTTGGCGTAGATACGGACCCGAACAACACGGCGATCTCCGCGGTGCAGAAGCTCGGCTTCGATCCCAAGGACGTACGCCACATCATCCCGACCCACCTGGATCTCGATCACGCTGGCGGCCTACCGGACTTCCCCTGGGCCGAGGTGCACGTCTTCCGTCCCGAGCACGAAGCCGCGCTGCATCCCCCAACCCATCGCGAGAGCATGCGTTACCGGCCCCCTCATTGGGCCCACCACCCCAAGTGGGACGTGCGAGACGTCGAAGGGGATGAGTGGTTTGGTTTTCAGGGGGTGAGGGCAGTCGACTCCGAGGCAGACGTGCTCCTGATCCCACTCCAGGGTCACACCCGGGGGCACTGCGGTGTCGCCGTGCGCAGTGAGAGCGGCTGGCTGCTCCACGCTGGCGATGCGTATTTCCACCAAGCAGAGATGCAGACGCCACCTCGAGTGACTCCTGGGCTCAGGCTGTTTCAGCGCATCGCCGCGATCGACAATCGGCTGCGGCTTGCGAATCAGGAGCGACTGCGGCACCTGGTGCGCGATCACGGGAGCGAGGTCACGGTGCACTCCGCGCATTGCCCCAGGGAATTTGAGGCGCTGAGCCAAGCAGCGATGGCATCCACGCCGCGCCCCGTGCACGCGTGAAACGCCTGGCACCCGAGGGCGGCTGGAGAGCCGCGAGCGTCGCGCGGCTCTCCGGGGCGGAGCGTGGGTTATTCGCGCTCACCTCGCGACTCGGGAACCGACTGTTCGGACGCAGCGAGACGCCAAACATCATGCTCGCTTTGAGCGGCAATCAGCGCTTGTTTTGGCCTTGGCTCTGGTTCGCCTCGCGTTTCATGCCCTTTGGTCAGCTACCCCATCGCACGCGGGAGCGGCTCATTCTGCGCACCGCCTGGAACTGCCGCTGCGAGTACGAGTGGGGGCAGCACGCCGACTTGAGTCGGCGCTGGGGGATCGACGAGACAGAGCTCGAGAAGATCGCCCAGGGGCCGCTTGCAGATTGGTCAGCCCTGGAGCGCGCCCAGCTCAGCGCAGCGGATGAGCTGCATCGGGAGGGGTGCGTCAGCGATGGCACCTGGCAGACACTGCGCGAGCACCACAGCGACGCCGAGCTGATCGAGCTCTTGTTGCTGGTGGGACACTATCAAATGCTCGCAGGCTTCCTGAACAGCGCGGGAGTCAGACTGGAGTCGCGGCTCCTCGAGCGCCTGGAGCGGCGCGCGGCATCCAGTGCATAGAGGCTGACGCAGCAGGGGCGCGAGCGTGATTTCTACGCACGCTGTGCCAGGCGACTCCCGCGGCATTGCTGTACGGAAACCGCGCAATGCACGCAGAACCGCCTACTTCCGGGCGAACATGACATGGTACAGCGTGTGCAATGCGCCAGCGCGTGACGAGGCTGCGGAGCACGGACAGGACTCAGAAGCGACTCGCGGCGCTCCCGTTGGTGCTCGCGCTGACCTGGAGCCATGGGGCGCTTGCCGGTGAGCCGCGAAGCTCCTCCCCCCCAAACGTGGAGCAGGCAGAAGGCGCACCGAATGCGAATCCATGGGACCCGGATCCGGGTACTCGCTGGCAGAAGAAGCTAGCGATCCAGGGTCAAGTTGGGCTGGCGACGCCGCTCGGGGCGCTGGGGATCAGCTTGGAGTACGCGCCCGTGGAGGCGTTCACGCTGTCAGCTGGCGTCGGGCTGGGCAGCGGCCCCTATTGCTTGAGTCCTGAAGATCAACCGCGGGCTTACGACGAGATCTGCAAGCGCTGGCATCGCGATCTTCAGTACGCGCTGCTCGGTCGTGTGCGCTTCCCGATCGAGGGCCCGCTCGCGACCGGCTTCGGCGCTGGGCCATCCATGGGCGGCTACACCTGGGTCGAGCCGCTGCAGTTCGATGGCCCCGCCTACAAGAGCACGGACCGGGCTTACTGGGCCAACGTGGAGTTCTTCGTCGAAGGACGCAGCGAAGCCGGATGGACCGGACGCTTCTTCATGGGCTACGGCTTCATGCTCAACCCGAGCGACCTCGCCTGCGTCGACTGGGGCGCGGGCAATACCTCAGCCGATCACTGCGCTGAAGATCACGCGAACGACGGCCACGGCTTGCTCTATCTTGGATTCTCCGGTGGCTTCGCTCTGTGAATGCTCGCTAGCTAGCGTGAACGCTCCACGTCTATGCTGCGGCGCTGATGGCGGGTTCGGATCAGGCGCTCTTGCGACTCTTGCGTTGGCTGGGCCCGTGGACGCCTGATCACCGAGCCCCGGCGGGTCTGCGCACGACGCGGGAAGTGATCCGCGCCGGGCGCTTGCCAGGCGTGCGTGGCTTTCACGCTGGAGAACTGGCGCGCCCAGCAGCCTGGCGAGGTGAAGCTCCGGAAACTCAGCTCGAGATCGTTCGTTATTACCCCAGGGAATCACCGGTTGGGCACTTCATCGTCGTACAGGGCCTTCACTATCAGGGGCCGGACGATCCGCGTCTGGATCGCTTCTGTCGCGTGCTGGCCGGCGCTGGGCTGATGGTGCACGCGCCGATGCTACCGAGCTACCTGGACTTGCTCTTGAGCCCAACGGTCTCCGACGACCTCGAGCTGGTCACGAAGCACGTGTGCGCATCCCTGCCGCACGGTACCAAACCGAGCCTTTTCAGCATCTCCTTCGGCTCCGCGCCTGCGCTGGAAGTCGCCGCCCGCATGCCCGAGGCCATCGACGCCGTCGTGACGTTCGGCGGCTACGCAGACCTGGACGCCTCGCTCAGGTTCTGCCTCGACGGAGTGATGGAGTACGAAGGTCAGTCGCTCAGCTTGAGCCGTGACCCACTGAACGCGCCGGCATTGTTCTTGAACTTGTTGCCGTTCCTCGAGCTCACCGCAGACACTCGTGACCTCGAGCGCGCGATCCGTGAAGCGCTGTATCGCACCTGGGGGCGCCCCGAGCTGAAGCCGCTCAGCGCGCGCGCACAGCTGCTCTACGACCTGGCCGAGCGCGTCCCGAAACCACAGCAGGCCTTGTTTCGCTTGGCTGTGGGACTCCAGAGCGAGCTCGACGGCCAGAGCGCGAGGCAGTGGCTGGACCGGGGACTCGCCCGTGGCGAGGCCGAGCTCGACTTCGCGCGGCCCGGGCGGGCGCTCGAACGCACGACTCGCCCCTGCGTCGTGTTACATGGACGTGAAGACGACGTGATTCCCTGGGGAGAAGCCGTCAAGCTCCAGCGCAGCCTCGAGCGACGCGTGCTGACCAAGCTGTTCTTGACCGGGCTCTTCGCTCATACCAGCACGGAAAAGCCAGGCCTCGCGGAGCTCGGCCAAGAGCTGCGCTCGCTGCTTGGAATGACCACGGCACTGTCACGCGCTGGCAGCATCGCGGCGTGGTCGAATAGCTCAGGGTGAGCTGCTCGAGCGCCGGCGAAACGTTTCTTCGGGGCCTTTCTCGGGCCTGCTGGTTTTTCTCACACCCATTGAACAGATCGGATAGATGTCCTGTCCAGTGACGGGGAGTGCCGTGCGCTCCTGATGGTGGCGGCCCTCTGCACCATGCTCCCGACTCGAGCGCAACTGCACTCGTCGGGACCTCGATAGAACTCAGAACTCAGAACTGCTCCTGCCTTCGCGCACGACGCGGAGGAACTCGCCCACCGTGGAGGCACCATGATCCGCTTAGTCGTAGCTAGTTTTTTGATGGGCGGCCGCCGCTCGCTCTGGCCCAAGCGCCGGTCCCAACCCACCTGATTCCTGGATCCCAACGGTTCGCGCTCGGAGATCACGTTCACGCACAAGGCGCGTCGCGCGTGCCCGCCTGCGAAGAAGCGCAGCCCGAAGTTGGTCTGGGTAAAGCCAAAAAGATCAGGTCAACTCTGCGACCTCCGTGCGGCTGACCCGGTGCGCACGCCCGACATCACTGGCGAGGACCAGCGCCGTGGAGTGACGATTCAGCCTTACCGCCCGATGGCGCAGAAGGGCGCCAGGCGATCACGCTCGCTGTTGGGCCTGGGAGCTGACCGCGCCCGCAAAAAGCAATGAACGGGCACCTGAGTGGCTGACGGCCAACTCCTTCACCACCAAACCGAGCACCACGAGCGCAGCTGCGTCGCTCAGAACGACGAGCGCCGCCCGACGCCAGCAAGGTCTCAGACGGTCAAGATCCCCGCCGGGCGCGTCGCCCAGTAGGCCTCCAGCGCCAGCGGACTCGGTTGAGCGTAACATCCAGTCCCGGCTGGAATAGACCCAGCGCACGGATTGTTCCGCACGCGGTCGCGGTATAGCGGCCCCACTCATTCGGAATGCGAACTTCGCGATCTTCCATGGAGATCCCGAGGATCGCCGGCAGGAGAACAGTTCGAGATGGACGTCAGAGCCCTCAACGAAATCGTCGCGAAGGAGAGCGCTTCATCGACGACGTCACCGCTCGCGGAAATTGGTATATCATCGTCGGCCAGGCCTATGGTCGATCGTATCTTGATCTTGCCTCTTGGCAGGCGGCCACGTGCTTGCCGAAGGCGTCCCCGGTTTGGCGAAGACGTCACTGTGAAGATTAATCTGCGACAGCATCCAAGCCAACTTCTCGCGTATCCAGTTCACGCCGGATTTGCTGCCTGCCGACGTGATCGGCACGGTCATCTACAACAGCAAGACCGGCGAGTCTGGCCGACGCTCGGCTGGTCCGCGAACCCGGTACCCGCTGACGAGAACCGCTCCTGCCAGCGGCAGAGCGCTCCCGGAAGCGATGCAGGAGCGCCAAGTCACCATCGGCGACACCACGTACAAGCTGCTGCAGATCCGTTCGTCGTGCTCGCGACGCAGAACCCCATCGAGCAAGAAGGCACCCATCCGCCAAGCCGAAGCACAGCCTGACCGCTTCATGCTGATGGTGAAGGTCGGCTACCCACACGCGACGAAGAGCGCCAGGTCAGCGGATCGCATGACCAGAACACTCAGGCCTCGGCCCACCCCAGGGCGACACCTGAGTTAACTCCTTCAAGCACGAAAGGTCGCGAGACGTCTATGTGGATGAGCGAAGCACTACATCGTAGACGTCGTGTTCGCGACTCGCGAAACCGCTGAGCGAGGCCTGAAGGAACTGGCGTCGCTGATCGAGTACGGCGCGAGCTCCTCGCGCCAGCATCGCGCTGAACCCGCGGCGCGCGCCCACGCCTTCTTGCGTCACCGCGGCTACGTGCTCACGCCCGAGGACGTGGAAGGCCACTGGCGCTGATCGTGCTGGCGCTAACGGTGATGAGCTGAGCTGCGAAGCGAGGCGGAGGACATCACCGCGGAGGACGTCGCAGCGCCGGCACTGAGGTGTAGTGGAGGTTCTTTGAACGGCCTCGCCCGAGCGTCGAATCCAGCTTGATCCCGGAGAAAATCGTGAGTTCAAAGGACCAGCAGAGCCCGTGAGAAGACCCTGCGCACCATCGAGATCCGCACCAATCGTTGGTACGGACAGCCGTCTGCGACTACCGCTCGGGCGAATGCGCCAGCCTGTCTTTCCGCGAGGTAAGGCAGTACCAGCCAGGCGACGACGTGCGCACCATCGACTGAAACGTCAGCGCGCATGGACGAACCCTACATCAAGGTGTTCGTCGAAGAGCGATGCACCGTGATGCTGGTCGTCGATATCTCGAAGAGCGGCCGCTTCGGCACGGCGCGGCTCAACAAGGGCGCCTGGCGGCAGAGGTCGCGGCGCTGTGCGTTCAGCGCGAACCAGCACAACGACCGCGCCGGCTTGATCCTCGCGACCGACGAGGTCGAGAAGGTGATCCCGCCCAAGAAGGGCCGCAAGCACGTGATGCGCGTGGTGCGCGAGATCCTCAACACCGAGCCGCGGCGTTCAGGGACAGATCTCTCGGCGGCGCTCGAGATGCTGTACATGGTCGCCCGCCGTCGCTCCGTGGCCTTCCTGATCAGCGACTTTTACGCGTCGGACTACGAGCGCACCCTCAGCCTCGCTTCCGCGCGGCACGATGTGATCCCGGTGATGCTCACGGATCCTCGCGACGCAGAGCTCCCCGACGTTGGGCTCGCATCCTTCGAAGACCTCGAGAGCGGTGAAGAGGTCCTGGTCGACACCTCGAGCCCGCTCGTGCGCGCCCACTACGCGCACCTGGCCAAGCAAGAGCGCGCCAAGCACGTCGCCGTGTTCCGCAAGCTCGGCCTCGACCACTGCGTGGTCCACACGGATCGCCCCTACGTGAAGCCGCTCCGCGACCTCTTCGCGCGCCGAGCCAAACGGGTGCATCGATGAAGCCTGCATCCATCAAGCGACGCGTGTTCTTTTTGGGGGTGAGGCGTCACTGGTTGGCGCTGGGAGTCGCTGCGCTCGCCCTGGGCATCGCGGCCGCCGCCGGTGCGCAACAGCCACCGAGCGACCTTGAGGTCCCAAAGTTTCAACCCCGCGCGCCAGCAAGCGCCACCAGTGCAGCAGCGTCGGCGAGCGGCGCAGCCGCAGCAGCCGACGCAGGCTCAGCCGACGCAGGCTCAGCTGACGCCGCGACAAGTGCAGACGCCGCCCCCCAGCCCGCAGATGCTGGCAGCGGCGGAAAGCAGGCAACTCCAGACCCCGCCAAGCCCGAAGCGCCCGGAGGCACCTGCTCGGAGCATGTCCCCGAAGGCAAGGCGCGCCCGAAGCTGACCCAGCGAGTCGCCCCGAAAGGGCTCTCCGGCTACGCCGTGACACTGGAAGTCGACGTGGAGCACGGCAAAGGCGAGAAGCTCTTTCCGAGCGGATTCAGGCTGAACCGCACTAGCGAGGAAGCCGCCGCATTCGAGAAGTCGGGGTTCGCCTTCCCTGATCCTGATGGCGGCGCTGGCCCCGAGATCAAGAGCGAACCGAGCGGTGATCTGATCAAAAGCCAGGTGCGCTTGAACTTCGTCGCGCTGCCGAAGAAAGGCGGACGCCAAGAGCTTTGGTTACCTGCGGTACCAATCACCTTGGCCCGCGCTAACGGCGAGCTGGTGACGCTGTGCACCGAGCCAGCGAAGGTCACCGTCGATCCCCCGACCGCGAACACGCCCTCGCCGAAACCGCACCCGAATCCCCCACCCCGCCCCCAGCGCGAGGTGTGGGAGGCCGCCAAGTTGGTCACCGGGGTGGCACTGATTGCGCTCGTGGTCGGAGCCATCGTCGCGAGCCTCCTCCTCTGGTTGAAGCGCCGCCCCAAGCCCGCGCCGCCGCCCCCACCACCACGTCCACCGTGGGAGGTCGCGATGGAAGAACTGCACGACCTACGTCAGCGTCAGCTGATCGCTCAAGAGCGCTTCGACGAGCACTACGACGACGTGTGCCTGATCTTGCGGCGCTACCTTGGCAACCGCTACGGCATCGGTGAACAGCTTGGCGACGCGGGCGCGCTCGAGAGCACGACCGAAGAAATCTTGAGCGTGCTGAAGCGCATCGTCCCGCCCATCCCGGTCATGAGCAGCGTCGAGAGCTTCCTCCGCGAAGCAGACCTGGTGAAGTTCGCGCGCGCGACGCCTGACCCGGAGCAGTGCGAAGCCGCGCTGGCGGCGGTCGAACAGATCGTGATCCGCACGGTACCCGGACGCCCAAATCCAGGCCAAGCGCTCCCGCGGCAGTTCCCGACCTCCGGTGTAGACGCTCCAATTCAAGATCCAGCGCTGCTCGCGCCACCGCCAGGTGAGGCACCGCTCACCGAGAGCGCGACCGCCAAGCTTGACGGGGACGACGAACAACCCGAAGCCGACTCCGAGCCAGTCGAAGACACCAGAGACGACGCGGAAGCGGAGCCGGTGGACGACGCACCCGAATCCGGGAGGAAATCATGAGCGCTCCCGGCTCGAAGAAGCGCGAAGCCAAGGCCGAGGCCCTGCCGACACCCGGGGCGCCCAGCACAAAGGAGCGGCGGAGCGCGCCTCGAAGCGCAGTTCGCCGCGAGGCTAGCCCAGCAAAGCGCAAGGTCTGGCGTGCGTTGCTGCTGCCGCTGTGGATCGTCGTCGCGCTGATCGTGGGCTTCGCCTACCCCGTGCTCGCACGCGGCAACTCACTCCTCGCGGCCAACTGGCAATGGTGGTGGGCGCTGCCGCTGCTGGTGGTCGTACCTGTGGTGATCTGGCGCGCGACTTACGGCGAAGACCGCCGAGTGCCGCGCATCCAACTGGGAACCGTGCAGCCGCTGACGAGCGGTCCTCGGGGGATCCGAGCGTGGCTGCGGGACTTGCCGGGGGCGCTGCGCGGCGTCGCGCTGATGCTCTTCGTGTTCGCCCTGGCGCGTCCCATTGCGACCATCAAGCCGCAGAACAACGACGAGCAAGGCATCGACCTGGTGGTGGTGCTCGACCTCTCCGGTTCGATGCGCGCGGCGATGGACCAGCTGCCCCCGGAGCTGATGAAGTACGTCCCGGAGCGTGCACCTGGCGTACGTCCGACACGCCTCGATGCAGCCAAGGCCGTGATCCGGGACTTTATTTCCCGACGGAAAACTGACCGGATTGGTGTGGTGGTGTTCGGGCGGGATGCGTATGTCCTCTCCCCCCCAACCCTGGACTATCATCTACTGGACACGCTGGTGTCCAAGATGAGCCTGGAGCTGATCGACAACGCGGCGACAGCGATCGGGGACGCCACGGGCGTTGCGGTAGCGCGACTTCGGCGCAGCAACGCGAAGAGCAAGGCCATCATCCTGCTCACTGACGGTGACAACAACGCCGGGAAGATCTCCCCGGAGTACGCCGCGCACCTGGCGACCGTCGTCGGAGCGAAGGTCTACACGATTCAAATCGGCGACGGCGAGACCGCCGAAGTGCAGGACCGATTCAACCTGTTTGGGCAGCCTCACTACGTGAAGGTGAACTACCCGACCAATCCGGAGCTGCTCAAGCAGATCGCCAAGGAGACTGGCGGGCAGATGTTCGTGGCAACGGACGCCAGCGCGCTCCAGGCCAGCTTCCACAAGGTGCTCGACGAGCTGGAGAAGACACGCTTCGAAGCAAGCATTGCGAGCTTTGAGGAGCTCTACCGCTTCTTCCTGCTGCCAGCGGTATTGCTGGTCGCGCTCGAGGCGCTGCTCCACGCCCTGGTCTTGCGGAGGTTTCCGTGAGGAGGCGGCCATGAAGTTCGCCAACTCCGAGTGGCTGTGGGGCGCTGTAACAGCGCTGATCGTCGCCGGGCTGTTGATCTATGGCGGCATCCGCTCGACCAAGGCGCTCACGCGCTTCGGGGACGAGGAGCAAGTCCTCGGCCTGGTCACGAGCAAGGCCAGCGCGCGCCGTGCGTTCAAAGGCGTGCTGCTGGTACTCGCGGTCGCACTCGGCTTTGTCGCGCTCGCTGGGCCTCAGTACGGACGCGGCACGCGGCTCATCCCCGCGACCAATCTCGACGTGGTGCTGGTGCTCGACTTCTCCAAGAGCATGTACGCTCGAGACGTGCGCCCTTCGCGCATCGACCGCGCAAAGAGCGAAATCGCTCGTTTGATCGCTGAGCTGCCTGGGGCGCGGTTTGGAGCGGTGGCGTTCGCGGGGGATCCGCTGAGCTTCCCGTTGACCAGCGACGGCGGAGCGATCGCGCAGTTTCTGAGACAGCAGACCCCGAACGACATGCCCGTCGGCGGCACCGCCATCGGGCGCGCTCTGGAGGCGGGGCGGGACCTGCTGCGTCGCGATCCGCTGAGCCAGAAGCACGCCAAGGTGATGATCCTGGTCACCGACGGCGAAGACCTCGAGGGAGACCCCGTCGCCGTCGCGACAGCTGCGGCCCACGAAGGCATCACGATCCACGTCGTCCAGATCGGCGGCCGCACTCCGGAACCCATCCCGGAGATGAACGATCAGGAAGAGGTCGTCGGCTGGCGCACGGATTCACAAGGCAAGCCCTTGACGACGGAGCTCACGACGGAGGGCGAGCAGCAGCTCGGGCAGATCGCCGAGCGTGGTAACGGCGTGGTGGTGCGGGCAGCCAAGGGCGAGACGGGGATCCGCGAGATCACCACCCGGCTCTCTCGGCTAATGACTGAAGAACTCGCGGAGAAAGAGGAGACCGTCTATGCCGACGTCTTCTATTACCCCGCGGCACTGGCGCTGGTGTTGCTCCTGATCGAGGTGTTCGTCTCACAGGCCAAGCGACGCAAGCGTCCACCGGATCCTCCGCCTCAGCGCCCCAAGCGAGAACCAAAGAACCGGCGCCGCGACCGGCTCCGCGCGACTGCCGCGACTGGCATGGCGCTCGTGCTGGTGCTCGGATGTGAACGCCTGGACAAAGTGTTCGAGCGCAATGCGCCTGACGTGGATCGCTCCATCGAGCTGATGGACGCGGGCGCATCCGCTCAGGCTGCGGATCTGCTGGAGAACTACCTCTCCACTGGCGCCTGCAAGGACGGAGCGCTCGGCACCCCTCCCAGGGTTCGCGAGCGTCCCGCAGCAAGCTTCGACCTCGGTCTCGCGTTGTTCAAGATCGCAGAGAGCTTCGGTGGCCGCTTCGAGGTGATCCCGGACGGCGGCGTCCAGCCGATGGACGACAAGGCCGCGGCGCGAAACGCACAGATTGAATGCGCGCTGCGCATCGTCAAGCTGATCGCGGCCGACCCCGTCGTCGCGCTGGAGCTACGCGCCAGGGCCTACTACCTGGCCGGCAACCTGGAATTTCTGCGTGGCAACTTTGATGAAGCCATCAAGAGCTACGACGAGGCGCTCAAGATCACCCCCGGGTTGCCGGACGACAAGGGCGACCCGATCGGCCGCGACGCAGCGTGGAACCGCGCGATCGCGCTCGAGCTGAAAGAGAAGCAGGAACCGCCGGACGCGGGCAGCGACGCCAATGACGCCTCCAGCGACAGCAGCGATGGGAGCCCGGACGCCCAGCCTGACAGCGGCGATGACGGTGGTGATGACGGCGGATCCGATGGCGGAAACGACGGGGGCAAGGACGGCGGAGGCGACGGCGGAAACGACGCAGGCAAGCAAGACAACAAGCCCGATGCTGGCAAAGACGCTGGCGCGAACGATGGCGGGAAGCCGCCGCCGAAGGCGAAGCAGCCGCCTTCAGTGAACCAGGACGATCGCATGCTAGACATGCTGGAGCGCGCACCAACGCTGCAGCAGGAGGCGGCCAAGCGCAATGCGCTTCAGCAGCGCGTGAGAGGGCTGGAGGACAAGTGAACAACCGAAGCAGCACGCGAGCCCAGCGACGCACCGCAGCCATTGCCCTGCGATTCGCGGTGAGTACGACGCTGAGCGTGGCTGCCTCCACCTCGATTGCGCTGTTCTCCAGCGAAGCCCACGCCGCACCCGCGCTGAGCACCAGCGTCAGCTCACGGCGTGTGGAGGCAAATCAGCCCTTCAGCCTGGAGCTCAAGGTGTCCGGTGACGACGCCGATCGGGGCGGAGCGTTTCGTCTGCTTTTGCCGCGCGGATTCGAGATGAGCGGGCCCAGCATCGCGACCTATCGGTCATTCAGCATCGGCCGCTCGACGGGGGCCCAGCAGTCCTCCGGGCTGAAGGCGACGTGGCGCATCATCGCTTCCCGCCCCGGGACCTACACGATTGGCCCCGCCTCCGTTCAAGTCGGCTCGAAGCGCTACACAGGTGACTCGATCAAGATCGAGGTGCTCCCGGCGGGGAGCGGACCACGCAGGAGACCGTTCGATCCGTTCGGCTTTGGGGCGCCACCGGGGTTTCCAGGGCTCTTCGACGACCCCGACGATGACCTGAACAACACCGACGACCTCTTCCCCCCAGCCCCGGAGGAGTACCGTACGGATACGGCCCCGGACCAAACGGCGTTCATCCGCGCGACGGCTACACCCCAGACGGTCGTGGTAGGCGAACCGCTGGTGTATCGAGCCTATGCGTATGGCGGGCGCGGGCCGTACAACGAACTGAAGTCGACGGAGCCGACTCGCGCGGACTTCCTGGCCTACCCGGTGGTCGAGAACTCGATGGGGCAGGACGCGCATCGCGTGCGCATCGGCGACGTGGTGTTCACTGCGGTGAAGATCCGCGAGACCGTGATGGTGCCGATCAAGACGGGCGATCTCGTGATCGGGCCGATCAGCATGGGGTTTGGAGGACAATCCTATGGGTTCGGTTCGCCTCGCGGCCTGAACCGCTCGAGTCCCGAGGTACACGTGCGCGTGGTCGAGCCGCCGGCTGCTGGGCGGCCTGTCGGCTACACGCTGGGCGACGTTGGGAACTTCACGCTCAAGGCGCGGGTAGAGCCACGCACCGTCGAGCAGGGTGACTCGGTCAGTGTAGTCGTGCGCCTGGAAGGCCAGGGCAACCTGCCCGCGGCGCTGAAGCCGCCTCAGCAAAACGGCGTGGAGTGGCTCGAACCCAACGTTCAAGAGCAGATTGATCCGAGCGGTTCGTCCCTCGGCGGCTGGCGTCGCTTCAGCTACACCGCCCGCCTGACCAAGGCAGGCGAGGTGGAGCTCGGCAGCTTCAAGCTGCCCTACTGGAACCCTGCGACCAAGCGCTACGAGATCGCGCAGGCCGATCTCGGAAGCGTACGGGTCGACCCTTCCAAGCAACCAATCGAAGAACCCAAAGCGGGCACCGACGCGCGCCTCGACTTGTCCCCGCGCCTCGAGCTTGGTTCCGCGGAGCAACGCCGCGGCCACATCACCGACACTTGGTACTACTGGCTACTGCTCCTCGGAGGACCTCTGGGAGTCGCTCTCGTACACCTGGGTGGCCGCGGCGGAAGGCGCTTCGCGAGCCACCTGAAGCAACGCAAAGAAGCCAGCGAAACGCTGGCGATGGCCGCGCTAACCAAAGCCAAGGACGAGCAGAAGGCTGGCAACACGAAGCAAGCCGCGAGCGAACTCGAGCGGGCGCTGCTCCACGCGATCGAAGCCTCTACCCGGGTGAAAGCGCGTGGCGTGCTGCGCGCAGATCTACCGCAAGAGCTGGAAAAGAACGGCACCTCCGCCAGCACCGCCGAGTCGGTGTGTGGGCTCCTGGATGAGCTCGACGCCGTGCGCTTCACCGGTGCCTCACTCGAAGCCGACATCATCGATCGGGCCCGGACGCTGATGCGCGAACTAGGCAAGCTCAAACCCAAAGCGTCCCATGATAGTGATGCAGCCTCCGGCTGACACTCGATCCGCTGCCTGAGTATGCGTCTGGTTCTCCCCATACACACCACCCTGATGCGCTGTTGCGCATGCGTGCTGGTGCTGCTCTGTGTGTGGAGCACAGAGGGTTTAGTGCTTGCCCAAGCTCCGGCAGCGAGCTCGAACGTCGGCTCCAAGGTCGCCCCGACCGCCCCATCCAGCGCCTCCAACGCCGAGCTGTTCAAGAGCGCCGCTCAGGCACTGAGCCAAGGCGCCTTCGACGCGGCGATTGACGAGCTCGAGCTCTTGGCAGACCGGGGCTTCGTCCACCCCGACGCGAGCTTCAATCGCGGGGTGGCCTACTCACGCCGTGCGGAAACACGTCAGGTACAACCAGGAGACTTCGGCCGCGCCGCCGCGGCCTTTCAAGAGTGCCTGCGTCTCCGTCCCGGGGATCGCGAGGCCGCGAAGGCGCTAGCGGCGGTGGAAGCGCAGATCACGCGCCGGCGGAGTCGCGAAGGCCGCGAGCCGGTGGTCGTGAACGCCTCCTTGAGTCGCGCGGTCGTGAACCTCGCGTCGGAGGATGTCTGGGCCTTGCTGGCCGCGGTGTCCGCGTTGATCCTCAGCGTGGGTCTCGGGTTCCGCTTGTGGAATGCGAAGCCACGCGCACGCTTCAGCGGTGGTGTGGCCGCTGCCGTTGCGGGAGTCGCCCTCGCGCTGTTCAGCGTGCTCACCTACTCCGCGCGGCACTTCCGCGTGACGACGACGCCAGCGGTGATCGTGGCTACCGAGGCGCGCCTGCTCGACGCGCAGGGCCGACCTCTCCCCAAGACCGCAAAGATCGAACTCGAGGCGATCCCCGAGGGCGCGCTGATCTGGATCCTCGACCGCAACGGTAGCCTCGCGCACATCGAGTGGGGAACCACCGAAGGCTGGGTCTCGACGCACCAGCTGCAGCCCCTGGCGACCCCGGACGAGATCAGCTCACCCTGACGGCTGCAAAACCACAAGTTAGCGCTCAACGAGCGTGGTGGCTTAACCAGACGGAGCGCGTTAGAGTCAGCGCGGTGTGGGTACGTCGAGCCGCAATTAGACCGGTCCCGAGCTACGCGCGAGTCCCGGAAGCCGTCATGGACGAGCTGCGCGACGTGTTTGCTTCGGAGGACGACGACACCCGTGAACGGCTCGACGACGCCTTCGACGACTTCGAGGAACGTCAGAGCACGCTGTCGGATTTCGCGACGGAGGTCCTCGCGCGCAACCTGGACGAGACGGCGCTCGCGCTGGGGTACTTCCTGGTGCTCGCCGTCTGGATGGCGTTCGACAACTACCACGCGGAGTCCTTGCAAGAAGTCTCGCGGGACTTGCTCACCGCAACCGAAGAGTCGCTCACGCTGGACGAGCAGCTGCGCATCGGCGACCCCGCCGAGCCATTGGACAGCGACGACGTGGTCGCGATGGAGCAGCCCCACGTGCTCGAGTTCATCAACGAGCACCTGGACGCCACACTCGAGGCCCACGCGGATCAGGTCGACGTCGACGACGTACAGGTCGTTTACCGCATGGTGCTGGTGTGCGTGCTCGTGCTGTCCTACGCGGTGGAGCCCCCGGCCGGCTATCCCGTCGCCAAGACGGAGCTGATGGCGTGAAGCGCGCTCGGTAGTATCGCCAAGAAGGAGACAGCATGGCCTTGCGCTACGTGGTTGGATGTCGCTTCACGTACCCGGAGGTGCTCGAACGCTGGGTCGAGTGGCTGGAGCGCGAGCATCTGGCTGATGTTTGCGCCGCAGGCGCGCTCCGCGCGGAAATACTGCTTGCAGAGCACGAGCAGTATGTCGAGGTGCACTACACCTTCGAGGATCGACGCGCATTCGAGCGCTATGAAGCGCAAAGCGCGCCGAAGCTCCGCGAAGAGGGGCTCAGGCTGTTTCCGCTGAGCCTGGGTCTAGAGTACCGCCGCGCGACGTTCGATATCCGAGGTGGCTACCCGTGAAGGGGCCCCCCAAGCGCCCTCGCCTGGCGTTCGTGGTCACGCTCTCGCTGCCGACCGTCCTTGGTTGTTGCCCCGAGAAGGTGACGGAAGGAGAGGCTTGCTACTTCTTCCAAACCAATTGCTCCGAGCACAAGGACGGCTGCGGTTCGAACGGCTTCAGCTGCGTGAAGGGCAAGTGGCACGAGGACTTCACCTACTGCAATCCTCCGCCCTTCACATCGAGTCCGCTCTCGACGCCGACCGAGCAGCCGAGCGCTGCGCCTTCGAGTGACACTCCGCTGCCTCCCGGAAACGCACCTGCGGGTGACTGATGGCGACCACCGCGGCGCGAGAGCTGGAGACAGCTTGGGAAGACGGGGCCCTCGTGCTGCGCAGGCCACCGCGGGCATACAGACGGCGCGGTGTCATCGCCCTCGCGCTGTCTCCTCTGGTCCTGGTGGTGCTGGTACCAACGCTGGTGTGGTTTGACGATGTAGAGGATCCCACGATTGGGCTCCTGCTGGGGCTTTGCTGCTTGGCGCTGCCTGCCAGCTTGCTCGCGGGCGTCGTTCAGCTGACATTCGCGTCGACACTCTCGGCGCGGACGCGATGGGTACTACGTCGCGCGCAGGCGCCGGATGGCAACACTGAGGTGCTCGCGACTGGGCGACGCGGCGCGCTCACTCACCGACTCACCAGCGCGCACCGCGCGAGTGCGGACGTGAAGGGCATGCTCGGCGACACCTACCAGCTCTTGCTCTACGACCCTTGGGGGCGGCAGGTTGGCTCGCTCAGCGAGCCCATACACCAGACTTTCCGCGCGGAGTTAGACGCGGCAACATTGGAAGTCAATCGTCTGCTCGGACACGCCACGCAGGCCACGGGCAGCGCCGATGGACCTGGCGCCCCGGCGGCCCTCCCGCAGCTGGGGAACGCGCAGGGCACCACGACTCCCGGCGAGCGCAGCCTGGCTATGCTCTGCTACTTACCCGTCCAGGGGATCTTCCTGATCGTGTCCCTGGGCTGCCTCGTTGCCTCGCGGAGCCAGTACGCGCGCAGCGCCGCTAAACAGAGCCTGCTGCAGTTTGTCTTCTCACTTTGCGTGCTGACCTGCGTGCTGGTCGTGCTGGGTGTACCGACGGCGCTGCTCGACGATGCTTCGCCCATCAAGCTCGTGTTCGCTGGCGTACTCGCGCTGGCGCTGTTCAGCTACCTCGCTTGGAACCTCGGAGCGCACATCTACGCGTGCATCCGCTTCTATCAGGGCCGGCCCTGGGTCATGCCGTGGCTCCGCCCAGTCGCTCGTCGCTGGTTCGAGTAGGCTAGCCGCCGCTGACGGGCGGAATCAGCGCGACGGTTGCGCCATCGGGGATCAGCTCGCCTGCCTCGGCGAAGCTCTCGTTCACGGCGACTCGCACCGAGCCGAGCCTGCCAGCGAGCTCAGGGCGCCGGCGCTCGAGCTCCGCGCACAGCTCCGCCACGCTTGGCGTCGACAGTTCGATCTCCAGGGCCTCCCTCGCGGTGCCCACGAGGTCCTTGAGCGCTGCGAAATAGAGTAGCTCGATCTTCACCCTCACCCCCAAACCTGGACTCGGCGCCGCGTGGAGCTGATTCAGCTCGCCTCGGCGCGATCCTCGGCGCGATCCTGGCGCTGCAAGAAGCGCGTGAGACCGGAGCTCACCTCGATCAGGTTCGGGGTGATCTTCTTGCACAAGAACTCGGTGACCGTCTTGCTCACGCTGCTGCGAAGCAGCTTGGGCACGCCGGAGATCTTGCTCGCGTCGATCTCAATTTCCCCGCGGATTTCAAGCCGGGTCCCCTCGGGGGTCTCGACGAAGACGTTCTTGCCCTCGCAGCGCACGGCTTCGGTGAACGAGTTGGTCTCGATGCGCCAGGTGCAGCTGTACTCTTCAGCGTTCCAGATGGCGTAGTCTTTCCACGACATCATGCTCTCGCTGAGCACCACGCGGGCCGCGCTGGGGATATCTCCGCCGCCGTGCCACACGTTGAGGATCTCCGTGATCGAGCCCTTATCCTCTTTTTCTACGACCTCGATCCGCCGGATATTCGGCAAGAACTCGGTGAGTTTCGAGAGATCGTCGCGGTAGGCTCGAAAGACTCGGTCGCGGTCGAAGGGGATCGTGGCGTCGGCGGAGAGCTCCATTGCTCTACAGCCCGTACGCCAGACCCAGGCTCGGTGCAATCACGGTCGCGCTGTCCGGGAACATCTGCCGCACGCCGAGCTCGATGTTCATGCCGAGGTTCTTGTCGACGGCGTACTGCATGCCCAAACCAGCGCCGGCGAAGAATCCACCTCCGAGCTGGTAGGCGTCGACGTTCACCGGAGCCTCGGGCTGACCATCGGTACCCCTGTTCTGGATTGGCGTGGTGATGCGCGCGACGACGTCCGCCCAGCCGCCGCCGGCGAACACGTACGGCCGGACGCCCGCATGGGTGAACGGCTCGTTGGCGAAATGGAAGGTCACACGCAGCTCCCCGTGGAACGGATTGAACTTCTTGCCGTCAGCGCGCTCGGGGTGACCCAGGAAGGCAAAGCCGAGTCGCGCCCCGATGAGCAGGCGCTGACCCAGCAGGCGATCGTAGCCCACCATCACGCGCATGCTGCCGTAGCCCACACCGCCCTTCAGGGAGTTGGACTTGCCGTCCTCAACCGGCACACCTTGGTACTGACCGTTGCTGAAGAAGCAGCTCAGGGTGCCGTCCTTCTGCGCGTTGGGCGAGCACGCATCGTCTGTGGACTGCACGATGGACAGGTCGGGGCTGAACGCGAGGCTCAGCCAGTTCTTCACGGCGAGGTCGTCAGCGGTCGGCTCATACGCGTCTGCGGCGGCGACGCAGTACAGATCCTTGCACGCTTGATCCCCGGGGCAATCGTCGTCGTTCTCGCAGCTCAGCCGATTGTCGACCTGCCCGGGGCACGCATCAGGTGGCGTCGTGCCGGGCAACGCCGGCTGACGTCCGTCGATGCTCGGCTTGAGCACCACGCGGCGCGGCTCTGCCGCAGAACCTGCGCTCGCGACGCGATCCAAGTTCTCGTCGAAGGCGGTGGTGAAGTACAGCACCTCGCCCGCCTTGGTGACCGCGGTGCAAGGGATGTAGCCGCCGTAGCCGTCACCCGTGACGCGTAGCGTGACCTCTTTCCAGTTCTTGTCCCCCGGCGCGCGGTAGCGCGTCACGACCTTGTTCGCGTTCACTCCCTCGGGAACAGTGACGTAGACCGGGATCGGAGTGCCCACGAGCTGCTCGGCCCAGGGCTTCTCTTCGAGCACCGCGACGGCCTTGTCGACGGTGACTGGCGCGGGACCCACGGCTTCCATGGCTTCGTCGTAGGCCTTCTGCACGGTGTCGGTGACGAAGTTGCCGTCGAGCGCCATCTCCGGAGACAGCTTGAGCATCTCCTTGAACTGCTCGACCGCTTCCGCGTGGCGGTTCATGCCGCCGGCGTACACCACGCCCAGGTGATGGTGGATGCGCGCCTCGACGTCCTTCGGACACTTGTCGCCTTCGCAGACCTTGAGCGCGGTGGTGAGCTTCGCCTCGGCCGCCTTGAAGTTGGTCGCCAGGTAGTCCTGGTCCATGGCGTCCCGCATCAGGTCTTCAGCGCGCTCCTTCGGCCCCGCCCACGCGGCGCCGCTCAGAAACAAGCAGACCAGCGCGATCAGCAATCCGAACCACGGCAGGCGCCGTGATTGCCGAGAGTAGCGAAGCAACGAACCACGAAGCGATAGCTGGCCAAGATCCCGCATTGCGGCCGCAATACTAAGGCCAAACGCCCGAAATGTTCAGTCAATCTCGCGTACTGCCGGCGCCGAAGGCGCCCCACGCGCTCTAGAGCGACCACACCAGAGGTCCAAAGCCCCCGGGAGCCGCGTATGAGCCCGGCGCGTCTGGGAAACAGCCAGGCCGCCATCATCCTCAGCCCAAGCATTCCGAAGGTTTCTTGGGGGGGAGAGGAGCCGCGCAGCTGACCGGGTCAAGCTGGGCGGCGCCGGGTGGCGCCGCGCTACGTTCCTCCAACACGTCCAGCTCGCGACCGCGCGACAGGACGCCACGGCTTTTCCCTGAGGCAACACTCCAGGCGAGCATGATTGCTCTGCCCTGGGCGCTCCACCAGGCGCGGTGGAGGCGCGATGGTCCAGTCGAAGTCGCTCAACGCCAAGTCCAACGACCTGTTGGCTGAACCCAACATGTTGGCTCGCCCCAATAGGGGCAGCAGCCGAGCGGGGGACAAAAGCCTGCGGGTTTCGCCCGGCAAGGCTCAGCTGAAGCCTGGTACGCGGCTTGCTGTTGGGCGTAGCGGCGCGCCTCCTCACCCGCGCCGTCAGGAGCGACATGTTCAAACGGTTTTCAGCGCTAGGACTCGCCGCGCTTCAGCTCTTTGCCTGTAGTCAGTCCGTGGTCGACTCCGCGAATCCAGGCGGCGAAGAAGCCCACGGCTCGCCCGAAGACTACGCCGTCAGCTCGAGCGAGCTGTCGAGCATCGATTGCTCTAGCCGCACGGATACGGGCTACACAGCAGGCGCGCCGTTCGCGATCGAAGTGGTGAGCGTCGATGGCAAGCCGGTGGAACGCCAGACCGCGAACGCATACTACGTGATGGCGCAGGCTGCAGCGCGCGCCGGCGTTGTGCTGAAGGTCGTCAGTGGCTTTCGCACCCTGGCGGAGCAGCAGTACCTCTACAGCTGCTACGTCAACTGCAGCTGCAACAACTGCAACCTCGCGGCTCAGCCTGGCTACAGCAACCACCAGAGCGGCCACGCCCTGGACCTCAACAGCGAGGCGCCGGGAGTGCTCTCCTGGCTAAACGCCAACGGCTCCGCGTACGGGTTCCGGCGCACGGTTTCGGGTGAACCATGGCACTGGGAGTGGTGGAGCGGTGGTCCCGGCGGTGGTCCGTGCGGAAATACCTCGAACGGGGGGAGTCAAACGAGCGCCTACGACCCCATCGAGGTCTACTGGGCGCGCCAGGCAGACGGCAGCTACGCCTTACGCGCGCTCGCGGGCAGCGCGGTGACGAAGGTGGACTACTTCGTCGACGGCTACGCCATCGGCTCGGCGACCCGCGACGACGGCAGCAACTTCCCCGCCAGCTACGCCTTCAGTCTCGAGAAGCAAGAGCGGCTCTTCGAGGTTCGCGGCTACGACGAGGCGGACACCCAGATCGCCAAGGGGGTCGGCTTGATGGATGTCACGTCAGGTGTCGGTGTTTACATCAAACAAATGGGTTCAGCGCTCTACGAAGTCGGCCTGGAGCGTGCCCCGACTGGCGTGGCAGCGATCGAGGTGCGTGCCGACGGATACTTGCTGAAGGACGCGGTCAGTGGAGCGACCCACAGCACGCGCGCAGCGGTCCGCAGCAAGTTCCTCACGCTGGGCGAACGCGCCTTCGTGATCCAGACCTTCAACGCTGACGGCAGCGTCCGCGGCACCCTCCGACGTTCTTTCCGCCTGGAATAATTCCGAGCAGCCTCTCGACTAGGAACCGCAAAGAATCATGCACAATTCAAGCAAGCTGTCGCTCACCATCCTCGCAACGCTGCTCAGCGCGGCGTGCTCCGTTGAAACCGTGGGCTCCTCGGAGTCCGTGGACACCGCAAGTGACGACGTCAGGGTGTGCGCCGAAGGCACGACCGTGCGCGGCGTCGATGTCTCGTTCTACCAGGGTCAAGTCAACTGGCAGGCGGTGAAGAGCTCCGGTGTGGGCTTCGGCATCGCCCGGGTGAGCGACGGCACCACGTATGTCGATGACCAGTTCACGCGAAACTGGTCGGAGATGAAGCGCGTCGGTCTGATCCGGGGCGCCTACCAGTACTTCCGACCAGGACAATCCGCGAACGCCCAAGCGGATCTGATGATCAACGCGGTCGGCGCCCTCGGCGACGGTGATCTGCCGGCCGTGATCGACGTCGAGACCGCTGATGGCTACTCGAGCTCGACGATCGTCTCCAAGGTTCAGGCGTGGCTCGATCGGGTAGAAGCGGCAACCGGCAAGCGGCCGCTGATCTACGCCGCGTCGGGCTTCTGGGACACCCTGAGCGGAACAAGCCAGTTCGCCGACTACGATCTGTGGGTCGCGAACTATGGCGTGAGCTGCCCATCGATGCCCAACACCTGGGGCAACTGGGTGTTCTGGCAATACACCGACAGCGGCAGCACTCCCGGGATCCCAGGAGGCGTCGACACCAACGTGTTCAACGGGTCACTGCAGGAGCTCACGAGCTATGCCTCGGGTGGGTCAGTGGCGGTACCTCCACAGCTCGCGATCGAAGTCTACTGGGCTCGCCAAGCCGACGGGAGCTACGCCCTGCGCGCGCTAGCGCCCGCAGAAGTCACTCGCGTCGAGTATGTCGTCGACGGCTACCCGATCGGCGCGGCGACCAGTGCCGACGGCAGCAACTTTCCCACGAGCTACCACTTCAGTCTCGAGAAGAACGAGCGGCTCTTCGAGGTCAAAGGCTACGATTCCTCGGGGCAACAAAAGGGTCGTGGCATCGGGTTGATGGATGTGACCGCCGGAGTAGGTGTGTATATCAAACAGATGGGAGCTGCCCTCTACGAGATCGGCTTGGAACGCGCCCGAGCGGCGTCGCCAGCATCGAAGTGCGGGCCGATGGCTACTTGCTGAAGGACAGCGTCTCAGGTGCCGCGCGCTCTTCCCGACTCGCGGTACGCAGCAAGTTCACGCTACTCGGAAAACGCAACTTCGAGCTCTCCACCTACAACGCGGACGGCAGCCTGCGAGGCACTCTGCGGCGCTCGCTCACGTTGGAATAGTCTAACGAGCGTAGTCGATGCTGACGGAGACGTAGTCGACCCTCACGGTGTCCGGGCCCATCACGCCAGGGCCTCGAGGGTTGACTACCCAGCCGACTCCCAGCGCTCCGTTGACGGCTTCGGGAGTCCAAGGGCCAGGTGCAAAGGGGTTGGTTGGCCACGTCGCTACCAGGGTCTCCCAGTTTCCGCTGCAGTTGACGTCATTCAGCTCAAGGGACGACGCCGAGTCTTGCACGGCGGTGTTGAGCAGGCGGGCAAAGAGCCTGGGCGCGGCTGCGCTGCAGATGAAAACGCGAAGCTGAACGCTCACACGAATGTCCCCCGCGTCGGATGGAACGAGGGCGTCCGCTTCCGTATCGAATTGTGCGGCGACGAAATCGCCGACCGCGAAGGATGCCTGGTTCGTGCTGTAGGACCCGTCCTCTGCGAGCACCGCGCTGGTGTTGTCTCCTGGGGTCGGCTGCGAGTTCCAGTTGGTTTGCGCGGTGGTCCCCCACCAGCGGACCGGCGACCTCGACGCAACGCCCGGGTCGTCCAGCAATTGCCTCACGGAAACGGATACACTAAACGGCAACTGCTGCGAATCGGACGTGATCAAGAGCTGCCCGGTCCGCACGCCGTATTCGTCACCGCTCCCGTAGCTCGCCTTGCCAGCGCTGCCATCACCTTGCAACCACCCCCCGAGCGCCGGCCACGTGTAGTGAACGTTGGTACCGCCCACGCACGCCGCCCCCAGGGTCGCCGTCTGTCCCTCGTCCACTGTGATGGTCTGATCGACGTTGCAGACGAGCGGATCGACATCGGCGTCACCTGCGGCCCCACCCAGACCTCCACCCCCACTCCCCGCCGCGGCGTCCGCTGTGTCCCCGGCATCAGACGCGGCGGGCTCGAGGTCGTCGATGCCCGCGATGCTGTTGCAAGCAACACCCAGGAAAAGCCCACCAAGCAGCAGCCAGCGCGGCATCAGAACCTACCCGCCAGACGCACCACGGAAGCCCGCTCCGAGCCACTCGGCGCCGCCCAAAGCACGAATCCCGTCCCGAGTCCGACACCACCCACGACGAAGGCAACCGTCGAGAGATCACCAAGCCGCCGCGTGTCCTCGAGCTCTTGCTGCCGCGATGCGGGACAGCCCTCGGCGCACTCGCGTTTGAGATCGCTCGAGCGCAGCAACACCAGCGTGCCTGTGATCGCGCCGACCAGCGAGCTCAAGCCGCCGAGACCGAAAGCCACCCACGCTGCGGTGTTGGGGGTGGACTCAGGGCTCGGGTGTTCAAGCGCACGAGCCTTCGCGGGCGGTGGAAGCTCGACGTGAACGTCGCCACCCTCCGCAACACGCAGCGTGCGCGTGCGCCGATGCGAGCCATCCTGACGTTCAAGTACGTGAACGCCAGGATCCACCGCTAGACCCCCAGCCACCGACCAGTCCGCGACTTCACCGTCCAGCCGAACCGACGTGGCTGCCGTGCGCTCGGGGACGCTGACGATGAGATGAGGGATCCGCGCGAGCACCTCTCGACGTTCCCGAGCCGCAACCTCACCAACCTCCGAGCCGTCCCCTTCGCGCTCAGCCAGCGCGTAGAGCCGAGCGGCTTCGAGCAGCGCGCGTTCGATGGCCGCGCATCTCGCCAGATAGACTTTGTGAACCGCCGCCGGATGAAGCTGCTCGGCCGCGACGAGCAACTTCTTTGCCTCACGGTAACGCTGCTGGTGGAAGCGCTCGATCCCCTCGGCCGCGAGACGGCGCGCCTTCGCCAGATTTGGCTCAGCGTCGGCCCCCGGCGCCGCCGCCAATGCAGGCTCAGGCAGCGCTGAAGTCGAGAGCAGCGCGATGCATGTGACTCCGACCGCGATGCGCCGCATCAGTAGTCGACCTTCAAGCGCACGGGCCCAGGGGACGCGGGGTGAGTCGTGGCCTGAGCGGCAGGTGCCAACTTGCGGGGCGCCTTCACCAGCGTACCGACAGGCATCGGTTTGGGCAGTGCGCTAGCGCTAGGGACGGCTGCCGGAGGCGATTCTGGCGGGGGGGCCAGAGCTTCGGGTGGCGGCGGCTCCGATGCAATCGCTGCGCCGGAAGTGAGGGATGGCCCCGCAGCTGACGGAGACGGCTCAAGCACCGCTACACTCCCGATTGCCAGCGCTGGTAGCAGAAGCAAGCCGAGTCCTACCCCCGCCCAAACCCGACTACGTCGCGGACGCGTGGAGCCGGCAAGCGGTCGAGGTCCCGCATTCATGAGCGCTCGCGCGGCCGCAACCGCGAACTCCTCACCGCTCTGGAACCGCTCGTCCGGAGCCCGCGCCAGGGCCTTCGCGAAGAATCCGTCGAATCCTCGAGGAAGTGAGCTATCCACGCGAGAGGGCGGAACCAGCTCTGCGAAGCGAATGTTGAAGATCAGGTCTGCGACGCTCTCTCCATCGAACGGCCTTTCTCCGGTGAGTGCGCGGTACAGGATCACCGCCAACGCCCACAGATCCGTACGCCCATCGACGTGCTTGGCGCTGTGGGTGTGCTCAGGACTCATGTAGTGAGGCACTCCCATCAGCTCGCTGGTCTGAGTTGCGTCTGTGGCGAGCGTATCGTCGACCAGCTTCGCGACTCCGAAGTCGAGCAACTTGACGACCTCCGCTCCCCCCACCTGGGCGAGAAAGATGTTCCCTGGCTTGAGATCGCGATGCACCACCCCGGCCGCGTGAGCCACCTGAAGTGCGTTTGCCACTTGAGAAACCACTTCAACCGCGGCGACGGGTGACAGTCGCCCGAGTCGCTTGAGCCGCTGACCCAAGTCCTCACCCTTCAGCAGTTCCATCACGATGTAGGGCGCCTGGAGATCGGCTCCATACTCGAACACCTGCACCACATGAGGCACCTGTACTCGAGCCAGGGCCTGCGCCTCTTGCCGAAAACGAGTCACACTGCCGGAGTCGAACAGAGCGGCGCCGCGCATGAACTTCAGCGCGACGAGTCGACCGAGTTCCAAATCGTAGGCTCGCCACACCACGCCCATGCCGCCCTCGCCCAGGAGCTCTTCAAGGCGGTAGCGACCGGAGATCAGTCGACCGGAAGTGAGGGGATTCACTTGGATGCGCAGAGCTTAACAGTTGTTTGGTTGAGCGGTAGCGAGATGCAAGGACTGCCACTAGACTCCACCGCTTGCCGCGTCCCTCACCGACCGGCCACTCACCCAGTTTCCTCTGAACGATGGATGAAGAGCCCACACTGAGGCGTTCGTCACCGAGCGCCGGAATTCGCAGCGTGAGGTTGGTGCTGTCCAGCGGTTCGGGCTCTGGCCGCTGGCACGAAGTTCAGGATGCCCAGGCGGTGACCGTCGGAACTTCTCCCGACAACGACTTCGTGATGACTGACCCCACGGTCAGCCGTTATCACCTGGAAATCAGCATCGATCGCGACCAGGCGGGGATCCGGCTCAAGGACCTTGGCAGCTCCAACGGCACCTACGTCGGCGGCGCGCGCATCCTCGAGGCTCTGGTTCCGCAGGGTACACAAGTCCGCCTCGGGAGCAGTGTGCTGATACTTCAAGAGGGCAGCGTGGCGGCGCCCAGCCAAATCCCACGCCACCCGATCGAGGGTGTGGTCGGTCACAGCGCGGCGATGAGTTCCGTGGTGGACCGAGCCCTGCGCGCCGCTCCTTCCAACATTCCGCTGCTCATCCAGGGCGAGACTGGGACGGGCAAGGAGCTGATCGCAGCGGCGGTCCACCAGTACAGCGCCCGTGGCGCGCAGCCGTTCGAGGTCGTTGACTGCGGCTCCCTGCCCTCGACCCTGGTCGCGTCGGAGCTGTTCGGTCACGAGCGCGGTGCGTTCACGAGCGCAGACAGGCGCCACATCGGCGCGTTCGAGCGAGCCGCTGGCGGAACCATCTTTCTTGACGAGATCGGGGAGTTGCCGCTGGCTGTTCAACCGGCGCTGTTGGGCGTGCTGGAGCGAGGCCGCTTCCGCCGCGTTGGCGGCGATCGGGAGCTCGAGACCGACGTGCGGGTGATTTGCGCCACGCATCGAGATCTGCGAGCCGAGGTGAACAGCGGTACTTTCCGCGGGGATTTATACTATCGCCTGGCAGTGGCGCGACTCGTCCTGCCCCCGCTGCGCGAGCGCCCCGAGGACATTCCCGAGCTCGTCACTCACTTCACCGAGCTGGAGCTCGGCCCAGGCGCTCGCGCGCCATTCTCCGCACAGGAGATGCAGCAACTTCAGCAACACTTCTGGGCGGGCAACGTCAGAGAGCTCAGGAACGTCGTCGAAGCGGCCCTCGCGATGGGCGAGCTGACGCTGGACGCCGCCGCACCGTTATCTACTCCCTTCGCGAGCGCCCCGGATAGCACTGCGCCCCTCCGCGCCTACCGTGACGCCCGGGTGGCAGCGTTGCATGCCTTCGAAGCCGACTACCTGAGCCGATTGATCAGCGACTGCTCCGGCAACGCGTCCGAAGCCGCGCGCCGCGCGAAGATGGACCGCCCCTACTTGCTCACGTTGCTGAGGAAGCACAACCTGCGCTGAACGTCCCGCCGAGGCGACCAGTCCCCGACCAGGCAAAAGAAGGGAGGCCTAGCTGCCTTCAATCACCAGGGAAGCACTGGGAGGGATCAAGTAACCCTCGCGGCGGCGCTCGATAACGCCCCTCAAGCCGAGTTTCCGCAAGGTACTCAGCGCCACATAGACGCGATTTTGTGCGCCCACCGCGACACGCTCCCCTGGCCAGCCTTGCGCAAACACGTCATCGACGCTCATCGCCTGGCCAGGACGCTGCGTACGCAGCTGGATGAGTGCGCCCAGCAACAGACGCAGATTACGTCGGTGTTCCAACGACACCGTTTCTCCCTCAGCGGTGACGAACCAGCTGCCATCACGACTGACCCTCACAAGCCCCCCCCGGGGTTCATAAGCCGTGTCGACCGCGTTCTCCATCCATACCTCCTAGGCCGCGGGTCCTCGAAGCGTTCTCTCCAACACCTGCCCAGCGCATTCGTTGGTTGGAGTTCGACGTCCAGGCTATCAAACGGTGTGGCGTTGTTTCGTGTACGGGGGGGTGCGCCGTAGAGCGACCAACACCGCAGCGTCGAACCACCGCGCTAATCCAGGCGGATCTTCAACCCCATGCGCGCCAACTCCAGCAGCGCCTCCGCGTTTCCGCGCGCATCATCCACGGGGTGGTGCGAGTGCCGTGTCTTGCGCAGGTGCTTGAAGTTCTTGAACGTGTCGCGCACCAGGCCCTTGTACAGGGAGCCCAGGTTCTGTGAGCTGAAGCCAAACGGATTCGCGCCGAGAAAGTGATGGAAGTACCAGTTGATGAACGACCAATCGAAGCCGTTGTTGTCCGACATGAAGAAGACACGCCCACTGGACACGCTGCTCCCATGCGCCACCCTGCTCAGCCAGTCGGCAAACTCGCCCATCACCGCCTCGGGCTGTGGAAACGCCAGCGTCTCCTCGCGGGTGAACCCCGAGACCTTCAGGGCATCGGGCAGCCAGCGAGCGGAGATCGGGCACATTTGCCCATAGAAAGTCTCCTCCAGGCCAGGGCGAACCACCACTGCTCCAAAGCAAATCATCGAGTAGTCGCCAGGGATCGGGCCATCGGCTTCTACATCCACACACACGTAGGTCATGGCTGGATTACACTCCACCGCTCGCCTCCATGCCAGGACACGATTCCGGACACGCCGACCCACGCCCCCCCATTGGCCTCAGCTGGGAGAGCGTCGTCCTGGCTTGGGTCCAGGAGCTCGGCGGCTGGTCCAACTTGAGCAATGAACTGGTACGTCGCGGTCGCGACGAAGAAAGTATCCCCACGGATATAACCGCGGTCGAGAAGGGTCTCCGGCGCCTGGCCAAGCGGGAGCATCGCCCCGGCGGGCAATACGGGCGCTGGCTCACTCGCTACTTCGGGATCCCGGCGTCCCTCGAACACTGGGCGCGCTGGATGGGTCAGTATCACAGTCGCTTCGCCGATCTCCCCACGGGTGTGCGCTGGCAGCAGCTCAGCGCCTGGGACAAGCCACCGGTGTCGGAGACACGCATCAGCGCCTGGATCCACATCGGGTTTGCGTCGGTGATGCTGCGCATGGGCGATCTCACCTCAGCGCTTGCGCGCCTGGAGATGGCTGAAGGCGCCGCTGCAGTCGCGGGTGAAGCTTGCTTGCTCGAGCTGATGTTGGTGCGAGCGAAGCTGCAGACAGACATGGGGGATCGCCGCGGCGCCGCTTCCACACTGGACGAAGCGGGCGCGCTGCTGGGAGACGCGTGGCTCGATGAAGATGACCGGCTCTGCTATCACGCGCGCTGGATCTCCCAGCGGGCCTATCACCTCACCTCCCCCCATCCCCAACCTGCAGAAGCGATCGCCGAGGCGCGACGTCTGTTCGAGTCGATTCCCGATGAGCCATTCGTGCCATTCGTTGCCTTCCGGAAATGCAATGGACTCGCGTACTGCGCCTGGCGGCTTGGCTGGCAGACCAAGGCGCTCAGCCTCGCGCGGCTCGCAGAGCAACACGCAGGTGACGGAGGACTGGTGCGCTTTCGTGTGATGTCCCTCAAGCTGCAAGCGCGCATCGAGGCCGAGTCCGCCGCGACCGCCGCCCACGCGGAGAAGCTGCTCGAGCGCGCCGCGCGCCTGGCAGAGCTCTTGGAAGACGCAGACTTGAGCGAGCGTCTCCGGCGCTAATCAGCCAGCGGGCAAAGATCGCGGCAGGTTTCCACGCGATTGTTGGGCTTTCACAAATGCTGAAGCCGCAGCAAGATGGGATACCCAAGGGTCCCCTGGGCGGTGTAGGGTTTCCGCAAACGTCGCGCGCGGCTGTGTGCGACCGAGGGTTAGTGAGGAGTTGAGCATGGACGAGAAGCCTCGATTGGGACGCGACGTATTCATCGCCCTGGCCGCCATTGGGTGGGCAGACGGGCAACTCGACAGCGAGGAGGCGGACGCCATCGTGCGCACCGCCATCGAAGAGGGCCTCGAGCTAGACGAGATCGCGGAGATCGAGGAAGCCACGAAGAACCCCGTCGACATCGGGGTCATCGACC
This sequence comes from Polyangiaceae bacterium, assembly GCA_041389805.1. Taxonomy (GTDB): domain Bacteria; phylum Myxococcota_A; class Polyangia; order Polyangiales; family Polyangiaceae; genus JAHBVY01. The sequence continues at coordinate 106,386 of JAWKRD010000006.1, read as the reverse complement.
GCGGAAACTTGAACAAGGAAGATCGCCTGTTCGTGTACGCGGTGGCCTCCTGGATGACCCGGCTGGACGGGGTCGTCGCGGACGCTGAGACCGAAGCCCTAGGCAAGCTCGGCGATGCGCTCAAGATCCCAGAGCGCCCGCGTTTCCATGCGGATTCGATCGCTCAGGAGGTCGCGCACATGGAAGAGGGCGATCGCCCGAGCCGCTACGATCTCCCGGCGCTGCGTCGCATCATCGGTGAGCGCCTGAAGGAAGCTCAGGCCCGCCGCGCCGACGCAGGCGAAGACGAGTAATCCGGTCGTTTTCTGGGGTGGGGAGGGGCACGCCGGCCGACCCCGGCAGCCCCGTCGTCCGCCGCGCGTGCTACGCGTAGCTCGATGCTGCACCTGCTGCTCGCCGCGCCGCTGTTCATTCCGCCGCCCGGGCCGCTGCCGACCGGTCTACACACGCGGCTGCACCTCGAGACGTTGGCGAGCCCGCTGGTCTCCGTGCGCGCAGGTGGCGAGGATGGCTTTTACCCCGACTCCGGTGACAGCACGGACACGCCGTGGCTGGTCGGCGGCAGGCTGCTGTTCGGCATCGATTTCAGCCCGCGCTTCGAGCTCGGTATGGGCGCCGGTTACTCCGCGACGCTGCAAGGCAATCGCACCATCAACAGCGTGCTGATCGAGGCGCGGCTCAGCTGGTATCCGATCGACCTCGAGTATCGCAGCCCGACGCTCGAGCGTCCGCGCAGCAAGGCGGGGCTCTACTTCGGCTTTGGGCCGACCATCAACTGGGAGCCCCGGGTGGGACAGCTCGGGGACGCGACGCTATTCGGCGTGGGCACGGAGCTGCACTTGGCGCCAGTGGTGAGCTGGCAGGCGGACCGCGACCTCACGACGTTGACCCTGGCGCTCGAAGGCGCGTTCGGATTGCGGCGCTTCTCGAACGGCGAGTCCTATCTGCAGGATGGGCACGTGATTCATACCAGCCTCTCGCTGGTCTTTGGTGGGAGTCTCGCGCTCTGAGCGTTTCCCCAGGGTTCGAGGGCGGTCCGACCAGCTAGCCGATGTGGGCCTGGTCTTCACGTCAGCGGTGTCGCAAAGCTGAGACACCTCCGGGGTTCGTTCACCCTGGGCCTCGAAGGCTCCTACCTGCAACGCACGTTTGCCAATGGCGAGTCTTACTTGCGGGGCGCGCATGTGGTGCACTTCACGGCCGCCCTCACGCTGGGCGGCCGCTTCAACTTGTAGCTCAAGGCGTGCAGGTGCCACCGCCGCCCGGAGCGCCGAACTGTGACGGGTCGACGCAGCCGAGGCCGAGGAAGGTATCGAGCACGCCGCAGGTGCCGTCCGGCTTGCAGCAGCCGTCGAGGGTGAACCCACCCTGGCTGAAGCCCATACACTCGTTGCTGGGGGTGCCGGGCTGGCCGCCCTCGATGCACTGACCGCCACCGATGAAGCTGGAGCTCACGCCGCAGGTCCCTTGGGGTGTGCAGCATGCGTCGATTTGCACGGGCAGGCCACCGGGAGCCGGCGGGCAATCCATCGGGGTGTTGCACATGATCATGGTGCTGCCACCGCTGCCGCCCTGGCTCGTGCCGGCGGTACCGCCGTTACCGCCACCGCCTTGACCGGTGCCGGCGACTCCGCCGTTTCCGCCCGGAGCCCCACCGGCACCCGCGTTACCGGCACCCGCGTTGCCAGCGCCTGCGTCCCCTCCACTCCCGCCGTTGATCGCGCCAGCGGAACCGCCCACCGCGGCCGAGCCGCCTTCAGCGACCGCACCCGTGCCGCCGTTGGCTGCCGTGCCGCCGCTCCCACCTGCACCACCGGCTTCGCCGCCATCGGGACCTTGGTAGTCGATATCCGTCGCACCACCACAGGCCACGACGAGGGGGAAACACAGGCACAGGGCCAAGCCGATTCGGGTCATTGGGGAGTCTCCTTAAGGGGTAAAAGACCCCAGGAGTCTATGCCTCGACACGCTACGAGAGAAGCCAAGCGACCGCTCGGCCAGCGCTTTGGCGTCCGATCACCGGTGAGCAGCGCATCGATTTCCTTGAGGGTTGAAACTTCTCAATCAGGCAGGAGAGGCGTTCACGTGGAGCGACACACCAGCGCACAGTCGTCGCACCCAGAACAACTCGAGCCACAGCTGCAGTGGGTGCCGTTTGGGCAGCCGCTGCCTTCGATGCAGGGCGTGCCGCAGCCAGCTAGCTCGCTGAAGTAGACGCACACGTCCCCTTCAGCGCAGCCAACCGCCTGGCACACGTCATCGATGCTCTGAGCGGCACAACCTGCGACGCACGCTTCAGCCGACTCGAAGTTGTTCCCGTTGCCGCCGCAGCCACCCCACACGAATGGCTCGCAGCGCTGCGTTTCCGCGTTGAACCACCAGCGGGGGAAATACGCGTTGCACATGCCGCCCTCTGCGGGCAGCGTGCAAATGCTGCCTCCGCCCCCACTGCCTCCAGCACCCGCTGTTCCGCCGGATGCTGTGCCGGGTTCGGCGGATCGACCCCCGCAGCTGCTCACGCTGCCCAGAGCAGCGGTGAGAGTGGCGGTGAGCAGCAGCGGTAGGCACCAAGCTCGCATGGAATCTCAGAACAGGAAGTTTGCGCCGATCGACACGTACGGTGAACCGAGTCGCACCGTCAGGCCGATGGTGTCACTGAACTGGAAGCGGGCGCCGCCCCAGAACACGAACTCGAGGTCGTTATCACTGCCATCATAGTTGCAAATCGCGCCGTTGGCGCCGTTGCAGAACCACTCCCAGTCATAGCTGCGGTGCACGAACGCGAGACCTGGCTCGCCGAAGACGCTAATAATATCCGTAAGGAAAAAGTTCCACTGCAGCACCACAGGGACCCAGACTTCAGTCACGCTGCAGTCGTTACGGTTGTCCCACTGTGCGTTGAAGCGCCCCCACCACCAGCGGCAGTCGTTGTCGCCAAAGGTTAAATCCAGGCCGACACCGATCGCCATGTTGTTGTTGATCGACGAGATAGGACCGTTGTCGAGGAAAGGAATGTTGAAGCGGACACCGGGGCCAAAGCCATCATCGTCACCGAAGCGGTTGTCCCACTGGAACACCAGGTGAGGCTCGAGCTCGAAGTCGTACTTCGGATGAGCCCCCGGACGCTTGATCACGGACTCGGCGGACGCGAGGCTCGGCAGCGCGAAGACGGCGCTGGCAACCGCGCAGGCTGCGATGGTTTTGGTCAGGTTCACGGGGCAGTTGCTTCTCAACATCGAGGTCGCCTTCGCAAGCTTCATACCGAAGAGACTAGCCGAAGCCTGAAGCGTTTGGGCCTCCAAGCATCGGACCAACTAGCGATTGGGCGCGTGGGTGGAAGCAGCTCGATGGGGTTATCACCTCGCGGCGCAAACGTCGGGAAAGGTCGTCAAGACACGGCTCTCTCACGGATCGACTTATGAGGGGCTTAGCCACACTGGGCTCTGCCGCTCAGCACAGGGCGCTCGGCATGCCCGCTCAGCGGTCGCCGCATCAGTCCGAGACAGGCCGCCTGTCCAAGCCGCCAGTTGGCGGACAGCTGATTTCCTCAAGGATTCAGGCAAGACAATGGAGGCTGGTTCAGCGGATTGAGCGGCGTATGCCGATGTGCGTATCCTACGCCCCGGTATTCCCATGCGTCTGATCCAGTGTGTTTTTTTGGTCTTGCTTGGCTGCGCCTGTACTCCGACCCAAGCCGGAGAAGCGACGCGTCCCAATGCGCCCAGCGCAGCGCGCGCGCTCGAAGCCGAGAGCCGTATCCCGTGCGACCCAAGGGCGGAGCTGAGCCCGCTGGTCGTCGACCTGCCATCGGCGACTCGCGTAGCCTTGGAGTCTGCCATGCAGCGAGGCATCGGCATCGTGGCCCACGACTGCCGAGAGCTGCGAGTGCTCGAGAGCTGCAGGCTCTCAGGCGACTACGAGTTCGCCGGCGTGAACCGCAAGGAAGACGTGGTCACCCTCAAGGATCAGATCGAGCTCGGCGCGAACTTGCCGTTCGGAGCCGCGAGTTTGTCGGGGCGCCTCGCACAGGGCAGCTCGATCCAGCTCGCGCTAATTCAGGTTGGGACGCGTCGCTCATTGTTCGATGCCGTGGGGAGACCGGAGCTGCGAGGGAGCTGCGACGGCGCGACCCATTTCGTGCAAGGGTCTACCCTTGGCGCGTTTGCGATGCAGACGTCAGCCCAGGGCGAGGCCAAGGTCGCCGCCGAGGTGTTCGGCGTCTCCGGCAGCGCAGCTTCAGCCAGTCAGCGTGATGCGAAGGCGAGGGATGGCGACCTCGACGCGTGTCGACGTTCGAGCGTCGAAGCCGCAGCGCCTCCCGACGGTTGCTCGGTCCCGGTTCGCCTCCACCTGGTGCCCATTTCCGAGGGCATCCCGGTCAGAGACGCCAAGCAACAGCCCAAGGAAGGCGCGCCCGTCGCCCTGGACGATCAGTGCCCGGCTGGGTTCCGACGGGTTGGCAACAAATGCACCCAAGACACGTCCGCGCCGTTCCTGTGCAAGCCGGGCGCTAGCGCCGATGAGTGCCGCGCCCAGTGCGACGCGGGCAACGCCGGCAGTTGCTACAACCTGGCAGTTCAGCTGCAACAAGAGCACTACGAGTGGGCAGCGCGGGGCAAACGCGACGGCGAGGCGCCTCGCAGCTGGGACCAGATCGTCAAGGACAACGACGCCAAGCTCGCTGTGTACCGGCCGCTCTTCGTCAAGGCCTGCGACCAAGGCGTCCCCCAGGCGTGCGACCGCCTCTACTGGCTCAAGGGGCCCAATGGCGAACGCGAAGCGGCGATTCAACGCGCGTGCGACCTCGACTACGCGCCCTCCTGCCGCATGGCCTCCGGCAAGTATTTTTACCACAAGGAAACACTGGACATCGACAAGGGGCGCAAGCTCTTGGAGCGCGGCTGTCGCCTCGGGGGTCGCGACAGCTGCATGGAACTCGTCAGCAGCTACTTCGAGCCTCCCGACGGCAGCAAGCCGACGAAGGACGGGATCCGGGCCGGGGAAGCGGTGCTCGAACGGGTGTGCCTCGCCAATGACTCCGGAGCGTGCTGGCAATTGGCGGATCTCAGGCGACGCGGAACGACCCTGACCAAAGACCTCGGACTCAGCTTGGCGTATTTGGACCGCGCGTGCTCCTTGGGAGATCTCTCGGCTTGCTATGAGCTCGGTGAGGCATACCAAACGGGTGAGCTCGTCGGGGCGAATCCAGCCCTCGCAGCGACCTACTTCGACAAGGCCTGCCCCCTGGAGAAGCCCGACAGGCTCGTCAGCTGCGCGCGCATCGGGCGGCTGTTCCGTGAAGGCAAGCTGGTGAAGGCGCAGCCACAGCAAGCTCTGGTGTGGCTCGGGCGCGGCTGCCGCTACGCCAACACCAGCAGCTGCATCGGCCTCGCCGAGCTGTACGAGCGCGGGGAGGGCACCCCGAAGAACGTGGAGCGCGCCCTGGAGCTGTATGACCACGCTTGTCAGGCACAGGCTCCGTCAGCTTGCCTGGCGCAGATCAAGCTGTTGAAGACCCGGGACTCAGCAAAGGCGCTGGCGCTCAGCCGCGCTGGCTGCAAGGGAGGCAACTTTCAGTACTGCGATCTGGTCCGCGAAGTGGCCGGAGCGAAGGCGCTGCAGAGCTTCGAAGCGGATTGCTCCAAGGAGTCGCCCGCGCCCTGCCTGGAGCTCGGCAAGCTGCTCGAAAAGGCGGATCCGGCGCGCGCCTACGGCGTGATGAAGGAGCTCTGCCCGAACGGGAGCGGGTCCACTGAAGCTTGCAACGCCGTCAAGCGCCTCGTTCGCTTCGCCAAGTGAGTGCCAGGCAACGGTAAGCGCTAGGCAAACTGCACCGAGCGTCGCGATAGCGAGCCGAACTCCCAACCGCTCACGGGATAGCTGACTTTCGGGTCCTGACCAGCAGCTCCCGCGGCGACCACGAGCGGTGCCCAGTGCTCCTCGGTTGGATGATTCGTGGCCAGCGCCGGGGCACGCTGCTTGTAGTCCATGATTTGATCCGCATGGAATTGCGTCAGGTTCTGCTCGAGCCAGCCGTCGAACTCCGCGGCCCACTGGGGCACCTCAGCATTCGGACGCCAGTCCACCTTACGCAGGTTGTGGGTGACGTTGCCACTACCCATGATGAGCACTCCGGCGTCCCTCAGCGGCGCCAACGCTTGCCCAAGCTCGAACCAGCGCTTGCCACTCCAGCTCATGGGCAGGGACAGCTGCAGGATTGGCACATCCGCCTTCGGCCACAGATGCACGAGTGGAGTCCAGGTACCGTGGTCTAGGCCTCGCTCGGTTTCCTTGACGCTGACTCCTGGCAGCTTGTTGAGGCACGCCAGCACTTCCTTCGAGATGACGTCTCCCCCGGGCGCCGGGTACCGCACCCGATACAATTCCTCAGGGAAACCTGAAAAGTCATAGATCAAAGGCTGGGCCGCGAGGGGCCCTAGCGCCAGCGCATCTCCCCCGCTGGTCCAGTGGGCCGAGATGCTGAGCACCGCCTTGGGCTGGCCAAACTCGCGCCGTAGTACGCTCCCCCACTCCACCATGGGAGCACCCTTCTCGGCGTCCACGGCGAGCAAGGGCGCTCCGTGGCCGACGAAAATCGCGGGCATGCGAGCAGCAGAAGACAGGGTCGAACTCTGGTTCGAGGTAGTCATGGCGTTGGGCTCCTGGCGGCCGCCCTGGCTCTTCTCTGGCGTACAGCCCGAAATCGAACTGGAAATCGCGCTAGCGCTGACGCCAGCGAGCCAGCTTCGACGGCTGAACAAGGGGAAGCTTGGCATTCGCGAGCGGAGAACTTAAGACGCCGTGCGCCTGGAGAAAAGCACGCCCAGCGCAACGCTCCGTTGTGCTGTCGCTGCTTCCTGGCCGCCAAACGTCCTAGCTCCCCATGTCTCAAGCGAATCCAACTGAATCCAGCGCGCCGCCAGCCTCAACCACTCCGCCGCCTCCTGAGCGTTTCCAAATCGGAGTCGACGAGAATGGTCTGGGCGCTCGCCTGGGCCCGCTGCTCGTGAGCGGCGTGATGGCCGAGGTGACCTATGCCGGGCTACCGCGCCTGACTCGCCGCCCCCGAGGGCAGCTGGCGCGTGACCTGGACGACAGCAAGCGACTGCTCAAGCACGGCAGTATCGCACTTGGAGAAGCGTGGGCCCGCGCCGTCGTGGAGCGCCTGGCCCCCTCCCCCCCAACCACTCCTCAGGATCTGGTCAGGGCCCTTGCGCTGGAGTCTCTCGATCAGTTGCAGGCGCCCTGCCCGAAGGGCCTGGAAGGGCACTGCTGGGCGTCGACTCACGAGGCCTTCACAGCTCCCGAGGACCTCGTCGATCGCATCCGGAAGCACCTCGACAAGCTGGAGCAAGACGGCATCCGCATCGTAGGAGCCAAGAGCAGCGTGATCTGCACGCAACGCTTGAACACCGCGAAGTCCGCGGGAGTCAATCGCTTCGTTCGGAACCTCCACGCGATGGAGGAGCTGGTGCTGGCGTTCCGCGAATCCGCAGGGCAAGACATCCACGCGGTGTGCGGCAAGGTTGGCGGCATCGGGGATTACTCGCGCTTCTTCGGTCCGCTCTCAGGGCAGCTCCACGCCGTGCTGATGCAGAAGCGCGCCCACGCCGGCTACCATTTCCCGGGCGTAGGACAGCTGCACTTCATGATGGACGTCGACGCCAAGCATCGACTGGTGATGCTCGCGTCGATGCTCGGGAAGTACCTGCGAGAGCTCTTGATGGGGCGCATCAGCGAGTTCTACGTCGCGCAGCTGGGCGAAGAGGTGAGCGCGACGAGCGGCTACAACGACCCGGTGACCTCCGGTTTCGTCGTCGCCACCGAGGCCTTGCGCAAGCAGCTTCGGGTGCCGGATACGTGCTTTGAGCGCACCGGCGCCGATGGCAAACGAGCGCAGGGGGCCAAAGCGAAGACGAAGCGTCGCGAAGCCCGAGACTAGAACACGCAGCAAGAACCGATGAGCGCGCCGGCTACAGAAGACGTGAGCATCGAGCCAGAGCTCGACGATCGCGCGCGCAAACGCATCCTCGACGGCAACCTGTGGTGGCAGGTGCTGCGCTTCGGCGCGCCGCTGGGCCTTGGTATGGGGTTGCAGACGACGTTCAACCTCGTTGACGCTTACGTGATCTCGCGCTTGGACGACGAAGTCGCAGGTCCCGCGCTCGGTGCCCTGGGGATCTGCGACCTGCTGACGGCGCTCGGCTCGATCATCAGCTATGGGCTCAGCATCGCGACGGTCGCGTTGATGAGCCGTCGCCACGGCGAAGGCGATGAGCGCGGTAGCCGCCACGTCGCGTGGCAGTCGGTGCTCGTGATGGGCGCGCTCGCGCTGGTGTTCTTGCTGGTTGGTGTGTTCGGCGCGGAGACCTTGATGGTCGATGTCGTCGGCGCCAAGGGCGAAGTCGCGCGACTCGGAACGAGCTACGTGCGCGTGGGGATCGGCGGAAGCTTCACCATGTTCTTCCTGCTGCACCTGACGGCGCTGCCGCGCGCGTTGGGGAGTTCGAAGATGCCCATCGCGTTCTTGCTCGGCGCAAACGTGCTCAACTTCTTCTTGAGCATCTTGATGGTCTACGGCCCAGGCAAGGCGCCGGACGTCTTCAGCTGGGGCCCGCCCGTCGCCGCGGCGCTTGGGATCCCGCGCATGGAGCTGATGGGCGCGATCTGGTCGACGGTGCTTTGCCGCGCAGTCACGCTCTTGCCGCTCATCTATCTGTTGATTCGGCGCTTCGGGCTGTTCAAGCGCGAGTGGAAGAGCCGACCCGATTTCCGCCTGATGGGGCGCATTCTGGATCTCGGCTGGCCTAGCAGCGCACAGCTCGTGGTGCGTATCCTGGCGATGCTCGCCACTCAGTCACTGGTCAACCGCGCCTTCACGACCGCGGAGGATCCGACGGCGACGACAGCCCTCGGCATTGTTTTCCGCCTGGAAACCATGGCTCTCTTCATGAGCCTCGGCTGGGGCTCCGCCAGTCAGACCTTCATGGGCACGAATTTGGGCGCTGATCGGACGCTGCGCGCGAAGCGCAGCGGCTACATCACGGCGCTCTACAACGCCCTCACCATGGCGCTCCTGGCCTTGATCTACTGGCAGGCGGGCGAAGCGGTCGTGCGCTTCTTTGACGACTCACCGGTCGTGGTGTCCCAGGCGATGGCCTACTTGCGTTGGGTCGCGCCGAGCTATGTGCTCTTCGGCGTCGGTGTGGTGCTCGGCTCGGCGATTCAGGGTGCAGGCTCCACACGCTTCACGCTGCTCATCGACAGCAGCGTTGTCTGCCTGATTCAGCTGCCGCTGAGCATTCTTGCGGTCTATGTATACGGCAAGACGCAAGTTTCCCTGTGGCAAGTGCTGGTGTTCACCAACGTGCTCTTCGCGTTGGTGTACGTGTTCGCGTACAGAGGCGGGCGCTATCTACACAAGGTCGTGTAGCTCACTGCCAGTTGCAGCCGGGCTGGCTGTCACAGGCGACTTGCGCCGTGATCTGATCGCAGGCCAGGGCAGTGCCGCCGCAGAGACTCGAATCGAAGGAGCAGCCTGCCGCGGTACACAAGGCCGCCGCGACGTACGTGTCACAGGCCTTCGGCGTCCCACTGCAGGAGCCGCTCCAGCTGCAGCCCGCCTGAGCGCAGCTACTCGCTGAGTTGTGAGAACCGCATGCGTTCGGCGTGCCCGAACACGAGGGATTCTTGGCATTGCAGCCGTCCGCGAGGGTGCATTGAGTTACGCCGAGGGAAGCACACGGCGTCGCACTCCCGAGGCAGGCCGGCGGCCCACCGCTGCCTCCCGTGCCCCCAGCTGGACTCCCGGCCGCGCCTCCGCTGCTCGTGCCAGCGCTTGCGCCGCCCGCGCCTCCCGCGGCCCCTCCAGTTCCAGCACCGCCAGTTCCGCCCGCAGATCCAGCGGCTCCCGCGGCGCCACTGCTGCCCGCGCCGCCAGTTGCAGAGCCGGCGGCCCCTCCACTAGCTCCGGCGCTTCCGGCCGATCCTCCAGCTCCTCCAGAGCTGCTTCCCGCCGTGGCTCCCCCTGAACCGCTAGTCCCTGCCGTGCCACCAGTACCTCCTGTGCCCCCGCCTTCGCCGTCAGACCCACATCCGCCTACGGCGAGCCCGCTCGCGAGCGCCAACGCCCCGAGCGCCTTCAGCCTCGTGAAAGCCATCGCCCCCTTCGTGGCCCTTGTCGGGTCGAATTATCGCGAGCCGGCCAAATAGCCCCAACAACGCCGAGGCATGCAAATTTCCCTGAGGCAACCGCAGTGGCGTTGAAACAAAGCCCTTGCCAAATCCATCGATCTCAAGCCGCGAATTCTCTTGCAACCCACTCACGCGACCATAATTACCATGCGGCAATTATTCAGAAGCGAAACAGTGCGTTCACCGGTTCGTGGACGCACGTCCCGTCATCATCCCAGCAAGAGTCGATTGTGTTCGGATCCGCATCATCACAAGTGACTCGCTCCCCGTTGGCGCACACCCCGTCGATGCATCGCTCGGCACCGTTGCAGCCGCTGCCGTCGGCGCAATCGGCATCGCTCGCGCAAGCCGCCTGGCAGCTGTCCCCGCATTGACTGCCTCCGCCAACCTGCCCGTCGTCACAGAACTCCCCCGTGCGTCGGTCCACCACGCCATCACCGCAGCGCGACTCGATGCACACGTGCTCGTGGCAGATGGAGAAGTCCGAGAAGACGCCTTCCTGACCTCTGCACGGCGCGCCCTCTTCACGGTCGGCACACACATCCGGTTCGCGCTCTAGCTTGGTTTGCGGCGACTTGGCCGGAACGTAGCTTGGGCCGGCATTCGGCGGAAACGATCGAGCAGCGTCGACGATCAGCGGATCACAGCCCAACACCAGGAACCCAATCAGCGCGAGGCTACGCCCACTCCCCAACATGCCGGCTCTTCTTTGCACAGCTCGCCGGATGGGCAACTCACACTTTGTGCTCAAGCGGTGTATCCGTCTCGCAACACCACACCCTCACCCCCGAACCAGAATCACCACACGGAAATGACGACTCACCCCAGGGCGTCATGGAAGTGCTCGAATTTCCCCGAGCTTGAAAACGCGACTCGCTGGGCACTGTTCTTGCCTAAGCTCGGCCCATGACGAACTCACGCTGGGCTTGGATTGGAGCAGCGCTCTTGATCGCTGTAACTGGATGTTCTTCGGATGACGACGGCGGGGGCGGCGGAACCGCCGGCACCGGCGCGGGTGGAAGCGGTGGAAGCTCAGGAGGTAGCGGTGGAAGCTCCGGGGGGACTGGTGGCAGCTCCGCGGGCAGCGGCGGCAGCAGCGTAGGTGGCGGCGCAACTGCGTGTGAGGACACGCAGAACCCGATGTTCGGCAGCTGCATCGAGAGCTTCCTGATGGGTTGCTGGGCCCCCGACCTGAGCGGCACCTGCAGCTCCGACAATGGCGCGACCACCTGGAGTGATGGCTCGAAGTATGATCCCCAGGGAAGCAATCCTGGCATGTACGGACCGGGCGACACTGAGCCGTGCATCGGTATCCAGACCGACGGCGGCAACATCACCGCCGCCAAGGGCAGCCAGACGCTCGTCTACGTGGCAGATCAGACGAGTGAGACCGCAACGATCACCTGCCCCGACGGTTCGACCTTCGAAGCGACCTTCGAGCAAGTCACTGCGTTCAACACCTGCGTCGGCCTGAACTGCCCGAACTGACGGAGCTGCAAGACGAGCTACGCAGGCAGGACACTAGTTCGGCGCGAAGCCGGGGTTGTGCTGACTCAAGATGCGCATCCCGGCTTCGATGCTGCGCTCTGCGGGCGCTCGCGGATCGCCCTCGGCCTCGAGCTCCCACGCGCAATGCAGGGCGTACACGGCCTCGGGGGAGAGGTCTACCGTCGCCTCACCGAACAAGGCGAACGTGGTCGAGCCCACCATCCCGATCCCCGTCCGGGGCTCGACCTCTCCTTCCCACGGCGGATACTCGTAGCGGAAGAGCCAGACCCGACGGGAATCGTCGGTGGGAGGCCAGTACAGCTCTCGAGTGTCGAACAATGTGATGTCCGCTGGGACCTTGCCGAACTCGGCTGGGTGAGCCAGCCACGTGCACATCTCGGCCATCGCAAGGAAATTCGGCTCGTTTGATTCCTCGGGGATTTGCTCCTCGAGCTCGAGTTCCTGTAAGTACGCTGAGGCCTGCAAGGCGTAGCGGGGGTCGAGGCACTTCTCTGCTAGCCAGGCGGCGCCGGTTTCGTCCCCTGCCTTGACGGCGGCCCAGGCAGCTTCGACTTGTACGCTCATCTCGCCGTGTTGCCGCGCGATGGGCAAGAGCCGCGTTGCGGCGTCACCCACGAACGGAAGCGCGGCGCAGGCGGTGCGGGCGTAGCTCGCATGGGCCTGGTCAGGGTCGCTCAGCCACGCCTCCAGCTGAGCGATCCCCTCCGCGGATGAGAACGGATGACGCTCCAGCTCCCCGGCGATGGCCAACGAGTTGGCCAAGTCCAGGTACGCCACCCGAGCGAATCCTCGAGGTAATGGGTCCCGCAACCCCTCGACGACCGCAGGTTGGTACGGGTGGCCTGGCTTCCCGACGATCGGGAAGATCACCGACCACAGATACTCGTCCTCGAATCCGGGGCTGAGAGCGGCATCTACCAGCGGCCGCTCCCCATCCTCAGCTGAGTACAGGGTGAGCAACTTCATCAGGAACATCAGGTTGCTGCGCAGCTTGGAATGCCCTGCTGGCTCCGCGAGCGCTGCGTGCCACTCTGCCGCGAGGATGCGGAACAGCTCGGGCACGGCATCAGTCGCGAACACACGGAAGGCATCTTCCCCGGCAACGGTCTGCAGGAAAGCCGCAGCCGTGTGCAGCGTCGAGCTCACCCAGTAGTCCTCGCTCGGGGGAAAGGGCAGGCGGCGCAACAGCGCCACCACGAGCGCGGCCTCGCTCGCGCTCGCCACCCTCTGCTCGGAGACGTCGCGAAGCAGGCCGCTCACCTCCTCGGGCGCTGCGTCCACGGCTGCTCTCAGCGCGCGCTCCAGCTTGCTCTCGGAATCGAACACCCCGGCCTCCTCTGCGTCGCCATATCAGTGCCCAGGAGCGGGCTCAATGGTTGGGGGGGAGGCGGCACCGCAGCGGGCGTCACCTCACGGCCTCCGCTATAACTCGCTAGTCATGAAGCGAGACGACTCTGCTGCAACGAGGGGCTCCGTGTTCGCCGCACGCTGGCGCTGGCACTGCTCGACACCCCACCCGGAGCTGGTCACTCACGAGCACGCTGCGCTCGGCCTGAACCTCGGTGGGCGCGCCAGGATCGAGCAGCAGAGTGAGTGGAAGCTCGAGCCGGGGGAAGTACTGCTCGTGCCTGCTGGACAACCCCATCGCACCCTCGAAGCGGTCGACTCGGAGCTCTACGGAGTCGGCTTCTGCGTGAGCTGTTTCGTGACGACGGAGAACGCTAGCCTGCTGGAACCGTTTCAGCGGGTACGCAGCGGCGGCTCGCCCATCGTGCGCCTCCCGCCGGAACGCCAGGGCCACCTGGAGCTCCTGTGTCGGGAGCTGGAGCGCGTTTCCTCGAGGACTGACGCAGGAGCCACCGCCGCCCAGCGCAGCTTGTTGACTTTGATCCTGGACGAAGTGGCTCAGGCGGCCTCCGTCACCGAAGCTTTGCCAGAGTCGCTCACCGCCGAGTGCTTGCGGTTGATCGAGCAGCGCTGCCTGGGCCCTTTCACGTTGCTCGAGTTGGCGGAGCGAGTACGGCGCTCACCGGCCCACGTCACCACGCTGCTGCGCAAGCGCACCGGGCGCAGCGCTCATGAGTGGATCGTGGTGGGGCGCATGGCGGAGGCCCGGCGCCGGCTGCTCCACTCCGACGAGCTGGTCGAAGTCATCGCGGAGCGAGTGGGCTACAGTGATCCGACCAGCTTCATCCGCATGTTCCGCAAGCATCACGAAGGGCTGACGCCAACCGCCTGGCGCGCGGGTCGCGCGACTGTGGGCTAGAGCAGCGCCAACTCGTGGTTCAAGGCGTAGGCCGCCGTCGCCCCCGCCGCGAGCAGCGCGCCCTGGCGCATCGTGGTCAAGTCGCCCGCGGCGTAGATGCCGGTCCGCAAGGTCTGTTGCTGAGCATCCACCCGCACGAATCCAGCCTCGTCCAGTGGCAGGTCGAGCTGCTGCACCAGCGGCGTTTGGCTTTGCGGTGGGTGTGAGAATAGCGCGTCGCATGGTGCACGGGTACCATCGCAAAACTCCAACGCGACGAGTCGCCGTTCGTCCCCAGCAGGGATCAGGCCTCGCAGCTTTCGCGTTTCCACTCGGATATTTTTCTGCTCGAGGGTCCGCGCGGTTTCCTGCGCGACGTCGAAGGCGCCACCGGTGTACACCGTAACATCGGCGGACCAACCGAGCAGCATCGCCGCCCAGGGGAGAGCCTCCGCGCTTGGCGCGAGGTAGCCGAACCTCCGATCTCGAACCTCCCAGCCATGGCAGTAGGGGCACTGAAATATCCCATCACCCCAGAGCTCTGCGTAGCCAGGCAGGTCGAGTAGCTCGTCGCGCATTCCGACGCACAGAACAACTCTCCGCGCGGTAATGGCCGCGCTCTGAGCCTGAATCTCGAAGGCGTCGGACTCACCTCGGAGCGAATCCACTCGCACGTCTCGAACTTCGACCGACGCGTAGGGCGCGAGCTGCTCGCGTCCTATCCGACGAAACTCGACCGGTGGCGTCCCGTCTCGAGTCACGAAGCCTTGGACGGCGTGGGCCCGCGCATTGCGCGGTGTACCCGCTTCGCAAAGCAAGACACGCCGTCGCGCGCGGCCCAAGATCAGTGCCGCCGAGAGCCCAGCTGGCCCCCCGCCGACAATCACCACATCGAAGTCCGTTCGGCTCATGGCCGTAGTCTGGGGCGTACCGCGGCCAGGCGTAAGGTGCGTGGTTTCGCTGCGATCGGCCAGAGTTTGGATGGATCACGCAGCGCCGCGCGAACGCTACCCTCACCCCCTAAAATCCGGCAGGCTGCGGCGGCGATGAAGCGCGCTTCGAAATCCGCAGGGGACGCGAGCCAACAGGACTTTCCCGCTGCGCACAGCATGGACACTCAGTGGTACGCGGTGGACGAACAAGGTCACGTCGGCGTGTTCGACACCGGAGAAGACGGAGCGCTGCCCAACGACGCGGCGTTTGGGTTTGCGCCGGTGGATCCCAACTTCAACGAGGACGAGCTCACGGTGCTGCGCATCGCGCACGCGATCGCTGGCGGAGACGATCCAATGGGGGACTGGCGCCCAGCGCCAAGCGCCGGCCGCGCGTTGGTGTTGCTCGATTTGGAGAGCGAGGCGGAGGTGAAGGAGGCCTTGCATGGCTTCGCCTTCATTCCGATCCATGATCGCGCACCGTTTCTGGTGTTGAGCGAGGGGGAGCTCTCGAAGGACGACGTCGAGTTGCTGAGAGCTACGGAGGGGGTGCGCTGGACGTTGGATCTACGCGACACCTATGAGCTGTTCAGCGCCTCGGAGGGCGACGACGGGCTGTATCATTTCAGCCGCGACCATGGTGAGGATCCAGGGCTCTACACGCTGCGGAGAGCGCCAGCGGAGCCGCTCGAGCTGTCACCGAAACTGAAGGAGCTCTCATCCGCGCTGTCGCGGCTCCGCCTGCCCGTAGACTTCTCGAAGACCGAGCAAGTGCACCTGGCCGACCACTTGAGCGACGGCGAAGCGCAGACCTGGGGAGACCTGCCGCTGCGCTACTCTCCTGATTACCTCGCGGAACAAGAACGGCGCGACGCCGAGATCCTGGAGCGCCACGCCCGGCGTAAGGACCCGGAGCTAGAGAAGGCCAAGGGACGCCTGGTCCTGCTTGCGCTGCTCTTCATCGGCGTGCTCGTGTACCTATGGCTGCGCTGACTTCCTCCGAAAAATTTCCTGCGGCGCACTCGATGGACACCGAGTGGTTCGCGATCGACGCTGAGGGCAACGTTGCCCTATTCGACTCAGCTGAAACTGGCGCTGTCCCATTCGACGCCGCGAGCGACGCGAGTACCGTGGGGGCGAATTTCGACGTCAACCTCCTGACTGCGCTTCGCGTGTCCCGGCTACTCGAGCAAGGGGTAGAGTTGCCAGTCGAGCGCGAGGCAGCGCTCGACCCGGGACACGTGCTCGCAGTCGTCGACTGCGACACACAGGAGGCAGCGCTCACCAGTGTCGAACACTTGGGCAGCTTCATCCCAGTCGGGTCCCGCCCCCCATGGGTCCTGGTGAGCCGAGTACCTTTAGCGGAGCCCGAAACGCGCACGCTGCAAAGCACCGAGAGCGTACTCTGGGTCATCGAGCTTCCCACGTCGCTGCTGTACGGACTCGACGCAGACGACGGGCTCTACCACTACAACCATGACTACGCGACCGACGGCCTTCCCCCGCGCTACCACCGAACCCAGGCGCCCAGCACACCTCTGCAAATCCCCGAGGATCTTGGCGCGCTCGACGAACGCCTTCGTCGCGTAGAGCTGGAGCTCAGTTTCGCTGAGACCGCGCACATCGATCTCAACGATCACTTTACCCCGAGCGGGCTCCAGACTTGGGGCAGCAAGGTCCCGCTGACTCCCGAGCAACAGCGTCGAGTCGACGACTTCGTCCACTACACCGAAAGCGAGACGAGCCCATCTCTCGAGCAGACGCTCCAATCCATCGAAGCGCACCAGGAAACCGAGGCGCAGGAGCGCACAGCGACTATGCGTCGCAACGTTCGCTTGCTGATCGCATTCGGCCTCCTGGCGTTGTTGGCGGCGCTCGCGAAGTGGCGGTACGGATGACTATCGAGCGGCTCTCCATCGAACTCAGCCAACAGTGCGCCAAGGGCTGCTGGTTTTGCTACAGCGAGAGTGGGCCCGCCGGGCGAACGCTGCTGCGGGCTGAGGACATCATCAGGTTGGTGCGAGACGCCGCGGCACATGGGCTGAGGGCGGTGTCCTTTGGTGGTGGCGAGCCCTTGGAGTCGCCATCGCTGTGGAGCGTGCTGCGTGAACTCGAGGGCACGTTGTTTCGCTCGTTGACCACCAACGGACTGCCGCTGCTGGATCCGGCGGTGTTCGACGAGCTGGTCGCCGCGCGCCCGAACAAGGTCCACGTCTCGATCCACTTCCCGAATAACCGCGCGGAAGTGGAGCGCGTGATCGCCCAGGTGCACGAGCTGGCGGCGCGCGGCATCCCGAGCGGCGTGAACTTCCTGGTGCGGCGCTCTCAGCTAGTCGTGGCCGAGGAAGGTGCGGCTTTGGTGCGCGCCGCTGGCATCGACAATCGGCGCATCGTGTACCTACCCATGCGGGGCCAGGACACACCGACTCCGAAGCAGGTGGCGCGGGTCGCAGGAGCTCCCTTTCAGTCGATGACTTGCCTCAGCGCCTGCGGGAAGAGCCCGCGCTTTTGCTCCATGCGCTGGGACGGCAGCGTCGCCTGGTGTTCCTATACGGAAACTCGGCGTCAGCTCGAGGAGTTCAGCCACGCGGGCCTGGTGGCAGCGCTAAACGGCCTTGGCTTGGCGTTTTGTGGAGACGATCAGCGGCGACTGCCGCTCCTAACAGGTTCCGCCGCGTCCCAACCGCGGCCGGAAGAAAGCTCAGGATGAAGAACACAGCCCTTCGGCCCCGATTGTCGCGCTCACTACGCTCGATGCCAGGCTTTCGTGAATCGATTGAAGTCGAGACTCTCGGACTGGCACTCCCGCAGAGGCTCGAGCCGCGTGGTTGCGCTACCGCGCGCTTCCCGCCGATGAGCGCCCACCGGTTGCAGAGGCGTAAGCACTCAGTCTTCCTGGCTCGTCACGCGCCAGCGGAGCAAGGTCGCCTTGACCTTGTGTGAGTTGAATCCATGCGGATCCGGGGCGTAGCTCTTCAGTCCGTCACGCCTGGCGCGTCCGAGCCGAAATCACTCCGGAGCGCAAATGTAGCGCTCGCCGGGACCCTCTCCACTCACGTATGCGAGCCGCCCAGGAACGATCGAGGCAATCCCGGGCTCGAGTTCGAAGAGGCCAAGTCCTTCACCCAGTTCGTACCACGCGAAGTGAATCCTTCCTTCGGGCGCTGGGCTTACGACCAAGCACTCTTCGCCGGCTCCAAGCTCACGCAGCTGGTCTATCAGGCTACCTGACTTCCATTCACGGAAGTTCCTGCCCAGCAAACTAGCGTGCCACAACAGGTCACGCAGGTCCGCGTGCCGCTTTGGCCGCTCCAGGTAGAAGAGGTAACGCTCGACCTTCGACGAGGGAGCGAAGCTCTTGATGAACTCCCCAAGGTGGTGAGCGAACTCTTGCGTCGTTGCCTCTCGCATCTGCGAAGTCTAGCGGAGGCGATGGTTCCGTCGAGCCGGAGCTAGCCGCGTCCGTTCAACTCAGCGCTCAGCGTTCGAAGGAGCGATCCAAGATTTCCAGACGCCGCCAGCAGTGGGAGACTGCTTCGTCAGCATCATCCAACGCGTCGAGCAGCGCGTGATCCGTCGGTGCCTCGGGGAACGCAGCGTCCAGCGAGACCTCCGCGTCGGAGCAGCGCCCGGCATCAGCCCATGTTTCCGCACGGTGCGCATAGACGAAGCCCGGCTCCTCGCTCAGCTCCAGGGCGGCTCGATAGAACATCTCGCCTCGCTCGGGTTCGTTCTGGCGGTAGAAGCGACGCCCCGCGAACATCAAGTCGACGCTGCCGTCCCCCGGCGCAACAGACATCTGCCATCCCACCCGTTGCCTCAGCCCGGGGAGCAACCAGGACGGAAGCCGAGGCAGCAGGATGGTGCCGACGAGGGTCACCACGAGGACGCTGAGCATGCCTGCCAGGACCAGACCGCTTCGCACGCGGAAGAGCTCGGGACGTGGGTAATCAGGTTGATACCCCAAGGCCAGCATACGCTCATAGACGTTGGCCGTCGGATCCTTCGATTGGATGACCAAGGGGATCCCGCTGACACGCGCCAGCTTCTCCAAGGCCCGCGCACAGGCGGGGCCATGACCATGGTTAGCAGCGAACGAGTCACCAAGCGCCAACTCCTTCAACAGCACCCTAGAGTAGATCCGCAAAGCGATGTACAGCAGCACGACCAGCGCCAGCCCTCCGGGCATCCCCCATAGCTGGATCACCGGGATGCCCAGCGCGATCGGAAGCAGCACGAGTCGGAAGGCGAGACTGCCTAACCACTGGCGCCGCGTTGCTTGCATCGCCCCCATCTCACGCACCGCAAGCGCGATGACCTCTTCTTCCGTGAACTCCTCAAGCAGACCGTCGGTGATCAGCAGCGCCCCGAGGCTGGGCCGCACGTCAGTGTTGGGGGCTTGACTCCGCACCCTGAGCACACGCTTCAGCGGGATCCCGCGCTGCCGCGCAAACGCGGTTAGCTGCTCTGCCATGCCGGGCGGCGCCTTCGCCACGAGCCGGAACACGCGGCCTACGTGAAGCGGCAGGCCGAATTGTGCCCCGACAACGAACGCGGTCATCGCCCCCAGCCACACCACTGTCGCCGAGCTCAAGAGTTCTCGCGGCGCCAGCAGTGCCGCGAGGATCCACCAGCCCCAAAGATTCATTACCCAGCCATGAATCGCGATGCCGCGCAACTGCTGGGCAAACGTCAGCGGGGCGCACCCAGACAACGGCCGCAGCCGCGTGCGGCTCAGGTGGAGCGCGACGAATGCAAGCAGCAGCGCGAGGATCAAGCCCAGCGGAGCACCGGAGAAGAAGGAAAACGCACCGTTCCACCCCAGGCCGATGGCGCCGACGCCCATCAGGAACAAGACCGCAAGCACCGTAAACTCGTAGCGTGCCGCGTACCCCAGCCGCGCCCGCTCCGTCCAGGGCAGCTCGTAGCCGTGGGACTTTGCCAACTCGACGACGCGAGTCAGGGGCGCCGCGGTGAACCGGTAGAGCCACACCAAGCCAAACGCTGCAAACACTCCACCAATCTGCAAGTAGATCGCTGGCGCCAACCATCCCGTCCAGCCTGGCAAGTAGGCTTTCACCTCGGCGACAGCATCCATGCGGCCGCGAACCTAGCAAGGATCAGTGGTGCCGCACTATCGGCGCGTTGCTGCCAACTCGAAACGCTGCTGCTTATTCGAAGCGTGCAGCCTACTCGAAACCCGACGTCTGATACTCGATGGGCTCGGCCACTTCTTTCGGCAGCGCGTCAGGCGCCAGGACCGCGCGGCTCTGCTCGCTTTCGCGCAGCTCGGCGTCCAGGAAGCTCGTCACCAGGTAGCGCTGGATGGACAGCATCGACGCCGGGTCGATGAAGTCGCCGCCACACCCGTCGCCGAGGATGTTGCCCACGTCTTCCCCCAGCGCCTGCGCCAGATCCTGGAGCTCGGGGCGGCACAAGTCCGTGTACGAGAAGTGTCCCGCTTCCTTCACGGCGGCGAAGGCTTTCTCCGTGGGGATCCCTTCGTAGGCCGCGACTTGCTCATTCTCGAAGTCCAGGGTGCCGTCGCGCTTCGCACCGAAGATCAAGGTCGGCACACGGCTCTTTTCGACGCCATAGCCAAACAGCGGCAGGATGGAGCTCGCGGGCGTCATCGGCACAGCCGCGCGGAAACGAGGGTCAGGTTCGATGCCGTTGTGTTCTTCAGTCAGCGCCAAGCTCATGGAGGCACCGAAGGAGTGCCCCAGCATGGCCCAGTTGTCAGCTTGAGCAGCGCCCTTCAGAGGGCCGTCCGTGGCCACCAGCTGCTCCGCTACGAAGGGCAAGTCCGCGGCGCGCTCGGGGAAGGCCTCGAGCACCTCCGCGACTCCCAGTCCGCCGTTGATGGCTTCCCACGTCGTATCCCCGGTGTGATCCGGCGCGACCACGACGAAGCCATGACTCGCCAGGTGGGAGCACAGGGAGAAATTCTGAAAGCGCAGCCCACCATTACCGTGTGAAAACACCACGACGGGATAGGGCGCGAAGGTGGTCAACAGCTCGGCGTCGCGCGCGGCGTCTTGCTCGATCGCCGTGGTGCTCACGCCTTGCAGCGTCGCCGCGATGTCTGGTGGGGCCTCTTCCAGCAAGTCGTACTCTGCGCGTGGCAAGTCAGCCGCAGCGTCCGTTGCCGGATACCAGACTTCGACCTTGAGCGATCGCGGCTTGCCCTGATCGTCGAGGCGAGCTGCGTCCTCGAGGGTCCAGGTCGTGACGCCGACCTGGAACGCGCCGTGCGCCAACGGATCCGTCGGCTCTGGGAACGCCGGCTGTTGCGAGCCTGTGTCGTCTTCACTCCCACACCCGACGCTCAGCAAGCAGAGCATCGCCAGCCCAACACCTCGCCACATGCCACCCATCGTTCTCGATTAGCAGCGGGCCCGAGACTCAAGCAAGCGCAAGTGCCAGCAGAGCCCCCAAGTTTGGGGGTGAGGGTGCGCTAGAAGCCACGGCGCCAAGCGATCGGCTGCATCAACCGATCGGCAGTCCCACGCCTTGCACACTAACCCAGTGCATCACGCCAGGGTCATCCTCACGCCGACTCACGCCAACACGCACGTCACCCGCCAATTGCGATCTGAAGTAGTGCTCGAGCCGCGAGCCGCACCACTCGATGCCCTGGGACGCCAACGGGAAGTTATCGGCGTTTGGGTTTGGCGTGTGCAAAAACGTTGCGTCCTGTCCCGCGTCGCTCCCATCCACCAGGATCCAGCTCTGGAACGGCGTAGTGAAAGCCGACTGGGCGGCAGTAATCCGTCTCAGGACGCGGCACAGCGCGCGCAGGTGAGGCTCGCGCCAGCGCCAGCCGCGGTTTCCCCATCCAGGCCAATCCGCGTGGTAATGCCAGAGGTCCCACCACTGCCCGGCACCCGGGGCGAGCAAGACCTCCTCAGCGCGCCGAGCGACGCGCCTGAAGTACGCACGCTTTCCTCTTAATTTGCCCCGTGGCGCTCGCGCAGAGTCGAACGAGAGTCCGTACATCGCGTTGAGGATCTTAGCGGAGCACGCGCTGTGCGGGGTGATTCAAGCGTTCCAGGGCTCGTGTTCGGCGCTCCTCACCCAAGAATAGCGCCCTGGCGGTGTATGGCGGGGTATGCGCTGGCACAGCACGGCTTGGCTATTTCCCAGTGGTTTTTCCCTCCTCGTCGGCTGCTGGTCGTGCGCCAGTGCGCCCATGGGGTTGCCGAACGCCCCGGACTGCCCCAAGCCCACTGAAGCCCGAGGGGCAACCCTCGAGGCTCAAACCTTGCGGCTCGATCTCGAAACGGGAGACCCGGCTTGGTTCATGCGCGGCGCCGAGCGAGTCGGAGGCGAGGCTCGCAGCGGGCGCTCGAGCATTTCCCTACGGCATAGCGAGGGCGAGTTCGCGATGGCCAGGTACGAGCTCGACGTCTCGCGCTTCCGGGGTAGGCGCCTCCACGTAGCCGCCTGGGTGAAGACTCGTGAGGTGAAGGACGGCTGGGCAGGCCTGTGGGCGCGCGCCGATCGCAGTGGCGAACTCGTCTTCATAGACAACATGCAAGACAGCGGGCTCAGAGGCAGTCACGACTGGACACGCCTGGAGCTGGTAGCTGATATCCCGTGGGACGTCGACCGCGTCGCCATCGGCGCGCTGTTGCCCGGCACGGGTCAGATGTGGGTCGACGACTTCGAGGTCTCGACGTCGCTCCTCGGGGAGCCAATCCTGATTTCTGGCCACGTGAAAGACCATCAGGGCAAGCCTGTGGCCAACGCGCGCGTGACGTTTCACACCAACGTCAGCACACGGCACACCAAGACCGATGCGCAGGGGCAGTATCGACTCGAGCTACCCTTGGGTAGCTACGCAGCGACGGTCATCCCCCGAGGCAGACCTGCCCAATTCCTCCCGGAACAAACGATTCAAACTCCGCGTGCTCTCGACCTCACGCTTCCGGTCGAGGGCGGATTCCACTTTTCGGGGAAGCTGCGCGGCGCGACCAACCCGGCTGAGCTGCAATGCCACTTGGATGTCGGCAGGATCAGCCCTGTCTTCAGTATCCTCCCGGATTCAACGGGCGGGTTCGACGTCAACCTCCCTCAGGGCGTCTACTATTGCCTGGCAACGGCCGGAGCCGCTCGTTCCCAAGCTTTGATCGTCGATCGGCAGCGCGAGCTGAAACATGACTTCGAGCTCGTGTCGCCCGTAGCCACCGCAGATGCCGTGGTCACCTGGTTCCGTGAACGCTCCGTGCCTCTACTCACAGCCGAGGCTGGGCACGGAGAGGCCGATCTCCAGCCCTTGAAAGCTGCGATCGGTGACGCACGGGTGGTCGCGCTTGGAGAAGCCACACATGGCACCCGAGAGTTCTCTCAGCTCAAGCACCGCATGTTCGAGTTTCTTGTGCGTAGCATGGGCTTCAGCGTGTTCGCCGCGGAAGCGAACTGGCCAGAGTCGGAGCAACTCAACGACTACGTGCTGAACGGCAAGGGCGACCCGAGGGCGGGACTCGCTGCCATCAAGTTCTGGCTGTGGAACACCGAAGGAGTGCTGGACCTCGTGGAGTGGATGCGCGCCTGGAACGCTGACCCCAAGCATGAGCGCAAGCTCAGCTTCTACGGTGTGGACATGCAGTTCACCGAGGCCGCCGGGGAGAAGCTCTTGGCATACCTTCAGGAGGTTGCCCCGGAGTTGGCGGACTCAGAATCGCAGTCCTTGAGGCGCTTTTCACAGGGACTGAGCTTCGCGGAGAGCGCCGATCACGACGCGCGGAAGCGCAGCATCGATACGATCAGCCGCGCGCTGGACACGCATCGGAGTGAATACGAAGGCAAAGCTGGCAAGCGGCGCTGGCTGTTCGCGAAGCGGTGCGCAGTGCTCTTGCAGCAAAACCTCGCGTCCAACGTGCCTGGAAAGCCCGACTTCAAGGTGCGAGACTGCTCGATGGCGGAGAACCTAGAGTGGGTTATCAACCAAGCGGAACCCGGCGCGAGAGCCGTCTTCTGGGGCCACAATGCTCACATCCAGAAGTCCAGGGACTTGGTCCCTAGCGCAGGCTATTACCTCGCGGAATCACTCGCCAAGCGCTACTTCAGCATCGGGTTCGTCTTCGGCCGAGGAGGATTTCAAGCCATCGACTTCACCGGAGGCCAGCGCGGGCTCGCTGCCTTCGAGGTCGGAGAGCCCCCTATGGGCTCAATCGACGAGCTCCTCATCCGCGCGGGTTGGCCGATTTCGTTCGTGGATTTGCGCAAGCACCCGACCACTGGCGCCGTCGGCGACTGGTTTCAAGCGCCTCACCCGATGCGCGAGATTGGAGCAGTGTTCGAATCCGACGAGAGCATGCGACAGGAGGTCAAGCTCGCCGATCGGTTCGACGCAGCGCTCTTCGTCGCCACCACCACCCGCGCCCGTCCCTTACCGAGGCCCTCCGCGGGGCAGAAATAGCGCCTCGGGCGCGCTCGGCCCTGCTGGGTGTGGTATGCCCCCCGGGATGTCCGAAGACGACCGCTACGACAACCGGCCGATCCTGGTTTTCCTCGAGAATTTCGCACTCGCTGCCATCGGCGAGCTGCCGAAAGCCAAGCAGCGCACGCTGCGAGCCCTGGTCCAGGAGATGTGGGGCGGCGACGACGACTGGATGGAGACCTTGCGTGGCGAGCTCGGCTGGAAGCCCGATATCCAGGAGACCATTCGGCTTAACTGGGCGGCTTATCAAAAGGCTGCGGAAGACCAAGGTGCTCAGGCCACGCCGGAAGACTTCGCTCAGGCCTTCGCAGACACCGTGCTCGAACGCGCGGATTAGCGACGCTCGCACTCCACCGGGGAAAGAGATATCCTCATCGAACCGCGACCGCCGCTTCCGCGCGGTTGTTGGTGGGGGTGAGTGCACGACGAAGAGAACAAGCGGTACGTCCGGCGCGAAGCGCGGCTTGCGTTTGAGCGCATCTTGAACGAGTCCTGGTCCTGGGCCTCCGTCAAGAAGACGTTGCTACTCGTCGTGCTGGTGATGCCCCCCACGTTCGCGGCGCTCTACCTGCTCGAGGTGAGTGGTGTGTTCCCTGACGCACCACCTTTCAGCATCGACCCGGGAGTGCTCGCAGTGCTGTTCTGCGTCGCCGTCTTTGTGGTCTGCACGGGGCTCTTCTACTGGTCCTTCACGAGCACGCGACGCAAAACCATCGCCGCGTACCGTCAGGCACTCCAGCAAGACTCGCCCGCGGGTGTGCTAGCGATCCTCGAGCAGGAGAACTGGAAGCTGTTCAGCGATGGCGATGCTATCCGCGCTCAAGCGACCGCGATCGCCTACGCAATGTTCGGCGATACGGAACGCGCACGGGAGACGATCGCGAGCGTGGACTGGGCGTCCCGCGCACCAGTGATTCAAGCCCTCGGGTTGAGCGCGCGCTGCCTGACGACGCTCCTTGGCGAGCACGACGCCACGGCTGCTCTGCGCTTCGCACGCCGCGCCAGTTCCCTCGCGGAAATAAAAGGTTATTCCCCTGGGGCGAAGGAAGGAGCCGTCGCCCATGCAACGTTCGTGGCGGTGTGCGAGGCGTGTGACGACAGCTTGTCAGTCGAAGGCCTCGCTCAGCTCGAAGCGAGCGCGCGGAACCAGCGCCAACCATTACTCCAAGCGTTCGCCTACTACGCGCTTGCGGTTCAGCTGGCGCGTGATGGTGAGTCCGCGGCTGCGCTCGGCGCCCAAGCCAAGCTGCTCGAACTCGCGCCCCACGCTCAAGGCCTGAAGCTCTGGGACTAGGACGGCAGCTCATTTCCCCAGAGCAACGGCGTCACACCCGACCGCCTGAGCCGCGGCGTGGTCCAGCTGGGTCTGGCTCTTCGCGCCCGCGAAGGGCGCCGCGAGGCTGAGGGCGATGGTCACGGCACACAGCAGGCGAAGGGCGTTCACGGGGCGCATGAGGCACTCCCTTCGCAAGCGCCGTTCCACGCAAAAACGCCGAGAGTTTGCCCCTCTTGCACCTCAAGGTGGAGGCGCACAGACGGCGCCCGCCACCTCTGGGTGACGGCTCAGCGGACGTCGTATTTCTTACACAGCTCGCCGAGGTGCTTGCGGCTGATCCCGGCAGCCTGAGCCGCGTGAGTCAGGTTGCCCTTGTGGCGCTCGAGCAGCGCGTCGAGGTACGCGCGCTCGAAGCTGTCGAGCAGCTGCTCCTTGGCCTCCTTGAACGGCAACGGGGACGCAACGCCGGGGAACGCGTTACCGAGCGTCGATGGTTGGGCAGAGAGCGGGCCCAAGTTGAACACCAGCTTGGCAAAGCTGGGAGGCTGAGCGGCGAGCACCATCGCGCGCTCCAGGACGTTGCGCAGCTCGCGAACATTGCCGGGCCAGCCGTGAGCCATCAGCCGCTGAAGATTCTCGCCAGCGATCTCGCTATCGGCCAGTTCGTGCCCCACGAGCTCGTGGACGATCTCAGCGATGTCCTCCACGCGCTCACGCAGCGGTGGCAGGCGCACCTTCACCACCTCCAGCCGGTACAATAAATCCTCCCGGAACCGACCGCGACGCACTTCGGCGCGTAGATCGCGGTTCGTCGCGGCGACCACGCGCACGTCGGAGTGACGCATGTTGTCGTCGCCTACTGCGCGCACGTCTCCCGTCTCGAGCACTCGCAGGAGCTTCGGCTGTAGCTCGAGGGGCAGCTCACCCAGTTCGTCCAGGAAGATGGTGCCTCCATTTGCCTGCATGAAGGCGCCAGCCCGGTCACTCACAGCGCCAGAGAAGGCCCCGCGCCGGTGCCCGAACAGCTCGCTCTCGGCCAGCTCTCGCGGAACCGCGGCGCAGTCGAAGACGACATACGGTTTGCCGCTACGTTGTGAAGCCGCATGAATCGAGCGCGCCGCGAGCTCCTTACCCGTGCCGCTCTCGCCTTCGACGAGTACCGTGACGTCACTCGGAGCTACTCGCTCGAGGATCGAATAGATTTCCCTCATCCGCAGGGAAGCACCAGTCAGCTCGCCAAATCTGCGCGCAGCGCTCGGCGCGAGCTCCCGGGTGTACCAGCGCGGGTGCACGCCAAGCAGCGTGTCCCCAACGCGGATCACCGCGCCGAGGGGTAGCTCGAGCTCCTTGATCTTGTGCTGCCCAACCAGCGTGCCATTCCGGCTGCCCACATCGCGCAGCACGATGCGCCCGTCTCGCAGCAAGATCTCGGCGTGCTTGCGCGACACGCGACGATCTCGCAACGCCAGGTCCGACGCTGGATCGGCGCCGATGCTGAGCTTGGACACCAACGGCAGCTCGCGCCCCTCGTCTTCGCCGCTCAGCACGACCAACTTCGCTTGCACACCGCCGGCTGGCACGGCGCCGGGCAGTCCGGTACTCCAGTCCACGGTCGCGGTGCGATCGATCGCGTCCACCATGGGGAAACAACTACCAGTGTCGACACTCAACCGGGAGGCCAATTGACCAAGCCGTGGGGCAATGCTAGCTCGCTTGAACGCGCGGTCTCCGCGAGTTGATGAAAGCAGCGGATGATGCTCGGGCTAGCAGCGGGCCAGGTCTTCGGCGAAGACTTCCAGATCATTCGGCCTCTCGGTGAAGGCGGAATGGGCTCCGTTTATCTTGCGCTGCAGCGCAGCACGGGGCGCAAGCGCGCTCTGAAGATATTGCAGCCTCACCTGGTCGCTGACCCACGCATCCGCGAACGCTTCAGCCTGGAAGCGCGCGCTGCTTCGAACCTGCAGACGGACCACGTCGTCGAGGTCGCAGCGGCTGGTATCGACGCCCACAGCGGCATGCCTTGGCTCGCGATGGAGTACCTCGAGGGCGAGACACTGCGCGCTCGGGTCAAGAACTTCGGGCGGCTACCACCGCGTGAAGTCGGAGAGATCTTGCGCCAGCTGGGGCACGGGCTCGCCACTGCGCATCAGGCGGGGCTGGTGCACCGGGATCTCAAACCCGCCAACGTCTTCATCGCCGACCCGCGCCGTGAAGGGATCCCTTTCACCGTCAAGCTGCTGGACTTTGGCATCGTGCAGCTAGGCGCTGGCGCCCAAGCCCCCTACAGCGGGCCGCTTCACCCGGGTCAGTCGGCGCCAATTGGCTCGCCGGGCTGGATGGCGCCGGAGCAGTTCCAGGCTCACAGCGCGAGCCCAGCATGTGACATCTGGGCCTTCGGCCTACTCGCCTACTACTGCTTGGTCGGGCAGTCCTTCTGGGTGTCGACCGACGTGCAAGCGTTGATCGACGAGGTGGTCCACGCCGCCCATCCCCCCGCCTCGGAGCGCGCGTGGCAACTCGGCGTTACTTTGCCGCGCGGATTCGATGAGTGGTTCGCCCGCTGCATCGCTCGCGACCCTGGGCAGCGCTTCGCCAGCGTGCAGCAGGCGGTGCAAGCCGTGCTCCCGCTACTCGCGGCGGGAGACGCAGTCCACGCCGGGACTCCTCCGGTGCCGTCTGGAGCCGCATACGTGACTCTCACCGCGAACAGCGGCCCGGGCGCAGCGTACAGCCCCACAGCCAATCAGTCGACGCTGGCGGCGCCTGCACCACAGCACGCGCCACCCTCGGCGCTCGGACCAACGGCACCGGATCGCGGCGTACCGACGGCGGCGCCGTCTTATGTCACGCTTCCCGCGACTGACTCGCCCAACACGTTTTCGCCTCTCGCGAATCCTCCAGGAAACACTCTCCCCCCCAAGCCCGAGAAATCAGGCAGCTCCTGGTTGCTCGTAGCCGGGTTGGGAGCAGGCGCGCTACTTCTGCTCGGCGCGCTGGGCGTCGGCGGGCTCTGGGTGTGGGCTCCGTGGGAGGCACCCGAGGCAGCCTCCGGCGCGAGCACGCCAAGCGCGGAACCTCAGCCAAGCGATGTCGAACCCACCGCTGCTCCAGGCGACTCGTCCGTGGAAGTCCCCAAGAGCCCATCTCGAGCGGCGCTGCCCAAGAGCACCAAGCCAAGCGCAACCACCACTGCAACTGCCAGCGCCAGCGCGGAACCCGCGGCGACCTCGAATGCGCCGGCGGGTGCTCCAACGCCGACCGCCGCCGCAGGCTTCCGTGCGTTGATGGCATCTTGCTGGCGCGGCAACGAAGGCGAGAACGCACCTCAAGCGGTCAGCGTTTCCGCGTTGATACGTGTGAGCGACATGGGTGTCGTGCGAAACGTGATCATCAGCGGGGCCGACGGCTTCCCAGCGTTCAAGCGCTGCGTGATCCGCAACGGGACCTCCTTCCGCGGGTTTCAACCGCCAACGTTCAGCGAAGCGACGATCAGCACGACACTGCCGGCAGCCAAGCCAGCAGCGCCGGCGCCCTCCGCTTCTAGCGGTTAAAGCTCAGTTGGTGCACCAGGTGCGCCACTTTGGGTCGATGGGGCGTCCGTTGCCCACCTTGAAGTTGGGGCCGCCGTCCTTGAGCTTCAGGTACTTGATCGCCCACTCGGCGACGCCACACCAGATCTCAGGCCCCGGATCGTTCTGCCGCTGCGCTCCGGACTGTCGGTGCGCCAGCACGTGCTCCATACCTGGCAATTTTCCCTGCAGATAGATTAGCAAGCAACGACCAGCAGCGATCTGTTGGGTGCTCGGCGTATCCCGACCGAACTTGTCTCCCTTGTACCACTTGCCGTTGACGCTCTTGAAGTTGCCAGCAAACTCGATCGCTACACCGAGCTTGCTCAGCCCATCCGAAGCCGGCAGGTAGTACTCCACCGGGTGGTTCTCAGCGATGGTGCCGTTCGGCAGCACCACGTAGTGGGCCTTCACGTCCTTGTACTTCTTCGGGTCGTTTCCGCGCTGGAACCCCATCTGGTGTAACACGGCCGCCGTCAGCTTGGACACATCGCGCTTCTGCTTGCCGCGATACGAGTGCTTGGAGATCGCGGTTTGGTCGACGATGTGCCCCGTGTACTTGCTGCAGTACGCATCGGAGGCCTTCGCCTCCCTCGGCGCGAGCACCGTCGCCCCCAACGCACAAGCCACAGCTACAGCCCCAGTGATCCATTTCTGCATGACGAGTCCTCCTGTTGTCCCCGCACCTTCCCCCGCCAGAGCAAGCCCCACGCCAGCCTCGATGTAGCCCAGAACAGCTGGATTCGCTCCAGGCGTCACCTCCAGGTGCCGCGCATTTGGGGGTGAGGCGAACCTCCAGGTGACGGCAACGGCGAGAACTGGCTTGGCCGCCTGATGATGGAACTCCGCGCGGATCTGAATCGGCGCTAGTCGCTCGACAGCTCGCCGACCGACGCTACACCGCGGCAAGTGGGGTGCTGCGCATGTTGAAAGCACGAGGAATCGAGCTCGCCATCGAGCCCTCGAGAGCTGGCTCGAGGACCTCGAGCTACGTGAGGCGATCGGGCTTTGCACGTACGCGGTTGATCTCGCCCACCCAACGCGAGATTTGTCATGGGGACTTGTAGTTTTCAGCATAGCCTCCCCGCGTGGACTCCTGCTGAACGCTGCGGGCATCGTGCCCTGTCTGCTGGAGATCCACCAGTGCCCCTCAAGCGGATCTCACTGCGGGAAGACGCGCCCGCGGTGGCGCTGGTGCGCGGCATCGCGATGGCCCAGTTGGGGGACCACGCGAAGGCCCGTACGCCGCTTCGCCTCGCGAGGCGCCGCTTTGGTGCACGCGCCGCGGTCGCCCAGGCGAGGGTGTCAGCTCGCCGAAGCTGAAGTTCGCTGCGACCCGGGCGAGCTGCAGCGTCGTTTCCCGCAGGGTTTCGAGAGTTCGCTGCGCCTGCTGGAAGCACGGGGCGACGCGCGAAACGCGCTCCACGGGCGGCTGGGTTGCTGGTGCGTCGCGCGCTTCTGCTTGGGCGCGTCGAGCGTGGGCTCTGCCTGAGCCCTCGAGCTGACGAGCTCCGCTGCGCTAAGGGCGATCGCAGCGCTGTGCCGAAATGTTCCCAGCAGCGCCGCGCGCGGCGTAGCCGCTGCAAGTCCGACCACAAGCGCTGCTGTGCTGGCGAGGCCGCTCGGATCCTGCCTTACGCCTCGAGGTCGAATCAGCGCGCCAGCTTCGCCGCGCGCCCCGCTGCAAGGCTAGTGGGACGGGACCGGCGAAGCGCGCTGCTGACCCTCGCCGACGTGGAGGCGCTGTTCGCAGGAGGTTCACTGATCGTAGATGAAGCTGCAGCCGGTCCCTCAAGAGTGGCCTCAAGAGCGTGAAGCTCGCTAGGCGACCGGTGCTGTTTGCGCTCCTCGAGAGACTGGCGCAGCACCCCGATGGCGCCACGCGGGAGGCGCTGATCAGCCACGCTTTTGGCGCTCGCCGCAGCAACGACACTCACCGCGCTCGTTTGCGTGTGGAAATTGGCCGCTTGCGAAAGCTCGCGCGCCCCCTCTGCGACCTCGAAGCCACTCCAACCGGCTTCAGACTGGTACCGCGAGCCGGGGAAGAGGTGGCGCTGCTCTTGCCTCCCCTGCCGGGCAGCACCGGGGCACTCCAAGCGCTGCTCGCAGATGGCCAGGCGTGGTCGACCTCCGCGCTTGGGTTGGCGCTGGGCGAGAGCCAGCGCAACGTCCAGCGTTCGCTCGCCGAGCTGGAGGCCGGCGATCAGGTGCGCGCTGTGGGGCGCGGCCGCGCGCAGCGCTGGGTTTCTGCCCCACTCAGCGGATTCACGACGACCTTGTTACTCCCGCTCAACGTCACCGACAGCTAGAACCTGGGTGACTCAAGCCAGGAGCAGACGATGCAAACTCACACGGGAACCGCAACAGCGATGAAGCAAGAAACCAAGGACGCGGAGATCGTTCGAGAGCTCGGGGGCACACCGGATTTTCCCCGCGTCAATGGTGTGATGTTCGATGGTCAGCTCGTGTGGGCGGCCACCGGCTCGACGCTGGTTGGCCTGGACCCCAGGAGTGGGCAAACCGAGCGCACCCTGGACGCCGCGTGTGACGCCGGAACGGCGTTCGATGGCAAGCACATCTACCAGCTCGCCGAAGCACGCATCGACAAGATCGAGGCTGCGACAGGCAAGCTGGTGGTGAGCCTGCCAGCTCCTGGGGCTGGCACAGACTCGGGGATGGCTTGGGCCGAAGGCTCGCTGTGGATTGGTCGCTACAACGAGCGCAAGATCCAGCAGGTCGATCCCGAAACCGGGGAGGTACTACGTACCATCGAGTCGGACCGCTTCGTCACTGGGGTGTCCTGGGTAGACGGCGAGCTCTGGCACGCCACCTGGGAGGAAGAGCAAAGCGAGATCCGCAACATCGACCCGGAGTCGGGAGAGATAAAGCAAGCCATTCGCATGCCCCACGGAACCATCGTGTCCGGTTTGGACGCGGATGAAGAGAATTTCTACTGCGGCGGTGGCACCAGCGGCAAGGTGCGCGTCGTGGCTCGCCCTCGGAAGGGCTAGTACTCGGTCGGCGTGTTGCGGGGCGGTCGTGAAAAAAAGTCAACGTCCGGAGTATCCTTCCGGGCTACTCACCCGTTGTTCCGCCATGACTGACTCGAACCGTGAGCTGGAAGCCCTCACCAAGGATGCGCGACGCACCTGGCACGGCTTCCTGACCGTCTACGAACCCTTGCGCCCGGAGCTGTATCGCTACTGTCGCTACCTAACCCGCACGCCGTGGGACGCCGAGGATCTGACACAGGACGCCCTCGCTCGAGCCTTCACGACCCTGACCCGGATGGCCCACGCACCCCCCAATCCGCGAGCGTGGTTGTTTCGGGTGGCATCGAACTTGTGGATCGACCGCGTCCGCAGAGAACGAAGCACCCTCACCCCCCAAACATCCAGCCAGGGCGCTCCAGATCTCCAGGGCACCCGCGAGGCCGCGGCAACGCTCGTCGGCCAACTCGGTCCCCAGGAACGCGCCGCGGTCGTGTTGAAGGATGTCTTCGACCTGAGCCTCGACGAAATCGCCGAGGCACTGTCGACCACCGCTGGCGCCGTGAAGGCGGCGCTGCACCGGGGACGCAGCAAGCTGGCCGAGCCGGAACCTGAAGTGACCCGGCGTGCGGTGCCTGAAGTGGTTACAGCGTTCTGCGACGCATTCAACCGCCACGACATCCCCGGCATCACCGCGCTCTTGCTCGATCACGCCGCGATCGAGGTCATGGGTGCCAGCATCGAAGGGCCCGATGATGGGAACGTGCTCCAGGGCATGCTGTTCGGCAGCAAGATCATGGCGCGCGCGGATCAACTGGGTGGAATCGAGGCCCGCTACATGGCTGGAATAGAGCCCATACCCGCGCGCCTGGAGCTACGCATTTGCCGCGGGGAACCGCTCTTGCTGTCGTGGTACGCGCATACTGACGGAGAAGCAGTGCGAGCCGTCACCCGCCTCGAGGTAAGCGACGGGCGCATCTGCGCCTTGAAGAACTACTTCTTCACCCCCGACATGATCGAGGAAGTGTGCTGCGAGCTCGAACTCCCGTTTCGCAGCAACGGCTAC
The DNA here is from genome assembly GCA_041389805.1 of Polyangiaceae bacterium. Taxonomy (GTDB): domain Bacteria; phylum Myxococcota_A; class Polyangia; order Polyangiales; family Polyangiaceae; genus JAHBVY01. Next base: position 73,160 of record JAWKRD010000006.1, on the reverse strand, counting down.
CGCTGGTCGCTACCAGGCTGCCCCGTCGAGGAGCTCGCGTGAGTATGGCCTACACCCTCTACTATCACCCGCTGTCCTCCTACTGCTGGAAAGCGCTGATCGCCCTCTACGAGGCCGGACTCGACTTCGAGAAGCGCGTCGTGGACTTGATGGCGCCCGAACAGCGCTGCGAGTTCCTGAAGTTGAATCCCCTCGGAAAGTTCCCGGTGCTGACTGACAGCGCGCACGAACCGCCGATTCTGGAGTCGAGCATCCTGATCGAATACCTGGCGCGACGCGAACCGAGCGCCGCGATGCTCTTGCCAGAAGTCCCGCTCGAAGCGCTGCCCGTTCGCGCGAAAGATCGCTTCTTCGACCTCTACGTCATGGAGCCGATGAGCAAAGTCGTCACCGACAACCTTCGCCCGGAAGGCTGTCGCGATCCCCAAGGTGTCGCGGAGAGCGGGGCGCGACTCGACACCGCGTACAACATCCTGGAAAGTTTCCTCCAGGAAACTGAATGGGCTGCAGGGCGGACATTCACCCTGGCGGACTGCGCCGCTGCGCCCTCGCTCTACTACGCACACAAGGTTCACCCCATCCCGCCAGCGCTCGAGCGAAGCCGACGCTACCTCGAGCGTCTGACCGAGCGCCCGTCGTTCGCGCGGGTGCTGAGGGAGGCCGAGCCGTATTTCGCGATGTTCCCAGGCTAGCTAGGATCGGAAAGACGACGACGCTCCGGCTAGCGCCTCGGCGACGCCGGGCTCGAGCTTCGTCAACGCGAGGCGGGACAGCGCAAGGTTCGAAGCGCCGCGATCGGTGATCAGACAGATGAAGACATCCGGCCGATCACCGAGCGGTCGCACCAGGTGATACTCATCGGGACGGGTGATGATCAGATCGTCTGGCTCACCCAGCCCGAGCTCCTGGGTCGCTCGCCGCTGGAGCTGCAGGACCTCGGCGTAGAGCGCCCCGAGCCGTGCGAGCGCTCCTGGGTCCTCGCCGCACGATCCGAGTACAGCACCGGACACTGAATCAACCAGTGCCGATCCCCAGAAGCCGTCGAGCGCTTCCAGTGGCTGTAGGAGTCGCCCGTACTCGGGAGGCGCAGCCGCCGACTCGGGAGGCGGAGGGCGCCGTGAGGCGGACACGACGACGTCGTCCGCGATCACGCCAAGACGCGCCAAATTGAAGAGCGCGCGCAGCGTGTCGAACTGTCCGAGGGGGGAGGTCAGCAGTAGCTCGCCAAAGGACGAGACCCCGTCGACCAAGGCCAGCACGCGGCGCTCGTACTCCGCAAGCGGGACGCCTCGGTCCACCACGCGCGGGACCACGTCCAGGTCCTGCAAGCGCTCGGCGTACTTGGCGCTCAAGTGGTCACGCAACAGGCGAATGCTCCTGCCAAGTGCCTCATCTCGAGGAAACTCGTCCCGGATTGAGCACAGGAGATCGAGGGCGTCTTCAAACCGGCGCCTGGCGAGCAGCTGATGCAGGCGCCGGTACTGCCCTTGATGATCGTGCTCAGTGACGGGGACCCGCTCGACCGGGACGATGCGACTGACCTGCTCTTCGTCGTCGAAAGCCAGATCCCGATCGGCGTCTAGGACGTCGTTGGACTGAACATCTGAAGTGCGTAGGACGGCAGTCATCGAAGTTGTTCGCTCACACACCGTGAGGGGTGGTGACCTAGGCTATCGATTATGAGCCAAACGCGTCCCACGTCGATGTAGGTGTTATAGAAAGTTCACGCCCCGCTCGAGATTACGGCGACCCGCTGGCACCTACGCCGGCGTCTGTCATGCCTTTTCCTCGCGGCAAGGCCTGACTAGGGTGCCGCTGAAGCGTTGTCCTCGTCTCCTTCCAGAGGGCCGCACACGAACGCAGTGACGATGCCATCGTCGAAGCCTCCGACCGAAGCCGGCCCACACGCACCGTCCTCGCAGTTCTTGCTTTCGCACTCGCTGCTGACACTGCAGGTGGCGCCCAACGGCAGCGGCGTCACGCACTTGCCTTGGTTACACGAGAGGCCCGCCTCGCAGAGCCAGACCTCATTGAGTCCATCGACCAACGAGGTGGAGTAGCCACCGTTGGCCGTGTACTCTCCCATGCAGGATTCGCCCACCTGTTTGCTGATCAGGACCTTGCACACCTGAGCCGTGCCATCCGCGTTGCACGCAGTGCTTCCGCGGAGATCCGTATCGCAGTCGTTGTCAGACTCGCACGCCTCTCCGACCTTGGCGTGGCCCGTGCGCGGGGGAGCAACGAAGACGTTGTCGCACTCAGCAGGCTGAGCGCGGTCGAACCACGTCTGACACCAGTCGGTGCCCGTCGCTTGCTTCTCGATCGCCGCAATGCACTCTTCTGCCGCAGCCTCGCTAGTGACCCGGGCCTCGGAAAACAGCCATTGGCACCGCGTTGGCTCGTTGTAGTAGCCGGCCGCCGCGCAGCAGGGTTGATACACCGCGCACATGCGCTCGACCATCTGAGCAGAGATTGGATCCCCCGCTCCAGAGTCCTTGTTCGCCGTGTTTCCACAAGCTGCCACGGAGAGTCCACTCAGCACCAGGCAGGCGGTCAGTCTAAGTAGGTTTCGCATGCCTCGAAATACGCAAGCTCGCCCCGCATCATCCACTCGAAACACTCAAGGCGAGCCATGCACACAACCGGTCTGGCGTCCCAGCGCTGGACTCTGACCCGGCGGCCGAGGATGCTACGCGCCATGGCGAGGGTGGAGCTCACACGTCACTTGTACGAGTACTTTCCAAAGCTCTCGGAGATCGACCTCGACGTGGACGCACCCAACGTCGCAGGCGTGATCGCGGAGCTCGAGCGACGCATGCCTGGTTTCGCGTTCTACGTCTGCGACGAAGCCGGTCGCCTGCGCCAACACGTCAACATCTTCGTCGGCGACGACATGATCGCCGACAGGCGTTCCCTCACGGATACAGTTGGCCCCACCACCCGCGTATTGATCATGCAAGCCCTGAGTGGCGGTTGAAGGAGACAGACGCATGCCCCGTATTCTGGTAGGCACCCGCAAAGGCACATTCGCCGTCGAGAAAACAAACGGCAGCTTCAAGCCGAAGTTGCTCGGCCACTCGGGGGTCGGAGTCAACTTCGTCACTCGGGACCCGCACACGGGCACGCTGTGGGCCGCCCTCGGTCACGGCCACTGGGGCGCAAAGCTCTCCAGGTCCAAGGATGACGGCGTAACCTGGGAAGACGCGCCGCAGATCAAGTACCCGCAGGGCGCCCGCTATCTGGCGCCCCCGGACCCTTCGGAGAACGAGGATCCCGACGCGGCGCCTCAACGCTTCACGTCCCGGACGGCTACCCTGCTCAAGCTGTGGGCCATTTCCTTCGGGAAAGATGGAGCGATCTATGTCGGCACCATCCCCGGTGGCCTGTTCACGTCCCGAGACGGCGGTGAGAGCTTCGAGCTGAACCTCGGCCTGTGGAACCATGAGTCTCGGGGTGGCGATCTCTTCAACGGCGAGGGCAACGGCATGACCCACTGGTTCGGTACGCCAGCGTCAGACGGTGAGTTTGCCCCAGGCATCCACTCCATCGTCACTGATCCCCGAGACCCGAAGCGGCTGATGGTCGCGATCTCGACGGCTGGAGTCTTGGAGACCACTGACGGCGGCCAGACCTGGCGCAGCCGCAACAAGGGTCTGCTCATGGATTACCTCCCAGATCCGGGCGCCGAGTGGGGCCACGACCCGCACTACGTCGAGCTGTGTGAGAGCCAGCCCGAACACGTCTGGATGCAGAATCACTGCGGCGTGTTCTACAGCGCGGATGGCGCGGAGACCTGGAAGAAAGTCAGCGCACCGGACCAAGGGGTGCACTTCGGTTTCCCCGTCGCGGTAGACGAGAACGACGGCAAGACCGCCTGGCTAGTCCCAGGCAAGAGCGATCAGCATCGCACAACCGTCGCCGGAAGCCTGTTCGTCGCGCGCACCAGCGACGGCGGCGAAAGCTGGCAGGAGCTGCGCAACGGTCTGCCCCAGGAGCACGCCTATGACGTGGTCTACCGCCACGCTCTGAGCAGCCAAGGCGACCACGTCGCGTTCAGCAGCGACAGAGCAATCTCTTCGCGTCAGCGAAGACCGCGGGGAAGCAAATAAGCAGTGCGCCGCCAGCAACCCCGCACCCGTGTGCCTCGGTACGCTGGGGCTAATCGGCCACAACGACTACTTCTCGAAGTAGTCTTCGATCTTGTAGCCCTTGTGGAGCGCGTACTTCTTCAGCGACTCGCGGGCTACACGGGTGGCTACGGCGACGACGATGATGTCGTCCATCGCGCCGACGATCGGGATGCTGTCGGGGATCACGTCTGCGGGGCTCACGGAATACAAGACCGCGCCGGTGAGCAGCGCGACGACCGGCCAGGGCACGTCGCGATAATTCCCTGTGGCAAAATCATCGATCAGTTCGAGCACCAGCTGAGTCTGATTCGCGACGATGTGCATGCGCTTCGGGATCCGATCTAGCGAGCGGATCGCCTTGCTGCTCAGGTGCTTGAGGCGGTCGATGTAGGTCTTGCCGAGCTTCTTCGTGTAGCGCTCGAACGCCGTGTGGGGCGGCACGGCGCTCGTTAGCTCAGGCTCTTCATGGACACTCTCGGCCGACTCGGACTGCATCCTTCTGTTTTCTACGGACTCGCGAATGGATGCAACCAACGTTTGGTGCGGCATGTCTCCTCCTGTCGATCTCGGGGCGCTGACTGCCCGGGCTTGCCCGCGGGCGCTTCTCGCGACTCCTGGTGCAGTACGCGCAGCAATATCCATGCCGCCCGCGACCTGATGGCTCACGGCTTGGATCCGCGCGGTCATTTCTCTGCGGAATCGCGACAAAGCGCTCGTCGCACGAGCTCAAGGAGTCGACGCCGACGCTCGAGGATCTTGCCCGTGTTTCTTGGGGGAGAGGAGCGGCGTCGACGCGTTCAGGCGCCACACAAGGGGGCGAAATGTCCCAGCAGCGCCAACCAATCTACGACTCTTCCTCGAGGAATTCGCTGGCACGAGATCTGCTGAAGCGGGACCACATGCGTGTCTCCCGTTGCCTGGCGCTGCTCTCCGCAGCGCTCTCGACAGCTTGCCTGACGGCTACCCCATTCGCAGACGACCTGGACGTCCAAGGGAACGTCAACGCGCGCGCCGTCGAGCGCATCCAGGCTGAGCCTCCCACACCCGACTTCAAGTTCGTGGCTATCGGCGATACCCACGATGCGTACGACGAAACCGAAGTCGCTGTGGAGGCGATCAATCGCCGCGACGATATTCGCTTCGTGCTCCACGCCGGTGACCTGACGGACCTTTCGCTGAACGTGGAATTCGAGCGCATTCACCGCATCCTGCGTGAGCTCGACGTGCCCTACATCGCGGTGATTGGCAATCACGACGCCATCGCGACTGGACCCGAGCTGTATCAGAACCTGTACGGCCAGCGCGACTTCTCCTTCCGCTTCGGGAAGCTCAAGTTCATCGTCTTCAACTCCAACGCACTCGAGTTCCCTGGGGAAGCACCGGACGAGCAGTGGCTACGCGCCCAGCACACCGATCTGCAGGCAGGTGAGCGAGCGATCTGGTTGACCCATCAAGACGTCACCGCGCCCGACGGAGCAAACGCTGCAGAGGCGAAGGCGCTCTACGCCGAGCTGTTGCAGCAGAACCCTGTGCCGCTGGTGGTCCACGGTCACCTCGAAGAGTACGAGCTGCAGCGCTACCAGACCTCGACGGTGCTCCAGTGCGGGACCTTTCAAAAGGTGTTCACCTACACCGTGGTGAGCGTCTTCAACTACGGGGAACGCCTCGAGTTCGAGAAGTGCGTCGAGGACGAGTGTGTCCCCGTGACCCCAGAGGAGGCGGTTCTATGAGGCGCGGCACGGGATGCGTAGCGACGCTGCTGGCGGCGCTAGCGCTGTCAGTGAGCGCCAGCGCGGAGCCGCTACAGCGCCAGGCTCAAGACGACACGGCAACGAGCGGGGATCGGGGGCAGACGTATCTCCTCCCCCCCGAAAGCGACGACGATGACTCGCGGGACCGCGACCGCCTGGGCTGGTACGTGCCCGACTTCGCGAAGGTGCAGACTGGCGGATTGCGCGGGCGATTCACCGCAGGTCTCGGCTACGCAGCGTTCGATGACGTGCTCAATGTCTGCCTCCTGTACGGCTACTCCCCCAATGAAGTGGGCGACAGCGGAGTAAACACGTTGTCGCTCGAGATCAGCGCGCGGCCGTTCGAGATCCGTGCGGATAGCCTGCGTGTCGTGCCGCTGGAAGTAGGTGTGGGCGGGCTCTACGCCATAGGTCAGGAGTTCGAGGTGACCTATCCCGATCGCTACTCGAGCGGTTACTACCCGCCGACGGCCGTCCACGCCCTTGCGTACCTGGGCCTGGAGGTGGACTGGGTCCCCCGCGGCGGCTTCTTCGAGCGCATCGGCTTGTACTATCAGGCGTCGACCATCGACACCTACCTCGAAGACCTGATCCGGAACTCGGAGACCGCTTCCATCACGGAATCGTTCGCGAGCACCATCGGCTACCGCGCCGCGTTCTGAAAGCGCGACGCGGCAACCTAGCAACGGCTAGTGGCAGTTGGCCGCGATCCCCTTGAACAGCGGGATGGTGTCGCAGTCAGAGAGGGAGAACGTAACCCCCTCCTTGCCACCTTCACCGCAGGTACAAGTCCCGCCACTGCACGTAGCGCCAGCGGTGCCCTCCGGAAAGTACAGCGAGCCTTCGCACGAGCTGCCGAGGCCGCCGCTGTACGAGTAGCCGGGTGCACACTTGCGATACTCGGAGTCAGCACTCGAGCACGCATCGACGCCGCTGAACGTCTCGAAGCCCGTGCACTCCCACTGGGCCTCGGCCATGCACTTGAGGACCACGTCGTACTCGGTTTCACAACCAAAGATCTCCGCGATGGCGTTGTCCTCGCCTACGTCCGCGACGCACTCCGTGTCTTCGCCACAGTCCGCCGTCTGCTTGTCACAGGCAGCTTGCACAAGAGGGTCGACCGTTGTTCCGCCACCACCACTGTCGTCGGAGCTGCAGCCGGACGCGAGGCCAAGGAACGTGAATGCTAGAGAAAGCGCGAAAAGATTCTTCATGCTCCCTCACCTAGCAGCAAGCGTACCACTCGAGCGACTGCACCAAGCGCCGCGAAAACGCGGATGTTCACACGCGAACGCTCGAGATGCTACGCCGCGAATGAGCGTAACCGTGCGGTAACAGCGTTGCACTGGTTACGACGATCGCTCGTGTTCGGGAAGCACAAACCGCGTCTGGCCGTATGAGCGGAGCTAGCGGAGAAGCGACCACAGGTGGATGAGTAAGAGAGTCCCGGTGACGGCGTGAGCGAATCCAGCCCCCAAGCGCGCAGTACTCCGGCTCGACCACGCTGCCCGGCGCATTCGCTCCGGACCCAGCGCGATCAGCAGCAGGAGCGGCAACCCAAAGCAAGCGTACGCCAAGAGCAACGCCTGGCGACGTTCGTCCCAGTCCATCCCCGGGAACCGCGACGCCTCAAGTGCTCGCTCAACGGCAGGGGATCGACACGGCGGAGCTCAGCGTCGAGTCGCACCAAGCACCCATCCCGGGACACCAGTGCGAAGCCGCCTCCGCTGGGGACCAGTGTGCCCGTGCCTAAGTCACCACATGCGTAGCTCGGGGCATGACCCACTGCTGTTGCAACTGGCTCTCCGTCGCTCGGGTACTCCTGAGCGAAGTACCAAAGGAGGCGCCGAATCCCCAGCGTGACGCATGCCCACCAAGCGGCCCGAAACGCGCTGGGCCACGACGTAGGGGTCGCTCGAGACCAGGAAGCGTGGAATTCGCTCGAGCCTTCGTCGCGCACAATGAACTGTCGAGAAACGCTTTCCCCCCATCCGTTACGCGGAGGGGCCGGAAAGGCGCGAGTACCATCCGCTCCAGCTGCCAGGACGCGAGCACGACACCTCGGTTGACCCTACGGAAACAAAGTCAACTTGAGCCCGAGCATCATGCCAGCCGTAGGCCAACCCGTGGCGACTGGGCCTCGGCCAGGCCGTACCCAGTGGGATCCGTCGTCGCTGTCGAGACGACCGCTGACCAAAAATTCAGCCGCCATCGCGATACATAGCTACTTCAGGGCCCCAGCAGTGGTCGATCCCCCACACAAGGCGTCGCGAGTCTCGAACGGCTTCGTGATAGTTGCCTTGCCTGACTCGACCCGGACGATCAGAGGTAGGAAGTCGCTGGTGTGTCCGCTCGCGTCGGCAGGCAGAACGGCCAACTCGGGCTTATCGTCGACGAACGCACCACCCAGTAGGCGCGACATCGTCTTTCCCGGAAGCGCAATCAGGGGTGATGTCCATCCGTCGGGTCCCGCGATGCCCACAGCAAGCGGCCCCGTCGCGCCTCCTTCACGATAGACGACACCCAGAGTCGATTCGCCTCGCGGAATAGACCCACGGTATTACCGCCAAACGGTACCTCCTGGAGCGGACCACAACACTCGCCCCTCGCCAGCGATCACGTCGATGCGCACCAGCGCGCCCGCTTCAAATCCTGGTTGCGGATCCAAGTCCAGACGAACCGTCCTTGGATCACCAGAGCTCCATTCCGATGTCCACAGCTTCCTGGTAGCCGCGCCCGTATTGCTGCGTCAGTGGCGCTCCAGTAGCGTCGTACCAGGGCAACACGCGCCCGCCTGTCCTCCATGCTGGCAGCGCCAGAGCGAGCCAGGCGGCGGTCAGAGAAACAGCAAGACTCGCGGTAACCCCAAACACCGCTAGCAGCCGATCGTGCCGACCAGGGCTCATTGCAGTTCACCGCGCGCGACGTCGAACATCGGGATCTCGCCCGAGATCAAGCACTGGGCCTGCGGCGGGCAAACGTAGGTGCGCGGTTGACCCCAGAGGCGCACTTTCTTGCCGACCACGTCCGCACCCTTGAAGGGCCAATCAAGGTCGTCTCGGCTCACCATGTGTTTCCCCACGGTGAAAAGGCCCTTGGAACGCCCCACCACGCCTTCGATCATGACCGCGGGCTTCGCGACCTCGACGGAGAAGACCTTCACTGCGGACATCCAGTCGCCGCTGCGCATCTGCAGCTGGGGCTCGCCTGGAGGCTGAGGTTCCGCGTGATGCGACCTTAGCTCCGCTACGATGCGCAGCTTGGCTCCCAGGAGCTCGTCGTCGGTCTTGCTGCGCTCGGACTCAGGCAGTGGGCGGCGCAGCTCTGCAAACTCGAAGACCACGCCGCGCACATCGAACCCACCCTTGGTGCCGCGAAGCATGCCCTCGAACGAGACCACGCCTTCGCTCAAGGGCGCATCCTCCGGGATCTGCCGTGGCGCGGCTGGGGGCTGGGGAGAGGCGCTCGCTCGGGCGGGTTGTTCGGGCGGCGTGGGGGGCGCCTCATTGACGGCGATCTCGTGCCCCGTGGGCTCGCCTTGCTGCGTTTTCGGCGTGCACGCAAACAGCACGAGCGCGGCAACCATCCCCCTGGCCCTGACTCTCATCGTTAGGACCTTGAGGGAGGTCGTCGCGCTCGTCAACTTGGCGCCCGAAGGCACGGGCGTGACTTACTGCGCGGCTTCCGTTGCAGCCGCTGCGACCGCCTGAACCTCGAGCTCCAGCTCGATCTTTTCGCCGACCAGGACACCGCCGGCCTCGAGCACCTGGTTCCATCCGAGACCGAACTCACGCCGGTCAATCGACCCGGACGCCGAGAACGCAACGCGCTGGTTGCCCCAAGGGTCCTTGGCCTGCCCGCCGTACTCGACGTCGAGGGCTACCGGCTTGGTAACCCCGTGGATGGTCAGTTCCCCATGGAGACGGTACTTGCTCTTGCCAAGATCCTCGATTTGGGTGCTCTTGAAGCGCAGCTCAGGGAACTGCTCGACGTCGAAGAAGTCGGGGGAGCGCAGGTGGTTGTCCCGATCGGTGACTCCGGTATCGATGCTGGTCGCTTCGATGGTCGCCTCAACCACGCTCTTGGTGAGATCTTCGGTGTCCAGGCGCAGCGCACCCTGCCAGCTGGCGAAGCGGCCGCGCACCTTGGCGAAAACCATGTGGCGAACCGAAAACGCGACCGATGAGTGACTGGTGTCGAAGTTCCAAGTGCTGAGAGTCATGATGCTTTTCCTTCCCGTTGGAGTCTGGAGAGGAGCATATGACTGTTCCGCATCATGATTAGACGGCGGATACTGGAGATACTGTCTCACCAGTGGAACAATATCGCGCTCGCTCAGGCGTCTGTGAGCGGCGGCAATGCGTGGGGATCCACCGGGCCAAATGCCAAGAAGTGCTCGTGAAAGGTCGCGAGCTCGCCTGACTCATCGCGCAGCCGTTCGATCGCCTTGCGCCCGAGGTGATAGGTCGAAGCCTGAAGCGGGATCTGAGCGTAGCGACGTGCCTCGAGCCAGGCGTGGCGCTCCGTCAGGCACGCCGCGTCCATCATGAACTGCTGCACCGCTGCCTGGCTCATCTCGCCCGCAGCGAGCGATAGGTCGGCGACGACTCGTGCCGCACGCACCGCGTGTGCCATCAGCACGAAGAGCTCTTCCCGCTTGCTGAAGAAGCCGGCTCGGCGCATCAACTCCTCGGCGTAGACCGCCCAACCCTCAATGTTGAGCATCGGCGCCCAGTAACCGCGCGGAATTGCGACTTGGTCGTGCACCGCCAAGAAGCGCACTGGTGCTTCCTGGTCACCGAAGCGACGCTGCCAGATGAAGCTCTGCAGGTGGTGCCCCGGGATCCCTTCGTGCACCGTCAGATCCGCGGCCCACGCGCTAGGGTGAGCGTCGCGGTCCAAGCTGACCAGGAAGTGACCTAGCTTATTCGCCGCGAGCAACGGCGCGGGCCAGTTCGCGGCTCCCCCCGTTGCGGCGAAGCTCGGCGGCAAGACATCGACACCCATCGCGTAGTCGTCTGGCAAGGCAAAGAGACCTTGAGCGCGTACTGTCGCCTCAGCACGGGAGACGTAGTCCCGATACACCTCGAGCACGTCACCTTCCACCTTGGCCTGCCCGAGCTCGAGCGCCAACTCCCTCACATCACGCATGCTGCGAACCCCGCGCTCAGGAGCGAGCAAGCGCGCGCATTCAATCATTTCCTCATGGATCTGCTCGAGGTCACGGCGGGCAGCACTCACGAGCTCGGAAGCAGGCGCTTCTATGCCGAACATCGTGCTGAGTCGGCGCGCGAGCTCTTGCTCACCGATGGACCTGGCGTCTGTTGTCTGGACGCTCGAGAGCCAGCTGAGGTGTCGTTCGTAGGCGCTCGCCGCAGCAGAGAATCCAAGCTCCTTCAAGGTCGTGACAGCCAATGGAAGCTGCGTCGACACGAAGAAGTCGCGCAGCGTGCTGTCCGGAGCGCGCCCCTGCTCCCGGATCCCGCGCTCCACGTTCGCCTGATGCTGCTCGAGAAAGGCCGCCACACAGCTCGCTCGACGCGCCAGCTGCTCATGCTCTTCAGGTGTTTCCGCATGAATACGCTGGATCTCGAGCATCGTGTATGGATAGAGCGACCAGTCGAGCGCGAGGTACATCCAGTCCCGCGCATGAACTTGAAAATCCACCAGCCGCTGCATACACAGCCGGTCGAGGCGCTCATCCAGCGTCAGCGCCGCCTCATCCAGCTCAGCGAGCTGGCGCTGCGCGCACGCCCAGAACGCCGCTTCGGCCTGCAGCGCATCCGGGGAGTGATCACGCAGCCGGTCCGCGCCCGCGGTCAACCCGAGGCTGGTTGCCTCCTCAGGGTGCAGCTCGACATACCGGTTGAAGAACTCACGCTTGATCTCCTGCATGCAGTCTCACTGGGTTTGGGGGTGAGGGAGCGCTGAGTCGCAACTCCGCCGCGTAGCAGCTGCCAGAGGAGAACGCACGGGCGGAAGCTAGCTAATCGAGACGAGGCGCGCCAGGCGCACGCGCAGAAGACCGCACGGATTCACTGACAGAAGAAGAGCAAGCTCAGGCCACCGAGCCCTGGGTTGGTATCACACACGTCGTAGTCACAGTAGAGGCTCTCGCACTGCTCGTTGGAGTCGCAGGCCTCCCCGTTCGGCCTGCGCGCAATGCAGGTGTCGGTGCCAAACGAATCACAGTACCCCGCGTCATCGCACGCGCTCGAGGAGTCCGCACAGCTCTGCCCCGGCGGGACCTTGGTCTTGCAGGTGGTGCTGCAGTACAGGTCGTCCGCGTTGCAACCGAGGGAGCTGCTGCAGTCACCGCCGAGGCCCGATTGCTTCGCGCACTTGCTGGTGGTGTAGTCGCAGTAGAGGCCGTCCCCGGTGTTGCAGATCGGTACCTCGTACACGCCGCTCATCACGTTGCTGGTTTCGGTGTAGTTCTCCGCCTTGGTGCCAAAGCACTCCTCACCTTCGGCGGCGAAGTGGTACTGGGTGCAGAAATCCTGGCTCAGGTCGAAGTCGTAGGAGCAATTCGCGTCTCCGCCCTTCGGGACTGCGCACTCGGCGGAAGTGTTGCACTCAGCTCCCGGTGGCTTGGTGCCGGTGTTGCCACCACCGCCGCCTCCGTTGCCCTGAGGATACGCTTGTTCGCAGCTCGCCGGGCGAGGCAGCGTGGAAAACGTCTGGCACCAGTCTGGGGACTTGGCGGCCTCTTCGTACTGCTTCAGGCAGTCCTCTGCGGCCGCTGCATTGTTCGAGGCGCTGTAGCCGAACAGCGTCTTGCACGCCGTCTGGTCCGTGACGATACCGACCTCGGCGCAACACGGCTGAAAGAGCGCACAGTAGCGCGCGGCGAACTCCTCACCGCTCACGCCGCCGCTGCCTCCACTGGAGCAGGCAACTGGAAGGCTCACCAACAGGGCACCGATCAGACCAAACCGAACAAGACCACGCATACGTCACTTGTACGCGACTTCGGGTGAGTCTTCCCCTTCGAGCGCGTCGCTACTCGCAGTATAGGAGTCGCGTTTTCAGCAGAGGACGAACCGGGCCAACAAGCTCGCACGCGTGGTTTTGACACCCACATCTCCCCCCGCATCCGCGCTACGCTGCGCTCTGGGATGGCGAGACGTTGGGCGACAATCCTCGGAGTGCTGGCTCTGGCGTGCTCTGCGCGCCCTGGCGCTGCGCCACAACCCCCTGAGTCGCCTGCCCCCCTTCCCCCCAAACCCGCGGAAAGCGCCGTGGCGGAAACACCAACCGCAAAGCCGAGCGTCTCGCGCTGGCAGTTCCCCGAGGGAGTCGAGGCCGGGGAACTCTATGTGGTCGTGCCTGGCCAGGGTCTGCTGCGTCTCGAGGCGGGAGCCTTCGAGGTGGCGTTGGCGACACGGGAGAGTTCAGTCGAACTAGTCGCCGCACCCGGTGGTGCCGTGTTTGCCTCGTTCTACACGTTTGGCACCGCCAGAATCGATGGCGCCCAGGTCAAACGCGTGAGTCCTCGCAGCTACAGTCAGCTGAGCTTCGTGGCCACGGACGACGCCTGGGGGACTCCGGATCAGTTCACCTGGGAGGTTCACCATTTCGACGGTTCGAACTGGACCCCGGTGGCGAAACGCGCAGCCTTCAAGGGGCGCTTCGATGACAACAAGCTCAACGCGCTGGCCGTCAACTCTCAAGGCGCCTGGGTTTCCTCGTGGAATGGTTTGTTCCTGAGGTCCGGGACCAAGTGGCTACCCATTGCTCCGCCTAGCGCCGTGCAATCCGAGCGAGCACCGCGCAGGCTCACGGTGTTCAAGGACTCCTTGATCGCCAGCTATGACGAAGGCCAGTTCATGCGCGTCGGCGGCGCCTGGGCGAAGCTGCTCTGGCAGAGCCCAGCTGGGATCCAGGCGGTGAACTCCGCGGGCCTTGCGGTCGGCCGAGCAGGGAAAACCACACTGGAGATCGGCTGGCTTGGAACGGATCGCGATCACCTCAGCGTCGACGTCCCTCACGTCCAGTGGGTGGAGGATCTCGACGTCGACGACGCGGATAGAATCTGGATCGTCGGCGACGACACCCTGCTGGTGCTGGACGCCACAGGACATCTGATCGCGGAGTACGGTCCTGGCACTTTGCGAGGCGTGGGCGGGCAGCTCGAGCGGCTCGCGGTCACCCGCGGCGGTCCACGTGAGCTGCCGACGGCGCAAGCACCGCTTGAGCGAACCCTGCGTGGCCGCGTCGAGATCTACAAGAACGGTCAGCCCCTGCGAGGGGCCAGCGTTGTCATTTGCTCGAGTATCTTGAGCTGCGAAAATGCCCCGTGGAAACTGGAAGCGACCACGAACGCCGAGGGTCGCTTCGAGTTTCAAGGCGTTCCGACAGCGGAGTACTACATCCGCGTCACGCCACCCGACATCCCCGAGTGCGAGACGCCGTTCACGGAGAATCCGCCGGTCGAAGTCGTGATGACGGCGGCGTGCCCATCAGCAGCGAAGGATCCGTGTGAGGTGCCGGTGTTTCGCGCCTGCTTGCCTTTCGAGATGCCGCCTGGCTGAAGAGACGCGCTAGCGGAGCAACTGCACGATCGGCACGCTTACCTCAACCCGCTTGCCGCTGCGCTGCAGCAGCAGCCGTCGCGTCTCTCTTACCTCACCAGAGAGCGCCTCCATCAGCTCGTGATGCCAGAGCTTGCAAGCGTCCCGTGGGCCTACCTCCAGCAATACGTCTTTCGGCTTCACCAGACGTTTCGCTGCGGCGTTCGCTCCTGATACCAGTTGCACCACCGGGCAGTCACCCTCGGGATAGCCCACAGAGAGGCCAACTCGATTCCAGTTCGGAGGAGTTGCATTCGGGACCGGCGCGACGTAGAGCCTCGCCTTCGTGTAGTCAATTATCACACGGAAACGCGTGAGAACGTCACCGCCCAGCGCGCCTTGAATGCCGATGGGCCGCAAATTGCCAAACATGTTCTGGAACGTCCCCCGCGCGCGGGAGACGAGCGCGCCGCTCCCCAGCAATTCAGTCCCGAACAGGCTTGGCATGGTGTTGAGTCTGAGCGCCGGTGCCTCGAGCACTTGCTCTGGCATGGCGCCGCCGAGCATGTCCGCGTCACCAAAACTCCCAGTACTCATCCGCCACTTGGCATGCTGCTTGTGCAGATAGTCGAGCTGACCCTGCTCGATCATCGAGCTGCTCGCTCCTGAATCAACCAGCATCACGTATCCGGCCACGATCTGCGTACCTTCCAGAAATTGCACGTGGACGAAGGGATATACCGCCTGGTTCGAGCCCAGCTTTTGCAAGAAGAGCTGCGTGAAGGTGGCATCGCCCGGCGCGATTTCGACGCGCTCGGGGTCGCTCAGCGCAAGGTGCTTGGTCGCGGGGTCGATGCACACCAAGTAGCGACTCAAGAAGCCAGCACCCAATTGCCCCACGGAAAATCCCTTACGACGAAACCGGTCGGCGCTCGTAGCCTCCTCGCTGAGGATGGTCCAGCGCGCTCCTTTCGGCAACTCGAAGGTCTTGCCACCGATCGCGATTGACGTCGGCAGCTGCTCGGCGCGCTCGACCCCCAGCTGCGCCGCTGCCGTGGAGGTGAGCATCAAGCCGGGCGTGTTGCCGCCAGTATCGACATGAAAGCGCAAACGCTCGGTCCCGTTCGCCCCCTGGATGTCCACGGCGACGAACACGCGGCCTCCCGCGACTTCGAGAGGGACCGCGTCCGGCCCTTCACACAGCGAAGTCCAGGCGTCCACGACCTGTAGAGTCTGCTTGGTTGGGGGAGGAGGCGCTGCGGAGGCGGCGGGGACCGAAGGAACCGCAGTCGATGGCTCGCTCGCCGTTGGCGCAACAGATGTTTCCGCACGGTGAACTTGTGGTCCGCACGCACCGATAAGCGGCATCAGCAGCGCGACGGCTGACAGCCGAGTAAGCATGGTTCTTGATCGCTCCTCCGCTAATCGTCGTCAATAATTGCCACCGAGAGTGCGAAAAACGTGCGGGACTGGATCCGCAGAATCGCACTCCGTGCGGCAACACTTCACGTTTGCGCGGCGTCCTAACGCAAGTTCCTTGAAATCTCAGGCGTTTCTCACAACGGGGTGAGCACAACTGGTATGGGCTTTGCTCTTACGCAGTCTTCATGCCGCCCGGAGCATTGACCACTGCTCGAAGCGAGCCCGATGGCTCGACCCCGATTCGGGGTCGCGTCGTAGCGGTTCGAGGGACGGTATTGGAGGTCGACATCGAGGGTCCGCTGCCCCTTCTAGGTGCGGCGTTGATGAGTGAGGACCCAAGCGTCACCACGGTGGTTCAAGCACATGTGGGGGGACGGCGGGTACGAGTCATCGCGACGGATTCCACCCGCGGGATGAAGCTCGGCACGCAGATGACTGGAAGCGGCCAACCTCTCGGCATAGGTGTCGGACGTGGCCTCTTGGGTCGCGTGGTCGACTTACGGGGTCGACCACTCGATGAGGGACCGCCAATCGCCGCCGAAATGGTTCTCCCGTTGAAGCGTCCACCGCCCCCGGCGTGGGAACGGCGACCCTGGAGCGAAGTCTACGAGACTGGCATCAAGGTGATCGACTTGTTCTGCCCATTCCTGCGCGGCGGGCGCGCCGCGGTATTCGGCGGTGCGGGCGTGGGAAAGACAGTCGTACTGACCGAGTTCATCCACAACGCCGTCTCTGACTTCAAGGGCGTGGCGGTATTTGCTGGCATTGGCGAACGCTCGCGCGAGGGACTGGAACTCTGGGAGGAAATGCAGCGGAGCGGCGTCTTGGGACGTACCGCACTGGTGTTCGGGCAGATGAAGGAGACCCCCGGAGCTCGGCTTCTGGTCGGTGAAGCTGCGCTGACGATCTCGGAGTACTTTCGGGATGACCTCGGCTTGGACGTGATGTTCGTGGTCGACAACCTCTACCGTCACGTTCAAGCGGGCATGGAGGTGAGCGGTCTCCTGGGCCGTCTGCCGTCCCGGGTCGGCTATCAGCCAACCCTCGCCGCGGACATCGCAGCCATTGAGGAGCGCATCACTGCCACCAAGCGCGGTGGAATGATCTCGGTCCAAGCCGTCTATGTGCCCGCTGACGACTACGGCGACCCGGCGGTCACCCACGCCTTCTGGCACATCGACAGCGCACTCGTGTTGTCGCGCGAAGTCGCGGCAGAGGGTCTGTACCCCGCGGTGGATCCGTTGACCTCCACCTCAAAAGGCCTCGACGCGGCGTTGGTGGGCGAACAGCACTACGAAGTAGCTGAAGAGGCTCGGCGGCTGCTTGGCCGCTATGCAGAGCTGCGTGACATCATCTCGATGCTGGGCATCGACGAGCTGTCGGCCGAAGATCGAACCCTGGTGGGCCGCGCGCAGCGTCTGCGCAATTTCCTCACACAACCATTCGCGGTGACCGAGGGCTTCACGGGGCTCCCAGGACGACGCGTCGCGATGAAGGATACGGTCACAGGGGTCGCTCAAATTCTCAGCGGGGCGTGTGACTCAATTCCGGACGCTGCGTTCTTCATGATCGGCGGCCTCGAGGAGGCACATGCCTAATTTCCTCCTGGCAATCCGTACTCCGCGCCAGTTGGTAGCGACCCTGTCGCTGCGCAGCCTGCGTGTCCCCACAGAGAGCGGTCAAGCGGGGGTCCGTCCACGCATGGAACCTTGCATGCTGGCGTTGGTCGCCGGACTCGTTCTGATCCACACCCAAGACGGCTTGCAATTTTGCGCGACGGCGGGGGGACTGCTCGAGGTCAGCCGGGAGCAAGTCACGCTCTACACGCCGTTCGCGGCGTTGGGAGACGCGCCCAAGGCGGTGCTTGCAGCTCTGGACAGGGCCCTCGCCGAACCTAGCGGTGAACTGGTGGCAAGACGCCGGCTCGCAGAACTCGAGCAGCGAATCGTGCGGGAGCTTCACAGCCAGCCGTCTGCGGGCACCAGGAGCGCACTTGGCTAGCTCCCGCCAGCTCGAGCACACCCGCGATCACACGAAACGCGACATCCAGCGGTTCGAGCGCCGGGCTCCGGCATCGGACTTCTGGCGACGCATCTCGGTGATCGGTAGCGTCGGTTGGCCGATCGTGTTGTTGAGCACTGGGGGGGCGCTACTCGGACGCCACCTCGACTTGCGCTGGGCGTCAGGCATCCGTGCCACGCTGGGTCTGCTAACCCTCGGCACATTGCTCGGGACGCTGATGGCATTCCGTTCCGTGTGGAAAGAGTAAGCGTGACGTTCTGGCTATTTCTCGCTATTGGGGTGGGCTCAGGTGCGCTACAAGCGCTGTCTATTGGGCGCTCGGTAGGGCGCCAGACTAGCCCGGCGCGGACGCTTGCGAGGCTCCTCGTTGCCGTCGCCGCGCTCTTCCTCGCGGCAAAACAGGGTCAGATCTTGGTCTGCGCCGGCGGTTGGGCAGCGGGCTTCCTGATCGCCAGCACATGGGTGTACCGGAGGCTATCTTGACGGAGATCTTCGGCGAGCAGGTCGTCGTCTGGCTCGGACGGGTACCGGTCACCCGTACCATGCTAACGAGCGCGACGACCAGCGTGGGGGTGCTCGTGCTCGCGCACCGCATCGCGCGAGCCATCGAGCGCCGCCCCCACAGCCGCGTGGCAGCCTGCGGGCGTCTCGGTGTGGGTTTCTTGAAGGACTTGGTACTGCAGGCCTCTGGTCACGAGACGCCAGCGCTCCAGGCCTTCCTCGCGGCGCTCTTCCTCTTCATCGCTGGCTCCACAATCATCGGGCAGCTTCCAGGGATCTCAGCGCCAACCGCAAACCTACCAGCAGCGTCGGCGCTCGCCGTCCTTGTCTTCCTCGCGGTACCGATCGCTGGAGTTCGTTCGAGGGGACTCTTGGGCTACCTAAAGCACTACCTCCAACCGAACCCGCTGCTGTTTCCGCTTCACCTGATCAGCGAGCTCTCACGGACGCTGGCCCTCGCTCTCAGGTTGTTTGGCAACATGATGAGCGGGCACCTCGTGGTGGCGCTGATCGTGGCGCTGGCTGGCGTGTTGGTGCCGGTCCCGCTGATGGCCCTCGATCTGCTGATCGGGTTCCTGCAAGCGTACATTTTTACCATCCTGGCAGGCGTGTATATCGGCGCAGCCATGCGCGTCGGAGAAGGCAACGAATCATGACGGACCACGCAATCCTCGCTCTCGGCTCAATTATTACCGCAGGGATTACAATGGCACTGGGCGCCGTTGGCGCTGCTCTGGGCGAGCCGAATCGGCGCCGCCTCGATGGACGCCCTCGCCCGACAGCCCGACGAAGCGGGCTCGATCACTCGCAACCAGTTCGTCGCGCTAGCCATGGTGGAGTCAACAGCCATCTTCTGCTTGGTGATCGCGCTCGTGTTGTTGTTCGCAAACCCGTTCATCAGCGGAGGCTGAGTTGTCGCCAAGCCTTGCTAATTTTCTGTTCGAGTCTGCGAATCTCCTGCTGCTCGCAGCGGGTCTCGGCTGGCTCCTGTTCAAACCAGTGAAGCGCGCGCTGGACGCCGAGAGCGCGCGCCACACGGCAGCGTGCCAGGAGACGCAGAGGGCCCTCGAACAAGCCAAGGCGACAGAGGCGGAAGCGAACGAGCTGGCCAAGCGCCTTCGCGCCGAGGCGGAGCGCCGAGAGCACGATCTGCTCGACATGAGCCGCATCGAGGCGGACAAACTCTTGTCCGCGGCACGCGCCGCCATCGCACAGGAACGTCGCGCCTTCAACGCAGAGCTCAAGGCGACGCAGGCGGCTAGTGCAGTGGAGAGCGCCGAGCTGGTGGGCCGAATTGCGGGCGAGGCGGTGCGAAACCTAATGAGCACCCTAGATGGCCCAGCGCTCGATCGCGCGCTGGTCTCCCGCGCCATTGTTGAACTGGAGCAACTGGGAGAGCCAGCCAGACGAGCAGTGTCGATCGAAGCGGCACGCCCACTGAGCCGTGAGAGCAAGCAGGCGCTGGGCGCGGTTCTCGGCGCCGTGGAGGAGCGCGTCGTGCCAGAACTAGGCGCGGGCGTGCGTGTCACGACGTGCGCTGGTCGGGTCGACGCCACAGCTTCGGGTTGCGCACGCCAGGCCGCGGTGGCCTTGCAGAACGCCCTCACCCCCAAATCACCGGGGGAAGCCGGTGTCTGAAGCGTCGCTTGCTGCACGCTTGAGGGGCACCTGCCTCGACTTACTTCCGGCCTTGCATCCGCACGGTAGTGTGGCCCGTTTGGCAGACGGAGTCGCGCAGGTAGTGGGGCTCACAGGAGTTGGGGCAGACGAATTGGTCGCCTTCGACTCCGGCGCCATGGGCATGGCCTATGAGTTGGGGAGCGACTTTGCGGGCGTCGTACTCTTGTCGGGCGCGGACGGCGTACGCGTCGGAGATGGCGTGCGAGGTCTTGCTCGCTTGCCATCGCTCCCAGTCAGCGACGAGGTATTCGGCCGAATCGTAGATCCGCTCGGCAATGCCTTAGACGGTCGGAGTTCACCTGGTGGACGCCAGACGCCAGTCTTCGCCGAGGCTCCGAATCTGAGTCAACGGGCGGCGGTGACCAAGCCGCTGCACACGGGAATCATGGTCATCGACTCAGCGATCCCCGTAGGGCGAGGGCAGCGCCAGCTGATCGTCGGGGATCGCAACGTCGGCAAGACCGCGCTCGCCCTCGATATCGTCGCGGCTCAGCGGTCTACGGGAGTGCTCTGCGTTTACGTCACAATTGGGCAACCGGTGTCTCGAGTGATGGCGATCCGGGAGGCGTTGGAGGCTCGGTCTGCTCTCGGTCATGTGGCGCTAATCGCGGCAGAGGCCTCCGACACGCCAGGGCTCCAGTACCTCGCGCCCTACGCGGGCATGAGCGTCGCCGAGTGGTTCCGAGACCAAGGTCGCGACGTACTCATCGTGTTCGATGACCTGACCAAGCACGCCGACGCATATCGCGAGCTCGCGTTACTCCTGGGTAGGCCCGCAGGGCGCGAGGCTTTCCCCGGGGATATTTTCTACGTCCACGCGCAGCTGCTGGAGCGCTCGACCGCAATGGCCCCTAGCGCTGGTGGTGGTTCGATCACGAGCTTGCCGATCGTGGAGACTACCGACAGCGACATCTCATCTTACATCCCGACGAACCTGATCTCGATCACAGATGGTCAGTTGTATCTGGATTCGGCCATGTTCGAGCGCAATCAACGCCCGGCGGTCGACGTCGGTCGGAGCGTGTCTCGCGTCGGTGGCGCAGCTCAGCCCAAGTCGCTGCGGGAAGCAGCGAGAAACCTGCGCATCACGCTGTCACGCTTCGAGACTCTGGAGGCCCTGACTCGCGTTGGGCTCGACGTCGACCCAGCAACCAAGCGCGCGGTGGAGCGAGGCCGAACACTGCGCGAGCTCCTGCGACAGCCACGCTTCTCGCCCAAGAGCAACGTCGATCAAATCGTCACTCTACTCGGGATGAGCCAGGGTTGTTTCGATGGTGTCAACCCGCGGGACCTTCACCACCGAGCGATCCAGCTCGTCCATTATTGCCGCGCGGCACAGTCCAAAATCTGCGATGCGCTAGACGCGGGGGGCATGCTTCCCACGGACTGGCGGGAAGCCCTTGAAGCTTCAATGCTGGAGAGTTCACGGGGGATATCGGAACAGTGACCCGCGAACTGGACTTGAAGCGGCGAGTGAGCGCGCTCTCCGGCCTACGGGATGCGGTGGGCGCGATGAAGAGCCTCTCCGCGCATCATTTCCGCGAGACTCGCAGCGTAGCGGCGAGCGCGGCCGAGTATCGCAAAGGGGTGGCGACAATGGTGTCCAGAGTGGGCACCGGGCTGGTTGCTGGCGGCGGCCCGGTTGGCCTCGTAGTCGTTGGTGCAGAGCTTGGGCTGTGCGGCGGGTACACCTCGCGTGTCGTGGAGCGTGCCATGGAACACCGTCGCGAGACCGGCAGCGGGCCGTGCATTGCCGTCGGGAAACGAGCAGCCTCGATGCTTCGACGCCGTGGGGTAGACCTCCTGGAGAGCTATCCCGGACCTTCTGGCATCGACGGACTGAGCAGCCTGCTACTCGACCTCGCCGAACGTCTCCTCGCGGTCCTCACGGAGCAACAGCTCAGTAGCCTCGATGTCGTCTCGAGCCACTTTGTTGGAGTGGGCGCTCAGCAGCCTGAAGTTGCCGGGATCCTGCCGCCGCCGCTCGACGCCGGGGCCTCGGAGTCACCACTCTACGTGCCCCTGGGTCGCTTCGTGTCGGCGGTAACCCAGGAAATATCTATTCAGCACCCTGTACGAGATCTTGGTCAGCGCGCTTGCATCTGAACACTCCGCACGACTGCTCGCGACGCAAAGCGCTGAGCGCTGGCTCGATGAACGCGTGGAGACACTCGAGCGTCGACTGACGGTGGCGCGCCGAGAAGCAAGCACGCAGGAAACCATCGAACTCAGCGCGCGCCGAACCTGACGCGGCATCCTGGACGTTGCCGCTCGACGAGCCGACCCAATGCACCCGGGTTGATGGAGACCTCTCCGCCGAGCCAAACCAGACGGACTCAGCGCCTGGCTCGCGGCTTCCGGGTCGCTTTGCGCTGTTGCTTGGCGTCCTGGCCATCGTGCGCTGCCCCGCGCAGCACGTGCATCAACGTCTCGACTACGAGCTCACCCATCTGGTCGCGGGGCAGCTGGAGCTTGTCGAATCCATTCCCCAGCGGGCCATCGACCAGCAACGAGGACAGACCGTGGGTCACCGACCACGCCAGCAAGACGTAGCGTTCATGATCCCCCTCCGGGATCTGCCCGGCGCCCTGCGCGGCGAGTACTCGCCGCACCAGGCTTTCGAAAACCGGAGCCGATGCCGCCTGCAGTTCCGGGTACTCTTCGGCGTCCATCAGTTCCGGGCGGAACATGATACGAAAATACGCCACGTGCTCTTCGGCAAACCGCACATAGGCCTGCCCCGCGAGGCACAGATCCTCACCGGGATCCTCCGCGAGGTCCGCTGACATCGCGCGCCCGAGCAGCCGAAAGCCTTGGGCTCCAAGCGCCGCCATCAGCTCGCCGCGACTCCTGAAGTGATGGTACGGTGCCCCCGAGCTGACGCCCGCCCGTTGCGCTGCCTTGCGCAAGGAGAGGTTCTGCACTCCGCCCTCCTCGACGAGCGCGAGCGCAGCTTGCAACAACGCCTCCCGAAGTTCTCCGTGGTGATAGCTGGTAGACGACACCGGGCGCTGTGCCATCCAGCCAAACTAGCACATTCACTGGCAAATCTAAGCGCCGCTCAAATGAGCACTTGACGTCCGGCGACTCAGATCTAAGCACCGCTTAGTAATCTAAGCAGTGTTCAGAGGGTTGGAGCGATGGCGACGAAACAAGGATTGCGATGGGGCACGATGTTTGCGGCTCTGGTTGGAGTCGTTGCGCTGGGTTGGAGCCGAGTTGATGCGCAAGGCGCGGGTGAGCCGCTTGAGCGCACCCGCGTCGCTCCGAGCGTGATGACGCTGCGAACGTCCTCGCTAGGAAGCGAAGCTGTGTTCCACGGCGTGGTCCAGGCGAAGCAGCGGGCACTGCTGGCGTTCACCGAGGGGGGCCGGCTCGAGTCCAGGTCAGCCAGCGTCGGAGATCCGGTCAAAGCGGGACAAGTGCTCGCTCGCTTGGATGCGCGGGCCTACGACAACTCGGTTGCGGCGGCCCGCGCTAGCGCCGCGGAAGTGCGCGCGCAACGCGAGCAACTCGAGCGTGACCGAGAGCGATCCGAGAGGCTTCTGAGGGAGGGCGTCACCTCGAACTCGCAACAGAACAGGTCGCCACGAGTTCGAGGCGCGTCACCGCGCTGGAGCGCGCAGCGCGCGCCAACCTGGCGGAGAGCAGTCGTCGCCGCGGGGAAACATATCTGCGCGCGCCGTTTGCGGGCGTAGTAACTGATGTGCTGGTTCAGGCAGGGGAGTTCGTGCAGCCAAGCCAGCCGGTGCTGAGAATCGCGGGGCAGGCTGGGCACGAGGTGATCCTCCAGGTGCCCGCCGAGCTCGCTGATGCGTTACGCGAAGGCACGGCGGTGAGTCTGGCTGCGGTCGGACTCGAGGAGCGTGACCCTCTGGCGCGCCAGGCCATGACCGGCAGGATTCGCGCGGTCGTCGCTGACTCCACGGGTCTAGACGGCTTCTTTCCGGTGGCTATCGACATTTCACCGAACGCTGCACTACGCGCCGGGATAGGGGTCGACGTCCGCCTACCTGAACCGACTCGAACGGCGATCCAAGTTCCGCTGGGCGCCATTCTGGATCCTTCGGGATACAAGCCGTTCGTCTGGAAGGAAGTGGGTGGTCACGCCGAACGGGCCTGGGTCCGCCTGGGTGCCCTCGTTGGCGACCAAGTCGAGATCTTGGAGGGTCTGCACGATGGGGACCGAATCGTCGTGCGCGGTCACACCCAGCTGCTGCCTGGAGACGACGTCGGAGGCGGGTCGTGAACCTGCTCGAGTTCCTGCTCACCCGACAGCGCTTCACGCTGGGGATCGCCTTGCTAATCAGCCTCGCGGGAGTGATGGCGTGGTTCACCATGCCGCGCGAGGAGGATCCTCGACTCGAGGAGCGAGTCGGCTTGATCTTGGCTCCCTTACCCGGCGCCGACGCGGAACAGGTGGAACGCCTGGTCGTGACACACCTCGAGGAGGAGCTCGCTGAAGTCGACGCGGTCGACTCGATCAAGGTGACCATTCGCTCGTCCGTCGGGATCCTCAATGTCGAGCTGCGCGACTCGACCGAAGACGTCGACGAAGCCTGGGCGCGCGTCTCTGACGCGATGGACCGAGCCTACGCAGAGATGCCAGAGTCGGCGCTCAAGCCCAGCTTGAACCGCAAGCTCATCGGCACGGAGTCCGTGGTGATCGCTGTCACCGGCAGCCAGGACAGCTTGGAGTTGGCTGATGCGGCAAAAGAGCTGCGTCGCCACCTGCTCGGGCAACCCGGCGTGTCCGAAGTTGTCCTCAATGGGGATCCCGGAGAGCAGCTCGTCGTGGCTTTCGACGAAGCCACCGCCAAGCGCTTGAAGCTCTCTCCAGAGCACCTCGCAAACCTGATAGGCGCGCGCAACGCAAGCATCCCGGGTGGAGCTATCCGCGTCGCAAACCGTAGGGTAGAGCTAAGGCCTGAGTCCGAGCTGCGCAGCGTGGAGGAGTTGCGGGAAACTCGTGTGAGCTTGCCGGGTGGCGCAGCGCTACCCTTGTCGTCGATCGCCGAGGTCAAGCGTATCCCGACGGATCCACCAACGGAGCGGGCGCGCATGAACGGAGAGCCAGCCGTGTTCGTAGGCGTCATCCGCAGGCGGAGGTGGATGCGGTCAAGTGGGGGCCGAGAATCAGGGAGTCCGTTCATGATGTCGCGCTCGCGCATCCCGAACTGGAGTTTCAGGAGCTGGCGTACCAGCCGGCAAAGGTCGAAGGCCGACTCGCAGAGCTCGGTCTCTCGTTGTTGGTCGGAGTTGGGATAGTCGCCCTCGTGCTGTTGCTGACGATGGGCCCGCGGCTGGGAGCGGTTGTATCAGCCGTCGTACCCCTCGTCGTCTTCGCGAGCTTGGCTGCTTACGCAGCCGGGGGCGGGATCTTGCATCAAATCGCGGTCGCTGCGCTGGTGTTGGCGCTCGGGCTGCTAGTCGACAACGCGATTGTGATGGCCGAGTCGATTCAGCGCCGACTTGATGAAGGGCTGACCCGCGATGTTGCCATTCGCGAGTCCGTGCGCGAACTAGCGATTCCACTCGCATCGAGCACGGCAACCACCGTGGCAGCCTTCATTCCCATGCTTCTGGCGCCCGGAACGAGCGGAGACTTCGTCCGCGCGATTCCCATTCTAGTCCCCGATCTAGCGCTCGAATCTTCGTCGAGCGGGAATTTGTCTGAAAAGCCCGGTGTTGTTGGGGTTGCCACACCAAACAACCACACCGGGGGTCCCTTTCAGGTGAAGAAGACGCTAGCCATATGGGTTTCGCGAGGAAAGAGAAAAATCGCTGCGCGGCTCCGCGCGCTTCACGGTGGTGCTCGGCCCCGCCTCGAGCGGCCTGAGTTCGCCACAGATCGGCCGCGCTACGAAGCGAGCCAACGCGTCGAGGCGATCCCCTGCGGCGGCATCGGCGTCATGCATCAGCTCGCGCACGCTGTCGGTTTGCCCCGTGCCATCGATCGCGAGTTGAAGATCCTGTATCGCCACCGGCCCTACCGCGAGTCCGACCATGTTCTCAACATCGCGTACAACCTGCTGTGCGGCGGCCAGGTGCTGGATGACATCGAGCTGCGACGCAACGACATCGCGTTCCTCCGCGCACTCGGGGCGCGGGCCATCCCGACCCCACGACGGCTGGCGACTTCTGCCGCCGCTTCGCGGAGGCAGACATCCAGCAGCTCATGGACATCGTGAATCGTATCCGCGTGGCAGTGTGGAAGCGAGCGCACCTGCGTCGCGAAAACACCGCTCGGATCGACGTTGACGGGACCATCCTGAGCACGACGGGGGTGTGCAAGGAGGGGATGGACGTCTCCTACAAAGGTGTGTGGGGCTACCATCCGCTGCTCGTCTCCCTCGCCAACACGCAGGAGCCGCTGTTCATCATCAACCGACCTGGCAACCGACCCTCACACGACGGCGCAGCTGCCTACCTGGATCGCGCCATCGATCTGGTACGTCAAGCGGGCTTCAGCGACGTGCTCCTGCGAGGCGACACGGACTTCACGCAAACCGCGCACCTCGA
Source organism: Polyangiaceae bacterium (assembly GCA_041389805.1). Lineage (GTDB taxonomy): Bacteria > Myxococcota_A > Polyangia > Polyangiales > Polyangiaceae > JAHBVY01. The sequence continues at coordinate 46,619 of JAWKRD010000006.1, read as the reverse complement.
TCGCTGGCACGAAGACGGCGTCCGCTTCGTCTTTGGCTACGATGCCAGCCCGCAGTTCGTCGAACGAGCAGAAAACATAGAGCTTTGCGACTACGCGGACCTCGCGCGAAAGGCGGACCAAGCATTTATCCGCAAGGAATCACGCGCGAAGCAGCCACGAGTGAAGCAAGCGATCGTCACAGAGCGCGGGTACCTCAACAAGCGCCTCGAGGCAGAAGACACCGCGGAGTTTCTGCACAAACCCGCGAAGGCGAAGCGTGAGTACCGCGTCGTCGTGCTGCGCAAGATGATCACCGAGGAGCGCGGGCAGCTCTCGCTCAGCACGGACTTCAAGTACTTTTTCTACGTCACCAACGACCTGGAGATGACTCAGGCCGAAGTCGTTACCGAGTCAAATTTGCGTTGCCAGCAGGAAAACATCATCAGCCAGCTCAAGACGGGCGTACGAGCGCTCCACGCACCGCTCAACACCCTCAACGCAAACTGGGCGTACATGGTGATCGCTTCCCTGGCTTGGTCGCTCAAGGCGTGGTTCGGGTTGCTCCAGCCCTCACGATCATCGAAGAAGGCGCAAGCCACGACACAACGGATCCTCACGATGGCGTTCCGATCCTTCGTCAATCGCTTGATCCTCATCCCCGCGCAGATCTTGGTGCACGGGCGCTCCCGAGTTTTTCGCTTGCTCGGGTGGCGTCCGGATGTCGCCGCGCTGCTGCAGGTCCAAGACAGCCTGTGACCGAACTCCAAGGCTGACGCGATGGTGCCCAGCCTTGGATCCTTGGCCCGAACACCCAACCATACGGAAACACATGAACCTCCACAACCAAGCCATCGGCAGCCCGTCCGGCTGCGGCGGCAAGCTGCGCCCACCGCACGCCGGCTTGGACCGAGCGCCGGCGAGCCCAATTTCGTGTCATGCAAGCGCTTGATTCGGGTCTAGTCATCGTCACCCTGAGCTTGAGCCTTGTATACGCCGTCGCAGTTACCCCGCTGATGGCGGGCTATTTGCTCAAGCGCTCAGCAAAGCCGTCGGCGAATGGCTGGGTAGAGCGACTCGCGGTACAAATCGGACGGCTCTCGGTACGCCGCCCGATCGCTACCCTGCTGGGTGTCGCGCTGGTCGTCGCAGTCAGCGGGTCGTTCGCGACACGCGTTGGCTTCAACTTCTTCCCATCGAGTGACCGCGAGCAAATGGTGGTGAGCGTGGCGCTACCAGAGGGCACCCACCTGGAAGCGACTCAGCTCGCATCGCGAAAGCTCGAGCGCGCCCTTACTGCGCGCAGTGACGTGAAGGGGGTCGCCGCATTCGTGGGGAGAAGTGCGCCGCGCTTCTACTACAACTTGCCGAGGGATCCGCAGGCACCCTTCCTCGCCCAACTCGTCGTTACCACGTCGGGCCCCGAACAAGTCGGTGCGCTCCAGGAGTTCGTGCGCGACTTCGCGGCGCGAGAACTCCCAGATGCCAGCGTTGTCCCCCGACGCCTGGAGCAAGGGCCGCCGGTGGCCGCCCCGATCGAGATCCGACTCTTCGGTGAGGATCTCTCCGCGCTCCACCTGGCATCCGAAGACGTGCAGCGACTGCTCAGACATGACCGACGTGCCCAGGATGTGCGAGCCGATCACGGTCCGGGCGCACCGCTGCTGCGCTTCGTGACGGACGATGCGGCAGCATCTCGACATGGCGTTAGCCGCGCAGAAGTCGCGGCTGCGATTCATGGTCGCACGCAAGGGCTCGACGTGGGCTCTTACCGTGCGGGAATTGACCCTGTCCCGATCCTGCTCCGCGCTCCTCCGGCAGAGGACCATACGCTGCAGGAACTCGAAGCCATCGAGCTGACGAGCGCGAGCATCGGCCGCGCCGTACCTGTAGCGGGGATCACGCGCAAGAGCCTCGAATTCGCCCCAGCGGTGATCCACCGTATCGATCGCAGGCGCGTGGCGTCCGTCCTGGCACAACCCCGGGAGGGGGCGACCTACGCTGCGGTGCTCGCGGACCTCGAACCCAAGCTCGAGCAGCTTGAGCTACCGGCAGGGGTTGAGTACGAAATCGCAGGTGCTGCAGAGTCGTCTGGCGACGCAAACCAGGGACTCGGCAGCAAGGCTCCTGTGGCCGGAATCTTGCTGATCGCGATCTTGCTCGCCCAGTTCAACTCCATTCGCAAGGTAGTGATCGTGCTCGTCACGGCGCCCCTCGCAGTGCTGGGCATTTGGCCTGGTCTCTTCCTTGCGGATCTGCCGTTTGGTTTCGTGGCCCTGCTCGGGGCCATCGCACTGATTGGGATCGTGGTGAACGGGGCAATCGTGCTAATCGACCTGACGGAAACTCGACGACGTGAAGGAGTGCCACTATCGGAGGCCCTGGAAGCAGCCGTTTGCGTGCGGACGCGGCCCATCCTGCTCACAACGGCGACCACCATCGCGGGCCTTACCCCCTTGCTGTTCAGCGAATCGACCCTATGGCCTCCCATGGCCTCGGCGATGGTAAGCGGGCTCGCGATTGCAACCGCGCTGACTTTGTTCGCTGTACCAGCTCTATATCGGCTGCTCTTTCGTGAACCGACGTCGACCTAGTATGCCTGTGCGGGAGCGCGCTCCACATCTGCCACGGCGGAACCCACGCGGCAGTGCGTGCCTGATCATGCTCGGGCTGGGACTCAGCGCGACGCGCGCAGGGGCAGCAAACCAAACCCGAGCGGAAACAAGCGACGCGGACACCGGCGAGCTGCCCGTCACCGATCCCGGTATCCGTCCCACGCCGCTGTGGGCGCTCTTCCAGCTGCTGCCCTCACCGGAATGGACTTTTCCTCCAGGCGAACACTATTTCGGCCTGCGCTGGCGGGTTACGCCGCTGCTCTATTCGTATGTGACTGACCGGCGCCTGTCCCGTTGGCGCAGCTTGATCGCTGAACCCGTGGTGCGCCATGGAGGCTCGGTCGAATGGTTCGTGGCACCTGGCTACGCATTCGGGGTGGAAGATGGGGCGTCGCACTTCTCGACCCGCACAGGGATCCGCGCCTATTTTCCGTTGATCGAGCGCGGGGAGTACCTCTCGCTCTCCCTCGGGACGGGCATCGACTACCGCCATCCGGATGTCAGCCCCATCGCGGAGCTCGGGCTTTACAGCCTATTTGGGGGCGTGGGGATCGTCGGCACTCACGCGCGGTTCGGTGATTTCGAGGAGACCAGCGTGCGCCTCCAGGTGGGGTACTTCTAGTGTGCCGCTTTGCACCGCTGTTGGCGGCGCTCGGCTTGCTCAACGCGAGCTGCGTGTTCCCGTTGACGATCATCGACGACAACGCCGCCAGGACGTTCAGCTCCCCGGCGCCGCCGGCGTTTCGGACGACCCATCCGGAACAGGACGGTGCACGGCTAGCAGTGCTCTGGGTTGGGCACGCCACCACGCTGATTCAGCTCGAAGACCGCTTCGTCATGACGGATCCGGTCTTCTCACGCAGCGTGGGGATGCTGTCGCCCCGCCTGGTCGCTCCGGGGCTGGCACCCACGGATGTCCCCCATCTCGACGCCGTCGTGATCAGTCACATGCACTTCGATCACCTCTCGCTGTCCTCGCTGGATGCCATCGAGAGCCAAGTAGGGCAGCTCCTGGTGCCGCAACGCGGCTTGATCTACGTGCCTGGGTTCGACTTCCCGACGGATGAGTTACGCACTTGGCGGCACTGGGAGCGGGCAGGCCTCCGTATCACCGCCGTGCCCGTGCAACACGTGGGCTTTCGCTACGGCGCTGACAACGCCTGGATGTCCACGAGCTACACGGGCTACGTCATCCAGTACCGGGGGCTGACGGTCTATTACGGTGGCGACACCGGCTACAACCAAGCGATGTTCACGGAGACACGCAGGCGTTTCCCCAATATCGACCTCGCGCTCTTACCTATCGCACCGATTCATCCCCGGGACTTCATGGCACCAACTCACATCGATCCCGAGGAAGCCGTTAGGTGCTTCAGAGACCTCGGGGCAAAGGTGCTCATCCCCATCCACTTCGACACGTTCATCAACTCCCATGATGGGTTCGGGGAGGCACCCCGGCGCCTGCGGAAAATCATGCGCCGGGAAGGGTTAACGTCACGAGAAGTGCGGATACTGCGCCACGGCGAGCAGGTGGTGCTGGAACGACGCTAGCCCGCAACTAGCGGCTTTCCGTGTGAAAACGTAGCTGCGAAGGCTCGGCCAGTCGGTCGGGTCAGGTGTTTCAACGTGAAGACACTGCTCTGGGCAGTTGGTCAACCCACTCGCTACGGGCTCCCCCAACCTGGGGATTGCTCAGCTCTCGGGAGCCGCCCGCCCCTGCGCAACACGAGCCCCACCAGCCGTTGCCCGCCAGAGGTGTTCGACCCGGCTTACGATGTCTTAAAGATACGACCTCGGCTTGGAGACACTGGAGTGCAGGCCAGCCTTCAAGCGCTTTGCCGCCAGGGCCCATCCGAGGAAGCCAGCGAGGAGGCGCTCTTGAGCAAGAAAAAGGCCAAGATACGCGCAAATCACCCGCGCATTAGCCAGAGCAGCGCCTGCTTCGGATTCCGCCCGGAATGCGAAGTGGATCCCTGGGGCGACTCCTGGAAGCGCAGCGCTGGAAACGCATGCGAGGTTGTATGTCGCTTACGGTGGACCGCTAACGAAATGGGGGTTAGCGTCTCCGAATGGTCGCCGCTGCAACGAAGACGAACACGTCTAAAAAGAATCCGCGCGAAAAGTCCTCCGGGGCTGCGCGTTCGAGCACGACCCGCGGGAGAGCCAAGTCGGCCCAGCCGAAAGCTCGCGCCACGGGGAAGCGTGGTTCGAAGAAGTCGAGTGAGCCGAGCAAGGGGAAGGCCACACGGCCAAAGACCTCGCAATACGGCGCGCTAATCCCGTCGAAGGCCGAGATGCAATCACTGCAGACCTCGGTCAAACGTCACCAGGACACGAACACCTTGGAGGGTTGTCTGGAGCTGGGGGAAGTGGTGCTCAAGAAGTTCTACGGAGGATCACTGGCCACCTTCCGTAAGCTCGGAACGCGTCACGTGTCCTTCCGAAAGCTCTCGGAGGATCCGGAGGTACCCGTCAACGGCTTGGCGCTCTACCGCGCCATCTCGATCTACAACGTGTACCACCAGCACAAGGCCTGGCGTTACAAGCACAACGGCATGAGCCATTTCCGTGCGGTTCTAAGTCTGCCTGTGAAGGACCAGGCCCGCCTGCTCGATCAATCTGAGAAGCAAGGCTGGACCGTGAACCGCTTGGCGCATGAGGCGAGCGTGCTCCGCAGCAACAAGCAAGGGGAGCGCATGCCGCAACCGGCGTTCGTGAAGGCCCTGCGTGGTGTGCGCCAGTACGCCAAGAAGGATTTCCACGCGTACGCCGACCTGGACCGCGCCACCGAGCTCGACGCCGAGAGCCGAGATGAGCTGCTGAAGCTCGCCAAGGACCTCTCCGCCCGGTTCGAAGAAATCGCGAAGAAACTCAAGACCCGCTGAGCCCCCCGCTCAGCTAACCGGAGCCCGGCCTGATCAGCTCAGCCGGGCTTCGACGCGTTTGGGCACTCACCGCTTCGCGAGACTGGTCGGGCTGGAAGGTTCGAACAGAAACGGAACTCCATTCTCCGCCCAATGGGGCCCCGCTCTGTGCTGTCGTATGGCGATGCTCGACAACCCCAGCGCACCTCAGGTTCTCGACGCTCGGCAGCCCGACGCCGGCCAAGCCAGCACCCCAGACCTCGCCAGCCCCGACCTGCTCAACGGTCGCGGTGAGTCGCGAGTGGCCCTCGAAGAGCTGCGAACCGCAGTCAGCCTCGCGTTTGCAGGCGGCGGTGCAGGCGGTCTGTTCCGTGAGGCGCTGGCGCGAACCCCTCCGGCACGCTCTCAGTGGAGCCCGAAGGCGTTCGTGAACGACCTCTTTCTGAGCCAGTTCGCGAATCAGTGTCTGCCGGTTCGGGCACTCGGGCGGGAATTCGCCGCAAACACCGAGTACCTCGTGCGCTGCCTCGGGTGCCCGCCCGCGGACGCGAGCGTGGTTGAGCATCGCCGCGCGTGCCTTCAGGAGCTCGTCGAGCGCCCTGAGCTGCGGCGCTCACTGGAGACGGTCTATCTGTCTCTGCGCCAGTACCGCGGGTTGCTCGAAGGCGGCTCGGGTGCGGGTCGCTGGGACGCCAATCGCAGGCGTCTGGACTTGCTCAAGCTGATTCACGAGATCTTCGAGGCCCTGGCCATTGATTTCCACACGGCAACATCCGGTCTGCACAGGCTCGCGAGCTTCGCGGAATACGTGCGCGGCCAGGAGGTCTATCGCTCCCTGGGAGATCTGCTGCGCTACGATCAGAATTTCGCAAGCGTCAGCCTGAAGGTAGGCGTAGGCGCCGATGGCCGCATCCGCGGCTTCGAGCTGCTTCAACTGGAGGAAGACCGTCAGAACCCATTCGCAAACTCGGTGCTGCGGCGCTGGCTGGTGAAGCTCGAGTTGTTCGTGCGCGGTTACCAGTTCAGCGACGGCGAGGTGATGGCGCACCTGATCGATGGCGTGTTCGAGGGGATCGTCGACCACACGCTCCACTTCGTCGAGTTGATCGCTGACGTCGAGTTCTACCTGGGCGCACTGGGGTTTCGCGACTTGGCAATCCAGGCGGGTTTGGGGGTGAGCCTGCCGGATTTCGCAGCGCCAGACGCCCCACGTCGCTTGGTCGGCTTGTTCAATCCATTGCTCCTGGCAAGCCAGCCCAGGGTCGTGCCGTGCGACGTAACCCTCGAGCAACACGCGACGACTCTGCTCATCACCGGCCCGAACTCCGGCGGAAAGACGCGGCTCCTGCAGTCGCTCGGACTCGCACAGGTGATGGGGCAATGCGGGCTGTTCATTCCGGCTCAGAGCGGCAGCTTGTGTCGCGCGAGCAGCCTGGTGGTCTCACTGCTCCAGGACACCAAGGCAGATCAGTCCGAAGGCCGCTTGGGAATGGAACTCATGCGCATCCGTGAGCTCTTCCAGCACCTGCCGCCTGGCGCGATGGTGATCCTCGACGAGCTCTGTTCAGGCACCAATCCGTCGGAAGGCGAGGAGATCTTCGAACTAGTGGTGAAGATGCTGGGGCGCCTCGAGCCGCAAGTCTGCATCACCACGCACTTCCTGTCGTTCGCAGAGCGGCTGCAGCGCGAAGCGCAGATCCCCGGCCTCACCTTCCTCCAGGTCGAGCTCGGCGCAGATCAAGCACCGACCTATCAGTTCGTACCAGGCGTCGCTCGTACATCGCTGGCGGGTCAAACCGCCGCCCGCCTTGGGGTCACTGCCGCGCAACTGAACGAACTGGTCGATGCCAACTTGCAGCGAGCAGTGAACTGAGATGCCCACACTGCTCACCAACCGCCGCATGCATCCGGCTCTGGCTGCGCGAATCGAGCGCAGCTTGCACGGCGGGCATCATACATCCGCATGGAAACGTCGCATGCTGGTCAGCCTGCGCTTCGCTGTGCCCACGATTTGCATCGTGTGCGCGACCTGGCTGCTTTCGCAGCTCAAGCAAGACAACGCCGCATTCGCCGCGCGCAAGGCTCGCCTCGAGAAGGAGGTGGAAGCGCAACAGCTGCCCGCAGGGGACCAGCGCGTTGCGCGGCTCTCCAAAGTACAGGCTTGGCTGACTCGCGAGAGCGCCCAGTATCCCGGCGACGCGACCAGTCCAGAGCTCAAGGACCCGAGGCAGCTCAGCGATACGCTGCGCCGCAACCTCTACTACTTGCGGACGGACTTGCTCGCGGCGCGCGCTGGGACGCCGGCGAAGGACCTTGCCGGAGCTTCCAGCCGGGACGCGTTCCTGTTGTGCTTCCTCTCCCCCCCGAAGGACCGAGAGCAGCGCACGTTGCTGTCGCGTGTCCGCACTGCGTACGCTGGCGACGAGCGGCTGGGCTGGGACACACGCTTCGCTGCGTCGCTGAACGCGGCCTATCAGGGTCTCCCGTACCTGCAGAGCGACTGGCTCGAGAAGGTGAAGCGCAGCAGTGACCTGCGCGCCCTGGAGAGCCTCGAGCGGGAGCAAGCGCGCGCGCCGCTTCCCGCTACCTTGAAGGCGCTGGACTCTGAGCTGCTGTTGGCTGTGTTCGACGAGCCAGGCGAAGCAGGCGCAACCGTTGAGCTCGATGGAGAGCGTCCCCACGTGGTGCGCGTGAGCTTGATCGACCTCGAGCGCGACCGCGTCGTGCTGCGCCGCAGAAGCCGCGTCGCGCCGGACTGGATCCCGGAGGCAACACGCATCCGCTACGCTCGAGGCCTCGACGCTTGCGCCCTCGGGTACGACATCCGGCAGAGCCTGGATGCGCCAGTCGCCGCGCAGTAGTTCATTCTGCCGCGGTAGTTCATTCCGCTGGAGTGGGCTGCCAGCGCCCCTCTGCACCCCTGCGCTGGGGTCTACGCTGTTGCGCTGTGCGCGCCTCCGCGACTAGCCAGGCGAAGAGGCGCCGCTGTTCCGGATGCTGTGGCAGGTACTCGGGGTGCCACTGTACCCCGAGCGCCGACCACCGCGGGTCCAAGCTCTCGATGGCCTGGACGACGCCATTCGGCTCGCACGCGGACACCACGAGGCCACTGCCAATCTCGGCGATGGCTTGATCGTGGAGCGCATTCACGCGCAACCGACCTCTGCAGAGCACGCTGCGCAAGGTGGAAGCGTCGCCCACCCGAACGAACTTCGTGGGTAGGACGCTGCGAGCGTTCGCGCGTTCTCGATAGAACTCCCGCAAGTCGGTGTGCAGCGTCCCACCAAAGTAGACGTTCAGCAGCTGAGCACCACGACAGATCCCGAGCACGGGGGCGCCTCGACTCCACGCCAGGTGCAGCAAACGGCTCTCCGCCGCATCGCGCGCTGGGTCGACGCGGTGTCGCGGCGAGTTGAGTCCGAGCAGCTTGCGCAGAAATAGCACCCAGACCGCGACCACCCGCGAGACGAGGCCACCGCGTGGCTCCGTCCCAATCTCGCGCAGCTCCTGTCCGAAGCGTCGCGGGTCGACGTCTGCACCGCCACCGAGTATGAGCGCATCCCAGCTCGACGGCGAAACCCGACTCGGAGTGCACCGCACGGGATGTCCACCATGCATCCACACGGCAACGGCTGTAAACAACCACGCCGCGGCACCACCCCGGTCGGGTCCAGTAATCAAGATGGACGGGCGCTGACTCAACTTGCGAGCCTCCGCTTCTGGAGCAGCGTCGCCTCGGCGATGCGCTCGATGCTCACCCACTGATTCCACTCCTGGGCAACACTCCATGCTGGATCACCCAGGTGGCAGTCGGGCAGACGGTAGTGGAACGCCGGCCGCGCCTTGATCAGCTCGTGCTCCAGCTGCTCGTGACGCGCGACCTGATCCTCAGCAAGGAACGAGAACAGCGGCAGCAAGTCGAGCCCCATGTTGCGGGTCCGCACCAAGCGCGCATAGTCCTCGATCAATGTCCACTGATCAGGTCGGTACTCGGGGTCGTTCAACTGCGCGAGATACGCGAATGGGTACGGCTTGATATAGGGAAAGACACGGCGAAGTAGACTGACATCGGTGTCGTTGACGATGCGCTCGTAGCTCGCAGCGTACGCGCGCATTACCGCAAGGATCCACGCCGTTTCGAAGGAAGCGACCTCGACGTTGATGTGCAGTCCGCACGGGGCGATGCTGAGCTGCGAGTCGTCCATGGCGAGCGCGAAGCGCCGGTTGAGCTCGTCCGCCACGTCCAGCTGCTCGAGCGACAGCGGGGGTGTGACAATCTCGTTCGGAACCACGCGGTCGGAGTACTCCGCGACCAACTCCGCGAAGTGCGCCTTGTCTTCCGAGGTGAGATCCAGTCCGAGTCGGCTGGCAGCGTCCTCGTATTGCTTCTCCTTGAGGAACTTGGCGTCGCACTCGAGACTGAACTCACCGAGCTCGGGCGCGTCGACGATGAAGTGGAACTCCGTCTCACAGCGAACCTCCCCTCCAAACACGCTGCTGACGATCGTTGCGGCCTGCTCGAGGCCTAGCCCCGCGAACTCGAACTCGAGACCGACACGGCGCGCGTTGCCTTGGGGATTCAGCCTGCGTGGGGGCGATAGATACTGTGGTCTGGGAAAGGTGGGCGTTGAAGTCACACCATCCGAGTTGCAAGCAGCGTGCTCAACCGAAGAGCAGCGCTTTTTCCGACGGCGGCCGCAGCAAAAGCGCGGCGAGTTGCCCCGGGCTGCAGCAGTCTAGCGCCGCAGCCGCCCCAAACCCGCGCGCCACGCCACTCAATAATCGTTATTCGAAGCTAAATTTTGTTGAGGCTCAGATTGACAAAGTTAGAACGGAGCCTATCCTCTCCCCATGTCACAACTCGTTACGGAGTGCCCCGCCTGCCGGGGGGCGCTGCGCGTCACACGCCTGGGCTGTGAGCGCTGCGGGACCCAGCTCGAGGGCAACTTCGCGCTCCCCAGCTTGCTACGCCTGGACGCCGACGAGCTCGCCTTCGTGCTGATGTTCGTCAAGGCGTCCGGCAGCTTGAAGGAAGTCGCGAAGCTACGGGGTCAGAGCTACCCCACGATCCGCAATCGGCTCGACCAGATCATTGCAAAGCTCGAGGCGGAGAGTCGCGATCCCGACGCGGAACGCCACGCCGTGCTCGACGCAATTGCACGTGGAAAGATGACGGCGGAAGAAGGAGCCCGCCGACTGAAGGAGATTGAGTCATGAGCACGCCGCAACAGAGAGTGTTGGAGATGATGGCCTCCGGTCAGGTTTCCAAGGAGGAGGCGGAGCACCTGCTCAGCGCCTTGGAGCGGCCGGCACGCAAGGAGCGCTGGTACCTCGACCCAGTGGGCGCGCTCTCCACGAGCGGAGCCGCGAGCCTGGCGCTCACCGTCACGTTGCTGCAGCTGGCCGGGTTTGCGCTCGGCGTGCGCTTCGACGGCGCGATGGATGTCCACGTGAGTGGCCGTTCGGTGAGCTTCGCCACGGGACTCATCGACTGGGTGGTCAGTGTGCCCCCGATGATCTTGATAGGGTACGCCCTGGCGCGCTCGCTCAAGAGCGAGGCACGGCTGCTCGACGTCGCGCTCGCCGTGGTCAGCACCCGCTGGCTGCTGATCCTCGTTGGCGTGTTCGCCCTCGGCATCCCAACCAACGTGGACCCGCTGAATCCCGTGCTGCTAGCTCTAGCCATCGGCATGCTGCCGGTGCTCGCGCTGTACTTCGTGAACCTCTTTCGGAGTTACCGCACGGCAACCGGACTGAAGAGCGGAAGGCTATGGCTCGCCTACTTCGTCATGCTCCTCGTACCAGAGGTGCTCTCGAAGTTGGCGCTGGTGGCTATCGGCTGACCCTCACCCCCAAAAAAAGAAACGGAGCGTCAGCCCTGGATGGCGCAGCGCGCTCCCCCAAAACACCCAAAAGCGCTGTTCTCGCGCTCCACTGCCCAAGGCCCCTCAAGGCACTTGGGCAGTCTTCTTCAGACGAATCGCTTGGCGCCGCTCACGCCTTCGGGGCGCTTGTCCTCGGAGTATTGATACTCGGGATCCAGCAAGTCGTTGATGCGATCCATCACGATGTCCACGGCGCCTTGGAACCTGTTGCGGTAGCGGTGCTCCGCTTCCGCGGTGAACGGCTCGTAGTCTTCGTCGATGTGGAAGTCGGCCAGCTCCGAATAGGGGATGGGGTCACCGAAGCGGTAGACGACCTCCCCTCCCTTGGCTAGCGGGCTTCCTCCGGGATACAGGCGATCGCTGCCATTGCAGCCCACGGGGACGATTGTCTTCTTGAACTTCAGCGCGATCTGGGTAAGGCCGATGTGGCCCTTGGAGAGCCTGATGGAGCGCGTACCCTGGGGAAATACCAGCAGGTCGAGGCCCTTCTCGAAGGTCTCGCGGTTCAGCTGGTTGAAGCGCTGCATCATGCGCAAGAAGAGCGCATTGATGTAGGCTGCGTAGCTCTGGTTGCTGGGGTCGAAATCTAGGCCCAGGGTGTTGCGCGGCTGCTCCAAGAGCTCTCTTGGGAGCCTGGCAGAGTCGCACTCGGCCGCAGGATCCAGCGACGCGCTGTCGACCCACTTGCGCAGCGTCTCATACTCGTCGTCGCTCGGTTTGCGCCCCAGCGCGAGCATGAAGTCCTTGGTGATCAAGTAGCCGCGACTGACAGTGGGGATATTGTTGGTCAGCTCCATGAAGCGACCGACGAACGTGTTCTCGTAGTACTTCCCCTTCACCCAGGTGGCAGTGAAGCGGTTGAACTGCCGGTACAGCTGATACTGAAACGGCCAGTAGTTGTAGCGATCCGTGTGATTCATCGCGAAGATCACCGGCTCTTGCGGCAAGCGGTCGATGTGCTCGAGGCGGATCTTCACGCGCGGTGGTAGCGCGTAGTTCGGAAAGAGCACGCTCCACGCCACCACGCGCTGGATGCGTGGGCGCGCCTTCAAACGAATGCTCTCGATACGCGGCAAGTCCAACATGGGCGAGCATTCTACCCACTGCCGGAAGGGTACCAAGGGCTTCGACCGCACCGCACGAAACCGTGACCTTGCGCTGACAGGACTCGGCCGGCTGTCCCGGCACGCAGCCGGCTACTCCTTGCCGTGACCGGGACCGATGATGTGCGGCCAGGCCTGATTGACGTCCCAGTCTTCGGACACGTGCGGCGGGTGGTGGCAGCTGCCGGCGCACAGGGTCTGGAGCGGCGTGCGAGTGATGAGGCCCGCCTTCTTCGGCTCCTTCGCGTGCTTCTCGCCGGGTCCGTGACACACCTCGCACTGCACGTTCGTCAGTCCGTCGACGTGCGTCACCGTGGTGCCGCCGGGCTTCTCGTAGCCCGTCACGTGGCAGCTCACGCAGTCGAGGTTGAACTCCTTGTGCTGCCTCGAGAGCGTGGCGTACGCGCTGGCGTGCCGAGTCGTCTTCCAGAACTTGAACTCGTCGGTGTGGCACGAGGCGCACTTCTCCACGCCGATGTAGCCACTCTCACCATCGGGCACCGGAGGCGGCATGCGATCCTTGAAGGCCTCCTTGTTGTGGTCGTTCACGCGCTTGTAGTAGCTCGCGAACAGCGTCGCGACGCTCTTGCTCTCACCGGCGGACTCCTTCACCGGCACCAGCTCATAGCGGAAGAAGCTGCCTTTGGTCGGCGGCTTCACGTCGGACAGCTTCTTCAGCTTCGCCTTCAGATCTGCCAGGTCACCGCGCTTCTTCTCCAGCTCCGCCGGGGGCAGCGACTTCGCGCTTTCCCACGCGGGAATTCGCTTCTCGAGATCCGCGATGCGTCCTTGCAGGCTCTCACGCTCGCTCTGGGCGCTGAGGCCGGAACCGTCCTGGAGCTCGAACGAGCCGTCCCTCAGGTAGATGTCGACGCGCGCCACCGACTGAGCGTGGTTCTGGCCCTGAATCACGAGCGTCTTGCCCACCAGCGTTGGCGGGATCGGCTTGTCGTTGGCTTCCCCCTGGTCGAAGGGCTTGCCTACCACCAAGATCTGGAAGCCTTCCGCCAGCTCCGCCAGGCGCAGCACCTCGCCTCGCGGCGCCGACACCAGCGCAACCAATAGCTGTGCACCTTGCTTCTTCAGCTCGTCCCGCGCGGCCTTGAGCGCCGGCGTGAGGTCCTTCGATTCAACGGCCCCCGGGAGGTCCCCATCGCGCTTCGGCAGGCTCACCCCGGCAATTCCCACTTGGTAATTGCCGACCTTGACCAGGCGGGTTGCTTTGGCGCCCGCCACCCCGCTCAGGTTGGCCGCCAAGAGGTCCGCGGCCGAGGTCTTGGTGAGCTTGCCCAGCTCCTCGTTGCCAGCGGCCCAGTCGTTGTAGCCCGGGGTCCACGCGGTGACGCCGACGTCTTTCAGGCTCTGCGCGATGGCTTCGGCCTTCCAGGTGTCCTGGGTCTTGCGGCTCTCCTCGAGGGTTGGGTTCATGAAGAACAGCGGGCCTGCTCCGACCACCAGCGTCGGGGCGACCTTTTCCCCCTCTTCGACCAGCGCGGCGAGGTGATCGACTCCGCCGAGCATGTCCTTCTGACAACCACAGGGCTCCAGCGCCCCAGCCAGATTGGATAGCGCGTACAAACGCAACGCCGGCTCTTTCGGCTCGGGCGAGGGCTGCTCTTTCGGCTTCTCCTGGCAGGCGCCACCGAGGCCGAGGAACAGAGCGCTGAGAATGACTCCCAACAGTTTGGCTAGGTTTGCGGGTCTCCGCTGCATCGCGGGGAAGCTACGCGCATCCCGCAATGAGGGCCAGCGGGGGCCGTAGCCCCGGTTCGAAACCCCGGACAAGTGTGGGATCTGCAGCGTTCGCGTCGGGGAAAAACCGTCGCCGGACACGGCCAAAAAGCGCGGGTCGCGCGCGGCGGTGAGCCAAAGCTCAATCTGAGCACCCACCAACACGCGGGCGCATGCTCGGTCGCCAAGCGAGAGCAAACCCTCCATAATGCTTGGGTGGGCGAGGGCGACGCACATCCGACACCAGAGCGTGGTTCACGCGCCGTGTTGGAACCCGCGGAGGTGCACCGCGAGGTACCGTTCGGTCCCTTCGTGCTCGAGCGGCGGATTGCCGTCGGTGGCAGCGCCGAGGTGTTCGTCGCGCGCCCCAAGACCGGTACCTCACCCGCGCCACGCCTGGTGATCAAGCGTCTGCTGCCCACGGCGCTCGGCGAAGAAGAATTCGAGAGCTTGGAGCGCGAAGCAGACTTGCATCGGCGCGTGAAGCACCCCGGCGTGGTTCACGTCTTTGGCGCGGGGATGGTGCGAGAAGAGCCGTTCCTGGCCATGGAATACGTGGATGGCGTCGACGCCTTCCGCTTGATGCGTTTCAGCCAGACCGAAGGGCGTCCATTTCCGCCCGGATTACCCATCTACATCGCGCGGCGCATCGCCTTGGCCCTAGCAGCCGTCCACGGCACAGCGGACAGCCTCGGACACCCGTTGAACATCGTGCACCGCGATGTCACGCCATCGAATATCTACCTCTCCGTCGCCGGTGAGGTGAAGCTCGGAGACTTCGGCATCGCTCGCTTCGACGAGAAGCCGACTAGCGCGCCCGGCAACACCAGCTCCTACGGACTGAAGGGTAAGCTCGGCTACCTGGCGCCAGAGCAGGTCGCTGGCGAGCCCGTGGATCGCCGCGCGGATTTGTTCAGCCTGGCGGTGACCCTGGGAGAGATGCTGATCGGCGAACGCATCTTCCCTGGCTCCGGGCAGCTCGCGATCCTGCTCGCGATTCGCGACGGCAACATCGAGCCGCTGAGGGCCAACGGCCACAAGTTGCCGACCGGCTTGCTGCCGATCCTGGAGAAGGCGCTCACTCCGGATCCAGCCTATCGCTTCGCCGATGGCGCGGACCTGGCGCTGGCGCTCGAAGCCTTCGAACAACCTTCGGAAGTGGAGCTCCAGGCGACGCTCGCCGAGTGGGTGAGCTGGGCGCGGGACTCGAGTCGCCTGGCAAAGAGCCTGCAAAGTCGAGTGCGCGATTCGGTGCAGCGCATGAAAGCGGCGCGCGCCGTCGCACGTGAAGCGCTGCCGAGCTTCAGCGGCGAGGAGCCTGCTCGCCAAGACGGGCCCCACCCCGAATCCCAGGTGACGCGCACCGCGGAGCTAGAGCCCTCGCCCTACAGCAGCCGTGAAGCCGCTACCCGCGCGGAACTGCACGCCTCGTTCGAGCATCCGCCGAGCCAGCGCACCGGCGCCGAGGAGCCAAGCCAAGTGCGCCGCGTCAGCGGTTCGGTGCTGAGTTCAGTGAGCTTCGCCAAGCTCGTGGAGATGATTGCGACCGGTGATCTGGGCCCCGACGACCAGGTGGCGCTGATGGGCGAAGACTTCCGCCGCATCGGCGACATCCACGAGCTCGAGCGGCATCTGCTGCCATCCACCACTGCGGCAACGGGGCGCATGTTCGAACCCGGAGTGCCGGACTTCGTGTGCGAGCTGGGGACGATGCCGATGCTCGCGGTGCTTGCACGCATGCGTCAACGACGCGAAACCGGCGGTCTGTTTGTGCTGCGCAAGGGCGCAGATCGCGCTCAGCGCAAGGAGATCTACCTGCGTGGCGGCCGCTTGCTCCACGTCGCCAGTTCCGCGCGGGAAGAACTCCTGGGTGAGTACTTGGTGCGGCGGGGGGCGCTGTCCCGTAGTGATCTCGAGCAAGCGCTGCGCCTCCTCAAGAACTTCGGCGGGCGCCTGGGGGATACGCTGATCTCCCTGCAGCTGGTGGACGCGCACGATCTCTTCCGCGCCATCCGGGATCAAGGGCGCGATCGCGTAGCCACAATGTGTAGCTGGGATGAGGGTGACGTCGCGTTTTATCGCGGCACGATGCCCGGCCACGTCGAGTTCAAGCTTGATTTGGACCTCGCGAGTCCGATCATGGCCGGCGCCATCCTGCTCGGCCAGGGCGATCCCGCGACCCTGCTGCCGGCGCTTTCCACACGGATTGCACCCGGGCCGCGCATCGAAGCCACCCTAGACCGTCGCGAGCGCGGGACCGCGCCCAGCTCGATGCAGCGGGTGCCGGAGCTCAGCAAGCAGAACCCCACTCTCGAGCAGGCGATCTCGGCGCTCACTCAGCCCGATGTCGACGGTGCCCGGGTGATCGGACGCAAAGAGGCCTGCGCGGCGTTGATCGCCGCCAAGACTGTCGGTTGGATCCAGTTCTAAGCGGGGCCCGAGCAGGCCTCTGGTCGCCTACTCTGCCGCTAGCTTCGTGGAGCCGGCGGCGGCCTCCGATTGAATTTCCCCACGGTTTTCTTGGGGGGGAGGAGCATCGCAGCTCGCCAAGTTGCTCTTCAAGCAGCTCGGCCCAAGCGACCATGTAGCGCGCGACGTGCTGATGGTTCCGATACGAGAGCCCGAGACGTTCCGCCACGGGGATGCGCTTCAACACCTTGGGCGAGGAGAGCCGCTCCAAGTGCCGAACGTCATCCAACGTGGCGCCCACCTCCAACATGCTCCCAATCACCACATCCATCGGGAAGCCACTGGTCGGGCAATACTCGACAACCTGCTCAGCCCAGAGCCCTGGGCGTTGCATGGCAAACTCTCGGATCTGCTGCCGGCTCAGCTGCGTGAGCGTCTGCGCGAGGTGACCACAATTACAGCGCCCGAGGTCACTCCAGCGGTAGTCGGCGCCGCTCAGCAGGCGCTCGGCGGTGGTTCGCAGCGCCTCCGCTAGCTCCAGGGCACGGTGGCTGGTCGAGCCGTCAGGGAAGCAATTTTGCAACGCGATCGGTGCCGACATTGAGAGCAGTCTAGCACAAGGTTATCGTCCGCCCGCAGGGGACACGGGTCGGGCCAAGCAGCGAAGGCGCGAAGCCTGGCGGTAAGCGAAACATGAGTGACATCGAGGTCGAGCGAAGCATCGAGTGCAAGTCCCCCGCGGACCGTCTGTGGCCGATCATCACCGACACCGAGCGCATGAACCGCGCGATCGGGCTGGGACGGATCGAGGTCGAGCCCAACACGGACCAGAGCGCGGCGCGCTTCGTGATCAAGACGGTCGCCGCTGGCTTCCCCCTGGAGTACGAGGAGCGGCCCTTCGAGTGGCAGAAGGACAAGCACTTCGAAGTGCGTCGGGTCGTCCGCAAGGGCCTGACGAAGGAGATCGAGAACCGTTTCCGCCTGGAACCACTTGAGGGCGGCGGGACCCGTCTCTCACTCGCAGTTCGAGTGGTGCCGAAATCCGCCCTGCTCAGGCCGATCATGGCCATGCAGGTGAAGCGCAGCGTGAACAAGGTGATGCGGGAGTTCGCGGCGATCGACGCGGAGCTGCAGGCAGGACACCAAGCAGACTTCTCCTCCTTCGTGCCGAATCTGGGTCCTGATCTCCTCGCCCGCGCCAGCGACAACCTGCGACGTGAAATGCAAGATCCGGAGGTCGGCTATCACGACTCCGAGGTGCACGCTGAACTCGCGGAGCGCCTGATCCAGCTCGTTCAGACGGCTCCCGATCCGGAGATCGATCGTCTGCGCCCCTTCGAGCTGGCGGACCGTTGGGGGACGGAACGGCGAGAGCTCCTGGAAGTATGCCTCTGCGCGGTCAACGCCGGACTGCTGGAGCTGTCCTGGGACTTGGTGTGCCCAAGCTGCCGCACCGGCGCCGAGCGACTCGAGAGCCTGGTCGAGCTCAGCACCGCGGCGCATTGCCAGTTTTGTGACATCGACTATGAGCTCGAGCTCGATCGCGCGGTCGAAGCCACCTTCAGTCCGGCCGCGGGGGTTCGCACCGTGGACGTCGGCCCCTACTGCATCGGCGGACCGGCGCGCACACCTCACGTGCTCGCTCAGGCGATTCTACATCCACAAGGCGTCTCCCACCTCGAAGCACCCCCAGGCGAAGCGCGCTACCAGCTCTTCGTGCGTGGCGGGAGCGCCCGCTCGCTGTTGGTCCGTCAGGGCGCACCGAAGCATGTCCAGCTGAACGTACGGGGTGAAGCCTTCGACAGCGACAGCGAGGTCGAAGCCGCCCCGGGTGCTGACCTGGAGGTCCATTTCCACGCAGATAATGAGTCACACATCAAGCTCGAGAGCCTGGTGTATCGCGACCAGTCGGCGACGGCGCACGTCGTGAGCACCTTGGAGGCTTTCAGGCGCCGCTTCGCGGCACAGCTGCTACGCCCAGGGCTGAGCCTCAAGGTTGGCCGAGTTGCGCTGCTGTTCACGGACCTCACTGACAGCACCGCCATGTACTCCGCACTCGGGGACGCGCGGGCCTTTCGCGTGGTGTTGGATCACTTCGACGTCTTGCGTGAGGCCATCTCCGAGCACGAAGGCACGGTGGTCAAGACCATCGGCGACGCCGTGATGGCGGCTTTCGTCGATGAAGGCGCGGCGATTCGCTGCGCCGTCGCCATGCACCGCGCCATGCCTCAGTTTCGTGAGGCCCAGGGAGATGCGACCGGGGCACGCCTCAAGGTGGGCGTGTACTCTGGGCCTTGCTACTCGGTCAACGCCAACAACATCCTCGACTACTTTGGGCAGAGCGTGAACATTGCCGCACGGTTACAAGGCAAAGCGGGGGGCGGCGAAGTCGTGCTGACCGAAGAGGCAGCGAAGAAGGCGCTGCAGCACGGTTGGCTCGCAGGTGCCACGCCAAGCGCGCCTTTCAGCGCGGAGCTGAAAGGCGTCAGCGGTAGCCTGTCGATGGTACGCGTGCTCGTCGACGGCTGAGCGGCGGATCAGCTCAGCGGTGGATACTTCTGCAGCTTGCGCTGGAGCGAGCGCCGGTGAATTCCCAGGCGGCGGGCAGCCTCGGAGATGTTGCCGCCACAGTCGCTGAGCACGCGGTTGATGTGCTCCCATTCAGCGCGCGCGAGGCTCGGTGCTTTGGGCGCTTCAGTGGGGTCGCTCAGGGGCGCCTCCGCATCCCGCTGGAAGGCCGCGAGGATCTCATCCGCGTCGGCGGGCTTCTGCAGGTAATGCGTCGCGCCTAGCTTCACGGCATCGATGGCGGTCGCGATGCTGCCGTATCCCGTCAGCACGACCACGCGCATGCTCGGTTCGAGCTTCTTTAGCTCACGCACCAGCTCGAGTCCCGAGTGACCGGGCATACGCAGGTCCACCGTCGCGAGCTCCGGCGGATCGTCGTGAGCAAGTCGCATCGCTTCGTCGTAGTTGCTGGCGCCGCGCACCGAGAAGCCCCGGTTCTTGAACGCCATCACCAAGCGGTCACGAAAGATCTCTTCGTCGTCGACCACCAGGATCGAGGTTTGATGCAGGTCGCCGTCCATCGTGCCTCCGTTCTCCGAGCATCACTCCGATGCTTGAGCTGCCTTGCTGGCTGAGTCTTCACTGTGAGGGAGCAACACCGTCGCGCGCGTGCCCTCGCCTGGCTGAGACTGAATCAGGAGCTGGCCACCCAGCCCTTCTACCACAGCCCGCGTCAAGAATAGGCCGAGGCCCATGCCGCGCCCCGGTTCTTTGGTCGTAAAAAATGGCTCCACCGCTCGGCGCAGCACTTCCTCCGTCATGCCCGTACCGCGGTCGACGACTTCGAAGCGCCAGCCCATGGGGAGCACCGCCACCTCTACCTTCACCCGCTTTTGCCCGGAGGAAGCGTCTAGAGCATTCTTGATCAAGCCACGCAGCGCCCGAACCAGTGCCCGCTCGGGGACGCGGACCGAATAGTCCTGAGCGTCATCGCTCAACTCCACGTCAACGCGCTGGGTTTCCTGCAAATTCTCCAATGCCCGCTTCACGAGCAGCGGCAGCTCGAGGCGGCTCTGGTTTTCCGCATGGGTGGTGCCGGAGTCACTGGAGAGCTGGATCAGGATCTCCCGACACCGCTCCACCTGTTCACGGATGAGTCTTAGGTCACCGAGTAGGCGATCGTCCACCCCCGCTTGACCGAGTTCGCGATCCAATTCCTTGACGATCACGGCGATGGTGGACAGCGGAGTCGACAGTTCATGCGCTGCGCCAGCTGCAAGGGTGGCAAGAGATGCGAGCTGGTCAGATCGTCGCGTGCGCTGTTCTGCCGCAGCCAGCTCCGCCTCACGCGACCGCAGGGCCGCGTTTACGCGCTGCATGAAGTAGACGATGAAGGTCGCCCCGACGCCCAGCGCGACCCAGATCCCATACAGATGTGCCTTGAACGGGATCCCATCGCCACTCGCCATGCGCAGCGGCACGTTCTCGAAGAACAGCGCGCCGGAGCAAAACAGCGCGAGCAACACGAGGCCCCAGGTCCATTTGGGCCGGACGACGAGCGCCGCGACCGCGATGTGAATCAGGTAGAGGAAGGAGAACGGGTTCTGCGGACCACCGCAAAAATAGAGCAGGAGGGTGAAGAGCAGCAGGTCGAACGCGACCAGCGCCACGAGCATCCGCTCGGAAACTTCAGGCTCCTGTCTCAGCCAGCCGACGTAGCCCAAGTTGCTGGTCAGCTCGAGAGCCAGGATCACTCCGACGGGCAGGAGGGGTAGTTCGACGCCCATGAACGTCGTGACCCCCGTGATGACCACCGCCTGACCGGCCATCGCGAACCAGCGCATGCGCACCAGCCACGAGAGGTTGATGCGAAATGCGTCGGCGGCGGGTGTGCCGTACAGCGCTTGGGGCGCGTCCTCAGCGCCGGTCACGCCAGCACCCCTCGGCCAGGGCGCAGCACTACCTGCGACGTGATCAAACTCGAGGAACTCTCGGCGCGCGACAAAGCGCGAGATTGGTGCCACGGAAGCGCCGAGCGGGCCAGAGCGGAGGCTCGCGTTGCTGCACCCCAAGCGGCGTGATAGCTCCTTTGCAGGATGTTTCGCGGCACTTCGCGGGGTGGAACCCAGTCGGCAAGTACACGGCCGAGCGCGCCGCGCGCACCCCATCCCAAGCTCGGGTGGTTGGCGCTCAGCCTCTGCCTCGGGGCTTGTACCGTCGTACTCGACTTTGGTGACGACAAGCAGTTGGTGGCCACCGGCGGCAGCGCGGGAGCGTCCAGCGCGGGTGCGGCTGGCGGCGGTGGAAGTTCCGGAGGTGCCGCTGGCAGCGGTGGCGGTGCTGGTGGCGGTAGTAGCGGTGGCGGCGCGGGCGGAGGCGCCGGCTCTCAAACAGCAGGGACAGACGCCGGCGGCAACGCGGGCACCGCTGGCGTTGGCGGCGCCATCGACGCGGGGCTGTGTGCCACCGATGCCGCCCCAGTTGGGCCCGACGCGGGTAACCAGCTGCTGTTCTACTTCGATGCCGCGGACCAGAGCGGTGGGGTGAGCGACGGCGATTGCTCCAAGGACGACTCCCGGTTGACTCCGCTAGCTGGCACGATGCCAGCTGACTGCGACTACAAGTATGGCGTAGGCAAGGAGTGGATCCAGCTGTTCCGCGAGGAATCGATTGCGTGTGTTGGTTGTCTGACCCCGACGCCGGACCTCTGGGTCGAGTTCTTGCTCCAGTACAAGACGCCCGTGTCGACGGACGGCACGCTGGTGTTTCAACCTCTGCGGGGTAACGCGGAGGCGAAGAACGCGACGTACCCTGCAATCGTGATCGATTCCCAGCATCGTCTCGGCCTCAAGTGCGGCACCGCGGAGCAATACACCTCAGTGACGCTGAACGAGAGCGCGATCGTCATGCTGACGTACCAGTACGACTTCGCCTCCCGCATCGGGAAGCTCTACCTGCGTGGCACGAGCGAGGGCTACGCGATAGGTCAGCTGCAGAATCCACTGGTCGAACTCAGCTGCGACTGCAGCGAGCCAGCGGATGGCTTCTTCATGCGCGGCGTGGCTGGCACCGGAGAGCTGCTCTACGACGAAATCCGATCCGCCGAAAATCACACGGCAATCGACGACAGCTACTGACGGCGCGCGACTCGCCCGGCGTCGCGGCCAAGCTCTGCGATCGTCGAGCCGTCGACGGCAGCGAGTGAATCAGCTAGTCATCTGACATGACATTGCTTGCACCGCGGCCGCTTAGGGCGCTCCTGTGTTCTGCTTGGCTGCTTGGGGTCCTCGGCGCGAGCGCCAACGCCAGAGCTCAGCCAGTGCGCGCGACCGTCATCCTCCAGAAGGGCGATTCGCCCGCCAGCGGCGACGGCTCGGCGATCCTGTCCCTCGGCTATCCCAGATCGACGGCGTCGGGCAAGCCAGTCATCGTTGGCGGCATGAGCTCAGACGGAGCCTATGTCTGGATCGGGGACCAGATCGTCTGGTTGGGTACCCAGCAGACACCTCAGGTATTTCCCGACGGAAGCAGCACGCAGGGTTCTTGTGGCGGGAACGACGCTGGCAATTGGGCCATCGAAGCTCAGGTCGGCGGCTCGTCCGTGATCTACACGGATGCAGGGCAGCTCATCGCGCTGGATGATCCGGCGCCGGGCTTCACGAGCGGCCGGACGATCTGGGGGTTAGACCGCCCGACACTCGACTCCCCAGGTGCGGCCTACTTCTTCGCGACCATCGGCGAAGGCGCCGCAACGGTTGGCACCGCGCTCTACCGAGCCTCGGATCGCACGGCCTCGACCACCACACCCGTGCTGAAGAGCGGCGACGACCTCGGTGGCTTCGTACTCGACGTGTTCGGGGTGAGGCCTTGGTACGCGGTATCGCGAGACGGGAGTCACGTGGTCGCGGTGGTGCACGCCACGGGCACCTTTGGTGTCGCTCTGGATTCCGCGATCGCAGTGAAAGAGGGAGACGCAACCGGCCTCGAAGGCAACTGGGACAACTTCGACTTCGTGGACGTCAACTCGAGCGGCCACTACGTCATCTCCGGTGACACGGACGCGGCAACGATTCGCGACGAGTTCATCGCGTACGACGGACAAATTTCCGTACGGGAAGATGACACCGTCGGCGGTATCCAGCTGCTCAACCCTGCGTCGGTGTTTGCCGTCAGCATCAACGACAAGGGCAACGTCGCTCACGCCTGGGGTCACAACCCGAGCAACGCGCGCACGCTGTTCTACAGCTGCGATCCGACGGACCTCAAGAACTCACGCAAGGTCGTCACCACCAACGACGAGCTGGACCTCGACGGTGACGGCGTGGCCGACGCGATCTTCAAGCGACTCGATGTGGCGACGAACATCGGCAACGGGATCCAGCTTTCCGAGACGGACGTGATCTACGCGCGCGCCCAGGTGAACTACGGCGCGAGCGACGTCCAGGCGATCGTGGGATTTCCGGTGACCTGTTGCGGTGATGGCAACGTTCAGACGGGCGAAGACTGCGACGACACTGGCGAGTCAGCGACCTGCAACGCGGACTGCACGACTGCCAGCTGCGGAGACGGAAAGCTGAACACCAGCGCGGGAGAAGCCTGTGACGATGGGCCAAGCGGCTCCGCTACGTGTAACCCCGACTGCACGTTGAGCCAGTGCGGTGATGGGATCGCCAACGCCGGCGCCGGAGAAGACTGCGATACGTCGGGAGAGTCCGCCACGTGCAACGCGGACTGCACCACCGCAACTTGCGGCGACATGAAGATCAACCTCAGTGCGAACGAAAGCTGCGACGAAGGCGGCGTAGCGACCGCAACCTGCGACGCCGACTGCACCGCGCCGCGCTGCGGCGACGGCGAGCTCAACCCGGCAGCGGGCGAGGCTTGCGACGATGGCGGCGAGAGCGCCACCTGCGACGCAGACTGCTCCCTCCCACAGTGTGGCGACGGCGTGTTGAATCGCACGGCTGGCGAAGAGTGTGAAGACGCCAACTCGACCGACGGTGACGGCTGCTCAGCGAACTGCAAGTTGGAGGGCCAGGGCAACGGCGGCAGCGCAGGAGTCGGCGGCAGCGCAGGAGTCGGCGGCAGCGCAGGAGTCGGCGGCAGCGCAGGAGTCGGCGGCAGCGCAGGAGTCGGCGGCAGCGCAGGCGCCGATGGTGGTTCCGCGGGGCAATCGAATGACTCCACAGAGGCTTCGGGCTGCGGGTGCCGTCAGGCGGGCACGTCACCGAGCGGAGCAGCCTCGTGGCTGCTTCTCGGCCTCGGGGCCTGCGTTCTCCAGGTGCGCAAGCGCCGGGCGCGCGGCCGCGTGAGCCAGCAAATTTCCTGAACTCCCCTCGGTTTCGCAAACGGCGTTGTTTCACGCAGCCTACGCTGCCAGCTTCGTCGCGAGCCCCCAGCGAGTCGACAGGCCCCGGCAGTTCCGCTAGCCGAGCGTCATGAGACTGAATTTCCCCATAGGGAAAGGCCTGCTCTGCCTCGCTGCGTCGCTGTGTGTCTTTCAGCCCGGTACGACAGCAGCCCAAGCCGTGCGGGCGGCGCTGGTGCTGCAGCAAGGGCAAGTGCCGACGGGCGGTGATGGCACGGGCGTCGAGTCACTCTCTCCACCCACCGTCACGCCCCAGGGGAAACCCGTCGTGGTCGGCTCGCTGTCTTCCAACGACGCCTACGTTTGGATCGGCGATCGAGTCGTGTTCTACTCGGCTCAAGCTGGCGATGCGGTGTCTGCTGCGGGAAGCTCTAGCTTGCTCAACGGCGGAAACGACGCTGACAGCTGGGCCTTTTCAGCGACCCTAGGCGGCCACTTCGCCGTCTACTCGGATCTGGGCAGGGTCGTCGCAGAGGGTGACAGAGCCCCAGGCTTCGCATCCAACGTCCAGCTTTGGTCGATTGGAAACACTACCCTCGATGCGTCCGGCGCTGCCTACTTCTTCGCGGAGCTCAGCCATGACGGCAGCAACAGCTCGGCTTCCGCGCTCTTCCGCGCGGCAAACCGCACGGCAGCCAGCACGACGCCCGTCCTCAAGGCCGGCGACGACCTGAACGGCTTCAGCGTGGCTGCGTTCGGGGTTCAGGACCGCTTCGCGGTCTCCCGACAAGGCGGACACACCATCGTACACGTGAAGGATGCCAGCAACACGAGCAGCGTCGTCGTGGGCGGGGTGCGCCTCGCGACCCAAGGCGAGTTCAATGGGCGAGAGGGCAACTGGCGGACGTTCGATACGCTCGCGATCAACAGCAGCGGCCACTCGGTCTTCGCCGGCGACACGACCGCGGTGCCGCTGAGGGACTATGTGATCGCCTACGACGGGCAAATCGTACTCCAAGAAGGTGAGACCCTAACGACTGGGCCGGAGCTGCTCAACGAAGCCGAGGTGCGAGGCCTGGCGATCAACGATCTGGGACACGTCGCACACATCTGGTCTCACGCGCCGACTTCTATCAACCGCACGCTCTACTTCGGTTGTAACCCCGCGGATCTAAAGACCTCGACCAAGATCGTAACCAACGGCGACGAGCTCGACTTCGACGGAGACGGTTCCGCCGACGCAACCCTTCAGCGCCTGTGGGTCAACGTCGGCCGCCATCCCGCGATCGCGCTGACGGACTCCGATGTCATCTACGCCAAGGCGTATCTCAAGTACGGCAGCTCGACCGTCGAGGCGGTCGTGGGGTTTCCAGTAGGCTGTAGCGGCGGGAGCGGCGGAGCGGGAGGCAGCGGTGGGACTGCTGGAAGCGGAGCAGGCGCCGGTGCAGGCGGAACGCCGGGTACTGGCGGCATGCCTGGGAGCGGTGGAACAGCCGGAACGCCCGGCAGCGGTGGAACACCTGGCGGCGCGGGAACACCCGGTGGCGGTGGAATGGGCGAAGCCTCTGGTGGTGCAGGCGTCGGTGGTAGCCCAAGCGTCGCGGGCAGCGCAGGAGCTGGCGCGGCGGGCGTAGGAGGAGCCGTAGGGCTCTCGGGCGCCGGAGGTGTCGCTGCAACGGGCGGTTCCGCGGGGATATTGAGCGCCGGTGGGGCGTCGAGTTCGACCACGGCCGCGTCAGCCTCGGGGGAAGACGGCGGTTGCGGTTGCCGTCACACCAGCTCGACCCCCGCTAGGTCTGCGTGGCTGCTCTTGATGTTGGGTTTTGGGGTGAGGTCAGCTCGCAGACGTCGTAAGGGCCGCGCTGAAGGCTGCCGCCCAGCGTGCTGAAGTCACGCTTCCAGGCGCCGTCGCTGCTCACGGAGACGGCGCGAAGGGCAGGATGCTCTTCAGGTCCTCGTCGTTGAACATCAGGTTCAACCCGACGAAGTAGTCACGACGATCGGGGTTCAACAGATCATCCACGCCACCCATCAGCCACAGCCGGGTGATGAACTCGTAGCCCAAGCCGATACGCCAGCGCGGGCGGATCACTTCGCCGAAGCCGAACAGGTCCTGACGCAGCTCGAAGCGATCGTCGAACAGCGCAAGGTCGAGGCCCACGCCGCCAGTCGATTCCTTGATGCCGAAGCGCCCGGTCAACGGACCAAAGCGCTGCGCGAACTGCAGCGAGAAGCGGAACGCGTTGGTTGTTACCGTACGGATTTCACGGTAGTGCGCCGGGTCGTTGGGATTCGTGGAGTCGACGTCGGTTTGCTCGTAGCGGGTCAAGCCACGCGGATCGTTGACGATCTCGATCGAGTAGTACTTGTCCTCGCGCGGCTGCAGCCGGAGCTCCACGTAGCTCTTCACGGTGCTCGACAGGAACTGATAGTCGGTGCGGAGTCCTACGATGGTTTGCAGCCGGTTGATCCCACCGACGAAGTCACCCACATCTTCCGTGATGCCTTCGATCTCGTTGATCAGCTTTTCGTCCTTGGTCAGCCGCCCCAGCGTTCCCTCCCCCCGAGCAAGCCGACCGCTGACCGTGTCGATGTTATCGAGGGAGCGCTCCAAGCTGCTGCTCGCCTTGTTGAGCTTGCTGATGATCTGACGGATCTCTCCAGGGTCCTGCTTGCCGTCCTTACCCTCGGTCGAGGTCAGCTTTCGCACTTCGGTCGTGACGGAGCGCACGTCCTTCAGGATGGCCTCGACCTCCGGCGCGCCCTTGGCCGTGATCCCTTCCACGTTGGTCAGGATGTTGCGAATGCTGGCGCGGTTCTCCTTGACGGTCTTGTTCAGCTGATCCGTGACCTCCGCGAGGTTCTTCAGCGTCTCCTTGATGTTGTCTTTGCCCTGATCGCTGCCGACCGTGGCGGCCAGGCTGTCGGCCACCAGCTTCACCTTTTTCGCGATGTCCCGAACATCCTTGAGGATCTCATCAGTCGAGGCGGCCTCGATCACGTTCTTGATCTGATCTCCGTCTTCGAGCTGGACCTTCCCAGTGGTGCCCGGGGCGAGCGCCAGGAAGTACTCTCCGAGTAGCGAAGAGCTCTGCTTTGCCACCGCAGCGTCCTCGAACAGCGGCACCTCGGGCTGCATCTTGATGTCGATGCGCGCCTTGTCTCCCTCGAGGCGCACGTCATCGATATTGCCGACTGGAATACCGGCGATCTTGACCTGTGAGTGCTTGGCAATCCCCGTCGCGTCGTCCAGCAGGACGTACACCGTGTAGCCGTTTCGGGATGCGGCGGTCTTGTTGACGAAGCGCCAGATCAAGAAGCCAGCGACCACCATGACCGCAGCGAAGACTCCAACCTTCGCAGCTGTGGTGAACCGGCCCATGGATGCGGTGAACCTACCAGGCGAACCTGGTTTGGTCGACACCACCGCTGTTCGCGGCCGGCCAGGCGCCGTCAGCCCCGGGATTCGGCGCAGGGCGGCAAGCGAGCCCCGCCGGCGGTGGTTCCCTGAGGCGGGGGGTGGTACACCGACACTGCGATGCCGAGAGCCCTCCGCCAGCACCGCGCTAGACGCGCTGGATCCCTCGCTTTTGCTGGCTTGTTCGCGGTGATCGCTGCGGGCTGTCATCCGCATCGAGCGCGCCCGGAACCTCGGGTAGGAACGCTCGACGCCCCAGCAGCCGCCACCTTGCCGTCCTGGTTGCCCGAGTACTCCGCCGCGCAGCGCGAGTATTTGGACGCGCCCGCACCCGTCCCGGTCTCTGCGCCGGCTCGCAGGGTGTACCCGTCGCTCGACCGCTTCGTGTTCGCCAACGCCCCGCCCTTCGATCCCGGTCGGGCGAGCCAGGCGCGCGCGGCGGTCGACCAGACCATCGCCGGTTCGCCGTTGCTCTACGTCATGAGCGACTTGAATGACGCGAGCCTGGCAAACTGGACCGCGCAGTACGGACCAGCAGCTCCGCAGGAACCGGACCCGTGGGTGCGCGCGGTGTCGAACTCGGAAGCGGACATCGGGCTGGTCTGGGCAACTCCGCCTCAGGCAGCGCAAGCCGAAATCGATCAGGCGAACGCCGCGCTCAGTCGCAAAGACTGGCCCGCCGCCGAGGCGAAACTCAGCGCTGTGTTGACGCGCGTCAACGACGTGCCTGCGCTCTGGATCCTGCTGGCCGAGGTGCAGCGAGCGCGCGGCAACGACGAGGGCACGCTTGCTTCCGCAAGGCGAGCGCTGGAGATCGACCCCCGCAGCCCTGATGGGCACCGCACGTTGGCCGAAGTTTTCGCACGCCAAGGGAAGCTACCCGAGGCGAAACACGAGCTCGCCATGGCGCTCGCGCTGTACCCCACGAGCCCACGCTCCTGGGCCATCGCCAAGCGTTATTTTCGTCTGCGCAAGCGTCCCGACCCAATTCCGAGTCTGATAGACGTGGGCCGAGACGGGTACGTACGGATTGCCACCCCGGCGACGCCTCGCGCACGCGCCTACGCGCGTTGCCGTGCGGCACTGAGGTACGAGCAAGACTTCAGGCGCCGCATGCTTGGGCTGGGTAACCCGTACCGGTTGAGCATGGGTGAGGAGCTGATGTGCTACGAGGCAGCCGTCACGGCGCCAGCAGCTGGAGCGGAGTCCACCGCAGCGCAGTCCGCTGGAGCTGGTCCCCCCGCCCCGCCGCCTGGCGTTCCAGGGCCGAAACAGTCCGGGCCGCCGCCCGCCAAGGCGCCGCCAGGAGCGCCGCCAACCCAAGGGCGTGCCGGCGTACCACCGCCTGCGCCCCCAGGTGCACCGCCCCCCGCTCCCCCAGGCGCACCCGCGGGCCCGCCATCAGCGGGGGCACCCATGCCCGAGCCGCCGCCGGCGGTGCCGCTCGACGCCGGCGATCCTTGGATGTCACTCGCATCCTCGGGGCACCTACCGGATTTCGTTCTCTTCGATGTCATCGGCCAGCGGCGCCCGGAGTGGCTGCGCGTGGCTCCCCCGAAGCACCATCGAGCGCTGATCGACTACGTCGAACATGTGGTTCTCGACTGAAGCACGTCGCTGGGTCATCGCGGGCGCGAGTGTCGTGTGCACCCTCGGCGCAGGCTGCACGCCGCCGCAAGCGCCGCTTCCGCCCGACCTGATCGAAGCGCCGGAGGAGCCGGCGCCAGCTCCTATCCCTGCGGAACCCGTGTTCGAGCAACCGCTGAGTTGGCGCGAGTTCGCGAACCCGCCTCACACCAGCCCAGCACCAGACCCTTCCACTCAGCCGTTCCTCGAGGCATGCGGGCAGGGTGAGGAAGCGCTGCACCGCGTGGCCACACACGTCGCAAACCTGCAGCTAGCAGGGGCCCCTGAGCCAGATATGGCCGAGGTAGTGTTCGCGCTGCGCAGCCAAGGCTCGCCTTACGTTTGGCCGCGCGTTTGGACGCTCGAGGCAGGCAGCCTCGACCAGGACGATGTCGTGCAGCGCATCCAAGCTTGGGTGCGTCGTTCCCGCGCGGAAGGAAAAGTGCGCTGCGGCATCGCGAAAGTCAGCAATGGTGAACACGAGGTGCTGGCGCTCGTCGCGGTGGATGCACTAGCGGATCTGCTGCGCGGAATTTCGCTTCGACAGCGCACCGGCAGCTTCGTGCGCTTCGAGGCCGAGCTTCGAGTCGCCGCCAGCGACGCACAGCTGGTAGTGTTGGGACCCAACGGGCGCCCCAAGGACGTACTCACCTCGCTGTCATCTTCCGGGATCAACGCGACCTTCAGCGCGGACCAGCCGGGCCGCTGGGTCGCGCAGCTGCTCGCGACCACCGACTCCGGACCCAGACCACTGCTCGAGGTGGAGTTCTACGCAGACGCCAATCCGCCGGCGGCTCCTGACGCGACCCCGGTTCCCGGCGAAGGCCCAGTGGAGGGCCCGCCGGAGACTCAGCTGGCCACCTGGCTCAACGCGGCTCGCGCCAGTCAAGGTTTGAGCCAGCTGAAGCGCAACCCGCGCCTCGACCAGCTAGCGCTCGCTCATGCACGAGCCATGCGAGAGAAGAACCAGCTCGCTCACGACGTGGGTGATGGCAATCCCAAAGAGCGCATCGTCGCAGCGGGACTCTCACCGCGGCTCGCTGGCGAAAACGTCGCTCGCGCGCGTACCCTCGAGCGGGCGAACCGGACGCTTTGGCTCAGTCCAAGCCATCGCGGCAATCTGCTTCACCCCGGTTTCCGAGAGGTCGGCATCGGGATTGTCCAGGACGAGAAGGGCAATTGGTGGGTCGCTGAGCTTTTCGCGGCGTTTTAGATGCGAAAACGTGCGGCTCGGGGCGTGACAGCGCCCCGTAAAGCATTCTCAACCTCTCGCGCCTCGGCTAGTGTCCCCATCTCGTGAGACTCTTTGCCCAGCCCGATGGCGAACCTCAGGGACGCTCGGCGGCGACGCCGCTCGGGTTGGGTGTTGATGTCCGAGCCCTCGATGCTCTCGCGGTATGCAAGGTCGCCCACCTTGCGGAGGCAGAATGATTCAGATCCGGCGCCTGCTCTCAATTGTCCTTCCGGCCTTGACCCTCTTGTTCGTGAGCGGTCACGCGCACGCTCAACAGACGACGTTTTACTTGGATCGCATCCAGATTAGCGGCGCCCCTGACGATGGCTTCGCCGTGTGGCGGCCCTACATGTCGCCCAAGACGCGCATCTACGGCGCCGCAACGCTGGGCTACACGCTCAATCCGTTGCGAGCCTCGGTGGTCACCGACGATCCCAAGGCGGAGCGAGACACTGCAAACATCATGCGACACCAGCTGATCGCTCACCTCCAGGCGGGCGCTGAGCTGGCGAGTCGCCTGGGCGTGAACATCACGATCCCCGTCGCGGTGTTTCAAGAAGGCGGCGCAGACCCGCAGGTAAACGGCATCGGCGGCGGTCTCGAGCGGCGCACGGTCGCCCTGCACGACATTCGCCTCGACGCGCGTGTTCGCGCCTTCGAGACCGACGATGGTTTCATGCGCCTCGGCGGTGGCGGTGCGCTCTGGGTCCCCGTGGGTGACGCAGAGTCCTTCGCTGGCGACGACCAGCTCACCGGTTACCTCTACGGCTCAGCCGAGTTCGACTTCGGACCGTTCTACATCTCGGGTAACATCGGTCCGCATTTCCGTCCGGAACGCGGCATTGGCGGCGTGAACGGGAACCTCTTCCTCGCCAGCGAGCTCCGCTACGCCGGCGGGGCCTACTTGCCCCTGCGCGAAGGCACCATCCTGCTCGGCGGTGAACTTTGGGGCACCACGGGCATTGGGAACGTGGGCCCCGATGACCACAGCAGCTTCTTCGCTGGCCAGAACACCGACTTCGAGTGGCTAGGCTTCCTGCGCCTTGCGCTCGACGATCAGAAGCGCTGGTACTTCAAAGGCGGCGGCGGCACGCGCCTCGCAGCGGGCTACGGCTCGCCGGATGTGCGCCTGCTGGCGCAGATCGGTACCTACACCACGATCGAAGACACCAACCCCGGGCAAGTCGCGCGCCGCTACCGCGATGCACCCGATGTCGACATGCAGGACAAGGACACCGATGGCGACGGCTACCCCGACGACGTCGACGCGTGTCCCACGGTCAAGGAAGACGGCAAGCCGCCGAACCCGTCGGATGGCTGCCCAGCACCCGCAGATCGCGACGGCGACGGCATTCTCGACGACATCGACAAGTGCCCCGACGAGCCAGAAGACAAGGACGGCGTTCAGGACAGCGATGGCTGCCCCGAAGACGATCCGGACAAGGACGGCATCCCCGACGCAGAGGACGCCTGCCCCACGGAACCAGGCCTGAAGAACAAGGTCGCCGAAAAGAACGGCTGCCCTGGCTCAACCAAGTTCGTCGAAGGCTCCGACGAAATCCAGCTACTCCAGCCCATTCAGTTCGAGACGGGCAAGAGCGTCATCAAGAAGGTCAGCTACCCGATCCTCGACGAGGTGGTGATGCTGCTCAAGTCACGCGACGACTTGCGCATCGCGGTCCACGGGCACACCGACAGTCGCGGTTCGCGAGACCTGAACACCCGCCTCAGCAAGGCGCGCGCCAAGGCCTGCATGGACTACCTGATCGCCCACGGCATCAAGGCAAGTCGCCTTGAGTCTGAAGGCTTCGGGCCGGACAAGCCGGTCGCGCCCAACGACACCGAGGCAGGTCGCGCAAAGAACCGGCGCGTCGAGTTCCGCATCCTCGAGTAGCGGACTCCTCGCCGAACCGGTGGGTAACGCCCCGAAAGGCGCCGCTCAGGCGGCGCCTCTTGCGTTGTGACCTGGTTGGTCCGACGCCCTAGCTGTGAGTTTCCTCAAAGAAACGCGCACCAAAGCCTGGCTGCTGGCACTGATTGCCGGCACGGTGCTGGCGTTCGTCTTGACGCAGGGCGCTGGCGGGCTCAAACCGCTGAGTGTGTGGCCCATCATCAATGACGTCGCGACCGGGGAGACCTCGGAGTATCCAGACATCAAGCCTCAGCGCTTCAACCGTCCGCCGGAGCAGGTGCTCGAAGCTGCGGGTGGCGCAGTCCGCTCGCTGCCGAACTGGAACGTGGAGAGCCAAAGCGACGGCGAGCTCCACGCGATCCGCACCACGCGCCTCTTTCGCTTCAAGGACGACATCTGGCTCCGCGTCTCCAAGACCGACGACGGCTGGACGGAAGTATGGATCCGCAGCAAGTCCCGAGTGGGCAAAGGGGACTTCGGGCAGAACGCTCGCAACATCCGAGAGTTGCAAGCGGCGCTCAGCTCACGGCTGTGAGCCCGCCGCTGCAGCAGTCAGCTGCGGCAGTCAGCTGCGGCAGTCAGCCGCGGCGCACCTCTCCCCCGAAAATCCCCATGAAACTGGCTGCAAAGCTCGGGGATCGGACCGCACGACGAGTGGCGCCAATGGAATGCCTTGCTGACCCTTGGGCTGCGTGTTAGAGCCCGCCCGCCATGCGTGACAATATCCGCTTAGTTTCCAGCGCCGGCACCGGCTTCATCTACTACACCACCAAGAACAAGAAGAAGCAGGCGGGCAAGATGGAGTTGAAGAAGTACGACCCCGTCGTTCGCCAGCACGTGGTGTTCAAAGAAGCCAAGATGCCGCCTCACTCCAAGTGAGGATCAAACCAACCCCAGTACGGGGCGGTTGTTCGTCGTAAGGCGCTCGTCATCAGGACGGCGCCTTTGTCGTCTCCCGCGGCAGCTCTGCGGCTGCAGGGACGCCTGAGCGGCGCAGCAGCCTTGACGAAGTAAGCCCAACGTGGCTCACTCCCGCCCCCCGATTCGGCCATAGCCAGCTTGGCTATGCGACTTGAACCAGTTTTCCCGCTCGCCCGCTGTGACGTCATCAGGTGGCGCACCCAACCGAGCGGCCCAGCCTAAACAAGAGACACCATGAAGCGCACTTATCAGCCGCACAACATCAGCCGGCTCCGCACCCACGGCTTCCGCAAGCGCCTCGAGACCAGCGGTGGCCAGAAGGTCTTGAAGAACCGTCGTCGCAAGGGGCGTTGGCGCCTCGCCGTGTCGGCCTACAAGAAGTAATCGCTCCGGTTGTGAACCAGAGCTCGAAAGCGCGGGATGAGCGGCAATGCTTTCCCGCGCTTCGACGCGTCCGCACCCCAGCAGAGTTTCGGCGCTGTCAGCAAACGGGTCGACGGCTACACACTTCCCACTTCGTCCTGGTCGTCTACGCACGGGGTGATGACGAGCCGGCACGTCTAGGCCTCACCGTCTCCAGGCGCACGGGCAACGCGGTCGCACGCAATCGCATGAAACGCCTGCTGCGGGAGGCCTTTCGCACAAGTGCTGCCGCCTGGCCCCGTGGCGTCGATCTGGTGATCATCGCAAAGCAGGGCCCAGGCGAGTTGACCGTGCACGATGTCGTGGCAGAGCTGGGCGCCGCGCGGGAAGCGCTTGCCAAGCGCGTCGCTCAGGCGCGCAAAGACGCACAAAAGCGCGCGCCCAAACTGGCAGGGCCCAGCTGAAGGCCGCACACTCCTGACCCCGATGGTGGCAAAGCTCCTGATTCAGCTGATTCGGCTCTACCAGCTGTTGCTGTCGCCGCTCTTGGGAAACGTGTGCCGGTTCCACCCTTCCTGTTCGAACTACGGCTTGAAATGCATCGAGTACCACGGGGCAATCCGTGGTAGTTGGCTCACCCTGCGACGGCTGTCGCGCTGCCATCCCTTTCACCCGGGTGGCTACGATCCACCGCCGCCGCCCCGCGACTCGCAAGGCGAGTCAACGGGCAGCGAAGTGGACACGGCAGCCGGTTCGGGATCTGAGACTCGACTGACGGAGTCTCCCCCGAGCGGCAAATCAGACTGTCATTGCTGCGCCTGAGGGCCCGGCGAACCTCAAAAGAAACGATCGGAGTACCTCGGAATGGAACGTGGCGGCGCTTCTCGCTTGCTGCTGATGATCGCGATGGGGCTGTTGACCTACTTCGCGTTCACCAAATGCAACGGAGAAAAAAAGCACGAACCGCAGCCGCTCGGCCGCGAGTTTCGCGATGCCCCGAAGACACGGGTCGAAGCCAAGACGTGTGACCTGTGGACTCCTCAGTTTCGAGCCAGCTTCTCGACTCAAGGTGCTTCGCTCACGCGCTATGAGCTGCTCACTGCGAAGTATCGCAAGCACGATCACGGCCTGGATCTAGCAACCGCTCAGTACGAGTTCCGGCGCTCCTTGCGCTTCCACTGGCGCCAAGCATCCGCCCACGATCTCGGCGGGCCGGCGTGGCAGATGGACCTCGACACGGTCGACTGGAAGATCATCAAGAACGACGGCAAGACCTGCGAGTTCAGCTACGAAGCCGACGGCGTCAAGCTCACGAAGACGCTGGCGACCACGGATCGTCCCTACGAAATCAAGGCCACGGGGCACATCGAGAACACGGCGAAAGATGCTCGTCGCCACGCGCTGACCATCGAGACCACCGAGTGGCGTACCGAGGCCGAGGTCAAGGGACATATGTTCCGCCAGAGCCCCTTCGTGACCCACGTCGAATGCATCGACCAGGCGGAGAAGGCCACGCGACTCCACGAGAGCGACTTCGAGCCTGGGGACTTCCAGGACCCACCTTTCCAGAAGAACGCCTTGAACGACGGCGACTGGTACCAGGTGCCGGGTGAGCCCGCGGTAGCTGCTGTCTCGAACTACTACTTCAGCCACGCGATCGCTCCGACCAATTCCGCACAGAAACCCGTCTGTCAGCTGCAGATCGAGGAGTGGCCCGCCGACGCGGATCACGAGAAGGGCGCGATGTATCGCGCCCGCTTGGCGTATCCGGTAACGAACCTCGAGCCTGGCAAGTCCGCTGAATACAGCGTGCTGAGCTACATCGGCCCAAAGGACTCGGCGTTGCTTGCCGCCGCTGGCGGCGGCAAGCACAAGTTCAGCGAGCTCCCGACTCGGCTTCTTCGCGGTGATCGCGAAGCTACTGGTGGCGTTCCTCTTCAAGGTGCACAGCGTCATCCCGAACTGGGGTGTCGCCATCATCACCCTGACCATCACCGCGCGTGTGCTGCTGTTCCCGCTCAACGTGCCGATGATCAAGAACTCGCTGAAGATGCGCGAGCTCAAGCCCGAGATGGACGCCTTGAACGAGAAGTACAAGGACGACGCTCAGGCCAAGGGCCTGGCTCAAATGGAGCTGTGGCGGAAGCACAACGTCAATCCGTTCAAGGGCTGCTTGCCGCAGATGGCGTCGATGCCCGTGTGGTTCGCGCTCTACACCACGCTGCAGCACGCGGTGGAGCTCTACAACATCAAGTTCCTCTGGTTCCCCGACCTGACGGAGCCAGATCCCTACTTCATCCTGCCCTTCATCATCGGCGCGGTGTTCTTCGTGCAGCAGAAGGTGGCGCCTCAGCAGGCCACCGACCCCGCTCAGCAGAAGATGATGATGTACTTCATGCCGGCCATGTTCACGGTCTTCATGTTGTTCCTCCCGGCAGGTCTCGGCGTGTACATGTTCACCAACTCCTTGCTCGGCATCGCTCAGCAGCAGATCATCGAGCGCCGCGCGAAGCGCAAGGTGGCGGAAGCCCAAGGAAGCATGCCGAACGTCCAGAAGGACGGAAAAACCAGCGAAAAGTCTGAGAAGAAGCTTCAGGAACCGGGGCTGTTCGGCAAGGGCAAGGCCTGAGCTAGAGCGTAGCCGGCCTCCCGCCGGGAGGCCGCGGTGCCAGAACGGCAATGGCACCGCGCGCTACGCTCTAGACGGGCCCAAACTGAGCGGGCTTGGTTCCCCAAGGAAACAACAATAGTCTTCCAGAGCAAGGCTCTGCTTCTGAAAAGGAAAGGCACCAGCATGAGCGAAGCGAATGACGATGTCGAACTCGACGACGGGTGGGAAGTCGACGACGACGAAGGCCCCCAGGCCAGCGAGAACGGCGAAGCGGACGAGGACGGAGATGACGATCGCCGCCCGGCTCGACGCCGTCGCAAGCGCCGCCGCAAGGGCGACGACGAGTATGTTCCCCAGGGAGACGAGCGTGCCATGCAGGCCCTCGACTTCGTGAGGGACGTCGTGGACAAGATGCAGATGGACTGCCGCGTCCGCCTACGCCGCCCGAAGGACGAAGACTCCGAGCTCGAGATCAACCTCGAGATCAGCGGGCCAGACTCGGGGCGTATCATCGGTAAGAAGGGCCAGGTGCTCGGTGCACTGCAGTTCCTAACCAACCGCGTGATCAACCGTCCGGGCCTCGAGAAACGCCACATCCTGGTCGACGCCGAAGGCTACCGCAGCCGGCGAGACAACAGCCTGGCGACCATGGCGCGTCGGCTCGGCAAGCAAGCCGTCACCGAAGGCAAGATCATCACCTTCGAGCCGATGAACCCTCGGGATCGCCGCGTGGTGCACCTCGCACTCGCGAAGTTCGAAGGCGTAATCACCAAGAGCGACGGCGAAGGCGACGACCGCCGCGTGCAGATCATCCCCGTACGTCGCTGAGCAAGAGGAGCCAGCGTGGGACTATTCGACGAGCGCGCGACCCGACCGGCACGCAACCTCGGAGACATCCTGCGCTGGCGTTTTCTCGATCCGCTCACGGGTTCCGGCGTCAGGGAGCCGGAAGCATGGGACTCAGAGCTGCCTCCCTTCGATCGTGAAAGCGTTCCGGACGACGCGAGCTTCAGCATGCCGCGGCGCGAGAACGATGCCCGCTGCCTCACGGAAACGTCCCCGAGCCTAACCTGGGTGGGGCACGCCACGTTCGCGCTGCGCCTGGGTGGCCTCGTCACGGTTTTCGACCCAATTTGGCGGCGCGGCTTCGGTCCCCGACGGCGCTTCTGCGAGCCGGGCCTGCCATTGCCGAAGGTGGCCGCCGCGACGGACGTCGTGCTCGTAAGCCACAACCACTTCGATCACCTGGACATGGGCAGCCTCGAAGCGTTCGGAGCGAACCCACTCTATGTAGTTCCGCTCGGCAACGCTGAGACACTGGCCAAGCTCGGTGCGACCGTGGTCGAGCTGGACTGGTGGCAAAGCCACGAGCATCAGGGGGTGAGGTACACCTTGGTGCCGGCGCGTCACTGGTCGATGCGCATGCCCTGGACGCGCAATCAAGCGCTCTGGGGCGGCTTCGTCGTCGAGAGCGACCAAGGCGTCGCGTATCATAGCGGCGACACAGCGTACTTCGAAGGCTTCGAGCAAATCGCCAAGCGTTGCGCCCCCATCGACTGGGCGATGCTGCCCATCGGCGCGTACGATCCGCGCTGGTTCATGCGTCCGCAACACATGTGCCCCGAGGAGGCCGGGCAAGCCTTCCTCGATCTGCAGGCGAAGCACCTGGTGGCGATGCACTGGGGCACCTTCAAGCTCACGGACGAGAAGCTCGCCGAGCCGCCGCTCAGGCTGCGTCACTGGCAAGAGGCGCGAGGAGTAGCGGATGATTCCGTGTGGATCATGGACGTCGGCGAGACGCGCTTGCTGTAGCCAAAGCGGCTGGCTCCTCGCTTCTAGCAGTGAGTCATCGGTTAGCAACACCCGGGTCGCTGTTCTTCCGGCCAAGACTATAGAGCACCGGGAGCACGATGAGCGTCGCGAAGGTCGCCGTGACCATGCCACCGATCACTACCGTGGCGAGCGGGCGCTGAACCTCCGCCCCCACCCCGTCGCTCAACGCCATAGGCACGAAGCCAAAGGCAGCCACGGCTGCCGTTATGAGGACAGACGCAATCGCGTCGTGGCAGCCTGCACGATGGCTTCACGCCGCGGTACCCGTGCTTTCCTCAGCTGACGAACTCGGGACACCAAGACCATATCGCCGAGCACGGCGACTCCAGAGAGCGCGATAAAACCTACCCACGCGGAAATAGAAAACGGCATCCCGCGAAGCCACAAAGCCATGACTCCGCCGACGACGCCGAACGGGACTCCGAGGAAGACTCGTGCCGCATCCAACGCACGACCGTAGGTGAGGTACAGCAAGCCAAAAATCACGAGCAGCGTCAGCGGCACGACGAGCATCAAGCGACGCTCGGCTCGCTGGAGGTGCTCGAACTGACCACCGAGGTCCATGGTGTACCCCGGTGGCAGGGTGACCTTCTCATCGAGTGCGCTACGCACATCCTCGACGAAGCTCCCCAAGTCCCGTCCACGTACGTTCGCCTGCACCACGATCCGACGACGCCCCCATTCCCGTTGCACCGTAGACGGCCCTTCGACCACATCCACTTTGGCCACCGTACCCAGTCGCACCTGTGCGCCTGACTCCGTGCGAATCAGTAGATCTCGGATCCCCTGCACAGCCTCGGAGTCCGGCTCGCTCAACCGCAGAACGAGATCGAAGCGTCGCTGCCCTTCGATGACCTCGCCCAGCTTGCGCCGTCCCAGGGATTCCACGACGTCGAGGATGTCCGCGACGGGGACTCCGTAGCGCCCAGCCGCTTCTCGATCCACGGCGACCACGAGCATCGGTTGCCCGGTGAGTTGCTCCACGCTGACGTCTGCAGCGTTTGGAACAGCCTCAACTGCCGCGCGGATCTGCTCGGCGCTAGCCTTGAGTTGCTCGAAGTCGTCTCCGTAAAGTTTGATCCCGACGTCTGCGCGGATCCCAGCTGTCATCTCGTTCACGCGCATTTCAATCGGCTGCGTGAACACGCTCTTCATGCCCGGAAGTCCCTCGAGGGTCTTCGCCATCTCGGCCACTAGCTCATCCTGGTTCGAAGCCCGTTGCCATTGCTCCCTGGGGGTGAGGGTGATGAACACGTCAGACAGCTCGAGCCCCATGGGGTCCGTCGCGACTTCCGCGGTGCCCGTTCGAGTCCACACATGCTCGATTTCCTCCGGGAATTCTTGCTTCAACAGGCGCTCGATCTGAGTCCCGTAGCGCACGGACTCCTCCAGGGAGACCCCGGCGACGCGGATGGTGTTGATCACGACACTCTGTTCGCGCAGTCGAGGCACGAACTCAGAGCCCAAGTGTGCGCCTGGATAGACGGCGCCGGCGGCGATCAGCAGCGCTGCTGTCAGCACCGCCAACGGCCAGCGCAGCGCTCGCTCGAGCAGCCCCGCATAGCCGCGCTTGAGCCAGCGCACCAGGCGGGTCTCGCGCTCTCGATGTCCCGCACGGAGCGCGTAGCTAGCGAGCACCGGCGTGAGGGTCATCGAGAGGATCATCGATCCGACGAGCGCGAAGATCACGGTCAGCGCCATGGGGCGGAACAGCTTCCCCTCGACTCCTTCGAGCGTGAGCACCGGCAGATACACCGCCGCGATGATCAACTCCCCAAACAGGGTCGGACGACGCACTTCCAAGGTCGCCTCCTTGACGGCTTCGCGGACGTCCTTGTCGCTTGGCGCTTCCGAAAGCCGGCGCGCCGCGTTCTCCACGACAATGACGGAGCTATCAACGACCAGACCGAAGTCGATGGCACCGAGGCTCATCAGGCTGCCAGCGATCCCAAAGCGCAGCATCGCGTTGAAAGCGAAGAGCATGGAGAGCGGGATCGCCAGCGCCACGATCAAGCCCGCACGCACGTTCCCAAGGAAGATGAAGAGCACGGCTATCACCAGCAGCGCTCCCTCGAGCAGGTTGTTCCGCACGGTATGCAACACCTTGTCGACTAGGTCGCTGCGCTCGTACATCGGCACCAGCTCGGCTCCTGCGGGCAGAGATCCCTTCGCGACCTCGAGACGTTGCTGCAGCCGCTGGGTCAGCTCATGGCTGTTTTCTCCCATCAGCATGAACCCAAGTCCCAGCACGACCTCGCCCCGGCCGTCCGCCGTCGCAGCGCCGCGACGGATCGCGTGCCCAACGCGCACGTCCGCGACGTCTTCCACGTGAATGGGGACTCCGTTCGAACTCGCAACCACCATGCGCGCGATGTCTCGGACGCCGCCAACGACACCTTGCCCCTGCACCAGGTAGGCTTCACCGGCGCTGTCGAAGGCGCCGCCGCCGACGTTGCGATTGCCCTCTCGCAGGACGCGCGCGAGATCATCCAGAGTCAGGCCGAACTTGGTGAGCCGCGAAGGATCGATCACCACGTGGTACTGCCGTTCGTAGCCTCCCCAGGTGTTGATCTCAGCGACGCCCGGCACCTGCAACAGCTGCGGGCGAACCACCCAGTGGTGCAGCGTCCGGAGCTCCTCGGCGGAGAGTGTGTCGCTTCGCAGGACGTACTGAAAGACCTCGCCAAGCCCCGTCGACACAGGCCCGAGCGACGGACGGACGACGCCGTCCGGCAGCTCCACTCCTTGCAGCCGCTCGGTCAGCAGCTGACGCGCCAAGTAGATGCCGGTGTCGTCATCGAATGTGGCCGTGACCTGGGATAGACCGAACTTCGAGACCGAACGCACGTTGCGGAGCCCGGGCATACCCGCGATGGCTTGCTCGACCTCGAACGTGATCTGGCGTTCCACTTCAAGTGGCGAAAGCGCCGGCGCGGTCGTGTTGATCTGAACCTGCACCGGCGTCGTGTCTGGAAACGCGTCGAACGGCAAACGCGTGAAGCTTACGATCCCGGACAGGATCAGCAGCGCGGTCGCGAGCAGCACAATCGCCCGATAGCGCAGTGACAAATCGATGATGCGGTCGAGCATCTACTTCTCCGACGCTCGTCCAACTTCACAACAGCCCGCGCCGAGACTGCCCGGCATAATTTCCGTACGGAGAAATACTGCGCCATCGGTCACCACAGAGT
The DNA here is from genome assembly GCA_041389805.1 of Polyangiaceae bacterium. Classification (GTDB taxonomy): domain Bacteria; phylum Myxococcota_A; class Polyangia; order Polyangiales; family Polyangiaceae; genus JAHBVY01. The sequence continues at coordinate 5,110 of JAWKRD010000006.1, read as the reverse complement.
CACCGGCTTTCACGCGACCTTCCACTTGGACTGTCTCACCGCTCGTACGACGCACCACGACTCGAGGCGCAAACAGCGCCGTAGACGTGCGGATGAACACGACGTCACGCTCGCCGACTCGCTGAACCGCGGCTCGAGGCACGGCAACCGCACTCCGGCGGCCTTTCACCTCCACCTTCGCCGTCACGAACTGGTTCGCCCGTAGGGTACGATCCGGATTGGGGACGCTGGCTCGCAACGTGACGAGGCGCGTCCGTGGATCGACCTCTGACGCGATCCAGCTCACCTCCCCCCCAACCTCGGCGGCACCTCCACCAGGGCTAACCAGCACCTTTTGACCCAACGCAAGCGTGGCGGCGTCGACCTCCGGCACCTCGCACAGCACCCACATGGAGCTGATATCGGCGACCGTCGCGAGAGGTGTCTCGTCCGTCGCCAGCAACCCAACGACCCCCTTACGCGCCACGACTGTCCCCGCCAGAGGCGCGGACAACGTATAGCGACCGGAACCGCTCGTGCCAGCAGCACCCGTCATGCGCAGCGTCACTAGCGCAGTGCGCTTGTCAGCCTCAGCAGCCGACAGCTCCTGCTCCGCCAACTCCACGTCCCGCGCGGAAGCGATGTCCTGAGACTGCAGTTTCCGCTGACGCTCTAGGTTCGCTTTCGCGGCTTTCGCGCGACCGCGCGCACGTATCAGCGCACCTTGAGCCTGCCCCACCTCGCTGCTCTGCACGTCGAAGAGGGGGGCCCCACGCTTCACCTGCTCACCCAACTGTACGCGGACACGCCGGACGACTCCTGGCACCAGCGCTCGAACGTCCGCGAGTTTGTCTTGGTTGTAGGCGATCTGCCCTTGGCACTCCAAGTACTGGCCCAGCGCGACCTCTCGAGCCGGTACCGTACGGATCGCCGCAACCGCCTCGTGCTTCGGGTCGCGGAGCTTCACGACCCTCGCTTCGATTGCCCGCACCTCCAATCCGGGGGGCGACGGCTGAGGATTGCACTTCGGGCAGACCGACTCCGGGTACCCGTGCTCATCACACCAGTCTCCAGCCGTCTTGAACCTCGCGGTGAGGCCTGGGTTGCAGCGTGTGCACTTGGACTCGGGTAGTGCGTGCTCCACACACCAGTCGTCGCCCGAGGCGCTCGCGCTGACATCCGGGGCTTGTTGGTTGGGGTGACAGATGGGGCAGAAAGACTCAGGGAAGCCGTGTTCATCGCACCAGTTTCCCTTCGCCTTGTATACGGCCATGAGTTGCGGGTGACACTTGGGACACAGCGCATCGGGTAACCCATGCTCACATTTCCCCGCGGCATCTTCGGCCACTTCTAGCGTGCTCGCCAGCGGCTGCGCCGAAGACGCACTCTCGCCTGACTGCTGCTCCCGACAACCGCTTAGGAACAGCACCACGATTAGGAAGCAGAGCCTCATAGCTTCTTTTCTGGGCGAGTGATCTTGAGCTCTGGATTGCAAGCCAAGCATTGTGACTCGGGCAGGTTGTGCTCTACGCACCAATCTCCCGTGGCCTTGAACGCCGGTATCAACGAGGCATTGCAGCGAGTGCACTGCGACTCGGGAACTTGATGCTCCGCGCACCAATCCTCATGCGTCCCGGGCACCGCATCGCTCGGAGCGTGGGCACTGGTGCCCGCGGGCTGTGACTCTTCAGCGTTGGATTTGGCTTCACAGCCGACAATCGACAGGCTTAGCGCAAGCGCGCCATACATCGCGAACTTCAACGACATCGTCTCTCCTTCGCGCAAAGCGCGGGAGCAAAGCGGATCGACTGGCGCGTGACGCGCTGCACTCCAACCGCAGGTCAAACACGGACGGCGAACGCACGACTAGCGCGCGATCGCAGCTGAGCAGAGGGGGAGCCAGCAAAGCGCCGGGCGCAGGACTCCCCTTGAGACGTCAGCAGGCGTGCCGCGGTGGCCTGAACACGTCGCGCGGTAGACCCGGGAGCCAAGTGTCGAGGGACTCGGGGCTCAGTACCTCGCGGTAGCTCAAGACCACCGCGAGCTGCTGCGATTTCTGAGGCAGACCGACTATCAGCGGGGCGCAACTACAACTAGTGCAACCTTGGGGGCACTCATCCGCATGCTCGGCGCTAGTCACCCCAGCCCCTGAATCTGGAGACTCCTTCGTCTCGGATGCCCGCTCTGCCTCACACGGACAGTCAGCTTCACACTCCCGGTCGCCCATGGGGGACAGACCCGGCGAAGCTTGGACTAGGCCCCAAGCGAGAGCGAGGATCAGGCAACGCGCGAACCAAACGCGCAGTTGGAGCGTGACCTGCCTCGCCATCCTGACGACATATAGCATGCCTGGCAGGGGCGACGCAGCCCCGCGAGGCGGGTTCGTCGTCTGACGCGGCCCCGGCGTCGCCATCACGCACTTTGGCTGTGACCGACGCCCGGCGCCGGAGGCTCCACCTCGCTCGACTCGAGCAGGTAGTCCACGTGAACGTAGTCCCGTACTACCGCGAGCTGCCCGTCGCGCACCCGCACTCGAGCCGCGGTGTGAGGGCGCCAGCCATCAGGGTACTTGCGATAGTGAATCAGCACTGGTTCACCCTCAACGTAGCCCAAGCCGAGCTGCCACTCCCAAGGCAGCCCCGCGTAGTTCGTGAAGTAGTTGCCGCCCATGGGCAGGTCCGCAAAGCCGACTAGCTCCAGGCGCGCATCCTCGCGGATCAAGCTTCTCACGCGCTCCCAGTCCCTGGCGTTGAAGCTCGCGACGTAGGCTTCAAGCAGGGCCCGATGAGGCTCTGGCTGCAGCTTCAGTTCGGCGCGCTGCACGTTCTTGAGGCGCTCCCGCCCGCGGTGCAGGGCCGACTTCACTCCGCCGAGGCTCGAGTCGATGACCTCGGCGATCTCCAACAGCGAGTAGTCGAAGACGTCCTTGAGCAGTAACGCGGACCGCTCCTTCGGCGGAAGGAGCCCAATCAACGCCTCGAGAGCCCTGCTGGTCTCCTGCTGTGCTTCAACTGAGTCGAGAGACTCGTAGCCTGCTTCGAGGCCGTCGGGCTGCTCGGGTTGTCGTTGTCTGGCGCGGATGAAGTCGACGCACTTGTTGTGAGCGATGCGGAACAGCCAGCTCTGGAGCGCGCCGGCATCGTTCAAGGTCGACAGCCGAAAGAAGGCATGAGCAAGCGTGTCCTGGACGATGTCTTCGCCGTCCAGCGGTGAGCCCGTCATGCCGCTGCAGAAGCGGTGGAGCTTCGGCCGCAGACGCTCCACATCGGACAGAAACTGGCGCTTCAACGCTTCAACGGCGGGCGCCAGCTCAGTGGGAAGCGGATTCTTCATTGCCTGAAAATAGACGGATCCGGCTCCTCAAAGGATACGCGTGGCGAGCAAGTATCTTCGGGCGGTGCGCCGTCGTCCTGAGATTCATGGAAAACACCAAGGCAACTCTCTCTGGAAAGAAGGCGCTCGTTCTCGGCGGTAGCCGCGGCTTCGGGCGCGGCGTCGCGCTCGCTCTGGCGGATGCTGGCGCCGACACCACCAGCGTCTCGCGTCACGCCCTCACCCCCGAAAATCCGGACTCCAGACTCCGTAGTCGTGTCGGAGACGCCAGCGACCCGAGCTTCTGCGCGCAGATCCTCGACGAGCTCACACCCGAGGTCATCGTGCTCACGGTGGGCGCGACCCCCGTCATGCGTCGCATCGCGGACCTGGACTGGGAGAGCTTCAGCTGCCACTGGCAGAGTGAGGTCAAGGCAACGTTTCACCTGCTGCGCGAGTGCCTGCAGCGCGCGAAGCCAGGGACGCGGGTGGTGGTGTTCAGTAGTGGTGCGGCGCTCGGGGGCTCTCCGCTGTCGGGAGGTTACGCCAGCGCGAAGCAAGCTCAGCGCTACCTTTGCAAGTACGCCCGAGGCGAAGCCGAGAAGCGCGAGCTCGACCTCAACGTGCAGTGCGTGCTGCCCGATCTGAGTCCGGCGACGACGCTCGGCGGTATGGCGGCGCGGGCGTATGCAATTGCCGCGGGGATTAGTTTCGAGGAGTTCGCGAACAAGCGTGGGGAGTCCCTAACCCCTGATATCGTGGGACACCAAGTTGTTCAGCTGCTCAGCTCGGCCGCGCTGGCAAGCGGCCCTGAGTGGAAGCTCAGCGCGAGCGGCCTGACGGCCCTCGAGTAGTGTCCTGTCTCCGTGGTTCGCTGCCCTCGCGCTACTTTTGAGACGAGGCGTCCCCACCCGATCCGGTAGGGATCTGGCGGCCGGCGTCCCACATCGCAGCAGCTGATGTGCGTATCGCGCTTCTATTCGGTTCAGTCATTTACCCACGTGGGGTATTCCGCGGTTGATGCTGGGGGAAATCACACCAAAGCTGGGTTCGTTCGTGTGCGCGCTGGTTGTTGCCTTGAGTGGCTGTGCCGCGAAGGGGCCAATCGTGGGCAGCGGTGGCTCCAGCGGAGAGAGCTACAGCGAAAAGCTGGGCGAAGGAAAGTGTCGCGAGGTTCCCGACTTCGCGACACCGCTGATCCTGGATTGGCGCTCCGACCAGCGTGGTGAGCTCGAGGCGTTGATGCGCGACGGCGTCGCCACGGTCAAGTACGACTGCAACTCGATCAAGGTCGTCCAGGGCTGTATGGCCAAAGGCCAGTACGGCTTCATCGGTGTGCGCAAGAAGGAAGACTCCTTGCAGCTCGCGAACGCCGACGAGATCCGCGCGAATCTGCCGACCCTCGGCGCGAGTATCTCCGCGGAAATGACTCAAGGCTCAGCGCTCGACATCGCCTACGTCACCGTGGGCAAGATGCGCACGCTGACGCCCAGCCTGGCGCGCACCGAGCTGAAGAGCCCCTCCTGCGCCGAGGCGACGCACTTCATTCGCGGTGTGTACGTCGGCGCGTTCGCCATCAAAGATGGCAAAGCCGGGCAGATCAGTGCCGCGGCAGAGGTGTTCGGCTACGGCGCCTCAGGCAAGACGCAGAGCTCGAAGCTGAAGCAGACGCGAGACGGGGATGCGTCGACGTGCGCCGGCTGGGATCCCAGCCGGGGGGCGCCGCCGGGTGGTTGCGGTTCACTGTTGCGCCTCGAGCTGGTGCGCATCGGCGCCGAAGCCTCCGCGACGGAGGTGGAGCGAGCCGACTGCCCCGAAG
>JAWKRD010000005.1:0-249645 GCA_041389805.1 Polyangiaceae bacterium | reverse complement strand
GGTTGCGCGACGGTAGACGCCTCGTCCTTGTTCTTGCACGCAAGAAGCGCAAGCAGAACCAGCGCGAGGCCACTCGACAGGCCGCGCCTCCCCAGTGGTGTGCGCTTCTCGAACTGGACACGTTTCCTCAGCAATCCGTGCTCGCTAGTCATCGTCACAGGTTATCCGAGTCGTCGAGCACCTTCAGCTAGGTTAAGCTCGTGAGGATGCGTTCTCTTGGCGCCTACCAAAGTGACCGACGCCGATTGACCGATCGGCGCGCGCCCAAGCTGGGTCCAATGGCCCTGTTGCTCACGCTCAGTTGCTCTTCGGTGATTGCTTGCGGAAGCGAGGAGCATCCTTCTCCGATCGGCGCCACGGGAGGCAGCAGCGCTGCTGCGGCAGGTGGCGGGGGTAGCGGGGGCGGCGCCACAGGCGGCAACCCGAATGGCGGTTCCGCAGGATCCGCTGGAGCCGCGGCCAGCGGAGGCAGTGCTGGCACAGCAGGGACTGGTGGCGTCACGCCGCTCGTCACATTCGATCCGAACCGCGTCTACGTGCAGGGCCTGAGCACCCCAGGTGATTGCAGAACCTGGGTGGTCGCCCTGCCGGAGTCGCCCAGCGACGCCCAAGGCACGTTTCCCTGCGAAAACAATCAGCTCGCCCTAAGGGGTCAGGACGGCGCGCTCGCCTACAGCGTGGCTGCTAACGACTACCGCTTGTGGGAGACCGACTTCATAGCCAGCGGCTTCCCGCCCGCTCCGGAGACGAACGACGTCCCGCTCGGCTCACCTTCGGGATGTGAGGTCACGGCCCAGTTCTTCGAGGTGGCTAGTAACGAACGAGTCGTGCAATGCGGAGACGGGCGAGTGCTGTCCTCCGCAGGCGAGCTCGACCTGCAAGGCGATACGCTACTCGGCGTCGGAAAATCCGGAGTGCTCCTGACCGCGAGCGCAGGCGCCTTCGCGCTACGGAAAGCCAACAGCGTCACCCCTGTTGAGCTCGGCAGTGCGAGCCTCACGCTCGAGGACGTGGAGCATGCCCGAGCGTTTGGCGACGGCTTCTTGTTGCTCGCACGTCCAGCAGCCAGCACGCCGCCCCCGGCGCTGCGAATCGCGCCCGATGGTTCGGTCACTCAGCTCGCTGATTACCCTACGGCAACGGGCATGATAGTGCTCGCCGCGTGTCGCCTCGAACCGAGCGGAGTTGCAGTCTGCCTGGGGTACGTTGACTCCACGGAGTCCGTGCTGCGCTTCGACCCCCAAGGCACCGCGGAGGTCGTGTACCAAGAGGCGGACGGGCTGAGTCTCGCTGGCGCTCGCCTCTTCACCGGACCATGATGCAGGCAAGCACCAACGGCTCACACGCTTCCCCAGTCCAGGGGCTCACCGCCGAAGGCGCTCCACCATTCTTCGAGGGTTTGGGGGGGAGGGCAGTCTACGCGCCAGGTGCCTCCCCCGTGCTTCACGCTGACCCCCAGCGCGTGCAGACCAATCCGCTCAAGCTCGAGAACATTGCCGCGTGGTAAGATTACCGCAGCCGCTCCGCCATAGGGTCCATCACCCAGCAGCGAAACACCAGCGTGGGCGCAGTGCACCCGGATCTGATGAGTGCGCCCCGTCTCGAGGCTAAAGTGGAGCCAAGCCGGACGTAGCTCCAAGCGCTCGCGCCCACGGCGCACCTGGAGCGCCGCGGCCGTCTCGGGCAAGCGCTGGAGCGTCCAGTAGTGAGTCACCGCAGGCTTCGCGTCGCGCCCTCCGACGCGACGCTTACCCCGCTGTCTTTGCGGCTCGGACGCTGCACCAATGGCGCCACGCCAGGTGCCACTCTCAGGCTCCAAGCCGGAACCCGCTAGGCCAACGTAGCGGCGCTCGATCGCCCCGGAAGCCATCAGCTCCGCAGCTACCTTCCGACCCGCTTCAGTGGCGAGCAGCATCACGCCGCTGACCTGAGCATCCAGGCGGCTCAATGCGTGCAAGCGCTGCCCGAGCGAACCTTCCACGCGCTCAAGCAGCGAGTCATTGCTACGCTGATCCGGCTCCGAGGCGAGGCCGCTCGGCTTGTACACCGCCAAGAGCCCCCAGCGCTCCTCCAGCACGCGCGGCGCCTCGTCGGTGTTGTATGCGCGCGCACCGAGCTCAAGTCGTTGCCCCGCGGTAATGGTTGCAGCAAGCTCCGTCGCCTCAGCCAGGCGCCGCCCATCGAGGAACACACGCCCCTCCCGGAGCGCCTCACGCAGGTCGTGCGCGCCGTCGAGCTCCCCGGCGGCTTGCAGCAGCCCCTTCAGCGCTGCTTCCAGCGGTAAATCATGAGTCGCCGTGAGCCCGCGGCGCGCCATCACGCCTCGAGGCGTTCGACGACGCCGCGTGCACCGTCGACACGCAACAGCTCACCATCACTCAGAGTCGCAAACGCATCGCGCACTCCGACGACGCACGGCACGTCCAGCTCGCGCGCCGCGAGGGTCAAGTGACTGAGCGGGCCGCCAATCTCGACCACCAAAGCACCGGCTTGCAGCAGATCCGGCACGAACCCCAGATCAGCCGCGCGCGCCACCAGGATGTCGCCGCGTTCGAGCGGCGCTTGGGTCGAGTGCAACGAGTGCACCAGTCGCGCCTTGCCCGTCGCGACACCGGCGCCACCCGGCAGACCACGCAACACCGTACGGGATGCGGGGGGCACGGCCTGCAGTGGGGGACCGCCCACGAAGAGCCGTGGTGGATCGGGCCGTGCCAGCTGGCCAGCGTGCTCCGCCTGGCGGAGCGCCGCGATCGGCCCCAAATCTGCCCGCACGCTGGCCAGCGCCGCCCTCAACTCGGGATACGTGAGAAAGAAGGCGCCATCCGTAGGGAAACGCGGGTCCAGGCGCATCAGGCGGCGCCCCGCATCCTGCACTACGATGCGCAACATGCTCGCGGTGCGAGCCAGCCATACGCGCGCGCGCTCCCGCAGCTTCGCAAAGCGGCGATAGCGCGCAATCAAGCTCCGCACAGCGACGCGCTCGACGTAGGGCAGGCGCTCCTCGATGCGGTCGAGCTCCGCGTCTGCGCGCGCGCGCACCGCCTGCATGCGCTGCTCCACGCTGCGGGCTTGATCCGGTGACGGCAACTTGAGCAACAACTGCACGAGCGTGTCTGATTGCTCACGCCAGCGCGGCGCGGCCAACTCCGCTTCGAAGCGACCGCGGTCACCCACCTCCAGCAAGAGCTCCTTGAGGCTCGCCGCGAGCGCCGGATCGGTTCCGTCGGGATCCAGTGATTCCTCCCCGGGGCGCAAGCCCTCTCGCGCGCGCAGCACCGCGCTGGCCGGGCCAAGTGTATCTAACCCCCCAACCCCAGAAGTGAGCGCTTGAGCGATGGCTTCTGCCTGCGCCGGCCAGTTGCGCGCCAGCACCGTCTTCAAAGCCACGTACGCGATCAGCGTCGCGGACGCGCAGCTCAAGAGCAGCTCGGAGGTGCGTCGAAAGAACTCGTGAGTCTCCCCGAGCGTCGTCTTCAGCGCATCGTCGGGCAGAATCGCCAGGTCCATCTCAACGAGCCAACGCCGCTGCTGTTCCGCTTGCTCTTCGAAGCGCGTCACGCTCTCTGCCAAGCGGCGTTGCTCGCTCACCAACTTCGCGAGCACGATGGGCACGCGCACGAAGCTCGGTGAGCTACCCGTGTCCGGCGCCAGCACCTCGCGCTCCGCGCTGCCCATGATCTCGAGCAGGCTCGGTGTGTGCAGCGCCGGGAGCTGCGTCGCCACGTCGAAGAAGACGGAGACGTTGAAGTAGACCCGTCCGTCGATGCGTGTCACCAGGCTCTGGCCTCGCGGCACCTTCAGCCCCGCCTCGCGGAAAGCGTGGGCAAAGCCGTCTTGAAGCGTGGAGTAGGCAACTGACCACGTGAGTGGCGTGGCGACGCCGGGCAACACCTCACCCAGGCTCGCCAGCGACCAAACCGTGCCGGGCTCCCCACCGTCAATTTGCGCGAGCCGTGTCGCCTCCCCCGCGTCCCAGACCAGAGGTCCGTCATCCGCCAGCAAGAAGCCGATGCTCTTGGCCTCCGCGTCGCGAGCGACCAGTGTCGCGAGCTCCGCCAGCTGACTCACCGCCTGCTGCGGGAGCTCCGAGTCGCCATCTCTCCCCCCCGCGGAGCGCACCAGCACATTTCCGTACGGATCAAATCGAAGCACACGCGCCGGCCGCACACCTTCGATCGGCGGCGGCTTCCACCCGGGCCAGTAGCGCACGACGCGCGTGTCCGATTGGGGCACTCCATCGCCACTATCCCCAGCGCTGAGCGCAACTCGGCCCGCGTCGCGAGTCAGCATCGATCCGGTTACGCTGGCATCCGGCAGGACCTGGATCACGACGGGCATGCCCAGATCACGCACCTTCTGCGAGCGCAGGAAGGTCAGCGCAGCCTCGAAGCCACACATCGCCCACACGCGGCGGATCGCGTCGGCGAGCGCCGTTGGGCTCGCGATGCCAATGCGCGTGTCCAGGAGGCCAGCGTGGGCAGCGATCACCCGCGACACCGTGGGGCTGCTGCTCACGCTGATGCGCTGGCCAGCGTGCTGACCGTATGCCTCCCAAAACTCCGCGAGGTCCGCCGCGACTTGCAATGGCAGCGGCGCCCGCATCAAGCGTCGGCTCGCTCGCGCCGCACGCTCGAGGCCGCGAGGGCGATCGATCAAACGCAAGAGCGAAGCCGGATCGTGCCCCGACGGCAGGACTTCCTCGACCACCTGGTGGAAGACGTCTGCGGGCAATACCCACGTCGGCACGAGAGCGACGCGCCGTTGCTGACAGCGCAGCAGCTCCTCGACCCGAGATCCAACGTCGTCGCGCTTCGCTCCCGCGAGCTCACCAAGCGCGGTCAGCCGCGTGGGACGACGGCTACGGGAGAGAGACAGCGCGCGCGCCATGGCTCCCGAGATAGCAGGGAGTCGGCGCGCCCGGAACCTCCGGACACGCCGTCTTCACCGGCACGCTCAGCAAGCGAGCCCAAAACTGGCCATCTCAGCCTGCAGACCCGGGCGAGACGCCCGTCGCGCGTCGCACCAACTCGACCAACACCGGATCCGTTTCGAGCTCCTGCCGCAGGCTCTGGCGCACGAAGTCCAGTTGATCGCTCGGCAACTTGCCCTCGAGGTGGCTCACCGCCTCCTGAACCCGCGTGTCCAGGTACTGATCGATGCTGATCTCACCGGCTTCCAGTCGCCCGAGCGCTTCGCTCGCCTGGGTGCTGCCGACCTTGGACGACGCCGCCGGACCGTCGACCTCGAATTCCTTGCTGCCAGCGCCCTTTGGCCCCTTGGGCCCTCCAGGTCCGCCGACTCCGCCGGGCGGTAGCCCGCCCCCTCCGATTCCATCGATGCCCATGCTGCGCCCCTTAGCGGATGTTCCCGATCGCGTTCTTCACCGTGTCATGGCGCGCTTTCAGCACGTTGGACATGGCTGAGTAGGCCCGAGACTCGGCGGAGATGCGAGCCTGCAGACCCAGGTAGTACAAGTTTTGTTCGGCCTGCTGGTCAAGCGCGCTCTCGATTTGAGTGTGCTCGTCCTGCGTGGCGCTGCTCCCGCCCGCCGTGCCACTGGAGCCTTCGGCCGACGTTGCGCCACCTGCGCTTGGCTGCGCTGGGGTCGACCGAACGGCGGCCGCCAGGATGGGTCCGCCGGGCAGATGTCGCAGCGTCCCCTCCGCACCGCTGACGACAGCGCCAGCGCCAGCCTCCATCACCGCTTTGAACGGACGCGCTGGTGGCGGCGTCGTTCGCGCCGCGGTTGGTGAAGAGGTCACATTGGGGCGGGGCCCCGAATCGATGCGAGTGGTCATGAGCTTTTCGGCCTCCTGTTCAGGCTGCCCCGGGTTTCGACCGGCTTCCTTCCAAGTTGCGGAAAAGATCGGATTTTGTTCATCCCAGCAAGAAACCCTCGTGAGATCCAATAGATAGCCGGCCCAGGCCAAGCGAAGCGGCGGCAACCCAGCAGAGCCTGGAGCGCCGTCAGACGCCCGCGTATGCGCGAACCCGAGAAACGCCGGCGCTGCCTGTGGCGCCCCGCAGCCATCGTATCTGGCGTCTGCCCCCGACTCCCCACGGGCATTTTGGGGGGGAGAGGTCAGGTGTCTCGAGCTCCAATCATATCCGCACGGATACAACTAATTTCCGCACAGTATTGCGATCGTCGCGCAGCGTTCCAGTCACCGGGTGTCAGCGCCAGGCATACCAACATTATTGGAATGTCCAGCGAGGAGTCACCGTACACCGCTGCATGCTGCGCCCCCTCTTGCTTTGCTCCCTCGTGTTCGCCCTCTCCGCTTGCTCCTCGGATTCTGGAGGCGGCGGTGACAGCGGAGCCAGTGGGGGCGGCGGTGGCAGTGCGGGCGGCAGCGCAGGCTCCGCGGGAGACGCAGGCAACGGCGGCACCGGAGCCGGCCAAGCGGGCGGGTCAGGTGGCAGCGCACAGTCAAGCGGAGGCAGCGCCGGTTCTGGCGGAGAGGCAGGGGGCGCCGGAGCGGTCAACTGTCCCACCAACGAGTGCTATGGCGCCGACGCTGGCACGGACGGCTACTGCAGCGACGAGAAGACCCGCGTGGCTTGTGTCGCGGACGCTGCCGGCTGCCTTGTCCCCGGGGAAACAACAACCTGCGCCAAACAGTGCCTCAAGGGCTCCTGCTGCGGCACCAGCTCCTTCGACGATGACCCGTTGTGCGAGTGCATCAGCAACCCGTGCCTGGACAACGGATTCGGGGAAGGCTGGCACTGCCTCCCTGACGGGCGCACAGTGGTGTGTTCAGACTTCACCTGCATCCGCCCAGCTAACGGCACGCCGAGCGATTGCGAAGCGGGGGTCAGCTGTGATCCGGGCACTGGCACATGCGGCGGCTGCGACCCGAACGATCAGTGCTTTGGCTTCAAGGAGGGTCGCAAGGTGTGCGCCGGCGGGCTGAACGAGGCGACGTGCGGGCTGGTCGACGGGTGCATGGTGCAGACCAACACGACCGCCTGCAAGAAGGCGTGCGTCTTCGGCACAGGCTGCTGCGGCTCGAACGGCGACCCCTGTTGCAAAGGCGCAAGCCCGAGCTGCTTCGATGGCCTGAGCTGCGTCAATGATGTGTGTCAGTGAACGCGCCACTAGGCGGCGGAGGTTCCGCGCCCAGCGCTCGCACTTCTTCGGCCTCGTCTGCGTCATCCAGCACGCCGGGGTCGCTCACCTCGAGCTCCTCGAGATGTTCGGCGAAGAATGGCCGCGGATCGGATCCGCAGGGCAAAGCTAGAAAGGCAGTGAAGAGCCGCCGATCGAGCATGTATGGATGCCCTCCTCGCCCGGCGTGAGTTGGGCGAACGACGCCGGCTCGAGTGACCCGCCAGTGGGCAATCAGCGCCGCGATCGTCTCAGGCTTCACACGAGGGTGATCCACGAGAGACACGACCGCGGCATCTGCCCGCGCGACGTCAGGCAAAGACAGCGCGACCGCCAGGGAACTCGACATCCCGCGACTGGGCTCCGAGTTCTCGCAGAAGAGCACCCCCCGAGGCAATTCCTCCCGGATACGCTCTCGCAGAGGTCCACCGACCACCACGTAGACCGCGGCGCAGCCACCTGCGGCGAGCGCCGAACAGCTACGTCGCAGAAACGTTTCACCTTCCAGCACAGCCAGGGCCTTCGCAAAGCCCGCTCGGCGCGATGCACCCGCAGCGAGCACCACGCCGACGATTCGCTGGTTGGTCACGACCCACTCCGCGATGCGCTGACCAATTCGCCCCACTTGTAACTTGGAATCGGTGGCTTCATACCGCGAAGCTGGTGTAGCGTGACCTAGCCTGTGAAACCACCGCAGGCGCGCGCAAACGTCTTCGTCGAAGCAACCAAGAGCATCAGCGTGAGTTCCGACATCTCGAATCCGCCATTTCTTCGCCTCGACCCCAGGCTCGGGCGCCGTGGCTTCCTTGCTGGTGCAGGCGCGTTGCTGTTCGCCGTCGCGCTGGAAGATAGCGCTCTCGCGCAGGGCAAATTGCCGCAAGGAAACAAGGATGCGTTGCTGTTCGTCGGGGTCCAGCCCAATGGCAGCGTCGTGCTCACATGCCACCGCTCGGAGATGGGCCAGCAGACCTGGACCGCGATGGCGCAGATCCTCGCCAACGAGCTCGACGCAGATTGGCAACGGGTACAGATCGTTCAAGCGGAAGGTCACCCCAAGTACGGCAATCAGAACACGGACGGCTCGCGCTCCGTGCGCCTCAACTTCGACCGCCTCCGCCTGGCTGGCGCCACGATGCGCACGCTGCTGGAGCAAGCCGCCGCAAAGCACTGGAAGGTACCGCCGAGCAGCTGTGAGGCGGAGCTAGGCTTCGTCCTGCACCGGGGTTCGCAACGCAAGCTGAACTTCGGGGAGTTGGTGGAGGCCGCCAACAAGCTCCCGCTTCCCACGGCGAGTCAGGTGAAGCTCCGGGAACGCAAGGCGTGGCGCTACCTGTGTCACGACATCAAGTCGCTGACCACTCCGAGCATCGTGAAGGGCGAAGGCACGTTTGGGCAAGACGTGCGGCGCCCGGGCATGCTCTACGCTGTCATCGCCCGGCCCCCGCAAGTGCTGGGGCGCCCGAAGCACGTCGACGATGCAGCAACGCTGAAGACACCCGGCGTGAAGCAACTGGTGAAGCTACCAAACCTCGAGGCGCCAGTAGGCTTCAAGCCCCTCGGCGGCATCGCGGTGGTCGCCAAGGACACCTGGAGCGCCATCCGCGGGCGCGAAGCGCTCGAAGTCGAGTGGGAGGTTGGGCCCAACGCGAGCTATGACTCCAAGAGCTTTGAGCAGTCGCTGCTAAAAGCCGTGCGGAAACCGGGCAAGCTCGCTCGCAAGCGCGGAGACGTCGCCAGGGCGCTCAGCTCCGCCGCCAAGCGCCTGGAAGCCGAGTATTACGTTCCCCACCTGGCCCACTCCGCCATGGAACCTCCAGCGGCGGTCGCTGAGTGGACCGGTGATCGCGTGACCTGTTGGGGCTGTGGGCAGACGCCGCAGAAGGCGCGCCAGACGGTCGCGCAGGTCTGCGGCGTACCCGAGGCGAACGTGACGATCCACGTCACCTGGCTCGGCGGCGGCTTTGGGCGCAAATCAAAGCCTGACTTCTTCGCCGAAGCAGCGCTGATCGCTCGGGAGGTCAAGGCACCGGTCAAGGTGGTGTGGACGAGAGAAGACGACCTGCAGCACGCCTACTACCACACCGTGAGCGCACAGCGCCTGGAGGCTGGTCTCGATGCCACAGGGAAATGCGTTGCGCTCTTGCATCGCACGGCGTTCCCGCCCATCACCTCGACCTTCGTCGCTGGCGCGACCGACGCAGACCCCGGCGACTTGCGCCTGGGAGCCAGCGACACGCCCTTCGATGTACCGAACCTCCAGCTCGAGAGCGGTCAGGCAGAAGCCCACATCCGCATAGGCTGGCTGCGCTCCGTGGCGAACATCTATCACGCGTTCGCAGTGCAGAGCTTCGCAGCCGAAATGGCCCACGCGGCGGGCAGGGACCCCAAGGACTACTTGCTCGAGCTCATCGGACCTCCGCGCACCATCGATCCCAATCAGGAAGGCGCGAAGTACGACAACTACGGCAGCCCGCTGAAAGACTACCCCATCGACACCGCGCGACTGGCCAAGGTCACCCAGGAGGTCGCCACGCTCGCGAAGTGGGGGCGCAAGTTGCCAACGGGGCACGGCTTGGGCATCGCTGCGCATCGCTCCTTCGTCAGCTACGTCGCCACGGTGGTCGAGGTCGCCGTAGACGAGCAGGGACGACTCACCATTGTGGGTGTCTGGTCGGTGATGGATGCCGGGACCGTGGTGAATCCCAATCACTGCGAATCACAGCTCGAAGGCGGCACGCTGTTCGGCCTCTCCAACGCGCTGTTCGGCGAGATCACGGCCACGCGGGGTGTCATCGATCAAGCGAATTTCCCCGACTGGCGCGTGATGCGCATGCATGAAGCACCCCGCCACATGGAAGTGAAATTGATCGAATCCAGCGCACCTCCTGGCGGCGTGGGTGAGCCACCGACTCCACCCGCAGCTCCGGCTCTGACCAACGCGATCTTCGCCGCAACCGGGCTGCGTATCCGTCGCCTTCCAGTATTTGGAACGGACCGTATCGACCGCTTGAAACTGGGGACGCACCGATGACGATTCGTTTGAAAGTGAACGGGAAGGTTCACGACGTCGACGTCGCTGGGGACACGCCGCTGCTCTGGGTACTCAGGGACCACTTGGGGCTCACCGGGACCAAATTTGGCTGCGGCGTCGCGCAGTGTGGAGCCTGCACGGTGTACGTCGATGGCTCACCGCGCCGAGCCTGTGTGGCACCTGTCAGTTCCGTCGGGAATAAGCCAGTGACGACCATCGAGGGCCTCGAGGGACCAGAGGCCGACGCAGTACGCGAGGCCTGGCTGTCACTCCAGGTACCGCAATGCGGCTACTGCCAGTCTGGCCAGATCATGAGCGCGGTGGCCCTACTCAAGAAGCGCCCTGCGCCGACGGACACCGACATCGACCACGCGATGACTGGCAATATTTGCCGCTGCGCGACCTACATGCGGATCCGCAGGGCAATTCATGACGCGGCGGGAAATCTGAAGAAATGACTCCGCTGAACCAGAAGCGCTCGCGCCGCAGCGGCGCGCGCACGCTGCTCCTCGGCGTTGCTGCGCTGAGCACTTTCGCTGCTTTGGGCTGCGGTGAGCCACCGCGAGTGAAGGAAGCACCTGTATCACCTCCCCCCCTGCCCTCGGAAAATGGGTTGAAGGGTGTCGCGGAGTTCGCGCAGATTCAGGACGAAACGCAGCGTTCGCTAGCGCTGTTTCAAGAACTGGGGAAGGTTATCTCGAGTCCGCGCTGCGTGAACTGTCACTCGGCGAGCGATCGCCCGCTGCAGTCGGAGCGAGGCATCCCGCATCAGCCGGCCGTGGTGCGTGGTGACGACGGTTTCGGCGCGCCTGGGCTGCCCTGCTCAGCTTGCCACGGGGAAAGGAACTTTCGAAACATGCCGGGCGCCCCCAAGTGGAGCATGCCGCCGCTCGAGATGGCGTGGCAAGATCGCACGCTTGGCCAGATCTGTGAGCAGCTCAAGGACCCCCAGCGGAACGGCGGGAAGTCTCACGAGGATTTGATCGAGCACATCAAGCACGATCCGCTCGTCGGCTACGGCTGGCAACCGCCTCAGCAACTCACCCCCGCAGCGGGTAGCCAGGCCTTGATGGGAGAGCTGTTCGAGGCGTGGATCGACAGTGGGGCGGTGTGCCCGCCCAGCAAGCCCTAGTTGGTTCCGCGCGGGTTAGCATCACCTCACCCCAGCATCACCTTCGAGCCCTTGACGGTGGTGCCGGAGGAGCTGGCCTGCACGCTGCTCGAGCCTGATTTTAGCTCGATCTTGCCGCTCTTCATGCTGACGCTCTCCTTGCCGGCGCCAGTCATCGTGATCTGACCGTTGGCCATCACCACCTTGCCCTTCTTGCCGTCGGTGATGGTGATGCCGCTCTTCGTGACCTTGATGTAGCACTTGTCGAGCTTGAGGTTGACCTCCTGCTCGGTGACGGCGATGCGTCCTTTGCTCGCGGCAGACGCGTCGGCGTGGATGTCTACGCCGATGTTGTCCATCGTCAGGCGATACTTGTCGCCAGCGAAGAGGTCGATCTCCCCGGCAGCTTCGAGGGAGATGTCGCCGTTGAGCGTCCCGGTGATGAGCTTGGCACCTGGAACCGGGGGTGGCGACTTTGCATCTGCGGAAATGGTCACCTTGCCGTGAGACTTGACCGTCGTTTCCACAAGGGACTGGAGTGATGTCTCGCGACCGGTCACCTTCACCCCGTGCAGGCCGAACACCTCGCAGTCGAGACCGGCCATGATGGGATACGCGCTGGTGAGCGCGAGCCCTAGGGCGCAGTGCACACCACCAAAGCCTGGCGTACCGATCAACACCCCCGAGTGACCGTAGATCGTCACCGCCGGCAGCGCCTTCGGGGTGGCTCCAACCGTGGAGAAGCTGGTGGCGAGCGTCCCGATGACTGCCGCTGCTCCGGCGAACACCTTCCCGGACTTGCTTTTTCCGCCCAGAAATAGATAGCGACCGGCGCGAATCGTACCGCACAGCGCGATGAAGGCGTCTGCCGCGCTGAAGAACGCGCCCACGCCCGACGCGGCCTTGAGCGGGTTGCTGTCACCCGAGAGGTCGGCGTTGGGAAAGTCGTCATCGCCCTTGCTGGTTGGTCCATCGACCGTCGTGGCGATCAGCACGCCGCCGTCACCCAGCACGTAGGAACTCCCACCAGCCGCAACGACGTTGTTTCCGCTGGAGAGCGAGAGCACGTCGGCTTGGTTCGACTGAATGTAGATGTCGCCTTCTGCCTGGAGTCCGAGCTTGCTCGTATCCTTGGCGCCGTCGGCGTAGATCAAGATCTTCTGCGTGGTGGTGAGCCCGATGCCGTTGATCTTGATCGGATTCGCGCCAGCGTCAGTGGGGCTCGGCTTGCCCATGTTGAAGCGCGAGCTGTGCTCTGGAACGAACACTGAGAAGCGCGTCGCGGTGCTGGGTTGCTCCGATCCGGGATCGCTGCTGAAGGTCTGCTGGATCACGCCATCTTCGACCGTATCCTGACTGCCCTTGCCCGTAGCCGCCAGCGTCAGCTTGAGAGCTCCGCTCCCCGCGGAAACATTGGCTGAGTAATACTGGGTGGCACTCGGCTCGAATGTCAGCTTCACCGCGACTGGAACACCTGTCGCCGGCACACTGCTCGGGTCCAGTGTGTATGCACTGACGTCGTCCGTCTCGACCTGCTTCTCCAGGCTGAGGGTTACGTCGGCGCCGCTGTGGTTCTCGACCGTGAAATGCTTTACTTCGCTGTCGCCAACCAACACGCTGCCGAAGTCGTGACTGCTATCGCTGAATACGACCGGGTTCTTGCCGAGACCGTTCAGGCTCACCGAGTCAGCGTGCCCCTGTATCTTGAGCTTCGCCTGACTGTGTCCGACGGCAGCAGGCGCGAACTTGAGGTTCACCACACGGTCCTGAGCGGTGATCTGGGCGTCGTCTGCAAAGCTGTAATCCGAGGCGTCATCGCCAACGAGCTCGAGCCGCGTGGGGTGCCTGACCGAAATCGGAATATGGATCTCGACCTCGGCGCCTCCCACGTAGGCTTCGTGAGCCGTGACTTCGCCGAAGATGCTCATCAGCCTTCTCCGCGTTGCTTGGGGGTTAGGCCATCGAGCTGCGCGTCACCGGCATCGAGGAGCTTGAACTTCGGCTGGCGCATGCGAGGGTCGACGACCTCGCCCACGAACTGGTTCCAGGTAGACGCCATGACGCACAGCATCTGAAAGTAGGCTTCGGGATTGATGCGCAAGGAGGCTGCTACCCTCGCGCGCTCTTTGCCGGGTTGATTCCCTGGGGCAAGGCGTCCGGGAAAGCGCGTGAGTTCGGTGAACAGCAGGGCGAAGTCTTGAACGCTGTACGCAACCTGTAGACCATTGGCGTAGGCCGGCGTTGGCTCGGTGCTCCAGTCGATGGGCATGCCCTCCTGAGGAGCTGCAGCACCGACTGCTGGAGCTGCAGCTGGTGCAGCCCCATCTGCAGCGTCCGCATTCTCAGTGGCAGCGGCACCCCCGACCTGACGCGCCTTCTCGGCCACGCGCGCCTCTGCCTCACGGCGCAGTTGTTCCAGCATCGACGTGTCCATCGAGTTCATTCAGTCCTCCAAAGTGCAGGCGGCAGTACAGGCGGCAACAGCAGGCGGATGCGCCAGCGGCGACGCAGCATCAGTTCTGACTCGCGCTTGCCCGGCGCTCGGCGACGAACCACTGCAGCGCATGTGCCAACCTCCGAGTCAGCGGTTCAGCCCGCGTTTCGCACTGGATATTGGGTTGGGGAGAGGAGCTCTGAGCGTGCCGTAGAAGTGACTGGGCTAGCGCACGTTGAGGTGCAGCGTGCTGCACTCATACACGCGAGGGACCCGAACCCGGTGCACGCTGTTGCACTTTCGGGCGCTTGTCTGGCATTCGAGACAGCTGAGCTCACGGCTTACCTCGGTCACGCGCAACAGCGCGCGGCGCCGGCGCGACTGAAGCCATTTCCGCAGGGTTAGGGGTGGGGACTGCGGAAGCTGCGCCGTCCAGCAACGGGCGGCACACAGGTTGCTTAGGAGTCTGATGTGCGGCGAGCAGTAGCGCTCGGCGTGCTGGAGCCTGAGTGATCGAATCAAGAGAACAGTTGCTCGAACTCGCGGCCAAGGCAGAGCTCTTCGGCGAAAGCGCCGAGGGCCTCGACCTGACCGGCGTCGATCTGTCGGGTCTGGACTTGAGTCAATGCAGCTTCATCAGCTGTAGTTTCATGCAAGCGAACCTCAGTGAAACGCTGCTCAGTGATGCGTCGCTGCGCGGCTGTGATCTGACGGGAGCCGACTTGAGCCGTGCGGAACTGCCGGGATGCGACTTGTGTGGTGCGAAGCTCGGCGGTGCACGGCTCAGCGGCACGTCTTTCAACGCGGCGAACTTGAGCGGCGTCGACTTGCGGGACGCGAAGCTCGCGGAGTGCGAGTTGATCGATGTGGACCTGACCGGCGCGAACCTGGCGGGGCTCGACCTGACTGGCGTGCGGCGCGCGAGCCGCCAAGTTGGCGAACACAAACATGCGAGGCGCCAGACTCGTCCTGGCAGATCTCAGCGGAGCTGATCTGCGAGAGACGATGCTCGATCGTCAGACGCGCTTCGTTCAGTGCTTGTTCGAAGGCGCGGACCTGTCGGACCTCGACCTCCGGGACATGGATCTGAGGCTCTGCAACTTTGCAGGCGCCAACCTGCAACGTACCCGCCTCGAAAACGCCGAGCTGAAGCAGGCGGGCTTCACTGGAGCCAACCTGAGTGACGCCAGCTTGACCCGCGCGCGGGCCAATAACGCTGACTTTCAGGGTGCGACGCTCAATCGCTGTGATCTGACCCAGTGCGAGCTGTCTCAGAGCAACTTCAGTGGTTGTACCGCCCTCGGCGCGCGCTTCGGTGGCTGCATGCTGAGCCAAGGTTGCTTCGTCAAGGCGGACCTCAGCAGCTCCGTCCTGACCAGCGCGACCCTCAGCTACGCAGACTTCTCCCACGCTGTGCTGGAGCGGTGTGACCTCGCATTCGCAAGGCTCGAGTACGCGAACTTCCACCGCACCCGCATGGGGCAAGCCAGCCTACGCGGCGCCAACACCGTCAACATCAGCATAACCGACCCCCAGCGAGAGAAAGCGGAGGACTTCGCGACATGAATGCTCTGATTGCCGATCCAAGCTCGAACGACGCGCCGCCGAGTGGCGTCGTTGATCTCTCCGCGCGCCCACGGCGACTCAAGCTAGCCAGCGGTGCCCAAGCCGTCGCCTCAGGGAATCAGCTCGAGATCCTGGATACGAAGGGTCAACTCGTGGCCCGCTTCGACTCCGAGACAGGCAACCTGACGTTGCGCGCGGCAGGTGATCTCGAGCTGGTGAGCGCCGGAGCGCTGCGCTTGAAGAGTGAACAGGGAGTCGAAATCGATGCGCCGCGGATCGCCGAGCGCTGCGAGCAATACAGCTTGAAATCAAGGGAAGCGGAGCTCGTCGTCGCACGCTGGAAGCTCGAAGCGAGTCGCATCATCGAACGCAGCACCGACGTCTACCGACGCGTGGAGCGCGTCTACGAGACTCGCGCGGAGAGCATCCGCACGGTGGCTCGGGGCGCACTGAGTCTCCTCGCGGAGAAAGCAACCTTGCGCAGCAAGGAAGAGACGCGCGTCGACGGCAAGCGCGTGTTGCTCGGCTGAAGCAGGGAGAAAGACGATGTTTCCGATGTCTAGTATCGAGGGCGGCGTGTGCTTTGCAATGCCGGACACGTGCAAGGTGCCCGCGCCGCCGGCTCCACCAATTCCGACGCCGTTCCCCAACACCGGCCAGGTGATGAGCGCGAGCAAGACCTCGAAGAAGGTGCTCGTGCGCAACAAGGACGCCGTGATCGAACAGGCAGAGATCCCGTCGTCTCTCGGTGATCAGGCGGGCGTCGCTGGGGGAGTCGTCAGCGGCACTTTCGGCCAGAAGATCACCTTCAAGAAAGGCAGTTCCAAGGTGGTCGTAGAAGGCAAGGGGGCCGCGTACATGGGCTGCACGACCGGTCACAACGGCGCGAACCCGAACGCTCCCGCTGGCATGCAAATCGCACCCAGCCAAACCGTGGTGTTCGTCGGACCTTAGCCAACCGACTGCCTGCATAATTTCCCCATAGATTTAAGAACACGATGCTGAATCTCCCGAAACGCCCGCCCGAACGCGTCCCGCTGCTGACCGCGCCAGGTCTCTCCGGGATGGCGTTCCACACGAAGCTCCCGGCGGCGTTGCTCCGCGACGCCTTGCCAAGGCGCGAAGCTTGCGCGGCAGATCGCGTGGGCCTGGTCGATTGCCAAGTACTGGTGCTCAAACAGACCTTGCAATTCGACCCAAGCAACACTCGCGGCGCTGTGCCCAGGTCGGAGGCCGATGGGCTCATGGGGGAGCGCTTCGTGGATGACGACCCAGAGGCCGAGCTGCTCTACGCTGGCGACTTCGCCCCGTACAAGGCGCTTGTCGACGTGACGCTGAGCGGCGCTCGCGAGGGCAAGCTGAGCGCCGCAAGCCTGCAGCTGGGTACGCTGAAGGCCGAGGTGCTCGAGTCGCGAGATGTGGCGCCGCTTCACCCTTTCAAGTCCTCGCGCAGCGCGCTGCTCGGCACCTACGACGACGCGTGGGTGACGAGGCGCTGGCCATATTTCCCCGAGGACTTTGACTACAAGTTCTTCAACGCCGCCCCGGTACCACTTCGCATGGAGCGCCTACGGGGAGATGAGAGCCTGGTTCTCCGCGGGGTGCATCCATCGCGCCCCCAGCTCGAGACACGGCTGCCAGGGGTCAGCGTACGTGCCTTTGCGCAGTACGCCAGAGCGGAGGGGCTCCGCTTTGCGGAACTGGCGTTGCGGCTGGACACCTTGCACATCGACCTTGAGCAGAATCAGCTGCAGCTCGTTTGGCGTGGGCATCTCCCCAGCACCTGTGATCGCGCGCCGGAGCTCGCCGCCTTCTACGCTTGCGTCGATCAACTGAACGCGCCGATGTCACTCAAGTCCGCACGCGAGCGCTTCGCCCAGGCGCTCGAAGAGCAGGAGCTCGACACTGAAGCGCAAGCCGCAGCAATCGCTGGCTTGCCACGGCGGCTCGGCCTGGTCTCTGCCGAAGAGCAGACCCGACGCGATGCCTTCAAGCAAGCATTGCGCGAGCAGATCGCCGTTGCTCCAACCTCCGCGCGACCGGAACCTCCCGAGGCACCCGCGCTGAGCCGCGCGGAAGTAGAAGCCCTGATTGCCAGCGGCGAGAGCCTGGTGGATGCCGACCTGACCGCTTGCGACCTGAGCTGGCTCAACCTCGAGGGCAGAGATCTGACGGGCGCTTTGTTGACCGCCGCAGACCTGAGCGGTTGCAACCTGAAGGGTGCGAAGCTGAGCGGCGCCATGCTGACCCAGGCACGCTTGGTAGGCGCCGATCTCGTTGGCGCCGAGCTGACTGAAGCCAGCCTCGGCCGTTGCGAACTACGGCAAGCACTCCTGACCGGTGCGACACTCCGCGACGCGGACCTGAGCCGAGCCGTGTGTTCCGGCTCGAACTTCCAGGGCGCCGACCTGAACGGTGCGGACCTGTCGAAGGCGATCCTCGACGACTGCAACCTGAGCTTCTGCGACTTGAGCTCTGCTGATCTAACCCTGGCCAGCGCCGCCAATGCAAATTTCCGCGAGGCAACACTTGCACACGCCGTGGCGTACTCCATGGTCGCCACCGATGCCACCTTCGAGCTCGCCAAGCTCCCCGGCCTACGTGCAGACGAAGCCGACTTCAGCCGGGCGTCGCTCCTCGAGGCCCACGCGCCGGGAGCAAGCTTCCAGGAGGCAACGCTCCGCGAGGCCTGCTTCGACCAAGCAGCGCTCGACGACGCAAGCTTCGCCCACGCAACGCTGCACGGCGCTCGGTTTCGGCGCTGCCGGGCGCGCACCGCAAACTTCCGACACGCGGCGCTGTTTGCCGCCGATCTTCGGGGCGGCGATTTCATGCAGAGCAGCTTCGAGCGCGCGGACCTGCGCCGAGCCGATCTGCGAGCCTCGAGCCTGTTCGAGGCAGAAACACTCGATGCCGAGCTGGAGGGCGTGCTCCTCGATCAGGCCCTCACCGTCGGCTCTCTACTCAGCCATCCCTTGCTCGCACCGAAGGAACGTCAATCATGAGCGACCACGAGACAATCATTGAGCTCATCTGCCCGGAACTACCAGGGAGCGTGGCCCTTACCAGGCTGGATGGCTACGAAGGCCTCAACGAATACTTCGATCTCGAGCTCACCTTCGAGCGTCCTGACGGCGAGCTCGACCTGGATGCGTGCGTCAAGGCCAGCACGCGGTCGGCGCTGGTCTTCAAGTTGAAGGACGAGATCGTGCGCGTGATGCACGGGAACCTCGCCGAGATCAGCACTCGCATCGATACGGTCAAGGACGCGATCACTCCCCACCGTACCTTGGTGGCCCGCTTCGTTCCGCGCGTCTGGAGCAGCACGCTTCATTCCCGCACGGAAGTACACTATGGAACGGTGAGAGAGATCCTCAGCTCGCTGCTCGAACGCTGCGCGCTCGAGCAGGACCTCGACTATGAGTTTCGGCTGAGTGAAACCTACCCGACGCGAGAATTCGTGCTCCAATACCACGAGAGCGACTACGACTTCTTGAGACGCCAGTGCGAGCAATGGGGCCTTTGCTGGAGCTTCGAACACGGCAGCCGCGATCGCATCATCTTCAGCGACCACAACTCAGCGCTGCTCGACATCGCGGCGTGGCAAGCTGGGTCCGGCGAGGCCGCCGACTCGGATGACTCGGACCAACTCCCAGAGAACCCCAGCGCAGACGCGGGTCACGTCACCGAGCTCCCGTTTCGTGAGACGGGCGAGGGGCTCAACGCGCAGAGCGACTACGTCTTCCGCCACAGCTGCCGCACCCAGCGCGTCCCTGCCAGCTTCGTCGCTCACGACTACAACTATCGCGTGCCTCAGATCGGTCTCTCCGCGGAGCACACCGTTGACGCCAACGGCGAAGGGCGCGTCCTCGAGCACGGCCTCCACCTGAAGCTCCCCGCAGATGCAGAGCTGTGCGCCCGAACCCGCGCTGAGTTGCTGCTCGCCCGCCGCGTGCGCCACGAGGGAACGAGCGCCTCACCCCTCCTGAGGGCAGGCGGCACCTTCACCCTGGCACCGGATCCCGACGGCAACACTCAGCGGCTGCTGGTCAGGCGAGTCCGCCACCAATTGAAGGGCGTGTACACGTCGACGTTCGAAGCCCAGCCGAGTGACGTGGTCTACCGACCGGAGCTCGTGACGCACCAGCCGCGCATCTCGGGCTACCTCACAGGCCTCGTGCAAGGTGACGACCCGAACGTGCCGAACATCGACGCCGACGGTCGCTACCAGGTATTCTTCGACTGCGATGGCAAGGATCCGGGAGAGACTCGGGCGGCGCGGCCCATGCGCATGCTGCAAGTGCACGCGGGGGCGAACTACGGCATGCACTTCCCGCTCAAGCCAGGCACCGAGGTCGCCGTCGGCTTCATGAACGGTGATCCGGATCGACCATTCATCGCTGGCTGTTTGCCAAACCCGCTCACACCCAGCCCAGTGCGCGGCGAGCGCGCCAACGTGCGGCGCAACGTGATCCAGTCGCACAACGGTGTACAAATCGAGCTGGACGACGGCGCTGGCTGAGTTTGGTCGCTAGCTCGGATACGCTGAAGCGTGGTGCACCTGTCAGACTTCGTCGCGCTCGGTTCGGAATCACTCCTCAGCTTCTTCGCTGCGGCGAACGATGTGGTGTTTCGCGAGTCGCGTGCAGCACGAGTCGAACGGCTAGCGGCCGAAGCTCGTCATCTCTACCTGGTCTTCGGGAGCACCTCTCCCCCCCGAAATCAAGAGGCGCGGCATCAGCTCCTTGAGGCCTGGGAGGCCGTACACCCTGACGCGCTAGGCAAGTTCGATGATCGCCACTACGCGCTACTCCGCAGGGAATCAATCGAAGCCAGCATGCATCGCTACTTGGCAGTCCACCCAGACGCCAGTCTAGAAGTCTCAACCGACGCCCAGTGAGCGCTGTCAACGCTGGCACGCCGGGCGGTCAGTCTGTACCAAACGGCCACAGCCTTGACAGTTCTGCCCGCTCGCTTGACGACATCACTCGCGAGCGGTAGCAACAGAAGTCGCCGTCTCGCGACGGAAACAACTGCACAGATCCGCTTCAATCCGACGCGAATTCGCGTCCGAGAGGCGCGAACAACGTAACAAGTAGCCAAACATCAAACGCCGAATCCGAACGGTTCCGCGGCCCAAGCTTTGCACAAGCACTGCTCGGTCGCTGTCCGGGAGGAGCCGGGTCCGGGTGCTGACAGACGCTTCGGCTTCGTCAGCTTGGGGAGAAGGCTCAGCTGAGCCAGGGGCACCTCGCCCCCATTCCGACACCCCGGGGGTGCCGCTCACGCGGCGCTCGACCTCGGTAGGAAGGAGAGGACATGTCCAGCGAAACCGCCTCAGCCGAGGCTCCTGACGCGCCAGCGCACCCACAGAGCCGTTTGTTGCCCCTCGCCCTCACCGCTCTGGGCGTCGTGTATGGCGACATCGGCACTAGCCCACTCTACGCGCTCCGAGAATGTTTCCACGGGGAACATGCGGTAGCGCCAACTCCCGACAACATCCTGGGCGTGCTCTCGCTCATCTTCTGGTCGCTCACGGTCGTGATCAGCATCAAGTACCTGGGCTACGTGATGCGCGCCGACAATCGCGGTGAAGGCGGCATCTTGGCCTTGATGGCGCTCGCGACCTCAACCGGCAAGCTCAAGCGCTACACCCGCGCTACCGTGCTGATGCTCGGCTTGTTCGGTGCGGCGCTGCTCTACGGCGACGGCATGATCACGCCGGCGATCTCGGTCTTGAGCGCGGTGGAAGGCCTCGGCTCGTCACCGAGTATGCAGCATCTGGTGATCCCGATCACGATTGGGATCCTGATCGCGCTGTTCGCGATGCAGAGCCGGGGGACGGCGGGCGTTGGTGCCATCTTTGGTCCGGTGACCCTGCTGTGGTTCATCGTGCTGGCCATCCTGGGGGTGAGGGAGCTCATCACGAACCCGCGCGTGTTGCTGGCGCTCTATCCAGGCTACGCCTTCAAGTTTCTGTTTCATGAGTCCGGACACGGCTTCCTGACGCTGGGCGCTGTTTTCCTTGTGGTAACTGGCGGCGAGGCGCTGTACGCAGACATGGGGCACTTCGGCGCCAAGCCGATCCGCCTGGTGTGGTTCAGCGTGGTGCTGCCCGCGCTGCTCCTGAACTACTTCGGCCAGGGCGCGCTGCTGCTCCGCCGCCCGGAGCTTGCCCACGACGTGTTCTACGCGATGGCGCCGAGCTGGGCGCTGTACCCGCTGATCGGACTCGCCACGTGTGCGACGGTGATTGCCAGCCAAGCGGTGATCAGCGGAGCGTTCTCGCTCACGCGTCAGGCGAGCATGCTCGGATTCTGGCCCCGCGTGCGCATCCTGCACACCTCGGCCAAGGAGATCGGACAGATCTACGTGCCCAGCATCAACTGGGTGTTGATGCTCGCGACCATTGGCCTGGTGCTCGGCTTTGGCAGCTCTTCCAAGCTGGCAGCGGCGTACGGCATCGCCGTCACGACCACGATGGTCATCACCACACTGCTCGCCTACCTGGTGGCCCGCCATCGCTTCGGCTGGAGTCGCCTCGCGGCAGGGTCACTGACGCTGGTCTTCTTGGTTCTCGACATCGCCTTCTTCGGCTCGAACCTGGTGAAGGTAGCCCAGGGCGGTTGGTTCCCGCTGGCGGTCGCCCTGATGATCTTCATCGGCATGTCCACGTGGAAAACCGGTCGACGCATGCTCGGTGAACAGATGCAGGAGCAGATCATCGCGCTGGATGATTTCTTCGAGATCATGCGAGTCGAGCTACCGACGCGGGTACCTGGCACAGCGGTCTACCTGACCAGCACGCCGGAAGGTACGCCACCGCCACTGATGTTCAACTTGGAGCACAACCGCGTGGTGCACGAGCAGGTGCTGCTGCTCACCGTGCGCGTCCACGAAGAGGCGCGCGTCAGCGATGACCAGCGGGTCGAAGTCAGCGACCTCGGCAACGGCTTCACTCGCGTGATCGCGCACTACGGATTCATGGAAGAGCCGGACATCGTCGCGCTGATCGCCCGCGAAGACACGCCGACGCCTCCGCTCCAGTACACGACGTTCTTCATGGGCCGTGAGACGCTGCTGGCCGAGCACCGCAAGGGCATGGCGAAGTGGCGCAAGCGCTTGTTCGCGTTCATGGCGCGCAACGCCCTGCGCGCGACGGCGTTCTTCAACGTGCCACCGGACCGCGTGATGGAGCTAGGCGTCCAGCTGCGGCTGTAGCTCCAGCGTTGTCGGGAGGCTGACTAGCTGTCAGAATTCAGGGCTCAGAATGTCAGCATTCGAGCTCAAGACCTCCCTAGCCCGCGCGGCGGAGCGCCTGGCACGGGAACCACACAGCGCCGCGCGACCACGCCGCGATCGCGGTGCCGCGCGCATCCCTGGTGCGGTTGAGCGCAAGATCGCGGCGCTCCTGCTAGTCCGGGACAAGCCATCGTTGTCGAAAGTGCATCGCGAGCTGCTTCGCTTCTGCGACCGACGGGGGCTGACCGCGCCATCGCGGGCAACACTCTACAATGCGATCGAGCGCATCGAGTTGCCCGAGATCAGCACAGCCACTCTACCGACGAACGTGCGCG
The DNA here is from genome assembly GCA_041389805.1 of Polyangiaceae bacterium. Lineage (GTDB taxonomy): Bacteria > Myxococcota_A > Polyangia > Polyangiales > Polyangiaceae > JAHBVY01. The sequence goes on along the minus strand of JAWKRD010000005.1, from coordinate 226,818 downwards.
ATGCGCTGTACAACCTCGGGGTAGCGAACACCGTCCCCGCAGCACAGCTGGTGTTCTATGCGTTCAACTATGGGACGCCTGACGCGCTGAGCTTCGCAGCGGGCGCGCCTTGGCTGTGGCTGCTCCGTGCTTCACGCCTCACCGGCTGGAGGCCGAAGAGCCTAGCGCTTCTACAGGCGGTGCTCAGCTATCGGGGGATTTCATGAGTACTCGCCGCTCTCCCAGAGACGTCATCCCCAAGGCGGTCGCGCAGGCCTTACCCACCGGGCGCTACTGGTTCGTGATCGGCGGACAAGCGGTGCGTTGCTTCGCGCCATACCGACCGAGCAATGATGTCGACTTCGGAGTTGTTACCGCGAGGAATCTCATACAGCTGCTAGGTCACCTAAAGAAGCACGGTAAAGCACAGGTGCTCGAACGAGACGAAGGGACGGTGCATCTGCGCTTCAACGGAGTCGACGTGTCGATCTTCGTGCTGAGAGAGCTCGAACCTTACGTCGTCGACAACGCCCTCGACGTCACTGGTGTGCTCGCAACGAAGACTCACGCCTTGCTCGACCGAGGACTCCGGCGCGACTTCTTTGACTTGTACGTGATGCTTGAGCTGCACTCCCTGGGGCTCGCGGACTGCCTGAGAGCCTTGCGCGAAGTCTACCGCACGGAAGTAAATGATGGCCTGGTGCTGCGCGCGCTGTGCTACTTCGAAGATGCCGAAACTAGCCCTGAGTTGCCAGGCGAAGGCAAAGACGACTGGTCCAACGTGAAGGAGTTCTTTCGGCGCGCCGTCGCGGCACTGATCGTGCCCCCCACCAAGCCCCTGGCCATCCAGGCACAAGTCGTGGACTCCGAGATGCCGAAGCCACGCAGGCAGCGCAGTTGATGGCGAACCTCGACTTGGTAGCCCTGGTCGTCGATGACTACGATCGGGCGATTCACTTCTTCGTTGAAGTGCTGCAGTTCGACCTGGTCGAAGACTCGCCAGCGCGAACCAACGACGGTCGGCCGAAGCGCTGGGTCGTTGTGCGTCCTCCGGGCGGCACGACTGGGATCTTGCTGGCGCAAGCGGACGGTCCACTCCAACGCGATGTGGTGGGCAAGCAATTCGCAGGGCGCGTCGGTTTCTTTCTGCGGGTCGACGACTTCGAGTCCGCCCGAGCGCGCATGTTGCTTCACGCGGTCGAGTTCGTTGGCGAGCCGCGTGACGAAGACTATGGCCGGGTCGCCGTATTCGTTGACCCGTGGGGCAACCGCTGGGATCTGCTCGGCCCGGCTGTGAGCCGAACGCAATAGGCAGAACGCAATAGGCAACGCGCAGTAAGCACAGCAAACAAGCTAGCGAAACCGCAGAATCGACGCTCACGCCCTTGCGCGATTCGTGATTCAGCCCCACCTTGGTCCGGTTGTTTATCTTGCGCTGGGCCCTCACGTTGGTCGCGCTGCTCGCCTCTGGAGCAGCGAGCGCCGCTGTGCCCGAGACGCAGCCCCCGCGAGTCCAGGGTGGAAACGCTCACAGCGGTGATGCCCGCAGTGCGTTGCCCAAGGGAGCAGCCCCCAAGGGCAGCCGACGCGCAGACGCGACCTGTGACGGTGCGGATGAAGACGAACAGCTGACAGATGCGGCAGCCGCACCCGCAGGCGCTTTCAGCGCGGGCAGCGGCTGGCTCAATCACCTGCTGCTGAGCCAGCTGTGGTCGTTTGAGCTTGCTGGCGTCGCACCTCGGCAAGCTACCGCGCTTCCGGTTTCCGGCAGCGCTCAGCGCCCCCTCGAGGTCGCGGTTCGGCCCACTCCGCGGGAGGTGTCCCGCGCACTGCAACCCCGCGCACCGCCGCTGGCGTAGCTCGAATGAGCGCGATTCTTCGCGCCTCGATTGCCTACGCTGCTCCCGCCACCCGCGAGGAGCTCACACCTTCACCAGCGGGGTCCGCCGAGACCCTGATCGGTCGACGCCGCTGCTAGCACGCGCTCGACCTCACCCTTGAAAAACGGCGCGCGCGTGCGCGTCCGCCTGAAAAAGGCCCCGGTCTTCACAGGCGCCGCACCGAGCGGCGCCCACCACACTCCGTCGCCGTCGAGCGACCCCCTTCGAGGTTTGTCACATGTTTCCCATCGCTTTTGTTGCCGTAGCTGTCTTGTTCCAGTTGTTCGTCACCTTCCGGGTTTTCCGCACGGATCTCTATGAGTCCGAGCAAAAGCGAGGTCAGGCGTTCCTGATCTGGCTCGTCCCCGTGATCGGAGCAGCGATCGCGTTCTGGGTGCTCCACGACGCAGAGCAGGTCTGAGCTGTCAGCCGGTCTCCTCGACTGGGCTCTGAACGACCCAGTCGAGGGCCTGGGCCTCGCTCTCCGCGACCAACATGTCGTGACGACCCGCGAGGCGCAGCACCAGGCGCACCAACGCGCCGGTGCTCGGGCGCAGCCCAAATACCGCTGCGCGAATCACGTGGCGACGCACGCGCCCGAGGAACTTCGCATACTCCACATGCACACTGAGCGGCGCGCCGGAGAACTGCCGCAAGTCCGTCACGACTCGCGCCGGTGCATGCTTCTGGATCAGCAACGTGTACTGGAGCATGAAGTCCCGCACCTGCTCCGAAGTCGGAAACATCCTCCCCTCGAGCCGGATCACTTCGACACCCCGCACCAGCGTGATGGTCACGCGAGCGACGGGATGTTCGAGCAGCAGTTCCCCCCGGTTCATCGCCCACGGAGCATGCCACGGAACGCTGCTAGCCGTATCACCCATCTGGGTGAGTCGAAACTCGCCGCCCAAGGTTTCCGCGATGCAACGGGGACTCAGTCTTGAAGCACCCACTCCAGTGCTTCTTCGGCGTTCTTGACCACTCGCAAGTCCGTACGCCGGGAAACCCGGAGGATCACACGGATGATCGCCTCGGCTTTGGGCTGCATGCCAAACACCGCCGCGCGCCTCACGTGCTTGCGAAAACCGCGAATCGCATTCGCGTACTCCCAGCGAGCGCTCAGCGGGGCGTCTTCGAAGCGGCGGACGTCGCTGACCGTGTGCGCCGGCGCATGCCGCTGAAGGACCTGCGCGTAGCGCTCCGCGAAGTCCATCAGCTGATCGTGATCGGGGTACTCGCGATAGACGAGCCAGAGCACCTTCCGAGCACCGTAGGTGTGCTCGTGAACCGACGCCACTACGTGGTTGAGCAGCAGCTTCTTCTCCCCCATCCCCGGCGGAGTGTAGCGCGTTTCAGCAACCCCCGCGTCGGCGATGAGTCTCTAGCAGCTACTCGAGGCCGAACCACTCGCTTGGCTGCAGCGGATCCGCGCCGTCGCGTACCTCGAAGTACAGCATCGCGCCCCGACCATCGTCGCCCACCGTGCCCAAGCGGTCACCAGAGCTGACGTCGTCCCCGACCTTCACAGCGAAGCTATCTAACCCCGCGGAAACGGTATAGTAGCCGCCGCCGTGCTCGAGGATCACGGTGCGCCCGTAGTCCGGGTACTCGTCGGCAAATGCCACGCGACCCTTGTACACCGCGCGTACCGGCGCGCCCTTGGGCGCCGTCATCTCGAGGCCAGGACCGCCTCCACCACGGCTCGCCTTGCGCACATTGGCGCGCCCAGGCAGCGGGAACGGTAGGCGACCTTTGAGGGCACCAAACGCAGAGGCTTCCTGGCTGGGTCCGGCGCCGGGAGAGCCCGGATCCGCTCCGTAGATCGCCGTGTTGTCCCAAGAGCCGACGCTGTTGGAGAAAGCGCGTTCGAAAGCTGATGCGCGGTCTTGCTGGGCGAGCAACGCCGCCCGTTGCTGCGAGGTGATGCGCGCCTGAGCCTCGAGCGGCCCCTTGCGGGCCCGAAGGTCAGCGAGGCGCTTGCTCAACTTGGAGCGCTTCTTGATCAGCGCCTTCTCGGCGCTCAGGTCACGTTCGAGAGCGCGGCGCAGTCTCTCGAGGCGCGACGCATGGTTCACGAGCTCATCGAAGCCACCGCCAACCGGAAGCAACCCGGCGCGAGACTTGCGCACGTAGGCGCGGCCACGGGCGATGGTGCGGCGCCGCGCGTTCTCCGCTTCTGCTCCGAGGTCGTTGAGCGCCTTCTCCGTCGCCTTTTCCTCGCGGTTTAGCTGCGCGAGCAGCGCCTCGAAATCGGGCTGTCCCGCAGGCGCTGCAGCCTGCTGTCCAGGGTTCGCATACGCGTAGCCGGGCGGCGGCGGCGCGTAGCCAGGAGCGGGCGCGGCGGGCACGTCAATGGGATCGCCCAGCGTGCCGACGGGGTCAGGCGCAGAAGGCGCGGCCAGGGCCACGGCTCCCACCGACAAGAACAACAGGCTGAAGGCGATTCGGAATTTCACGTCACACGACCAGGAGCTTGCGCAGACTGCCCCATGCCGCCACTGCACCCAGCGCCGAGCCGAGCGAGACCATGGCCAGCATGAACGTCCACGGTAGGAACACGGGCTGCATACCCACGAGTGTCGTAAGTTCGCCGCTCAAGTTCTGTCTGACGATTCCGTAAAGAACCGCGAGTATCACCAGCGCCAGGAAGGCGCCTATCCCGCCTTGGGCGGCTCCTTCCACGACGAAGGGTCGGCGCACGTAGCTGTCAGTTGCCCCAACGAGCTTCAACACTTCCACTTCGATACGGCGCCGCTGCAGCGCCAGGCGGATCGTGGAAGCCACAACGCTGACCACCGCTCCCAGCACCACGAACGCCAGCACGAGACTCGCAGTGACGCCGCCGCTCAGCACCGAAGCCAAGCGGTGGGTCCAGTCCTGGTAGGTCTCCACACTCTCGACTTGCGGCAACGCTTGCACGCGGTTCGCGAGAGACTCGAGCTTTCCGCCTTCGGTGCCTTCGTCGACCATCACCTCGAGGGAGGCCGGAAAGGCTGCAGAAGGTAGGTCCGCGAGGACCTTGTCGCCACGGCCAACGATCTCGCGGCGCGCTTCGTCACTCGAGACATAGCGCACATCCGTCACACCGGGCGCGGCCCGCACCGCGTCTTCGATGGCGCGCACCTGAGCGGAGGTAGTTTCCACACGGAAGTAAACGCTGGCACGGCCGGCTCGCGACCAGCGGTCACGCAACCCATCCACGTTGACCACGACCAGCAACGCCGAAGCCAAGGTGACGAACGCCACCGCAACCGAGAAGATGCTGAGCAGGTGCAGCCGCCAGTCGTTCTTACCGCCCCGCCATGCTCGCTGTAGCGACGTCATAGTCCTCGCATCTCCTCAGGCCACGGAAAGCTGAAAGTCGTCGTCCAGATCGCCTTCGAGCCCATTCGGGGCGTCGATGGCTTTGCCGTCCTGAAGCACGACGACGCGCCGGGGACGAATGTCGAGCAACGAGCGGTCGTGAGTGGCAAACAGCACCGTCACGCCGGTCGAGTGGATGTCCTCGAAGAGGCCGAGGATGTCGACCGCGAGCTGCGGGTCCAAGTTGCCCGTCGGTTCGTCCGCCAGCACCAACGCAGGTTCGCCTACAATGGCGCGCGCCACGGCGACGCGTTGTTGCTCTCCGCCGCTCAAGGTCGCCGCCAGGTCGCTCCCTCTCCCCCCCAAACCCACTCGCTCGAGCGCTTCGCCGATACGTGTGCGAATGAGGCGCTCCGGAAGGCCGAGCACCTCGAGGGGCATGGCGACGTTCTCGGAGACACTCCAGTTGTTGACCAACTTGAAGTCTTGGAAGACCACGCCGATGTTTCGACGTAGGAATGGAATTGACTCGGGCCGCAAGCGACCGACTTCGCGGCCCATGAACAGGATGCGCCCGGAGTCGACGGTCTCCGCGGCATACAGCAGGCGGAGCAGCGTGCTCTTGCCGGCGCCCGAGGGCCCAGTGAAGAAGACGAACTCACCGCGCTCGATGGCGAGGTTCATGCCCCGGAGCACAGGAGCGTCCGAGCGGTAGGCTTTGTGGACGTTTTCGAAGCTTAGAATCGGCCGATTCGCCGCCTCGGGGTCGAAACGATTGCCCGCGCGAAGCATCTGTCCGAAGGCAGACCCAGAATCCATACTGCTCGGGGTACCAAGCTAGGCGAAGCCCTAACAACTTTTGGGCGCTCTTTACCCCTGCGACGCGTGACCCGACGCCCCGGGCGATTGTGAAGAACGCCTGGGCGATTGCGGGCTAAACCAGGGTCATGCGCATCGCCTTCTTCGGCCTGCCGCTCGCCGCGTGGCTGCTCCACCAGGATGGTCATGAGCTGGCGCCGCTGGTCCTGAGCCCGCTGCCAGCGCCTGGCAGACGACGCATCCAGCGCTTGTTTGGGCCGCGTGTGATCGACGCGCTCAAGCTGGAGCAGACTGAGGTCTCGCAGCGCGTGGAGGAGGCGCTACCCGGCGCGGACGTCCTGCTGAGCTGGTTCTGGACTCGGCGCTTGCCCCAGCGCTGGCTCGAGGCGTGTCCGCTGGGGGCATTCGGAGTGCACCCGTCGCTCTTGCCGCGGCATCGCGGTCCCGATCCGTTCTTCTGGGCCATCGACTGCGGAGACGCGCAAACCGGCGTGACACTCCATCACCTCGCAGCTGAATACGACACCGGGGATATCGTCTGGCGCGAGGAGCTTGGGGGGGAGGTGCTGCGAACAGGCAGCGCGTGGCGCCTCGCCAAGGCGCTGGACAGACCAAGCCTCAAGCTGTTGCGCCGCGCGGCGAGCGCGCTCTCCCGTGGCGACACGCTGCCCCGAGCCACTCAGGACGAAACACAGGCAACCTGGGCACCTGCCCCGACCGGACACTTACTGAAGTGCCCCTGGCAACAGACGACCGAGCGCGTTCTCAGACGGATCCGCGCGCTGAGCCCAGAGCCGGGCGTCGCGCTCGAGGTCAACGGAGTGCGCTTCGAGCTGCTGCGCGCGAGCGCCGATCCCAACCTTTCCAGCGCGTTGTTGCCCGGCGAAGCCCAGCTCGAGGATTCCGCGGTGCGCATCCGCACAGGGGATGGAGGAATCGTCCTCGAGCGAGCCCGTGATGAATCCGGGACGGAAGTCGACCAGGGTCAGCTCGCTGAACTCGTAAGCGCTCGAAGTCAGGTGATAGACTCACCGCGAATCTTTGGAGGGAACGAATGAGCGACCCCGTTAGTGGAGCACGGAGCGCCCGTGAGAATTTGGCTCAGGGCTTGGCCGCACTGCAGGCACCTGGTGTTCCGCCACACTTGATGAACGTAGCCGAACCCATCGCCAAGGCGATGAGCGCGCTCCATCAGATCGAAGCCTCGGGCGGCGCCGCGGCTCCACAGCACGCTCCCGTCGCGCTGGAAGCCGTGCGTGGGGCGCTGGCTCAACTCCAGGCCGCAGACGGTGTTCACCCGGCGGTCACCCAGGCGATGGAAGCCGTCGCGAGCTCCCTCGGGTTGGTTCACAGCCTGACTCAAGCACCAGCCCAGCCGGCCTTCCAAGCTGCACCCGCAGCCGCAGCGCCAGCACCGCAGGGGTTGGGCAGCACCGTCGCGCTCGATGGCCCAAGCACTCAGCCGTCTCAAGGCGTTGGCAGCACGGTGCCCATTGGTTCCAGCACCCAAGCCACAGGCAGCACGCTGGAGTTGCCGCCCATGGATGGTGCGCCGGCGGGCATTCCTCGACCGACTCCCCAGGCTGCGCCCCAAGCCTACGCGCAACCTCCACAGCAACAGGCCTACGCGCAGCCCGCTCCTCAGGCGCAGCCCTACCAGCAGCCGCCTCAGCAACAGGCGCCGCAGTACCAGCAGCCACCTCAGCAGCAGGCGCCGCAGTACCAGCAGCCACCTCAGCAACAGGCGCCGCAGTACCAGCAGCCACCTCAGCAGCAGGCGCCGCAGTACCAGCAGCCGCCGCAGCAGCAAGCGCCGCAGTACCAGCAACCGCCGCAGCAGCAAGCGCCGCAGTACCAGCAACCGCCGCAGCAGCAAGCGCCGCAGTACCAGCAACCACCTCAGCCGCAGTACCAGCAGCCGCCGCAGCAAGCGGCGAATCCGTACGGTGCAGCACCTGCGGCCTACCCCCAGGCGCAGCAAGCCGCGCCCGCTCAGGCGGCTCCGCCGGCGCAACCGGCACCCCAAGCCCGACCACCAGCTGCAGGTCCGCCAGCTTTTGGAGACGTCTTGCGTCTCGAGGCCGCGCTCGGCGCGAACAGCCAGACCAACTTCTACAAGGGCCTGAGCGGCAACGACGTGATCGACGACGGCGGGATCTTCATCGCCACGTATCAAATCCCGGACATGGGCCAGCCGCTGGTGCTCAAGGTGTCCATGCCTGGCGGCTACGAGTTCGAGGCGAAAGCCATCGTGCGTTGGACCCGCGAAGCCCCCAACTCCGGCGCGGACGCCCCTCCAGGCTTCGGCGCTGCCTTCACCGAGATTTCTCCCGAAGGCCGGCAGCTCGTGTATCGCTACGTGCGTAACCGTGAGCCGTTGTTCCACGACGACTTCTAGCCACAGACGCGACTCGCGTTGGTTCAGGGGTTGGGTTAGGCCACGGGGCTAATGCGGGTCCTTTTGTCTCTTGCCTGCGCCGTCCTGGCGTTGAGCGTCGCTCTGCCGGCGCGGGCAGGAGATCCGTACCTGCGCTGGCGCACGATCGAGACGCCGCACTTTCGCGTTCACTATCCAGCGGGCCTAGACGAGGTCGCCCAGCGCACCGCCAGCCTGGGCGAGTCGATCCACAGCCGCTTGAGTCCACAGCTCGGCTGGCAACCCACCGAGGTCACGCACATCGTCCTGACCGACGACACAGACGCGTCCAACGGCTCAGCGTCCGTGCGACCGTACAACACGATCCGCCTGTTCGTTTCCGCGCCGGACGACATGAGCGTGCTCGGCGACTACGACGACTGGATGCTGATGTTGCTCACCCATGAGCACACCCACATCCTGCACATCGACAATCGCTCTGGCGTCCCAGAGCTCCTGAACGGGATCTTCGGCAAGACCTACACACCAAACCAGGTGCAACCGCGCTGGATCCTCGAAGGCCTGGCCACGGCGCTCGAGAGCCAGCACACCGGCGGTGGACGGCGGCGTTCGAGCCTGTTTGACATGATGCTGCGCGCCGATGTGCTCGAGGACAACTTCGCCCGGCTCGATCAAATCAGCAGCATCCCGAGGCGCTGGCCAGGCGGCAACCTCTGGTACCTGTACGGCGGCTACTTCATCGGCTGGATCCTCGACACCTACGGCACCGAGACCTACGCGACCGTTTCTGCGGACTACGGCGCCAACATCATTCCCTGGGGAATCAATCGCTCGATCAAGAAGGCGACTGGCAGGACATACATCGACCTCTACAAGGGCTGGCACAGCCACCTGGAGCAGGAGTATCGAGCGCTGGTCGCCGAGGTAGACCGCCGAGGCCGCCGCGAAGGCGTACGGCTGACCCACCACGGCCGCACGGTGACCTACCCCCGCGAAGCGCCCAAATGTTTCCGCAAGGCACCAAACACCAAGGGCGCCGACCTGGTGTACTACGCCGACGACGGCGACCGGCCTGGCGGCATCTACCGCCTGCGCCTCGACTCCAGGAACAAGCCTCTCGACAAGCCGCAGCTGATCGCGCGCGCTAGCTCCCTCAACGGCATCAGCTTCGACGGCGACTGCGCCATGGTCTTCGACGACGCCGCGCGCTCCCGCCGAGACTACATCTACAACGACCTCTTCGCGCAACCGCGCGACACGACGAGCCCACGCGGCCTCTCTCCGTCTCGTCAACGCTGGACGGTCGGTAGGCGCGCGCGTGGCGCCGACGTCAGCCCCAACGGCCGCCGCGTGGTGTACGTGACGAACCACAAAGGAACGACCACCCTGCGCATCGCCGATGTCAAGGCAGGTTTCCCTGAGGAATTAGACACAAAGCTCGAGAACGAACGCGCGCTGGTGAAGAGCCGCAAGTACGAGCAAGCGTTCACGCCGCGCTTTTCTCCCGATGGCAAGCGCGTCGCCTACAGCGTCTGGACCAAGGGCGGCTATCGCGACATCGCGATCGTCGACCTGGAGACCCGACACGTCACCCGCTTGATGCGCGACCGCGCTCAGGATCAACAACCGGTCTGGTCCGCCGACGGAAAGCGCCTGTTCTTCGTCTCTGACCGCACAGGCGTTGCGAACGTCTATGCGTATGAGGTCGCCAGTAAGCGCTTGCGCATGGTGACCAACGTGGTGATGGGCGCCTACATGCCTCAGCCCTCGGCCGACGGCAAATCACTCTACTACGTCGGTTACACGCACGAAGGGTTCGACCTCTTCGTCATGCCCCTCAACGAAAAACGTTTCCTCGAGGCACCAGAGTACGTGGACGACAGGCCGGACCCGCCGCCTGAGCCAGTGCGCAATCGCTACCCCGTTACCAAGTACGAGCCGCTCGACTCCATCGGTCCCCGTTCGTACCTCGCAACCTACGGTCCAGGCAGCTTCGGTCAGTCGCTCACAGTGAGCACCGCGGGCAGCGACGCGGTGGGCCTCCACGCTTTCAACCTGTTCATCACGGTGGACACCGAACAGGGCGAGCCTTCGCTGTCTGCCAACTACGCCTACCGCGGACTCGAGCCGACGCTCAGTCTCTCTGCGTTTCGGCGCGCCGTGCCTCGTGGAGGGTTTCGCTACGGCGGCGAAGACCTGACGGTGACCGAGCACGTCTCCGGCGTTACCTCGGGGATCTCGTACTCACTGAACGACGTGTACCAGGCAGAGAGCATCTCACTGAACTACACGGCGGCGAGCTTCGAGCAGGACCTGGTAGCTGACTTCGAGGGCGATCCGTTTGGCCCCGTAAACCGCAAGCCTTATAGCGGCTTCCTTGGTCTCGTACGCCTCGGTTTCTCCTACTCGAACGCGGACGGCACGGCGAACGGCATCAGCACGGAGCGGGGCTGGGGCCTGTCAGCGGCGCTCGACGTCGGGTCGCCTGAGACAGGTAGCGAGAGCACGCTGACGTCCATCAGCTGGCGCGGCGTTGGCTACGTGCCCGTCCCGGTGCTGCCCCATCACGTGCTGGCTGTTTCTGCGAGCGGCGGCACGGCGGACGGAACGTATCCCCGCAGGGGCTTGTTCTCGACGGGTGGCTACACGGACACCGGGCCGCTCGACGCCTACACGTCTGGCATCTTGCAGTCGACCTTCTTGCTCCGCGGATACGCGCCTGGCGCGTTCAGAGGTCGTCAGTTTCACTTGCTCAAAGCCGAGTATCGCTTCCCCATCGCCTATCCGGAGTTCGGCATCAGCACGCTGCCAGGCTTCCTGCGGACGCTGAGCGGCGCGCTGTTCGCGGACTACGGCGGCGCGTTCGATACCATCAACGTCGACGAGCCATTCGACGAGATGCACCTCGGCGTCGGTGGAGAGCTCTGGATTGATCTGGTGCTGGGCTACTACGTGCGAGCCAACCTCAAGCTTGGCTACGCCAACGGCCTCGACGACGAGAACAAGATCGAGGGCGGCCAGTTCTACTTCGTCGCCCAGAGCCCATTCTAACCCTTGTCGCGTGAACTGTGTGACGCCACGGCGCGCGGCTCAGCTGAGCCAGACGGCACCCTGGGCCGCGTCCCAGATGCACCGCGCAACGTTCCCCTGACCGCAAGCGAAGCCGCGACTGGGGCCAGGCGCTGCACGTGGTGATGGACGAGCTCGCAGAGCGCAGCACCGCTAGCGGCGCCGAGACTCGCTGACAGGTCCGTTCGCAGCAGGCTGCCGGCCGGGTCGCTGTCGAGCCACATGGACGACCCTGCGAAATCCACGCTGACGCGCTGAAGTGATTCTCCCGCCTGGAACGTCACCTGCACCACGCCGACGCTCACGAGACTGAGCTGTAGTGAAACGCCCTCCTCGGTGAAGCAAATCACATCGCTCGGGTGATCACCGAACAGTCGGCGGAGCGCCGAACACATCAGGGCTAGGTCAGTCTGGCAGTCTTCTGAGATCATTCCGCACTCTCCACCCCCTTTGGTTTCCATTCGTTCACGTCACCCGCCGAGCGCATCGGAGACCACAACAGGTAGCACGATACGTGCCCGGACGAAGCCGACCAATCTCAGCTACTTCGCCACGTTGACCAGGCTGCGACGGTGCTTGCTGCCCTCACCCGTTGGAGCCGCGACGCGGAGCAGAGCGTCCCTCGGTCGTATCCGCGCGGCTAAATAGCTGGCACCCAATGCCGTCCGCGCGTCTACGTGAACGATTTGCATCGAATTCTTGTTCAGACTTGCTCTGGGACGTCGAGCTTTGCCTTGCGGCACCGTTCCGATGCAGGTGAGGGCTGATGCAGACACGCTGGGGTGGCTCACCCGCGGGGAATGGCCGGCTCAGGGCGCGAGCTTCGTGACAAACGCCTCGTTGTTGCCGATCGTCTGATCATGTCCGACCGCATACAGATTGCCTTGCAGGTCGAGCCACACGCCGTTGGTGTATTCCTCGCTGGCGGTGGCGTAGGTGTCTACCGACCAGAGTGGCTTGCCGGTCGCATCGAGTAGTCGTGCAAAGGCTTCCAGGTTGCACGCGCTCATCGATTCGTGGCCAACCGGGCCGGGGAGCGGAAACACGCCATGACCCGTGGAAACGCAACCCGGAACTCCCCGACTACTTTTATTCCGTGCGGATTAGATCCCGACTGAACGAGGTCTCTACTTCAGCCCCAGGCCGCAAGCGGGCAGCGGCTGCTCCGTCTCGCGCCAGCCCAGGGGGGCAGCCTGCGAGGCTCCCAGCGGAGCGATTACGGACCGCCGATATCGCGTCACACCCGTGAATTCTTCCCGTCGCGGCACCTGACTAGCCCTCGCGACGCAGTCGGGATACGCCAGGACGAGTTCTTGCCATGGCTGGTGCCGGCGCTTCAGACCAAGCCCCGCCAACCCTGGCGCTAGTGAAACGAGGAGGGAAAGATGACCGCAAAGTTCGTTTGGTACGATCTCAACACCAAGGATATCGAGAAGGCGAAGGAGTTCTACACCAAGCTGTTCGGCTGGAACATTATCTCGTGGAAACCAGATGGCGCTCCCGCCGACATGCCGGAGTATCAGATGCTGTGCATCGGAGAGCAGCCCTTCGGAGGTATGAACGCGCTACCTCAAGAAGTACCGGCGCCTGCCCACTGGATGGGCCACGTCACCGTAGACGACGTCGACGCCGCGATGGAGCGCGCAAAGAAGCTCGGCGCGCAGTTCCCGATGGGCGCGATGGACATCCCGTCGGTGGGGCGCATGGCGGCGATGATGGACACCGAGAACTGCGTGGTGTCGCTGTTCAAGCCCGAGGGTGAGGTCCCCGAAGTCCCTGCGATGAGCACCCCAGGTATGGTGGGCTGGAACGAGCTGCTCGTCACCGACACCGCGAAGGCGCAGACCTTCTACTCCGAGGTCGTCGGGTGGAAGTGGCGCAAGGGCCCCATGACGGAGATGGAGTACTTCCTCTTCGGCACTGGGGAGGAGGGCGGCGACAACGGCGGGATGATGAAGCGCCCTGACGGCATGCCCGTTTCCTCGTGGTTCCTGTACTTCACCACCGCCGACATCGACAAGAGCGTGGCTCAGATCAAGGAGCTCGGCGGCGCGGTGTTCCAGGGGCCGTTCGACGTGCCGACGGTGGGTAAGCTGGCCGTCTGCATGTCCACTGACGGCTCGATGTTCGGACTCGCCGAGTGGGCGATGAGCTGAGGAGCGAATGATGAAGTCGAAATTCGTGGTGATCGCGGCGCTCACACTATCCCTCGCAGCCTGCTCGAAGGAGGAGGCGCCCGCACCAGCGGCGAGCAGCTCGAGCGTGCCCGCAGCAGCTTCCGCGGCCGTGGCGCCCAGCGCCCCGGCGCCCGCCGAGGACGAGCCGCCCTCCGGACCAGTGACGTACAAATGGGCCGAAACCCTCAACCCGGCGGACATCCCCGACGAAGCGCTCAACGGCGACGCCAACGGGCGCCGCTGGGAGGCCCAGAGTGTGGTGATTGAGCCGGGGTACCGCGAAGGCTGGGAGATCAACTTCTACGAAAAGAAGCTCGAGACCCCGACCGGCTTCGTCACCGGCTCACAGTTCATCAAGGTTCATCTCCCCGAGGAACCGAAGAAGGGAGCCAAGCTCAAGAAGGAGATGAAGTACGGCGACGGCTTCTTCCAGATCAAGAGCCCAGAGCGCAACGGCCTCACGAGCTGGAACGCGAGCAACGCCTACTACATCGAGTTCACCGCGTGGGACGTGAAGCCCTACGACGAGAAGGGTCCATCGTCCCAGGTGGCAGGCACCGCAGCTGGCAAGGTGTACGTGGCGTACAAAGGCGCAGGCAGCTTCAAGAACTCCGGCCTGTGGGGCACCTTCAAGGACGCTACGGTGCGCTATCGCGGCAAGCCTAGCTGGCTCAAAAAGTAGTCCTGAGAACGGTTGAGTCGCTCGTCTACCTCGACGCTCTCTCAACGCAAACTGGCCGCCAGAGCGATGCTGTGGCGGCCAGTCGCTGTTTGTGGCGGCCAAGCTTTTAGTGGCGGTACCGTTGCCGCAAGGAATCAAGAAGGCTAGCGAATCACCTTGGTCGGGAAGTGCACGTCACCGTGAGGCTTGGTCTCCACGTCTTCGATCGGTTCCCCGAACAGGCCGAAGTCCCCGGCGAGGCGCTTTTCCCGCACCAGGCGCCAGGAGCCTTCCCGGTCCTGCCACTGCTGGCCGACACGAGTCGTTCTCAGCTGACCTTCATCCATGCGAGTCCAGGCGACGTCGACCTGCACGACCGCGTTGCTGTCGTCCTTCAGGCTGAGCCCGCTGAGCTCGACGTCGACCACTCGGATGTCGTTACCCCACTGGGAGCGACGCTTGAGAAAGTGGTCGCGGGCGCCGGTCGCAGCATGCTCCGCCGCTAGATCCATGCGCCCAAAGCGCGCCGCGAGGTTCATCTCCCGCGCCGCCTCGGTGAGCCGTGCGGTACGCGACGGAGGCTGCATGCAGGCTCCCTGGGTCACGCTGAGAGCGCCAAGGAGCAGCAAGCCTGCGACGGACTTGAAGCCTGTCCTGCGAATGGGCTGGAGGTTCACGCTCGTCCGGTATCAGGCCGCGGCACAAGGGGCCAAGAAACCGGACTGTCGGAGCACCCTCGCACGCTGGACGCGTCGATGCCGCCAAAGGTCAATCGAACCGATGGCGGCGAACTCCGTTCTGACTAGCTCGAGAAGCTCAGCCCTTGCGTGCGGCGCGGGTCTCCTCCGCGCGGCGCTTCAGGCGCTCCTTCTTCTTACGCTGCGCCTTCTTGCGACACATTTTCTGCGACTTGCGGCTGTCGAACTTACCCATCGTTATTCTCTCGAACTACTGCGCCGTGAGAGCGCAAGGGACTGGCGCGCGCGTCTGGTGGACGAGAGCGCCGGGACTAGTGCCGCGGGAGATCCGCGGGGAGGGGTTGCTACCGCAAAACGGGCGAGCCCGCCAGTGTCTGGTGCACGTTCGGTGTGAGGTTTGTGCGGGAGAGCTGAACAGATGCACGGAATTTGACTGGATTGTCCCGACACGGCGCGACCACGGGCGGGCGAAGTCGGGCTCTCCAGCGCGCCTCTCCCCCAAAATCCGAGCGCCTCGGGGGGCTGGATCTCGCTCCGGGGGACGCCCTGGATACCCCACGGAAACGGGATGGGCCGGCCAGCGCGGTCCCAGCGGGCACAAAAAGCAAAAGCCGCCCAGCGGGGCGGCCTCAACACGGCGCGGCTCTACGAGCGGCGATTCAGCCGCTGGAAGCGTCCTCGAGGGCGGACTCAGGGTCCCGCACTTCGAGGCGATAACGGCTGTTGACCGTCTCGATGTAGAAGACATCCTTGGGAGCCAACCGAAGCACTCGCTTGACGGGAGTAGTCACGTACTCGTGCATCCCATCGGAGAACTCGATCACCACCACAGACCCCTTGCGCGGTGCTCGTACCAAGCGGCCCGTAACGGCACGCGAGCCACGACCGAGCTTTCTCAAGACGACCTGCACGGTACCTACTCTAGCAACCCCTACAGCTGAGTCCACTCCATCCTCGCGTCCGCTTGGTGTTGATCAACGAGCTGAGATTGAAGCGTCCGTGCGGCAGATCCAGGCCGTATAGGCGTCCTTCGCAGCCCTGCTCCCACCCCCTGGCGTGGCGCCCTACAGTGGGGTCCATCGGACGCGTTGCGCCACATCCCCGAGCACCAGCCAAAGACAGAGAGGCTAGTCCAATGGAACGGCCACACAGCGCGCGGCTTGAGACGGAGCCGCGGGCTGGCTACTTTTTTCCGCGCTGCTCGAAGTAGGCGCGCAGTACTTCGCGCGCCAGCATGGGGCCCTTGATGCGCCAAATCGGCGTATTTACCACCAACACGCTCACCGCGACCTCTGGTTTTTCCGCAGGCGCGAAACCAACGAACCAGGTGTAGTGGCGGTTCGCTTTGTGCGCCGTGAGGGTGCCGGTCTTGCCCGCGATGTGGATGTTCGGGATGAACGCGTGGCCGCGCTTGTCGTGGAACTGCTTGTAGGCGGAGCCGTTGTGCACGGTCTGCAACATCATGCGCGTCAGCTCCTTCGCGGTCTCTGGCTTGATGGTACGCCGCAGGACCTCGGGCTTGCCGTCCCACTCCCACTCGACTTCACGGTCTTTGGTGATGGAGCGCACGATGCGCGGCCGGACCGCTACACCGGAGTTGGCGACCGTCTGCGCGATGCTGACGCCTTGGAGTGGCGACATCTTGCTGTGCCAGAAGCCCGCGGAGGTGCGGGCGAACTCCAGTGGCTCCGCGGGCACGTCGATGGTTGGCTTCTGCGTGGGGACGTCGAAGGGGATCGGCGCGTTGAACCCGTAGGATCCCGCCATCGCCTCGAGTTCTTCGGGGGTGAGGTGCTTCTGAGCAAGCCGGGCAAACACCACGTTCAGCGAGCGCCCCATGGCCGCAGCGAGGTCGCGCACCACTTGTCCCGCGCTGGATCTTCCTCCGTTCGTCCGCCGCGATGCGGCTACGGCCGCCGTGGTAACACTGTTCGGTTTTCGCCGTCAGATGTGCGTTTTCCACCAGCGCAGAGGCGGTCACCACCTTGAACACGCTGGCAACGGGCGCCTCGACCTGGACGTTGAGGTCGACCTTCGGCCCCTCGTTGACGTAGCTCGCGTAGACCAGCAGCTCACCGCTCTTCACGTCCATCAGCACCGCGCCCGCTTCAGGCACGCGATACTTCTTCATCACGGACAGCGCCGCCCGCTGAAGCGCTGGATCGAGGGTGAGTTCAGCCGTGCGACCGTCTGGTAGCGGAGACGTCACGCGCCGGGGCTGGAGTCTCAGGCGGAGCAGGTCCAGGCCCTTCAGGTTTGGGCCTTTCCCCTCGCCACGGCTGCCACTGCTGGTGGAGCTGGTCGCCTTGCTCAGCGCGTCTTCGAGCCTGATGTTGCCGCGGACGACTGGAACCAGTGCCAGGATGATCCCGGTTGCGGTGCCGACGCCGATCCACTTGCTCCACGCTGCCATGCCCCACGCCTAGCGAGGCAGCCCTCAACCGGCCAAGAAACCCGCAGGGGCGCGAGGCTGCAAAACAGCCGCAGCGAGCACAAAAAAACGAGAGGGGCCCGGCGGGACCGCAACGTCTTTCCCCGAGGTTTCCCTCGCGGCCTATCTGGTAGCCAGGCTCCAAATAGGTGAGGTGCGCCACCAATTGGTGGCGCACCTCTTGTTGCGCAGGATCGTCGTCATCGGAAGGGGACTCTCATAACCCCTCACTCGAGGCCCCTCTCCTGCTGGGGATTTGCATCCACTGCAGGCACGACTTCAGACGATCGGCTGTCCCCCGAATTCCCCTCTCAAGTTCCAAGACTAGCATCTCGATGGTGGCGGTTGTCAACGCTACCCAAGTCGCCGCTTCACATTTTTGTATCAGGTCTACGCCGCTCGTGTGTGCTCACCTCAGGTGTGCGTCAGAACCTCGACAGTCGGTTCCGCGCGGGACCGACTACCAGCATCGACGGCGCGTGATCCAAAGCACAAATCCCGCTGAGCTGACACTGCGTTCCCTGTTGCGTTCGTGCAGCTGTCTTTCTGGAGCTGCTGTCTTTCTGCAGCTGTCTTTCTGCAGCGGCTTTGATGGAGAGCCGCTTGCGGTGGGAACGGCTAGATGCCCGAAGCCGAAATGGATCCGTGGGTATGGAGAGTCAGTGGGATCGCTCGAGTGACTTTCTTTCCGGAAAGACACCGTTTGTCTTCAAAGCCTCGGGTGACGGCTCAGGAGCTTCCAGCCATGAGAATCAGTCCGCACTTTTTATCCGGCCGCGCGGCACGGGTGTCGCGCTGGGTGCTCTGAACGCATCAAGCGTTAGCGGGCAAGCCGGCGCAGCTGCGACCCTGGGCGGGTTGGCACGAAGCTCGCTTTGAGCGGCGTTCTCACTCGGGGGCGACGAGCAGAGCTGCGTCCAGCGAGCTGTTTGTTCCGCAGATTCGCGCTGAGAACGCCTGTGGGGGAGACGTGAGCGGCGGCGGCATTATGCGTCAACGACGGCTCGGGATATCCTGCTTGGTGCAGGACGTCTCCAGAGCATCAGGTCGCTCGCGCTCATACCCCGGCGATCCCAAACCTCAGCAAAGCCTCGAAAGTTGCCACCAACTCCACCGAACGAACATCCGGCCTCTGAGACGGAATTGTCCATCGACGCTTCTTCTGAGCGCGCCGCTCCCGAGTCCAACTCGAGTAGCGCGCCTCCAGTCCTCGCCCCGGCTTCATCCGAACCACCCATGCAAACGACTTCAATCACTACTGACTCACAGACCACGACCGAGACGGACATCGCTCAGACCAGCGCTCAACCCGAGCGAAGCATCACGGAGGGCCTCGAGGTCGACGACCTGGAAGTGCTGCACGGACTCACGGGCCCCGGCTCGGCGCTGCTCCGAGACGTCGCCAAGCACAGCGGCTCCGAGGTCGGGTTGCGTGGCAACGTGATCTTGATCTCCGGACCCGAGAGCCGCGTACTCGCCGCGCATCGATTCCTTACGGAAGCGATCGAGCTGGTAAGGAACGGCGTCGAGCTCGGACCGGGCGACGTCGCGCGCTCACTCAGGGCACTGCACGATCACCCGGACGGCTCGCTCGTCGACCTCCTCGACGCCACCATCAAGGTTGCGCCAAAGCGCCGACCCGTGGTGCCGAAGACGCCGGCTCAGCGCCACTACGTCTCGAGCATTCGAGAGCACGACCTGACCTTCGGTATCGGCCCCGCAGGCACTGGTAAGACCTACCTCGCGATGGCGATGGGCGTGAACGCGCTGATCAATCGCCGCGTCAAGCGCATCATCCTCACGCGTCCCGCGGTCGAGGCTGGCGAGAAGCTTGGCTTCCTTCCGGGAGACCTCGCGGAAAAGGTCAATCCGTACCTGCGCCCGCTCTACGACGCACTCAACGACATGATGGAGTTCGAGAAGGTCGAGTCGTTGCGCGAGCGAGGGCAGATCGAAGTGGCGCCGCTCGCCTTCATGCGCGGACGCACGTTGAACAACTCGTTCATCATCCTGGACGAGGCGCAGAACGCCACCAGCGAGCAGATGCGCATGTTCCTCACGCGTCTCGGCTACTCCTCGAAGGCAGTCGTGACGGGTGACATCACCCAGACCGACCTTCCGTCAGGCGCCAAGAGCGGCTTGAAGGAAGCCTCCGAGCTGTTCAGCAACATCGAGGGCATCGCGTTCTGTCGCTTCTCCGATGGAGACGTGGTGCGCCATCCGCTGGTGCAGCGCATCGTCCTCGCGTACGAGGCGCTGGATCGCACGCGCGAAGCGGAGAAGACCCACAAGAGCGATCGCCGACGAGGTTCCCTCTCGGCCACCAAGGGCGACGAGGACGAACGTGAATAGGTTGTCTCCAGGACGCCGGTAGGGGGGGTTGGGGTGAGGGGGACAACGGACGTTTCCGCAGGAGAAGACGTCGAGCTACGCAAGCTCGGCTCGCGAGCAGGGGACGCGTTGCAGCAGATCGACGCTGTCTTGCTCCGACTGTCGCTGGACGGTCGCTTCTCGGCGCTTTCGTTGACTCGCCCTCACCCCCTCCTGATCTGCGCGAAGCGGGACAACGCGAGTGTGCTCTTCGCGCATCACTCGGTGTGGACGAAGGGCCGAGATCTGATCGCGCCTTGGGTCCGGCCGCTGAGCGAGTTCTCGGCGCGGCTGGTGCTACTGGGAGAGAGCGCTGACCTCGCCGCGCTCGGGGACCAAGCGCTCGAGCAGGCGCTCAACCACGGGCTCGCAGCGCTCTTGCCCATCACCGCCAGCGCGGCAGAACTCCAGGTTTGCCTGCACCAGGCCTTCGAGCTGATGCAGTCCAAGCAGCGCAGCGAGAGCCGCGGAAAGTGGCTGACGCGCTACCGCTATGAGCTCGGAGAGCTAATCGAGATCGCGCGCGCGCTCACGACGGAGCGTGAACTGTCGAAGCTGCTTGGCCTGATCTTGGAGAAGAGTCGCTTCGTCACCGGTGCGGACGCGGGTTCCATTTACGTGGTGGAAGGCGACGCGCCCGAGCTCGAGCGTCGCACGCTGCGCTTCAAGCTGAGCCAGAACGACTCCATCGCCTTCGATTCGAGCGAGTTCACGATGCCGATCAACACGCGGAGCATGGCGGGCTACGTCGCGCTCACGCGTGACACCGTCAGCATCGAGGACGTGTACGATCTCCCTGCGGATTCACCGTTCGGCTTCGACCGCTCGTTTGACCAGCGCGTCGGCTACCGCACGCGGAGCATCCTCTCGACGCCCCTGGCCACGAGTCAGGGAGATGTGCTCGGGGTGCTTCAACTGATCAACAAGAAGCGTCAGCCGGAGCACAAGCTGCTCAGCCCTGACG
This sequence comes from Polyangiaceae bacterium, assembly GCA_041389805.1. Taxonomy (GTDB): domain Bacteria; phylum Myxococcota_A; class Polyangia; order Polyangiales; family Polyangiaceae; genus JAHBVY01. Next base: position 206,090 of record JAWKRD010000005.1, on the reverse strand, counting down.
ACTTCGAGCAGCAAGTCGTGGCGTTCGACGAACGCAGCGAGCAGCTGCTGCAAACCCTCGCGGCGCAAGCGGGGATCGCCCTCGAGAACGCGATCCTGTACGAGGAAATTCGCTCCATCTTCGAAGGCTTCGTGCGCGCGAGCGTCGACGCAATCGAAGCGCGCGACCCGACCACGAGCGGCCACTCCCGGCGCGTCGCGGAAATGACCGTCGGCCTCGCCCACGCCGTCGAGCGCACGGGCAGCGGGCCCTACAAGGAAGTAGGCTGGAAGGTCGGCGACATTCGCGAGATCGAGTACGCCGCGCTGCTCCATGATTTCGGCAAGATCGGCGTGCGGGAGCACGTGCTGATCAAGGCCAAGAAGCTCTATCCCCACGAGCTCGAGCTCTTGTTGCGGCGCTTCGACTTCGTGCTGAAGAGCACCGAAGCTGAGCTCCTGGAACGCAAGATCCAGCTGCTCGAGCGCGGCGCCTCCAGGGAAGAGCTCGCGGCGCTCGACCAGGTGCTGGCGACGCGACGCGCGGAACTGGCGGCAGCGCGTGAGGTGATCCTCCACGCGAACGAGCCGACGGTGCTCGCTGAAGGTGACTTCGAGCGCATCGAACAGCTGGCGCGCGAGACGTTCCGCGAGCTGTCTGGCGAAGCGGTGCCGCTGCTCAGCGCCGAGGAGGTGCGCTCCCTCAGCGTGCGCCGGGGCTCCCTCACCCCCGAAGAGTTCGACGAGATCCGCTCCCACGTCTCTCACACCTACAGCTTCCTGTCGAAAATTCCCTGGGGCAAAACGTTCGCGCGCGTCGCGTTGATCGCCGGGTCGCACCACGAGCGCCTGAACGGCACGGGCTACCCGAATCGACTCCGAGGCGAGGAGATCCCACTGCAGTCGAAGATGATGAGCATCAGCGACATCTTCGACGCACTCACAGCGAGTGATCGCCCCTACAAGCGCGCCGTGCCCGTGGAAAAGGCGCTCGACATCCTGGGCTTCGAAGTCAAGAACGGGCACATCGACGAGGAGCTGGTGCGCATCTTCACCGAGGCTCGCGTCTGGGACTCGATCATGAGCGGCGCGCTGTACTGACAGTGCAGCAGCAATCTGTAGGGAAAAAAGGCGCCCACTGTCGTCTCCGACACCACTGTCGAAACTCAACACCTCACCATCTGGCGCCCGGGCTGTCAGCTTGCAGATAGGCGATGGGCGCTGCTGTTCGAGGGTCCGGAGCGGCGCCCGTCGCCGAAGTTACCAATCTTCGGCGAACGGTAGGAGGTTCGAAAATGCGCAAACTTATCTTTGGCTTTGCAGCGTTGAGTCTGGCGGTGGGTGCGGGTTGTAGCAGTGATGATGACCCCATCGTCATTGGCGACGATGGGGGCAGCGGCGGTTCCGCGGGGAGTAACGGAGGCTCCGCCGGAGACGGTGGCTCTGCTGGCAACGCTGGCTCGGGCGGAACGAGCGGCGGTAGCGCCGGCACCGGTGGCGCAGCAGCGGGCGCCGGGGGCGCAGCGGCAGGCGCAGGTGGCGCAGCGGCAGGCGCAGGTGGCGCAGCGGCAGGCGCGGGTGGCGCAACCGCCGGCGCTGGAGGCACGAGCGGCGGAACTGGCGGGGCAGCCGCTGGCGCCGGAGGCACCGCCGGAGCAGCGACTGGCGGAGCAGCTGGTAGCGGAACGGGGGGAACCGGCGGAACCGGGGGCAGCGGCGGCTTGGTTGGCACCGACTGCTCTCGCAGCGCCCTGGGCGACTTGCTCCAGTGCACGGAGAGCGCCGCGCACAAGTACTACTGGACCTGTAGCACCAACCACACAACGCTCCCCGGCTGCGTCACAGCCAGCGATGGTTCAACGACGGCAACTGGTTCCGGCACCATGAACTGGTGCTGCGACGCGGACAAGTAAGCACGAGTGACTCCGTGTCGTCGGGCCACGCTTCTGGCAGGCGTGGCCCGACTTTATTTTCCGCGTGGTTAATTTTAAGTCGACTGAAATATCCCGCGGCAATAGTCCCGCGCGAGAAGTTATTGAATTCAATTTTCATTAACCGGGAACGCCAGCAGCCGTCAGACGCACCCGCGAGGCAGACCGCGGACCCTGGCCAAGTCGCGGCTCACTCGAGGATTCTCCTGATTGAATGTCTCCCTGGCGGGTGCACCGAGGCGATCGCGCCCCCACTGACAACTGAAAACGAATCTTCGACACCGAGTCGAAAATGATTTTCATTTTCATTAAGGGGTGCATACTTGGGCTCGAGAGTCGGTCTGACTCTTGTTCCCCCAACTTCGAGCCGGTGCGTCCGCGCCCAGCAACCTCATGCGGGCGCACCGGCGGGGATACGCCTGGACTCCGGGACCATGTCTCTCTCCCAACGCTCCATACGGAAACTGGTCGGCTTCTGCGCGTTGCTGTCGCTCGGGTGCACCGACATATCGGTGGACAAGGCAGAAGGGGCTGGTGCCGAGGAGGGAATGCCGGGGCCAGCGGAACGAACGGCGGCAACGCCGGCGCTGGCAGCGGCGGAAGCGCGCCCCTGGACTGGCCTGGGGAGATCGCGACGCTCGACGTCCCCAGCGAGTCGGCGTTCGTGAACCTCGCGACCACCGAGGTGAGTGCTGGTGAAGAAGCACCGCCTGACTGGGACTTGCACTTCACGGGCGCTGACATCTTCACCAACTCAGGCGCATCGGGCGACGGACTCGGCGGCGCATTCGGTCCCCTGACGCTGGGAACCTACTTTGCTGAGGAGTACCCGGAGGTGCCCTTCATCTTCACCGACGAACCATCGGGCGCCGTGGGTGACTGGTATGCGTACGACGGCACGAGCCACGCGCTGTACAGCCGCTTCCACACCTACGGGATCCACACGGGAGACGCCTACTTCAAGCTGCAAGTGCTCTCGTACTACGCGAGAGTGCAGGGCGCACCCGTTTCCGCGGTGTACAGCGTGCGCTACGCCAAGGTCGAGCCACATCACACTCACACCGTTCAAACCGTGGAGTCCATCGACGGCACCGCCGGGTGGCCAAACGTCAGCGACGCGCAACCTAGCGCCTGCCTGCGCCTGAGCGATGGGGCGCTGTTGGAGCTTACGCCGGCGGATACCCAGCAGCGCACGGACTGGGACATCTGTTTCCGCCGGGATAATATCAGCGTCAACGGCGATGCTGGCGGCCCAGGCGGCGTCACGGGCGTCGATCTGGACGCCTTCGACGCGGCCGACCTCGACACTGTCAAACAGCGAACGGCTGACAACACCCTGACGGCTTTCGAGGCGGTGGACTGGAGCACACTCAGCGATCCCACGCTGAACTACCACGGAGATCGTATCGTCTCGGCATTCACCGACGCTTGGTACGAGACGGGTGACCCGCCAGCGCCAACGGAAGCGAGCTGGCTCGTCATCGATCACGCTGGCGCACCCTTTCTCCTGGCCTTCAGCCAGGACGAATCCGGCCACCTCGAGCACCTGACACTACACCTGCTCGCCCTCGACTGAGCGGGGCCAGGTGACACGCAGGCGGGGCACGATCATCGAGTGCGCCCGCACCGATATCGCGCGGAAACGCGCATGGAGACCCTCATGTTTCGTCCGAAAGTATTTCCATTGATAGGCTTGTGCGTCACGCTGGCCCTGGTCGGCTGCGGCGATGACTCTGACGATAACGGCGGCAGCGGCGCGTCCGGCGGCAGCGGTGCGTCCGGCGGCAGCGGTGCGTCCGGTGGCAGCGGTGGAGCTGGTGGCAGCAGCGGATCCGGCGGCAGCGCAGGCATCGGCGGCACGACAGGCGGATCTGGCGGAACCTCCGGCGGAGCGGGGGGCAGCGGCGGGGCGACGGGAGGCACCGGCGGTGGGGAGCCCGAGTGCACCTCCGGGCGCGATGAGCTGCTCGGCCCCATCGACTCCGTCAGCACCGGCGACATCACGGTGCTCTCGACGGACAACGGAGTCAGCACGCTCTACATCGACGCCAGCGCGGGCGGCTACCAGAACCAAGCCACGAACCCAGCCATCTATCTCGACCTCGCGACACTCTCGCGCGTGGATATCAGCGACATCACCGCCTTCACCAGCACCGCCTGGGACCTCGCGCTCAAGCGCGACCTGATCCGCAGCAACGGCGGAGACAGCGGCCCCGGCGCGGCGGAAGTCGCCGAACTCAGCAAGGCGTTCGATGACGTGACGAGCGCGGACGCAACTGGCGCGAGCTTCGAGCAAGACGACTACCTCGACAACCTCTGCATCCCGCAGACGGATCCCACGGGCAAGCCAATCACACCGTTCAGCGGTTGGTACGAATACGACGAGCAGAACATGACGCTAACTCCCGCCGCGGTCACCTATGTGATCCGCGCGGCAAATGGCTCGAACCTCTACAAGCTGGAGTTCCTCGACTACTACTCCACACCGGATGGTCAGACCGGGGCAACCAGCGCGCGCTTTCGCGTCAGGATCGGAGGACTGTGATGCGCGCACGAAGCTCTACGTTGGGCCGGCTTAGCCTGGGCGCATGCCTCCTCACGGCGGTGGCTTGTGGTGGGGCAGTACAACCAGCGGTCGCGCCGGAAGTCGGGAGTGAGACGGCGGACCTCACCCCCAGACCCGATCCCGGAGGATACGACGCCAGGGACGAAGGGCCCCAGGTGGAGCGCGACCAGGCTGCCATCCTGGCGATGGCAGGCACCTTCAAGGTTCACTTCTCGTTCAAGGAGACCACCGCGCTGCGCCCTGGCTACAAACCCAAGGACGAGTACACCTCCGACGCGCTCGAGCTGGTCGAGGTCGTCGAGAACGAACCAGGAAAGGTGGTGCTGCAGCACATCCTGATCACCGGCGACGACGGCAGCGCCATGATCATCAAGCACTGGCGCCAGGACTGGCGCTATGAAGACCCCCATGTGTTGAGTTTCCGCGGGGAATCAATCTGGGAGAACCAGGACATGCCGGCGGACCACGCCAAGGGCACCTGGACTCAGGCGGTGTTTCAGGTCGATGACAGTCCGCGCTACGAGAGCCACGGTCGCTGGATCCACCGTGGAAAGACCGCCTTCTGGGAGAGCGAGGAGACCTGGCGTCCCCTGCCGCGACGGGAGTACACGAAGCGCAGCGACTATCACGTGATCGTTGGGCGCAATCGTCACGAGCTGACGCCGAACGGCTGGGTGCACTTCCAGGACAACTACAAGCTCGATCTGGACGACCAGAGCGGCAGCCCGATCCTGGTGCGGGAAGTGGGAGAGAACACCTACACTCGCACGTCGGAGGCGAACTTCGCCGAGGGCCGCGCCTTCTGGCAGAAGAATCAGGGCTTCTTCGCTGACGTCCGCAACGCCTGGGACGGCATTCTTTCCTCACAGAAAGTGATCCGTCTCGACACCTCGCCGGGTGGAGAGCCGCTGTTCATGACGCTCGCGAAGCTCGCGAACGAGGGTGAGTCTCCCTACGCGCCGGGTAGTCAGCTGCCGCAGATCAAGCTGCTGCTTGAGAAGAGCGTCGTCGATGCGCCGCCTACCGCGACCACGGACCGCAGCGCGAGCCGCTAGCGGCGCGCTCCTCGCAATCGGCCTTTTCTCCACGGAATCACGTGCCCAGTCGTCCTCGGCGAGCGACGTCGTGGTCACGGGCACGCGTTCTCCGGAGAGCAGCCAGCGCAGCATCGTGCCCACCCGCTCCGTCACTCGTGAAGAGGCCGAGCGGCGAGGCGCCAGCACCGTCGCCGATGCGCTGAGCCAGGAGCTCGGCGTGCAGGTCAACCCAAGCGCGTACGACTATTTGGGCAACCCGAGCGGGATCCAGATCCAGGGCATTGACGGCGAGCGAGTCCTGATCTTGGTCGATGGGGAGCGACTCATCGGGGACACCGGCGGCGTGATCGATCTCGAGAGCCTCCCCCTCACCGACGTCGAACGCATCGAGTTCGTGAGCGGACCGACCAGCTCGCTCTACGGAACCGGCGCTATCGGCGGTGTCGTCAACATCATCACCGGGCCGCCACGCTTTGAAGGCTTGAGCAGTCGCTTGAAGCTCGAGGGGCGGAGCTTCGGAGGACACACCGAGCAAGGCAGCCTCGCTCTCCGCGACGCCGACCGCTGGCTGATGTTCGATGGCTCGTACGCCTTCAGTCCGTTGCTTGCGCACGCGAACGGCTCGAGTGCATTGCCTGAGTCGAAGCGGGCGTTGGTCGGGATCCGCCTCGGTGCAGAACCGGTGCGCGACTGGGTAACACGACTCAAGGCGCGAGTGATCCGCGACGAGCTCACGGGGCTGAGCTTGATTGACCGCCCGGGGCTTGGAGTTTTCTCTGTGGATACTCCGGAGCTGACCTATCGCTATCTCTTGAGCACCGAGCAGCGCCTGCGTGTGACTCGAGACTCGGAGCTGCGACTCAGCCTGTCATCTCAGTGGTTCGACCACGAGTCGAAGAAGCTGTATCGCGACTCGCCAGTCGAGGAAGTGCGACAGCGTGCGCACCGCTTGCAGAGCTTCGAGGCGATCTCGACCACGCGTGAGAGCAAGCGCAGCTGGACATTTGGCTTTCGCGGGGAGACAGAAGGCTTCGACCAGCAGCTGGACAAGACGGGCGTCGCTGGTAATGGCGACCTCACCCACGAGTCCAGCAGCGAGGTTCCAAAGCAGACCTTCGGCAGCCTGGCGCTGTATTCCCAGCTCGACTGGCGCCTGGGCAGTGGGTTCGCGCTCTTGCCGGGTGTGCGTGGCGAGTGGCACTCGCGCTACGGCTTCGTGGCTGCGCCGCGACTCGCCGCCAGCTACAAGGCGAGCAGTCAATGGATATTCCGCGCGGCATTGGGGCGAGGCTTCCGCGTCCCGTCAGCGAAGGAGTACGGCTTCGCCTTCGATCACTCGTCCCTCGGCTACGTCGTCAAAGGTAACCCCGGCTTGCAACCGGAGAGCAGCTGGGGCGCGAGCGGCGAAGCGCAGTACCGCGCAAAGAGCGTCGTGAAGTTCCGGCTCGGTGCCTACGCGAACTGGGTCGAAGATCTGATCGACACCGACTTCGTCGGTCGCGATGCGGTCGCTCGGGTGGACACCTACAGCTACATCAACGTCGGCCGCGCCCGCACCTGGGGCTACGAGGCCGAGGTGGAGATGCGCGTTTCCTCGCGGCTCATGTCTCGCGTGGGCTATGGCTACCTCGACACCTACGACGTCGAGCGCCAGCGCCCGCTGGTGGGCCGCCCGCCACACACCTTGAAGAGCAGCCTCGACTACCGCTTGACGCAAGATCTCGAACTCAACCTGCATCACCGTCTGGTGAGCGAGAGCTACATCGACGATGGGCTGACGAGTCCCGCGTTCGTGAGTGTGGGGGTGAGGTGCGCCTACCAAGCCACGCCCGAACTCAAACTCCACCTCGGAGTCGAGAACGCACTGAACGTGCAACGCCAATCAGCGCGAGTCGGCGACCAGCGACCGCAGCGCGGCGCGACCGCCTACGTGGGTGTCGTTTGGGCGACGCCGGAGTGAACTTGCTGACAGCTCCGCAGCGCCATCGACTCGAGCTCGCGCGCGAGGCGCTCAGTGAGGGCTTCGAGGGCGGGCCGTCTGCGCTTGAGCAAGCACCAGACCATCGCCACGAGCTCGCGCGTGCTCCCCCTGGGTCGCGCGAGCTGAAAGCGCTCGATAATTTCCGCAGGACAATTTAAGTCCAGCGTCGCGACACGTGGTCCCAACTGAGCGTCGAGCGCTTGCGCAAGGCAGGTCCAGAGCAGTGGGTCGACTAGCGCCCACTGCGCGAGGCACAAGAGCTGCTGGGACGGCCATAGTTCGCGGTGCTTCAACTCCGCCCAGATGAGCGGCGGAACGCAGGCTTCCAGTTGCTCCTCGCTCAACGCGAGCGCGAGCACCACGCGCAATGCCTCACCCCGAGGGCTCGCCCACTCTGATGTACTACACAGAAGCGGACGCCGCTGCTGGCGAACAAAGGCAGGATGGCGGGCGTTCATGCGTCAACACAGATTGCGGATTGTTTCCGTACGGCTATCGCGAGACTCACGAGCCCGGAGCTGCGCGAGAGCGTAACCGAGGGTGCCCACGAGTTCGTTGAGCGCGTCCTCGTTCAGTCGCAACGTGATCGCACCGAGATGCAGGTGCAACGTGCCGCACTCGCACGCGTCGAGCGCTGCCAGCTCACCCTGCGCGAGGCGAGAGTGATGACAGCGAGCGAGAGGAACCTGAGGGATGGGCTTCAGCTGTTTCATGCCCCCGTTCTAGCGTTCTTCAGGGCTATTGAAAATGATTTTCATTTTCAATAGCGAATGGAGGGCGCAGAGCCTATTCAAGCAGTGCTCAAGCTCTGCTCAAGCAACCCTTGCACGCTTCCCCCATGCTCAAACGGTCGGCGGTCGCTCGCAGTGAGCGCAGATCGGCGGGGAGAATCGACATGCGGAAGCTCATGCTTGGGATCGTGGCGGCGGTGGCAATCGGAGGCGTTGGTAGCGCTTCAGCGAAGGGCACAAAGAGTCAGGACACCTACACCGGCATCATGACGCAGATGACCGTGAACAAGGACGGCAGCGTCGCAGAGATCTACATCAAGCTCGCCGGAAACACGCGCACCGAGCGCATTCAAGGCTGCGGGATGAAGAACGCGGATCACCCGACGCTGAACGAGTTCTTCATGAGCAAGAAGCTGGTCTACCTCACCCAGGTGAACGGCTGCTTCCACAACGTGCAGCTCAAGCCCTGACAGCTAGCAAGCTCACAAAGGGCGCGGCTCAACGCGCCCAGAGTGCGCCGAGCTCGAGTTCGATCGCGTCAAACGGTTCCGCGCGGATATTCTCATCCTCCGCGAAGCTAGCCACGGCGCGATACGTCTCGCCATCCAGACGGAAGATCTCGAGCAGCTGCGCTTTGGGGTCGACCAACCAAACGTGGCCCACGCCCTCCTTGGCGTAGATGGGGAGCTTGCGGTGGCGATCCAGCACAGCAGTGCTGGGTGACAAGATCTCGCAAGCCCAGTCTGGTCGCACGGTGAAGTTGGGCGCGTCTGGCAACTCGGGAAGCGTTGTGCGGCGCCAGCCTGCAAGGTCTGGCACCAAGACGTTGCCGCTGAGATGGAGCTCCGGTTCGTCCAGGATGATCCAGCCTCCGGGTCCCCCTAGCCCGCAGCAAAAGGCGCGACCCAGCTCTGCACCAAGTACAGTGGAAGCGAGCGCATGAAGGCTCCCGCCAAACGGCGAAGCGATCAGTTCGCCATCGATGATCTCCCCCACGAGGTGCTCAGGCAGAGCCTCTAGGTCGGCGTAGGTCGCCGCACGCGGAGCCGGATTCACCATCGCGGCTGAGGATAGCAGCTCCCCCCGAAACAGCAATTGGGCGGCGCCGAGCACCGACTCCGACGGGACTCACGGCGCCTTGCGCAGCGGGAACAACCTCAGCTGCGGGGTTTCCACGTGGATTTCACCGAAGAGCGTACCTGCAGCCGTTAGCCCAGGGTCGTATGCGCAAGCGCCACTCAAGGGGACCCCTGCCGTGTGTTGTTTCACCAGCACCGGTGGCCCGGTCAGGTTGCCTTCGTCCACGTCATACAACAAGCAGCCCCGATACAGGTCATTCGCGATTGGGGAGACGAGCAGGTGCATCTGGCCGTTCTCGTCGGCGAAGGCATCCGCCGCGTTGAAACCGGTGAGAGCGGGGTCAAGCGCCTGCGCGTCACTCGACGTGAGCGGCGCCCCCAGGTACGTCAGGGTATCGCCCTTCAGATCCAGCGCGATGATGCGGATGCCGCTCTCGCTTCCGCAACCGAGCCAGAGGCGGAGCGAAGCGTTGAACGCCACCGCACCGGGTTCCGTCACGAGCAGGCAGTCTTTGAGCTCGGGAGCGGCGTCGGCCAGGCGATGCTTCGGGGTGCCGAAGCGCTCGTTGTAGCTCTGGATCACCGACAAGAAGTAATAGCCCTCGGCGGCGATCAGTACTTGTTCGGGCGCGCTGAACAACGCCTCGGGGCTCGCCGCTGCTCGCATGGCGAGCCACCCGTACTCGAAGCGCCGATCGTCTGTGGTGGGGTCGCCGTCCTCGGCGTGCAAGTAGCGATGCCACAGCAACTTCCAGCGCTCAGTAGCTGGCGCCGCAGGATCGATCACCAATGCCGGTACCTCGTGACTCCAGTGGCTCGGCTCACTCTGGTGACCTGGCGGGCGGTCCGCCGCGGCGACGTCCTCCGCAGCGTTAATCCGCGCGGCACCGCACCAGGTGGCTCCACCGTCGTCGCTGTGGACGAGCCACGTGCTCACCTTGCCCGCGCCGGCTGCACCATTCAACGTCGAGTAAGCCATCCACACGCGGCCGCTCCCTGGATCGGTGGCAACCGACGGATCGAACGCGCCATTGCCTTCATCCGGCAGCCAAACACCGCTGTCATCTAGAGTCGTGCACACCTCACCGGCGTCCACGTCGGCGTCAGCCTCCGCGTCCACGCCGGCCTCGACCTGGACGTCAGCAGGGGCGTCAGTGCCCGCATCCTTGCCGCCTCCTCCAGGTGCGTCATCGCTCCCGCAACCGGTTGCGACCACCAACAACGCAACGAGCCCCCAGCGCATGCCCTATCCTACGCGAGCAGCAGCATTCCCACACGTAATCTCTCGGTTCTAGATCCGGGGCAAGAACCAAGCCTTGGTTTGGGGGTGAGCAAAGCTGATCAGGCGCCGGAGGGCCCCCAGCACGCCCAGCGCAAAGCTAGTCGCTCAGGTTTGGTCCGAAAGTGCGCAGCATCACTTTCGCTGGAGGACTTGTCGCGTCAAGCCACACTATCGCTGCGTGTTCGCCGTTTCCGACGGCTTCTCCGTAGGGGGAGATGACATGCTGAGGGACCGACACCTGCTTGGTGACGATTGCATCACAGGCTGAATCGATCTGGGCGAGGTAGAACTCTCCCAAGCTCCCGGCCGCCAATACTCCGTAGACGACGTAAGGTTCACCATTCCGCGCGGCAAATCCTCCCACGTGTATCGGAACCCCCGTCCCCTGAAAGATGTTCTTCGGCCCGCAGTTCACGTTGCCGGAGCCGTCGGTGCGCACGACGTTCTCCTCCCCAGCGCTCCCATCGGCAGCCGACACAGCAGCGGTCAGTCCGGCGCTATCACCGAAGAGACCAACCCCGGTGGCGGACTTCGTGGCCGAGGTAATCGTGAAAGGTAGCTTGATGGGAGAACCCGGCTGCAGCGAGCCATCCATCAGACTGATGTGGTAGTCGTAGCCCGGGTCGCGTCGCTCGAGGAAGCCGAGGTAGCGCTGCCCGCCATGAAGCGAGAACGCCGGCACCACCAAGCGCGAGCCAGTGATTGAGATCGGGTTTCGTGGAGTCAATCCATCGGTGTTGGAGTCCAGCACGAGGTTCAGGATCCCGTCGGCGCCGCTAGTCGAAGTGAACGCCGCACCGTTCCCCAGCCCAGTCGCGGTAACCGCGATGCCACCACCCAGGTTGGAGTCTCCCACCGGTTGGTTGGAACCCACCAGCGCCCCGCTATCGTCGACCACCTGAATGAAAGCTTGGGGTGTACCCAGATGAGAGTCGACCCACCCGGCGAGGAGCTGTGAACCTGTCCAGACCAGGTCGAAGGAACCTTCCTCGAATGTCTGCCCACCTCCGGCGGGTGGCTCCGAAATGCGAACCACGTTCGAGAGCGGCACCCCTGCGAAGGAATAGGTGCGCAGGAAGAGGGCTTGCAGCGCGTTCGCCTTGTCGGACCACATCACCGCCAGACGAGTTGGCGTGATCGCGACATAGACCGCACCCGGAGACTGAATCGACTCCAGCTCGATCGGCATCCCAACTGGCTCGAGCCCGTCCCCCAGATCCGTCTTCCCATCGCAGTCGTTGTCTACCCCGTCACAGATCTCCGGTGCCCCCGTGTAGACCTTGTCGTTGCCGTCATCACAGTCGTCCCCCGTTGCCTCCTGGCAACGCGAGTCACCGTGCTGGTCGCCGTCGGCGTCCTTCGCCGTCAGCTGGCACTTGGGGCCGCTGCTCGTCTCGAAGCACGTGCCGGCGCAGTAGGTCGAGTCGATGCCGGAGCAATCGACGGCGCTCCCGGCCTTGCAGAAGTTCCCGTCGCAGGTCTCCGTGCCGTTGCACGCCTTGCCGTCGTCGCACTCGGAGTTCTTGGTACATGGCTTGCCGCCGCTGCCCCCCGCACCTGCGACGTCGGTTCCGCCGACGCCGGCGGTAGACGTTCCGCCAATCCCCGCGGAACCGCTGGCGCCTCCAGCCGCTGACGCGCCTGCGCTGCCAGCTGCACCACCCGCATCTGCCCCGCCGGTTCCAACCGCAGGCTTGAAGTCATCGAGCCCAATCAGCTGCCCGCAGGCAACGACCGATAGCCCAGCCAGACACACCACACCACAGCCGACCCGACGCATGACGTCGGGTTAGCGCAGACGCAGCCGGATGGCGAGGCGGAAGGCCTGCTTCCTTGTGGAAGCAGGCCTTTTAGTTGATCTGAACCTGGGGCCCAGCCGTGCCGTTCTGACCGTCGCCGCCCACGCCGCCGACGCTGTTGACGCCGCCAAACCCTTTGAATCCAGGGGTTCCCGTGGTGCAGGAGTTGGCCGCGAAGGTCAGGCCGCTGAGCCGACCTGCGACGCAGGCGCTGGGGCCTCCGCCGCCACCGCCACCTGGGCCACCGGTTCCGCCGTTACCACCCTTGCCGCCGGCTTTGCCGTTCCCGCCGTTGGCACCAATGATGTTGTCTGGAGTACCCGATCCAGCTCCACCACCGCTGCCACCTCCCTGGCCCGCGGCACCATCTCCGCCATCTCCGCCGTCGCCACCGGCGCCAGTCGTGATCTCGTTCTCACGAACCACCAGCTTCCCGCCTGCCACGAAGATCCCAAAGCTACCGCCTCCGCCGGTCCCCCCGGAACCGAACCTGCCACCAACGCCGCCACATCCACCGGCGCCGCCTCCGCCACCACCCTTGGTAGGGCAAAGGGTGCCATCGAGACCGCCGCCGCCGCCGCCACCGCCACCGCCTTTGCCGTTAGTGCCAGTGGTTCCGTTTCCACCCGCGGCGGGTGCATACGCGCCCGCGCTAACACTGCCAACGGAACCGCCACCCGACGCTCCCGCGCCAGGCTGACCGTTTGCTCCATCATCTCCCTTAGTACCGTCGTTCCCGGGCTGCGCAATGCAGACCGTCCGGTTCTCACCAGTACCCCCGGGCCCACCAGTCGTCACACCACTTCCCAGGCCGCCGTCTTGGCCGTCTCCTGAGGCGGTGCCTCCCTTACCGCCCCTTCCCCCGGGCTCGACACACGAAGCGTCGGCGGGGCCGCCAGCGCCTCCAGCGCTACCGCTGCCGTTGCTTCCGCTTATTCCCTGCGGCAACGTGCTCGGCGAATGCACCGCACCATTCGCCCCATCATCCCCATCGCTACCACTACCAATCGTGATCTTGTTGTAGCGCACGTAGAGCGTCGCCGTACCCGTCACGAGCCGCACGCCGTAAGCGCTCTGCCCGCTGCCAGATCCAGCTTGCGCCTCGATGGTGAAGCCTTCGATATGTGTGTCCTGGTTGATCTCGTTCGCCAAGAAGGCGGTGCCAACACCGCGCACGGTGCTGGTCGCCGCCGCACTGCGCCTGAACTTGAAGTTCGGATCCGTGTGGTCGAAGCCGCCGTACACGGAGATCCCGCTCTCGACGTTGACTGTCTCGTTGTAAATCTCCCCGGAAACGCACACGGCGGGCGCGCCCTGAGCCTTGGCGTAGCCGATGGCTGCGTTGATGCTGGAGAACGGATTCGCGCGGGTGCCGTCGGCGCTCCCGTCAGAGCCCAGAGAGGCTGAGACGTAGACGCAGGTCTCGACGATGCCGTCGCCGCCGTCGCAGTTCTCGTCCTTGTAGTCGGGATCGATCTCGTCGGTGCTGCTGGTGGGTGTGCACTGATACTCGCAGCCACAGCCATCGCCCGTGATGGGGTTGCCGTCCAGGTTGCAGTACCCTGCGGGGCAGCACGAGTCGCAGCCCACGCCGAGGCCACCGCCAGAGCCGCCGCTGCCCGCGGTGCCGCCAGTGTTGCCGCTACCACCAGTGCCTCCGGCGCCGCTCATCCCCGCGGCACCGCCCGTGTTCATGCCACCAGCGCCTGAGGTACCACCCTCACCCCCAAGGCCGGCGGTCCCACCGTCTGCTCCGGTGCCGGCGTTGCCACCATTCGCGCTGCCTGAATTTCCACCTGTGGAATTTCCAGCGTTCCCACCGGTGCCACCGTCACCCGAGGCGCCTGCGTCGCCCCCTGTTCCACCCGAGGCGCCCGAACCGCGCGCGGTCTCTGCCTCTCCGCCAGCGGCGCATGCCACCGCCAACGAGCCAGAAAGAATGGTCAACGAAGCACCCCAAAGCAGTCGCCGCATGAAGCGAGTGTCTCACGCACCACAGGCGGAAACAAAGCTGCTACAACTCGGTCCTGCTCGCTTCCTTGGTTTGAAACGTTGGTTCCAACCGGGGGCGCGTGGCGGCTTGGGTCAAGCGACGTCGCAAACCCGGCGTATTCGTTTAAGTCTAAAGCATCTCGTCACCGCCACCCACGAGGCAGCCCGACCTGGCTGAGTAGGGGCTGTCGGCTGCGAAAGAAGCAAGGAAAGTCCGATGGCTACGAGCTCTGGTCGTCCGAGGTTGGCGCGCGTCGTTTCGCTCTGCTCCCTGGCGCTTGCCGTGGGTCTCGCTGGCGCGTGTTCAGGGGCTGATGAAGCTCCCGACACCGGCGTCACGGGTGGGAACGGCGGCGCTCAAGGCGGCAGCGCGGGCAGCTCTAGCGGCGCAAACGGCGGCAGCGCGGGTAGCGGCGCCGGCGGATCCGGCGGCTTTCTCGATGCCGGAGGTAGCGACGCCCTGGATCCCGACGCGGCGTGCGGCCTCGTCACAGAGCGCGCTCAGGCGTTCCCGCTCCATCTCTACGTCATGCTGGACAAGTCGAATTCCATGTCCGGCTATAAGTGGGACGCCGTGAAAGACGGCATCACGGCGTTCGTCAACGACGCGGACTCCGCGGGGCTGAAGGTCGCGCTCAACTTCTTCCCGCGCTCGGGTCCCGCGAGCTGCGATCAGACGCTCTTCAAGGAGCCACCGGTGAGCTTCGGGGAGCTCCCGGGTCACGCTCAGACGATCATCGACGCCGTCAACGCCGAGGCGCCCAACGGCCTCGGTACCACCACTTACCCCGCGCTGGGCGGGGCCATCCTCAAGGGGATCGAGAACGGCCAGAACGACTCCACCACGAAGAACGCCGTGCTGCTCGTCACCGACGGCAATCCGCAGTGGCCCACGCAGCCACCTCCCGCGTGTGGCAGCGACAACCCCGAGTCGACCACGGACATCGCCAAGCTCGCCGCAGCTGGCTACAACTTCACTCCGTCGGTCACCACCTTCGTGGTCGGACTCGACGGCGTACAAACTAGCTTTGCAAACGCCGTCGCCGCAGCTGGCGGCTCCGGGCAAGCGATCCTGATCAGCAGCACGAACGCCGCACAGGAGTTCAAGGACGCGCTCAAGAAAGTGCGCGGTCAGGCGTTGCCGTGCGAATACGCACTGCCGGCCGACGTCGAAGACGGCAAGATCGCCTACGATCAAGTCAACGTCATCTTCACACCTGGCAGCGGCAGCCAGCAAACGTTCCTGCAAACGGATGACTGCAACGCGGGCGGCGGTTGGTACTACGACGACCCGAACATGCCGACCCAAATCCTGCTCTGCCCGAGCGCTTGCGAGCAAGTGAAGGCAGACTTCGACGCGGGTCTCGACATCTTGCTTGGCTGCAAGACCGAACGGGTCAAGTAGCCTTTAAATCCTCGCGGTAATAGCTACTGCCGCAGCCCCTTCGGGGCGGCTCCCCAGAGCTTCAGCGTGCGATCGCCGGAGCTGGTGAGCAGGCGAGTCCCATCTTGAGAGAAGTCCACGACATACACGTTCGCGGTGCCCGCGTGGCGCAGCTCCTTGACCAGGGTGAGCGCCTCACCGTCTCCCGGCCTCAATACCCGCGCGCGGCCATCGTAGGCGGACACGACCAGTGCGTCACCGCTTGGTGAGAAGCGCACCTGATGGGCGTTGTTCTTTTGCCCACGGAAGTACTTTCGATCGCCTCCATCGGTCGTGTTCATCACCACGGTGTGCTCTCCGGCCACCGCTAGCTGGCTGTCGTCCGGCGAGAAATCCAGGCTATTCGTGTACTGCGGCGTTCCCGCGGTGAAACGCACTGCGCCCGCTTCGAGGTCGATCAGCTCGACGGAGTTCGAAGGATAGTAGGTCACCGCCATCAGCTTTCCGTCGGCGGACAGTGCCCAATCTTCGACGCGCTCCTTGCTCTCCAGGGTCAAGAGCAGCGTGCCTTGTTGATCGAAGAAGCTGAGCGCTGATGTTTGCGCAGGGATACGCGCATACGCAGCACCAAGCAACTCGTGGTTGCGGGTCCAGCGCAGCTCCCAGGCGGCCGTCTGGGCGATCTCCTTCTTCACCTCGCCACTGCTCGGATCGAGCAACTGCAAGGAGTGGTCTCCGGCAAAGATCACCCAGGCGCCGAGGGAACTCTCCGCGGAAGGCCACAGCTCGAAGACATCTCGCCCCCAGGGCTTGAAGCCCGGAGTCGGCGCCTTGGACAGGAGCGCGCCCGTGCTCAGATCATACACGCGAATCAACCCCTCGCCGCTGCCGACGACGTAGGCGTGCTTCTCGTCGGGGAACATCCCTGCGGAAGTGAGATGGCTTTGACCAACCTGAATGCTGCGGCGGAGTCCCCAGCGCTTGTAGTCCTGGGGCACCGCATAGCGCGCGGTTGGCTTCGCCACGTCCCAGAGCCGCTTGCTGCCCACGAACGACTCCGTCAGCTGGCCGTAGGAACGACCACTCGCCGCGACTTGCTGCTCGGCGGGCGCAGGATCGCGCACGTCGCCTGCCGCGTTGATGACTCGCGGGTCCTCCGGCTCGGTGGTCTCCGGTTGTGCGGCGACGTTGGTGTTCGCCGGAGCGGCGGCGACTCCCGCAGAGTCGAAACCATTTCCGCGCGGCTCTGGCGCAGGGGCAGCGGTGCCGCAGCCTTGGAGCGCCATGAGGCTCACCCCCAACCCCAGGAGCTGAAGCGTCTGAAGTGGCCAAGAACCAGGCCGCGTAGTTTCAAACCAAGCCATGAGAGTTCCTACAACGTCGTCGTGAGCGCATGTAGTCCGAACGGTACGCGCCCCTGACACCGTCATACGTTCGAATGACAGTTTGCGCGCCTGAGGTGCCAAAATTTGTCGCCGTCCAACGCTTGCCTTCCAGCCTCGCCAGAAAGTGGGATCTTCTCCCGCATGATGATGCGTGTTTTTCGGGGGTGAGGCGCGCCAGCAAGCGGCTCGTCCACGTCACGTCACCGGCACGGCAAGTGCAACTCACGGCTCGATGCGTTGGAGTGTGGCGCTGGTCGCCCTGTGTGTGGCGTGTGGTGGAACCGAGCACGGTGTGGGACACGCTGATCTCGATTCAACTGGTCCAGGAACGGGCACCTCGGATCCCGTTGCCGCGAAAAACCGCAAGGAAATGAGCTGCGAGGACGCGCGCGGATGGATCTCGGGAAAGATTGATGTCTCGGCGGCGCGTGGCTTGTCCACCGTGCTGCAGCCCCTGTTCGACGAACGCGACGACTTGCTCGAGTTGCGAGACAAGGTCAGCGCGGGCTGCGACTGGAGCCTGGAAGTCGTCGGTTCTACCGCGCCCACGGAGCAGTGGGTGTCGATGCATCACGCGGGTGAGAGCTTCTGGAGCACGAACCCTCAGGCGGAGGTTGGAATCGAACTCGTCGATTCGGGAGGCGGCCTGGTGCACATCGATCTGAGCCGAGTGAGCACGCGGGCCGAGCACGCTGGGGACTGCGGGAGGCTCGAGCGAGTACAGATCCAGGCGCTCGTGGGCGAGCAGAACGATGACACGCACCTCCTGTCTCCGGACGGTACCGAGGTGCGTCTGGGCGATCTCATCCAGAGCGAGGATGACCGGCGCATCGAGCTCTGGTTCAGCGCGACGCCCAGCGAGTAGCTGGCTCGGAGTTCAGTGTGCTGATGTAGGCGCATGCTGCCGTTGAGCGGAGCGCCTCCGACCCTTCGTCCGTAGATTTGTCAGCGCCCTGAAGAGTTTTCATAGCTGCGGGTTGTGCCACCTGCGCCAAGGGAGCGAAACGCGGGTAATTACCCGGGCGAAATGGGATTGAAGTCTGTGCGTAGGCCGGGCACGGCTCGTGCTTATGAAGACTTTGATGGCGTCTTGGGACTTTGCCGCACTGCGTAATCCGTGCGGCCTGGTGTTGCTTTCCACCGGGCTGGCGTTGGCCGCTTGTGGGAACGACGACGGCCCGAAGCGCGCACCCGAGGGCTTCGGCGGAAGTGCGGGTACGGCGAACGGCGGCTCAGGCGCAAACGGCGGCTCCAGCGGGAATGGTGGCTCGAGCGCCAGTGGTGGCTCCAGTGCCAGCGGTGGGAGCGCAGGCAGCGGGGTCGGCGGCGCGAACGGGGGCAGCGGCGGTTCCAGCGCCAATGGCGGTTCCAGCGCCAACGGCGGCATGGGTGGCGCCAACGGTGGTTCGAGTGCAAGCGGCGGTTCCGCGGGGAATGGCGCAGACGGCGGGAGCGCCGGCGCTGGCGCTGGCACCGGTGGGAGTGACGGCGGCGTTGGCGGTACGTTTGGTGGATCGAGCGGCAACAACGGCGACGGCGGAGTCGGCGGCGGCGTTGCGACGGGTGGTGCTGGTGGCACCGGTTCTACGTCCACCTGTCAGGTGGATCGCGCCTGGGCGTTGAACGTCACCTCGTTTCCCAATCCCACCCCAACGCAGCTGGCAACGGCGATGACGGATCTGGTGCCGACCGATGGCACCGGACTCGCGCTCGTGTTGAAGTGGAACAGCGGCAACTCGCCGAAGTTCTGGGTCCACGCCATCGGCCTCAACCCCATCTTCAACGAGGTCTACTTCGCCGGCGCATCAGCCCCGAGCGGTGTCCCGGCGAACGTCGGCGGCAGCACGTTCTTCTTCGACGCTGGAGCCCAGCAGTCCAGCAGCGTTATCCGGGTGGTCGACGACACGGGTGCGCAGTTCATCAAGCTGACGAAAGTCGGGATGGTGGATGGAGTCGCCACAGACGCCGGATGCACCACGATCCAAGCGTTCATTGTCGCAGAGATCCCCAAGGCCGAGGGCGACAAGACCTTCACCATCAACGGCCAAACATCGACCTTCGCGAACCTGGCGGGTCCCGTGTTTGGCTCCGGTTGGAACCTAGCGATGCGCGTGTCTGGCTCCCAGACCAGCTTCGCAATCCAACGCCTGCCCTGAGAGACGAACCATGAGCGAACTGCCGCACACACCGGACACAGCCTCTGGCCAAGCATCTTGGGCTTCCAGGATCCAGCGCCTCGTGATGCCGCTTGGTCTGATGGCAGTCGGTGCGACGGCGGTGCTGATCGCGCCCGCTGGCTGCTCGGGCGAGGACCCGCTGGGCGCCATCAGCAACGGTGGCTCCGGCGGCGGTTCGAGCTGCGACGACGCGGACGGAGACGGCTTTGGTGATGGTTGCCTGTCAGGGCGTGACTGCGACGACAGCGACCCGAACAGCACCAACGAGTGCTACTACTGTGACATGCCGGGGCGCGCAGGCTGTCCTTGCCCCGCGGATTCGGATGGTGAGCGCGCGGCGTGCGGCAAGGTCGAGGCGGTAATCAACGATCAGGTCGCGTGTGGCTTCGGTGAGTCGGTTTGTAGCAACGGCGAGTGGGGCGAGTGCATCATCAACAACACCAGCCTGGTGCAAAAGCCCAGCGCTGGCGCGATGAACCTCGGCAGCGCCCAGAGCTGTGTGGGTAACGTCTGCGATCCCTACTGCAAGGAGTTCAACGACGACGCGAACGGTGTCGACCCCGGCCCTGGCGGCGTGATCACCGGCCCCGGCGGCGTGACCGTGCCTGGCGCAGCGTGCCCCGCGCCGCCAACGGATGTGTGCCAGGTGTTCGGAACGTGTTCACACTCCGTGTGCACGACCGGTGCTGCGCTGCCGGTCGGTTGCGACAACACGAACAGTGTCGTCGGCTGGGAAGACGTCTTCATCGAGCACTTCGCGAACAACAATCAGGGCTGGCTCTGGGACTCACCGTGGGAAATCGGCTCTGCATCGTCGAGCGGCTGCGGTTCCGTGGGGAATGACCCAGGCACGGATCACTCGTCGGGTGGCAACAACGGCGTCGCCGGGTTGAACATTGGCGGGTGCATGTACGGGTGGGAGATCTGGTACTACGGCGACCCCTACCTGCTGAGCCCGCGCATCGATCTGACGCCTCACAACGCAGCGGATTTGACCTTCTGGCAGCACCTGCATCACGACTGGCCCGTCGACGGCGACGTCCTCGTGTACAGTGACCCTGGGCTCAACTACCTGGGTCGCGTCTACGCTCCCGCCTCGAGTTACAACAGTTCGAACTGGGAGAAGGTCACCGTCGACCTGAGTGCGTACGCCGGACAGCCGATCCGCCTCGCGTTCCGCACCTTCACTCACAGCACCAACTACAGCTACTGGTTCGAAGAGAGCCCCGGCTGGACGCTGGATGACATCAAGGTGCGCGGTTACAACCCCACCCAGATCAGCACCGCCAACCTCGGCAGCTGCATCCAGTCGATCTGTAATGACCGGCCCTCGTGCTGCAGCGGCAGCTGGGACGCGCTGTGCGCGGACCTCGCTGGATGTTACTGCTCGGTCAGCGACCCCAGCCTGTCTTCTTGCGCCAACGACTCGGCACAGGCGCAGCTCGCCCCGGTCGACCTGTACGTCATGCTCGACCGCTCGTGCTCGATGGCCGGCACACCGTGGAACACCGTCACCGGCGCGCTGACGACGTTCATCAACGACCCATATTCGACGGGCGTCGGGATGGGCATCGAGTACTTCGGGAACGGGAGCAGCAGCTACTGCAGCTCGAGCAACTACGCGAATCCCAACGTGGGTATCGCGTTGCTCCCCGGAAACGCGGCGTCGCTGACGAGCTCCATCTCCGGTACCGGAGTCGGTGGGAACACTCCGACCAAGCCAGCGATCGATGGCGCGATCAGTCGCGCGATCACGAACCAGAGCAACACCGGCCGCAAGACGGTGGTGGTGCTCGCAACGGACGGTTTGCCCAACGACTGCAGCTCGTCGGTGAGCAACGTGCAGACCTCGATCGCGAATGGGTTCAACGGCTCCTCGCAGATCAACACCTTCGTGATCGGCGTCGGTACCGGCGCAGGTGTCACGAACATGAACAGCTGGGCAAACGCCGGCGGCACCAACCAGGCCATCGTCGTCGCCGCCAACGACGCCCAGGGCTTCATCGATGCGCTGACCGCGATTCGGAATCAGGGGGTGAGCTGCACCTTCGACATCCCGACTCCGACGTCGGGCACCATCGACCCCGCACAGGTCAACGTCGTCTACACGCAGGGCAACGGCAGCGGCACCTCAGCCATCCTCAAGGTAACCAACGCTGCTGCCTGCGGCACCAACGGCGGCTGGTACTTCGACAACAACACCAACCCCACCAAGGTTACGCTCTGCCCCACGACGTGCAGCACCGTCTCGGCGGATCCTTACGCCCAGATCGAGGTGGTGTTCGGCTGCCTCTCGCAGCAAGCGCCGGGCAACCCCGGATACTCTTCGGGGTACTTCGATCGCGACTACGACGCGACCTTCTGCGGCGCGGGAACCAAGCCGGTCTGGGGCCTCTGGTCCTGGTCGGCGACGACCCCCAGCGATTCCCGTGTGGAATTCCAGGTCGCGGCCGCCAGCACCGCGGCGGGCCTCAGCAGCGCGACCTTCTATCCCGTCAAGTTCACCAACCCGCCGGGCCCG
Source organism: Polyangiaceae bacterium (assembly GCA_041389805.1). Taxonomy (GTDB): domain Bacteria; phylum Myxococcota_A; class Polyangia; order Polyangiales; family Polyangiaceae; genus JAHBVY01. The sequence continues at coordinate 184,247 of JAWKRD010000005.1, read as the reverse complement.
TCAGGCTTGGCGGGCACGCAGGCTGTCGCGCGCAGTACGCCCACCAACACTCAGAGCGGCTCGGCCAACCTGACCGAGGCGCTGCTGGCGGCGGGCGTCCCGCAGCAAAGTCCGTTCGTGCGCATCCGCATGAACCTGTACCCGTCGACGGACGGTGGGAGCGCGCCTTCGGTCCAGGCGTGGAACCAGCAGGTCAGCTGCGTCCCCTCCGAATGAGTCCGCCAATCACGCCGCTTGGGGCCTGACCAAAGCTCGCGATCCAAACGAGCGAAAGGGTCAGGCCCTTTGCGTTTGTGCGCGCTTCAGCGCCCAAAGGCGTGGGTAGGCGAGTTCTGACCACATCGGGCGACCGGCCGATTCCCTTTAAATGTTGCATACTTGGGGAGCGAGCGGCCGCTCTACATACTAGCCTCAAGGCGTTTGAGATTCGATGGCGTATGTCTAGTGACAACCACCCGTCACTACAGCAGCGCCGATCGGCCCACCGTCTCGAGGCTCGTGATGACTCCCAAGCTTTCCATTCGTCCCGTCCTGCTCATGGCCCTGGGCTTCGCCGCCACCATTGGCTCCGTGACGGCGTGCGGCGACGACGGCCGACCCGTTGGATCCGCCGCTGGCATGGGTGGAAGCGGAGCTGTCTGCCAGGACGTCGATGACGACCAGCACGGAGTCGCTTGCGCCGCGGGCCCGGACTGCAACGACTTGGATCCTTCCGTGTTCGAGAACTGTCCGCCGTGCACCACCGCTGGCCGGCAGGGCTGCGTGTGTGACGCTGCGGCCGAGGGCACTCGAGTTCCGTGCGGAAAAGTCACTGTGGTAATCAACGGCATCGAGAGCTGCGGCTACGGTGAGTCGCTGTGCAGTGATGGACAGTGGGGCGAGTGCATCATCAATAACACGCTGCCGCCGCCAGAGTCGCAGAGCTTCCACGCCCAAGGCTTGGGAAGCCCGGCAAGCTGCGTGGGCAATCCGTGTGACCCTTACTGTATGCAGTTCGACGACGACTCCGACGGGCTCGACCCCGGAGACGGTGGGAGCGTGGTCGGCAGCGACGGCATCACCAACCCGCGCGCGGCTTGCGCGGCGCCCAACCCAGACGTCTGCCAGCGGTTTGGAAGCTGCGGTCACGACGTCTGCAACACCGGCGGCGCGCTCAGCGTGGGCTGCGACATCGGCACCTCCACGGCCTGGGTGCCCGTCTTCCGCGACACGCTGGAGGACTGGTCCAACTGGGGCTCCATCGGTTGGGACATCGGCGCGGCCCAGCCCTCCGCGTGCTCAACGCTGGGCGGCGCGGAAGATCCCATCACGGATCACACGCCGGGTCCGTCGAACTCCATCGCCGGCGCGCGCCTGGGCAGCTGCATCAGTGTTTTCGACTTCGTGTACCTCAACCAGTTCTACCTGCGCGGTCCGCTGCTCGACTTGAGTGGCTACAGCGACGCACGGCTGCGCTTCTTCCAGCAGCTGATGAGCACCTACCCGTTCGTCAATCAGGTACGCATCCTGGACTCCCACGCAGACCCGATAGCCACCGTCTACACCGCTCCCAGCCCAGCCAACATCGACACCTGGCAAGAGGTGAACATCGACCTTGGCGCGTATGTGGGACAGCAGATCCGCTTCGAGTTCGAGATCCACGCGGCAAGGCTCGACGCCGCTGATCTGGGGATCTTCGCACCCTCGTGGTCCATCGATGACGTGACCCTCGAGGTGGTCGATCCAACGCCCAGCAGCTACCCGGCGCTCGGTAGTTGCATCCAAGACATCTGCAGCGAGCGTCCGAGCTGCTGCAGCGGCAGCTGGGATCAAGGCTGCGTCGACTTGGTGGGGTGTCACTGTCTGGTTCAGGATCCGAACCTCGAAAGCTGCGCGAACGAGTCGGCCGAAGCCGAGCTCGCGCCGATCGACCTGTACGTGATGCTGGATCGCTCCTGTTCGATGGACGACTACGGCCGCTGGGACGCGGTGACCACGGCCCTGACGAGCTTCGTCAACGACACGAGCTCCGACGGGGTCGGCGTTGGCATCGAGTACTTCCCCTACGACGACACCGACTCTGCCTGCACCCGCAGCAACTACGCCGCGCCATCGGTCAACATCGCGCCGCTTCCCGCCAACGCGAGCGCCCTGGCGCTCTCCATCGCCAACACGGGGCCCTACGGCTGGAACACCCCAACGCTGCCCGCGGTGCGCGGCGCAGTGGACCACGCCCGGGCGCATCAGCAAAGCAGCGGCCGCCGCACCGCGGTGGTGCTGGCCACCGACGGCGAGCCCAACGGCTGCTCCTCCGACGTCGCCAGCGTCACCTCCGCGATCAGCGCCGGCTTGAGCAGCGCCGAGGCCATCAACACCTTCGTGATCGGCGTCGGTAGTTCCGCAGGGATTAGCAATATGAACGCCTGGGCCGCGGCTGGCGGCACGACCCAGGCCTACGTCGTGAACAACAGCGACGTCGCCGGATTCATCAGCGCGCTCAACAACATCCGCGCGACGGGCTTCAGCTGTAGCTTTCAGATCCCCACGCCGAGCAGCGGAGTGATCGATCCCGCGCAGGTGAACGTCGTCTTCCACTCCAGCGGGCAGCCCGATCGCGTCATCACCCGCGTCACGGACGCGAGCGGTTGCGACGCCAGCGGGGGTTGGTACTTTGATGACAACGTCGCCCCGACGCAGGTCGTGCTGTGCCCCGCGACGTGTACCCAAGCCGAAGGTGACGCGAGCGCAGGCGTGGAGCTGGTGTTCGGCTGCCAGTCCCAGACGCTGGACGGTTCCCCGGGCTACAACCCCTCAACATTCGACCGCACCTACGATGCGACTCAGGCGTGTGGTGCGAGCTCCGGCTTGAAGCCGGTGTGGGGACTCTGGTCATGGGCTAGCACCACGCCCAGCGACTCGCGCGTGCGCTTCCAGATCGCGACTGGCAACACCCAGTCAGAGCTCGACTCGGCGAGCTTTGCGCCGCTCGAGTTCACCGCTGACAGCGGCACCAGCGGGACGCCAGGAACTCCGGCGGTAGCGTCGTTCGCCCTCGGGACCGAGAACGGTTCGTTGAGCGTCGCGAGTAACCTCACCCGGCTTGGGCTGGCGAGCGGCGTGCCTTGGGTGCGAGTCCGCATGCTGCTGGATCCGAGCACCGACGGGCAGTCCGCTCCCAATGTGAGCGCGTGGAACCTCCAGCTGAGCTGCATCCCATCGGAATAAGTTTCCGCGGGGTAGCACTCAGCCGTTACACGTGTAGCCCGTGGGGGTGAGATTCAGGTTCTGACACAGGCCGGCGCACTGGGTTTGGCAAGCCTGATTGCAGAAGCGACAGCTCAGCGTGTCGATGTACAGCTGGACGGACGCGGACGACGAACAGGTCGCCTCGATACAGATCTTGATGCAGCCAACGCCGGAGGCGGAGTACTCACACCCCTGCTCGACGCAGCCAACCATCGCCGAGCACTCGGTGTTGTCGTCGCAAGCCTTCATCGCGTCGGCGCAATCAAGCTGCTCACACAGCAAGCACTCGTCTTGAGGGGTGAACTCCGTGCTGGCGTCGCTCGCGCCAGCGCTGCCGCCGCTCCCGCCCGCGCCAGCACTTCCGCCAGCACCTCCGCTCGAGCTGGTCCCAGCACTGCCGGCAGTGCCTCCAGAGCTTCCCCCGGTGTTGCCCGTGCCGCCGCTGGCGCTCGAGCCGCTGCTGCCGCCCTGAGCGCCGCTGCCCGACGACCCGCCGCTGCCCGCGTTCCCGCCCTGGTTGCTCCCGCCAAACGCCGAAGACTTCGGCTTTTCGTCGCTCCCACAGCCAACCGCCAGGAGCACAGCGCCCACGCAGGCCACGGTGCCAATCCGCTTCGTCCAAGCCATCATCAAAGCCTTCCAGTGAGTCGTCCGCACGACCGAAGCTAATACTGGCTCGCAGCGCGGGGGGCGGGCAAGCCGCGAGCCGCATGGCGGTTCTTTCTCGGCTTTGGGTGACCTTTCGGTGGAGTGCGGGATGGAGAGTTCAGCGCGCCTGACAACTGTGTTATCCGCCGCCCATGCCGGAGATCATCGACGTTACAGCACGTGAAATCCTCGACTCCCGTGGCAACCCCACGGTGGAAGCCGAAGTTCAGACCATGAGCGGGTTCGGGCGCGCTGCGGTGCCGAGCGGTGCCTCGACGGGCGAGCACGAAGCCGTCGAACTCAGGGACGACGACAAGGACCGCTACCTCGGCAAGGGGGTGAAGCAGGCGGTCAAGAACGTGAACAAGGTGCTCGGACCGGCGCTGGAGGGCATGAGCGCCCTCGACCAGACCGGCGTCGACGAGACGCTGCTAGAGCTCGACGGGACCCCGAACAAGAGCAAGCTCGGCGCCAACGCGATCCTCGCGGTGTCGATGGCGACCGCCCGGGCAGCGGCTGACACCCTCGGTCTGCCCCTCTGGCACTACCTCGGTGGGGTGCAAGCTCGGGTGCTGCCTACGCCGATGATGAACATCATCAACGGTGGCGCCCACGCCGACAACGGGCTCGAGATCCAAGAGTTCATGGTGGTGCCCCTCGGCGCCTCCAGCTTCCCCAAGGCGCTCCGCGCGGGCGCAGAGATTTTCCACGCGCTAAAGAAGAACCTCTCCAAGGACGGGCTCACCACGGCGGTCGGTGACGAGGGTGGCTTCGCTCCTCGCTTGGAGAACAACACACAGGCCCTCGAGCGTATCCTTCAGGCCATCGAGGCCGCTGGCTACAAGCCGGGCAAGGACGTGGCTATTGCCCTCGACGTCGCATCCAGCGAGTTCTTCAAGAACGGCAAGTACGCCTTCGGTGGGGGAGAGAAAACCTCTGCGGAAATGATCGAGATCTACGCTGACCTCGCCAGCAAGTACCCGATCGTCAGCATCGAGGACGGCCTCGACCAGAACGACTGGGACGGCTGGAAGGCGCTGACCGAGAAGCTCGGCAAGAAGCTGCAGCTCGTCGGTGACGACCTCTTCGTCACCAACCCGAAGCGCCTGAAGGACGGCATCCAGAAGGGGGTCGCGAACTCGATCCTGATCAAGCTGAACCAGATCGGTACCCTCACGGAAACGCTGGACACCATCCGCATGGCCTCCCACGCGGGCTACACGTCGGTGATCTCCCATCGCTCCGGTGAAACGGAAGACTCCTTCATCGCCGATCTCGCGGTGGCGACCAACGCAGGTCAAATCAAGACCGGCAGCCTGAGCCGCTCGGATCGCATCGCGAAGTACAACCAGCTGCTCCGCATCTGCGATGAGCTGGACGACTCGGCGATCTATGCCGGCGCAGACGCCTTCCGCTTCTGAGAGCAGGGCGCCTCACAACGTGGGCCCGCTGTGCGTGAGCACGGCGGGCCTTTCTTTTTGCATCCTGCGTTCAGCGCTTGGTGAGCGTCTCAGCGCCCAGATCGGTGCCGCCCGGCTGGCCCCACTGCCCGACCAACTTACCACCGGACTCGACGTACAACACCACACCCACGTTCTTCGCGGTGCCCCATCCCACGGCGAAGACATTCCCGGAGAGTAGACCGACGCCGGAGTAGCTGTTGCCAGGGATATTCCACTTCACGTCGTACAATTTTCCGCGTGGAGTAATGTCCACGGTCCCCTTGTAGATCGAACCGTCGGGGTTTTGCCCCTTGATGATCTGGTAGTTGCCGTTGAGCCCTGGCGGCCCCTTCAGGCTCTCTGCGCCAAGCTTGGCCATACTCGGCAGCCCCCACGTGCCATCGAGCTGACCACCGTTGACGTGATACACGACGACGCCATAGGGCTCTGAGTCCGAGAGACCGACAGCCAGGGTCGTGCCGTCCTCGATTCCAACACCCACCTGCTTGGCGTTGCCTGAACCGAGGGTCCAGTTCATCAGGTAGATCTGCCCGTTCTGGGTGATCGCGACTTCCCCGGTGTACTCGCCGCCGCCAGGATTCCGCGCGGCACTAATCGTGTACGATCCGGAGTGCTTGCCCGTCGCGCCCATGGGCGGCGTCACCGCGGTGCCGCCGGAGCTCGCAGTGCCCTTGCAGGCGAGCAGCGGCGCGATCAGCACACCGGCCAAGCACAAGCCGGCCAGACCCCGAGAGAATGCCTTGGAATAGCTACCCCGCATCGCCCCGCAGGGTATCACAAGCGCTACCGGCGCATCACGGCTTGCGCATCACCCACGCGTCGCTGTCCCCCAGGCTCACGTGATTGCGCACTTCGAGCCCCGCAGCGCGGGCCGCCTCCTCCAGCTCTTCTGCGCTCCAGAAGCGCAGGTCCAGGGTGTGCTCCTCAACGTGCTCCGGTCCACGCATCGCGGTGAGCGTGAGCCGAATCCTCAACCTGGACGTTTCCGCGTTGAACTCGAGGGTTTCCAGCACACGGCAAGGCACGCCGCTTTCAGGGTGTTCGAAGTAGGGGGTGAGGTGCGTCGTACTCGCCTCGTGGTGCTCCTCGAGGCGAAGTACATCGCACACCAGCGCGCCCCGAGACGCCAGGTGCCGCTCGACGCGAGCCAAAGTCCCCCGCAGCTCAACGTCGCTGTGCAAGTGCGCCAGCGCGTTGAAGGGACAAATCACCAGGTCAAATCGCTCACTCAGCTCGAGGTGTCTGAAGTCGACGCACAGGGACGTCAGGCGCTCCCTCACCCCCAAACCCTGCGCTTGGGCTTCGAGCACCTGAAGCATCTCTGGCGAGCGCTCCACCGCGCTGACGCGCAAGCCGTCCTGCAACAGGGGTAGGCTGACGCGCCCCGTCCCAGCTCCCAGCTCCAGCACGCTGGGTTGGCCCTGCGCAAGCCAACGATAGAACCCCACATCGTGGCGGCGCTGACTGAACAGGCGCTGGTAGAAGAGCGGGCTCTGGTAAAGTTCGGGCACCGCAAGACTCTAGCGATCGGCGTATCCCGGAGTCACTAGCGACAACGACAGCAGTGTCATGCTGTGGAGCGCAGCTCTGGCGCCCTTGCCAGGAAAGCGGGCACAATCCGCCTGTTTCTGGCGTCGCTCGGCGTGTGGGCACACTTGTCGCTATGCTGAGTCGTGATGCTGACGAGCTGTGAACACTGCGCTGGCTTCCTCCCTTCTGGCGCAACCGCATGCCCCAACTGCGAACGCCCCCGCAGCGCCGAGAACGATGGGTCCCGCAAGAGCCAGCTGGCGATGTTGGCCCTGGGCGCCGTGTCCAGCATGACGCTGATGGCTTGCTACGGCGCGCCAAACGACTACGCGTGTGACACCCAGCACCCGGAGCTGACCCGTACGCCACAGGCGCTGAGTCAGGGCGACACCGAGGTCAGCCCGATTTCGTGCGGAACCACGTCGGGTCCGACGTATGCGTTCACCATTCATCCCAGCGAACCGAGCATCGCGACGCTGCGTTGGTCGAATCAAAACCCTCTGTCCATCGCGCAGCTGAACTGTGACGGCAGCAGCGAACTGAACTGTTTCGCGCCCAACGACACCGGCACCTCGACCTTCGAGGTGCTCGGCTCGCAGACACTGGCGATCAGCGGAATCGACACGACCCAGGCGGCAGACACGCGCATCTGGATCGAGTTCACTCCCACGTGCGGCGACGGCATCCTGCAGTCCTATGAGCAGTGCGATGATGGCGCACGGGTCAACGGCGATGGCTGCTCCGAGTACTGCTACAACGAGGGTGGCGTTGGGGAGTAACTAGAACCACGCCGCAAGCCCGAGATCGGCGGAGATCGCTTGCCTGCCCGGATCCCACGGGCCGCTGTCGGACTTTTCGGCGAATTGATTGGTGTAGCCGAGGCCAGCCGTGACACCAAAGTGGTCGACGACCTTCGCCACCAACCTGAGGTCGGCCACCGCACGCCATGACTGGAAGACGTGCTCGACGGATCTGTTTCCGCCCCCCGCCGCATAGTCGTACTCGTTGGAGCGCTGCGTGCCGCGGCCATAGCCCACCTGCACGTTGGGCCAGATCGCGAATGAGTCTCCCAGCCCAATCAAGTAACCCACACGAGGCGCCACGCTGGTATCGGTATACTGGTAATCATCTCGCGCGACGCGCAGGTAGCTCACCGCACCGCCCAGGGTCAGGCCCCCCAGCACTATCGCGTTGGCGCTCAGCCGGGGAGCACTGTCCAGCACGAACCACTTCGTGTCGAACTCCTCCGCACCGTGCAACTTGTCGGCTTGGCCCGCCAGCAGCCCGTCAGCATCGATGAACAATGCATGGTCCCCGATCCTGTCCTGTTGGGTTGCTTCGCTGGCCCCAGCGTCGTTGGGCGCAGCCAGCGCTTGCCCGGTCCATGCAATCACGGTGACCCCAACTGCCAACACCAACCCACTTCGCAACCTGTTCTGCTTGTCAATCTGGCGCATCTTTTTCATTTCCCTCCGGATAAATGACATTACGTCATTTGGCTTGTTTCCTGCGCGATTCGCGCGCTGTGGTCTCAAAAGCAACGGCAGTGAGTGGGTATTCCGAAGCTGCGCAATCAAGACTCAACGCGAGCAGTGGTGTAAGTTCAACGTCAGATCGCCGATACTGAGCAAGCCATGAGTCGACGGCGCCTGAACGTGCTCTCAAGAGACTTCTTTCCGGCGTATGTCGTGTGGGAGCTGACGCTGCGCTGCGACCACGCGTGCACGCACTGTGGTTCCCGCGCGAGCGCCGCGCGACCCGACGAGCTCACGACGGCGCAAGCGCTCGAGGTCGTCGACCAGCTGGCTCAGATGGGCGCGCGTGAAGTGGTGCTGATCGGTGGCGAGGCCTATCTCCACTCAGGCTTCCTGGACATCGTGCAGGCCTTGTCGCGCGCGGGTATCCACCCGACCATGACCACCGGCGGGCGCGGCGTCGATAGCGCTCTTGCCGCACGGATGCGTGATGCTGGGCTGCTTCAGGTGAGCGTGAGCATCGATGGCCTGCGTGAAACCCACGATCGCATGCGTAACCTCAAGGGCAGTTTCGATCTCGCGACACGCGCCCTAGCGGCCTGCAAGGATGCGGGGATCCGCATCACGGCGAACACCAACATCAACCGCTTGAATCAAGCTGACCTCGAGCCGCTATTCGATCACTTGGTGGACTGCGGCATCGTCGCCTGGCAGCTGCAGCTGACTGCGCCCCTTGGCCGCGCCGCGGATCGCACCGAGCTGATCTTGCAGCCGTGGATGCTGATCGAACTCTTGCCGCGCATCGCAGAGCTCAAGCGGCGGGGTTTCGAGCGAGGCATCACGCTCCTCCCGGGTAACAACTTGGGCTATTTCGGTCAGGAAGAGGCGCTGCTGCGCTCTCCAACACTGGGCGGCACGGACCACTGGGCGGGCTGCCAGGCGGGGCGCTTCGTGCTCGGGATCGAGTCCGACGGAGCGGTGAAGGGCTGCCCATCACTCCAGACGGCACACTACGTCGGCGGAAACTTGAAGCGCTCCAAGCTCGACGAGATCTGGAACGATGCACCCGAGCTCGGCTTCACCAGGGAGCGCGGTGTGGAGGCCTTGTGGGGGTTCTGCCGCGAGTGCGCCTTCGCGGAGACGTGCCTCGGCGGTTGCTCGTTCACGGCCCACTCCATCCTGGGCAAGCCGGGCAACAACCCCTACTGTCACTTCCGCGCGAAAACATTGGCCAAGCGCGGCTTGCGAGAGCGCCTGGTATCCACCAGCGCCGCCACGGGGCTGCCGTTCGACAACGGCTCCTTTGAACTCGTGATGGAGCCCTTCGACGCTCCCTCACCCCCACAAGCAACGCCTGAGGGCTTGGTTCAGATCACGCGTCGACCACAGCGCTAGCTCGTTCGGCCGTCAATCTTCAGGAGTCACACCGTCTTCAGGAGTCGCACCGTCTTCGGGTGGCGTGGCGACCTCGAGCGGCGGCTTGTCCTCGGGAGGCGGCTCGGCGAACTCTTTCGCCTTTGGACCGTCAGTCCCGTCGCAGTCCGAGTCGATGCCGTCGCCAACTTCGTCAGCGGCGCCGGGGTGAATGCTCGGCGAGCTGTCGTCGCAGTCTTCCCGCATGGGAAAACCATCACCGTCCTGGTCGCCACTCGGGTCTGTGGGCTCTGGCATGTAGGCGTGAGGCGCCCCGTAGCAAGCCATCAGCGTCATCGCCAGGCTGCTGCCAATTGCCAGCTGGAGCAATCGCGGTGCGAGCCGCCCGTGGGAGCGCGCGGCGCCAGCAACCCGGCTCGGCTCCATTGTCCCGGGCCACGCAGCGCAATGCGGGCACGCCCCATCGGTTGGCCTGAAACCACCACACTCACTGCACGCTTCGAGTTTCTGCATCTTCTTCCCCAACGCAGGCCGCGCTCCAGAGCTTACGGCCCAAGCATCACTAGCCTCCCGAGGATGGGGGGGTGAGGAACCAACCACAACCGGCGAAAGGGATGTGTCCGGGATCACAAAGAAAACCTGCGTGTTTTCCGGAGATCACCAGTCACGCTTTCAAGCTCGAGGCAGCCAGGCCAGCCAGCGCACAAGAAAGCGCAACGTCAGCCTCCAGAACGAGCCGTGTTCAGGCGCGCATCGGAGGTGTGCGAATCCTTGTCCAGGAGCGCTGCCGGAAGAGCGCCGCACCGATCTTCCGAATCAGAGTTGAAACCACACGCAAAAAAACTCCCACATCTGCCCACGCCGCGCTCGAGGCACGTTCGAACAAGCAGGGAAGGAATCTGCGGTTCCGCGCGTATTCGGCCAGCCAACCGACGAGCAACCGGAGCAATGGCAACATCGCCACATCGCGATCTCCAAAGCCTGCAATAACGGCCCCAACGTGGCAGTGGGCAGGCGCTTTGGAAGGACGACGCTTGGACGGCGCTTGGACTGAATAGGTCCGCCAAATGGTGGAGGCCGCGCGGTTTAGGCGGGGTCTGCTTCACGCCGTTGGAAACCACGCGTTTGGAAACAACAGCGCTCCATCCGCAGACACATGAACGACATTCTGCTCGCGTCTCCGTGCGCCGTTGACCGCGGCAGCTAAACTCGGCGACTCTCATGGCTATGCTCAAAAACCGTGCTCGGGCGACTGCGCTCGCGAGTGTGCTCCCATTCACCATCATCGGCTTTGCCGCGTGCGGTAGCGATCCATCCGCGCCGGGGGAGTCGGTGGGTAGCGCCGAGCAGGCCGCGATCAGCGTCGGCAGCGGCACGACTTGCCGCGTGGAATTGACGAAGGTGAACTACGACGAGCCGGGGGCCGACACCGGCAACTTCGTGGAGCTGCACGTCATCAGGGACTCGGGCTCGACGGCGACAACGTTCGGTGAGTGCGGCCTGGGGAAGGTGCAGCACGTCAACGGCGGCAACAGCTGCGCGTCGGTGTGGGTCGTCGACGTCTCGGCCATGACCATTCCCAACGACGATTACTTGGTGATCTGCGGCAAGGACGGCATCGCAACGAGTAGCAGTCTCTGCGACGTCACCGCAGCAACCTCTGGCTCAATCGGAACCGACCTGCTTCAGAGCGGCCCGGATGACATCTACTTCTTCGACACCGCGGATAACCTGATCCTGGACGCGCGCTACGAGAACGGCAGCGACTGCACCAACACGGCGACCCAGATCCAATTGCAGGCAGAGAACGGCGACTCACCCGATCAGACCAACGTCGCTTGCAACGACGCGTTCATGCTCGTCGACACCAGCACCGTGACACTGCGCCAAGCCTACGCGTGCCCCGTGTCTGACGCAGGCACCGACGCAGCTGGCGGCACTGGTGGGACCGGTGGGACCGGTGGAACCGGCGCGACCGGAGGCAGTGCTGGGAGCGCCGCGACGGGCGGAACGGGAGGCACCGGCGCCAGCAGCACCGGTGGAACCGGCGCCAGCAGCACCGGTGGAACCGGGGCGACCAGCGGAACCGGCGGAACCGGCGCCACGACCGGAACTGGTGGGAGCGTCGGAACCGGCGCGACCGGTGGAACCGGAGGAAGCGGAGCCACCACCGGAACTGGTGGAACCGTTGGAACCGGCGCGACCGGTGGAACCGGAGGAAGCGGAGCCACCACCGGAACTGGTGGAACCGTTGGAACCGGCGCGACCGGTGGAACCGGAGGAAGCGGAGCCACCACCGGAACTGGTGGAACCGTTGGAACCGGCGCGACTGGCGGAACCGGAGGAAGCGGAGCCACCACCGGAACTGGTGGAACCGTTGGAACCGGCGCGACCGGCGGAACCGGCGGAAGCGGAGCCACCACCGGAACTGGTGGAACCGTTGGAACCGGCGCGACCGGTGGAACCGGAGGAACTGGCGGAACCGGCGCCACCACGGGCACTGGTGGAACGGTTGGCACTGGGGCAACCGGAGGAACCGGGGCTGTCGGAGGCTCGAGCGGAACCGGAGGAACTGGAGCAACCGGAACCGGAGGAACCGGAACCGGCGGAACCTCTGGCGCTTCGGGCAGCGGCGGGAGCGCCGGAACGAGCACTGGTGGTTCCGCAGGGAATGGCGGCAGCGCAGGCACCAGCGGCGGAACCGGCGGCGTAGCAACCGGTGGAACCGGCGGCGCAGCAACCGGTGGAACCGGCGGCGCAGCAACCGGTGGAACCGGCGGCGCAGCAACCGGTGGAACCGGCGGCGCAGCAACCGGCGGAACCGGCGGCGCAGCGACTGGCGGAGCTGGTGGAGCAGCAACCGGTGGAGCCGGCGGCGCAGCAACCGGTGGAACCGGCGGCGCAGCAACCGGTGGAACCGGCGGCGCAGCAACCGGTGGAGCTGGCGGCGCAGCAACCGGTGGAGCTGGCGGCGCAGCGACCGGCGGAACCGGCGGCGCAGCAACCGGTGGAGCTGGTGGAGCAGCAACCGGTGGTTCCGCGGGGAATGCCGGTAGTGCAGGCAACAGCTTCGGTGGAGCGGGAGGATTCGTCGGGGACGGTGGAGTCGATCCGGCTCCGCGCTTCAAGGTGCCCGACGACGACAGTTGCAGCTGCAGCGTACCCGGCTCCCCCAGCGACGGCGTCCCCAATGGCATGCTCGCGGGGCTGCTGGGACTAGGCGCGGTCATTCTGCGCCGGCGCCGCCGCAACTGAGCAAACTTCGAAAGCGGCGCGAGACCGGTTAGACTGAACCGATGTCGCGCGCCGCCCTACGTTTGTTGGAAGTTGTCTGCGCCCAGCTGGGCGCGGTCGACGCGCGCTTGGAGATCGGCGGGCTCGATCCGGAGGATCCACGCTTGGTTTGGGTCAATCTCGGCAACTCCGAGCGAGTGGTGGCGGTGTTTGACGCTCCTCCCCCCGAACCAGAAACGCTTCAGGAGCGCCTGGTTGCCTTGCTCAACACGTTCGCGGAGACCCTTGCTGGCGTGGAGCTGGAGGAGGCTCCACAACGTCACGCTCCGCCTGACCGTCGCCTCGAGCAAGTGCTCGACACGCTGCGGAGCCGCAGCGGCGCAACCCTGGCGCTGGTCGTCGATGAACAGTCTCCGATGATTTGGTCGCAGAGCGGCCTAGGTGGCGGGTTGGACCGCGATCTGCTGCTCGACGCACTCGCTACGTCTCGCACCTGTGCTGAGCTTTCCCTGAGCCTCGTGGCGCTGGTGGCCCTGGATGAGGACGAGGTCACGGCTCAGCTCACCGCGGCGCTACAACGCGCCAATGTCAGCAGCCGGCAGCGGATGCGAGAACTCACGACGCGCGTGGAGCGAACTCGCAGCGAGATCGGACTCGAGACCCTCCCACGGGCGCTGACGGCGGCGGCGTTGATGGAGCTAGTGACTCAGCAAGATCGCCACGCGGATCGCTTCCATGTTCCGTCGGACGCCGGGGGTGCACTGCTCGGCCGACGCATCAACGGCATCTACTGGGTCGCGCTCGCCGAGGAAGCGAACTGGTCGGAGCTGCACACCGAAGCAGCGCTGCGGGACCTGCTCGCCAGCATCGAGCGCCTCGTGCTCGCGCTGCCACCCTTCGACCCGCCGCCTCGGGGCGCGCGGGTGCTGCGCTTGCCTAGCCCGCTGCGCTCGGTTTGAGACCGCGGTCCGCCGCGACTACTTCTTTGGGCAATTCCCCGCGGCAATACAGTGATCGGTCTTCTCCTGGGGCTCGCAGGCTCCCTTGGTGTAGCCAATCACCTTCTCGGCGCCGCACGCTTCGCACTTGTTGCCGAATGTCTTCTTGATCGCCGAGGGACAGGGCGTGGTGATGCAGCGCACTCCGGTGTCCACGAGTCCGCACACGGGCATGTACTCCTTGGTACACATCACCGGACCGGCGTCGGCCTCGCGAGGGGGGCACTGCGTGAAGCCGTCCGCCGGAGCGGTGGCGTCCTCCGGTGGTTCGCTGGTCGGCTCGGCGGTCGCAACGGGTTCCTCCGTTGCGCTGGCAGTCGCGCTCGGCGCGGTGACGTCGGTCGTGGGCACCGGGTGAGCCGCATCAGGGTCCTGAGCCGGCTTGGAGTTGCAGCCGTAGGCAGCGCCTACGCTGACGAACGCGAGAGCAAACAGAGGGGTCCAACGCACAGTCATTTGAAGGACGCTTAATGCGAATCTCGAGCCAGCGCAAAGCCCGGCAGCAAATCAGCGTGCTGTCCGCTCATTGTTGCGGGCTGGCGCTGCTTGCGGCGGGGGGCTTCCCGGCGATCGGGACGCCCAATGCCTCGGGCGAAGAGTATTGCCCCACCTTGAGCGCCAGGTATGTATCCTTGCAGCGGGTGAACTCGGCCAGGTCCCTGGGCCGATAGGTGTACTCCTTACCCGTTGCCGTGCGGTACAGCACGCTGTACGACGCGCGCTCAGACTTGCGTTCCTTTTCGTCCTTCGCGAGGCCTTCTCCGAGCTTGATCTGCTCTTCGCTCGGCCACCGCGGAGCAAAGTCGCTGCCCTTCTCCTCGAGAGTGCGCGCTGGCTCCCACGCCCACTGCTTCCACTTGAAGTACGCCGCCATGACCGGCACGTCTTTGAACTTCGGTACCTGGCGCGTCTTCGTCACCAGGTGCGTCTGAGGCACCTGGCGCGTCTTGGTCACCATGCAGTACTTGGGGCTGCACGTCTCGCCACCGCCAGTGCAAACCTGGTCGCACTTTGCGAAGCCGTTGCCCTGGGGCGTGCACACCTCGCGGCAGCTCTTGGGTAGTGGCGTGCAGTCTTGCCCGCACCGCTCTTGCTCGGTGTAGGTTTCCGTACGAAAGCCGTTTGGCTCCTCTTCAGTGTAGGTCTGCGTGTCGAAGCCATCGGCGACCTTGTCGACGTGATGCTGGCGCTCCCCCAAGGAGCGCACATCCGTCGCAGACTTCGGCTTTGCATCTTCAAAGCCCTCGCGTTCCACGATCTGATATCGCTCGACGTACACCGCCTGGCTCCAGTTCGCGCTCGCGATGGTGCCGTACTCGGTGTGAAACTCCGGCGCTTGTACAGCTTGCACGCTGGGCCGGCTGGTCATCAAGGCGCCACACACCACGAGCGCCAGCACCACGGGCACTGCCACCAGCGCCAAGGCGATCAGTCCTTTCCCACCGCTTTTCCCCACGGTACTAGCGGTAGCTGGCCTCGCCGCCCCCTGCCAGTTCGCCTGCTGATGGCGTGCGCGATCACCGCCACAGTTTGCGCAGTCACCGTCCGCGGCGCGCTGATTGCTCCCACAGTAGCGACAGCGCCAATTTGCGCCGCCATGCGCGATCTGAAGCAGTCGAGGGTCGGTGACACTCGGTAGCTGAGCCGGCGTTCCCGGCATCCGATACTCCTCGTGTTCCTCCTTGGGGCTGCCGCAGGTTTGACAGACCATGTGCCGCCCGAGATTTTCCCGTCGGCAACTCGAGCACGTCCACACCATCTCGACGACGCGTCCGCTCATACGCGCCGATGGTAGCACCGAGCGCGCTACGCCACTCGATCCTGGCCAAGCTTCATGAAGGCCAGCGTCGCCAGCACGCCGACCAGCGAAAAACTGGCGAGGAACCAAAAGAAGCGTTGATGCCCGGCGAGCCCCGGCGCGCCATCCAGGAGCAAACCCGCGACCCAGGCCACGAAGATGTCCGGTGTGTAGCCGATCACCGACACGACACCGACCGCGGTGCCGGTCGCCCGCCAAGGCACCTGCGCCTCGGCAAACACCGCGAAATACACGCCTCGCAAGCCAAACATCGCCGCGCACGTCACGAGCACATTGCCATACAGAATCCAGCGCGGTCCGGGCACCGACAGCGCAAAGTACAGATCCGCCGCGAGCAAGAGCGCGAAGCAGAGCAAGATCACCCACGACCCGCGCAGCTTATCCGCGAGGAATCCAGCTCCGATCGCCGCTACTGGCCGCACCCACTGCATGCTTGCGGTGAAGCGGCTCACCTCCACTTCTCCCATGCCGTACACCTCATGAGCGTACAGCGAGTAGTTGTCGAAACCCTTGTAGGCGACGTAGGCAGCCACGACGATCAGCGCCTGGAGCCACACCTGGGGCAGGCGTATTACCTCACGGATCAACTCCAGGCTCGCGCCGTTTCGCGGTGCTTGCACCGCTTGCTCGGCACGCGGCGCGAACAGCCAGGCAAGCGCGCCCGCAAGCAGAGTCACCAGGGTGTAGACGTAGATCACGCTGCGCAGCGCCGCCGCCCGTTGCTCTGGGGTCACACTGGCTTCATCCGCGGGGAACACCAGCTGGAAGAGCAGCGCCGCGGCGCTGGCGAGCAACGCAGCAAACAAGCCCCGGCCACCATCCAGGATGCCATAGGCGCGGCCCTGCTTGTCCTCTCCCCCCCAATCCCGCGTGGCGCGGATCAAGGCTGCCCAGAACAACAAGATCGTGGTGACGCCCCAGTAGCCGAAGAGCCACGCCATGCCGCGATAGCTCGGGAAGGTCGCGAAGTAGAAGCCGCCGAGCCCCGTCATCCAGAGCGCCACGGCCAAGAGCTTGTTGGCGGAGAAGCGGTCCGCGAGCGGTCCCCCGGGGAAATAAGCGAGCATCGCCAGCACGCCGTACACCGCCTGTGCTTCACCGAGCTCGGTATTCGTCAAGCCCAGCACCGCGAGCACCGTCGGACGAAAGAAGCGGGCCAGATGAAACGGCAAGCTGAACACCGCCTCGCCTGCGATGATCAAACACGTCAGCGCCAGCGCACGCCGAAGCTGACGACCTCGCGCTCTCGGGTTGGACGGCGCGGCTTCCATCCGGTCATCCTACGCAATAAACCCAGAGTTTGGGGCCCAAGGGGGTGAGGAGCAGCGGGTCCAAGCCGGGGTGCGCTTGCTGTTGGTGTTTGGCTTGAGCTTTGTTTGTGGCTGCGGCGCAGGAACCGTTCCAGCACGGCACTCTGCGAGTCAGCCGATGCCCTCGCTGTCAAAGGCGCCAAGCATCGCACGCGCCACACAACGACTCTCGCCAGATCCGTATGCCTTCATGCAGCGCGAGCCGCGCGCGACGGATGATGATCCAGCGTCCCAGCAGCGCGGCCCCGCGTTGCTGTCGTTGTTCGCTCAGCGCACGCCAGCGTTCAGGCACCTCAAGCTCCCCGAACCGCGTCAGATTGGCTTCCAAGCTAGCAACCTGGTGTTGGAGTGTGTGACACGCAGCGGAGGGCGCACTATCGCGCTGCTCCTTGGGCGAAGGTTCCCCTTTGTCTGGGAGCACTACTTCCAAGAGTTCCATGTAGTGGACCTCAGTAGCGGCAAAACTCTGAATCGGGACCTCTGGCTCAGCAACGAACCACAGCCTTCGTGCAGCGAAAGCGGTATCGCCGAGGGTGACGACCACTACGAGTGGCGGCAAGGCCTCGCCTCTGCCAGACGCGTCGCGTCCGAGAAGCAGCCGCCGGCGTGTGACCAAGGCGTGTGCCAGCTCCCTCCCTCCGTTCGCATCGAGGTGAACGGCTCCACGCCGGTCACTCTGCGCTGGTTTCCCGGCGGCGATAAGGTGTGGCTAGACCCAACGGACGCCTTTGCCGGAACTTCCAGTCTAAACTTCGACCCCAAGCTCGTCGTGAGGCGCCTCGGCCCCGAACAGGCCGAGCTGTGGAAGTCGACCACCGGCGCGTGCAGCGCCACGCGCCTGCTGAAAGCTCCGGTGAACGTCCCAACTGAGTTCTACGAGCGCGACGGCCCTCTCATCTTGGTCTACCGCCACGGTGACGTCGGCTTGCTGAGATTCACCACCACGTCACCATCATCGACGCCTCACACGCGGGCAACCACCTTCTGCGCTGTATGGCTACAGCTCGCCGAGCGCGCAATGCCGAGTCAGACGGGCGGAGGTGGTGCTGTGGCGACCTCCTGGCGATCCTCGAGGAATCAGGCGACGGCAATGGTCGCTCATGTCGCCAGCTTGTGGCGCCCGACAGTGCTCGCCGCGCTGGGAACCAAGAGTCCTACCGTGCCGTTGTTGTCGCCTTTGAGAGCACCCGCGCTATCGTGCGCAGCGCGCACCGGGACGCGGGATTCCTTTGGTGGAGTGCCATCGACGGGACGTGTACCTCCAATCTCAGAGACCGGCCATCGCGCTCGTCGGTAGCAAATCGCTGTGCCGCCAAACTTTGGTCTCTTCTGGGTGTTTGATGTCGCCGATCTGGAGACCGGCGCCATCCTGCGAAAATCTCCCGATCGGTTACCCAGGCGTTTGAGTCATGCGCAACCGTGAAATCGACTTCGGGCGACTGAGACGTATGAAGCGTGGACGGGGCGCACGCGCCGCAAAGTCCGCACCCTCGGGCAATGCAGCAGCTTGCGCCAAGGGCGCCTTACGACGAGAGCCGTTGCGCGAACTGCGATCTTGAAACAGCCACGACGTAGCCTGTGGTCGCCGCGCGCCACGCAGCGCGCACGGCGGCGCTTCTCCGCCGGGCGCGCTATGCTGATTTGCAATGACAGAACCAGCCTGAACCTTTGCGTTGTGGGCCTCGGACACAGTGGGCACGGCACGGGCACCGCTTCGTCGATCTGCAAGAGATGGAAATGATCACGATCTCGATCCCGCCATTGCTTCGGCGACAAAGCTCATTGGCAGCCGACGGACAGAATGGAAGAAGTCTGGGGAGCCTTCATCACCGAACGCGCATCGCAACGAAGTTGGTGACCCGTAGTTGCGCAGAGCCGCGCGTGGTGCGTGACGGCCTCTCGTGCCGACTCAGTGCAATGCCGCGCGAACGCTCGCGGATCGCGGTGCGTTCCGCAACCCGACTCCAGATCGCCTACGGAGGAGACCGAGGAAACACTCTGTTGGTAGCAATCGCCAGCTCGTAAGCTTGCGCGAGCGAAGCGCCGACACGCAACAACTCGTGGCTTTACCGCTTGAGTAGCCCAAGGAGCTTTGGCGCGGAGGGTCAACCGAGCGTGCTGCAGCGTGTGAGCCTTTTGCTAGCTGTCGTGTCGCTGATCACCGCAAGGTGAGCGTCCCGGACCACGCGTGTCGCATGTCCACCCAGCAGCCGCCAGCGCAACCGGACGAGCGTGCTCGACGAGTTCGAACTCGACACGCCTAAGTTCAGCATCAGCTCAGCCTGCCCCGCGCAGCCTCTTGGTACTCCGCAGCAGATGCTAAAGCATCCAGTGCGCGTTTCCTGCGAGAGCGTGGTGGTTTCCTTCTGGGCGACCGAGCATTTGAAGCGGGAGTTCGATCGGCTGTTCGGCACCGGTTCCCTTATTTGCGCCTGGGGTTCGATGAGCTCCAAGCGATCTCGACCGCAACCGGGAGCGTGCACCGTACCTGGATGGCCCAGACTAGCCCAACCTGCGCCGGAGGCGGCGCGGAGCTTTTCTGACGGCATGCTCTATGTGTCGAAGCGCGACGCCTTCATTGAGTGACACGCCCTGAGCGACTGAATTCGAGGTCCTCGAGGCTATCACCGAACGTTGCCGCGCAAGCCCTCCCCAACACACTTCCGCGAGGCACGATGGTCGCCCGCCCGAGATTGCGACGGACTATGGGCGCTGAACCGAGGACGAACAGGAGATGAGGAGACCGTTGAGTATTTTCCTGCGCTCCGGAGAAAAAGCGCTCCGCTGGACCGAGCACGCCAGCTGCTGTTCGCATACCGACAAAGGTTCGGCCACGCGGTCACCAGCGCTGAACTCCGCATTCCCAAGCATCGGGTCGATCTCGAGCGAGTCGAGATCCAATCCATTTTGCGCTAGGGATCGAACTGTTCGGCCCCGAACTACTCGAGGTCCAGAGCGAGGGCGGCACGGAACTCTGGCAGCCTGACTTTGCAACACGGCGTGCGCTACGGCTGTTCTCGGCAATGGAGTGTCGCGGCCAATTGCTTCCGTTCGGCAATGATTCACCGTCAGGGAGTGCCGCTGCCCGCAGAATAACCCAGGCCTGAACCACTGACGCGCAATCGACGAGGCACCGCCGAGCCGGCTTAACTCCTGCTGTTCGAAGACCAGCCGATGTTTCTAGACGCGAATCGCATCGCCCTTCACCGGGCGCAGCGCGCAAGCTCAACAGCCTGTCGTAACGCGCGCTTCGGGCAACAACTAGCTGGACCCAGCACACCGTGAGGCAACGGCAGGCGCATTATCCCCTACATCGCGCTGGCGCTCGCCGTTGCGTGCACGAGCGAAGCGCAAGACGTAGCGCCCTACAGCCGCCTACGATTCCCTCAACCTCAGGCTCCGTCGGCGAGCCTCCACAGACCATCGCGCCAGCCTCGAGCGCGGAAGCCACCAAGCCGCTAATCCTCACGGAATCGAGGCGCTCCGGGTTTCGACAAGAACCCCACGCTGGTCTGCGCAATCGACGAGGGCGCACGGCATCCGCGCTCGCAGGTAGCATGACGCTGGTGGGCGCGAGTATTTTTCCGACAGTACCTGCTCGTCAACGCCGACTCTGGAGAAGTGCTCGAGTTGTCACATGGACGTCGCCGAGCGCCGAACCGAAGTGCACCGAACAGGGCATATTCTGGCGTGAACTCAGCTTCCACGCAAAGCACGCACCAAGACCTGAATCGCCAGCTGAAGCAGAGGCTGGTGACGGCGTCGGGCGGCGCTGGAGAGTGGACGAGCGACGCGTGGTGGGGTTCGAGCCGGTGAGCGAAGACGAGCAGGAACTCGTGACCTACGCCCTCACGCTGCCCTGAACAGTCGATTCCTCGAGGAATCGACTATCCTCTCTCACCCCACCAAATCGGCGGAGCCGCTGTCGCTGCTCGGCGCCTTCTTGACCGGCTTGGCGCTGGACTTGGCCTGCGACTCGCCGTCGCCAGCCTCTGACTTGCTGGCGGTCTTCTTGCTAGCCTTCTTCGCCGTCTTCTTGCTGGCCTTCTTGGTCGCCTTCTTCTTGGTGACCTTCTTGGCAGGCGTGTCGCTGGCGGCCTTGGAGCTGGCCTTCTTCGCCGTCTTCTTGCTCGCCTTCTTGGCGGTCTTCTTCTTCGCCTTCTTCTTCGACGGTCCCTTGGAGCGACGGTCAGCGAGCAGCTCGTGAGCGCGCTCGGGCGTGATGGTGTTCGGGTCGTCGTCCTTGCGCAGGCTGGCGTTGGTCTCGCCGTCGGTGACGTAGGGACCAAAGCGACCTTCGCGTAGCGTGATCGCGCCACCACTGACGGGGTCGTTGCCGAGCTCCTTGAGCGGCGGGGGCGCCGCGCGACGACCACGCTGGCGCGGCTGAGCGAACACCTTCAGCGCCTCCTCCTGGGTGATGGTGAAGACTTGCTCCTCCGTCTCCAGGCTGCGGCTGTCCGTTCCCATACGCAAATACGGGCCGAACTTACCGAGCTGCGCGGTGATCACCTTGTCGTCGGGGCCCACGCCCACTTCGCGGGGCAGGCTCAGCACCTTGAGCGCGTCCTCCAGCGTCATCGTCGCCGGATCCATGCTCTTGAGGATGCTGCCGGTCTTGGGGCGCTCCTTGCCTTCACCGGCTTCTCCGAGCTGCACGTAGGTGCCGAAGCGACCGGCGCGCACGAAGACGGGCAAACCGCTCTCGGGATCGTTGCCCAGCTCACGATCGCCACTCGGCGCGTTGAGCATCTCGCTGGCCTTCTCCAGGGTCAGCTCGTCGGGAGCCATGTCTTCCGGCAGGCTCGCGCGATCTTCATCGCGCTGCAGGTACGCGCCGTAGCGGCCTACGCGCACCACGATCTCACGCCCCTCTTCGTCTTTGCCGATAGGCAGCGAGTTGATGGCGCGCGCGTCGATTTCGCCAAGCTGATCGGCGACCAGCGAGCGCAGTCCGAGATCGAGCCCCGAGGCGCCGCCATCGTCGGGCCCGTCGTTTTGCGGCTTCTGACCGAAGTAGAAGCGCTTGAGCCACGGCACAACTAGCTCGTCGCCGTTCGCGATCGAGTCGAGCTCGTCCTCCATCCGCGCGGTAAAGGCGTAGTCCACCAAGTCGCCGAAGTGCTGCTCCAAGAGCCCGATCACGGCGAACGCGGTGAACGAAGGCACGAGGGCGCTGCCCTTCTTCCACACGTAGCCGCGCGCCTGGATGGTGCTGATGATCGACGCGTAGGTCGACGGGCGACCGACGCCGAGCTCCTCGAGCTTGCGCACCAGGGAAGCTTCCGTGTAGCGCGCGGGAGGCTGCGTCTCGTGGCCCTGAGTCACGAAGGACAGGCTGTCGAGGCCATCGCCTTCCTTCATCGCGGGGAGGTGCTTCTCCTTGTCGCCGAGCTCCGCGGCGGGGTCGTCCGTACCCTCGACGTAAGCCCGCAGGAAGCCTGGGAAGATGATCGTGTTGCCGCTGACGTTGAACAGCGCGTCGCGACCATCCTTCGCCTTAGCGTTGATCCGCACGGAGATGCTTTCACCGCGAGAATCAGCCATCTGCGAGGCGATCGTACGCTTCCAGATCAGCTCGTACAGCTTGGCTTCGTCGCTGTCGACTTCGCGCGCCACGTGCTCGGGCAGCTTGAAGACGTCACCCGCCGGGCGGATCGCTTCGTGCGCCTCTTGAGCGTTCTTGACCTTGTTCTTGTAAACGCGGGGTGAGCTCGGCAGGTAGTCCTTGCCGTACATCTTCTCGATCTGCGTGCGCGCCGAGTTGATAGCCGACGACGACAGCGTGGTGCTGTCCGTACGCATGTAGGTGATGAAGCCGTTCTCGTAGAGTCGCTGCGCCGCGCGCATTGTCCGCGCGGAAGTAAAGCGCAGCTTGCGTCCCGCTTCCTGCTGCAGCGTGCTGGTCATGAACGGCGCCGCAGGGCTGCGTCGGTTGGGCTTACGCTCGACCGAGAGCACCTTGGATGGGGCGTCTTCAAGCGCCTCGACCAGGGCCTTGGCTTCCGCTTCCTTGAGCAGCAGCAGGTCGTCCTTCTTCAGCTTGCCGAGGTCGTCGAAGTCTTTGCCTTGGACGACGCGCTTGCCATCGACCTCGAGCAGGCTGGCCTCGAACTTGCCACCACCTGGTTCACTCTTGGCGTTCTTGGTGCTGAAGGTGCCGTCGATGCCCCAGTACTGCGCCGACCGGAACGCCATGCGCTCCTGCTCGCGGGCCACGATGATGCGTGTGGCGACGCTCTGCACGCGACCCGCGGAGAGCTTCGGCATCACCTTCTTCCAGAGCACCGGCGAGACTTCGTAGCCGTAGAGGCGATCGAGGATGCGGCGAGCCTCTTGCGCATCCACCAAGCGCCGATCCAGCTCACGCGGGTGATCGATGGCTTCCTGGATCGCGCGCCGGGTGATCTCGTGAAACACCATGCGCTTCACGGGCACCTTCGGCTTCAGCACCTCGAGCAAGTGCCACGCGATACTCTCTCCCTCGCGATCTTCGTCGGTTGCGAGGAAGAGTTCGTCCGCACCCTTCAAGAGATCCTTGAGCTTCTGGATGTGGCTCTTCTTGTCCGGGTCGACGATGTAGAGCGGCTGGAAGTCGTTCTCGACGTCGACTCCAAGTCGCGCCCACGCTGACTTCTTATATTGCGCCGGGATGTCGCTCGCGCGCTTCGGCAGATCACGGATGTGGCCGATCGAGGACTCGACGACGAACCCATCGCCGAGAAAACCCGCGATAGTTCGCGCCTTTGCGGGAGACTCAACAATAACGAGGGAGCGAGCTGTAGCCATGGCGGGGGGGCTCAACATATTCGGGAAGCCCGCCAACGCAAGACCGGCCCACGGGCCAATAAGCAAGCTTCGGGCCTAACCCTCCGCACTCAGCGACAATTCGGCCTTCTAGGGGGGGTGCATTTCTTTGACAGCCCCACTCGGATCCGCCCCCGTTGAACGCTGTAACGCTCATTCCAGTGGGATTGGGGGTGAGGTCAGGCGTCCCCCAACCCCAGGCCGCTCACTCCACTGCTGTGGGGCGCTGCTGCGCTCTCGCAGCGCGCCGACGCGCGCTCAGGCCGAGCAAGGTCAGCGGCTCCTTGCTGAGCCGGAACACCACCTGGTCGCCGAGGCGCAAGCGGTACTCGAGGTGAGGGCCGTCCAGGTAGAGCGCGGCGTCGTGCATCTTGATCTGTACCTTCACGCTCCTGCCTGATTCCACAAGGAATCGGCTCAGGCGATACTCCTCGCCGGCTGGCACGTACGGCTCGCGCACCACGAACTGCAGCTGCTGACTGGTGAGCGGCAAGATGCGCCCGCCAGCCGAGCGCAACGCCGCGGTGGACCCCGCCGGCGGTCCAATCCAGAAACCGCTCGAGCGATGCTGCTCGTTGATGCGCCCGTAGCGCACGATGTAGCGCGACGTGTGCGCCGGCGAAGTGTGACAACACAGCGCCTCGTTGAGCACCCGCCGAGAACGCACGCTGCCGTTCACCTCGACCTCCATGCGCGCCAGCTCCACGCTTGGCAACTTGCCCTCGAGCGCCTTCTCGAGGGCCTCACGCAGGCCAGCACGATTTACCGCACAGAAAAACCCGACGCTATCTTTGGGTGAGCTGTTCACCGCCAGCATCGGCGCACGCGACACGTGATGCGAGGCAGCGAGAAGTGTGCCATCACCGCCCACGGTGACCACCAAGTCGACGCTCGAAGCATCGAAAACGGCGTGGGACTTGCGCAGGATGAGCGCCTTAGCCCCAAGTCGTTCGAGCTCCTGCTCCACGGCTTTCACCGTCTTTTGGTGAGCCTGGTGTGCAGCTCGCCAGCGTCGCACTGAGGGGTCCTGCTTCTGCACCAGTTCGCCGACGCGGCGGTCTCGCTGCTCCTCGACGTAGTGAGTGTACGCAGAGCGCTTCGCAACGACGATGACTCGCGGTCTCACGTGTTCACCTCACAGCTTGCCGAGGAGCTCGAGCTCCGCCAGGCGTCGCAAACCAAGCTCGGTCTTGGCGTCCTCGATCAGTCCATCTCGGCAGGCCTCCAGCGCCGTCGTGAGGCGCACGGGGACGATCGCCGCGTGGGCCTCCAGTGGCGAGCCATCGAGAGTAGGCTGACCTTGCTCGTCGGGTCTCACCACCACGTGAAAAAAGTAGAGGCGTTCCGCAATCACGGCTGGCGTTGGAAAGCAGGCCGGGCCCAGTTGCTCAAAGCGGGTGTCTTCGCAGTCGAAACCCGTTTCCTCGAGGAGTTCCCGCGACGCGGCACGTCGCAGCCCCTCCTGCCCCTTCTCCTCGGGCTCAACGAGCCCCGCCGGAAGCTCCCAAACGCAACTCGGGCCAACCTCCTCGATGGGTGCGCGCTGGGGGTCTCGAAGCGACGCAGGGGGACGCAGGGCGCTACGCAGGAACACGTATCGAATCCCTGCATGTACGAAGTGGGGAGCAATGACCACGGCATCTAGCGCGCGGCGATCGGCCTCGTCGTACAGAAAGGGTTGGCTCGCGCCGTGACCAGGATAGTGAGCGATGAGCTTTCGCCGGACCAAGCTTAGGAAGCCAGGCGGTGCCCCGGATTCCCGCTCAAGCACCTCCAACCGAATACGTGGAAGGCTCTCCGCCAGAACTCGAGTGTCTTCGATGGGTTTGGTCATGCGGTGCCCAAAGGGTAGAGGTTGTTCGGGCTTTGCGCGACTCCCTCGCTGCGATACAGCATACCCGTCCTTTCCACCCGCTGTGGCGGGAGCCGGAACAGGGGGAAGTCATGATGCACAATCGTTCAATCTCGGTCGCCCAGCGGGTGGCGCCGGCTCTCTTACGCTTCACCTTGGGCGCCGCGGTACCGCTGCTCGCGCTGTCGGCTACGCAGCCCGCTGTCGCGGCGCCAGCCAAGTTCGACGTCGAAGCCGTAAAGAAGCAGCTCCTCAGTGGGAATGGTGAGGAGATCGCGAAGGCTCTGGAAACCATCAAGCAGGCGGGAGCCGCCGCGAAGCCCATCGTCCCCACACTGAACAGCGTACTGAAGAAGGGCTCGACCGCGCCGCTCTTGGTGGCGCTGATCGAAACCGCAAGCAAGCTGGAAGACCCGACTTCGAGTGCAGCCATCGCGCCGTACGTCCGCCATCGGGACAAGTCGGTGCGCCAGGCGGCGGCCAAAGCGTTGCTCCATACCAAGGGTCCTGACGCCGTGAAGGCGCTACGCCGTGGGCTGCGTAGCCGCGATCCGGTCGTGCGCGGCACCGCAGCTGGCGGCCTGGGCACCCTGGGTGCGAAAGAGGCGCTCCCGGATCTGTTCGCGGCATTCGATCACAGAGTCGGCGAGGCAGCTGTCTCCATCGGACAGCTCTGCGAAGCAGACGGCTGCAAGGACTTCCTGAAGCGCGTTGGCAAGGTGCCCTTCGACATCATGACCTCCGGGCTCGACCAGATGCTGTTCCGCCCACCAGCTAGCCTGAATGACGACGCCAAGATCGGCATCATCGGCAAGCTGCGCGAGCTCGGCACTCCCGAGGCTGGCAAATACCTGGCAGACGTCGCAGAGCGCTGGCCGAAAGACTGGAGCAAGCGCGTCAAAGCCGCTCTCGACGCCGCAGTGAAGGCCGTCGGCAAAGGCAAGACCAGCGACGACGACGAAGATGAGGACGACGACGAATGAGCCCGCGAACCATGCAACTCAGCAAGCTCTCAAGTTTCGTGTGTGGCGCCGCATTGCTGGTCGCGTGCAGCGGTTCCAATGCCTTGTCTGGCGCCTTTGATACCACCTGGCAAAACGACGGCGGCCAGTCGATCAGCAGCGTACAGCGTGAGCTCGCGTCTGCTTCGATTCCGAAGGGAACCGGTCTCGCCTTGGGTGTGGTCAAAGGCGGCTTGGTCGCGACCACCCTGAGCGGCAAGAGCTGGAAGTACACCGGCAGCGTCGATGCGCGGCCAAAGCTCAGCGGAGACGTGGTCGTCGCCACGGGTGACAATCAGCTGTTCGCCCTCGACGCAGGCAGCGGTGAAAAACTGTGGTCCATCTCGTCCGGCGGTCGCAGCCTGCGAGGTGCTGGCGACGACGGTACCTACACCGTCGCGTCCCTGGGGGCGCTGAACGGCGGTCAGAGCCGGCTGGTCGTCGTCAAGCGCGGCGGCAGCGTGATCCTCGATGCCGAGCCGGAGCCAGAGATCGGCACTCCCGCCATCGTTGGCGGCATCGCGTTCGTTCCGTGGGGAAATCAATACGTCTCGGCCATCGACGTCACCACCGGTGCGGAGCGCGGGCGCCTCTTGATGCGTCAGCAGGTGACCCACGCGGAGAACGTCGGTGGCGAGCTGTACTTTGGGGAGTCGCAGCTGTTGCGCTTCGACCCGAAGATCGGTGCGGCAGCCAGCGGCGGAGGCACGCTCGCCGCGCTGCCAAAGCATGACCTCCCAGGCACTCCACGCTGGTTCGCGCCGGGTGCAGAGGTCCTCTCTCCCAGCGCCAGCGCACCGGATCGCATCCGCTTGATCGCCAAGCCCACTGGCGATGGCAAGTTCGAAAACGACCGCATGGCTGCCACGTACTTCCGCGTGGCAATGGGTTTCGGCGCATCGGACGGTGAGCTGCGCTGGGCCAAGCTGGTCGATTCCGACATCCTGGGCGGCGCGGCAGCAAAGGGCGGCTTCGCCTTCTGCACCGCCAAGGGTGAAGTGCTCTTGGTGGACAGCGCGAGCGGCGCCAAAGCCGGCACGCTGAATCTTGGCAG
Source organism: Polyangiaceae bacterium (assembly GCA_041389805.1). Taxonomy (GTDB): domain Bacteria; phylum Myxococcota_A; class Polyangia; order Polyangiales; family Polyangiaceae; genus JAHBVY01. The sequence continues at coordinate 156,457 of JAWKRD010000005.1, read as the reverse complement.
CCCTGTGATGAGCTGCGAAGTTCAGGCTGGCGACTTCACGGTGCCGAGCAACGCCCCCGAACGCACCCTGGCCGAGCAGCTCGGCGAGGTGATCGCCACCAAGGATCCCCAGATGGTGCCTGCGCAGCGCTTCCTGCTCACCAAGCTAGGCAGCATGCAGGACGACAGCGTCACCAAGGTGCTGATCGATCTCGCAAGCAACACCGACACACCTCCTGCGCTCTACGAGGACGCGCGCAAGCTGCTCGCCGAGCGGCGAAGCGGCGCGGACTTCATGCTCCAGGCGCTCGAGCGTGAGTACGACTTCCTGGACGACGTGCTGCTTCCGCCGCCGGTCGGGCCGCTAGCTGACGCCCTCGCCGCCATGAAGGAACAGCGCGCGGCGGGTCCCCTCGCCCATCACCTGAACGATCCTTCGGACACCCCAGACGACATCAAGCGTGCCGCCAAGGCGCTCGAAACATTGGCCAGCGCAGATCAGTTCAGCGACCTGAAGATCTTCTTCGCGCTCTACCGCGCGACAGCATCCGACGATGACATCATCGCCGCCGTCGTTTCCGTGGCGAAAGCCATGCTGCGAGTCGGTGGAAAGGAAGGCGAAGCGCTCGTCGCCGAAGCCGCCAAGGACCCGCTGACGAACTCCGAAGTGCAGGAGGCGCTCCAGGGACTCAAGCCACCCGCCGCAGAAAAGAAGCCTGAGGAGCCCGCCAAGAAGACGGCCTCCAAGTAGGACGTCAGTAGTAGCCCGGGCCGGGAGGCAGCTGAGCAATTGGCTCGGTGCCTCCCTCGCTGATGCTGCCTGCGAGCGCGGCAAACAGGAAGGGCGCGGAGTAGTTCAGCTTCGTGGTGTGCCCGGGCCAGATCTGGAACTGACGTTGCGCCATACCACCCGGCCCGAACAGGTTGGCGAAGTGCACCTGCACGTGGTGCACACCCGCCGGTAGCTCGAAGTGGTTGGTTCCCCACGGTTTCTGCTGGGGCTGACCGTTGATGGTCACCGTAGGCTTCACGAAGAACAGGAACCACATCAGCGGAAAGAAGCTGGTGTGGAGCTGCAGTCGACCTGCGCCTCCGCCACCTTGCGGAGGTACGAAGCCTTGGCCTTGCCCCGGAGGCGCGTAGCCTCCGCCCGAATATCCCTGCATCCATCGACGCTAACGCAAACGTGCGTCAGTCGTCGACCCGAACTCGCGCTGGCGGCTCGTCGCTTGGTGAAGCATCGCGCGGTGCCGCTGCGGCTTCCTCAGCGGGCGGCGCGCTTGGCGGGTTGGACTGGGCCTTTGCTCCTGGTTCACGCACGCCGAGCACTTGCTCCACCCGATCGGCGACGCGCTCGACGACATTCACGAGCTCGCGGCCCGCGTCTTCCGCGAACGCCTCGATCTTCTCGGGCCGCAGGTTCTCTGCCGCCTTCTTGCCGAGCTCAGTCACCCGATCCTTGTCGAGGCGCTCAACCTCCCGAGTCGCGCGCGCCGCTGCTTCGCGGCCCATGGTCTCGATCTTTTGTGGGTCGATGCCCATGACGGCCTTCTTTGCCGCACGGAACATAAGTCCCAGGCCTTGAGTCAGGTCGTCGACCGCGCTGGACTCAGGCGCTGCATCTGCCCGAGCGTTGTTGTCTTCAGGCGCAGTGTCATCTTCCGGCGCAGCGTCATCTTCAGGCAGAGAGTTGTCTCCGGCAGCAGAAGCTTCTGGCTCCACGTGCGGGCTGTCTTCGGCGTCGGGGCGATTGTTGTCGGGGCTCGAGTCAGACATCCGCGGCAACATGCGCATGCTGTAGGGGCGCGCAACCTCGCGCGTGACAGTCTATTTGGCGCCACCAGCGCACGCCTCTACGACCCCGAGATCACAAGCCTTTTTTCGGTACTCCAGGGCGCCATCCGAGTCTTTTCCGCGCTCGAGGGTTTGCGCCAGTAGCCAACAACCGCTGCGCGCACCGAGTTCACACGCTCTTTTCCAGGCTGTTTCCGCCGCGGCAGGCTCACGCAACACGCCTTTGCCCGTCACCGCCGCGCCACCTTGCATCAGCACGTTCCCCGCGCCGACGCACCCGAGCGCCTCCCCCGCGTCACAAGCCGCACGGAAATGTACAAGCGCTTCGCGTTGATCGCCGCTCGCGAGCTTTGCGGAGCCCAGCCACACGCACGCCAGCAGCTCCTGTGAACCAGGCTTGCTCGTCGCCGAACGACGCTTGCAGTCAGCCTCGGCGCGCGCCAGGGTCTTGGCGTCGGCGGCTCTGGGTTCGACGCTGTCCCAGCTTGCCACGCCGGCTTCAGCCACCTTCCCGTTTGTAGGGGGTGAGGGGGCAGACGTTTGCCCAGCGTGGTCGTCGGGGTTGCCCGCCGGGTTGGCTGCGGCGGTTTGGGGGTCCGCGTTTGCACCTGGAGCGCAGCCAGTCAGCGCCGAGAGCAAGAGCCACGAGGCGCCAGACATCAGCCCTACGTTACCGCGCGGCACTATCTCACCCCCAGATAAGCAAGCGGATGCATGGCGGCGTCTCAGACAACTTCCAGAGGATCGCGATCGCGCTGCGACACGACGAGCTCGAGATCTGGCAGTGTTTCACGCACGCGTTGGGCCAGATGTGGGAGGTAGCCACGCTCCGTGTTGGTGTGGTCGCAGAGGATCACGCTGGAGCCAGAGGCGACCCGGGCCAGGACGTCGTGATGGCGCATTTCTCCCGTAAAGAATAGCTCCGGGCCACCATGGCTACCGCTGGAGAGTTTCTCGAACAGGCTACCGCCCGCCCCGGCGCACACCGCCGCGCGGGAAATCGGCTGACCGGCGCGATGCGCCGCGCTCGCTGCCACACGGATATGTTCCAGGCCAAGCCCAACCTTCACTCGGTTGACCAGCTCAGCCAACGTCGCTGGCTTGCTCAGCTCGTGCAGGCGCCCCATGCCGCTGCCCGGGCGCGGCCGAGGCTCCAGGGCGTACACCTCCCAGGCCGGTTCCTCGTAAGGGTGAGCCTGGCGCAAGGCTTCGCTGACGACCGCCAGGTGCTTCCGTGCGCAAACCATTTCAACCCGCAGCTCCTCGACGGTCTCGGTCTCACCCAGCGTGCCGATGTACGGGTTCGCTCCCTCCGCGGGACGAAAGCTGCCGTGCCCCGGGCTCGAGAAGGCGCACTCGAAGTAGTTCCCGATGTGTCCGGCTCCCGCTCTGCCAAGCGCCAAGCGCAGCCCCTCAGCGTGCTGAGTCGGAATGAAGGTCACGAGCTTGAGTGCCTGCTCTGGATCGAGCTCCAAGGTCTGCTGGATGGGGCGCTGCTCACCTGCACCGAGCACGTCGCATAGCCAGTCGTTGACTCCGCCGGGAGCGGCGTCCAGCGCCGTGTGAGGTGAGTAGATCGCGATGTTCTCTGCAAGCGCCTGAGTCACCACACGCTCGATGGGTGTGCGCTGAGTCAGGCGCTTCAAACCGCGAAAAATTGGCGGGTGATAGGCCACGATCAGCTCCGCACCGAGAGACAGCGCCTCGGCGAACACGGGCTCGGTGAGATCGATGGTGAACAACACTTGGGTCACTGGGCGGGCGTCGGTCGGCTCGACCAGCAGACCCACGTTGTCCCAGTCTTCCGCGAAGCGCGTGGGCGCTAGGCGCTCGAGGACCCGGACTACTTCAGCGAGGGACTTAGACATCGCCGGCGAGAATAGGCGAAAACGGCCGGGAGCGAACCAGCTGCTGGTACGGAGCCGCGACGCCCGCGCGCAGCTTGTGCTGGCACACCAAAAAGAGTGGCCATCGGGGGCGAGATCGGGCCAAAACTCCGGCCGTGAGCGACCAGGATCCCAACGAATCACCTCTCGGCTTCTTCACCCGGTTTTGGCTGGCGTACATCGTCTTCTTCAAGATCCTCTTTGACGGGTTCTACGCCAAGCGCATCAACAACCTGCATCCGCCGAAGGCCTTGCCGGATGCCGTCGTCGAAGCTGACACTCAAGCGGAACTCGAGAACAAGCTCGGCAAGGACGAGCGACGCATCCACGAGCTCGAGGCCGAGCTGAAGGCCTTGAAGAGTGAGGCGAGCGCCGCGAGCGACGCACGCGCCGACGGTGCCCTGTGGCTGCTCGGCCTGCTGCAGAAGGAAGGCCGCTTCGTCGACTTCCTGCAGCAAGACATCGCGGGCTTCGATGACGCAGAGGTGGGCGGCGCGGCGCGGGTCATTCACGATGGTTGCAAGCAGAGTTTGAAGAAGCACCTCGACGTCGAGGCGATCCGCGCGGAAGAGGAAGGCGCCAAGGTCACGCTGGAGGAAGGCTACGACGCCAGGGCCGTCAAGCTGACGGGTAATGTGTCTGGCAAGGCTCCCTATTCCGGGACACTACGCCACAAGGGTTGGAAGGCGACGCGCGCCGAGCTACCCGCGCTGCTCCCCGAACACGATCCGCAGGTGCTGGCTCAAGCGGAAGTCGAGCTATGACGAGCCGCTTCGTCGTCGGCATCGATCTCGGCACGACGCATAGCGCTCTCGCCGTCGTGGACAGCGAGGGCGAAGACAGCGGGCCCGCGGTTCAGGGCATCGCCCAGCTGGTTTCGCGCGGCAGCGTCGAGAGTCGCGCGCTGCTCCCAAGCTTCGTCTACTTCGCCCACGAGAGCGAAGGCGCCCTCGCGTTGCCGTGGGATGACGAGCGGAGTTTCTGTGTTGGTGAGCTCGCCAGAGAGCGCGGCGCTGAAGCCCCTGGACGCGTGATCTCCAGCGCCAAGAGCTGGCTCAGTCACACCGGCATCGATCGGCGCGCTGCGGTGCTACCGCTGAACGCCGCCGAGGACATCGAGAAGATCTCCCCGGTTGAAGCCGCATGGAAATATCTCGATCACCTCGCGGAGAGCTGGCAACACGGGGGTGAGGAGCGACCCGCCCTCGCCGAACAGGACGTGGTGCTCGCGGTGCCAGCCTCCTTCGACGCCGCGGCGCGCGACCTGACGGTAGAGGCCGCGTACGCCGCGGGCTTCGAGAATGTCAGCCTGCTCGAAGAGCCTCAAGCGGCGCTGTACGCGTGGCTCGAGGCCATGGGCGACGACTGGCGCAAGGTGCTCCAAGTCGGCGACGTGATCCTGGTGGTCGACATCGGGGGCGGCACGACGGACTTCTCGGCGATTGTGGCGCTGGAGAGCGATGGCAACCTCGAGCTCCACCGCGTCGCCGTCGGTGACCACATCCTGCTCGGCGGCGACAACATGGATCTCGCGCTGGCGCATACGCTGCGCATGAAGCTCGAAGCGGACGGCAAGAAGCTCGACCGCTGGCAGCTGGGCGCCCTCACTCACGCTTGCCGCGCGGCAAAGGAACGCCTGCTGAGCGACGAACAGCTCGAGAAGCTGCCGGTGGTCGTACCAAGCCGAGGCTCCCAGCTGCTCGGCGGCTCGCTGAAGACGGAACTCACCCAGGGAGAGGTGCGAGCCGTGATCGTAGACGGCTTCTTTCCCGTCGTAGCCGGCAACGCAAAGCCCGCGACGCGAGCACGAGTCGGCCTCACCCAGCTGGGGCTGCCCTATGCGGCGGATCCTGCCATCACCAAGCACCTCGCCGCCTTCCTGGCGCGCCAGGCAGGCGCCACGAGCAAGCTCAAGGGCGACACCATCAAGGGCACGCTGCTTCACCCAACGCGCGTGCTGTTCAACGGCGGTGTGCTGAAAGCAGACGTGGTCAAGCAGCGCGTGCTGGAGACGCTCGCGGCCTGGGTCACCGCGGACGGCGCCGCCGCACCCACGGAGCTGCCAGGCAGCGATCTGGATCTCGCGGTCGCGCGGGGCGCCGCCTACTACGGTCAAGTGCGGCGCGGCAAAGGCTTACGTATCCGCGGGGGAACGGCACGCGCCTACTACGTGGGCATCGAAGCTCCGGTGCCTGCCGTACCCGGCATGGAGCCGCCGATCAGCGCGCTGTGTGTCGCACCTTTCGGCATGGAGGAGGGTACCGACGCTGAGCTTCCGCCTCAGGAGCTGGCGGTGGTGGTGGGCGAGCCGGTGCGCTTCCGTTTTTTTGGCAGCTCCGTGCGCCGCCAGGATACGCCGGGAGCGGAACTCGAAGACTGGTCGGACGACGAGCTCGAAGAGCTTGCCCCCGTGGAAATTACCCTGCCTGCCGAAGGTCGCCTCGAGGGCGATCTGGTGCCAGTACGCCTGAATGCGTCGGTTACGGCCGTCGGCACGCTGCTGCTCGAGGCGGTTCCGCTGGAGCCCATCGAGACCGACGAGCGCTGGAAGCTCGAGCTGAGTGTGCGCGAGTAGTCGTTAGCCGCGCCGCCCTCCCCACACCTCTCGCCTGCTCGCACTGGAATTTCCGGAGAAATCCGGCAGATTCTCAGGATAGGGGCTTGGAGGTGCTTATGACACTGCGTGCGATCGCTGCGCTGGGTGTGCTGTTTGTGGTCAGTGCTTGTGGGGGATCGGAGTTCGTCGCGGACAGCGGCGACGGTGGAACCACCGGAGGTAGCGGGGGCACCGGTAACGGTGGCACCGCGGGCGGGGCCAACGGTGGTTCCGCGGGGAATGCAGGTTCCGCGGGCTCAGCCAGCGGGGGCTCGGCGTCCGGCGGCGCGAGCGGAAGCGCCGGCACCGGAGGCAGCGGTGGATCGGTCAACTGCGCCACGCTGAACTGCGACGACGACAACGAGTGCACGACCGACGTGTGTGATCCGGACCAAGGATGCATCCACGAGCCGCGTTCGGACCAACCCTGTGACGACGGCATCTTCTGCAACGGCGAAGACCGTTGTGTCGGAACCAAGTGCGAGGAGCACCTGGGTGACCCATGCGGCGGCGTGAGCGTGTGTGACGAAGGTCAAGACACCTGCGTCGGCTGCATCCAGACCAGCGACTGCCCGGGGCAGACCGTTGGGGCGTACTCCAACTGCATGTTCGACTCCGAGTGCGCAGCCACGGGGACCAAGACACGGAGCATCACCACCTATTCGTGCAGCGGTGGCACCTGCAAACCCAGCACGACGATGGATCCGGCGAGCTGCAATCGCAGCATCGACGGGCAAGCCTGCACCACGGATGGCAACCCCTGCACCGGCGACGTCTGCCGAGGCGGCAACTGCGTGCATGACACGTTGCTCGATGGCTCGACCTGCACTGGAGAAAACGGTACCGCCACGGGGCCTAACTTCCTGTGCTGTGGCGGCCACTGCAAGGCGACCAACAGCGACAGCTCGAACTGCGGTGGCTGCTACGTCAAGTGCGGGGGCGTCGCGACGCTATGCTCAGACGGCTACTGCCGCACGTGTGGCACTTCGCAAACGGACTGCGATGCCGTTTCCCCGGGGATGGTCTGCAACGGCAACGCTCAGCCCGCGCGCTGCGAGTGCGATGAAGACCAAGACTGTCCAATGTCCTGGCAGACCTGCAGCACGCAGCATCAGTGCCGCGGCATCGCACCGGATCCCGGATCGGGGACCGGCGGAGGGTGACAACGAGCGCTCCTCCTGCCCTTTTCTGGGGGAGGAGCGGCATCACACCGCATGGCAGCGCTAGTGGGTGGCGCCTAAGCTTTGCTGGTCGGCGCGGGATAAGGTCCGCGCGGCAGCGAGGTGCGTATGCAAGCAGACGCGACTCCCAGGCGTTCGAAGCTGAAGTGGACGCTAGCGTTCTCTGCGCCGGGTTTGGCGTTGTTCGTCGGCGGTTCGCTTATCGCCATCAGCATGCTGTACGACTTTGTCGAGATGCGGACCAACAGCTGGGAACAACGCTGGTTCGCCATCGGCGACACCTTCGTGGTCGAACCCGACGGCTCACCTCAGCGCGGTGACACGGTACTTGTGGGCGCGGATCCGCCAGACGCCATGCGCGTCATCGCGGTCGAGGGCGAGGAGCTGCGGCTCCACGCCGGCCGTTTGTTCATCAACGAATGGGAGGTCCCTCAATGCTACGTGGGCAAGCTCCACAACGACCACCACGCCTACGTCGAATTCCTGGGCAGCAAACGCTACCTCGTCACTTACCCCTACCCTCACGACCGTTACCCCTGCAAGGAACCGGAGCTATGGCCGCGCGGCTGCTACCGAGGTTTCGGCGGCTATGGCTGGGGCCCCTACAACGTCGGGCACAACGAACAGTGGCTGTTGCTCGACGATCGGAACGGCGAGCTCCCGACCTGCACCAGCAATCCAAACGGCGCGCTGGGCACATCAGAGAATCGGCGCGGCGTGATTCGAAAGGTTCTTCGCTCCAAAGGGGGCCCAGCTGCATTTCCTCCAGGTAATAGTCTCAGCCTCAGTCACGAGGACCGCGGCTTGCGGCCAGCGCTGGAGGCTTGCCTCGCACATCCTCCCTCGCAGACGCTGCCTCCAAAGCGCTGAAGCCGAGCACTGAGGCACTGGCGGGTTCGCTCCTCGCGCCCTATGCGCTCCCGATGCCGCGCAACCTGAGGGTGTTGTTCCTGCTCACAGACATCGGGTTTTTGCTGTACTGGGGCCTGAGCGGCGCGATGGCACTGGGCCTGGTGCGCGTGCCTGCAGATTGGCTGTTCCGCGACTACACCGACCCGAACATCGTGGCGTGGAACTGGTCGTTCCTGCCGCTCGACTTGCTCGCGAGCTTCACCGGGCTCGGCGCTGTGTGGCTCGCTCGCGGCGCATCCCGATCGGAGCGGAGCTGGCAGCCGCTGGCTTTGATCTCGATGACCCTGACGTTTTGTGCTGGCTTCCTCGCGCTGTCTTTCTGGAGCTTTCAGTGCAGCTTCGACCTCGGCTGGTGGGCGAGCAATCTGTTCCTCGTCGCGTGGCCGCTGGCGGCTCTCGCTGCCGCCAGGAAACAAGTGCTGGCTCCTGCAAGCGCCTAGTCCTTGTTGGGGGCACAGGAGTCCTTCTCGCGGGTACTCTCCGCCTCGCTGAAGCCAAACAGCGCCCACAGCGACCAGTCGTTGTACTTCGGGAAGTCGTCCGAGTAGCGCAGGTCGTAGCTGCCTTCGATACGCAGGCCGAAGCCGCGACGATTGACGTTCTCCACGTCGCAGCGCCGTGGACAGTCGTAGCCAATGGCGCCACCCATGCAGCCTAGCACCCCGCTATCGGTGTAGCGGCGACGCTCCACCTCGAACCAGTAGAGCCACTCGAGGCCAAGCGCAGGGCTGTGGGTACCTACGAACCACCGAGACTCCAGGCGCGACACGCGCACCGCATCGACGGTGAACGACGGAATGAGCATCCAGCGCTCCGAAAGGAACACCGGCCGTTCGACGCCTCCGTGCATCTCGACGTCGAGCTGCTCCCCGTTGCCGTCGACGCGAACGCCTCCGACGAAACTCGGAGAGTCAATCTTGCCGCCGTACACGCTGCGCGTCTCAACGGCATACAGCGGCTTGCGATCGCCGAGCACCTCAGCGTAGCCGCCGTGGGCAGTCGTCCAGCTGGTGCAGCCCCAGCTCGCGATTCCGCTCAGCAACCCGGCCACAGCGACCCTCATCTTGCGTGATACGTGCCGCAGCGCAGGAGGCTGCCGTTGAAAAAGCGGCGCGCGCTCGCGATCTGCCGTTACCCTGGCGGGGATGGATCCCGTCGCGCGCGGCTCCGTAGTGGGAGGAGACTTTCGCGTCGAGCAGCCCCTGAGCCAGGGCGCGATGGGGCAAGTGTATGTGGTCACTCAGCTCAGCACGGGCAGTCGACGTGCGCTGAAGCTGATGCACCCTGCTCTGCTGGCGAAGCAAGAGCTGCGAGAGCGATTTCAGCGCGAGGCGCGTGTGTCCGCCGAGATCGCGAGCGACCACGTAGTGCAGGTCCTGGCCGCAGGGATTGATGAGGAGCTATCTGCACCTTGGTTGGTGATGGAGTTCCTGGAAGGCCGCACCCTGGACGCCACGGTGCGAGAGCAGGGTCCACCTCCGTTCGATACCGCACGGATATTATTTGCGCAGCTCGGTCACGGTCTCGTGCAGGCCCACGCGAAGGGCATCGTGCACCGCGATCTCAAGCCTGAAAACCTCTTCGTTGCGACCGCGCGCACGACCGAGGCGCCGTTCTGCTTGAAGGTGCTGGATTTCGGCATCGCAAAGATTCTCGGCAGCAGCACGGACAGCACAGCGGCGCTCGGCACCCCGCTCTACATGGCGCCGGAGCAAACTGACGCGGGAAGTCGCATTGGCCCCCACACCGACGTTTGGGCGGCGGCGCTGGTCGCCTTCTTCACATTCACCGGCCGACACTACTGGCGGAGCGCCAACCGCCCAGACACCGGGTTGCCCGCGTTGATGCGCGAGGTGATCTTCGATCCGCAAGATCCTGCTTCGACACGCGCGCGAGAGCTTGGCGCGCAGTATCCGCTGCCCCATGGATTCGATGCTTGGTTCGCCCGCTGCACGTCGCGCGCGATCGAGGAGCGACCGAGCACTGCGGTCGCGTTTGCCGAGCTCGACGCTTTGCTAGCCCGCCCCGGCGCAGCGAGCCTGCAGCTAGCGGCGACTGATTCCCAGGCGTCGAGCGCCGCTCCTCTCCCCCAAGGAACGCAGCTGAGCAGCCAGAACTTGATGCCACTGACTCAGGGGCTGAACGGCGCACCGAACTTCCCGGCGTACTCCGGGGTACCCCCACGCAAGCGTGGATTCGCTTGGCTCTGGGCCGTGGGAGGCTGCGTCGTGATCGCCGCTGTGTTGCTCGCTGCCTACGTGCAGCGTCGCAACGGGCGGCAAGCTAACCACACGCGGAACGCCGTCGCCGACGCCCGCGGCGCGCCGATCACCGCAAACGAAACCCAGACGACCGATGGATCGAATCGAAAGCGTCGGCTGAACATCACTTGCACCCCTGCTTGCTCGTTGATTGTGAACGGGGCGAATCACCCAGCGCAGGCGGAGCGCTCGCTAGTGCTGCCAGGAAAAGGCAACCTGAGGGTGATATTCGACCTGGTAAAAGCGAATCCGCGCCTGATCATCAACACTGGACTGGACGAGAAACCTTCCACGATGATGCCCGACGCGGACGCCACGTTGACCTGCTTGGATAGTTGCTGGTTGATGTCGACCGAGGGAGTCGGGAGCCGCGGCTCACACTACATCACTACCCGCGGGCGCGTGTTGAAGCTGCAGGTCGAACCGCAAAAGAAGTACAAAGGATATCCGCTGGTCACCTACTCTGTAAGCAACGACTAGGCGGAACGCCGCGCAGTTCATTTCCTCGCGGTTTTTCTTGAAACAGTGAACACACATGCGACTCAGTTACGAGGAGATCTACCGCGACCACGCAGAGCAGTACGACCGGTTGGTTCGCGCGGAGGACCACCAGGCTCAGCTGCCTGCGACGATCAACGCGCTGGTGTCACTGCGCGGCAGCAATGTCGTCGAGGTTGGAGCTGGTACGGGACGCGTGACGCGGCACTTGGTATCGGCGGGCGCGCACGTCGTGGCAACCGAAGCCGCCGAGGCGATGCTAGAGCTTGGCAGGCTGCGAGTCCCCGAAGCGGATTGGATCCTAGCGGATGCGCGTGAGCTACCTCTGGAGAGCGACAGCGCCGACGTCGGTGTCGCGGGGTGGGTGTTCGGACACCTGAGGCACTGGGCCCCAGACAGCTGGCGTGAAGAAATCGGCCGCGGCCTGGACGAACTCACCCGGGTGGTTCGCCCCGGCGGCACATTGATCGTGATCGAGACTCTGGGCACTGGCCACCGCGCACCAAAGCCACCGAACGCCGAGCTCGCCGAATACTACTCCTGGCTGGAGAGTGAGCGTGGCTTCGTCTGTCAGCCCATCCGTACGGACTACCGTTTCGAGTCGCCGACCAGCGCGCGCGAGCTCGTGGAGTTTTTCTTTGGTGAGGCGAAGGCCGCGATCATCGAAGACGCGCTGCTGCCCGAGTGCACCGGCGTCTGGAGCCGCCGCAGATAGCTATCGCGAACGGTAGCTATCACACAGCGTGATGGCTTCCTCGAGCCGCGCTTCGCTGGGCTGAGTCGTCCAGGGGGCGAGCGTGGCGAGGCAACAGCGACCATCCCGGGGGGCCCACAGCAACGTCGCGGCGGGGTAGCGCATGGAGTCATACTCTTCTGTTGCCTTGCGGATCCAGACTGGACCAGCCGGCGTCTCGCGCTTCTCGACGTGCGCTTCCACCTCGGGCGCCTGCGGCCGCTCGAGTCCCGCGTAATCTGTGGGGCAGTCGGCTCCGCTGACGTTGAGCCTGCCCAGGTAGAGCCGCGCGATGAAGGTGCCACCGCGCAGCATAGCGCCCGGAGTGTTCGGCATCTCGGGCTCGGCCCAAGCTCCTTCGGGGATCGCGGTCATACCCCCATGCGCACGCTCGGAGCTCGTGGCTTCACGGGTTGGTCCGAAGTCGGGGGAGCGCAGACTACTGCACACGGTATACACCCGCTCCAGGGCAGCGGGGTCCTTCGGCGCGAAGCCCTCATAGGTGCACTTCACTCCAGGCGCAAAGCCCGAGATGCGGACAAGGCCGGAGGTATCTATGTACCACGCGGCAACGGTGTCGGGGGTGACCTTGGATTTCACCACCGGTAGCTTGTAAACCGTCGGTGGATTTCGCTGGAGCGAGACGGCCAAGGCCCCGACGCCTGAGTCGAACTGCAACACAACGCTCTGTCCCGCGACCTGCAGCGACGCCCGGGGGTAGCCATAGGCATCGGCGTCCAGAGACACCTCCTGCCCTACAGGCACGAGTATTTCCCCATGGATCGTCTTGTGGTGAATCACCCGTCGCTCGAAACCAGGGGGAACGCCAGGCTCTCCTGGCTTCCCAACCACCGCCATGGAAGGCGCTGGTGCGGCGGATCCGCGTTCCGACGCCGACGCTGTCCCGACCTTCGTGGCAGAAGCGGGGTCACCCTCTGCTAGCTCGCGTCTGGGCGAGGGGCAGGCTTGCAGCACCCATGCGACCAGCACCAGACCCATCAATCGCCCACGTCTGGCAGCCAGTGACGCGACCCATAGGTTACCCCGCGGCAATGGAATCAGCACCCCGTCTCGCACTGGAGGGTCTGAGGATACTGGATCGCCTTGCTGCAGTCCGCGACGTAACCGAAGAGTTGGATCCCAGGCGTCGCGGTACCCTGGGGTGCACAGTTGTTGAAGCAGTTGCAGCCTTCCGCAGCGCGGCGCGATTCACACGCGTTCCAGCACTGAACGATCCGCGCACAGTTGGGGTCGGCAGCGCAGTTCTGTTGCTGCGCGCAGCACCCCTGGTCGAGCGCGCCCTCACACGCGGGAACTTCGAACAGGTACATACCGCAACCGGGCGCGGCGCCTTGAGGCCCCGGCGGTGGAGAGTCGCTGCGACGGCTCGTGCCGCCACAGGCGACGATCAACGCCAGAGAGAGCGCCAGCGCGCCGCCCAAGCCACGTCGCCGAAGAACGCGGCGCGCCTTCCAAGTCTTGCTATGCATGCTCCTCGAGTTCCTACGCCCGCGGGGCCCCGGAGTTCTCCTCCAAATGGGCTACTCGGGCGCTTGGCGTGTCGTGTTTGTGCAACGGATACCCACCGCGCACGGCTACCATCGCGAGATGGCAGCGCAAAAGTCCAAGCCGGCAGCGCATAAGTCCCCAGCCCAGAAACCCAGGGCGGCAAGCGAGGCCGAGCCGCAACTGAGCTTCGAGGGCTTGGAGGGCTGGCTCAAGTGGCTGAAGCAGAACCACGCCAAGTCCGGGCCTGTGTGGCTCCGGCTCGCAAAGAAGGGCGCCGCTCCAAGCATCACCTACAGCGAAGCCATCGAAGGCGCGTTGATCTGGGGCTGGATCGACAGCCAGAAGGCTGCCCTCGACGACACTGCCTGGCTGCAGCGCTTCTCCCGTCGCACCCCGAAGAGCCCGTGGTCCAAGATCAACCGCGAGAAGGCTGAGGCGCTGATCGCGGCGAAACGACTCGCGGCGCCAGGCAGCGCAGCCGTCGAACAGGCAAAGGCCGATGGTCGCTGGGAGCGCGCCTACCCCGGCGCCCGAACCATCGAGGTACCCGAGGACTTCGCTCGTGCGCTCGCGAAGGCCCCCAAGGCAAAGCGCTTCTTCGAAGCCCTCGACGCCGCCAATCGCTTCGCCATCCTGTATCGCTTGCACAGCCTCAAGACCGCCAAGGGCCGCGAGAACGCCCTCGTCCGCTTCGTCGAGATGTGCTCCCGCGGGGAAACGATTCATCCGACCCGCGCAAAGCCGAGACGAAACGCGAAGGCGAAGCCGACCGAGCGCTAACGCAAGGCGCTATTTCTTCGGATGCCAGAGCGGCTTGCCGTCTTGTGCTCGCAAATCGATACGCGGTCCGCTGGAGCGGATCGAGGTTGCTTCGAGGCCCCCCGCCACACTGCGCGCCTCGATCGCCACAGCGTCCTCCTTTTCGAGGCGTAAGCCCTGTTCATCCAGCACCCAACCTGGTGCGAGATCCACGTCGAGCTCCGACCCGTCATCCACGGCGACGGTAATGCGCACATTCTGCTGCAGATCATCCTCCGGGCCTCGCTCGATGCGTGTCACCCGACCCTCGATGGAGGAGCGCGCCGCGGAAGCGCCTGGGATGGGAGTCGTCGGTGGGCCGCAAGACACCGAAGAAACCAACAGAGTTGCGGCGAAGATTGCGGAAACGAGCTTGAACATGACGACCTCGAGCAAGATCGAGTGCATACGTCGTGCCGAGGCCCGCTCGGTTGAGCCAGAGCCTAGCTCGCCTCGATTTCGTCCAGCAGTTCGCTGATGGCCTGAACCGAACGCCAGTTGCGCAGCGTGACCGTCGACCCGACCGCGCGATCCAAGACAGCGGGGGTGAGCTTCGAGCGCCCAGCACCGCCCACGAAGTCGACCCATAGCGCGTCGCCCCTGAACGCGATGCGCTCTTCGAGCTTCGCGTACTCCTCGAGCTTCGCCACGCACCCCTTGGCGGGCTTCTGCTTGGAGAGCCCAAGGTGCAAGAACTTGGGCCGCTCCTCCGCCGCATCCGGAAACGCCGAGACCTTGGCGATGGCTCTCCACTGCTTCGCGGTGCGGGCGATCACGTCGGCGTGGAAGCCGAACTCTTGCTTCACCGCCTGCTCGATCTTCTGCTCCACGCTGGCTTGGTCGAGCACACTACGAAACGCGAGGTTGCCGCTCTGGATGTATGTCCTCACGGAATCAAACCCCAGCGCCTCGCAGACTCCCCGCAGCTTGGCCATTGGGAGCTTCTTGTTGCCCCCGACGTTGATGCCGCGAAAGAGCGCGATGTAGGTGGTGAGTGACTTTGCCATGCCGCACTCTAACCCCAGATCTCCGCCTCACTCAGCCCAAGCGCAGCGAGCTCATCGGCTCTCAGGTGCGCCTCTCCCGCCATGAAGAACTCATCGAGCTGGGGCGGCTTCACCGAAGTACCGCTCAGCATCGCATGGGCTTGCCCGCGATGGTGGATCTGGTGCTGAAACAGGTGGAGCAGCGTGCGCATCACGGAGTCGACCTGCACGTGGTCCCTGCGCTGCATGCGCACCTCGCGCTCTAGATCCTCGGGGCGGAGTTCCTTGCAGAACCGAATCAGCCGTTGGTCGACGCTGCGTTGCTCCCGCGCGAGATCCGCCAAGCGTGGACACGGTACCTCGCTCGCAAACGCTGCGAGACCCACCTCACCTTCCTCGAGCGCATCGACGTAGTACCAGTCAACGATCAAGTTGTGATTCAGCGTCGCCTGAATGGAAGGAAAGAAGCTGGTGCGCGAAGCATCCGCGAACTCTTCGGGGGTGAGTCCGTCGCAGGCGACCAGCAGGCGGTGGTTCGACCACGCGTTGTTGCAGGCCTGGGCAAGGAGGTAGCGAGGAGTGTCCACGCCGACGTCCTAACCCGTCGCTCGAGAGCACGATAGCTCGTCCAGCACCAACTCAGACGTTCTGCAAGCTTCCGGTCATGCTGCGGCGCCGCGCTTCGAGTCTGCTCGCAGCCGCTCTGCACCGGGTGCTCGAGTGACGCGCCGAGTGACTGCGCCGACCCGGGCTGCACCTCGGAGGTCCGTGCACGCTTCATCCTGGGCAGGCCAGGCCTCGACACCTCGCAGCGCTTGGCAACCATCTGCCAGCGCGAAAGCGCTGTTGGAGTACAGCGGAGAAGCGAGGTACGACGCGACCCACTTGCTGTAGCTCCAACACGGCCACGATCGACTAGGCTCGCTGTGGCTACGGCTAACTGTAGCCGCGGCTCAGCGTGGCCGCGGCTCACTGTGGCTTCGGCTCGCCGGCTTCGTCGGTCGGGCGACGCAAGTTCAGCGGAATCGATAGGTAGCGTCGGCCGTTTGGGTTCTCCGGCGGCAGCTGCCCCGCGGCAATATTGATCTGCACGCTGGGATAGAGCAAGCGCGGCGGATCCAGCGTGGCGTCGCGGGCCTGGCGAGACTCGATGAAGGCATCGCGCTCGGTGGACTGCTTGAGCTGCGGGTTCTTTGCCTTGCTGTCGGCGATGGTGGTCTCCCAGCGCAGCGGGCGCCCACCGGGCTGATAGTCGTGGCCAACGAAGACGCGCGTGTCGTCGGGTAGCTCATAGAGCTTGCCGTGCACCGAGTCATAGAGATCGGCGGCGTTGCCACCGGGAAAGTCACAGCGACCAGTACCGTAGTCCTCGGTGAACAGCGCATCGCCAGTGAACACCGCGTCATTGATCAGGTAGCTCACACAGGCTGGTGTGTGACCCGGCGTCGCGATCACTCTGACCTCTAGATCTCCCGCCTTGATCACCTCACCGTCCGCGGCCAGCTTGTCGAACTGCGAGCCGTCTGTCTTGAGCTCACCCAGCGCGAAGATGTCCTTGAACATCGACTGCACCTTCGTGATCTTCTCCCCGATCACCACCTTTGCGTTCAGGTGACGCTTGAGGAACTGCGCGCCGCTCAGGTGGTCGGCGTGAGCGTGGGTCTCGAGGATGTAGTGGACGTTGAGCTTCCGCTTCTGGATGAACTCGAGCACGTGACTTGCGCTACGAGTCTCGGTGGCAACCGTCAGCGGGTTGAAGTCCAGCACCGGATCGATCACCACGGCGTCTTTGGTCTGTTCGTCCCAGACGACGAAGGTCAGCGTGAAGGTGGGCTTGTCATAAAACGACTGGATCTGCATGGCTCACTCCTGTTCCCCCGTACTCCTGTGTGAGCTGCTCGGGCGGAAAACGGTTCGTTGATGGCGCGCCTCGCGGGCGCGGTTGGTCGCTGAGAACCGCTTTGCAGCGCCCGTGCCAGCGCTTCACCCCACGGAAATGCCGAGAAAGGCGCTACTTTCCCCTCTCCAGCTCGCGCCTCGTCCGTTTCAACTACCTGGAACACCTCGGCAAGGGCGTTTCACGGCGTTTCAATGGTTGGGGGTGAGGCGCGCTGTTTCGCCCCCAGAAGCGCGCAAAATGGCCCTGTTTCTCCGGTCTCCAAAACGCGCAAACGTTTCGTGCAGCATGTTGTAGTGAGTGAAACGTCTCAGCCCGTGGCCCACGCAAGTGCGCAGCTCACATCCGGTTCATTCCTTACGGAAACTCAGCCCACGCCTCACTGCAACCAGCGGCGCAACACGCCTGCGGCGTAGTGCGCGACGTTGTCCTCGTCGCCGTTGACTATCCGGTCGTGCACCTTGTCGAGAGGCCAGATAACGCTGCCCCCATACTCCAGGTGGAAGTCGCCGGGACCATCTGACCCCCATTCCGCCCCGGCGTACTGGCGTAGCGCTTCTCCGATGTACGCACCGTAGATCCCGCTCATCAACTGGACGTCGTCGTCCGACGGCGCGGAGCCAAGAGACTCGTGGAGCACCGTCAGAATCGTCTCCACCTTCGCGATGCTCTGCACCGAGTAATCCAGGTCCAAATCGAGGGTCTCAGCGTGACTCACGGCTTGTTCCGCGAGGAATTCCATCTTGGCTCGCACCTGCGCCGGGCTGGCACGCGACGCTGCACGCCTTCTCTCGGCTTCGGCCGCAGGATCCCAGCGCCGCAGCACCTCCTTGGCGTACTTCGCCATGCTCCCCTCGCCGCTGCGGATACACTTCTCCACCTTCTTCATCGGCCAGATGCGCAGGTTCTCGCGCTTGAGGCAGTGGTGGCTCTGACCCTCGAAGCTCGTCTTGTCGATGATCCACTTGGCGCTTTTGGTTTGTGCCCGCAGCACCTCACCCACGTAGGCGCCGTAGAGACCGCTCATGCGGCGTAGCTCATCCTGCGAGTCACCGAGCGACTTGCCCAGGCCGGAGAGGATCTCGTCCACCTCTGGCAAGCCCTCGAGCGAGTAGTCGAGCGCTACGTCGAGCCCTTGCGCGTGCTCCACGGCCTCCTCGGCCATGGACAGTACCTTGCTGAGGATCGGTCCCGGCTTCTTCGCCATGGCCGAAAGTAGCAGATTTCTCGGGGCGCTCGTTCTCGCGGTTCGCACTCCGCCGAACTTTTGCTACCTCCCCCCCGGGAGTTACTCAGTGAGCAAGCAGGGCTGCATCGTTGGCATCGACCTGGGCACCACGCACACCGTGGTGGCGTACTCGTTGCTTGGCACGGGCGGTGAACCCGGCGCAGTCGAGCTGTTTCGCATACCCCAGCTGATCGGCGCCGGAGAAGTCAGCGCGCGGGACCTGTTTCCGTCCTTCTTGTATTCTCCTTTGGCGGACGAGCAGACCGCAGATCCGTGGGGCGACGCACCCTGGACACTTGGCGAGTACGCGCGGAATCGCGGTCGCGAAGTCGGCGGTCGCCAGATCGCCTCGGCGAAGAGCTGGCTCTGCCACCCGCGAGTCGACCGGAGCGCAGCGATCTTGCCGTGGGCGAGCGAAGCCGAAGGGCTGACCAAGCTCTCCCCCGTGGAGGCGAGCGCGCGCCTCCTGTCCCACGTGCGCGTCGCGTGGGATCGAGCGCATCCCGAGCTACCCCTCGACGAACAGCAGGTGGTGCTCACGGTGCCTGCGAGCTTCGACCAAGGCGCGCGGGAGCTGACGCTGAGCGCGGCGACCAGCGCCGGGCTCAACGTGCGTCTCCTCGAGGAACCACAGGCCGCGTTCTACGCCTACCTCGCGGATCGGGGCCAGCAGGAGCTAGAGGCGCTCACTGGAGCCGGTGCCGCGCGCATCCTCGTGTGTGACGTGGGTGGCGGCACCACGGACCTGACGCTGATCGAGGTGTCCAAGCAGGGCGACGCTCTGAACCTGGAGCGTGTCGCTGTTGGCAACCACCTGCTCCTCGGCGGTGACAACATCGACCTCACGCTGGCGCACTTGGTGGAGAAGCGCCTCGGCGACCAGCTAAAGGGCGATGCGCTGGACGCTGGCCGCTTCGCTCAGCTGGTGATGGCTTGCCGCGCGGCAAAGGAACAGCTGCTGGGTCCGGACGCACCGAGCGAAGTCCCAATCCGACTGCTGGGCCGCGGCAGCGCGCTGCTGGGCAACACGCTCAAGGCCACGCTGACTCGCGAAGAAGTTCAGGCGGTGCTGTTCGACGGCTTCCTGCCAGAAGCGGCGCTCGACGTGCGGCCCAAGCGCGGGCGCGGCGGGCTGGTAGCTTTTGGACTGCCTTACGAGGCGGACCCGGCGATCAGCCACCACGTCGCCTGGTTCTTGACCCGGCACGCAAAGGATGGCGATGCGAGTCTTCCGAGCGCGCTCCTCTTCAACGGGGGTCTGTTCCGCTCGGAATCGGCACGCGCGCGCTTGTGCCAGGTGTTCGAGGGCTGGGCCGGGCACCAAGTGAGGGTGCTCAGCGAGTCCGATCCGGATCGCGCCGTCGCGCGCGGCGCGGTCGTCTACGGCCTCGCGCTGCGCGGCGAAGGCCCGCGCATCGGCGGTGGTTCGGCTCGCGGCTACTACATCGGCGCTGCCAGCGAAGACCCATCCAAGCGCCGAGCCATCTGCGTGATCCCGAAAGGCGCCAAGGAGGGTGAAGCCCACCGAGCGGCGGCTCACCCGCTGAGCCTACTGCTCGGCCAAGCCGTGCGCTTCGATCTGTATGCTTCCGACGACGCGAGCGTTCACGCGCCAGGCAGCCTGGTGGACATCGACGATGCGCGCTTCATCCGCCTACCCCCGGTGTCCAACGCCTTCGAGGCGGACGCGGACAAGCCACGGGAGATCCGCGTCGAGCTGCAGGGTGAGCTTTCTGCCATCGGCACCCTCGAGCTCGCGTGCGAGGAGCAGACAGAGACCAACCCTAGGCGCTACGCCCTCGCGTTCGACCTGCGTGCGCCTGTCGAGACCGAGCCACCCAAGGATTCGCTTCCTCCGGGATCTATATCTCCCCAGAGCCGGCGCTCTCAGCTGCCTGGTGACCCGCGCTTCGAACAGGCGACGGAAGCCATCGACCGCGTCTTCGGCAAGGGACGCACCGACGTCAAAGCGCGAGAAACCAAGGATTTGGTCCGCGACCTGGAGAAGCTCCTCGGCGAGCGCAAGAGCTGGACGCCGGAGACCAATCGCGCGCTGTTCGACAAGCTGATCAAAGACGCGGGTGCCCGCAAGCGCTCTGCCGATCACGAGCGCATCTTCTGGTTGCTTGCTGGGTTCTGTCTGCGACCCGGCTTTGGCTACCCCGGGGACGAGCAACGCATCGCACGCATCGCCAAGCTAGTCCCCGCAGGCTTGATATTCCACGGGGAAAGCCGCAACTGGCAGTCGCTATGGGTTGCCTGGCGGAGACTGTGCGGCGGGTTACCCGAGGAGGCGCAGCTCGCAATCCGCGACTTGGTGGATCCGTTCCTGGCGCCCGCCGAAGAGAAGCTGAAGAAGCCGAAGAAGCTCCGCCCGACGAACCCCGTCGAAATGTTGGAGCTCGCCTCGTCGTTGGAGCGACTGCCACCGGAGCGGCGGGCCGATTTGGGACGCTGGATCTTGGAGCGCACCTGGACGGATCGCGATCCTCGGCTGTGGGAGGCGCTCAGCCGCATCGGCGCGCGCAACCCCATGTACGCCAGCGCGCATCACGTCGTCCCAACGCGAACCATCGAGCGCTGGCTCGACCACATGACGCGCGAAAAATGGGAAGAGGTGCCCGCCGCCGCGCGCGCCGCGGTGTCCCTGGGGCGCGTCACTGGCGACCGCAGCCGGGACATCGGCGAGTCGGCGCGCGAGGCCATCATCCAGCGCCTCGAGAAGGCTGCAAGAGCCGGCATGCCGGTCGAGCCTGAACAGCTCGCCGAGTGGACTCGAGCGTTACGGGAGTTCGTGCCCGCTACCGCCGGTGACCAAGCGGCGTTTTACGGAGAGGAGCTGCCGGTTGGCCTGAGGCTCGTGAACGGCTGACCTCTCCCCCCAAACCCCATGCGAAGTCACACTCCGGAAACGGTCGCGCGCTAGCCTCACACTTCTCGGCGACAGCGTGGTACCTGATGGCGACCTTGGCAGTAGAAAGCTCGCGTGAATACGACGCTTGGCTCGTGGATCTGGACGGTACGCTGTATCGGCCGAAGCCCCTCAAGCTGATGATGGGGCTCAGCTTGCTCTTGTTTGGCTTTCGTCACGTGAAGCTATTGCGGCGCTTTCGCCACGAGCACGAGGCGCTGCGTGAGCACCTGACGGAGCCGGTTGAGAGCCCGTTTGCGATTCAGCTCGAGCGCACCGCGTCGGCCACCAAGCGGCCCGTCGATGAGGTGCGCGGCATCATCAACGACTGGATGGTCGCGCGACCCGGACGTTTCATCCGCTGGTTCCGCCGCCAGAGCCTGCTCGACGAGATCCAGCGTTTCCACGCGGATGGAGGCAAGACGGCGCTCGTCAGCGACTACCCGGCGCAGCTGAAGCTAGAGGCGCTGGGAGCCGTCGAGCTATTCGACGTGGTGATCGCCAATGGTGAGCCCCACGGACCGAGTCGTCTCAAGCCCTGGCCCGACGGCTATTTGAAAGCCGCTGAGCGCCTCGGCGTCGACGCCAAGCGCTGCCTGGTGATTGGTGACCGTGACGACGCCGACGGTGCCGCAGCGCGCTATGCGGGCATGGGCTTCAGGCTCGTGCGCTGACTGAACTGCTGGCCGTGAGCGCTTGCCTTCCCGCGCCAAACCGGGGAAGGCTGGCAACATGCAGCAGCTGACGCCCCCGATGCGTGTCCTGATGGGCCCCGGACCTTCTCCCGTGCCCGCCAGCGTGTTGAACGCGCTGAGCAAGCCAACCGTGGGGCATTTGGATCCGTACTTCCTGCAGGTCATGGACGACGTGCGGGAGATGCTGCGGGTCGCCTTCAACACCAGTAACCGCCTCACCTTTCCCATGAGCGGCACTGGTTCCGCGGGGATGGAGACGTGCTTCGTCAACCTGGTGGAACCTGGCACTCGAGTCCTGGTGGGCGTCAACGGTGTGTTCGGCACGCGCATGGTGGAGGTCGCAAAGCGCTGCGGTGCCGAGGTCAGCGTCTGCGAACAGACCTGGGGTCGCGCTCTCACCAAGGAGCAGCTAGTCGCAGCCGCTGGCGGCAAGTCGTTCGACATCCTGGCGGTGGTGCACGCCGAGACCTCGACGGGTGTGTTGCAAGATCTAGCCCCGATGCGTGAGGCCGCCGACGAGCTCGGCGCCTTGCTCTTGGTGGACGCCGTGACCTCCCTCGGTGGCTCCCACATCGACCTCGACAAACATGGAGTGGACGCCGTGTACTCCGGCACTCAGAAATGTCTGTCGTGCCCGCCTGGGCTCGCGCCGATCAGCTTCTCCGCCAAGGCGGAGGAGCGCCTTGCCGCGCGCAAACAGCCCGTCCAGAGCTGGTACCTGGATTTGAGTCTGATCGCGAGCTACTGGGGGCAAGCGCGCGCCTACCACCACACAGCGCCCATCAACATGATGTACGCCTTGCACGAGGCGTTGCGCTTGACCCTGGATGAAGGGCTGGAAGCGCGTGTCGCTCGGCACCGTCGACATTCGAACGCGCTCAAAGCTGGCCTCGAAGCCATGGGCCTGACGCTCGCGGTGCCTGACGCGGAGCGCCTGCCCCAGCTGACCAGCGTGAACATTCCGGACGGCGTCGACGACGCGAAGCTCCGCAGCGAGCTCTTGCGAGACTTTGGCCTGGAAATCGGCGGCGGCCTGGGTCCGCTCAAAGGCAAGACCTGGCGCATCGGGCTGATGGGCGCTGGTGCCACACGGAATCATGTCACCACCTGCCTCAGCGCGTTGCTCGCCGCCCTCGGGACCCAAGGCGTTGCGCCCAAGGGCGATCCACTGAGCGCGGCGGCGGAGGCCTACGCGGCTCAGCGCGCGAAGTAGCCTGGCGGCTTCGGTGCCACACTCGTGGTGTGGATCATGCCCTGGATCTCTCCCTCGAAGAAGCTATACGGGAAGCTCGGCGGAAGCGCGCTCACCACATCCAGGCGCTGACGCAGGTCGTCGGGGATCTCGAAATCGAGCGCGCCCAGATTGTCCTCGAGCTGGCTGAGTTTGGTCGCACCGACCAGCACCGAGGCCACACCAGGTCGATTCGCCACCCAGTTCAGCGCCACCTGGGCCATCGAGTGGCCGAGCGCTTCACTCACTTGCTCCAGCTCAGCTACGATGCGCCAGTTCCGGGCTTGCTTCAGCTTCGTGAAGCCAGGATTGGTAGAGTCTTGCATCACCTGCAGGCGCCCCTCGGCAGACGGTGCGGCGCCGTCTTTCGCGCGGTACTTGCCGCTCAACATTCCGCTGCCGAGTGGGCTCCACACCATCACGCCCATCCCGAGCTCGATTCCGAGCGGAACGAACTCTCGCTCGATATGGCGCTCGACTAGGGAGTACTCGAGCTGTAACGCGCTCAAGCGCTCGTAGCCCCGCGCCTCTGCCAACGTTTGACCTCGGGCGGCGTACCAGGCTGGCGTATTCGACAGCCCCACATGGCGCACCTTCCCTGCGCGTACCAGATCGTCGAAGGTCCGCATCACTTCCTCCACGGGCGTCACTCCGTCCCAGGTGTGCAGCAGATACAGGTCGATGAAGTCCGTCTTCAGCCGCCGCAGGGAGCCCTCGACGGCTCGCAGGATGTTCTTGCGCCCGTTGCCACCGGCGTTGGGGTTGCCCGGTTCCGCGTTGTACGAGAACTTGCTCGCGAGCACGACGCGGTCACGGAGCTTGCGCTGGCTGATCATCTCGCCGAGCCACTCCTCGCTGGTGCCACCCGTGTAGAGGTCGGCGGTGTCGATGAAGTTGCCGCCACGCGCGAGGTAATGCGACAGCAGCTGTTCAGCCGTCGCACGGTCCGTACCCCAGCCCCATTCGGTGCCGAAGGTCATGGCTCCCAGCGCGAGCGGGCTGACGCGCAAGCCCGTGTTTCCAAGCGTGAAGTAGCGGTTCAGGGTCATCTGGGTCTCCTTTGAGTGCGTGACCCCGCGACTGTGCACCCTGTAATGCACTCTGATAATGCCTCGTAAATTCCATAGACTATGCAATACCATTGCACAATGCAGCTGAGTGGCGCTCGTGATCTGCTGAGGCACCTGCCAGTGGTCCTCAGCGTGGCTCAAAAGCGGAGCTTCACCGCGGCCGCCCGTGAGCTCGGGATGACGCCCTCCGCCGTCTCTCACGCCGTACGCCAGGTCGAGCGCGGCCTCGGCGTTGCGCTCTTCGCCCGCACCACCCGCAGCGTTTCCCTCACGGAAGCGGGTCACGCGTTCGTCGCTGCGGCGGAGCCAGCGCTCACCGGCTTGGGCGAAGAGCTCGAGTTCCTGCGCTTGGCCGCCTCCGGGGAAGCGACTGGGTTGCTTCGACTCAACGTTCCGCGCGTCGCCCTGCCGCTGATCCTCACTCCGCTCGCGCTGGAGCTCGCTCGAAGGCACCCGAAGGTTCAGCTAGAGATCTTCATCGACGACGGGTTGGCAGACATCGTGGCCCAAGGCTTCGACGCCGGCGTGCGCCTCGGCGAGATGATCCAGCAAGACATGGTCGCGGTTCGCCTCACCCCACCGCTGGAAGCCATCGTCGTGGGCAGCCCAACGTATTTCCGTGCGAATCCGCAACCCGAGACACTCGCCGATCTCGCAGCGCACCGGTGCATCGGCTACCGGGAGGTGAGCGGAGGCGGCCTCTACCGCTGGGAGTTTCAAGAGGCGGGAGAGGACCGTCGCGTCGAGGTGCGTGGTCCGTTGATCGTCAACGACGCCCTGTATGCCGCCGACCTAGCCGAGGCGCACCAAGGTTTGGCGTACCTGTTCGCACCGCTGGTTCAACGACAGCTCGCCTGTGGCTCGTTGGTGCGAGTGCTGGAGCGACACAGTATCGTCGAGAGCGGGCTGTTCCTGTATTTTCCCCAGAGAATTTCTGGGTCGCCCAAGATGCGTGCGCTACTCGAGTGCGCGCGAGCTCTGCAAGCCTAGCTCAAGGCGCCGCCGGCCAAGCCAGCTCGGACCACTCCAGCCACCGCTTAGAAACAGGCTGACTCGCGAAGTTTTGGCCAGCGTTGTTCACCAGCACCATGGCCAGATCTTGATCGGGCCAGATCACGGTGTGGGCGTCGAAGCCATCCAGGCTGCCTTCGTGGGCCATGAGCGGCTTGCCGTTGTAGGTCGCCACGAGCCAACCCATGGCGTAGTCGCCGTTCGCTGTGTGGAGCTTGTCGAAGCTTGCTTGGTTGAGGAGTTGCGGATCACCCCGACGCGCGCGCAGATGCAACTGAACGAAGCGCGCGTAGTCGAGCAGCGTGTAGCTGAAGTTGCCTGCGGTGCTCAGGCCCAGGGGCATCGACACATCGGTGGGCGGGTGCTCTTGCAGGGGTCCGCTGATCGACCAGTGCGCCCACGGCTGGTCCGCTTCGGTGCTGGCCGGCCAGCCAAGCCACGCCTTGGATTGCATGCCGAGAGGTTGCACCAGGCGTGAGTCGAGCAGCTCTTCGTACGTCATGCCGCTCGCCCGCTCGAGGATCGCGCCAACCAAACCGTAGCCCGCGTTCGAGTAGTTGAACTCGCCCACCACAGTGGCGGGCGGCTCCTGGATCAGCCATTCAGCGAATTTCTGACGGTCATCGGCGACATCCGTGGGGATCGCGCTGATCGACAGGCGACTGGTATACGCGCCGATGCCTGAGCGATGCTGCAGCAGCATCTCCAACGTCACGTCAGCGAGTTCGAGGTCGATTCCCGTTACCTCGGGGAACAAGTCGCTCAGCTTGGCGTCGAAGGCGAGCTTGCCGTCTTCCACCAGCATCGCGCACAGCGTGGCTGTGATGGCCTTGGTGTTGGAGCCGATGTGCCAGTGATCCTCGAGGGTCGCCAGGTCCGGTTGGCTGAGCCGCCTCACGCCGCTCACACCTTGATCCACGATGCCGCCTGAGCGAAGCACCACGCCAGCGAGCGCCGGCAGGCCGATCTCCGTCTGCGCTGTTTCGATCAGGTTCTGGAGATCAGGTGTGGCTTGCCCCGCGGTACCGCCCGCTGTGGTGCCTGCCGAGCCACCAGCTCCGGCGGCTCCAGCGGTGCCCGCGCTACTCCCGGCGCTGCCCCCCTCACCCCCGATCCCTGCAGAACCAGCCGTGGAAGAACCAGCGCTCCCGCCGGCTCCTGTCGCGCTGCTGTCGTCGGAACAGCCGGCTCCGAAGAGTGGCACCAGAAGGCAGAGGGTCCCCCAACTCGCGATGCGTTTCATGAGGCCGAGCTTGAACCATCCGTGGGGACGTTCCAGCACCTCAGGGCGAGCGGAGCAGTCAGGGGACGAGCGGCACGCTGCTCGGATGAACGGCTAGACGCCCATGCGGCTACGGAGCTCCGCCGCGCGGCGCCGACTTAGCTGCACTGCGCTTGGCCAACCTTGCAAGGTGACGCTGTGGCTCGACGAACTCTCGCGGGTGATTTCGCGAATGAAGCTCACATTGACGATCGTCGAACGATGCACCCGCACGAACTGACGCTCCGGCAGTTGTTGCTCCCACGCCAGGAGCGGCTTGAGCACCAGCACGCTCACGCCGCCTTGTAGGCCGATCTCTGTGTAGTTTCCCGCGGCCTGAATCAGCACCACGTCACTCACCCGAACGAAGCGCGCCTTCCCGCCCTCCTCACAGAAGATCAAATCCTCCGCGGAGAGCTTCGCGACCTCCGTCGGCTGCGCTGGCTCCGTGGTCACCGCCGAAGCCGCCGTGGCTTCCCGCGAGTTTGGGGGTGAGGAGCGCTGCTTCGCGCGGTCGAGCGCCGCCTTCAACCGTTCCAGCGCGACCGGCTTCAGCAAGTAGTCGAGAGCATTCACCTCGAACGCCCGCACCGCGTAGGAGTCGTAAGCTGTCACGAAGATGACCGGAGGCAACTCGAGGTGCGCCGAGCGCTCGAACAGCTCGAAACCTGTTTCCCCACGGAGTTGTATGTCGAGAAACACGACATCGAAGCGGTCTTGGGTCAGCGCGTCGAGGGCATCCTTCAGGCTACTCGCCTCCTCGCACTCGGAAAGCCCCAGGTGGGTCAGCAAGCCCCGCAGTGCGCGCCGGCTCAGGCGCTCATCATCGACGATCAAGGCCTTCATGCGGTTCACTTCGGAGGCTGAGGGTCACTTCGAGGCTGAGGGTCACTTCGAGGCTGAGGGTCACTTCGGAGGCTCAGGGTCACGCGCACCCACTCCCCGTGGGAAGCTGTGCGGAGCGAGGAGCGTCCAGGATACTCGGCGGCCAGGCGCTGTTCTACGTTCGCCAGGCCTTTGCGAGTACCTGGCACACTTGCATCGTCGAGCCAGCGCCCGGTGTTCGCGACCTCGACGAGCAGCGCACCCTCTTCGAGCCTTGCGCTCAGTTTGATTTTCAGCGGAGTCCGGCTCGTGTGCTGTCCGTACTTGATCGCGTTGTCCACCAGGGGCAACAGGAGAAACGCCGGCACTTCGTGCTCCCTAGCGGCTTCTGCGACGTCGTAGCTCACCACCAGATCGTTCTCGAAGCGCACTTGCTCAATCGCAAGGTACGCCTCGATCGCGGCGACTTCCCGCTGGAGCGTGACCCGGTTGGCGCCTTCGTTGCCCGGCAGCAACGAGTAACGCAGAAAGTCCGCGAGCTGCGTGACGACGAGGCGCGTCTTCTCCGGGTCCTCCGTCGCCAAGGCGCCGATGCTGTTCAACGCGTTGAACAGGAAGTGAGGATTGAGCTGGTAGCGCAGCGCCTCGAGCTGGGCGCGCTGCGCGGTCCGCTCGACCTCCGCCAGGCTCGCTTGCTGCCCCTGCAAACGGCTGCGTTGCTCGAGCAGCAACAGCACCACCAGGAGCCCGAGCAAGATCCCTGGAAACGCCAAGGGCGAGTCGAGGCGCGCCTCCTGACTCGGCGCCAGGAACAGGTAGCTGGTGTAGGAGGACAGGAACGGGTCAGCTATTTCCTCGAGGATCGAACCGCCCACCCCCCAAATGACGGAGAGCAACGTGGCCAGCGCGAGTAACCCAGCAAAGCCTCGGGGCCGCTTCACCCGCGGTACGAGCCAGCCCAGCGGCAAGCTCGAGAGCCAACCCGAGAGCGCCCAAGCCAGGCTGCGCCGCAGCGCAATGTCCTCGAACGGCAAGAACTCGAGCAGGGAGAAGAAGTGGAGCAACCCGAAGGTCACCCACCACACTCCGATCACGAGCCAGGTCGAGCGCGACACTTGGAGCAGCTGAGCATCCGCCGGTCACTGGCGCTGGGCTGGTGTGACGAGCGGCTCGTGCGAAGGACGAGCGGTAGCGCTGACTCGCGGAACACCGGCTAGCCTGTGTGGGGTGAAGTCTCTGCTCCGTCGCTTGTGGCTGCTGGCCCTCGTGCTGGTTGGCACAGCCAGCCTCACAGCGTGCAGAGAGGATCCACCCAAGGATCACCCGGCGGACATCGCCGCGCGGCAGTGGCTCGCCCTGCTCGATGCTCATCGATATGAGGAGACGTGGTCCGCGGGCTCCGAGTGGCTACGGGTGAGTGTCTCTGAGCAAGGCTGGACCGCGGCGCTGCGCCAAGTGCACGCTCAAAGCGGAGACCTGAAGAGCCGCAAGCTCCACGCGCTGCGCGGAACCAAGCTGATCAAGAACCTGCTGGAGCCGGGGGAGTTCGTGATCGTCCAATATGCAAGCCAGTACGCAGCGCTTCCAGGTGTCGAGACCCTCGTGCTGCGACACGAAGGCGACACCTGGCGCGTGACGGGCTACCGCGTGGAACCAAGGGCGCCGTGGGACTAAAGAGCGCGCCCTGGGACTAAAGGCAGCCTGGGACTACGAGCGTAAACCGCTACTCAGCCGCCGGTGTTGACCAGCTTGATGGTCAAATGGGGGAACATCGCGTTGTTCGTCTTGAACACCAGGCCGCCGTCGAACAGCTTCGGGCCCGGTTTGATCGACGAATAAGACGCGGCGAAGCGTGTCGTGGATTGCTGTCCGTTCACCCACAGCTGGATGTCGATGCCGCTGCCCGTGACCAGATCCGTGCTGCGAATGTTGATCGATGAGCGCTGCGCCTGAGGAATGAAGTTGTAAAACTTGCCAGAGCGACCCGGTGCGCGCTGCGCCGTCGAGCAATAGAACTGGGTGGTTCGGGTCTGGCGAATGCACACCTGCACCGTCGTTCCCTGAGGCGCGTCCTGCATCGTCAGCTGCATGGTCTCCGCGCGCCACGTTGCCGTGGGGTTCATCTCACAGCGCCCCGAAGCATTGCAGCGGGTACCCGCGAAGTTGCAGTCACTGCACTCCGCAGCGGCGGGCTGAGTCGCCGCGGGAACGAACGTGCCTGGCGCGGTGGAGACGCCGAGCACCCCTGCATAGCGAGCAGAATCGCCGCTGATGGCCGACGCGATCTCCGGTGTCACCGGCTGAGACTGGTTCGCTCCGCCGTTGAACTTCTTCAACATGCGAAACATACCACCGCGGTGGAAGTAGCCGCGCGTTTCCTCACGGATTCCATCCGTACGCGTGGTCATGTCGAGGGCGAAGATCAACTGCCCCGTGGGCGAGTAGACGTACTCCTGGTACGGGTTCCCGCCACGGATGATCTTGCGCAGCGTGTTGCCGTCAAAGAAGCCGAGCACATTGGCTCCCGTAGAGTCGCGACCACTCACGCTGCGCAGCTCACCACGCTTCGAGCGGTTGAGGACATCAGTGTATTGCGCGGCGATCCACTCGCTGCTGGCCACATCAGGCTCGCTCGAGCTGTTCACGTCGATCGCAGCGCCGGAACCAAAGGTGTCACCCAGATCCAGGCGATCGCAGCCACTGGTGAACACAAGGGCGAGCAATCCCGCCATGCCTAGACCAAACGCTCTCTTCATCACGCCCTCCAGCAGTCGAACCGACGCTTCAGTCACACGCGCCTCAATCATGTTGCGCGTCGCTGCTCAGACCCGCGAGCACACGACATGGAACATTACCGTGGGGAGCCCGAGTCCTTCCTATTCAAATGGGATTTCGCTCCCAAAATTTAGCTCGATCCGTTTGAGCTAGGTCAGGTGAGACGCGCGCTTCCGTAGAGTAGCGGACACGATCGCGGGCGCCTCCGTCACATGACCAAGTTCACGCGTTCATGTGGGCGTGCGACGCCGCGAGACGCTGGGTCAGATGACCCAGGGGGTGGCGATCGCCGCCACGGAC
The DNA here is from genome assembly GCA_041389805.1 of Polyangiaceae bacterium. Classification (GTDB taxonomy): domain Bacteria; phylum Myxococcota_A; class Polyangia; order Polyangiales; family Polyangiaceae; genus JAHBVY01. The sequence continues at coordinate 126,120 of JAWKRD010000005.1, read as the reverse complement.
AGCCGGGTGCGCCCCGTTGGGAAGGAACTGGCTTCGGTTGGCGTCAAGCAGAGTACACTCGCGGCGCTCTCGGCCGGCCACGAGCAAAGCTGGGTCGACGCGAGTTCGACAATTCGAGGTGAAGTCCAACGCTTCGAGGAGGAGTCATGCAGAGACGAGCCACATACCTCGCACTACTCGTAGGGGCTTGGTTGACACTGGGATGCAACGACAAGGCAAAGGACGGCGGCGATGGCACCATCGCGACTCCGGACCCGTCAGCGATGGGCAAGCTGATGGAGACCGCGAGCGCGCTACCGGCGGCGTCGGGAGGCAGCGCCCCAGCATCGAGCGCCCCGAGCGAGGCTCCCGCCACTGAGGTCACCTTCGAGACGCTGGGCCTGGCGGAGGCAGGCCCGGACGTTCTGAAGTTCACCGCGATGGTGGTCGAGCATTCGAAGTGCGAATCCTCGAAAGAGAAACCCTGTCTCAAGTACGTGATCGTCTCCGAGCGCAGCGGTGCTCCGGCCCCTTACGACAAGGCCAAGGACTACGCCGTTCTGACACCCGGTGATCCCGCCCAATATCCGCTCGGCAAGAGCTTCGAGTTCAGCGTCACGGTGACTTCAAGCAAAGAGGTCGGCGGAACGCTGAACGATCTGCGCTTGGTCTACGCGAAGCCCAGCGACTGACAGTCAAACGCCTGCGAGACGCGATGTCGTACTGAAGTTCCAGCCAACGCGGCCGTAGCCCGAGCGTGTGCTGCGCTCACCCATCGATCGTTCTTCTCTCAAGCCCGCTTCTGAGTGAAGCTTTGAAGCGCTGAGCACGTTTCGAGCACACGGAAGCTTGATACTTGGGGGTTGGGTTGGACGTCGCGCACATCACTTGGGATCCAGTCGATGGTTTCATCGACCACGACACGCTCGACTTCGAACCGCAGCTAGTCCTGAGTTTGGGCGAGTACTCGGCGTTCACTCAGGGCGACGCGGTTTCGGCGATTTGTCGACGCTTTCACCCCGACATCGTGCTCGGAGGGTCCAGCGGCGGCACGGTGCGCGGGACTCGCGTCAGCGACGGGGACGTCGTCTTGACCGCCATTCGTTTCCGCGAGGCTCAGGTTCGCCTGGCATGCGCAGAGCTGCAAGATTTTCTGACCGCGTTCGACGCAGGCGTATCCTTGGGGCAACAGCTGACAGACAGCGAGCTACGTCTGGTCTTCGTTCTCTCGAATGGCCTCGATATCAATGGCAGCGAGGTCATTCGCGGGCTGGCCGCGGGCCTGCCCAAGGGCGTTCCGATCAGCGGCGGCCTGGCAGCGGACGGCGCCGCCTTCAAGGACACCTTGCTCCTCAGCCAAGGTAGAGCGGTCAAGAGCGGCCTGTGCGCGGTCGGTCTCTACGGCACTAGCTTGCGCGTGGGTTGCGGCTTCGCTGGCGGCTGGAGCGCATTCGGGCCCGAACGCGTGATCACGCGCTCCGCGGGCAACTTGCTCTACGAGCTCGACAGCTGCTCCGCGCTCAAGCTCTACCGGGACTACCTGGGGCCACACGCCACAGGCCTGCCTGCGGCGGCGCTGAGGTTCCCGCTGAGCGTGCGGGCCGAGCGCGCCGATAGTCCCCAGGTGGTGCGAACGATCTTGGGGATCGATGACAGCGACGACGCGATGCGCTTCGCGGGAGACGTGCCAGAGGGCCATCTCGCGCGCTTCATGTTTGCAAGTACCGCGCGGTTGGTAGATGGCGCGGCACTCGCGGCGCAGCGCGCCTTGGAACAGCACGGCGGCAATCCGCAACTGGCGATCCTCGTCAGCTGCGTTGGGCGTCGCTTGCTCATGGCCCAGGAAGCGGAGGGTGAGCTGGACGCCGTCGCTGAACAGCTCGGGAGCTGCCGGCTCTCGGGCTTCTACGCGAACGGCGAGATTTGTCACACGATGCCTGGCGAAGCGCTTCACAACCAGACGATGACTGTCACACTTATTTCCGAAACCTGATGCACCGACTCCTGCGCCGCCAGCTGCAGCGCGCTTACGACGGTAGGGAGCCGCCAGACGACCCCGCCTTCACGAAGCTGCTCGACCTCATCGAGGCAGCCTATGCACAGGCGGACTCTGATCACGACCTCGTGGGACGCTCGCTGCAGCTGGTCTCCGACGAGTTGCTCGAGCGCAATCGCCAGCTCACCGAAGAGCTCGCGACGCTCACCGAATACGAGCAGGCGCTAGCGAATAGCCGCACGGAATTGCAGGAGGTGCTGACGGCGATCCCCGACCACGTGTGGCTGGTTGACGACACGGGTCAGGTGCTCAACCCTCGCCCCCAAGTAACGAGCAGTCTCTCGGACGCACTCATCGAAGCGGGCGGCGTACAAGCTCAAGCCACCAAGGCACGGATCGAGGGCAGGATCCGCCTGTGGGAGTTCGAGCTCCCGTCGGCTGATGGCGTGAAGCTGTACGAGGGGCGCTGTGTTCCCCACAGGACGCGCGGCTGCGTCGTGCTGGTGCGCGACATCACAGAGTTGCGAGACATTCAGCAGCAACTCAACATGTCGGAGCGAATGGCATCCGTGGGCGTGATGGCCGCTGGTGTCGCCCACGAAGTGAACAATCCCCTCACCTTCGTGATCGCAAATCTGGACCACGCACTCGAGACCCTGTCAGGTCCCCTCGAAGGACGTGACCTCTCAGAGGCGCTGGAAGCGCTGAGGGAGGCGAAGACCGGCGCCGAACGCGTGAGTCACATCGTGCGCGATCTGCGTTCCCTGGCGAATCCTCAGCCGGAGGTTCGCAAGAGCTGTGACATCAACCAGGCCGTCGACACCGCGTTGACGATGACCGCGAATGAAACTCGTCATCGTGCCGAAGTGGTCCGGCGACGCGGAGAGCTGCCGCTTCTCCGCGCGGAATGCTCCCGTATCGTTCAGGTGTTCCTGAACTTACTGCTGAACGCGGCGCAGGCCATCGAACCGGGAAACGCGCAGGAGAACCGCATCGAGGTTACGACTCGTCGCTCGGGCAGCTGGGTTGAGGTCGAAATCTGCGACACGGGCGCGGGAATCGACGCACGCGATTTGCGCAAGCTCTTCGATCCCTTCTTTTCTACCAGGCAAAGCGCTGGTGGGCTCGGACTGGGCCTGTCCATCTGTCGCAAGATCATCGATGAGCACGGTGGGAACATCCGGGTGACCTCCGTTCCCGCAGCAGGCACCTGCGTCATCGTCCAGCTCCCGGAGAGCCTCGCCCAGCCGGCGCGCGAGAGCACTCCACCTCCGCCAAGTGTCACCCCCGGGACGCGCCGCAGCATTCTGATCATCGACGACGAGCCGGAGGTAGGCCGCGCAATGAAGCGCGGACTTTCACAGCTGCATGACGTCACCCTGGCTCAAACGGGCGCGCGGGGCCTCGAGCTGATGGCACAAGGCGACTTCTCTCTCGTGCTGTGCGATTTGATGATGCCGGAGATGAGCGGCATGGAAGTGCTGAAGCGGGTGCAGGCGACGCTGCCAAGCTACACGGAGCGTCTGGTATTCATGACCGGAGGTGCCTTCTCCGAAGCCGGGATCCGCTTCCTCGAGGAATTGACTACCGGTCACCTGGACAAGCCCTTTGATCAACGGGAGCTACGCGAGTTCGTCGCGCGTCAGCTAGCCAGGTTGGCCGATCAGGGCGGGGGTGAGGAGCAATAGCTTCCCCACCGCCCTGACACTCAGCATCGGCCGGACGTTGCTCAGGGCAACTTGAACCGAACACCCTGGGGCGTGTCCTCGAACAACACGCCTAGCGCCTTGAGCCCATCGCGGATGGCGTCCGCCGTGCCCCAGTCTTTGTTCTTGCGCGCGGCGTGCCGAGCGAGCGCCACTTGACGAAGATCCGCGGGGCTAAGGCTCGACTGAGCGAGCAGCTCTTTCGCGCGCTCAGGGCTCGGCGCATGCTCGACCTCAGCTTCGAGTTCGGCCTTGCTGATGGTGCCGCTCTTGCTCTCCTTGTTGAGCACACCCAGCACGTGATCGGCACGCTCGAGCGCCGCCAGGGCCTTCTCCGCGTCGACGCCTGTCGGCTGCACGCGGTTGATCCCGTTGACGAACTCGAACACTGCCGCGAGCGCGTTGGCGGTGTTCAGATCATCGTCCAGGCTCGCGCCGAAGCCCTGCTCCAGCTTGCTGATGGCTTCATCTACCTCAGCGCTCTTCGCTTCCTCGCTGAGTTCCTTGCGCTCCACCAGGAGGTCACGGCAGTTCTGCAGGCGAGCAATCGACGCACGCGCCGCGTCGAGACCCTCCAGCGTGAAATTCATCGGCTGGCGGTAGTGGTTCGAGAGCAGGAGGTAACGGATCTCCCTGGCGGTGTAGCCCTTCGCCTTCAGATCCTCGAGGGTGTAGAGCGTGCCCTCGCGCTTGCTCATCTTCCTGTTGTTCACCAGCAAGTGCCGCGCGTGCATCCAGTAGCGGGAGAACTCGCCATCGGTGGCACCCTTGGCCTGGGCAATTTCACACTCATGGTGAGGGAAGATGTTGTCCTCACCTCCGGTGTGGATATCAAACGTATCCCCGAGGTAACGGGAACTCATGGCGCTGCACTCGATGTGCCAGCCTGGGAAGCCCTTCTTGATTCGCTCGTCGAGCTGCGGACGCGCTCCAGGGTAACCCTCCCACGTCGCGTCGGCGTGGGGATCCCACTGCATGAGGTGACCTTGATCGGTCTTCCACAGCGCGAAATCCGCCGGGTGGCGCTTCACCGTGTTGACCTCGACCCGGGCACCCGCCTCTAGATCCTCGGTGACCTTGCCGCTCAGCTTGCCGTACTCCGGAAAGCTCGAGATGTCGTAGTAGACCTCACCAGTGCCTTCCGGGATGTAGGCGTGGCCGCGGTCGAGCAGCTGCTGCACCTGGACCAGCATGTCCGGAATGTGATCCGTCGCGCGCGGGTACTGGTGGGCGTTTTGGATCCCCAAGGCAACGCGATCCGAGTGGAAGCCGTCTTCGAAATGCCGGGCGACCTTGAACGGATCCCACCCCAGCTCACGCGCGGTCTTCTGGAGTTTGTCCTCCCCCCCAGCATCCGCGCGGTCATCCTCGGTGAGGTGACCCACGTCGGTGATGTTCATCACCTGAGTCACCTCGAAGCCGCGATACTCGAAGTAGCGACGCAGCAGATCAGCAAACACGAAGGAGCGGAAATTGCCGATATGCGCCGTGGAGTAGACGGTCGGACCACAGTTGTAGATCTTGACCTTGCCCGCCTCGAGGGGCTGAAACTCCACCTGCCGCTTCTGCCGAGTGTCGTAAAGATTGAAAGCCATCAGGAGCCTGCTCTAGCCCATCGGGGCTCAGTCGCCAAGCCGGGCTCAGTCGTAGAGCGCGGCGGCTCCCACGGCCCTCCTGGTTCGGGCTTGAATGGGGGTCGCTAGGCAAAGGCAGCGTGGAGGCTCCGTGCGAGTCTCGGCCTGCGCACAGCGACCATAGAATCTACGCTTCCAGCTCTGATCTGAAACAAGCCGCGAGCGTCCATCGCGAAGACCGGCCTCATGCAGGCTACGCTCACCCACCTCGGCGCCCGAACCCTGCGGGCCGTTACGCCGCCTCCACAACTCCCTCGCTTTTCCTGGGGTAAGGTGACTACAGGCCTTACAAGGACTGAGCCGTCCGGTGCCTTGAGTTACTTCACGGCTCGGCTCGGGGCTTCGCCCCATTGCCTCAGGGAAAGACTCGTGGTACTTTCGAGGCTGGCGGGCTGGTGCGTCTTGCCGGTTTGCGCAATAGGCTCGGCTCGGGGCTTCGCCCCATTGCCTCAGGGAAAGACTCATGGTGCTTTCGAGGCTGGCGGGCTGGTGCGTCTTGCCGGTTCGGGCTCAGTCGTAGAGCGCGGCGGCTCCCACGGCCCTCCTGGTTCGGGCTTGAATGGGGGTCGCTAGGCAAAGGCAGCGTGGAGGCTCCGTGCGAGTCTCGGCCTGCGCACAGCGACCATAGAATCTACGCTTCCAGCTCTGATCTGAAACAAGCCGCGAGCGTCCATCGCGAAGACCGGCCTCATGCAGGCTACGCTCACCCACCTCGGCGCCCGAACCCTGCGGGCCGTTACGCCGCCTCCACAACTCCCTCGCTTTTCCTGGGGTAAGGTGACTACAGGCCTTACAAGGACTGAGCCGTCCGGTGCCTTGAGTTACTTCACGGCTCGGCTCGGGGCTTCGCCCCATTGCCTCAGGGAAAGACTCGTGGTACTTTCGAGGCTGGCGGGCTGGTGCGTCTTGCCGGTTTGGCAATAGGCTCGGCTCGGGGCTTCGCCCCATTGCCTCAGGGAAAGACTCATGGCGACTGGAGACTGGCGGGCTGTTGGGTTGTTGCCGGTTCGGGCTCAGTCGTAGAGCGCGGCGGCTCCCACGGCCCTCCTGGTTCGGGCTTGAATGGGGGTCGCTAGGCCAAGGCAGCGTGGAGGCTCCGTGCGAGTCTCGGCCTGCGCACAGCGACCATAGAATCTACGCTTCCAGCTCTGATCTGAAACAAGCCGCGAGCGTCCATCGCGAAGACCGGCCTCATGCAGGCTACGCTCACCCACCTCGGCGCCCGAACCCTGCGGGCCGTTACGCCGCCTCCACAACTCCCTCGCTTTTCCTGGGGTAAGGTGACTACAAGCCTTACAAGGACTGAGCGTCCGGTGCCTTGAGTTATTCTACGGCTCGGCTCGGGGCTTCGCCCCATTGCCTCAGGGAAAGACTCATGGTGCTTTCGAGGCTGGCGGGCTGGTGGGTCTTGCCGGTTTGCGCAATAGGCTCGTTAGGCGGTGGGAAATCACCTCAAGAGACCGCGAGCCAACCGCCTTCCTTTAGTTCGCTCCAAGCAGTTTCAATCTGTTGCGGCTTCATCGTCGAAGCCTTGCGCGCATTCCACTCATGGACCGCTTTGACGGTCGAGCTTATGGAAGCAGCGGTCTTGCGATCGCGCTTCGCAACCCAATGAACGGTCGCGAGCAGTTCCATTCCAAACGGGGTCTCAAAGCCTTCTATCAGCGCTGCGACACGCCGTAGCCGTTCTTGGGCTTCCGGATCACGCTTCAGGAATTCCTCCGCTTCGTCGGCCGCACCCGCTTTGAGATGCAGCTCCGTCGTTGGTTGATTCTTCCCATCAGCGAATCCGCTGATGTAGTGCCCTTCAAGGTGATTCAACACATGCCGAAGTGCGTCCGCGTAGGGTCCGAACGCTTCCTCCGTGTAGTTTAGTTTCAGCGGCTGACCCGCTTCCTGGAGGAAATAAGCCAGCTTCTGAACTTCTAGCACCGTCAGAGGGTAATCGTACCCCGGCACAAAGTAGCGATTCATCAATGCGATTACCGCGGCCCGCCCGGGAGTCATGCGTGGTTTCACAGTACGGTTCGGCATGCTCTCGGCTGGCGGTGCACCCTTTGGCTCGAACACCAGCACATCCACCCCCTCGAGGTTCGAAAGCTTCGCGCTGATCACGTCTCGCACACGCCGCCAATCCAGCCCTCCCAGGCCAGCACCAAGTGGCGGCACGGCGATCGACTTGATCTTGCGATCCCGGATTACGCATACCAAGTCATCTAGACCTGAAGCCACGTACTCGAGCTTGGACTTCGCCCTCCAATGCGTTTTCGTGGGGAAATTGATGATGTAGCGAGGCTGAACAATCCCTCCCGCATCGAAGACGAACATCTTGCCAATCTGAACCTCACCGCGCTTACAAGCACTTGCGTACGCCCTAAAGTTTTGCGGGAAGCCCTTCTTGAACTGCAAGGCGAGCCCCTTGCCCATCACGCCCGCCGTGTTGACGGTGTTCACGAGCGCGTCGACCTCTGCATCAAACAGATTGCCAGTTGAGAACTTCAACATCGCTCCCCCTAGTAGTACCAGTCCGGTCGAACTTCCACCCGAGGCGCCCCACCCACGATCAAAGCGACTTTCTCCGCCACCTCGGTTGACCTGACGCCGATCAACGAGAACGCCGACCACGGAACATGCCTAGAAACGAGGAACTCCGCCTGCCGTCGCTCTTTCACGTCCGACTCAGCCCAATGACGCCGGTTCATCACAGCCCAGTCAACCTGACCCAGCGACGGGGCGTCTTCGTAGTAGACCGCATGCGCCAGTTCGGCGTGCCGATCTGTGAACGCCCACCGACGACCAAAACCCGCGGTGCTCATGTCGCTGACCAAGTGGATGATGGAGTCTTGGCCACCAGCGTAGTCTTGGTGTCCGCGACTGATCACGTAGAGCATCACGGACCGCGGGCAGAAGTAGAAAGGAACGTAGTCGCCGAGGCATCCCCCATCAGCGACCGGAACCTTGCGATTCAACCGTCGCTGCTTGATGTGCGAATATCCGATATTGGTCGACACCAGGTGATTTTGAATCCGCACGGAATCAGCACACAGTCCGCTCGCCAAGATGCCCGCCAGATTGTCCACGTGAGTGATGTGGAAAATCGCCGGGTTTGTGGCGGATGTGCGAACCCCCTGAAACACTGAACAAGTGTACGGTGAGCGCGCGCCGCGTCAACGACGATCTACGCGGCGCTGGCCCCGCTCAGGCGGGGATTCCACGCCGTCACACGATTGCGGCCGCCGCGCTTGGAGGCGTAGAGGGCTTCGTCGGTGGCCTTGAACAGCGCATCCCAGTCGCGGCCGGCGACGGGGAACGTCGCGACACCGACAGAGCAGGTGCAGCGCACCGCATGACCATTTGCGTGGAAGGTGGTGCCTTCGAGCTCGGTGCGGACTCGCTCGGCGAGCAGGATGGCTCCGGCGCTGTCGGTCTCTTCGCACACCACGACGAACTCCTCGCCACCGAAGCGACCGACGGCATCCGTGTCGCGCTTCTGGCGCTTGAGGATGGTGCCGAGGCCCTTGATCACGATGTCACCGACGTCGTGGCCGTAGGTGTCGTTGACCTTCTTGAAGTGGTCGATGTCGCACACCAGCACGCTCACCGGCTTCTCGAAGCGTTCGGCGGAGCGAATCATGTGACCGGCAGTGTCGATCAGGGCGCGCTTGTTGAGCAGCCCCGTGAGGCCGTCGGTGGTCGCGAGCTCTTCCAGGCGCTTCACCATGCGCGCGTTGGCCAGGCTCACCGCGACGTGGCTCGCGAGCACTTCGAGCGTCGTGCGCGCGTCGTCACCAAATGCACCACGCTGACTCGAACCGAGCACCAGCGTGCCGAGGGCCTTCTCGTGGACCAGCAGCGGCAAGACCAAGAGCGACGGCATGCTCGGCGGGTTCAGGCGCTTGCTGAACACGACCTGGCGCTTCGGATCGTACTGACCGCGGTATGGCAGCGGGTGGTGATTCTCCACCACCATTCCGACAAGACCCGCGTTGTGACGGAAGCGGCGGCCCACCAAGTCGTCAGCACCGGCGCCACTGACTGCGCAGATTTCATGCTCGGCAGTGCTCTTGTCGAACAGCGTCACCGCAGCGAAGTCGAAGCTCGCAAACTCCCGCGCACTCGACACCCCGTGCTCGATGACTTGAGCCTCCGTAGTGGCACCCGCCAGGAGCTCTGCCGCGCGGTAAAGCTTGCCTTGCTGCACCTTCGCGCGCTCGAGCTGGATGAACACGCGCTCGTTCTGGATCGAGCGCGAGAAGAAGCGCGTCGCTTCGTGGAGCAGCGCCTCGTCGTCGTTGGTGAACGGCTGCTTCTCCGGGCGGTCCACCACCAGCATGCCGCGAGGCTGTCCGCGCTCCAGCACCGGGACCGCGCACGCTGCACCAACGCTCGGCACCAGCGCGTAGTACGGCAGGTGACGACCCGCCTTGCTGCCGTTCAAGCTCACGGGGCCACCACGACTGAAGGCTGCGGCGAACAGGCCTTCTTTGGCTGAAAACGGACCGGGGTCGATGTTCTGGGCGGAGGTGGAGATCTCGTGGATGCGGAGCTTCTCTCCGGAAGCGTCAAGCCAGAGCAGCACCGCGGTGCGCGCACGGAGCGAGCCACGCAATAGGTCGAGCGCCAGGCTCAGCGCCTGATGGATCTCCTCCACCCCAGAGCGCACCAACCGCTCCTCATCCGTCTCGAGGGAACCTGGGCGCACCGAGGTGCGCTCGCTGCGCGCGCCGCCGCTGCTCGGTGGCCCAAGCAAGCGATAGGTGCGCGCGGCTTCTCGAAGCTTGTCGAGCTCGGAGTCGATGTGTGCACGGGAGAGGCGCCGCACGCGAGTTATCTCCGCACGGAAAACGAATGCGTTGACCGACGCGAACAGCACCAGTAGCCCTGCGTGCCCCCACTGATCCCAGATCGCGCTCGTGCCCCGACTGAAGCCGACGATGGCGGCCTCGAGCCCCAGGGTGAAGAGCACGATCACCACGGTCGCGCCCGGGCGCGCGAACGCCGCCGCCAGCATCATCAGGACGTAAACCGCCGGGTAGCTCGGCCCGGCGAGTCCGCCCTGCGTCTGCAGCACGATGCCGAACGCCAGCACCACCAGATGCGTGAAGAGCTCGATGTCGAGGCGCAGCGCGTCTTCCGGAGTCAGCCGTTCCAGGCGCCGTACCAGACGCACCAAGAGCGACACCACGAGGCCTGCACCGGCAATCGCGAGCCACCACCAACCCAGCGGGTGGTGCTCGGTGACGCGCACCTGGCTCCAGACCAGGAGGGCTCCCGCCGCCAGACTGATCGCCAAGCCCGCGGAGCGCGCGATCGCTTGTTGAACTGCGAGTGCGCCGCGTACCAAGGGATCCATCGTCCGTTCGCGGCTATCAGAAGCCGGAGCGGCGGGCCCAATTTGTTGTGGCGCTAGAGACTAACCAAGCGCCTTCTCGAGCGCGGCTTTCAGCTCTGCCGCCTCGGGCTCCACCGTGGGGGAGAAGCGAGCGACCACCTGACCGTCGCGGCCCACCAGGAACTTCGCAAAGTTCCACTTGATGTCACCGGGGCCGTCGGGCTCGGTGCTCTGGGAGGTCAGCCAGCCGTACAGCGCGTCGCGACCAGGCCCGTTGACCTCGATCTTCGAGAACATCGGGAAGCTCACGGAGAAGTTCGTGGTGCAGAACTCCTGGATGTCCGCTTCGCTCCCAGGCTCCTGAGCGCCGAACTGGTTGCACGGGAACCCGAGCACCTCGAGGCCCCGATCGGAGTATTCGTCGTAGAGCTTCTGCAGTCCGTTGTAGTGCGGCGTTAGACCGCACTTGGACGCGACGTTGACGATCAACAGCACCTTGCCGTCGTATTCGCCAAGGCTCTGGTTCTCTCCGGTGATGCGCTTCAGGCTGAAATCGTAGACGCTCGACATGCCCACTGCGCTAACGCGAGCATCCGGCGGCGGCAACCGGTGACTTCAAGCACAGCGGCGCCGCACGAAACAGCTCAAATCCCCAGCTTCAAGTGAGTCATCACGCCACCACGTTGAGGTTGTGACCGGCGCTGCCTTGGGGAGCGCGCGGTGCGGAAGCGTCAATCAGTGCCAGCGCTTGCTGGCCCATCTCCTTGGTGGTTTCTTGTGCCTTCGCCAGCACTTTCACGGCCATCTGCTCGGGCACCATGGCGGCGCTGAGCCCACTCGATACTGCGTTCATAACCCCAGCGAACGGGTGCCGTTCCAGAACCTGTAGAAGAGTCCGCGAGAACGCGAGTCGCGCTGCGTCATTGAGCCTCATTCCGTCAGGGAAATTGCGCGCTATCTCGCTTCAGGGGCGCACATCACCCACATCCGCCTATCCGTAGAGGAACCGGGCGGCGACCAGAGGTCGGTTTTTTTTGGGGGGGAGGCGGCACCGCACCAGCAGGCAGCGCGAGATGACCCAATCAGCACAGCAAGCCTCCGAAGCCAAGCACGTGCTCGTCGCCGGTATTTCCTCGCGGCTCGGGCGCGGTGTCGCTCTCGAGCTCCTGCGACGTGGACACCGCGTGCGCGGGCTGAGCCGCAAGCCGCTGAGCGACTTGCCGAGCAGCGTCGAACACTTCAGCGCGGATTGTTTGCGCGCGGAACCAATCGACGCCTGCCAGGGCATCACCCACGTGTTCTCCTGCGTCGGAGCCAGCGTGCAGCCTGACTTACGCCTCGGCCGTGCGTCGTTTCCACGCTTCGATCTACCGGCGAACCTGAACCTGCTGCGCGCCGCTGAGAACGCGGGAGTCACCCACTTCACCTACGTCAGCGTGGCGGGCGCTGAGCGCACCCGGCACCTGGCTTATGTGGACGCCCATGAGCGAGTCGCGGAGGCCATTCAAAGGTCGAAGCTCTCTGCCTGCATCGTGCGGCCCACAGGCTTCTTCTCCGCGCTGGAAGCCATGCTGCCCATGGGCAAGCGCGGCGTCGTCCCTTTGATGGGTGACGGCAACGCCGTCACGAATCCCATCGCCGACGAAGATCTCGCCATCGTGTGCGTGGACGGCATCGAGGGCGCCTTCAGCGAGCGTGAAGTCGGTGGCCCAGAGACGCTGAGCCGGCGCCGGATCGCGGAGCTAGCCTTCGAAGCCTGGGACAAGGCGCCGCGCACACCGAGCCTGCCCGTCTTCTTCACCAAGCTCTCCGGCTACATGCTGCGCCCGATCAATCCGCGCGTGGCCGACTTGATGCACTTCTACGCCCATGTGATGACCCACGACTGCGTCGCCGAGAGCTTCGGGCAACGCAGCCTCGCGAATCATTTCCGTGCGAAAGCACAAGCGAGCATCAAGGCGCTCCCGGCCGCGAGCAACAACTAGTGTCCGGTCTCCGTAGTCGCTGCAAAACTCGCCCCCCCAGAAACAGTCCGCCTAGAACCAACCCACCAGGCCGGCGTTGAGACCAAAGCTGCTCAGCGTCGCGTCGACGTCCTCGCTGCCTCCCCCACCCTCGTCGGTGTACGTGCCGCTCAGCCCGACGTCCACGGTTGGCCCTAGATAGAAGCCGAACCCAGCGATCGGCGACAACACCAGAGCGCCATCGGCGGACAGGGCGAATCCGGTCAAGCTGTCGTCCGAAGGGGTGTTCTGCACGTCATACTCGTATGCCGCACGGAAATAAGTCACCCCGGCGCGCAGCCAGAAATCCACGCCGTCGGTTAGCGGGAAGACGTAGCCCACCCGTGGGGCGAGCACCAAGGCCGTCACCGTCGGTACGTCGGAGGTTTGCCCCCCGGCCTCGACCTCACCCGTCCGGCGGGTGTAGCCGATGGAGCCGCCAATCGACACGCCTTCTGCCACCATGTAGTCGAGAGCAAGGCGCGGAATCGAGTAAGGCATCGGGAACGTCGCTTCGTCGAAGGTGGCCGTCGTTCCTCCGTTCACCACCCGGCCAATGGATGTGCCACTCAGCGTCACCTCGGGCTTTTCGGATGGCTTGGCCGTCGACGACCAGTGGTTGACGCCGAACAGTCGCTCGACCCCCAACGCGACCTGCCCTGGCTCGCCAAGCTCGTCAGCGGCGTGGGCGTTGTTAGACAACAGCCCGCAGAGGACAAAAGCACCCAAAAACCAAGACTTCCGCATGCAGACCTCGCTTTTTCCGTATTCAAAATAGCGAACGACGCGCAAGACTCGAGGTCCAGCGCGTCGCCCATCCCTGTTTCGCCTGGCTGCCTAGGCAGCCGAATGTTCAATCAGAACCAGCCAACGACGCCGGCGTTCAGACCGAAGTTCGTGTACTTCGAGTCGAGCTCCTGTGCGCCACCGCCAGGATCCTGGGTACCGCTCAGTCCGAAATCCACCGTCGGCCCGATGCTGAAGCCAAATCCTGGAATCGGAGACAACACGAACATGCCCTCGAGGCCGAGGCCCAATCCGCTGTCCTTCGAATCGTCCCCCTGATCGGGAGAGACCGTCCGCGAGTAGTACGTGATCCCGCCCCGGACCCAGAAGTCGGCTCCGTCAGCGACGGGGATGACATAGCCCACGCGGGGGGCGATGACGAAGGACGACACACTCCCATTGTCCTGGGTGTTGCTCCCTGCGCTGGTCTTGGTCTCCGTCTCGCTGCTCTGACTCACGTAGCCAAGTGAGCCACCAATCGAGACACCATCGGCCACCATGTAGTCGAGCGCAACGCGCGGCACGGTGTACGGCGTGGCTGCATCATTGAAAATCAAGCCAATCGAAGTACCCGACGTGGTGCTCTCGTTTCCGTCGAGCTCGAGCTTATGTGAGAAGAAGTTCAGACCGAAGACGCGCTCGGCGCCGAGAGCAATCTGCCCAGGCTCGCCCAGCTCATCAGCCGCGGCGGCGTTGAAAGAAACCAGCCCGGCGAGGGCAAACACACTCAAGAACAAGGCTTTCCGCATTTGAGGACTCCTTTAGGGCGCGACGCACAGGCCACGCTGTTTCAAGACCAAGGTCGAGACGTTGGACGCGCCTCCTACGCGACTCGTCCAAAGAACGACCCGCTGTACACCCCTCACCCCAGCCATTGCGGCTGCGAGTTACCGCGAATCGGCGAAATGGTCCACCAAACGACGAACCCCACGGCGTGGAAACACCGCGTCATTGAGCCGACCCAGTGCTTCGCCTGTCTCAGGCGGTAACAACTGCGCAAAAGCTTGCCCACCGCTCACACGAACGCCACAGCAGCTTCATTCTCACTGGAAATCCGCCCCGCAGCACCCAAGCTTTCGTGGCGCAACCGTGTCAGGCTTAGCGTTGCGCCGGCGCACGGCATCGGGGGACTACATGTTGCGACTCACCAAACTGACCACGCTGACTCTGACTCTGGCCCTCTTGGGTTTGGGGGTGAGTAGCGCCGAAGCGAAGCCCAAGGCGAAGTCAGCCAGCGGTTCGAGCCGTGCGGAAGCGTTGCGCGCGCCGACCCCGAAGAGCAGCATCGACACGCCCAAGCAAAAGACCGCCAAGGGCAAGCCGCTGCGCCGCTCTCAGCGCCACAGCAAAGAGCAGTCGAAGAACAAGGTGCAACAGATCGACCGCGTGATTGTCACCGGACGCAGCATGCGCCCCCAGGCGGTGATCGAGATCCCCAAGGTCGAGCCCAAGTTCAAGAGCGGCACCACCAAGTACAACCCCCGCGATCGAGCGTACGAGCGGTAGTGATTTCCGCGAGGATTACGCTCCACTAGGCTTGCGCCAGGTGAATGCTGCTAGCGTCGTCAGCAGGCAGTAGACGATGGCCGCGATCACGATCAGGAACTTCAGGCTGGCGCAGTTGTAGGCGAGGCTCACCCAGCCTTGGCTCTGCTCGCCCCAGAAGAGCTGCAGCATGGCGTAGTTCTCCACGGCGTCAGCGACACCAGCGATGATCATCGCGCGGCTGAGGAACACGCCGAGTTTGCTGAGCATGCCTGGCTTGAACACCGTCGCACCCCAGGCCGCACCCGCCGCCAACAGGATGCCGTAGATGAAGATGTACAGGTAGTCAGCACCGATACCGAAGACGGCGAACAGCTGCTGCGAGCGGTCCCAGCTCGCGATGATCGCGCGCGCCTTTTGCAGCGTACCGGCGAGCTCCAAGCTCACGATGTGACCCGGCGCCTCGTCGGTGATCAGGCGCCGATTCGCGCGCCCAATCGTGACCATAACTGCCGTGTGGATCAGGGCCCAAAGCAAGAAGCGCTGCCCGCGCTGCTTTCGGTCGAGGTTGTGAAAGGGGTACCACATGAGTTTTCAGACGCTCGTGTGCATTCGGCTCAGCGGCGCAGGAAGCGGAACCAGCGCTCGAAGAGCCGCTTCACGGTCGGCGTGAGCCGCGTCCGCATATACGCGTCGCCGAGTTTCTTACTGATTTCGCCCTGAGACGGATAGGGATGAATCACGCTCGCCAGCTGCGCCAGCGTCATGCTGTGAGTCACCGCGAGCGTGAGCTCGCCGATCAGATCTCCCGCACGGGGCGCCACGATGGTCGCGCCACGCACATGGCCCTTGGCGTCGTAGTAGGCGCGCGCGAAGCCTCGATCAATTCCCTCCAGTATCGCGCGATCCAGGCTGCTCAAATCGACCTCGAGAGACTCCAAGCCTTCTGCGTTGGCTTGCTGATGGGTCACACCAACGTGGGCAATCTCGGGATCGGTGTAGGTTGCCCACGGCACGACCAAGGCGCTGGTCTTTGCGCGGCCGAAGAAGAACGCATTGCGGAGCACGTTGCGCGCCATCGCGTCTGCCATGTGGGTGAACTGCAGCGCAGACGCCACGTCACCAGCTGCGTAGATGCTGGAGTTGGTGGTGCAAAGCCGATCGTCGACTGTGATGCCCTTGCGCTCGTCGAAGGCGACGCCCGCAACTTCGAGGCCCATGTCTTGTACATTGGGCACGCGGCCGGCGGCGATGAGCAGGTGCGAACCTTCCAGGGCGCGCTCTTCGTTCGTGTCTCGCGAACGGATCATCAGGCGCACGCCATCGGGGGTCTTTTCAGCGCGCAGGATGTCGACGTGGAGCGTGACCCTCACCCCCTCCTGAACTAGCGTTTCCTGGAGGATATTCGCTGCGCGCTCGTCGTCCTTGGGTAAGATGCGCGCGTCGCGATCCAGGAGCGTCACCTCACAGCCCAGGCGGCGCATGGCTTGAGACAGCTCACAGCCGATGGGCCCCGCGCCAATCACGAGCAGGTGCCGTGGCGCTTCCGTGAGGGAAAACACTGTCTCGTTGGTGAGATACGGCACGCTATCCAGGCCGCCGATGGGTGGCACTCCCGCGCGGCCACCGGTCGCGATCACCGCCTTCTTGAAGACCAGCTCCGTGTCGCCCACGCTGACCCGATCCGGAGCGGTGAAGCGGCCCTCCCCCAGGAAGACGTCGACGCCTTCACCGGCGATGCGCGCGGCTCCGTCGTGAGGTGCGATCTTGGCGCGGCGCTCACGCACCCACTGCATGGCCGCCGCGAAGTCTGGCTTGACCGTCGAAACACGTCCTGGAGCGCATGGATTCCGCGCGGCAAATGCGCCGTGGGCTGCAGCCAGCAGCGCCTTCGAGGGCACGCAGCCGAAGTTGAGGCAGTCGCCTCCGAGCAGGTGCCGCTCGATCAGCGCCACCTTCGCACCCAGGCCGGCGGCTCCCACGGCGCACACCAGGCCAGCGGTGCCCCCACCCAGCACCACCAGGTTGTAGGCGCCGCTCGGCGTTGGGTTCTTCCAGTCGCGGGGGTGGACCGCCGCGACCAAGCGCCGATTCGCGTCGTCGTCAGGGAGCACCAGGGGTTCTGTCACGCGACAGAGCCTCATTGGCCGCGCTCCGGAAGGCAAGCGGCCCGGAGATCCGAGGGACTTGCGTCTCGCCGATCCTTTTCTAGAATGCTTTTCTAAATCTTGGAGGAGCGACCATGGACGTGAACCAACTCAACCTGATGAGCGCCTGGAAGCGCCTGAAGCACCTGCCCGCCTACGATCGCCTCGCCGGGCTACTGGTCGGTTTCGCCGTGCCGTACACCGGGACGATTCGCCCGCGCATCCTCAAGCTCGAGCCGGGCTTCTCCCGCGTGTCCCTTCACGATCGTCGGGGGGTGAGGAACCACCTGAGCTCGGTGCACGCAGTCGCTTTGACCAACCTCGCGGAGCTCGCCGCGAGTTCCGCGATGATGACGTTACAGCCGCCGGGCACGCGCTGGATCGTGACCCGGCTCAACATCGAGTTCGTCAAGAAGGCGCGCGGCACCGTGATCGCCGAGTGTCGCGCACCCGAGTTTGACTGGACCGAGCCTCGGGACGTGCAAGGCCACGTGGAGCTTTCCAACAGCGACGGCGAGTGCGTCGCGCGGGTCGAGGTTGGCTGGCGTATCGGTCCCGTGGACCAGCGCAGCGAGCGCTACGCTTCTGCCATTTCCGCGCGAAACTAACTGGTCAGCCCGGTTCAGGCTAGTTGCCGTCGCCTAGCACCTCGCCGATGCACTTGCCGATGCCGCACTCGCGCTTGGCGCAGTCGGCGAAGCTCTTGCGGTACTTGGTCTGCAAGCTCGCGAGGCCTTGCTCGCAGGTGCTCTGGTTGAACAGCTCGCGCTCGTCTTCATCCTTCGGATTGGGGCAGGCGCTGAGGATGCCTTCGCAGGTCTTCTTGTAAGCCTTCTTCACGCACGCGACCTTGATCGCCTCGAACGCGCAAGGCTTGATGTCCTCGGGGTCGCACTGATTCGCTTGAATCTTCTGGTTGAGGCAGCCAACCATCGCCTCGGTGACCTTGGGCTTGAGCACCTTGGCCAGGCTCTTACACAGCATCGGCGCGACGAACGCCGCTGGGCAGGCCATGCTGGTATCCGGCGCGGGCAGCCGCGAGCAGGCGTTCTCGTCGCCGCCCGAGTCGTCGCACTTGGGCGCTGCGGCGACAGGCGCGGCGTCAGGAGCCCCCGCGTCTTCAGGCGGCGCGGTGGTGCTGGGCGCTGGCGGAGGCGTGCTGGGCACCGGGGGCGCGCTGGGCGGCGGTGTAGGTGCGGGTGCCGCTGACGCTTTGGGCTTGGCTGAAGGTGCTGCTGCCGCGTCACCGTCCGAACCAGCGTCCGCACTGGCGTCGGGGCCGGCGTCGGGATCTTCGTGACCGCCCAGAGGCGTCGTGGAGGGCAGCGGTGGGCTACCACAGGCTACGAAATAGCCCAAAACCAGCAGGCTTGCGCAGGTCAGCTTGAAGACTCGCATGTAGGCTCGGGAGCCTACGCAAGCTTCTACAGGGCACCAAGCGAAGGTTTCTTCCGCTACAGTAAAACCGGAAAGATTTTGTCAAGAGCGGTATCTGGGCCCCTGACGCTTTTTTTCGACCCCTCTCGGAACCATCGCCCCGGGTGGCGTTCTAAGCCCCCCGACGACGACGCACGACGCTGCGGTGGAGTCAACACAGCGAAGTTGGCCGCGAGCGGAAGCAAGCACGTTACCCCACGGTAACAACCAACACCACCCACGTCGCGTACGCGGCCACGGCTCTGCACTGAAGCAACAGGCGCAGCGTCGCTGAGTCCGCGTGCGTCTCGGACCAGACAAACCCGCGCGTGGACCGCGCGGAAATGACCACACAGGCTCGCTGCTAGTCAGCGGGAAGGGACACGACCATGAACTGCAAGCGACTGACTTTCTCCATCTACCGTAACGGCCAACACTGCGGCGAGCAGAGCTTCGAGCAAGGCGTGCTCAAGCTGGGTTCCGACCCGAAGAGCCACATCACCCTGGAAGGCATCGACCGCATGCACGCCGTGCTGCAAGCCACGGGCAACCAGCTCGAGCTCGTCGACCTCGGAAGCACTGTCGGCACTCAGGTCAACGGCACCCGCATCGACAAGTGCGCGCTCAAGGTCGGTGACCGCCTGGCGCTCGGCGACTGGGAGGTGCGCCTGGACGATGTGCGCGAGCCCGAAGCGACGGTCGACGCGGTGTTCAACGGCTTCAGCGCCGAGGACACCAATAACCCCTTCGCTCGTGCGGCGGCCAACAACCCCTTCCTCGCAACGGCTCCTCGCGGATACGCGGCTGGCGACCAGTACGCGATGATTCGCAACGCCCCGCCCGTTCCGGCCTCTGAGGTCGAGCAAGAGAACGTCAGCGCCGTCGAGGTGAGCATCTCCTGGGGTGGCAACGTGCTCCACGTCGCGCACCTCACCCCGCCGCGCAGCTTCTACGTCGGTGATGAGCAAGGCAAGAACCTCGGCTGCGACTTCCTGGTGCCCAGCGAGACCCTGGGCGCTTCACGCGCCCCGGTGGTGATTGAGCGCGCTGGCAGCCTGTTCCTGGTGGTGCCTGCGGGTGCCAAGGGCGACCTCAAGAACAAGAACGGCGAGACCAGCTCCTTGGCCTCTCTCGGCGGCGCACCCAGCGCCGAGCTGGCGGGAGCGACCGAGATCCCCCTGCCCAGCGACGTCCACGCGACGTTCGAGCACGCTGGCCTGACGTTCCGTGTGGCAACGGTCAAGGCTGGCAAGAAGATCGCTCGCGGCTTGGCCAGCGAAGATACGGGCCGCGTCGCTGGGTACTTTGGTGTGACCCTGGCTGCCGTCGCGGCGCTGGTTGGTTCCTTCGCGATGTTCGTGCCGCCCATGGGCCTGGTCGACGACGAAGGCCTGAACAAGGATCGCATGGAGCTGATGCAGGCCTACCTGACGGCGTCCGCTGAGCGTGAGCAGGAGAAGGTGAAGGAAGACACTCAGGAAGAGGCGCCCACGGATCAGTCCGGTGGTGAAGGCACCCGCGCCGAGAAGGACGAAGGCAAGATGGGCAAGGTGGGCAGCACCGCCGAGGGTCGCTTCAACATCAAGGGACCGAAGGACAACGAGGACGTCCACGTGGCCCGCACCAAGGAGTACGCAGAGAACTTCGGCCTGATTGGCCTCTTGACTGGCGGCGCTGCCGGTGACCCCGACGCACCCACGGCGTGGTTCGGCCGCGATGATTCCCTGGGGAGAGACGACCTGAGCGCCGACGGCTCGATGTGGAGCGACAAGATCGGCGAAGGCGGCGGCATGGGCGGTCTCGGGCTGACCGGCGGCGGCCTAGGCGGCGGCGGCTTCGGTGAAGGCATCGGCCTCGGAGACATCGGCACGATTGGTCACGGCGCGGGTCGCTGTAACGGCGGCGACTGCCAAGGGTTCGGCTACAGCCACGGGATTTCCGGCGGGACCCACGCGACCAAGGTGCCGAAGGTGCGGGTTGGGGTCGGCAACGTCAGCGGGCGCATCCCCGCAGAGGTGGTGCAGCGCATCGTGCGCCAGAACTACGGTCGCTTCCGCATGTGCTACGAGAACGGCCTGCGCAGCAACCCGAACCTCGAAGGGCGCGTCACGGTTCGCTTCGTGATCGGTGCGGACGGCGCGGTCAGCAACGCGAGCAATGGTGGTTCGGATCTGCCCGACTCGGCAGCGGTGGGTTGTGTGGTGCGCGGCTTCTACAGCCTGAGCTTTCCGAAGCCGGAGAGCGGCATCGTGACGGTGGTGTACCCCATCATGTTCAGCCCTGGCTGATATGTAAGTAGGCCCGAGTAGCGGGTACGTAGCCAAAAGCGCCGCGGTTCCACACAAGGGACCGCGGCGCTGCCCGTTTGTCCTCACCCCCAAAACAGGCGGACGGAAGCTATGCTTCGGCGCATGACGAAGCGGGGGGACTCGAGTCCCGATCTGAGCGACGAGATGCAGACGCTGCGGCGTAACCCTGGAACGCAGCGTGTTCCAGAAGCGCAGCGTGTGCCAGAAGCGCAGCGGGTCCCAGAGCTGCACGATGCACATCGCGCAACCGAACGTGTCGACGTCGCGGGGCAACCCACGCAGTACGCGCCTTCGGAGCGGGAGCCGAGCAAGCTCTCCGAAGCGGACTCGGGCAACGGCGGCAAGACCGTAAACGTCGACGACCAGAGCCTCACCGAGCGCGCATTTCAAGAACGCTATGAAGCGCGGCGTACCCTCGGCGCCGGCGGCATGGGTGAGGTCAAGCTCTGCCACGACTCCCTGATTGGTCGTGACGTCGCCGTCAAGGTGATGCACAGCGGTTTCGGCACCGACTCCGACGCGCGCTCTCGATTCCTCCGGGAAGCACGTGTGCAAGGTCAGCTCGAGCATCCGAGCGTCGTCCCGGTGTATGATCTTGGACGTAACGCCCAGGGCGAGCCCTTCTTCACCATGAAGCGCATCAAGGGGCTGACGATGGAAGAGATCGTCGACGGCTACCGCAGAGGCGATAACGCGGTGATCGATGGCTACTCGCGGCGACAACTGCTCACGGCGCTCTCGCGCGTCTGCTTGGCCGTTGCGTTCGCCCACAGTCGCGGCGTGGTGCATCGCGATCTCAAGCCGTCGAACATCATGCTCGGTGACTACGGCGAGGTGAACGTGCTGGACTGGGGCGTCGCAAAGATCCGCGGCGCGGCAGAGATCGTCACGCCTGCCGGGGAGGCGCACGAGGTACCCGGGGGCACCCAGGCCGGCACCATCCTGGGCACGCCGGGCTTCATGGCGCCGGAGCAAGCGCGCGGCGAAATCGACGCCATCGACGAACGCACGGATGTCTATGCGCTCGGCTGCATCTTGTTCGAGCTGTTGGCCCTGGAGCCGCTGCACAAAGGCTCCACGCCCCAGGCTCTGCTGGTGAACACCGTCGCGGGCTTCCAGCAGCCACCGAGCGAGCGCTCGCCGCACCTCAGTATCCCCCCGGAACTGGATGAGATCGTAAAGAAGGCGACACAGCTCGAGCCGAACCGGCGCTTCGAGTCGGCGCGCGCCATGCACGACGCCATCGAGCGCTTCCTCGACGGAGAGCGCGACGTGGAGCGGCGCAAAGAGCAAGCGCAGCACCACACCCTCAATGCACAGCTAGCGTTGGCGAAAGCAACCGCCGGTGGCGCCGACGCCGCCTCCGAGCGCGCGAAGGGCATGCGTGAGCTGTCCACCGCGCTCGCGCTGGATCCCAGCCACGAAGGCGCGATGCACACGCTGATGAAGGTGCTCCTGGATCCCAAGATCGAGCTACCACCCGAAGCCGAGGCGGAGCTCTTCGAGCAGAACCGTCGCGACCGCGTGAAGGCGGCCAACGCGAGCTCCGTGGCCTACGCCGCGTGGGCGCTGATGGCGCCGCTGATGGTCTTGATGGGGATCAAGAGCTGGGGCCTCTTGGTACTCATGGCCACGACGCTCACCGTGCAGATCGCCATTTCCACCTGGATGGGCCTCACGGGCAACGTGATGCCGAAGTACATGCGCTGGACCATGCCCACGACCTTCGCGGCGGTGGCGAGCCTCTCGACGATCTTCGGTCCGCTGTTCTTGATGCCTGGTGCCGCAGCGGTGAACGCCGCGGTGATGATGGTGAGCTTGCGTGCAAACGCGATCACCCGCCGCGGCATCATCATGGCAGCCACGCTCGCGTTGCTGCTGCCGACTGCGCTGATGGTTTTCGGAGCAATACCGAACCCCTACGTATTCGAAGACGGCGCGTTGAAGATCCTTCCCACCGTCGTAAATTTCCCCGAGGAAGCGACTCTGGCGCTCTTGTTCTTCACGTCGGCGCTGCAGATCCTCTCGAGCGGCTTCCTCGTCGGACGCGCCACCAAGGCGCTCACCGAAGCGGAGCGCACCATCTTTGCCCAAGCATGGCGCCTGAGGCAGTTGCTCCCGCAAGACGAGCGTCCAGCGGCCAGCGTCAGCTAGCCGCGCGTCAGAGCCGGCACTCGCCGAGATCGAGCAGGATGTCCTTGCCCGGCTCGGCGCACTCCCAGCGCACGCTCTTCATGCCGTCCGTCGCGCACTGCACGAACGTCTCGACGCCGCCTTGAGTGGTCACGTCGAGGGACACAGCGACGTCGTCCGCATCATGCGCGGCCTTGACCGTCAGCTTCCCACACATGGTGTTCCCGCCGTCGCGGCACTTCTTCACCAGCGCTTCCAGGCTGGTCTTGACCCCGCTCGGGCTACAAGCGATGGGCGCGTTGGCCACGGGCGTCAGGCTGCCTTTCAAAGGCGGTGGCTCCTTGGGCCCACTCACAGGGCTCTTCTTCGCCTCCGCAGGTTTTTCTTGGGGGGGAGGTGCGACGTCTTGAGCAGCGTCGTCCGCCCGTGGCTGCGCCGGTTCCGCGGGGATATCCGATGGGGTAGCTGAGGTGGTCTCCGCCGTGTTGGCGCTGGGAGGCGGCGCGCCACCACAGGCAGCGAGGGTGGACAAAAGGAGCAAGCCGGGGAGTTTCGAGGTCACGGAGGCTTTGGTGAGCGGAGGGCGCTGCGGATTCAAGCGGTGGGGAGACACATCCCTTAACCCCTCGGAATCATGACTAGTTCCTGAGCTGACTAGCGTTGCCTCCAGCGTACTGGACGACACCACCCACTTTCCCCTGGGGCATGCCGTCAGGTACCGCCCAGTCGAGACGTAGGTCCTTCGTCCGAACGTCGTACACCGCAGAGCGGATGCAGCCGCCTTCCACGCTTCCCCCAAACGCCTCGTAGGCCCATGGATGCTTGTCGAACGACCGAGGGCAGAAGAACGTCACGCGGAGTCGCTTGCGGCCGTCTGAGTAGACGCCTCGATACTGGCGGCCAAAATCGTCAACAGGCGTGCCCAGGGATGCGAGTTCGACTTCGAAGCGCGCAGCGTCCGCTGCGGTGGGTTGCCACTTCGATCCGGTGGGTGCTGGACCGACTGGGATCAGGTAGCTGTTCAAACGCGGAACGAGCACCGGGAGGGGCTCGCGCGTCGGTCGTTCACGCTGCGGCTCCTCGCGGCACGCCCCAACACTCAAGACACCGGCAAGCAGGACGCTCAATGCGTTTCCCCGCGGCATATAATGTTGCCCGACGCGCATTCACTCGCAACGAAAGACGGTGCGCTTCCCTATGGAGGACCTGGTGAACCAACCGATGGAGTCGAGGTAGTCCCGGATGTCCTTGTCTGTGGGTTTGGACGGGTAATTCACCACCGTCAAGGGCGCATCGTTCATCCAGTACATCGTCCACTCCCCGATGGGATTCGTCTGCCACCGCGACAGAAGGTATCCGTCGGCGCCGGAGGTGAGAACGACCGCGGCATGATCTATCCTATCGATGCTCAACTCCTCACTTCGGTAAAGCAGCTTTGCGCTGTCCACGCGAAACATCAGATGTTTCGCAATCTCCTCGTTCGGCAGGAAGCGGATCCCACACTGGTCGTTCTCACGACACGCGACGGCAGAACTGGCTGCGACGAGCAATATGCACAACCCAAGCGGGGGACCACAGAGGGGCTTGAGACGGCGCACGGAGCGGAAGGTTGCGATCGCGAGTTTCACGTGACAGTTAGGGTGAGCAAAACAGGGTGTGGCGTCCAGGCGCCGAACGTCGCGCGACAAAAAGCAACAGGGCAGCGCCACGCGACGCTGCCCTGCGGTCTCAGGGCGACTTCAAGGTCGCCTAGCTTCGCCGCTGCTTCAGCGCGGACCACCTTGAGCGCAGAAGCCGTTGATGCACTCGTTGGTCTTGTCGCAGCAGTCTGCGGCGGTCTCGCACTTCTCCTGCACCTGAGAGCAAGAGCCGCCCGGCGGCTTGTTGGAGCACTCGAGCTCACCGGAGCTGGAGTTGGGCTGGCAGAAGCCGTTGCAGCACTGGTCGCCGGACTCACAGCTCGAGCCGTCAGAGCGACACGGATCAAGCACCCAAAAGCCGCGGGAGTTGCCGGCTAGCAGCTCTTGGCCGGGCAGGTAGAACGCTGGATGGCTCGCATCGGTGCCCGGAGCCGCGCTCAAGTCGACGGCCGCGACCCACAGCTTCTTGGTGGTGATGTTCTGCACCAGGTCGACTCCGCGCGGATCGGAACAGAACGGCGGAATCGTCGCGACGTTGCCGTACATGCGCCGGCTGGTGAACACCACCCAGGCGTAGCCACCGCCCGGGATTGGGTTCACCGTGGGCTCGTAGTTGTAGTTCGCGTCGTCGCTGTGGGTGCGATCGATGCTGCCCACTTCGTTCGAGTCGGCGGTGCACCCGAGCCCATTGGGCGAGCTGAGGCTCGGCAAGTAGCCAACGCCGTTCAGCTTGTCGAGGTGGGTGACGCTGGCATTGCCATCCAGGTTCGTCCACCAGACCTGCGCGCGAGCGCCGCGACGCGTCCGCAGATCAGCGCCCTGTCCGTCGGCGACGGTTTGGCCACCCTGATTCTGCGCGGGCGTCGTCTGCCAGTGATAAACGAGTGACTTGTTATCCGGCAGGAACGCCCCCCAGCCAGGTCGCTGAGTCGCCGGCCCACCCGTGTCATCCGCTACGACGCGACGATTGGTGAAGGCAAGCGTCGCCTGATCGAAGTCCATGACGACCAGCTGCTGGCCAGCGCCACCGCCGGGGTTCATCACCACCAGCTTGCCGTCGGGTGAGAACGCAGGTGTGCCGATGTTGGCGTCCGTGATACCCGTCGCCGCGAGCGGCGCGGCGGCGCTTGGCAGCGGGAGCAGACTACCATTCGGCGCTAGCGCCATGGATCCATCGGGATACATCCCGGGGAACTCCGCACCGATGGCCATCGGGTTCTCCGTCGCACCCGTCGGGGTCAGGTCGTAGGAGGAGCTGATGGCGCTGTTGTCGCCGTGTTGAGTGACCAGGCGCGATCCGTCTGCTGCCACTGAATGGCACACGCGGCAGGCCGTGTCGTTGCCAGCCACCAACCTCGGCGCCGAGTCGCCCACGCGAATTGACAACGTCGCGGCTCCAAAGCGCTTGTCACCGCCCACCGCGCCGCCGAAGTTCTTCGCCAGGTTCGTGCCGTACGAGTTGTAATAGATGATCCCCGACAGACGCGCGGGAGCGATGGTCCAGGTCTCCGAGATGGGCCCATACGCCTGCCCGCCGCTCGCCACCGTCAGCTTCAACGTCAGGCGATCCGTGTTGCCACCGGCGGTGTTCGTCGCGGCAGCCCACACGTCTTGAGGGATGGGGTGGCGGATGAACTTGCCGCCCGTTTGCGCGAGGATTGCGGGACGGCTGAAGGTGCCCTTCCAGCTGAAGGAGCCGCTCTGGGTCGCCAGCTCGAGCTGGATCGCGTCGGCGTCGCCAATCGACCAGTCCCAGGAGACGAGGGGCGCGAGGATGCCTCGCGGAAACACTGTATTGTCGTAGGGGTAGAGGAACTTGAGGCCCTGGGCGCTGCCATCACCGCTGGGCATGCCCAGGGCGTCGATGATGCCAGTGTCCGTCACCGCGCCGCCAAGGCCGTCACCACCCACGCCGCCGATGCCGCCGCCTTCAGTCAGCGAACCCACATCCGTGGGGATCTGACCAGCTTGATCCGGGTTGTTCGGGTCAGCGCCGTTCTGTTCGCCAGTCAACTGCACCAGCACTTCGCGCTCACGGGTCTCGCCGTTTAGGCCGGCGGTGATGTTCGCCAAGCCGCCGACCTTGCCAGTCGGGGTGAAGACGCCAGTCTCCGCGGTGCCGAGGGTGATGCTACCGATGTCGCCGCGATCCACCGCCCAGCCGACGCCAACCGGCGAGCCGTTGAAGGTCGCGTCGAAGGAGACCGTCGGCGCGTTGGTTCCGAACGGAACCTGGATCACCTGTTGGTCAGTCGGCGTGACCTGGAAGCCTTGGGTCTGTGACGTACCGCCGGAGCCGCCGCCGTCGATGTTCAGGCTACCGCCGTTGCCACCGTTGTCGGTGCCGCCGCTACTGGTGCCACCGCTCCCAGCGTCACCCGCGTTGCCACCAAAGGTTGAGCCGCCGTTGCCCTCGGAGACCGAGGCGTTGTCTCCGCAGGCGGAGAACAGGGCGGCGACACAGATCGAAAACCAAAGCAGCAAAGCCGTGCGCGGGACGCGTGCAATCATTCCAGAATGATACAGGGCTCCTGGAAACGCGCCAACGTTGCGCGGGCGCCTACATCATCCCCGCCACGCCTACCTGAACAACGGGCCCCCGCGATCGATACCTCGGGGATACGGATGGCGAAATGCGAGTCGTTTGAGTCGCGTTCTCAGAAGCTGCCGCTCACGCCCATCGAGTTGAGCCCAACCCAGGGCGTGACGTGAGGCTCATTGCGGGCGGACTTCGAGTCGCTGCTCGACAGGATGAACATCACGACACCTGCCACCAGCGCGGCGCCGCCTACGCCAAACGAGATCCCCGAAAGCGTGCGCTGAGATGCCGCGTCTTCGTTCAGCGTGTTGGACTCGTTGCACTTGTCCGGATCGCTACCAGTCGCGAACTTGCAGAGCCCTTCATCGTACAGCTTGTCGGAGTCGTCCTGACTGCTGCCCGCCTTCAGCAAGAACACCGTGCCCAGCGCCAGCCCCACGACACCCACACCAAATCCGATGTAAGCGCCGAGACGTAGCCCGGAGGAGCCGCCGGCATCTTGGGTCGACAAGGACGCCCCAGTGCCTCCACCCTCACCCCCGCCCGATCCTGAGCCGGCTCCACCGCCTTCGTCACCACCACCTGGCGGAGCAACCACCGCGTTGGGATCCACGACGAGCTCGATGGAGATCGATTCGTGGGCCGCTTCGGCGAGGGTGACTTCCTTCTCTTGCGCGATGAAGCCCGGAGCGCTCACCGAGACCTTGCGCGCCCCGGGATCGACCGGGCGCTCGACGCCGACCAGCGCCTTCGGCACCTCGGCGCCGTCCAGCTTCACGTCCGCCTCGCCGGGCTT
Organism: Polyangiaceae bacterium; assembly: GCA_041389805.1. GTDB lineage: Bacteria > Myxococcota_A > Polyangia > Polyangiales > Polyangiaceae > JAHBVY01. The sequence goes on along the minus strand of JAWKRD010000005.1, from coordinate 98,219 downwards.
GGGACCGCTGATGGTGATGGTGAGGTACGCGATCTTCTTCTCGACTTCGGGCAGCTCCGCGGCGGCGTCTTTCTGAGCCTGCTTGAACGCCGGGGGAGCACCGCCCGCCAGCGTCTCCCTGAGGATCTTGTTGTAGAGTTCTCGCGCTTTTACGTAGCCGCCGAGCTTCGCGCTCGCACGCGCGGCGTACAGCAGGTGTGGCGGCGCATGCACGAGTGACTCGGCGCGCTCGAAGCGATCAAGCGCCTCCTGCCACTTTTCCGCCTTGTAAGCCTTGAAGCCCTGCTCGGCGAGGGAGCGGGCACCTGCAACTTCGTCCGCCGTTTGCGCAAAAACCGGCACTGAAGTGAGCACCAGCGATGCGATCAGGGGCAGCGCCACACCGGTTCGGATTCGCTGGCCCAGGGTGCGGGTACTGGGCGAGCGCGCTGAGGACACGGAGCGGGAAGTCATGTTGGCGGATGCTAGCCCCACCAGAGGCTTTTTGCCTAGCGAAGGGGGCCCGGACCTTGCGGCACGGGCGTGGGCGACCAGGGTGACTTTGCCCTACGGAGCATGTGAACAGGCCTTAAGCGAGTCGCGCGGCCGGACGCAGTGATTGCGGGGATATACCGGGCAAGCAGATCTCCGCACCCCGCAACACGTAGTCAGACTCCAAGCGCGCGCCCGCGCGGCACCTTGAGCGGCATTCAGATTGCGCGTTGGAGTTTGCGCCGAGGCAGAAAAACAGGGACATTCACAGACGATGGCACTCAGCCCTGGCGACATCATCGATGACAAGTACCGCATCGTCCGCTTGCTCGGCGAAGGCGGCATGGGCGCGGTCTACGAAGCGGAGAACAACCGCATCGCTCGCCGCGTCGCGATCAAGGTTCTGCTCGGCGACGCTGCGGAACGGCCGGACGTCGTCCAGCGCTTCGAGCGCGAGGCGCAGGCAGCGGGTCGCATCGGCTCCGATCACATCCTCGAGATCCTCGACTTCGGCAACTTGCCGAACGGCGACCGCTTCATGGTCATGGAGATGCTCGACGGTGAGGAGCTGTCGTCGCGCATCAAGCGCCAGGTGCTCACCCCCGAGCAGACGGTGCCGCTCTTCCTCCAGTTGCTCGATGGCCTCGCCGCGGCCCACGCAGCAGGCATCGTTCACCGCGACCTCAAGCCCGACAACATCTTTATCCTCAAGGAAAAAGCGGGCCACAAGGACTTCGTCAAGATCATCGACTTCGGGATCTCGAAGTTCAATCAGCTGAACGACTCCGAGCACAGCAAGACCAAGACCGGCATGCTCATGGGCACGCCGTACTATCTGTCGCCGGAGCAGGCCCGTGGCGCAGCGCGCTCCGATCCGCGCAGCGACATCTACTCCTGCGGCGTCATCCTCTATCAGTGCGTCACGGGTACGGTACCGTTCGACGCGGAGACGTTGAACGAGCTGTTGTTCGCCATCGTGCTCAGCCCGCCTCGTCCCATCGACGAAGTGGCGCCGCACCTGGACGCTGGCTTCCGCAGCATCATCCAGCGCTCGATGGCGCGTGAGCTCCATGAGCGCTTCCAGTCCGCTCAGGAGTTCCGCGACGCGCTCGAGGCGTGGAGCCAAGGGCGCGGTTATGTCGCTCCCATGCAGCCGATGCAGGCCGCGCCCGCAGACATGAGCGGTCAGGTGGCGGCGGTCGGCATGATGACCCCGCAGACGCCTAATCTCCCCGTGGATACGCGGGCGAGCTGGAGCCAGTCTCAGGACATGGGCCAGGTGCCCAAGAAGAGCAGCGCCGGCCTGTTCATCGGGCTAGGCGCCGCGGCATTCCTCTTGCTCGGGGGATTGGGGTTAGGTGCGGTGTTCATGCTCCGTGGCTCGCCAGAGCCTCCGCCGGTTGAGCCCGCGGCCCAGGCCGACGCACCGACGGACCCGGCGAAAGAAGAGCCCAAGGCGGATGACAGCGCCGAAGCCGAAAAGGCCAAGCTCGAAGCCGACGAAGCCAAGCTGAAGGCCGACGAAGCCAAGCTGGAAGACGACGAAGCCAAGCTGAAGGCCGCCGAAAAGGCGGAGGAGAAGACCGACGAGAAAGCCGCGGACCCCGTGGCGAGCAAGCCGGCAGCTCCGAAACCCGCGGCGCCCAAACCCGCAGCGCCCAAGCCAGCAACGCCCAAGCCCGCAGCGCCGACCCCGGCGAAGCCCTCCAAGCCTGACTTCGGCTACTGAGCCGCGTTCATGGTTTCATCACCCCGAGTACACGCCCGTTGCTCCCGCCGCTGCCTTGGACTGTCCAGTAGAGGGCATCGCTCGTGATGACCAAGCTATGTACGTTGCCTGGCGTGTCTGCGACGGTCTCAACCGGGGTTCCACTCAGCGGAGCGCGCTTGAGCGCACCGACTGGCAGACGTGAGAGCCAATAGACGTGAGTCGCATCCACCTCCACGTCCCAAGGCTCACCGCCGGTCTCTAGCGTGCGAATCGCCCCTCCGGCTTTGGGGATAGCGAACACGCCACCGCTCGCGTCCCGAGCAGTCCAGTACAACTCCGCGTCATTCACAGCAACCGCAGTCGGATTGACTTGAGAAGTGGTTAGCGTCAGCTTCGACTCGGCGCTTCCGAGGTCTCGTGGCATACGTACGAGCGCGCCGTTAAACGCCTCACTGAAGTACACGTGAGTCGCGTCGAGGCATACTCCCTGAGGGTTCTTCGCCGTTCGTGAATCGGTGGCGTTGAAAATCGAAGCCGCCGTCGTCCAAAACAAGCCCGCGCTGTCTCCGGTCAGTGCGGTTGGTGTCAAACCCGCTGCTACGTCGGTAACACTGCCTCCGGTCTTGGCGACCTTGCCAACGCGACCGCTTGCGGTCTCCTCAACGAATACGATCTCGTCGGCGACCAACACCAGGTCCGTCGGATTGATCAATCCGGTGACGACCGATGTCGCAGAGGCTGTGGTTCCGCGGGGTGCGCGCTCTATGGTCCCTCCCTCGCCGTTCACCCAATACACGTCGGTGCCATCAGCTGCGATCCCGAGCGGGTCCTTGGGAGTCGCGACTGTAAAAGGCTGACACGTACCCATCAGACACGCCCCGGGTCCGCAGTCGTGCCCGCAAGAGCCACAGTTCTTGGCGTCACTCTTCGAATTGATGCAAGCCCCCTCACACAGCAGACCATCCGTCCCACAATCGACACCACAAGCACCGTCAGTGGCGCAGACGGCCGTCCCGTTTCCGTGGGGACATGGATCGCAGCTCAGTCCTCCGCAGCCTTTGGCCGGGTCGTCGAGGGCTTCGCACTTGCCGTCACACAGCTTTTGCTCCGATGTGCAAGTGGGCGCGGCGGTTCCGCCTGAGCCGCCGCTCCCCGCGGCACCGGACGTTCCTCCACTGCCGCCTGCTCCAGTGCCGCCTGCTCCACTGCCGCCCGCTCCAGCGCCTCCGGCGCCCGCGCTGCTGCCCCCGGAACCCCCGGACGATGTCCCACCAGCGCCCACGCACAGGCACTCGCCGAAGACCATGCCATTGCACGCCTTCTCGGCTACGCAGCCCGTCGAGTGTTCGCAGCTCTTGATCTCGCCGCCACTGCACTCCTTGGTGGTTTGATTCGTGGAGGAGCTACTGCAGCCAACGGAGAACATGACCACGACCAACAAGCTGGACCAACAACGCATCAAATCCTCCCACGCGCCCGTGACTTCCAAGGGCCCCCCGAATCCTCTTCACCTCGACGCCTAGGGTCAACCTATTCACCCCGGGCGCTTGCACTTCGAGCAGGATTCAAGCCTCAGGGAAACACGGACACCGTCTCCACACGGAGTCGTAACCTGCGTCGAAAGGAGAAGCTTCGCGCGCAATCAGGGCTTTGCGATACCCTGAACCCGCGCCGCGGAGGCGTGCTGTACCGTCCAGTACAGCGCGTCGCTGGTGATGACCAAGCTGTGCACCTGGCCGAGACCAGTAACGAGCGTCTCCACAGCGCCGCTCGTCAGGCCGCGTCGACGTAGCTGACCGCCACTCTCGCGAGTGAGCCAGTAGGCGTGAGTGGCATCGACCTCGACGTCGTAAGGCATATCGGTGGTGTCCAGCGTGATCAAGGCGCCGCCAGCCTTGGGCAGGCTGTACACACCGCCAGACGCAGCGCGATTCACCCAGAACACATGGGTCCCGTTCACGGTGATCGCGGTTGGGTTCGTCTGGGAGGCGATCAGCTCCGCCGTTGGTGGCGCGCTGCCCAGGTCCCGTGGCGCACGCCGAATGGACCCTTCACTGAAGGTCGTGAAGAAGACCCCAGTGGCGTCGAGCGCTATTCCCTGGGGATTCGCCGCGGCGCGGGCATCCGTGCCGTCGGTGATCTCATTGGTGCCTTCGAGCCCCCAGTAGATCGACGTGCTATCTGCCGCCACGGCGGAGGGCGTGATCTGTGACGCGGCGATGCCCGTTGGCGTCCCTCCGGTCTTCGGGATGCGTCGAACGCGGCCGTTGGTGGCCTTCTCGATGAAGATCAAATCAGTGCCTTGGACGACCACCGCAAATGGGTTGGTGAGCCCTGTAGCGAGCGTGTTGTGCTGCGCGGCGGTGCCGCGGGGCGCGCTCTGGATCTCACCCGCGTCCGCATCCACCCAATAGACGGTAGTATCGTCTGCGGTGATACCGATTGGATCCTTGGGGTTGGCCAAGGTGAAGCGCTGACACAGGCCATCGACGCAGCCGCCCGCAAGGCAATCGTGCCCGCAGCGGCCGCAGTGCTTCGCGTCCGTGTCGAGGTTTGCGCACTCCATGCCACACGCCACCTCAGGCAGGTTGCACCCACCGGCCGAACCGCCAGTGCCGCCGCTAGCTCCTCCACTTCCCGCTGCTCCGCCGCTGCCTCCACTCGTGGAACCTGCGGCACCGCCGACCGCTCCCGTGCCGCCACCCGATGAGCCGCCGGCCGAGGTCGCGCCGGACCCAGCCGCGCCCCCAGACGTGTTCCCCGCGGAACCACCAGAGCCAGAGCTGCCGCCGACGCCGCCCAGACACTCACAAGCGCCGAATACGCTCCCTTCACAGACTTTCTGGGCGGTGCAGCCCGACTCGTGTTGGCACGACTCGACCTCGCCAGACGTACACTCGCGCGCGGTTGCGTTCGTCGACGAGCTACTGCAGCCCACGAATGCCGACCCGCTGATCGCGGCCACTACGCCCCAAAGACCCAAGCTCTTCCAACGCATCATCCCACCGCCGTCTCGCTGACGCGTCTCGCGCATCAGCCCGAAAAAAAGTAGCTCTTGAGTGTCAACGTAGCTTGCTCACCCGTCAAACCCAAACGGAGCTCCCCATCCCGCTCCCGTGGGGGCTTTTCCCACGCGGCGTTGTTTTCCCACGCGGCGTTGTTTTCCCACGCGGCGTTGTTTTCCCGCGCGGCAATGCCGCTACCCGGATTCCCGGGGGTTGGCTGCGGAGCAATTCACATAAGGCATGCGCTGACGCCGCCAACGCTCTCTGCTGCTGAGCGGCAGAGCGTGGGCGGCGCCTTTCTGCAGGGTTGGAGGGGGGCTACTGACCGATTTGCGGCACGCTCCCGGAGACGGCCATGCCGAGGAAGCGAACTGCGTCGGCGTTCGCTGCCGCCACGTCGAACACCACGAAGTGACCATCCGCGCCGCTCGGCGGTCCGTATTCGCGTGCGCCGAGGGTCAGGTCGACGCCTCCAACGACGTCGGTCAGGCTCAGCGGCACCGCCTGCTCCATCAAGCCCAGGTCGTCGGGCGTGGATGCGCTCGCGTCATGGGTGGCGAGGTCCACATCGGCGGACATGATGTAGTTCTCGATGGTGACGTTGGGGCTGTAGCTGTCGTTCAACCCATAGGTCACGAACAGGTGCTTCGGCGTGACACCGCTGACCGGCTGACGACCGATCAGGATGCCGTAGTTGACCGGATCAGCCGGCTCGATGAACTGTTGCAGCAGGTTCATCACCGGATGATTGGTTCCGCCTGGCAACTGGAACTGGGCGTCGAAGTCTCCGAGCACCAGCGGGATGGCGCCTGCAATGTTCACCGGCTTCTTCTTGCTGATCAGGGCGTCACGCAACACCGCTCCGTTGCCGCTGAACACCGCCGCGCGATACACGTGGCTGTACGGCACACCCAGGCTGCCTTCGGTCGAGCCTTGAGAGTGCCCGAAGAAGGCGATCGCCGCCGGATCGATCTTGATGGCGTCGCCACCGGTCTCGGTACCCGTCAGATCGAGGCTCGCCGCGAAGCGACCGAGGGCGATCTGATCGGCGGCACCCTGCATCGGGTTACCGCGCGCGGCAGCCGGATTGGCGAAGTTGAAGAACAGGTTGTTGGGGGACTCCGTGGAGCCATTACGCCGCGGCCCATGAGACACCTGATCGATGCCGAGCACCGCGACCGGCACGCTGCCGCCCGGGGTAGCCGCGGCTGCCAGTGCCCCCGCGACCTCCGGACGGATGTGGCTCCGGAAGCTACCTCCGGTTCCGTGCGCAAACACAACGAGCGGCCAACCAGCGGCTGGCATCGTCGCTCCCTTCGGCACTGTCAGCGCCATGCACACGTCTTCGTTGCGCACCGGGCCGCTGGTTTGAATCGCGCCACCGGACGTCAGGTAAGGCGCGTCTCCCTGCTGGAAGATCGGCAGGCTCACCAGCGCGTGGTACTCGTCGTAGGCAGGGTCGCCGCTACCGCAGGCGCGATCACCCGTGTGATCCGGACACGGAGACTCGACCCCGGCTCCGCACTTCACCCAGCTGGAGGACGTTGGCACCGGCGCGGCTTCCACCGCCGCCGCGAGTTGCTCCATCGGAGCACGCGTATCCCCGACGGTGACCACCGAAGCGTTCAGCACGGTCGCCGGGTCGATGTTTTCGCCAGCCAGGTAGTCGCGGAAAGGCGCGTACGCCGCGTGCGCGGCCCCAAGCACCGAGTCGCTCGGGGTGGCGCTGCCGAGCAGCGTTTGCAGGTGCTCCGCCTGCTGGATCTGCGTGCCGTTCTTCGCGCGACCATCATTCGTCAAGAAGATCGCGTACGTGTGACCCGGCTCGAGGGGCGAGCGCGCCGAGCGGCGAATCGCGAACCAATCGCGGCAGATGTATTTGCCGCCGCCCTCGGAGTAATACCAGCGCAGCCCCGCCTGAGCGCCAAAGGAGGGATCGCCCGGCGTGATGTCGATCCAGCGCACGGGACGCACGCTGTGGTCATCGGGCTCCCGGAAGCTCTGGAAGTCGATCGGGCCCGAGAAGCGGAACGTGACCACCGGGTTCGCACCCCAGCCATCTTCCTTCTCGACCTCGTCGACGTACACCTGCACCGGATCGAACGGCAGCAAGCTGACGCCTGGCGTTGGGAAGCCGGTGAGGTCTGGCTTGCCATTCTTCAAGCGCACGTCGTTGGGGAACGGCAGACGGAAGAAGTCTTTTTCCTGGCCCGCCGGGTTCGCGCCAGGGATCTCGAAGTAGGCCCGAACAGAGCCTTCCGAGGGATCATCGCACTCGATGTTGGGCGACGCCGGGATGCCAAACGGAGGCGCGCCAGGAGGCACCGGAGCGCACTGACCGGCGATGCACGCGAGCCCCGCAAAGCAGTCTTTGCTCGCCGTGCAAGAGCCACCGGCGTCAACGTTTCCCTGAGGAACACACTGAGCACCAAAGCCGACCAAGTCGCAGCGCAGTCCCTGGCTGCAGTCGCCGTCGGTCTGACAGTCTGAACCTTCACCGCCGCTGCCCGCGGGAGCACACACGCCGCTGACGCACTGCAGCCCGTCTTGGCACTCACCGGCGATCACACACGGACTGCCTTCGGGAGTCTCGCCGCCCGGCTCACACACGCCAGCATTGCAAGCGAGCCCAGGGCGACACGGGTCCGCGTCGGTGCAGCTCTCGCCAACTCCGTGACCTGCGGGCACGCCGCCGGTGCCACCGTTCGCGGCCGTACCACCAGTACCGCCGTTGTTCCCGGTGCCGCCAGTGCCGCCGGTCTCCTGCGCCGTGACAGCACTACTGCTGCTGCACGCCAGTCCCAGCGCCGGAAGCCCGAGAAGAAACACCCCTAAGTAAGCCAGACGCATTTGAGTCCCCTTTCGCACTGAGTGCCAAGCCGCAGCGCCCATCCCAAGCCAACGGTCGCACCCCTCTTGGAGCGAGAGGTGCGCTGTCCGCGTTCCCAGCGCGGACCCGCCGAAGCATACACTCAGTTAGCCACCGTTGCTCGCACGGCGTCCCCCCGCCGTCCGGCCGTGTTCCCGGGTGGGTCTTTCCACGGCAGATCCCAAGACCTAGCGGGCTGGCCCGCACCCTCAGGGGGCGGGCGAGTTTTGCAGCGAACTACGGTGACAGGACACTAGACTCCCGCGTCATGTCGGAACGTCCATTCGAGATCAGCGTGCTTGGCGCGACGGGGTTCACCGGGCGGCTCACCGCAGAGTACCTGGCGGGCGCCGCGGGCGACCTGCAGCGCCGAGGCGGAGCAGCGTTGCGTTGGGCCATCGCGGGCCGGAACCCGAAGCGTCTCGCGGCGGTGCAACGCACCTGTGAAGCGCTGGGATCGAAGCCGGATATCGTGCTTTGCAGTGTCGACGAGCCTGAGAGCGTGCGCGAACTCGCACGGAAAAGCGGGGTCATCGCCACCACGGTGGGTCCATTCGTCCGCTATGGCTTTCCCGTGGCACAGGCCTGCGCCGAGGAAGGCGCGCACTACCTGGACATCACCGGTGAACCAGACTTCGTGAAGCGACTGATGCGGGAGCTGGATGACACGGCGCGAGAGCGCGGGGTCAAGCTGGTTAGCTGCTGCGGCTTCGACTCGATCCCCCACGACTTTGGCGCTTGGTACTGCGTGCGGCAGTTAACCCCGGATGCGCCGATCCGGATGTACGCGGTCGTCGACGGCAACGCAGAATTCTCGGGTGGCACCTGGCACTCAGCGGTCGGCGCGATGAGCGACTTGGGCAAGCGGCGCCCACGCGGCACGGGCAAGTCAGCCAAAAACCGCACGGATAATCTGAAAGGGCGGCGAGTTGGCAAACTCCCCACCCTCCCCCGCTATGACTCCGTAACCAGAGGATGGATCGCTCCGCTGCCCACGATTGATCCAACGATCGTGCTGCGAACCGCCGCGTCACTGGAGGCCTTCGGTCCCGACTTTCGCTACGGGCACTTCATGCGCGTCGGCTCGAGCGCGAAGATGCTGCTGGGAGGAGTTGGTGTGGGCGCAGCGCTCGCCATGTCGAAGCTGCCATTGACGCGCGATCTACTGCTGAACATCAAGCGACCTGGCGAGGGACCCAGCCGCGAACGCAGGGCACGCTCCTGGTTCCGAGTGACGTTCGTGGCCGAGTCGGCGGGCGGCGCACGAGCGCTGAGTGAAGTCAGTGGCGGAGACCCCGGGTACGACGAAACCTCGAAAATGCTCGGCGAGTCTGCGCTGTGCCTGGCGCGCGATGGTGCCGCGTTGGCCGAGTGGGACAAGCAGTTCGCCGCCCCGAACGGAAGCGGAAATGGGGCGGGCGACTCCAGATCGATCAACGCGGGAGTACGTACTCCGGTGCAGGCGATGGGAGCGCCGCTCTTGGAGCGGCTGGAGCGTGCCGGCATGTGTTTTCGACAACTCGATTGAGTGTCGCTTGGCGATCGGGCTCAGCTCGCGAACGTGCTCTTGCCCGCCGCGCGATCTCGGGAGCCATCGCTTTAGGTTTGAAGCGATGGCGTGAGGGTGCGCCGAGTCCGAAGTCAGAGTACCTTTGAGCGAAACGTGAACGCAGGGGAGCAGCAGCCACCCGCCGATGGGGAGCGGGCAAGCGAGGTGCGTGGCGTGTGGTTCGTCACCGCGGCGAGCTATTGCGAGAAGCGCTTCGGCAAGCCGGCTCTGCAGAGCGTGACGGATGAGATGCCTGCGCCTCACCGACGTGTGCTTTTGAATCCCGACGGAAACGCCTGGTACCCGGAAAGCATGATGCAGACCTCCATCTCGGCGATGGAGCGCGTGCTCGCGCAGGGCGATAGTCAGCGCTTCACGAGTATCATCGAAGGCTGCACCGAAGAGGGAGTGGGCCTCGCATTTCGCGTGTTCCTCCGGGTGACGACACCGGCGTTCGTCATCCGTCAGATCCCCTTCATGTGGCGCCAGATCCGACGCGGGCGTGGCAACGTGGACGTCGCTCCCGGGGTCGCAAGTGCCTCCGTACGCTACAGTGACTTCCCGTATTTCGACGACGGTCGCTACCGCCTACTCACCGAAGGCTCGCTGCGCGCGCTGGTGCGGATCGCAACCAGGCGTGAACCAGAAGTGCGGGTGGTAGACTTCACCCGCAGCTCGCTGCACATCGACATCCGTTACTTCCGCTAGCTCCAAGCGTCAGCTTTCGTAGGTGCTGGCGCGTATGCGGAGAGGTACTTCAAGTTTGAAGTATCGGGTACTCGACCGCGCGAGTCGGAAACGAGCTTCCGCTACGTTAGGCTCGAATTGCAGGAATGAAAGGCTCGCTCCCAGATACCGAGCCAACCGCTGGAAACTGTTGGCTGCAGATCGTTAGCCGCCGTGGCACGGCACTGGCATTGCATCTCTCACCCATGCCCAGCCCCAACGACTTACTGAACAGCGCGCGGGAGAAGCTCACGCGCGCGGTCGGCGCAGAAGAGGGGCGTCGGATTCTGAACGAGGCGCTGCGCCGCTGCGGCATCTCGAGCGTCGAGTCAGCGGGGGATCTGCTGAAGCTGGCAGACCAACTCATGCGGCGCGGTGGCCTGCTGGAAGCGGTGGCGCGCTCCCTGAAGATTCAGGCGATCCTGGCAGGTGCCAGTGAGCCACCGCCGCCCAGCCACGCGGGTGACCGACCTTCAGCGCCTCCGGGCGCGTGAGTTCAGTCGAGTCGGCGAAAGCGCAGCGTCATGCGATCGCTCTCACCAATGGTCGCGTAGCTCGGGCCATCCTTCAGCACCGGTGGCAATGACCACACGCCGCTCGGGTAGTCGCGGGTGTCCTTGGGGTTCGCGTTGATGTCCGAGCGCGCGCTGAGTTCGAAGCCGGCGGCGCTCACTGTTGCGATCACGGTTGATTCCGCGAGGTAACCGGCATCGAGCCGATCTTCCGGGGCTCGGTGCGCGATCACGGCAAACACCCCGCCAGGCACCAGCGCCGCGTGAACGGCGCGATACATCGCGCCCTCCTCGCCACGTGCGCGATAGACATGAGCGACACGCAGGCCGAGCACCACGTCGAAGCGCTGGCTACTCCAGCTCTCCAGCGGCAGTCCTGGCAGGAGCGCGAGCGGCGGCTCGAAGCTCCGGCTCAGCGCCCGCAGGTCCAGCCAGCGATCCAAGAGCGGCCCAGTCTCGGGTGGCTCGCTGAACACCTCAGGGGCGATGAAGGGAGCCAGCAGGGTGAGTCGCGGTCGACCTTCGGTGTCTGCTTCGAGGTACTCCCCGAGCAGTCGCGAGTAGTAGCCGCCCCCCGGTTCGAGCTCCAGCACCCGCGAGGTCGGCTCAACGCCGAAGAACTCGAGCGTCTCACGGGGATGCTGCGCGGCGTCTCGCGCGCGATCCACTTCGGTGCGCCGCGGCGCTGCCAGCGCACGCAGGAGTGGAGGGACTTGGGGTGGAGGCTTGGGGTCTGCGCTGGCAGACACGGCTGGAGCTTGCGGCGCCGGCCGCTCAGTGGACGCGGCGGCCGGGCTACAGCTCGCGAGGGCGATGGCACAGCTCACGACCCGGGAGCCGGGCAAGGGTTTCCGTGTGGATTCAGCGCAACATGCAGCTGTCTGGGCGCCGACGCGCACTGCTCAGCGGCGAGGCGCGGAAGGCTCTGACGGCTCGAGGCTGTCGAGGCCGAGCTCGATGGGGCGCCACGCGAAGTGCATCACGTAGAAGCAGCGCTTGCACACCAGCGCTGCCATCGGCGTGGTGACGGTGCTCTGAGCGGAGCCGTCCGCCTGGTAGCCTAGCTCCGCCACCAAGCCGGCGAACTCCCAGTGGGTGTAACGGCAGGCTGGGCAGCCAGGCATGTGCCCGCCGAACTTCTTGTTGAAGAAGGTCTGGATCTTTTCGAACACGCGCGGGTCCCCTGACATCTAGGCCTCCCGGGTAGCACTGGGCCTAGGCTGGTTCAACCTGGCTTCCATCAAAGCGCACGAGTTCGGGGCGATGGGGCCTCAAGGAGCGCAAAAGCTGAAGCCTTCTCTGCGCTTGATGCTGACCTGGGGCGCACCTCTCCCCCGAAAAATAAACCGTTGCGACGCTTCCAGGTCGCTCGACCTGGGCTCCAGTCAGCGCCGCGGAGGCGACCACACCGCGTCTGACGGAGGTCGCGACCAAGCTTCAGGCGGCGAGCTCCGTCCAGCGCCGCAGCTCGATCTCACCGTCGATGATTTCCACATAGGAATTGCCGCGCATCCAGTTTCCGGAGTTGACGTACAAGCCGCCCTCCAGGTCGACGCGCTCGGCCTTGTGCGTGTGCCCGAAGATCACGCAGTCGAAGCCGCGGCGCAGGAGCATCTCCGCGGCCTCGTGGTACACGCTCTCCTGCTCGCCCTCGGGGGTCGTGCGGTACTTGTCCTTCAGCCGCTGGTAGTAAGACCAGAGGTAGTAGACGTCCGGATAGATGTGCAGGAGCGGCCCAGCAGCCTTGGTCGCGAACTCGTACAGGTCTGGGTGCTTGACGAAGAACGGGTCGTAGAGGTGCCCATGCTCGATGCGCACGCGTTGATCGCCTGACTTGAGGTTCAGGAAGGGACAGATCTGAATCGCCGCCCAGCTCTCCAGGAAGTGCTCGAGCACGATGTCGTGATTTCCCACGACGTAATACACATTCAGCCCGTCCTCGATCAGGCCGCGGATCTGATTCAGCACCTCGATCGAGTCGCCCGCGAGGTTCGCGAAGCTCGACTGCAAAATCTCGAAGCCGTCGCCGTTGATGCACAGGCTGTAGCGCTCGCGCTTGGCGAACTTGAGGAAATCCGCGAGGTACGTGTTGGCCTGAGAAAACGGATTGCCGATGTGCAGGTCCGAAATCACCAGCAGGCGCGGATCGTTGCACTCGATGATCAAGCTCCGCCCTCCGGCGCCTTGCCGTCCACTTTTCCGCGCGGCTTTACGCTCGGCGGCACCTCACCCTCGTCGGGGCTGTAGAGCATCACGCCGGCGCGGTGCCCGCTCTCCGCCTCGAGCAGCTTCACCAGGCGCGCGTTCAGGGTACGCACGCGACCGCTCAGGCGGTGCAACATCTCGAAGGCGAACGTCGGGTCACGGCGCATGCGCACCAGGAGACCACCCGCGCTGATCACCAGCAGGCGCGTCTCGCCCATGGCGCGCGCGTTTGCATCTCGCGGCAGCGACTCGAGCACGCTCATCTCACCAAAGAAGTCGCCCTTGCCGAGCACGGCAAGCTCCAGCTCCCGCTCGCCCACCTTCTTGCTGATGACCACCTGGCCCGCCTGGATGACGAACATCTCCCGGCTCACGTCACCTTCACGCACGATGAGCTCGCCATCGGCGTACACGCGCTCCAGCTCTTTGCCCCGATTCAGCTTCTTCGTCTGCATGCCTCGAGTGGTTCCGTCCTTGGGTACGCGCTCATTTGCTGGGCTGGCCAGCGTAGCAGACTTGGCCGAACCTCGATTGCCTAAGCGAGGCGCATTCCAGTTGCTGTGACCGCTGCGTGCTCCTTACTGTAGGCACCTGAAACGCTTTGGGGAGGCGGCTTTGAGCACTCATACGGGTTTGGGGGTGAGGCGAGACGGTTTCTGGCGCGGGCTGTGTGCCGCTCTGTGCGTGTGCAGCGCCGTGGCGCACCTCGGCTGCTCCGACTCGACCGATGAACCCGGGGGTGGCGTCAGTGGCTTACCGAAGCAACGCATCGTCACCGCCGACTTCCTCGAGCAAAAGCTCACGGTGCTCGACTACTCCAAGGTCATCGCAGGCTCAGCCGACGTCGCTGACGTCAGAGCCAAGTCGATCGATCTCGCCGGCTACTCCCCAGGTCCGTTGCAAATCGAGCTCACCCCCGACGGCGAGCAAGCGCTCGTCGCCGTGGGTCCCGGCTTCTACGACAGCCTGGGCGTGATCTTCGGTTTCCCCGAGGTGACCGGGGACGGAGCATTGCTGGTCGTGAACCTGAGCGACGACAGCGTGGCGCAGATCCCCACGGCGAGCGCACCCATGGGTGTCGCCATCACTCCCGATGGCAAGTACGGGCTGTCGGTCAACTTCGGCACCAAGCTCGCTGGCGGCTCAACGCTCACGCGCGTCGACCTCGAGTCGAAGAGTGTGGTCGAGGAGGTCGAAGTCGGCGGCAGCCCCGAGCAAGTGCGGCTCTTCGATGGCTCCCTCGGCATGCTCAACACCGCAAGCCAGGGCGGTGTGCGGCGCTTCGACCCGACGGATGTGGAAGGCTCCTTGTCTGCCGTCGTCCCGACCTCAGACGATCCCTCGGACATCGCCTTCGTGAGCGCCAGCAAGGCGGTAGTCATCGACTCCCGGGGTACCGCGGGTTACTCCGTGGTCACTCTGGACAACGGCGACCCTGGCATCACAGTCGTCGAGCAAGTGCCAACGAACGGGCTTCCGTACGGAATCTGTCATATCCCGGGCACCAGCCAGGTGCTGGTCGGCATCGCCACCGGCGTGCCGGCGCACGTGGTGCGCGTCGACGTGGGCACGACTCCCTCGACGGAGGTCACCACCTACGACCTGGGCAACACCTCGAGCACCTTCATCATCAACGTCAGCTGCTCCCCTGACGGCAAATTCGCCTTCGCAGCCATCCCGAATGAGAACGCACTCGCCGTGCTCAATCTTGAAAGCGACGAAGTGCATCACATCACGGGATGGAGCAACACCGCGCCGACGTACGCTGGTGTGTTTTTGAGTCCGTGAAGGCGCCTAGCCAGCGTACGCACCCTGGCACACCCAGCGGTCCGTGTCGTAGCTGCAGCGGAAAAACGGGTCGCAGTCCTTGCCGTCCTGGCACTCGTCATTCGCTGTACGGCAGAACAGGCCCTTCACCACGCCGAAGTTGTCGAACGCGAGGCTGCAGGCTCTTCCGTTGCAGTCTTCGGGCCCGCCACATTCCGCAGGGATACAAGTGTTCGGGTAGCTCAAGTTCACGTCAACGGGAAACGCGTTGCTCTCGTAGCCGAGTGAACACAGACATCGTTCACCGCTATCGCAACCAGAATCGTCCAGGCACTCCGGTGGATACTGCGGGGCATGCTCGGTGTGCCCGGGGCAAAGCGTGCCGCCAAAGACGTCTACGCGAGCAGTCTGACCGATCCCGTCATCGTCGTCTTCGCAGACTCCAGCGTCGAGTTGCGCATCGTGATCAACCACGTCACCCCGCGCGAGCTGATACACCGGAACATCGCACGAGAGTTTGGCCGAACTGCCTCCTACCGCGCCTTCGCCTCCGCTGCCAGCACCGCCCGCACCCCCAGCGCTCTGCCCTGCCTGTCCTCCCGACGCGGACCCGCCGCTGGGAGTGTTGCTTGTCTCGGCGCCGCATGCCGAGACGAGGAGCAAATAGCCGAACGCGAGGCGCCGCAGAAGCATCTCCCGAGTATCGCAGACTGCGTTGCCACATGGAATCCAGGCTGGCCATTGCCGCAGCTCGCATCCTTGCTGAACCCGCTGCACGGCTGGACACGCACGCTCCGACGGCTCGCCTCACCCAAGCCGCCGCCTCACCCAAGCCGCCGCCTCACCCGATCCGACGCCGCAGCTCTCTCCCCCGCTTCATGTCGCGGAACACGCGCTCCGTTTGATGCGCGGGGTTCAGGCGCTTGATGGAGCGCCTGGTTTGCTCGTCGCTGCCGAATACTCCGAGGATCACCCGGGAGGGTTGCACTACGAAGCCGCCGCGCGCGTCGAGCTCGCGCAGCACGTCGCAACACAGCACCTCGAGCTCGCCCATCAGCTTCGCGCTCGCGGCAGTGGACCAAGACTGATGCAGCTCGGCGAGCAGCTGGTTCACCGGGGCGAACACCTCGCGTACTTCATATGGCCACTCGCCGTCGAGCCAGCGCAGGCGATGCATCACCTCTTCGGAGGAGTCCTGACTCACCGGCGTCGCGCTCGGGAGCTTGCGCAGTCCGTGTTTGCTCGCAGCTACAGCGCTCAGCGACGGGCCATCCTCCGAGAGCAACAAGCCAAAGACGTAGAACGTCTCGTGCTCACGCTCCCGCAACATCTCGAGCCACGCCGCGCGCGTCGCCTCCCGCAACGTCACGTAAAGTTCTTCGCGACTGAAGCTGGGCGGCGGTTCAAGCCAATCGGGCCAAGGCGGCTGCGGCATGCGCCGCGGAGCTTAGCAGGAGGTCGCTACCAACTGGCGACGTAGCGCCCGCTCGGGAGGTGATACGCCACGAGCAGCACGCAGTACGTGCAGTCACGGACCAACTCGGACACTGCGTGGGGACTGCCGCCGGAAGGAAAGGGGTCTTCCTCCGGCCAGTCGTTGAGCACGATCAGCAACACACGCTCGCCATCGCGATCGACGAGGGGGACGTACTTGCGGATCCACGTCTCGGAGCATCTGGCCTCGGGCGCCTGAGCAGCGATCACATGGCCCAAGCGCGACTCGACTCGCTGGATCAGGGGAATGTCCGGCGTCCAACCACCGCGCGCATAGCCGTCGGGGATCCAAGTCAGTTCGTCATCACGATGGCCCCAGGTCCATCCAGTCCAGACGTCGTTGTCCGGATGCGCCGCGGGACGCGTCGGTGCAGAGCGAGGCGTGCAGGGCTGGTACTCCCACGCAGGTTCCACAGGAAGCAGCGCGGGGGTTGGCTGCGCTTCGGCGCAGGCAACCAGCAGTAGTGCCGCACAGTAGCTCCTCGCACCCTTCACCTGAGCTGAAACCCTGCTCCGCGCAGAACCTTGGCTAGCGCGGCGTCACGGAGCGGATCAACCAATGGCTACCGTTCCACTCGAGCAAGATGTCGACTGGCTTTGGCCAGTCCTTGCACGGCTTGGTGTCGTCCTCGGTGAGCGCGCAGTAGGCGGTCAGGCGCCGTTCATCCTTGTTCCCTCCGGGAAACAACTCGTAGCTGAAGCTCACCGCCTGGGCCCCTTCGCGAGCGAGCGCCTGCTTGACCGCCTTGGTCAGGCGGAGGTGCGCCCTCTCGAGCTCAGCCGCGTGGCTCAGCACCGTCGCTTGCTTGGCCTGACCCCACTCGCTGCTCAGCCAGTCGTCGACCAGTTCAGGTATCTCCTTGGGGAAACCAAATCGGCGCGCCAGCGTGCCCGATTGATACTCCCAGCTCAAGTTACGCTCGCGCTCCATCGCAGGACGAAACACCGAGTACCAGTCTTGATAGGTGAAATTCACGCTGCTGCCCGCCGCCTTCACACCGACTCCTTCGCACCAGCGTCCGCTCGTGTCGTGATCGAGCAACACCTTGGGCTTGCTCGGATCGCCGCTCGGCTCGAGCACGCGCATACGCAGGGCGCGCCAGCAGGAGGCCATCCAGGGGTGCGTGTTCACGATGGCGAGCAAAGGTTCTTTCGAACCCGGCGGCTTGAGCACATCGAGATCCAACAACAAGAGCTGCTTCTGGTCGTCGGCCCCATCGTGAGTGACCGTGATGCGCGTGTGTACCTGACCCTCGCGCCACTCGTACAGCGCAATCCCCTGCCCTTGCTTCGTGTAGTAGCTCGCAACCGGGTAGCCAGCCGCGAGCAGCACCCCAAAGTTCTCGCGGTGACCCGGGTCCTCGCTGATCAGCGACACCTGTGCGTTGAGCTGCTTTCCAGTGAGCCTCACCCCACAACCCGACTGAAAGAGCTCATCCAGGCGCAAGCGGATCGCCTCTGCGATCGCTCGCTGGGGTTCCTTCGCCGCTGACTCGTCGGCGAGCTTGAAGGCGTTCGCGAACAGCTGCTGAATTTTCCGCGCGGGTTTGGGACAGGCCACGGGTTTGCTCGGTGGGGACCCATCAGGATTTTCTCGGGGGAGAGGCGCAACGTCCGGCGCCTTCACCGACGCGGACGGCGCGAGGGCTGCAGCCGACTGCGCGCTGGCAGGCGCTGGCCTTTCGCTTGCTGAGCCAGACGCGGAATCCGGAGCACCTGCAGGTCGCGACGCAGCACAGCCTCCGAGCAGCAGCACAAAGCCGCAAACACCAATCCACAAGGCCAAGAACTCTCGCACGGTTGAACTACCCAGAACCGTGACACAGTCGGGCGCCCACACTCAGGCCGATGGCCTAGGCCGCTGAAATATTTAGAGAAAACGGATCGGTGCGGGAATTCACGGCGGCTCTGGGTCGGTAACATCAGCCATGACTCAGTGGAAGCGGCAGGTCGCTCTCGTTTGGTTGTTGGGAGTCGCCGCGTGCGCTGGAGCAACGCGCGAGCCAGCGCCGCCGCCGCCTGCCAACGCGCCGACGCCCCTCACCACGAGCACCGCGGAAGCGCCCACGGCGTCAGCGCCGCCGGCAGCGTCAGTACCGCCTGCGTCGAGCAGTGCGTCGCCTGCGGCTCCTGCCGACACCGGTTCGGCGGCTGTGCTAAGTTCCCCCGCGGAACCAACTGAGCCACCCAAAGACCCGCTCGCGGAGGGCAGCGTGTACCTCACGACCTCGATCTTCAAGTTCGACCTCCGCCTGACTCTCGGGAAGAAGTGTGACGAGGAGAAGTACGCGAACTTCGAGTGCAAGCAACCCGCCAAGCTGGAAGTCCTAGAAAAGGGCACCACCAACGTGCTGCAGACCATCCAGCTGGACGAGGTACGCGCGGCCATTGACGAACACGCGGAAGCTGCCGTGGGCGTCATCGCGGGCTACGGGTCGATCTTCCGCACCTACGCCGTGGACGACTACAACTTCGACGGCGAACCCGACCTGGCGGTCGTGCGCAACGACTGGGGCCTTTACCGCGGGGCAATGTACACCATCTTTCTCTGGGACAAGAAGAAGCAACGCTTCGTGCTCAACAAGCCGCTGACCAAGCTCACGGAGACGGACATCCTCGATTTCGACCCGAAGGAGAAGCTGATCGGCACCACGTGGAAAGACGGCTGCTGCCAGCACATCTATCGCTACTTCCGCATGGTCAATGACCGCCCCAAGCTGATCTACAAGCTCGTGCTCGTGGATGGAGACCACCACGAGGAGCGCCTGGTCAACGGAGTATGGAAGCGACGCAAGGTGACTGGCGAGGAAGACAACCTCCACCCAAGCCGTCCGGTGAAACCGTGATAGCGCACAGGTTACCCACTCTGATTGGTATCTTGGTGGCTGCAGGGTGCGCGCCGACAGCGCGCCAACCAGCTCCCTCGAGCGGGCCAAGCGCGCAATGGGTCGTACCGCCCTACGCCCCTACACCAGCGGGCGCTCCAGCGCCTTTGGTCACGGCCCCGCCCCCGAATCCGGCGCCTGGCGCATCCGCGTCGCCGCCGAGCCCGCCGGCTGCACCTCGTTCCCCTACGGAACCACCAGCTCCACCAGCGGATCTGTACGCGGAAGGCAGCGTGTACGTCACGACGGGCCACCCGGCGTACGACCTCCGGCTCACTCTCGGCAAGGAGTGCGACGAAGAAGCGTACAAGGATTTCAGGTGCAAGCAGCCTGGCACGCTCGAGATCCTGGAAAAGGGCACGACGCAGGTGCGCCAAACCATCCAGCTCGACGAAGTGCATCCGTACTTCTACGACAAGTCGCAAGCGAGCACCGGCGTGATCGATGGCGACCCGGCAGTCTCTGGCGCATACTCGTTCGAGGACTACAACTTTGACGGCGAAGCAGATCTAGCCGTGGTTCGCAATGACTGGGGGCTTTACCGCGGTCCCCAGTACTTCGTGTACTTGTGGAACAAGAAGCAGCAACGCCTCGTGCTCAACAAGCCGATCACCAAGCTCAGCGAGACGGAGATCCTGTGGCTTTACCCGAAGGAGAAGGCGCTTCTGTCCACCTGGAATTCCGGTTGCTGTAACCACGTGTACCGTTATTTCCGCATGGTACACGATCGACCGGTGCTGATTCGCAAGCGAGTGGTACGCGAGTTCGAAAACCCCGAGGCTTACGAGGAGCTCCTCGTGAACGGCGTGTGGAAGCGACGCAAGCTGCGCCCTGACGAAGTTGACCCAGACTAGCCACGAGCTCTCGATATCCCTACGGCAAGTTCCGGCACCTATGTGCCGCAAGGCCGAGCAGGCGCGCGGTGACCGACTCGCGTCTACGACTGGACTGGCCCTTTGGATGCGCTAAACCTCGCGTCCCATGTTCGAGGTGGTGATATTCACGGGCATCCAAGCCGCGGGGAAGAGCAGCCTATTTCGCGAGCGGTTCTTCGATACCCACGTGCGCATCAACCTCGACATGCTGCGCACGCGGCACCGCGAGCGGACGCTGTTCGAAGCCTGCCTCGCGGGCAAGGCATCCATGGTGATCGACAACACCAACCTCACCCGCGAGCTGCGCTCGAAGTACATCGCGCCAGCGCGGCAACATGGCTTTCGCGTGATCGGCTACTACTTCCGCTCGCAGGTGGCGGAGTCCGTCGCGCGCAACGCTGGTCGGAGCGAGCAGCAGCAGGTGCCGGAGCGTGCCATAACGCGGGCCGCAAGCAGCCTGGAAATCCCGAGCCTCAGCGAAGGCTTCGATGAGTTGTTCTACGTCAGACTGGGGGAAGGGTTCGTGATCGCACCCTGGAGCGAAGATGCACTTTGACGAATTGGACGCGAAGCTCCGCGTCTACGAAACCGCGTACGATCTCTGTGTCTTGCCCGACGTGTACATGGTCGCGCGCATCGACGGGCGTGGCTTCACGAGGCTCACCAAGGACGTGCTCGACTTCGAGCGGCCCTTCGATGAGCGCTTCCGTGATCTCATGCTGGAGACCACGAAGCACCTGATGAGCGAGGCTGGCTTCAACGTCGTCTACGGCTACACCGAGAGCGATGAAATCTCGCTGCTCTTCCAGCGCGACGAAGCGAGCTTCGGGCGCAAGCTGCGCAAGCTGCACTCCATCTTGGCGGGGGAGGCGAGCGCCAAGTTCACTCACCTGCTCGGAAGCGTGGCGGTCTTCGATTGCCGCATCTCCGCATTACCAAGCAAGCGCCTCGTGGTGGACTACTTTCGCTGGCGTAACGAAGATGCCCATCGCAACGCGCTGAGCGCGCACTGCTACTGGCTGATGCGCAACCAGGGTGCGTCAGCCCGCGCCGCGACCCGCGCTATCGAGGGAAAGTCCGTGGCGGACAAGCACGAGTTTTTGTTTCAGCACGGAATCAATTTCACCGAACTGCCGGCGTGGCAGCGCCGCGGTATCGGCGTGTGGTGGGAGGCCTACGAAAAGCCCGGTACGAATCCGCAAACGGGTGAGGCGACGCGCGCGAGCCGAAGGTGCTTGAAGGTAGAACCTGAGCTTCCCTTGAAAGATGCGTACTCGGACTTGCTCGAAAGCCTTGTTGAACAGGCCGGGAGTTCGGATCGCGGCAAGCGCCGTGACTGAGCTTCACAGCGTAATCGTGGGGTGACTCGTGCCCTCACCCCCAAACCCACGATCTGGGCGCATTGAGCTGGCTTGGGTGTTGGCGCGGGCTTTGCTGAAACGGCGGCATGCACTTGAAGGACTTGAGCGTGGGCTTACTGGTGGTCGCTGCATTGCTCGCGTGTGGCGATCCGGAGCCAGGCACCGGTACGTTGGTGTTGGATGAAGACGTTGAGTGTCCATCCCCGGAGCGGGTTGGCCAGACCGGGCGATTCGACTACTCAGGGGAGCTCGTGTCGATAGATGGCCCCGCGGAGAAGGTCGAATGGGGAGGACACCAGCGGTGCTGCTACGACGGCGTCTTTGACGTGGGCGGCGCGGCTGACAGTTCGCATTACTCCCTCGAGACCGTGTGTACCGAGGTCTACGATACACCAGACGACGGAGACGTCGACCAGTGCCCGTATATTTCCCCGGGGCAACTAAAGAGCGACTATGGGTGGGATGACGGCGAGCTCAAGATTCATGACACGGTGCATGCAATTCAGATCGACGAGATCTACCTGCGTGATGTGACACCGCGCACCTGGCACTGCGACTACCCCATCACTCACATCCCCTCCTATGACCCGTACTAGCGTCGGCCTGCTATGTTTGATCGGGGGGTTAGGCGCCCTGAACAGCGGCTGCATCAACTGCAGCGAGCGCATCGAAGAGACCAGCGGCTGGATCGAAGTGGAGCGCGACGAAGCATGTCCCCAGTCAGCGACTCGCTCTCCCTGAACTACTCCGGAGACGATCTGCTCTCCGTTGATGGGCCCGGTAAGCAGGCGGTGTGCAACCCGCCAGACAACGCTGCTGCTACGATGGAGACTGCACGTTCCGTGGCAACGAAACGCCCACCTTGTGTCGCTACGTCGAAGGCGACCAAGTACCCGACGCGGGCGACGTGGCCCTGTGTCCGCAGGCCGACCCGGCAGACGCGCCAAACCACTGGTGGTACGCCAACGATGGACTTGGCGGCAGCCGCGATATCAGCGCTACGCGGATCGGCGCGCCGCGCCTGGAGTCAGTCACGCCGCGCACCTGGCAGTGCGTGTACCCGATCACGGTGAGACGAACGGCAGACGTCTGCGGGTAGGCCATTCCGCAGGGATCCGCTCCAGGACGCCGTCGCCGAACAATTCGTAGAGCTCGAGCTCAGGGCGATGCACGTACCCGATGTGACATCCGCAGCTGAGATTCGTGCAGGGCTCCGCTCGCAGAAGTTCGGTGATGTCGCTCTCGTAGAGGTTACCCAGCGTAGCCTGAATGAAGTGGCAGCGCCGCACGTCGCCATCACCTGAAACAGTGAAGCTCGTGTGCCCAGCGTGGCACGCTTTGCCGAGGCTCGGGTAGTAGCGCCGATTGAGATCGAAGTAGGGGTCTACCTCTCGCAGCCGCCGGAGGTCGCTCTCCGCGTAGTACTCCGGATCCCGCTTGTAGGCGTTGAGCCAGAGGTAGGTGTTCGGCTGAAGTTCGCGCCGCAACGCTTCGATTTCCTCGAAGTGTTCCCGCAGGCCGACCACCCCCACGGAGTAGCGCACGCTCAGTCTATCGAGCTCCCGGCAACGCTGGAGAAAGCGTTCGCGGCTGACCTGGCTTGGATGAAACGTCACCCAGAGCGCGAGTGTGTCCCGATTCGCGGCGCTCAGCCAGTCGAGTTCGCAGCTCAGGTTCGTCTGAATCGCTACGCGGTAGACGTGCTCCAGGTGGCCAAGCTCAAGCATTGCCTCGCGGTAATGACGCCGAATGAGTGCCTCGCCCCAGGGGGTGAACAAGACACCCACGCGGCGGTCTCTGCGCTGAGCAACCCAGGCCACGAAGCGGCTGAGCTCCGCAGCGTCCTGGGTGAGCTCCTCACGTGTGTTGGAGGTCTTGGCAAACGGACAGTAGTCGCAAGCGTAGTTGCAACTCGAGAGGCTACCGCGGTACAGGATGTTCCAGGTCTGGCTCATGTGAGCTCACAATCAGCCATCGCGCGCTGCACCCTTGGGGAGTAGAGCCAAGGCCCGATGGTGTCGGAGTGTTCCAGGCCGAGCGCGGTGAGCTCCACGTGAGTCGGTGTTCGAGCAGCGAGTCGCAACTCAACCAGCGCTGCCAGGACCTCCGCAAAGTCAGCTTCAAAGTCGCTACCAAAGCGCGCTGCGTAGTCGCCAAAGCATAGCCCGGGCTTGCGCAGCAACGACTTGATCACGAAACGCCGGCGTTGTTCGTCGGTGTCGAGTTCTGCGCCGTAGTCTGCGACGTCGTAGCGTTCGCGTTCGTTGAAGGCGGCGATGATGCGGCGCACGCCCACCTGGCCCACGGCGTACTCGCTGCTGTAGTGCAGGCTCCGCGTGTACGAGCGAGCACCGGGTCCTAGCCCAAGCATGCCATCGTCTTGGCAGCAGTAGTCGACCTCAGGCGTATCCAAACCGGCGCGACGAAACAAGCGCATCGACTGCTGGGCAAAGCCTGCAGCCAGCAGTAGGTCGCGCCCCGCGCGATACAGCTCTCGGCGGTGCTCCGATGGTTTCCGCGCGGCTTTTGCGAGCCCGGTCAGCTCACGCACGTACAGGGGATACAGGTAGACTTCGTCCGGACCTACGTCGATGGCGCGGCGCAGGCTCTCCAACCAGGTCTCGAGAGTCTGCCCGCTGGCGCCGTAGATGAGGTCGAGGTTGAAGACAGGGAACGAGGCGTCCCGGATCCAGCGACACGCGCGCTCCACATCTTCGGTGCGCTGCGGGCGACCGAGCGCCTTGAGCTCTTCAGGAACGAAGCTCTGCACGCCCATGCTGAGGCGACTCACGCCTAGCTCCCTCAAGAGGCTGAGCTTCTCTGGATCGACTGTCGCGGGAGACGTCTCGAACGAGACCGGGATGCGTCTCCAATCCACGGGCCAGCACGCCGCGAGTTCGCGAAAGAGCGACTCGATCTCGCTGGCGCTCAGGAAGCTTGGCGTGCCACCTCCAAAGGCTGCCTGAGTGACGCGCCCGGGCCGGACCGCAGCCGCAACGGCTTCAGCTTGAGTCAGGATTGCGCGTAGCGTTTGTTGAGTGAAGCTCTGCTCCGGGCGCACTGACGTGAACAAGTTGCAGAAGCCGCAGCGCACTTCGCAAAACGGCAAGTGCGTGTAAAGGAACAGGCGCTGCCTGTCTTCACTGGCCCATGCGTCGCGCAGCGCGACGGGAGGCGAGAACGGACGATAAGCGCTCTTGTGGGGGTATGCGTACGCGTAGCCAGCGTACTCGCCTGCGCTCAAACGCTGAGCCAGGTCAGCCATCAACGACCGTTCAACGGCAGAGTTCACAGCGAAAACTCCGCGTAGGGAACATTCCAGACCACCGGGTGAGCATGCCGATGTCCGACGAAGTCATCCTCGCCGTAGGCCGTTCCGTGATCGGAGCAAATGATCGCCTCGCACGGCCCTCGGCGCTGCAAGTACTCGAGGAGCGGAGCCAGCGCTCGATCGAACGCGCAGAGCGCAGCAGTGTGCGTAGCCAGGGTGTCGCGGCGCTCCTCTCCCCCAAAAAACCAGTTGGGCTGATGCAGAGCGGACGCGTTGATGAATAGGAACACGCGACGATCCTCGGCGGCGGCGACGCGCTCGACCGCTAGCTTCACCTGATTTTGGGGTGAGTCAGGACATGTAACGCCCAAGGATTCGTTCCAGTGAGCCTCGTCGAAGAGCCCCGGTAACACATTGCCCAACGCGTTCTGTCGATTGAAGAAGCCGGTTCCGCCGATGCAGATGCTGCGGTAGCCGCGAGCCGAGAGGGCCTCAGGCAACGTTGCCTCGGGGAAAATAAATGTAGCGTCCGCCGTGGACTCGCTGCCGGAGAACGCGGCGGCGAAACGGCGCGTGTGCGGTCCCGGAGTTGGCGGAGTCGGCAAGAAGCCTGCGAAGAACGCGTGGTGGGCCGCGTAAGTGAAGCTAGCTGGGGAATGCCGCAGCTCCCAGCCGTGTGGGCCAAGATACGGGCCGAGCGTGGTGAGCTGATCGCTCTCGAAAGCGGCCTGCGCTGCGTCGAAGCGCAACGTATCCAGAGTAATGAACAGCAGATCCGAGTGCCCGATCAGGTGCTTCACGACGGCTCCCTCAGCGCAGCGCGCAGGATGGCTGTGGCAGTGTCCTCGCCTCGATGCAACACGCCCGGCAGCAGGTCGCCGAATGCGTTGATTTCCAACAGCCGCGGCTGTCGATCACGTCCGAACAGCACATCGACTCCGGCATACAGCGTGGAGGGAAAGCAGGCCAAGGCCGCCTCGGCGAGATCGAGGCAGCTCTGCAGCGCTGCTTCTCCGAACGCCGCCACGAAGTCAGACAGCTCGCCGCGCTGGTTGCCGAGGTGCAGGTTCGTCATCGGATGCCGACTCTGGCGCACGACCACGTGGCGCGCCTCGCCTCCGACCACGACGACACGCAGGTCGAGTTCCAGATCATCCAGACGTGCCTTGGGCAGCCAGTCTTCCTCGATCATGCCGGAGGGCAAGAGCGCGCCGAGGATCGCTCGAATGTCGTCCTCGCGCCCGAAGCTTCGAATCCGCAAGGAATTGAATAGCTTGACCTGTCCGTCCTCCCGCACCAGCTCGATGGGCGCAGTCAGCTGCATGCGTCCGTTCGCCTTCCGCAAGGCGCAAACGCCCGACGCGGAGGAACCGTGGAGCGGCTTGAGAAACCAGCGGCCCGTCGCAGGCAGCACGCTCGTTAGCTCTTCGAAGGTCCGAGGCAGCAGCCGAGAAGCCGGTCGCGGAAGCCCCGCTGCAGCCCACAAGACGTGCGTCTGCCACTTGTCGAACATGGTCGCGACGTGCGACGGCTGACTGAGCCACACCCGATCGTCGACGCCGAGCTGCTGGAGCCGCGCGAGCAACGCCAGCCAGCCGATATGTGCCTCCTTGAGGTACGCCAGCTCGCCATGCTCCAGGCAAACACCCGGCGCCCCACCGAGGGCGATCAGCGCGTCGTGCACACGCGGGTTCTCCCCAAATGAATCCACGCGGATACGTTCGCAGCTGGCGAGCCGTTCGAGGTTCGACGCATCCGCGAGCACCTGCTCCCAGCTCACCTCGACGGCTGGGGGTAAGCCGCTCCGTTCGAGCGCCGCGCGGAAGAACGCCGCGCGGCGATTTTCGGGGTTCGCGACGAGTCCGAACTGCAGGGCTACTCTCCGACGGCGACAAAGCGCCATTCGTCATCGGGGCTCTCCGCTTCGCTGACGTCGACAGCCAGCTTCAGCCCCTTGAGTTCCTTCATGAGCTGCTTGGACATGAAGTGGTGGCTCAAGTCGAGCTTCTTGAGCGAGCTTTCCTTGGGCAGCTTGAGCAGAGCCCGTCCGCCCACGTCGCTGAGCGTTCCTAGGGAGAGGTCGAGGGTCTCGATGCGCTGGAGCAGCGGGGAGTTGACGACGACGGTCGCGATGTCATCGACGAAGTCGCAGTTGCGGAGACCCAGGTACCTGAGCTTGGGGAACTTCTTGCCTTTGAAGAGCGGCTGCAAGTCCTCCACCGTACACGTGCCGCCGTACTCCTCAGTGCCAAGCCAGAGCTCGAGATACTCGAGCGCAGGGAAGTCGCCGCTCAGGATGGAGCGCACGACGGACGCGTTCATGCCTCCCGTTTCCAGCGCGAGCGCACGCAGCCCAGCGTGCTTGGCCTTCGACAGCGCGAGATCCTGCCCGCCCCGCGCCCGCAGCAGCTGCAACTTAGGGAACGCCGCAAAGAGTGGCGACAAGTCGCTCTGGTGGATCCAGGAGATCTCGTTCTCCTCCTGGACGATGTCTCCCACGAAGAGCCCCGCGAGCTTCGGCAGCTTCTTCGCGTTCGCGACCAGGAGCTTCACCGCTTCGGCGGAGCTCACGTCGTACAGCTCTTCGGCCCAGGGCCCCAGCACGAGCGCGCGGGCTTCGGCGGCAACATCGGACTCGAGGAAGGCCTCCAGGTCCTCCGTGAAGGTATCGTTCTCGTAGTCCGACCCGAAGAAGTATGCGGTCTTCTTCGGATCACCCGGCTTCTTGCCAGCGCTGAAGCGGGACACGCGGAGCCCCATGAAGTTCGAGGCGTGGGAGCCTGTTCCGTTCGAGCCTGTGGTGCACGGAAAGGCGATGAACGGAACCTCGTCGCCAGCGCCGGCCGCAGCGCCGCCTCCAGCTGCGCCACCGCCCGCGGTGTCCACGTAGCCCTTGGCGAGCTTCTGCGAGAGCAGCTTGTCGTGGGACTTTTTCGCTTCCGCAGGGGAACTGAACTCCTTGGTCTGACTGGTCCCCTCGGTCCCGATGCGACCATAGGTGACCGTGTGGCACGCGCCATCGAGCTCGATGCGCCAAAACTTGCTGGACTTGCCGTCCATGAACTGCAGCTCTCGCTTTTCCATCATATCCTCGCGGAATTATGTCTCGATAACCGGGTGGTACAGGGCAGGGTCGTCGAAGCCGGCCAGCCAGGCGGCTGCCTGGTGGCAGCTCTTGGTCGACGGCGGCACTCGCAGGAAATATCGGTGCCCCGTGGAAGGGCACGCACAGGCGAGCCCGACCAGGGGTTCGTCTTGCTCGAGCTCGATGTGCAACAGGCGGCGTTCGCCTCCCGGGTCGGTGTCTGCATCGAGCACCTTTGCTCCCGCTTCTTGAGCGAAGCGGAGATAGCCCATGCGTTCGATCATCACGCGACGTATCTCGGCGTTCTGCTCGCTGATCGCCTCTTTGGCAGTGATGCTCTGGGGCTCGAACGCGATGCGGTGCGTGATGGGCACGGAACGCCAGTGGAGCTGTGCGTCGCCGAGGCTCGGCGGGAGACTGGTGATGTTCGTCCCCCCGATGTCGATCCAGCCAGTGACACGGATCCCATCAGGCACGCTGGTCAGCCCTACGCAGCCGGCGAGGTCCAGCGTGGCGAGGGTGCCGAACCAAGACGGGAGCGACTGCAGGTCGATGCAGTTGCGCAAACGTACACGCCCGCTGTGCACGTTCGCCTGCCGAGGCCACTGGGTGAAACGCTTGGACTCCGAGAGGTCCAAGAACCAGGTCTCGAGACCTTCGGGCAAAGCGTGCAGCGAGTTGCAGTTGCGCAAGCTGATGGCACCTGCCTCGAGCCCCGCTGGGAGGGAGCGCAAGTGCTGACAGTTGTCGAGGATCAGCCGCGACTCCACCTGGAGGTCTGATGGAAGCGACTCGAGCGCAGATGAGCTAGCGTCCAGCTCATAGCAAGCAATTCCTTGCGGAAGTGACTTCAGGCGCGTGTTCGTGAGGTCGAGGCGCCCGTCAACGGAGAGAGGACCTGGTTTTCCGGCCTCCAGGTGCGCCCGCGCGGCTTCAGCAGAGAGCGCCATCAGTCGCGGATCGTGCGAATCTCCTCGGGGGAGTACTCGCGTTGACGCCAGATCTTGTAGAAGCCCCGCTTCAGCTGAATCGGTTTGTGTTCTTCATGCACCAGCGTCACGAACTCGTCGGTGACTTCCAACAGTAGGTGCGTCGGCATCTCGTAGAGCGTGGAGCCGTTCACCTCTCGGATTTGATGACGGTGCCCAGTGACCTCGCCGTGGGCCAAGGTGCGGTGGGGGAGCTTTCGCTTCTGCCCCGTCGGCAGCTCAGCGATCTCCTCGATCATGACGTCCCCATGTCTGTACTGCACAGTCACCTCCGGAGCGCGCAGGCTATCAAAGGGGCTTCCTGACTCCCACCGTGAGGCGCGCTGTTTGAGACGACCTCGCGGCAACAGCGCTGGGACAGAGGCGCTTGCGGTGCTCGCTTTCGCTCCAGCCGGACCCTTCGTCCAGATGCCTGCCTGACCCCCGCTGACCTGATTGGGTCCCCCATTCCACACGGGAGGCACCACTTTCAGAGCTGCAATGTCGTTCGTTGCCTGCGGGCCACGCCGGGGGCGTCGTCTAGAAGCTACGCTTGCCAGAGAGACTGCGCATTTCTGCGAAGAATCTGCATGGAACGCTGCTTGCTCAGCGGGCGGCATGCAACGCGAAGACACTCCCCCCTCGACCCGCGGCCGGTCCGCGAGCACCCAGGCCATCGAGAGCCTGTTCAGCCAAGACCTGGAAGTCGACGTCACCGAGCACAGCCAGGCGAACTTCTACGCAAGCCTCGAAGACAAGCAGCCCCGCGGTGTCTTCGTAGCGACCTGGCTCGCGCCCGCAATCGGCAGCAAGGTGCGTGTGACGTTGACGGTCGCCGGCATCGAAGAGTTCGAGTTCGAAGGCACGGTCGAGTGGACTCGGGACACACTCCGCTCAACCACCTGGCCTGGCGTTGGCGTACGCTTCCCAGCGATCCCGTCCGACGTGCGCGCCGCGGTCCGGCGCTTCGCCGAACAGCGGGGACCGCTGCTGTTCGAGGATTAATTCCTTGTGGAATTTAGCGGTTGGGGGCAACAGCCCCGCGGGGCCTGGGGTGAGCAGCCCTCTCGACGAGCGGCCGGCACGTCGGAAAGCCAGGAGCACCGCTGCGATTTGAGCATGTTAGCGGAGGATCTGGCCCATCTTGCAGACGCCCGACCGAGAAACACTGCAGGGTCGCTGTCAATTTCCGCAATGGATTGTACCTCGCGTGGATGACCTGACCGAAGCATGCTTCTTGCTTCGATCGCAGCATGAAGTTCCCCTCCCCTACACGCACCGCCTCCGCACTACCTCGGCTCACTGGCTTGGGTGTGCTGCTCCCCGCCCTGTGTTTGGCCGCTTGCAGCAGCGACTCGAACGGCGGTGATAGCGGCGGCAGCGGCGGCTCAGCACAAAGCGGATCTTCGCAAGGCGGGTCTGCACAGGGCGGCTCAGGGCAGGGAGGCTCGGCACAAGGCGGCTCGGCGCAAGGCGGCTCGAGCGCTGGGGGGAGCGCCCAAGGCGGCACCAGCAGCGGCGGCACCAGCAGCGGCGGCAGCGGAGCAGGCGGCAGCGGAGCAGGCGGCGCTGAGACCTGCGACGGCGCGGCGCTGACCCAGTGGGAGCAAATGATGCTCGACGCGCACAACCGCTGGCGGGGCTCCGTCGATCCTCCGGCGAAGGATATGTATCGCGTTCACTGGGACACCGAGATCGCCAAGAACGCCGCCGCCTGGGTCAAGAGCTGCGATCCGGACTGGCCCCATTCCCCCGAGGAAACGCGGACGAACATCGGTGGCTACGACGTACTCGGGGAGAACCTCTCTTACTGCGGTGGCACCGGTTGCGCAGACGACCCCAACATCACCGACGGCAGCGGCAAGGGCGACGGCGAAGGCTGGTGGGAAGAGCGCAATGACTACAACTGGACCGATGACAGCAGCAACGGCGTGACCTCCCACTACACTCAGATGGTCTCCTCCAACGTGTACGCGATTGGCTGCGCTACTCAGCGCTGCGACGCGCCCGGTCCATACGGCTGGGACGGTGAGTGGTGGTGGACCATCTGCCAGTACGGCCCGCGCGGTCAGGGTTACTGGGTCGGAACCAAGCCTTACGAAGCCGGCTCAGGCGGCTTCGTCGAGCCGCCCGCGTCGGTTTACGAGCAGCACCCCGGACTGTGCGGGCCCTGAGTCACTCCCAGTCTCTTCGCTGTCCGCGCCGGAGCAGTCGGGCAAGGCGCGCGACGCGACACACCTGGCTGAGGCATTGCGTCCGGCTGTCACACACCGGCGAGGCGTCTGGGTCGGCGCACAGCGGGGTGAAGCGCGACGCGCAGGGCACGGATCGCGTGTTTCAGCCGCGGAAACGCCCGGGCGAAGCGGCTGGCACGTGGGTTGCTCTTTATCTGATTCAACGACGGCGCTCACCACGGAGCGCTTGACCCTGAATCACAGACGCCGTGCCGATGCGCGGCGAATCGAGAGGAGCACACCATGCTAGGTTGGACACTGACCTTCTTTTTGATCGCACTCGTCGCCGCGTTCTTCGGCTTTGCTGGCATTGCAGGTGCCGCCGCAGGCATCGCCAAGATCCTCTTCGTCGGCTTCTTGATCCTCGCGGTAATCAGCCTGTTCACGGGCCTTGGTCGACGCACGGTCTAGCGACAGCGCACGCGACATGAGCCAGAGCCAAGAACCGCTCTTCAACCTGAAGGGAGCGCGGTTCTTGGCTCTTTGCTATTTCGGGGCGAGCGCAGCTCGACTACTTGCAGTCTGCAGGGCAGTTGCAGGTGTCTTCACCGAGGCCGCAGGTGCCATCGCCGCACCTGGCGCACACGTTGGCGTCCGGTGCTGAGGCGCACTCCTGCTTGTCCAGGGTCAGAGCGACTTGCACCAGGCCCTCGCAACACGGCGGGTCAAACGTCTTGCCGCTACGCTGGTTGCCCTCTGCGACGCAGCCCGTCGACTGCTTCTCCGCGAGGTCACGCGGAACGCAGTTGCTGCCTTGGATCTCGCCCGGCTGACCACAGCAGATGCGCATGCCGTGCCCGTCCTCACAGGGCCCTTCTGGCCCTTTTGCCGCGCCGCCCCCAGCGCCGGACTGACAAGCGACAACTCCGAGCAGCATCAAGAGACAAGCAATCCAGCATTTCATGGCGACAA
Source organism: Polyangiaceae bacterium (assembly GCA_041389805.1). Lineage (GTDB taxonomy): Bacteria > Myxococcota_A > Polyangia > Polyangiales > Polyangiaceae > JAHBVY01. The sequence continues at coordinate 66,319 of JAWKRD010000005.1, read as the reverse complement.
AACGCTCCTGCGAAAGCGACCTTACAGCGGGCCCGAGCGGAGCGTTGCGCGGCACTACTCAGGGAGTCTGCGCTTTGATTTCGACGGGCAGGGACAGTGTCACCGGTGCGCTGTGCCCCGTTGGGCCGATGTTCGCGCCGCGGATGGCAGCAAGCAAGCAGGCGCTCAACGGCGATTTCCGCATCGACTCCGAGGTCTGCTCCTCATCGATGGTGACCGAGGTGACCTGCCCGGAGGGGTCGACGACGAAGCGAAACACGACGCGCCCGGCGAGTGAGGGGTCGGTGCTCAAGGCTTTGCTATAACAGCCACGAAACCGCGCATTCAGTTTGGCGATCTGCGCCGCGACCTCTGACTTGAACAACCTGGGTTGGGGCGAGCCATCATTCGGGCCAGGCACGGGTGCGCGTCCCGACTCGAGTCCGTACGGTGCAAGCTCCCCGATCGCCAGACCATCATTCGCCAGACCATCGTCCTCGGGGCTCTTTCCCGGAGGATTTTCTGGCGGGTCCGAACTGGATGCTGAGGCGCGCTCTGATTCCACGGGGTCTGAGGACGCACTGGGATTCGGCGCAGCCGACGCGGATGCTACAGGCCGCGCGTCGTCGGGAGCGACTCCAGGCGCACGGGCTGAACAACCCCCCAAAACGAACACGCACGCAATTAGCGCTGGCAGCAGCTGCATCGGGCTTGAGCCTAGCCTGACTGCAGACTCGACGCGCCAAGAACGAAGCGCGGGCCACCACAGAGAACGTGTTCTCTGAGCGGCCCGCGCGCGCGGGGCTCCGTCGAATCCGGACGTGAGCATTACATGTGGGCGGGAGCGGCGGCCTGTCCCTTGGTCGTCTCGCTCTTCACCGCGAGACGGTCGAAGACGTCTTCAGCAATTTCAACCTCCGACTTGCTCTCCGTCGACACCATGACGACGGTGCCGCCCTTCTTGAGGACCTCCTGGCCAAGCTTTGCCTCATGCTCCGTGATGCCAAAGCCAATCAGGCCGCCGAGCGCACCGCCAACGGCGCCTCCTGCCCCGGCTCCGGCGAGCGCCGCGACGATTGGCCCCGCGGCGAGAATGCCCACGCCGGGAACAATCACTGTTGCAACCGCCGTGAGGCCCGCAGCAAGTCCTCCAAGCGCGATACCTGCCGCACCACCGATGGCTGCGCCCTCGGGCGCCTTCGTGTTGTCATCGACGCGCGCAAACTCGTCTTTCGTGTGCTCTGGTATCATCACGCTGACGGTCTGTTGCCGTACACCGCGAGCGTAGAGCTCGTTGATGGCCGAACGGGCCTTGAGAGACGAATCGAACGCACCGGTAATCACTTTGTTGGTCATGCCGGATCCCAGAGCAACTCTCGGACCAGTCCAGGCTAGCGTTGCTCCCTGGGAAAAACGGCCAACAGGCGTCAGCGTAAGCGCGGCGTACTGCCTCGACTCGCCATTTTTCCATACCACATAGAAACATGCTGCCGCTTTGTGCATCAGCATGCTCCCTCGCTACCTCTCATGCTGCGCTTCCAGCGCTTCCAAGGCTCTCACATAGGGATGCGCGCGGCGCTCGGCGAAGCCATCGATCAGCATCCCGATGCCGCCGGCTGCTACCAAGAGCGCACCCAGGCCGATCGCCCACTCCATGCGCACGGCGTAGCGCAGAATGAGTCCTAGCAGCGCCAGGACACCAAACGCAGGCAACGTTCGCGAGAAGAGCGTCATCACCTGGCGCATGCGCGGGAGCTCGGTCTTCACCATCAGCGCCACGTCCTGCTGATAAGCCTGTTCGAGGGCCGCGAGTTGCCCTGCGGTGCGCCCAGCAACGGTGACTCCAACCGCGAGCAGCGTTGCCCCGAGGATCACAGAAGGCACGATGACTCCCCACATGAAGCCGCCAGACTCCGAGCGCCAGGCGCCATAGGCGAGGCCCAAGAAGAGCAAGCCGACGGGGACGATGAAAAAAGCTGCCTCGAGCTTCTCCCCTCGGAAATACGCGTGCATGGTTTGCATGAAGTCCATTTGGCCCTCCTGGCGCTGAGCGCGCCCGCTGACGCGCAACCCAGCCATATCAGACGCAACGCCAGCGGCGACGACATGGCGCGTTTCGCATGCGGTCCGGCACACCCGGCGAGTGACCCGCACTCGCTTCACGGCCTGCAACTAGCCGTCCTTCAACGCCCGCAAGTCGAATACGTAGCCAGGCAACAAAGGCGAGGTGAGCTGTTCGCTGGTTGCCTCGCATTCACTCAAACGTTCACCGAACCAGCGCTCCGAGGAACCGTCAAGGGACACGGTCCAGAGTTCCTTCACGCCCGCTTCACCGTACACGAATCGCTTGGTCATGCGATCGTAAGCACGGTTCGACGAAAGGATTTCCACGCAGAGTTCCGGCACGTCATTCACCGGCCCCTCGTGGGTCAGCGGCAAGGGCTTGAACAATGCGAAGGCGTCGGGTTGCAGGATGCGCCCCGGTGCGAACCTCACGTCGAGGGGCGCCATCCCCACAGTGACGTCCTTTGACGACGCGCCCCAGTCCTCCAGGCTGCGCACGATCAAGCGGAGCGCCCACTGGTGGCGGTAGCTGGGACTGGGAGCCCAAATCACCTCACCGTCCAGCAGCTCGAGCTTCTCCGCCGACTCGGGCAAGGACAAGAACTCCGCTTCGGAGATCAAGCTAGGCGCGGCGCCGGACACGGGAGCAGTCTAGCGTGTTTTGCGTCTGGCGTCAGCGCAGGCTTGGCTTGAGCGCGTGCTGCAACAGCTCGAAGCTCGCGCCGAATCCGCTGTCTACGCGGCCCGGAGTCGCGCCGTATTCGCACAGCGATGCGATCTCACCCCCGGAATCCTTGGCGACGGCGAACTGCCTGAGCGTCGGGTAGGCGGGCGCAGCGATTTGCAGACCGCCAGGGCTGCACGCCGCGTTGCCTTCTGGATCGTCGCACATGCAGAAGTCACCAAATGGGCACTCGAGAGGAGTCTGGAGCGGCTCGATACACGCGTACTGCAGACGGTAGCCAGCGTTGATCGAGTCGCCGCCGTTGACCGCGTTCATCGACGCCGGTGCCACGCCGCTGAGCGAGCTGACTTGAGTGCGGGGCGCGTCCGACTCGACCATGAAGGGATCTTGAGGAGGAGCGTACGCCGACGGGTCGCCGATCAGCTCAGGCCACAGTCCAGCGCCGCTCAACGCCGCGTTGTCCAGGTAGCGCACGCTGCCATCCGCACCCGTTTCCGTAAGGTACCCCGGCGGCGCGCCACCCAGCGTCAGGAAGTGGACCTGGCTCGGGCTGCGGGTACCGTCAGCGAAGAGCGCATTGCTGAAGGTATCTCCGCTGTCGAACTCGTCCGCGATGGTCTTCTCCCGGAGACCCGCGACGTAGCGTTCGACGTGGTGCAAGAAATCGATGCCGGTGCGCCGCTTCTGATCCCAGCAGCGCAGGTTCACCTGATCGTTTGCTGGCGCAGCGCCGCACTCGGCGTCCTTGGCGGGACAGTTGTTGACTTGACCCTGTGCGCACGAATAGCAGCACGGACTGTTGGGATCGCTCTCACAGGTCTTGGTTGGCCGCGCGGGAAAGATGTCGGGTTCGAGAGCAAACCAGAACTGGCCGCCCGCCTGCACCGAACAATCGTTTTCATCGCCCACCATGACGACCGCGACAGTGCTCCCCGGCCGCAAGAAGGCCTTGCGCTGCGCGAGCAACACGTCGTCCGTTCCTTGAAGCTCGACACAGCTCTTGCTGGTATCGCTGGGGTTGCAGGCAACGCGCCCCAGTTCGGCATATGGCGCTGGATCCGAGAGGAAACGGAACATCGCCTCGAGGGGCATCTCGAAGCCGCAGCCGCTCTGGCCGGTGCTACGGATGGCGGCCTGCACGTTCCCGATCAACCCCGCGACGTCGCCGCCTTGCCGCAGCTCGTACACACCGTCGGCGCTCGCGCCGGGCAGCGAGTCGCGCAGCGTAGGCAACAAGTGCGCTTGGTCATCTTGCCCCTGGCAGTACTGGCTACCCGCCGCGCCCAGGCTCGAGGTGATCACACCCACGTTGAGGTCGAGCACCGGCGCGTGCACGCGCTCGCTGCCGCTGGGGCAAGCGGCCGCAGGGTCACTAGGCGTCGAGCGCGAACCATCGGCGGCAACGCAGTCAGGGTTCTGCAAGCGCCGGATCAGGTCGCCGACGCTCTCCGCCAAGCGCTCGTGATGCACATTCGTGCCTGCCGAGTTGTCGACCACGAACAAGAGGTCGAGCTGTGAGCTGTAACCCAACGGCGCGCCGCCAGAGCCGCCGCTGCCGCTCGTGCCGCCAGCACCACCGTTTCCGGAGCCGCCGTTACCAGACCCGCCATTACCGGAGCCACCGTTGCCGGAACTCCCAGCGCTTCCCCCATCGCCGCTCGACTGGCCGCTGGTCGAGCCACCACAGCCAACCGCCAGCACCAACACACTCAACCCTGCAACGCACCAACCGAGCTTTTTCATGCAATCACGTAAGTCGCCCCTGCGGCCCGGTTTGAGCACTACCACTCAAATATGAGCACCCATTTTTGCCCTCGAACCGCCGACGGTTTTGGGGGCGAGGGAGCGCTGCTCAGTCGCTGGGTGCGCCACATCTAGCGCGCGTGACCTTCGCTGCGGCGACGCAGGTTATATTGTCGGTCCATGCCTGACTGGCAGATGACCTCCCAATGCCTTGCACCCGCGGGCGGCCGCGTGCTCCACAAGGCCGAACGCTTGGGACGCGTTTGGATTGTGATCCACCTGGGTATTGAGCTGGTTGAAGAACGCATCCCCAGAGACTGGCTAGAGCTTCACGACAACCCGTTTCCCCCGATGGAGCTAGGAGAGTTGCTACCTGGTCGTCCACCCTACACGGGGGATGAGTCTTTGGTCGACATGCGCTTCGACTTCGAAGAGACATTCGAAGAGTCGCTGTATGTCTTCTCCCGTCATAACCCGGTGCAGCTGAGGTCGTTGACCTTTTCCGCAGGGAACCATGCTGGCTGGCTGCAGTGCGAAGGCCGGATGACTCTCGATTTTCAGTTCGAGCTTGGGCTAGGCGAGGTGGAATGGGACTTCGCGACGGAGGTCGAAGTGATGAGCTACGAGGCGTTTGAAGACCTCTGAGTACTGCGCTCAAGCGGCGAATCGCCTACTTGTCATTGAACACGCCACCCGCTTCCTCGCGCGCTTCACGCAGGATTTCGCGGATCTGTTCAGTGGTCAGCTCGGGCTCCGGGTTGAGAGCCTTCTCCAGGCCATCGAGGACTTCTTGGCTCAGCTTGTCGCGCGGAAGCAGCGGTGACTCGAGAAGCGCCGCGTAGTCGATACGTAGGTCGTCGATCTTGCTCGTGAACCAACCGTCCCACTGGCAGAACGGTTCCTCGGAGAGCAGTTCGCAAGTCAGCGCTACGGCTTCCGGGTGCTTCGCCCACCAGAAGACCTTGAGCGCGTCCACCCGCAGAGACAGGGCGCGCTCCCCCTGAGGCTCAAACGTCTCCGGTGCGCGCAGCATGCGCTTGATCAAGTCCTCATCGCCGACGTGCCCGCCTTCAGCCAGCAGACGCAGGTACCAGTTGTAGTGGGTCACTTTGAGCCCAGGCAGCATGCGCTCACAGACCTTCCCGGCGATCTCCGGCGTCATTGCCTGGGCGAGCGCGCGGTGAGCCACACCGGAGCCTGAGGGGTGATAGGGCTTGAGCGCCAGCAAGGCGTCCACGGCGGCGCCATCGAGATCCCGAGCGAGCACGCTGATGGCGGCTTCGAACTGCTTCTCGCGGTTCACGAGCTTGGTCTCCTCGGGGAAACCTGGATTCGGCTGGTGTAGCCACTTGCCTGGCGTGTAGACACCCTCCCAGCGCTCGAGCCACACGAAGGCCACGGCGCGGGCCTGTGCGGGATCTACGTCGGCCAGGGCGAGCAAGGTCTTGGCTCGGGCGCCGGGCTGTCCCTTCTCCAGCGCGGCGACCAGCTTCTCTACCGAGTGCGGCCCGGTGTGGGCCGGTCGAGGCTTTGCGGCGGCCTCTTGCCTTGCGGCGGCTTTGACGTCGCCGGGCACCGCAGTCGCCAGGCGCGCTGCGGCTTCGTCCACGAGAGCTCGCATGCTGTCTGCATGGGTCGCGAACAGCTGCTTTATTTCCGCGCGGGTTAGCTTGCGGCGCCGCCCGTAGACCGGCCACATCACGCCATAGTCGTCTGGGCCATCTTCCCACGCGATGCAGCTCAGCTGACCTTGGGCGTTCTTGCGCTTCAGGCCGCGTACGGCGGCGGTCAGCTCTTCTTCGCTGCTCGCGTCGCGATCTTCCACCCGCATGAAGAGCAGCCGCCGCCCCTCGCGCGTGAGCAGATCGATGGTGATAGCACCGCTCTTCGGCGCCTTGGAGAAGGCGCGCGGCGTCGGCACCGCGGGATTGAGCTCGAAGTCACCGATCCAAAAGTACGACCACCCCATGGGGCGCCGAGCATCCGTGAGTTGCGGTGCGCCGGCAATGCCTTCGCGGGGGGACGGTTCCTGGTGGCGTCGAGAGGGGGCGCGGGCTAGCGGGCTTCGAGCAGCTGCAGGTCGCGCGCTGCCCAAGGGTTGTAGAACTTGCGGCGGAGCTTGGGAGTTGGCGCGTAGGGATCCGGCATCAGCGCGGCAACATCGAGGCACCTCAGCTTCGCCTCTGCGGCGGGCTGCCACCACTCCACGAACTGCTTCAACAGCGCGATGTCCTTCGCAGAGAACAGCAGCGCGAAGCCGCTCTTGAGGTGGGCTTCGTAGCCGACCAGCTGGCTGGCTTCCTCGGCGTGCTGCTGCATGATCGCGCGCAGCTTGTAGTCAAAGCCGTAATCCACTTGATGCGAGTTGCTGCGGACCTCGATGACCGGCGTCTTGCAAGCTTCAGTGTGGTCGGCTGGATCCTCAAGGAAACTATCCGCCGGGGAGAACGCCGTGAGGGGTTCCACCTCAGGAGGGGAAACGCGGCGCTCGAGCTTTGCGAGCTTGAAGTCTTCAGGCTTCACCGGCTTGCTCAGCTTGAGTTGCCCAGCAAGCCAAGCAACGCCTCCCATGCGCACGATAACCTGCGCATGCTTCTCCTCGACCTCGAGCTTGCGGATCTTCTGGTCGGGTGTGACCAGGTAGGAGAACTCCGTGACCACGATGGTGTTGCCGTTTGCGAGGCGCGTGACTCGCGCGTTCTCACCCCAAGGCGCAAAGCGCTTCTCCCACTTGCCCTTGCGGTAGGTGAACAGCATGTGGGCAGGCACGACCATGGGCGGCCCGTCGCCACCGTAAACGAACGTCAGCGTTGGATCGCTCGGGGACGGCGCGGACAGCAAGATCTCGTCGTATTTGCGCGGCGGAAGTGAGTGGTCGGCGCTGTACATCTCGCTACTATCCACCCAGCGGCCACGCTCGAAGTTCGCGCTCGGCAGCGTGCCCTCGCCGGTGCGCGAGCCAGTGCCGGCCCACACCCACAAATGATTCGGCCACTCGCCGCCGTAGGTGACATCGGGCACCAAGTCGTTCGCCTTCAAGTTCGAGTCGAAGGCCTTCCACAGCGTGCGCGGCCAGAGTTCGGGGTGCTCCTTTGGCTCATCGCCCGTCAGCAGCCACACCTTCTGGTCGGGCTGCGTCGGGTAGCTGCAGGGCAAGCCGCACGCGATCACTGCGTTTCCGACGGGAAAGAAACGCGCCTTCAGATCCTGATACAGAACGAAGTCTTTCCCCGCGCCTGGATCGCTGCTCGGCGCTGGCGCGGCGCTCTCCGCCGCGGCAGCCGATGGGTGCACGACGACCTTGGCGCTGGATGGCGCGGGCTCGAGCTTTGCGCTGGGGGCTTGCTCTGGCGCAGGAGCGCTCGGCTTCGAGCACCCCAGTAGCAACAGAGTCGTCAGACAAATTTCGCGGCGCACCCTCACCCCCAAAAAACCCAATAACGCTCGTGGGGGCCGATCTCAATCCCCGGGACGGAATATCAGAGTGCGGGTGGGGTGATGGGCTTCAGCTTGGCGCTGCCCTTGATGGCGTCCGCCTTGCCAACCAGGTAGTCCATGATCGCGATGCCGTTCTGTGGATATTCCACGGGGAAAGCATCTTTGCCTGGCTGCTCCAGCAGCACGACGGGCCAACCCGCGGCTGACGCCAGGCGCTGGAAGCGGTAGCAACGCGGGGCGCTCTCGGCTTCGCTGCCAGTGACCACCACCAGGCGTGGCTTGCCGGGCGCTTCCAGCGCTTGCTTGTCCCCGAGGGGTTCCGGAGGGCCGCCGGGAGCGATGGCGAACACCGCGGAGTAATCCTCGGAGTGTTCCGTTGCGACGCCCATCGCGTGCTGTGCACCCTGACCATAGCCGATCAAGATCACCCGCTTGGGATCGATCAAGCCCGAGACCAGCTCGGACTTCAGCGCCGCCTGGATGGCGTCGTGAGTTGCCGCGAAGGTGCCCACGTGCCAGCTCAGGCGGTGCTTTCCGAGCGGTAATGATCCTGGCAACGCGATCGCGACGAATCCGCGCTTGGCCCAGTCCTTGGAGAAGTCCACCCAGTTGCCGTTGTTCGAAGCGTAAGCGTGGAGCACCACCAACGCCGGGTAGCCCTCCTTCGGGCGCTTGCCCTTGGGCAGGAACGCGTATGGGGTGCCGATGGGAGGCGGCGTAGTGTTGTAGCGATCGCGCAAGCCGGCGAGCGTCTTCTCGTAGCGAGTGGAGAAGGCGACGGCGCCTGGCCGATAGATGTAGCGGATCGACGGATAGTCGTTGAAGCCCAGGTTGTATGCCGACTCCAGCGCGTCGAGGGCTTGATCCGTCTGTCCCATGAAGGAGAGATTCACGTAGTGCTGGAAGGCGATCTCGGGATCCAAGGGGTACGCCACCGCCTGAGCTCTGAACGCGGCCTCAGCGAGATCGAGCTGCTTCTGGTCGCGCAGATCGATGGCGTTGTTGAGCGCTTCACTGGTGGGCACCGGCTCCTCGATCTTCGTTTCCGCGGTGTAAAGCTCGAGCGGCTTCGGCGTCGGAACGCGCACGGCCCAGGCGCGACCCTTGGGCGTGAACTTGCACGACTCGACCGCTGGCGTGACGAAGGCGGTCGAGGCGTCGGAGGCCTCCTCGGCCACCAGGTCGTCGAACTTCTTGCCCTTCATGTAAGCGTCGGCGATGCAGCCGCAGACCCGCTCCTTTTCGAGGGACGGAAACGGCGAATCCGTGTCATCTCCCTTCAAGCAACCCTTGATGAAGTTCGCGCGATACTGATCGATGGACTTCTGCTCTTTCTCCTCTTCGAACTTCTTGCAGGCAAGCAGCGCGAAGACCACGAGCCCAAGCAACGCGAGCCGCTGTTTCACACCGCGAGTATAGCCGAGCCGCTGGGTGTTCCAGTGAATCACCGTGTCGCAGCGCCAGGGCGGCGTTTCTGCCGTAAAATCCAGGTGTTCCTGAGGACGCTCCCACCAAGAACGGCGACCGCTGCCATATCGGCGGCGTCCGCCACCGCGGGCGAGAGGCGCCTGCGGGCCTGGCCAGTGAGTATGCAGCGCGCACTGATTCCACCCGGATCCACTCTCCCGCTTTGAAGCGAGGCGGCCATGTGCCACGCTACATGCTCTTGGGAGGATCGGATGCGCCTACTTATCCTGGCGGTGCTATCAGGGCTGGCACTGAGTGGCTGCGGTTGCACGCAAATCGGGTGCAACAGCGGCGTGAGCTTCAAGGCCAGGGAGAGCCTAGAGCTTGGTTCGTCGGTGAAGGTCACCATCATCATGCCAGGTGAAACCGTCACTTGCTCGGGCACGGAGACATCGCTGGATTGCGACGTGATCCGAATCCAGCAATTCGAGACCACGGTGATCTACCTAGAACGGCACGAACCCTACAGCGCCCACGTGATCGTGGAGAGCGACGGACAAGTGGTGATGGACGAATCCGCCGACAGGATCCTCTACCACACGCAGTATCCCAACGGTGACTCCTGCCCCGGCGAGTGCCGCAACTCAGCGGTGCAGTTTTGAATCGCCTGGTCAGAGCCGGAACCTCGGGCATTCGGCCACTCGCCACAGTGCACATGTGCAGCTCTAGCGCACCCCAAGTAGGATCAGGGGGTGAGGTTCGCTGCGCCCAAATCAAGTCGCGATGAGGCATCGGCTCAGGTCGCGCACCACATCGAGACCCGTGGCCAGCACGTACACTTGGTCCATCCCACCAGCGTGCCGGGCTGGGGACACACGATTGGGCTGAGCGCGGAGCTCGGCTACGAGTTGATCCTGGCAGGCGCTGCCTACTACTCGACGGACGAGGTGATGCACGTGCTGAACGGCGTCGCAGCGTCTGTGCGCGGCGGAGCGCGCGAACCATGCGCGGTTGCAGATCTGGGGCGCTTCACGCTAGGCAGCTGCGACGCATCGTGGAGCGAGCAGCTACTTACCCGCGCCGCGACCCACTATGGGTCGACCATTATATCCGCGCGGCAATTGATTCCAGACACCGAGCACTGGACCCTGGACACACCGGATCTCAGCCAGGCTTTCACGGCGTCCGCCGCACCGGCTTGGCGCTGGCTGGTCGAGCCCTGGGCTCTCCCGATCCCCGAGTCAGCCCACGTCGCCACCAGCTTGGATATCTTGCGAGGCGCTCCCGCCACCCACGTCGCGCGCTTCGAAGCCGACACCTACGAAGCGTTCAGTGACGAACCACCGGAGGACGCCGCGGTGCGGGTGGTGCCCATTTCCGTGATGCTGGCAGCGGACCCACGCATGCAGGTGCTGCTCAGCCTCGAGCTGGGCGCTGCGCTCGACCTGGACGCACCACGCCTGTAAGCGCTGCGCCGGAGCCGAGCTACGGCACCGCTAGAAGTCGCACAGCTCACTCCACCAGTCGTCGGCGTCCTTCTCGCTCACGTCGGTGAGCGCGACCAGCTGGTGATACGCCTCGTAGGCTTCTTCGCGGCGGATGGTGTCGATGATCTCGTATTTGCCGTCGAGCTTGTTGAGCGCATTGATGTAGCCGGTGAGCACCTTCTGCGCCGCAGCGCCCTTGGCCTTGCTTGCCGCGCGGTAAGCCGTCGCGAAGACCTTGCAGGCCTTCTCCCCGAACTGCTCGTCGTCGTCGACCCAGTTGCGCAGCGGGTTGTTGGCGTTTGCGGCGATCCACGCGTCGTTCTTCGCGCCGTGGATATCCAGGTAGCGGAGCTTCGCAAAGTGCTTCCTGAGCAGCTGCGCGTCGGACTTCTTCAAGCCGCCGTACAACACGTGATTCAACTTGGGCAGCTTCTCGATTGGGGGGAGAGCCGCGACGTCCAGGTCATACACGTCGTACAAAGTCAGCGACTCGAGCTCGCTCAGTTTGCCGAGCGCCTCTGGGTGTTCGAGGCGCGCGTACTTCCCTCGTATGAGCAGCGAGCGGAGCCTGGGGTACGCCTTGGCGATGGCCTTGAGGTCGATGACCTTCAACCAGCTCACTTCGAGCTCCGACAGCCGCTCGAGGCCTTTCACCGCTGGGGGAAACAGCTGGTCCACGGGCTGGAACAGCGTGAGCGAGAGATCCTCACCCCCTGCGGCCCCGCTCTCGACGGAGACCGAGCGGCCCTTGCCGTGGCCGGTGAGGGTCAAGTCCGTCAGCTCTCCATCGATGCAAATCGATAGCTTCTTGGGCACGTCGAGGCGCAGCTCGAGCAGTGAGGCGCCGCGAAAATCCAGGCTCGACTGGCCGTGGTCGTACCAGGAGAACTCTGAAATCAGTTTCCTCGAGGCAACGTACTTGACGACGTTCGCGTCGCGCCCGTGGTACGTCATGGCCGTGAGGGTGCCGGCAGCATCGAGCACCTCCCATGGCACCGGTTCGGCCGCAGGCCAGGGCAGCGTGGCGTGCTTGGTCGCACCGATCGACATGTTGTAGCGCCCCATAGCCGTGGTCTCGCCCAGCGTGATTTGCTGGTCGCCCGCGCGGTAGCGCTCCTTCTCGGCTTTTGGTACCTCATGGTCCCAGCGCTGCTGCAGCCGCAGCTGATGAGCGAAGTTACCCCAGAAGCCGTAGCTCTGTGGCTTCATCTCACCGCTCACGACGGGCGGCAACTCCCCTACCGCGCGGAAATCAGCCGGCACTGGACCATCGGCGTACATGCGCTGAATGCTGCCCTTGTGAGCGTGATGGGTGAGCACCAAGGGCTTCGCCTTGGCGAGTTGCTTCAAGGTCGGCGGCTGCTTGCCGAGCCAGTCGAAGGCGACGATGTCGGCGTTCTCGCCGTCGATGCCGATCACCTGGCACGCGCCCCAGAGCCCTCCGCGGATCGGCATCGCGTAGCAGCAGTTCACGACCGGCGTGTGGTCTGCAGTCATGGGCGGAGTGTCTCATACTCCGTGTGGGCCGGCTCAAGGGATGTGAAGCCGCGAGAGTTGGGCGCTCGGCTGCGGGGTCGCGAGGTGAGCGACGCCGTGGACGACGCGGAACCACGTCACGACCTCCTGCCGTGCCGCTTGAGCATGCGCCGCCATCGGTCTGCGGTTCCCTCGAGTTGAGTCACGGTTCGGCGGGTGCAAGACCCCGAAGCCTGCACGGAGATCCGCGGCTACGTGTCCGCGATGGGCGGCGTCTCCTAGTTCCACCCGGTCACTGGAACGCCACCGGTCCTGAGCGTACACTCCGCCAATGCCTCGCGTCCTCTGCGCTCTCATCTTGTGCCCGCTCCTCCTCGCAGGGTGCGGCGACGACCCCGATCGCAACCGTTGCGGCTCGACCAGCTCCGCCATCGCGTTCACCGAGACGACCGATCTCGGGTTCTCCGCGGGCGACGCATTCGATCGAGCCCTGGGGACTCAAAGCTGCACGTGGTGGTGGCTGGATGATGAGGCTTACTCCGCCCCCACCCCGGTAGAGGTCACGCTGCAATCGACCAGCGACAAGGCGACATTCGTGGCGGGTCAACCTCTGGGCCGCGACGCCGCGAACTTCGAGTGCCCCTCTTCAATCCGTGCGGACATGACCCTCGATGTTCAGCTCGAAGACGAGTCGCTCAATCAAGACTTTGGACTGAAATTCTCCATCAGCGATGCGAACGCCGTCAGGTCCGTGCTCGACGTCACGAACAAAGATCTCCAGGCTTACGACGCGCGCGAGCATTGGTACGACGGCCGCATGATCCGCCGAGAACTCATTATCCGCGTGGATCAGGGCAAGCTCAGCGGTGAGCTACGCGAAATCAGCCACCCGCCCCCGAACGGTGAGGAGATGACTTTCCACGACATCACCGCCGCGAAATTCAGCTGCGACTAGGGGGTTTGGGGGGGAGGTCCGTTGTACAGCCTACGAAACTCAATTCATGGGAAACGACTCGCGCTGTGGCTGCTGCTGCCTGGCCTGGCCCTGAGCGTCAGCGGCTGCGTCGGCAAGGAGTGCACCTTGTTGGACTGCCTCGACGGCGTGCAGCTGAAGCTTGCAGAGTCAGTGTCGCACGAGGGTGAGCTGCTGGTGACGATCGAGGCCGAAGGAGAGACGTCCAGCTGTGCGCTAACCGACGGCGTGCCTGGGAATTGCCCAAACTTCTCGTTCAACGAGGGCAGCAGCCTGCGCGAAATCATCTTCATGAATCGCACGCCGAAGAACCTCCATCTTCGGATCGAGAGCAACGACAGCGTGGTGGTCGACCAGGACGTCAACAACATCGTCTACAAGCGTTCGTACCCAAACGGCGAAGACTGTGACAGTGGGTGCGCATTCGCTGAAGTCGATCTCCGCTCGCAGATGTAGGGAGACGCTGTGACTTCGTGGCAACCCGCCCGGCGCGGCTCCGATAGATCGGCGTGTCCGAACAGCGCCCAACTCATGATGCCTTGTTTCGCGCCACGTTTGGCCGCCCTGACAACGCAAGCGGGCTCCTGCGGCACTGGCTCCCACCCGACTTCACCACAGTCCTCGCGTGGGACTCGCTGCGTCTGGAAGATCCGAGCGGCCTCGACGATGATCTGCGCCCCTACTACAGCGACCTCCTCTTTTCCCTGAACTACCGGCGCGGGAAGCTCGCCCCGCCCGACGCGCAGACTCCGCGCGACCTGCTGGTCTACGTGTTGGTAGAACACCAATCCACTGTTGACCCGCGCATCGCTTGGCGGATGCAGCACTACATCACGCTCGCGCAGCGTCGGTACCTTGCCGAGTCACCAGAGCGGGAGATCCCAATTGTTGTGCCCGTGCTTGTCAGCAACGCGACCAAGCCGTGGCCGCACGCGTTGGACCTGCATTCTGCTTACCCCGAAGGCCTCATAGGCCTCCCATCGCTAAGACCGCATGTGGCGCAGCTTCGCGTGATTCTCGACGACCTACCCGCTACGAGCGTCGAGGAGTTGCTGCAGCGTCAACTGACGGACATGGCAGTGGTAGCCCTTTGCATGCTGAGAGACGCTCGGCGCTTCGACCGCTTACTGAACTCAATCCCGCATTGGATCGGGCGCCTGAGGCGAGTTCTCCGTTCCCAACCCGGCGACTACGCAGTCCTTGTGCAATATCTCAATTCTCTCACCACCGCCGAGCAACGCGGCCCACTCTGTGACACAATCCTCCGAGAGGCACCCGACATGGCACAGCAATTCCTGAGTTCTTTGGACGACCTTTGGAACCGCGGCGAACAGAAGGGCCGAACTGAAGGTCGGGCTGAAGGTCGGGGTGGCTTGCTGCGGGAGCAATTGCAGCTCAAGTTTGGCGATCTACCCGCGTGGGTCGAGAAACGGCTCCACGATGCGACGGACGAGCAGATCGGCGTGTTCGCGAGGCGCATCCTCTCGGAAACGACACTCGAGGCGACCCTCGCCACGGAGGAGTAGCAGTGTTCGGCGCAAGCTAGACTGCGTGCACCGTCCCGAACTCAGTTCGGGTTGGGCCACGGCGGGTCGCAGTTCACGGCTCCTGGCGGGCACAGGACCAGATCGAAGACCGCTCCCGGTGGGGCGAGCCAGAAGTTGTCGTGGCGGCCTTGAGGCGGCTTCACCATCGCGTACACCGCCGTCCCATCGCGCAGCCCGTTGGGGAACTTGTCGCCGAACAGCGCAGGGGGCATGCCGGGGAGTGAGTGCACCAGCATGACGTACGCCACGCCGAGGAAGTTGCTCTTCGAGAACTCCGGCGCGTTGGGCGGCAGCACCACGATGTACCCCCAAGCCTGAGGGGCGATGGGACTCACCGAAGTTGGTGGGCGAACGCGCGCAAGGGGAATGCTCAAGGAGCGCTCGCGACCCGAGAGCTGCATCTCAAAGGCCGGCTCCAGCATGCCTTCGTTGGACGGGTTCTCCCACACCACCACGAGTTTTGAAGGGCCGGGCGGCACGCCACCTCCCGGGAACACGTTCAGGCACAGATCGCCAGCCGGGCAACGGCCCGCTGCGATCGGCGCAGATGAGGATGGCCCCTTCCTCGAGCTGGGGGCGCAAGACACCACCACGAACGCACACAGCACCGCGGCTAGCTTCATTGGCGGAGCGTAGCAGAGGATTTACGTCCCAGTGGCCTAAGGCGCGCTCTCGGACCGACCAGAGCGAGACGCCAGCAGCTCCTGACGGCTGCTGACCCCCAGCTTGGAGAAGATGGCCCCGACCTGGTGAGCGACCGTGCGCGGCGACGTACCGCGTTTCCGCGCGATAGCAGCGTTGGAGGCGCCGGTGAGCAACGCCTGATAGACTTCGGCTTCGCTCTCCGTGAGTTGGAGCGGCGTGCGCCGAGCGCGCTTGCTCCAGACCCGGAGCTGCAAGCCCTCGACGCTGAGCTGGTTCGCTGGCTGCTGGAGCAACGTCGTCAGCAGCGAGGTCGTCTCCCATTGCGATGCCGTCCCGAGCTTTCGCGCGATGTTCACTACGTGGGTGCCGACGGTGCTCGGCGACAGACCCAGCTCGTAGGCGATCTCCTTCTGCGAATCTCCCCGCACCAGCCGGCTCGCGACGCGTCGCTCCCCAGCGCTCAGAGCCCGAGGATCCAGCTGCTGATCCGCGTTCACGTGAGCGACGACGAAGCGCCGCCCGTCTCGCTCGAAGCGATCGACCAGGGACCAGCGGCCCGTGACCAGCGGAGTCCAGCTCTCCAGCGCCTCGCCGCTCCTCCGGGCCCTGCCCCGGGCGCGATCGACGGCGCGAGCTGCTTCCGAGAGCGCGGTCAGCGCGCGCCGACTGGTTGCGGTACCGCTGGCGTGCAAGACTTTTCCTCCGGGATCCAGTACAGCGCCGCCAGGTGGTGCTTCCGCAGGGTGCGGCTCGGCGTCCAGCGCGCAACGCAGGCGGTAGCCGGATGCAACGTGGCTCATCACCCGCTGCCAGCGCTTGAACGTTGCTGACGGCAGCGCACACGGCTTGCTCGAGGGGGCGACCAGGGCCAGGCCCCGAGTGTGTCCCGGTGTCCACCCCATCAGGGTGAAGATGTCCGCCGCCCCTGTCGCCCGGTCCGCGTCCTGAATCACGTCACCGTCGAGGCGCTTCTGCCTCACGATGCCCTGCAGCGTGCCGACCGATGGCGCGTACACTAGCAGTGGTGCGATCAACTCCGAGCGCAGGCTCGAGCACACCTGCTCGAAGTAGTCCTGGCTCTCTTGCCCCACCCACGTCTTCGGCCTTGCCGACCATTCCTGGCTCGCCGTCGCCGACACCTCGAGCTCGGCGACGAACACTCCGCGATCTTGCTCGATCGCCGGAGCGATGACGGCACGCAGGCGCTGCAGCCACTCGACCTGGCTCGAGTGCACGTCGTATGCGCATTCAGCCACGGAAATTGCGTCAAACGCTCGCTGATAGTGACGTGCCATATCTCGAGTTCGTCGGTCTAGGCTAGCGAAGGCCATGGTACCGGCCATAGGCATTTCTTCTAGTCGGATTCCCCAGCTCGGTGTTTCCACACAGCAAAACAGGGAAATACAGGCCCACACCTTCAAGAACCCAGGCGCCCTGCGCCTCAACTGCCTGAGTTCCGCACCCGCGACGGTGTGCGCGACAGGGCGCTTTCAAGACGGCGTGTTTTGAGGTGGCGTCCAGATCGACTCGCTGACGGCCTTCAGGTCCAAGTCGTGGGTCGCCGGTTGCCTCACTCGGCGCTTGAAGTCCACGAACACGCCACCACCCCATTGCAGCTCGCCGACGGCCGCGCCGACCACGATCGTGGTGGTGGAGACTCGATCCTCGACGGGATGACCGCGGTAGTGTCTATTCCGCGAGGCAACTGGCCCTTTCGCGTCCACGCGCACGTAGAGGCGGAGCTGGTCTGCGTGCCGCTCCGTTGGGCGCACCGGCACCGCGCAGCGCCTGACCTCACCCGGCCCGAGCTCCACCTCGAAGGGCTTGGGATACAGCAGCCAGCCGTCACCCAGGCGCTTGCGCGATTCCTCTTCGAACGAGAGGCGCGCAACCCGAGGCGCGTTGACGCAGCTCTGGAGCCAGACCTCCAACACTGAGTCGCGAGTGAGCCATGGATCTGGCTGCACCATCGTCCACTGCACTTCATCGCGCTCGTAGAGCTCTTCTCGCCCGAAACGCTCCCCCAAGATGTCTGGCAGCCCGCCGCTTGGGTTACGCGACCTACGCCAGACCACCAGCGCTGCGACGGTGCCGGCGACCAGCAGCGCGAGCACGGCCGGCGGCATGATGCCGGCGCCCGAGCCGAAGACCACCAAGACGGCCGCGTAGACCGCGGCCAGCAGCACCAACACCGCCGCTGTGAACAGGCTCGCGACGACTGGATCCGCACGGAATTCGCGATGGAGCACCAGAGCGGCGGGCGTCAGCACCAACAGCCCCGCCCAAAAGGGCCCGAACGTGAACAGCGGCACGCCAACCAGGATGGCGAGAAACGCCAAGGCGAACGCCGGCCGCAAGGTCATGTTCATGCCCGCCGCTTAGCACGTTTCCTGCCGCCAATGTCCGATTCAGAACTCCTGCAGCTTGCACTCAGCGCCGAGCACGGTGCATCGCGCACCCGCTGCGATCTCGGCGAAGTCGCCGCCGCTCGCCACGCGTTCAACGACAACTTCTCCCAGTCCAAGATGCTGGAGGGTACGCCTTCGCGACCGCGCGGTGACACGTCAATGCAGCGACTCGAGTCTCCACACGTTCCGTGTCAGACTCAGCCCATGGGTAGGCGACTGTTGGCACTGATGGCGCTCTGCGTGCTGGCGTTGAACGTGGAGAGCTGTACCCGCGCTTGCACTGAGAAGGCGTGCTGGAACAACCTCGAGCTGCGATTCGCGGAGCCAATCGCGACCTCTGGCGAGTTGCTCATCACGATCGACGCCGAAGGGCAGAGCTACTCGTGCCTGCTGACTGACGGGGACACGACGGACTGCGTCGGTTTGCACGTCACTGTCGACGACGGCCTGCGCGAGATCCACTTCTTCGCACAGACTCCCAAGAGCCTGCACCTCAAGATCGAGAGCAACGGCAGCGTGGTGCTCGAGCAAGACGTGAACAACATCCGCTATTCCAAGTACTACGCAAACGGCGAAGACTGCGATGACGAAGCGTGCCACAGCGCCAGCGTGGCGCTGAAGTGAGTGCAGGCTCATGAGCGCCCACAATCTGCTGCTGCCAGTCGTGGCCGCGTGCGTCTCACTTGCCTGTGCAAGCGCGCCACCTCAGCCGCCGGTCGCTCCCAGTGCGGCGCCGGAACAACCGCCGCTCCTCTCCCCCCGAACCCTTTGATGGCTTGGAAGCCAGCAGCGAGTGGCGCTTCAGCCGTTGGCTTGGCGTGCGCGTGCCAGCAACAGCAGAAGAGCTCGACGAAGCTCGGCTGCCTTCGCCACACGTGGTGGCGACGCGGGTCCTTGTAATGATCTTTCTGGACCTCGTTGAGGAAGACGCGCTGCAGGCGCTCAGCAAAGTCAATGGCCCAGTCACGGTGTCGCTGCCCAGTTTGGAGCCGAAGCTCATCAAGGCAGTGAACGCCGTCGCGAATCATTTCCCTGTGGCAATTTACTATCAGAGTCATGAGCACGAGAGCCAGGACTTGAGGTCCCTTGGCCGGGCTCTCATACGTACAGAGGCTCAACCTCTCTATTGGCTACGGCGATTTTCCCGACCTCAACGGTCTCTCGCGCCTCAGCTGGTTGACTCTGTCCTTCGGTGGACTCACCGAGGACACGGTTCAACGCCTTCCGACTGGCGTTCAAGAGCTGAAGTACAGCAGGCCACTGCAGCTCGACACCGTCCATCGCATGCAGCGCTTTCCTCGCCTCGCGCGGCAGAAACTTGACGTGCGGGGCTTGAACAGGCGAGCTCAGCCAACTCAAGAACCTCGAGATCCTTCAGCTCCCCGATGACGTCGGGCAGAAAGACCTCGCGGCGCTGAGCAAGCTGCCACGGCTGCGCGAGTTTTCTACGGCCGCACGCTTCGAGGGTCAGGAGTTTCAGACGCTCGCCAGGTTGCACCAACTGCGGGTCTTGCACGTTCCGAACACCGCGCTCAGCGACGTCGACGCACAAGAACTCGCGAAGTTCTCCAACCTTGAAGTGTTCATGGCTCCGCACCCGGATTCACCAGTACGGGTCTCCAGGCGCTGACCGGGTTGAAGCGCCTGCACCCTCGACCTCCATCACGCCGCCCGCATGCTCGACTTGCGCATGCTCACGACGCTGCCTGCGTTACGCGATCGAGGCTCCAGGGCCACAGTATCGACCCACAAGTTCTCTCGCAGCTCACCACCCTCGTGCGCCTGAACCTGAACAGCGCCGGGATCGACACCGGTGATGTACACGCGATCGCCAAGCTCACTCAGCTGCGCCAGCTCGACATCTCCGAGACCAGCGCAGCCGAGCGGGATATTGCAGCTCCTCCTGAAGCTCGAGCAGCTGCGCGTCCTCAACGTGTTCACGCGCATTCGCGACAAAGGCTGGCTCCGCCTCGCGAAGCTCCCCAAGCTGCGCGTGCTCTGGATCGGCCCCGGCGTGGAGACTGGCACCTGCGAACAGCTCGCTACGATGCCAAGCCTGCTGATCGCCGGCGACATTTCCCAAGGGGAAAACCAGGATCTCTGCGTTCAGCGACTGCGCGTTGAGTCGAACTGCCCAGGCAGCGACTGGCCGCTGTCCTGCCAGTAAGCCATAGTCATTTCTTCAAATCGGAAACACAGCTGCGGTGTTTCCACGCAGCAAAACTGGTTCCGCGCACGACTCGAACAAATGCCTACAGCCTGTCGCGCGACGCCCGGCTATCCCCGGGGCGATGTCTGGCAACTCCCGTCGATTGTCCTTGGGCGCCGCCTTGCTTGCAGGCGCGGCCGTGTACTCGATTCACTCCCTCGCCGCCGCTCAGGAGGCGACTCCTTGCAATCCTGCCTGCGGCGAAGGCCAGCAGTGCGTGAACGGGATCTGTATGGTCCCGGCTCCACCGCCGGGCGGTGCTCCGCCGCCTGCTGCTCCGCCGCCCGCTGCTCCGCCGCCTGCTGCCGCTCCACCTCCCGGCGCTGCTCCACCACCAGGCCCAGGCTATCCTCCGGGCCAAGGCTATCCACAGGGCCAGGGCTATCCTCCGGGCCAAGGCTATCCACAGGGAAACGGCTACCCGCCAGGTGCTGCGCCGCCGCCAGGGCAGATGGGCTATCAGGCTGGGCCGCCGGCTGCGCCGCCGCCGCCCGCCACCCCACCTCAAGAGCGAAGCTGGGCCCTCAGCTTCAAGGGAGGCGCGTTGCTTCCTGGCTCGATGTACGTCGAGATAGCTGACGAGACGTTCGACTCGGAGATGGGTGGCCTCTTCATGGCACGCATCGAAGGCTACGTGGGGCCGAAGGTCTCGGTGGGCGCACAAGCCATGCTCGCTTACCCAACTCTGAACGTGACGGGCGTGGGAGACTACGATCTCAGCCTGGCAAACTTCGCTCCGGTGCTCATCGCGCACTTCGGTTCCGACGCGTTCCAGATCTCCCCGGGCATCGCCCTGGGCTACCAAACCATCGACTCGGACAACCTCGACTCCAAGGTCGAGGGCTTCAGCCCCGGTGCCTTCGTCGACCTGAGCTTCCCGCTCTCCAAGGTGCTGCGCGGCTCGGGTGAAGTCGGCTTCATCAGCCAACCTTCTGGCGGCAACGATGACACCGAAGTGACCTTCGGGCCCATCTTCTACATCGCTGCCGGCATCTCGTTTGGAGGCTAGCGGGCTCGCGCACACACGCTGCCAGTGCGCATCAGCGCAAGACCGAGGGCCCTTCGGATCAAGGCAGCGTCGACGGGGACGCAGTGGTTTCGTGATAGGCTACATGGCGTGAACGCCGAACGCCCCGTACAGACGCTGCCGCAACATGGGCTTTGCCGCGTTGGATAGGTCGCACTTGGTTCGCGTCGGCTACGTCGTTGCCGGCTCACTCGCGCTGCTTGGCTGTCGTGATGACATCGTGCTTCGCCTGTCTCTGGAGGGAAAGACAGAGCAGGTCGTCGAAGGCTCGTTCTCCGGACGCGCCGGTGTCGACTACCAGTTTTGGGCTGACTACTCGTACGAGCCTGACCTCGAGACGAAGCAGCCAAGGTTCTGCTACGACGTGGAGGTCGAGGTCGTGCAGGAGGGAGCAGTGGTCTCCACCGCGCGTTGCTATTCAGTGCCCAACAAGGGCACGTGCATGAGCACGAGCGGCAACGGCGCGGGGGACTGCAAGACCAATTGCGCGTTCAAGCTGGACAAGGCCGGTCAGACGACGCTCCGCGCGAAGCTCACCAAGGGCGAGCCTTGCGACACTGCGTACGCCGGACTCTCAAACCCCAATCGCGAGATGCACAGCTACAAGCTCCTGCTCGAAGAAGACGACTGAGTCTCTGTGGGTGAGTGAGAGCACCTCTCAGCGGTGTTACCCGGGTTTGGGGGGAGGCGCGCTGTACACTGCCGGATCTGCCATGGCCGTTGAACTCGCTCACCACGGCTGAGCAACGCGGCCCACTTTGTGACACAATCCTCCGAGAGGCACCCGACATGGCACAGCAATTCCTGAGTTCTTTAGACGACCTTTGGAACCGAGGCGAAGAGAAGGGTCGTATTGAAGGCCGAACCGCCATGCTTCGTGAGCAGCTGGAAATGAAGTTCGGGGCGCTCCCAGCTTGGGTCGACGAACGCCTTCGCAGTGCCACGGATGAACAAATCAGGGACTTTGCGAAGCGCATCCTCACGGAAAACAGTCTCGAAGCGACGCTGGCGACTACCGAGCGGTCCTGACGAGAATCACGCGGCGCCCGATAATCGCGCGCCGACATGCGGGGTGCAGTGCTATCCACGGCACATGAGGCACTGGAGAGGGCTGCTCACAAGTTGCGCTGTGTTCCTTGCGAACTGCAGCACAGCGCACCTCACCCCCAACCAGCCCGTCGTGATCGCCAACGACGCGGAAACAGAGAGCGCAGAGGGCGAGGTGGAAGCGTCGCAGGTGTGGACCTACTCCGTGCTGCTGCGTTCGCTGCTGCCCGTGACACCGGACGAGCTGGATGACTTGCGGGCGGAGTCGCTCTACAGCGCGAGCGTGCATGGGCGGCTGGTGTGGCTCGACCTGCACGGCAAGAGCGCGCGGCAGCAACTCGCCGAGGTGCAGGGCCCGGTGTCGATCACCCTCGGCAACCTGTCACCGGAGCTGCTGCAGCGGGTGGACGACGTCGCCAAACATTACCCCGTGGCAATTCGCTATGAGCCACCGGTGCACGCACCGCAACCGGCTGACACCCACAGCAGCGACGAAGAGGCCGCGGCCGCTCAGCAGGATCTGTCTGCGCTTGGCAGCCTGCGCCACGTGCAAGCGCTGGTGTTGAGCGCGACCGTGAGCGACGAGTTCCCCGACCTGCGCCAGTGCACCGGGTTGAAGCACCTGGAGGTGCTCGCACCAGAGACCCAGGGTGAGCTCTACGAACGCCTGCCGACTCAGCTCGAAGAGCTGGTGGTCGGATCCGTCGCGACCACGGGCTCACCCAAGGCGTTGCTGCGCCTCACCAAGTTGCGCCGCCTCGAGCTCAGCAACTCCCGCGAGCTCGCGCTGCGCGATCTCACACCGCTCGAGGCGCTCGAAGATCTGACCCTCGGCGACTACCTGCGCGACGAGGACCTCAAGCACCTGACCGCGTTGCCCAAGCTGCGGCGCTTCATCACCGCTTCGCCCCTCACGAACGAGGCCCTGCGCTACCTCGCGAGGCTCCCCAGGCTGCGCGCGCTGGGCCTGCGCCAGAGCCAGCTCGACGACGACGGCGCCATCCAGCTCGCGCAGCTCACCCAGCTCGAGGAGCTCACCCCGCCCCAAGACCTCCACACCGACAGCCTGCCGCGCTTTCGAGCACTCAAGAACCTCAAGGCGCTCGACCTCCACGACTCGAACCTGGGCGACAGCGGCCTGCAATACCTCACCACCTTGACCAAACTCGAGACCCTCGACGTCGGCCGCTGCACACTCACAGACAGCGCCGCACGGAGCATCGAGCAGTTCACGAACCTGCGCACCCTCGACCTCAGCTCGAGCAGCGTCGGCGACGACACCGCCCGCGCCATCGGCACCCTGTCCAAGCTGCGCCGCCTCAACCTGCAAAACACCGGCATCACCAACGCCGCCGTCCCCGCCCTGCTCAACCTCAAAGAGCTGCGCGTCCTCCACGTCAACACCACGAACCTCGACGGCGACGCCTTCGTCGCGCTGCTCGCCTTGCCGAAGCTACATCGCTACTACGCCAGCACCGGCGAGGCCGACCTGCGCGCCTTGGATCGCATCCGCGGGGATTCAAGGCTGATAGACTTCTACCTGATCGACTGTGAGCATCGGCGGGTCCGCTTGCCGGAGTCGGAGTGCGCGGGAGAGTAGCGGGTGGTGGCGGAATGAGGTTTTGACTAGGGTTGGGGGGTGAGGTCCAGCGTGCCCGTTTCAAGCCGACTCAAGGCACTCGTCCCCCTCGTGGCGTCCGCGTTCGTCACCGGGATGCTCCTCGCGTGCGGCGCACAGAAGCCGCGAGCGGCGCAGGTACTTGAGGTCACAGCGGAGAGCGACTCGCCTCCCCCAAAACCCACCCTGGAGATCTCGACGCCTTGGACGCTGTCCTCCCAGCTCAACAGTCGCGTTCCGGCGACTGAAGACGAGCTGGACGATCTGGAGGCCAAGTCTCCGTTCGTCGCCGCGACTCGCGGCCGTGTGATCTGGATGGACTTGAGAGACCCGCCGACTCGAGCCTTGCTCGGCTCCGTTTCGGGCCCGCTGTCTGTGACCATCGACAGGCCGGACCCAGAGCTGCTGAAGACCGTAGAAGAGATCGCCGCGCGTTACCCCGTGGAAGTGACCGTTGAACTAGCGTGGGCGGAGGCTCTGGATCCTCCTCCGGATATCTCGGGGCTCGAACGCCTGAAACACGTCGAAGGGCTCTCGATCCGGCTCAGTATGGGTACGGCGAAGCTTCCCGACTTTCGTCGTCTACCTCGTTTGAAGCGCCTCGACGTGTTCGGACCGGCCGTAGGCCAGAACCTCTCGCAACAGCTACCAACCAGCCTGGAGATCTTGGAGGCGGTCGTCGACTTGCCTGAGGAGTGCATCGAGGACCTCGCGCAGCTTCCGCAGCTGCGACGGCTCTGGCTCCCCCTCACGCCCGTCAGGCTACACGGGCTGCACCAGGCGACCTCCTTGGAAGAACTTCACGTCAGCGTCCCCCTCCGAGTACCCGACGTCGTCGAGCTCCGAGGGTTGCCCAAGCTCCGCACGCTCGTGCTCCGGACCGATCTGGCGCCAGCAGCTTTCACCGAGTTGGGTGAACTCACCAGCTTGCGAAAGCTCGCGTTTCTTCTGCCCGAGCTCGAGTTCGACAGCGTCGAGCCCCTCGACCGCTTGACGCAGCTCGAAGCCCTCGAGGTCGACACGCCTAGCCGCGAGGAAACGCTCATGGCGATCACGCAGCTCCACGGGCTGCGTAGCTTGGACCTGTATCACGCGAAGCTCACCCGGACCACGCTCGAGGGCCTCGCGGCGCTGCCCCTCGAAGAACTGAACTTGATGGGCAGCGAGTTCGACCCCGCCGACGCCAGCGTGTTCTCACGCTTTACGCAGTTGCGCAGGCTGGTGATCGCCGACACTCCCGCGGATACGCGCGTCCTCGATGCGCTGAGCAAGCTCCCAAACTTGCGCTATCTCTCCGCGGCCCGCCTCCCCCTAGACGACAGCGCCGTACGCAGCCTGCTCGCCCTGAAGCACCTGCGCACCCTCGACATCAGCGGAACGAAAATCAGCCCAACAGAGCTCCCAAGACTCGTCCAGCTCTCCGAACTACGCACGTTGTGGTTCGACGGCGCGCCAAGCAGCGACATCATCGCCCAGCTGGTCGCCACACCCCACCTCCTCTTCTTCTCCCAAGGTCCAGCCAAGCTGAACTGCGTCGGAAGCGACTGGCCGGAGGCGTGCCCGCATTGAGCATTGAGGATCCGGCTGCCGGAGTCGGAGTGTGTCGATCGCTAGCGATCACGCCGGCAACCTTGAGAAGCCGCGGCGCCGAGAGTCACTCATCCATCGGGTGAGCGTCGAGGTACGCTTCGAACGACGGATAACGCTCGTCACTCTCCAGGTAAGCGCAGTAGGCCTCGAAGTAGTAGCGCCACTCGGAGAGTTGATCCGCGTACTGCTCCGTGAGCCCCACGTCGGCGGCGTACGACGCAAAGCGATCGAGGGTCAGCAGCGCGCCTTGATAGTCGGTCAGCGTCGCACCCTCACCCCACAGGATCCGCTTTCGTTTCTCGGTTTGGGGGAGAGGTGCGGTGTACACTGACGGATCTGCCATGGCCGACGCACAGGACTCCGCCGCTCAGCCCGAGCGTGTCACTGAACTCCAGGGCAAAGTCGTCAAGGCGCCCTACCCCACGGATGAGGGATATGTGCTTGTGGAGATCTTGGCGGAGGACGGTGTGGCCGTGCGCGGGATCTGTTGTGAGGCGGGCTACGGTAGCGACGTGGGACCGGAAGGGTCCGTCAAACATACCAACCTGGCGATGCGCACGGTGAGCGATCTAAACCGGAGCGACGCTCTGATGCCCCTCGTGCAAGAAGCACATCGCATGCGCAAAGCCGCGGGGAAATCGAACGCACTTTACGACTTGAGTCGCCGAGGTACCGTGATCGAGCCTCCCGTTCGCAGTCGCAGCCTCAAGGTCGAATCTCACGGTGTGCTGTACGACGTCCACCTCCACGAACTCGGGTCAGTTCTGGAGTGGGTGGACAATTGGGAGATCACTACCGAAGACGGACGCCACGACGCCTGTACCGCGGGGATCTGTTGGGTGCTCGAACACCCGGAGAAGGCGGCGGCGCTCGGTGTCGATGTCGACTTGTATCGGCTCTATTATGAGTGACGATGACTCCGACGAGGACTTGCCGTGTGGCAAGAGCGCGCTGATCGAGCTCGGCCGTGCGTTGGAGCTGACGGGCGAAGTGGTGGCTGGTCCTCTCCCCCACGACATGGGGTACGTCTACGTTGACGTACGGGCCTCGGACGGGCTCCTCGTCCGTGGCTACTTCACCCAGCTGTTCTACAATGCACTGGAGATCAGCCCAAACCCCACACAGGACCATATGCGCCTCGGCATCGAAACCATAGAGCGCTTCAAACGGAAGCCTGAAGTCTGGGCGCTCTTGCAGGAGGCGCATCGCATGCGCATTGCCGCAGGGAATCCATCGCTGCTCGACCTCGAGCATGTGGGACGTATGATCTCGCGCAGCCCGACCAAAGCGCTCTTCAAGGTGGAAGCGGAGGGCGTGGTTTACGAAGTTTGGCTCGATGCTGAAGGTCGGGTCGACGAAGAAGCGGAAGACTTGGACGTGACCACCCCTGAAAACGCCGCGATGGCAAAAGCAACCGCCGTCCGCTGGGTGGTCGACCACCCTGAAGAGAGCGCCGCGTTGGGCTTGGACGCTGAACTGTTTCGCTTGTTCTACGGGACGAAGTTGACGCCCTAGCGTGTCGCCGCACTCGACAACAGTGAGAGCGCGCAAGCGCAGCTTGCAGACGGAAATCGCGTTCGCGTGCTCACCGCCGAGGACGACCCACCCGCGAGGCGCTCGCCTGTCGAGTGACGACGGCTCGGCTCAAACCTCGCCCGCAGCTGAGGGTGAAAACTTTCCTGAGACTGGGCGCTTCAGCCATGCTGGAGGTGCCTCATCCAAACCGAGTGAGGTCGTGCGGCATCGCTGGCCGCGATAGGAACTGGCCGTATGCGAGAGTAAGGGCAGACGCCATGGGCTCACTAATCCGCCCTGTCCTTTCGATCGATACCTTGACAGTCCAATCCTCTTCCGCACCATCCAGTTCAACTTCAAGACTACTGCAAGGAGGCAACCCGACAAGGCAGCGCCTAACCTCAGCCCCCGTCCTCTCATTGGCAATTGATGAAGCGACCGAAGCCCACCGAATACAGGCGCTGCGTGCAACGTTGCGTATATGTCCTAGCCTTTTGGCCATCGCGGTAGTTAAGGTACTCGAAATCTGCCTGTCGCTGGCGAGTTCGGCACATCCCTTCGCGTTATAGCCAACAAGGTCAACAATCCAGAGCGGAAGACTGATGGCCTTGGCTAGCGCAACTCGAAAGAAGAATTCTCTGGAGACGTCATAGTGCTCGAGTGTGAAGTGGTTTGCCATCGGCTTGTGACCTTTAGTAACTCTATCTCCGTAATTGCAAATCGGCGCGACAGCGACAACCCTTGCAGCGTCAGAGTCCGCGTTCGGCGCCCTCAACCCGGTCGAGCGGATGGCCATATCGCATGCTTGGCCAACCAGAACATACGGCTTTCCAGCGACCTGGAACAGGTCTCCGGGTCCGACTGGGAGAAACGCTGAATTTACGTCGTCTGCACCCTCATAGAGCTCGCCTCTTTGCAATGCTGCCGCCTGACTAGCCCTTGCCTTCTGGGGCGAGACGCCCAGAGACATCTCCAACACCGGTTCTACATCGCTCACCAACTTATGGACATCTTCGTTGGTTCTCAGGTGCATTCTGGCCCCACGCTCTCGACCGACACTATAAATCCGCAGAAGCGTATCGGGAGCCCACGCTCCTTCAGCGATCGAGGAATTGAAGACGATGCTCTCGAAGTCCTCGACGCTCAGTTCCTCTACCCTTGCAAGTGCGCGCACATGCGCAACTTTCAGTGCTTCGGCTAGGTAGCTCTTCAGCTTCGCAAACCTCGTTCCGAGAAGGGCAACTTTGAGCCGCGCCGGAAAGTCCTGTGCCTCGCTGTGCAGATGGCTCTTTGCAATCACGACTAGCGCATCGCCACCGGTCGTCACGCCATCCGCGATCTCCGTGCGCACACGGTCTTCGTCCGCGGCAGTAGTCACGTTGTGCGTCAATAGCGCGCATGGCCGATGTACGCCGTCACCACGACTAAGAACTTCGACTAGGTATCTTCGACCGTCCTTTGGACCCCCACCACCGCGAGACAGGTCGTCATCAAACAAGAAGAGGGTTGACCCGTCATCGGCCTCCAGCACAGTGTCCTTCTGCGCATCCCATTCCTCCGCACCGAAGGTCTTGCAGCTAACTCCCTCGGGCACGAGCTCTAGGAACGCAGAAACCAACGAGGCATCTCCTGTTGCATCACCGTCAGGAAGCTTTCCGGAGTCCAGGAGCGCGCCAAATAGCAGGCGGCGGGCCGACGCCTCCAGGTCCTCGACGTGGCGTCTGAACAAGCGTCGTTCAACGGCGTCCTCACCACTGTCGAATATGGAAGCAGGCACCAAGCCGAGCCCCTGTAGCTCGGCCGAGGAAAGGGACTCTGCCTCTTCACAAATTCGTTCGACGGTCGAATCAAACAAATCGTCGACATAGACGATCGCACGAAGCTTCATCTTGCTGAGAAGCTCGGAGATCAACGCACGCACGTCAACTTCGCTCATCGGCTACCCCCGACAGGTCCATCTCAAAGCAATACAACCTTCCAGAGGCATTTCGATCTGGATAGACATCAATATCGCACCCTTCGGACTTCAAGAATTCACGGACCAAAAACAAGCCAAGACCGCGCCCTCCTCGGCGCGCTGTAACAAATGGCTCAAAAAGGGAGCCTTCGACACGTTGTTCAATCCCACGCCCGTTGTCGCTAAGCCAAAGATATGGGGTTTGAACTTCGATAAGAATTTCTCCGCGTTCAATTCTGCCCTGCCGCAAGTCTTGTCGGAGCCAATGCTCGCTGTTCAGAATAAGATTGTCGAAAATCTGGGTAAACTTGCCTCTGTTCGCGAGAACTCTGAAGCTACCGTCTCCCATATTCACAACTCGGATGGCCAAGGCCTCGGGCTTCCATCGCCCATGGTGGTACTCGCTAAGAGAGGTCAAAAACTCGATGAGGTCGAATTCCTCTCGCCTCTCTCGGGCAAAGCGAAGCGACGGCTCCAGTCTCGCGAGCTGCCGGCGGAGCGCGGCCACTGACGCCTGGACGTGTCTCACGAAGCTTTCGACTCGCGCTGGCTTTGGTTCCTTCTTGAGCTCCCGCAGCACCGATGAGGACCGGCGCTGCAGCCCATCTACAACGTGCTTGACCTCATGCGCAAAGGCCTCCGCCGTAAGGCCAAGACTCATTACTTCGTAGGCCCTTGCCAGGCGTTCGTCAAACGCGTCGATTTGTGCTCGCAACACCTGAAAACGGGTCCCAACGGACTCCAATGCTTCCAGAGAATCAGTCGTACTTTCGAGGGCCTCCTCCATTCGCTCCAGACTCTCCTGTACAGCCCGCGGGAGCTTCTTATCGACAGTCTGCTCCCGGAGGGCGTTGGCCGCTGCACGTACAGTGCGGCGCCCGCCGCGGAGTTTCCGAACCTCCTTCTGGATCCCCTTTAGCTGGGTATCAATTGCGGCTGCGGTCTGTTCGGGCGTCCACCCCGGCTCAATGTCCCCTTCCGAGGAAATATGCATGTCACAGTACTCTGTAGTTCGTCGCCTGGCAGACTCCAGAACCCGCGCCGTGAACTCCACGAACTTGTCGAGCAGCAATCGGAAGTTGCGATGCGCCGGTGTGTCCTTGAACCCCTCACGATCCGTAGTCTCCACAAGTTGTGGATTATCGCGAGCGCTGATCGATATAAAGCCAATAGTGTTTCCAGGGCGCAGGCCGTACCATGAGCGTCCCGTAGTTTGCTGTTGAGATAGGTTCAGAAAGTCGCGATCAACTCGGATGCCAAAGCCGTCGCGGTAAACGCGAACGCCCGCCAAAGTTTTCACGTAGTTCTTATAGTCAGCGGAGGCTTCAAATAGTTCCTGCTCTTTTACTCGACTTGCAGCCAAGCTAAACGCATCTACCTCCCCTTCAAACCGCCCTGGGGATACGGGGTTCTGGGCAGCGTCTAACTCGATGTCCTCCAGGTCTGCGAGACTGTAGCTTTCGGCAAACTCGACGAACCACGCGGCGGATCTTGATTTTCGAATGCGTGACTCAGGGATACCCTTCGCAAGATACTCGAAGAGCTTCGCTCCACCATCAGCCTCGCACTCAGTTTGAAACGTATTACGTCGCGTGGACTCTGCCGGCGTCAGCGCGCGGAGCTTCACCTTCCCCGAGAGAGTCAGACGTTCCCCGTCGAACACCAGCCGAAACGCGGAGTCGGCAGCGCCTCGCATGTTGCGAGTGATCTCAGCCACATCGAGCTCCGTACCGTCTACGGTCACCACCAGCTCGAACTTCTCCACCCCTGAAAAGGGTGATATCAGCTCGGCGAGCCGCTCTTCGATCCTGCGCTTATTTAGCCAGCGCTCGGGCTCAAGAAGCCCGCCAAGCAACAAGGTTGTGCCTCGCTTGCGGCTTCCGCTCTGGGCAGACTGAACAGGGATATCGCCCAACCGATGGTGTTGGGTGAAGCTCCCCCATTCGAATCCGACGTGATTTGATGGCGTTCGCGAATCTGTAGATGTGTATACCTCTACGGTCTTCGCAATCCGTTGCGCACCTAAACGACCTAGCCCCTTGTCTCCGAGAGGCACGCGCTCAGACGAAGCGAAACGGCGATCGGCTTTGGCTCTTCTCTTGGGAGAGTTGGATACGACCATCCACGCGGATGTGATATCCTCCAGTGACATGCCTTCGCCATCGTCTGTTATTCGAACGTAGCCCACCTCACCCGGAAAGAACGTGTCTGGAAACTCCTCTTTGAGCGACGCTCGTGTGTCGATTACTACATTCGCATACGACGCTTTGGCATCATAGGAGTTCTTCACTAGCTCCAGCAGTGCTTGGAGCTCGTCC
The DNA here is from genome assembly GCA_041389805.1 of Polyangiaceae bacterium. Taxonomy (GTDB): domain Bacteria; phylum Myxococcota_A; class Polyangia; order Polyangiales; family Polyangiaceae; genus JAHBVY01. Next base: position 35,186 of record JAWKRD010000005.1, on the reverse strand, counting down.
GTAATGAGGTCCTCACCAAGCTTAAATACTACCGAGGGATGGACATCAAACCTCGGCGCGCCCAGTCCTTGGGTCTTCATCTTGCTATCCGAAGGATTACTACTTTTTCGCGTCGCATGGTTGTCTTTGCGAATGTATTCCGACTCGCCATCCGTTTCGTTGGGATTCGTCTGTCGAACGATGTCACCTCCACCGCACCATGAGGAGCGAGCAGGTCAGGTAGTATTCGGTCCAATGGGATCTCAATATCCCCCACGCGGCGGTTCCCCAAGACCCACACCATATAGCTGTTTGGCTTCATCCGCGGAGCGATTCGGTTGATCGACGTTTGGAGGTCCCGAAAGAACGCAGCAACCCTGACTCGACGATCCTTGGGCGCAGCTTCAAGAGTTCGAAGACACTTCCGCAAAGGAGTCGAGATCGCACAGGCTGTTTCAACCTCCGAAAGTGCGCCTCGCAGACCGCCTCCGAGACTCAGAGTGTCCAATCGATGAGTGTTCTGGATCGCCTCATCATCTACGTCTGGACCGATGTCCGAAAGGTCGATCCACTGGAGCGGGAGGTACGAATACTGCCCATACGGTACGGTGGACCCGTTGTCGCCATATGGGGGGAACTGAGCAAAATATCGAACTCGGAGTTGCTCCCCGAAGCGGTGGACGAGTCAACACACTCAACGCTCACAGCTCCAGCATATCGCCCAGCCTTCAGCAGTCCTCTCGAGTGCAAGATCCGACGCGTAGCTTCCAAGCCTTCCAGATTCCTGCGAATGACTGACGCGAAGGTGGACTCAACGTCGATCACGCGGTGGCTCGTGTCCCTCAAGGGTCTCGCATGGAGTTTGAAGGTCGAGTGGCGATCGTTGCTGGTGAGTCGAACCGTCTCCGCCAGAGCCACCCAAAGAAAGCGCCGGCTCCACAACAGGGTTTCCTCTCGAATTGCCGTCTGGATGCGTGTCAGCCGGATCGCAACGTCCTTTCTGAACCACTTCCGCCAGTTCGGGAAGCGTACAGATATCGATGTTCCTCGATCTGCCCGTACACGTTGCAGAACACGCTCGGATCTTGCCTCCAACGGTCGCGTGAAGAAGGGACCGGCCTTCACCTGACACAGGAGCACAGCCAAGGGGTTGATGTCGTGGCCGACGAAATCGAGTCCTTGAAGCATCGCTTCAGTCAGACTGGTACCCGAACCGACGAACGGATCGAACACCCGCTGGGGGGCCGGTGTCAGTCTCCGCAACACCGCGATCAGACGGCCTTGCATCTCAGGAATCATCATCGCGGGGTACTGGAACAGGCAATGACTATGCCCACGGCCAGCATACCCTTGAAAGCTCCAGAAGTGGGGGTCCGCGTGGGTTATTGACGCCAGCCGCTCCACAAGCGCTGCATCGACTAGGTTCTGGCTTACAGTGCTCACCTTGGGTCGAGTCTAACTTCTCGTGATCACAAGGACAAAGTTTGTCGTTCCGGCGGCATGCGCGCAGCATTTCGTCAGTTTGCTTCCCAAGAACCAGTTCACATACGAGCTCAGCGATCACCTGCCGCTCTGGGTCCAGATCAACACCGACACCGAAGCCGAGCGCCTCGACCAGCTCCTCGCCCGCGCCGTCTGAGGCCGCCGCCGCGCCTCCGCCAGCGTCTCCGTGCGGTCCATTGGCCGCTCCGCTGGCTCGCGCTCCGCAAATTGTTGCGCCCGCGCCGCCAACAGACGCTCCTCCACCGGGAAATGTTGCTCCCTCACCCCCAATCCCCGGCGCGGCAGAGCGGATCCCCAGCTCCCGAATACGCACCCCCACGTACTTTTCACGCAACCCCGAGCTCGACCCACCGATTTCCCCTGCACAAGACGACTCGTCCCGTGGTCGTTCCAGCAGGGTAGGGGGTGAGGCACGAGGTTTCCCCTGCAGAAATTGCACGGTCCCCGGCTCGAGCCAGGGTGGTCCCCGTGGGGATCTTCAGTCTGGGGCTGGGGATCGGCATTTTCGCAGGCAGAGCCAAGCCACTCGAGCACCAAGTCGCTCGAGTGCGAGCCACACCCAATCCCTCGCGGAAACGTTCCTCCACGTTCCGAGTCAGTGATCCAACCCGGCGAAGCCCAAGCCTCGCCACTCGACCACGGTCCTCACGACCAAGAACAGGAGAACTCATGGCACGAATGACAGTTGGCGACAAAGCACGTCGCGTCGTCACCTTCCTCCACGGCCTCGCGAATCCGCGCGCGGCCTCCGTCCTCGCCGCCTTCGGCTTCACGCAGAAGGATCTGGATGAAGGCTGGGAGCTGCTCAAGAACATGCGCGCCGTGCGCGTGGAGCGCGGCTTGAGCATCGCGAGCCCCCACACGCTGCGCGATCTCGACGAGTGGGAGAACCGTTGGTTCCCCGTGGTAAAGGCCAGTCTGCAGCGCCACTACCCGGCGATCCACGACAGCATGTTCCTGAACCTCAGCCAGACCGAAGGCCTCGACGTCGTGAACTCCGTCGGCGTCTTCCTCGAGCGCCTGGCGAAGCTCGAAGCCAAGGCCGACGCGGAGTCCAAAGCAGCCCGCAAGCTCCTGACCCAACGCGGCCTCACCGCCCCCGTCGTGAAGGAAGCCAACAACCTGCTGGAGACGATCAGCACCATCCGCGAGGAACCGACCCCCGTCGCGCCCACCGCCGAAGAAGTCGACGAACGCGAAGCCGCCGTCTGGGCCTGGTACCTGGAGTGGAGCGCCATCGCCCAAGCCAACATCAGCGACCGCAACACCCTGCGCGCCCTCGGCTTCCTCCAAACCCGCCGCGGTAGCAAATCCGAAGCAGAAGACGACTCCACGAGCTCAACAGAACAACCCTCTGTTGCCGTGTAGAGTCATTGAGTGACGAGATGGGAGGCCCGGCGTGCGGTGTGCGCCGGGCCTTCGTGGTTCGGCGTCGCACCAATCGGGACTACTTCTACGGTGGGCTTCCTGGGATGATGCCTTTGGGTTACGCCAACCACATCCTGCACCGAGAGGTCGTATGACCGACGTCGACACGCGGCGCCAGCGCCTAGAGAACCATTTTCGCAACCATCCCCAACTGCCACTGACGCCCATGTCGGAAGCCGATGTGAGATCGAAGTTGATCGATCCGCTCTTCGTCGACTGCCTAGGATGGCCTGAAACACAGATACGTCGCGAAAGGCATACTGATGGTGGCGGCTACATCGACTACGAGTTCGGAACGTCGATCACATTCTTTCTCGTGGAGGCCAAGCGCGATACCGCCCGATTCAAGTTCGCCCAAGCTACGCACCGACGAGACCCTCAACTTGCTGGTCTCATGTCGAATGATCCGGCGCTCAAGGAAGCCTGCGAACAGGCGGCGCGGTACTGCCAGGACGAGGGCATACCGTACGCGATAGTTACGAATGGTCGCCAGCTGATCATGTTCAATGCCGTCCGAACGGATCGTCCCTGGCGCAAGGGAACCGCCCTTGTCTTCAGGAACGAGCAAGAACTCTTGGACGCCTTCAACGAACTCTGGGACGTGCTTTCGTATGTGGCGGTTCGAAGCCGGTCACTCGATCGCTACTTCTCACCACCCGACGAAACTCCTCGACACCTGAAGAGCGTCATTGGTCAGCTACCTAATGCTGACCAAAAACTTGTTAGAAACGCCCTTAGCGCCGAACTGATACCAGTGATCAAAGCGGCATTCGACGACCTGACAGACACCACCCAGGCACGCGCGTTGGAACACTGCTACGTGTATTCGCATCAACTGCAGAGCGTGGCGGATGACTTTATTCTGACGATTCGAGATTTGCCGCCCAAGTATCTGTCTGGGCAAATCGAGCACCTCCGGATCACTCCAACTGGGGCCGAGAAGTTCGAGAACGCCATCAACCGCATGACCTCTCGCGCGCGGAAAGGCTCGGTACTCCTATTGCTTGGTGGCGTCGGAGCGGGAAAAACAACCTTTCTCCGCCAAGTCCGCGTCAAGTATTGCAGTAAAGTCATCGAGGAATCGGGCGCTTTCTTCTATGTAGACTTCCGGGGGGCTCCCCGGACTCCGCCGTTTGAACCTTTTGTCTTCCGCAGTCTTCGGGAACAGCTGGACAGCGATCCTTTGGTTTCCGCTCTCCTCTCGAAGTCTCGGACATCCGACGCCTCGCTGCTAAACGATCCAGGAGTGCTCGCTCACCTCTTTGAGCGCGAAGTGAGCGCATTGGAGAGTATGGCGCGGGTCACGGGGGTAACGGACGATGCGCTGTCTACACAGAAGTTCACTAGGCTCGTAGAGCTGGCCGGAGACGACCGGGCGGTAGTGGCGAGGGTCTTTCGTGCAATTCAATCTGAAGGGAGATTCACCCTCCTGGCCTTGGACAACGCTGACCAGCATGCGCTAGACTATCAACTGCAGATCTTCCTATTCGCTCAGAACCTGGCCAGTGAGACAGGTGCGAACATCATTTGTGCCCTTCGCGAGGAGAAGTACTATCTCGCGAGCCAACAGGGCGCGTTCAACGCCTTTTATACGCATAGGTTTCACATCCCTAGTCCAAGGGTGCGAGATGTCCTGAGCCAACGTCTCGTATATTCACTTCAGCACCTCGACGAGATCCTAGAAGGGGTTGATCCAGAAAGAGTCGATAACGTTCGGCTATTCTTAAACACCGTGCTCAAAGGTGGGATCGGTCGACCTCATCGACCTGGCTCATCCAACGTTGTGAGACTTCTTGAACGCATCTGCCTCGGTGACATACGCAGGGCCCTGAAGATGTTCCGGCGTTTTCTCCGTTCGGGGAATACCGACGTTCAGAAGATCCAGGACATAGCTAGGCAATATGGTACCTACTATATCCCATTCCACGAGTTCACCAAATCGGTAATGCTCGATGACCGTATGTTCTATCGTGAGGGTGACACCGAGGATGAAATCCTAAATGTCTTCGCGGTCTCTGGTGCTGCGCCCAACTCACACTTCACGACGCTGAGGATCCTTTCTCTCTTGATGGAGAACAGCGAGGTGCGTTCGAGCATGGGCAGCGGGTTTGTGGAATGGGATCGCATTGTGGACAAGTTCGAGCGGGCGTTCGGCGACGGGCGAGACGCCCACTTCCACCTCGAACGACTGCTGTACAGGTCGCTCATCGAATCGGACACCGGTATTACCGATTCGAGCGGGGGCACCGGCTCGTCTCTTGACCAGTGCCGCGCGGTAAGAGCAACCGCATCAGGAGAGTATTACCTTACGTACCTCGTACGCGCGTTTGCCTATATGGATCTCGTCTGGATTGATACTCCCTTGTCGGACACGGGGACGCTGGAGCTACTCCGTTCCCTCGTCGGTGCCCGAGATCGATCTGCGCGTTTTGAGCGCGTCGACACATTTGTTGGCTATCTTCTAGAGGAAGAGGAAAGGGAGTTTCGCGACTACCCCACGTTGGGCCACATTTCGGACTGGGGTGGCCGATTCGTTCCGAGGATCGCGGCGCAACTCGAAAGCGAGAAGCGAATCATCCGGCGGCGGTTCGCTCGGTACGACAATAGAGCTAGACAGAGTGGAGATGGCCAAGACTAGGGCCATTGAACTCAGGAGTGAGCCAGCTACCGTGCCTAGGCGGTGTGCACGTGCCCCCCGCTGACATAGGCCCAGGCCTCGATGAAGACCCTCCTCGCCCACAACCCCATCTGGGAACTCGAGCTCCTCTGCGCCGATCAAGACCACCGAAATGCCCTGGATCGCGTAGGGGGCGCGCCCTGGGGGCTTCCGCTGGAAGTGTGGCCGGACTGCGGCTCGTGCAAGGAGCCGCTCACGTTCATTGGACAATGGCAGCACGCAGAGGGGCGGCTTGACCTCGGTGGTGCGCGCACGGTGCTGTACTCGTTCCTCTGTACCAACACGGAAACGATGATGGAGTGCCACATGCACGCCGTGGAGCCGGGTGGCGACGTCATCGCGCGTGTCGTCCTGGTGGAGAACGCCGTGGCAACGCCCACGCTCCATCCGAAGTTGGAGGCGCGCCCGGGCGCCAGCGTGGTCGTCACGGACACGGTATCGCATTGGTGGCAGTACTTCGGCCGCTGACCTCGGGCAGGCTGCTGGCCGAGTAAGGGGGATTGACACAGCAACCCGCGGCGCCTATCCGCGACCTGGTGAAGCAGGCCGAGCAGTACGCAGTTTCCGCCCGAATAGCGTTTGTCGACATGCTGGGAACGCTAGACGGGCTTGTCGCAAAGGCGCAGTCCGCAGGGCTGGGCGACGACGTGCTCGAGGCCAGGCTGGCCGAGGACATGTTCGCGCTCGAGCTGCAGTTGCGCGTCGCCCTCAATCAAGCGTTGCTGGCGCTGCAGCAGATCGGCGGAGAGGCCGTCCCTTTGGAAACGGAAGCGTACCGGTCGCTCGAGGAAGTTCGAGAGCGCATCGCTGCGGTGCGTTCACGGGTCGAAGCGAGCGACACGAGTAGCTGACTCGCGCCGGACGACGAGGTCGACCTGACCCTACCCAACGGCGTCCGCCTCGTGATGTCCGCCGAGGAAGACATCCGGGATTGGATCCTGCCCAACTTCTACTTTCACGTGACCATGGCCTACGCGCTGCTGCGACGCGCGGGACTCGAGATCGGCAAGATGGACTTCCTGCTGCATATGGAGCGGCACGTCGTACCTTCCACGCGGAAGAGCTGATCAGCCGGAGCCTCTCCAGTCGCACCCTCACCCCCAAACCCGAACGATGCGACAAGGAAACTCACGGCACCGTGAGGATCAACCGCCGCACCACTTCTCGGGCTTCTCTTCGGTGCTCTCGCAGTAGCCTCTGAACTCGGCGAGGTCGGGGTCGTCGGCGGACACGCAGATCCCTTCGGGGTAGTCGTAGGAGCCTTCGACGTGGATGCAGCACTCGGAGTAGCGCGCTGGGCAGGGGTTTTCGCTGATCACGTCTCCGAGCTGCACGCAGGTGGAGTAGATGGCGTCAGCGGCCTCGTCCGAGTACCACTCGTGGCACGAGCCGTTGCTGCTGATGCAGCTCATCACCGCCTTGGTTTCGCACTCGGCGCGTTGGGGGTCGGCGTTTCCGTCGGTGAAGCCACCGTCGTCGTCACTGCCGCAGCTGAAGGTGAGGAGCGCGCACGCGGCGCCTGCGAGGAGAGAAGGGAGAATACGCATGCTCGAACGCTAAGCAGTGTTCGCGCGTGTCGACAATGCTCCTTGTGGGTGCTCAGACACTTTCCAGAGACCGCACGGTCTCAGCGGACCTTGCGAGCCGCGACGCGCTGAGCTCAGCGTTGGCAATAGAACGTGGGCTCGGGATCGCTCTCACAGGAGGCTTGGTAGCCTTGCGCTTGCGGATTGTCGTCCAGGATGCAAAAGCCTTCGGGGAGCTCGTTGGCGCCGGTGACCACGACACAGCAGTGCTCGAACGAAGTGGGACACCCGCCTTGATACGCGTGGCCGTGCTTCTCCTCGCACATCGTGCGCGCCAGCTCGACCGATGCGTTCGTGTAGAAGTCGCGGCACTGGGTGGAGATCAGGCAGCCGAACTTCGCAGGCGTCTCGCAGGTCACATCTGCGGGATCGACGTCAGGTTCCGTGGCTGCGGAACTCCCATGGGAACTACAACCGAGCGCGCCGATGCACACCAGGGCGGCCCACGCAGGCGTCGAGTTGGCCATGCGCCACAGTATACGCATGGGCGCGATGCATCTAGGCGCTCGTCCACGCAGGATCGCGCCAGGGCTTGGGGTGAGGGGGACACCGGCGTAAGGAGCACCCATGTGGACCCGCAGGCGCTGCGATGTGAACGACATCAGCGTCGCCTGTTTGCGAAGCGGCGGAGACAAGCCGCCGCTCGTGATGCTGCATGGGCTGATGGGGAGCGGCGCGTGCTGGACGCCGATCGCGCGGATGCTCGAGGCGGAGTTCGATGTGATCCTGCCGGATGCACGTGGCCACGGTGGGTCGAGCGCGCCAGAGAGTGGGTATCTGTCTCCGGAGCTGGCGAGCGATGTGCTCGGGTTGATGCAAGCGCTGGAGCTCACGCGACCCGTGCTGCTGGGTCACTCGATGGGCGGGATGACGGCCGCACTCGTGGCGAGCTGGGCACCTGGATTGCTCAGCAAGTTGGTGTTGGTGGATCCCACGTTCCTCAGCCCGGCGTATCAGCAAGAAGTCTTCGAGAGCGGCGTCGCAGAGCAACACCGTGAGGCACTGAAGTGCACCAAGGAGGAGCTCGTTGCCAAAGCGTTAGCACGCAGTGGTGGGCGTTCGCGGGAGCTGATTGAGATCCAGGCAGAGGCGCGCTTGAACACCAGCTTCGCCGCCTTCGAGGCGCTCTCTCCCCCAACCCGGACTATCAAGAGCTGATGCGCGCCATCGACGTGCCGACCCTGCTCGTGATTGGCGACAAGCCGGTAGTCACGCTGGAGATGGCGCACGAGCTGCAAAGCATCAATCCGCTAGTCAGTATCGAGCAGATCGCAGATGCCGGTCATGGTCTGCCGTTTGATCAACCGGAGCGGCTGGCTCAAGTGCTGCGCGGGTTTCTGCTGGATGGTTGACCCTCACCCCATTGTCCATCCGCGCCCCAAGCCAATCCGCGCGGTACCATCGGTCACGCCTAAGTATAGCCCTCGAAACAGCTCCTGAACGCCGTCGGCGCATCGATCGTTCTGAGACCACGCGGCAGCGAACTGGTCAACTGGAACGCTGGACCCAATAGAGAAACGGCACGAGAATCAACACATCAGATCCACACGGTCTCGTGCATCCCTCACAAATTCAGCCGATCCGGAAGATCTGAGCAGTTACTACATCGAAATAAATTGTGGCTAGGCCATTCGTTCGCATAGCTTCCAGCCATGCAAAGAAAGCTGTCTCGCACTTGGCTCGTAGGATTGCTGGCAATGGCCTCAGCGACCGGTTGTGTCGCTGGCGCTGAAGGGGAGGAAGGAGGTGTCGCATCTCAGGCGGCGAACGAAGCTCAGGAAGTCGTCGCGGAAGAAGCCCAAGGATCTGTCGCAGAGGAGGGTCCTCCTGCGTTTACGTTAGGGACCGCTCCGGGGTACGACCCCGAAGCGGCGTCGGTTGCCTGTGCTCCTGCACATGATCCAACCGCGGTGGAGGTCGCTTGGGTGTCCGACTTGACGCAAACGCGCCGAGCGGCGCGCCTCGACTACGTTGTGACTGCCAACGCCGACGCCGACACTGACATCGTGCTGGAGGTGTTCGGTCTAGACCATCGAATGGAGCGAGTGAACCTGGGCAGACTTTCCCTGCAGAAAGACGACAAGGTCACAGGTTCGATCAGGCTGTCTGACCTACCCCTGAAGGGCGTGAGCCACGCGACATCAGTGGTGGTGAAGGCAGTCACGCAAGCCGATGACTCGGAGGTCGTCTCTGCTACACCCCAGGCGTTCGTCCACTTCAGTGCGAACTACAAGCAGGCCTTCGCGTACGATCTGGATCAGGTCATCACCCGCCATCACGGTGGCCACGTCTCTGGCAATGGCATTGATATCGAGGGTCGGGTCGGCGAGGACGACGTCGTGGAACGGAGAACCCGCGAGGTGAAGAACAAGCGTGAGCTGGCCGCGGTTCAGGGACGTGGCAATGCGGGGGCTGATTCGACGCCAACTTATGAGCCTCCCGTAACTTGGGGTTTAGCCGAAGACCTGGGGAACGTGTCCATGTCTGGAGAGCGCATGGAGGCTCTAGGACTCGAACGACAGCCTGAAGGCGCGATGCAGACCCTCTCGAACGACCCGTGGTATCGAGTGTGTCCGCTTTGGACCACGAGCTACGTTGACGCGGACTCGGGCAATGCGGCGACCTACGACGGTGCGCCCGTCTGGGCCAACAACGCCCAGGCCAAAGTGAAGCGACTCAGCTGCTCCACTTTTGGCTGCTTCTACGTCACCGCTTGGGATGGCTATTTGGATGAGACCGGCTGCTCACCCTACCTGAACTTGGCGGAGCAGACGGACTACGTGGTCGAGGTTACGACGAACCTCAAACGTAGCTACTCGGGGTACGACTCAACATCAACCATCGAATACATCGCCGCTGGCCCCTCCAACCAGGGCCCCATATCCGTCAGCAAAGGTTTCCACACGGGAACCAGGGGAGATACCTTTCCATTCGCGGTCCCGGATCTTCCGTATCACATGCTAGGGAACGTGGCGGCGACGGTCTCGCGCATGTACTACTCATCCGAGAACGGTTGGGTGCTCGGCGCCAGCTACGACATGGACGTCGGGCCCGGCGCAGGTACCTGCCTGGGAGCGAACTACAGCACACCACAAGCGTGTCAAGCAGCGGGCAAGACCTGGTCGACCGTCTCTGGAGAGATCTGGACCGGCACCAATGACCATCGCTGGAAGTACGTCCTCTCCCACGAACTCGGTCACCAGATTCAGAGCGCTTCCATGGGGATTCCGCAAAACGAATACCTCTTCAACGGAAACCCTGATCACCCCGACGCTCCGTGGCAGCTTCGCTGCGACCACGTGACTGGCCAAAACAACTGGCACTGCCTACAATCACTGGAGCGCACCAGCACCGCGAGCGTCGAAGGTTGGGCGCAGTTCATGGCAACACGACTCTGGGCCAACGAAGTCACCGAACAGTCCACACTAAACTACTACAAGGAGTTCCGGTACTTTCCCTCACCGTTCCCGGCGGTGGCGGCGCCAAACAAGCACAACGCGCACGACGCGTCACGCTGGGCGGAGACCTACGCTCCAACCACCTTGCGTCCGTCAACCAACCACAACTATGCGACCGAGCTCGACTGGTTCCAGTTCTTGTGGTCGCTCCACCGCATGGGAAACACTTCGGAGCGACTCAGCATGTATGACCTGCGGATGATGCACTATAAGGGCTGCAATTACGGCTCTTGTTCCAACTACAATCTGACGTGGAGCACCATGGAGGTCGGCTCGAACGCCCAGTTCGGATACAGTTCACCCAAGGCTCAATACGTTCGGAGCCAAGGCTACTCACGTGGCGTTCGGAACTACTGACTCCATGCGAATCCCCACCCATATCGCACTCACACTAGCTGGTCTGCTCTCGGTCGCTTGTAGCGAACGGGAGCAGCCCTCCCCCAGCTCAACGCCACCCGCGTCCATCTCGGCGCAGTGTGAATCCGGTTGGTGTCTGATCACGCCAGGCAAGTACACCAAGGGTTCTCCGACGACAGAGGTAGGCCGAGCAGCCTTCGCTGAAGGACAAGCGGAGATCCAGATCACGCGCCCGTTCATCCTCCAGCAGTTCGAGGCGAGCGTCGAGTTCTGGGATGACTCGCTGAGTCCGAGTTGGGCCAGCGAACGTGGCCACTATTTCCCCGAGGAAGAGCCGAGCAACCCCAAGCGACCCTTGGCTGCATTGACCTGGTACGAGGCCGCGCGTGTGGCCAATCGGCTCAGCGAGCAGCAGGGGCTGCCCGTGTGCTACGAGCTCAGTGACTGCAAGGAAGTCGAAGTGATCTCCGCCGACATTCCTATCCACATCCTCACCTGTGGCACCGCAGCGCTCGCGCAGGGCGAAAGCGCCTACGAATGCGACGGCTACCGGCTGCCAACCCAGGCGGAGTGGGAGTATGCAGCGCGGGCGGGCACGCAAACCGCGAGCTACGGCGGAGATCAGGACCTCACCGGGATCAAGGACTACCAGCTGAGCAGCTGTGTCGAACAGGCACCTCTAGCGCCCATCGCTTGGTACTGCTGGAACTCCAAGGACACGCTCCACCTCGGAGGGAAAAAGCGCCCGAACGCTTTCGGGCTCTACGATATGTTGGGCAACATCGACGAGTGGGGACACGGCAACTTCCGTCCCTGGGGTGATCCCAACAAGCTCACCAAGGATCCACTGGGGGAACTCGACCCAACCGACACTAGTCGCGTAACGCTCGGAGGCACCTTTCGTTCGGTCGCGTCGGTTGTGCGTTCCGCGTGGAACTACGGCGAGTCCCTGGTCGCGACATTCGGCGCTGGCGTTCGCCTCGCTCGCACAGTAAAGAACGTGGATACATGGAAAGAGACCTTGCCCTGAGGCTCAGCTTACTCTCGGTCGGATTGTTGATAGCGTGCAACTCCGCCAGCAGCTCGACACCGGATGGAGGTGTAGACGCGGGCGCACCCATGTGTAGCGTGGAGTTGATCCCCACGGATGTGTACTCGCCTGTGCAGCAATGCTGCCACGCTGGCGCAACCATCGCCGAGGCAGACGCGCTCTCTGGCGACGGAGACCTCGGCCCAGTTTGTCGCGGCGAGTGTCGTATCGGTGGCACTGCGACCGAACGGGTGCTGCGCTGCGACTGCGGTGACGTCGAGTGGGACGGCACCCAATACAACGGTCCCGGTGCGTGCAGCGAAGGAGAGGTCTGCTGCGTTCGGGGTCCGGGTGGTCCCTCTCCGGGGCCCACCTGCATGAAGCCTGAGGAGTGTTTCGATTGTCGACCCAGTGCCGCCAACTCCAACGTGATTGTAGATTGTTGCCGTGGGGCAGCGTGCCGGGGGGTTTGTTACGACGACGCTACCACGTGCCGCTGCGGGGATGGCCCGGGCTGCGAGGCTGGGGAAGAGTGCTGCGGCGACGGTACTACCATCGCCTGCGTCCCTGACGGAACGTGCGGAAAGGGCCCGTGCCCCGAGCCGCCTTCCAGCGTCGATGCGGTCGCCACCTGCTGCAACTCCAGCACGTGCCGCGGCAGCTGCCTGCTGGAACATGGTGCGAACTACTGCGAGTGTACGGGCGAGAACAGGGCGTGCTCGACGGACGAAGAGTGCTGTTTGGGTCCGAGCCGCGATCCCGCGGGAGCGGACACCTTCTGCGGACCCAAGGGTAGCTGCGGGGGGTGAGAACGCGCTGGTGCGCCTCTCCAACCCATGTTGATTGCCCCGCGGTAATATCAGCCGAACCACTTCTTCGGCTCCGAACTCGTCTCAGTAACGCAGCTGGATTTCAGCGACGCTGAGCTTCCGGGAGTCTTGCAGGTTCCGTTTGGGTAGTCGTTGTAGCCCTCAATGTCGATGCAACAGTCCGAGTACTCCGCAGGGCAGCCACCCGCCTGCATGCCTGAGCCGAAGTCAGCGCACGCCGCACGTTCAGCGCTGGCCGCGACCCCGGAGTAGAACTCGTAGCAGCTGACTCCAAAGCAATGGTAGAGCGGCTTGGTCTCGCACTCAGCTGAAGGTGAGGAGTGCGCAGGCGACCCCTGCGATAAGCGAGGGGAGAATGCGCATAGCGTGCGTCTATGCCAGTCATCGGTCCCTTTGACAATTCCCCCGTAGGGTGAAAGCGACCGACCGTGCGGTCTCAGAAGCTGTTACCCTCCTCCCACCGCCAAGGAAACCCATCCAAGTGAAGCAGAGCAACCCGTGGACCACCCAGGTCGACAAAGATGGCTACACCCACAGCTTCCGGGACGTGGTGCGTCTGGACGTCCGTGTAGCGGAGGAAATGTGGGCGGAGTTCGAGCGCCTGCTACCGCTGCAGAAGAAGGACTGGTACTTCGTGCAGATTGAGTACTGGGACGGGGGTCGCTTCCTGTTCTACCCGACCGATGGGCTCGACCGCGTCGATCAGTTCCTTGTGGAAGTAAACGACACGAGCGTCAAGCTCGCGGAAAAGGTGCTTCAAGGTCGCCTGGGTCCTGATGACTTCGACCGGGAGCTACGCAAGCTCTTGGTCGAATCCACACGGCCAGTTCACGCTGCGCGCAACCGCCCCGCGCTAGAGACGCAGCTCTACTTCACGTCGGAACGGGACCCGATTGAGATAACGCCAGCAGCTCGACCAGTGCTCCCAAGCTAAATTACAATCCCCACGGCAACTCACCCGCACCGAACCCGCAGGAACTCGACTACCGGGTGCTCCCGCAGGCCGTAGAACGTGAAATATATGTACGGCAGGAACACGATCTCCGTTCCGAAGCGGCACGGCGACTTGAGCGTCAGTGTGACGCGCCGCTGGTTGAAGTACGAATAGGAGACGCTAGCCACCTGGGAGTACGGGATGAACACCACCTCAACGAAGTTGTTGACATAGAGGCCGTGGTCTCTCGCGATGACTTCCTTGAGTGGGAAGCTCGTGAATGAGAAGAATACGAAGCCCACGAGAGCAAAGCCTGCCGTAACGAAGAACCCGCGATTCCATTCCAGAAGCATGACGACTGAGAGGACGGTTGGCATCGAAAGCCATACCCCGGGGAAAAGGATCTTCGCAAGGAACGTCGTCCTGCTGCTGAGTTGCATGCGCATGCTTCACCTCGCCGTTCGCGCACTTGCCGGAGCAAGGGAGCTTCGTCGCTGGCTTGCTGCCGCGAAGCTCGACCGCGCATTCAGGTGAACCGGAAGGTCCCGCGTTTTCATCCCGACTCGCGACCGCGACCATGCGGTTTCGGGGCATCGCACGCAGTTTAGAGCACCTCAGCGCGCGAGCACCCACCGCGCAGAACCGCACTTCAACGCACCTCACCCCCAAACCCGTCCCAGAAACCAAAGGATGCTGCCGACGTGAGTGCTCGCTACCTCGAGCAGCTCTCGACTTGCGCTCAGTTGCGGGATTCGGCGATGCGATTCGCGCTCCGCTAGGGCGCAAACGCGCCGAACTGTGCACAGGGGCTGTCGGCGGCGAGGTGGAAGTCGTCGCTCTGGGGCGCGACGAACCTCGGATCCGTCTCGAGGGAGTCGGTGTCGAAGCCCAGCGCTTGCCACTCGGTGAGGGAGTAGAGGCCGCCCTTGTCGCCCCAGCTGCCTCCGGCGGCGAAGAGCGAGAAGGCGACGCTGCCTGAAGTGTTCAGGTAGCAGTTTTGGGAGAAGGCGAGCGCCGGGACGGTCTTGTCGAACAGCGCATCATTTCCGTACGGACTAATCAACACGGTCGCGCGCTCTTGTCCAGGCTGGGGCAACTCGTGCACGATGATATTGCGACGGAACTCGAACTGCGAAGGATCGGCGAAGTCGCCGTTGGCGTAGCCATCGGTCGCGTAGAAGGACAGCGTGGACTGATAGAGGGTGTTGTGCTCGAACAGCTGATCGGTCTGGTGAGTGGGGCCGCCGAAGTCGCGACTCACGATCCCTTCACCGCGCGTGATGAGGTTGTGGTGCACGTGGGTGTGCTGGGTGCCGGTCCCCACCCCGAAGAACTTGCAGTTCGAGAGCAGGTTGTGGTCGACCTCGAAGCTCGCGCTGACCAGGGTCGCGGCGTGCTTGTACTTGATGCAGCCGCCGGTCACCGGCGCGCTGGCGGGCAGGGACTGCCAGAGCTTGTTGTGGTGAACGCGGATCCCGCCGCCACCGAACAACACGACGTCGCTGTTGTTCTCGGACGCGCTGCCGCCGTTCGGGTGTCGATCGTAGTTGTCGTGGAGGTTCGAGCAGCTCAGCTCGACCGAAGTGCTGCCGACCACGTACACCCCGGCGATGTTGTCGTTGTCGATGCCGTCTACGTCGTGCACGTGGAGGCGGTGGAGCCGGATCTCGTCGGCCTCTTCCAGTCGGACTCCCGGGCCGTACGTGTTTTTGATCTCCAGGCCTTCGAGCTCGAAATGGCTCAGCTGCGCGAGGACGATGCCGCTGCCCTGGGCGTTGCCGTCAATCACCGGGCCCTGTCCTGGATAGGCCTTGATGCGAATGGGATCGGTCGCCGTTCCGCTTACCCCGCGGAATCGCGCGACCTGTTCATACCCTTGATAGTTGTAGACGCTCGAGTACATCCCACCGAAGAGGTACACCACGTCTCCGGGGGCGAGGGTGGTCGCGGAGCTCGGCTTTGGAGTGCTGCCCTGCTCGCCAGGCGTGCCGTAGTAGGAGACGATGTTTGCGAGGGTGCGCCACGGATGGGCCTGCGTGCCGTCTCCGGCGGTGTCGTCGCCAAGCTGCGGATCGATGTAGAGGCAACGCCCGCTCCCAGTCGCTTCACATGGCGTAGGCAGCGGCGTCAAATCCTGACACTCGGCCGCGTCGGGTCCGATTTCCCCAGTTGCAGCGCCACCCGTCGCACTGCCACCCGTCGCACTGCCACCCGTTCCTCCGCCGCTAGAACCTCCGACGCTGGTTCCGCCCGTCCCAGCGGTGCCTCCCGCAGCTTGGCCGCCGGAGCTCGCGCCGCCAGATCCCGCGCTTCCACCTGCCGACTGCTGACCACTTCCGGCGTCATCGCTCGTACAGCTCGTCACCGCCAAGCCAAGGATGGAAGCCAGCATGACCAGGCGCCACGCGCTACTTTGCGGAAACGACATGAGCAAATCGTAGCAGTGGATCCACCGCGTGGAGAATGAGAAACCGCAGCTTAGGGCAAATTAGTCAGCGTGAATGACTGGTTCACCAGTGAACCAATGGTTCACCTCCACGAA
Organism: Polyangiaceae bacterium; assembly: GCA_041389805.1. GTDB lineage: Bacteria > Myxococcota_A > Polyangia > Polyangiales > Polyangiaceae > JAHBVY01. The sequence goes on along the minus strand of JAWKRD010000005.1, from coordinate 18,862 downwards.
AGCTTCCCAGGCTTTCAGTGCGCCTCACCCCCAAACCCACACTACGACTCTGCGCTTCGGCCAGCGTTGGCAATAGAACGTGGCTCGGGATCGCTCTCACAGGACTCCGGTAGTCTTGCGAGGTACGAGCCGACGCGCTGCATCCAGGCGCTCCTCAGTTGGCACACTAAATTCTACATGGAATATGAAGGCTGCTCAGCGCGGGCACTGGCCACCGACGAAAGCGAGCGGCCCGCACGCAACGTCCTTGCGGCATTCCAACCCAAAGCGTGCGATCCTGCTCTGAGGAGGCCTTGACTATGCACCGACTTATACTCGCTTTTGGTCTTTTGGGTCTGTGGAGCTGTGGAGACTCCACTCAAGCCTGCACGTTAGCTGCTTGCGACGATCACCTGTCAATCGACCTAGCGCAATCGTTCAGCGCGGCAGAGGCGTACAGCGTCACCCTCGAGCTAGATGACGAAACCCTCCACTGCGAGGGGCAGGGCAGCGCCTTCACCTGCACGGGCATCGAAGGCGGCTGGGAGCCCGCGCAAGTCGTGGTCTCTGGCGGGCAGGTGCGCGGCGTCGCACTGCCGCGCGCACCCAGTCACTTCCACCTCGTCATGACGAGCAATGGCGTCGTGGTCGTCGATGAAGCGGTGAACGAGATCACCTATTCGCGGGTAGAGCCCAACGGGCCGGAGTGCGGGCCCATCTGCAACAACGGCAGCGTGGAACTCTAACCACTCCCCGCTCCAGGCAGCGCGACGGGGCTGTCGACAACCGACTCCATCCCGCGGCTGTGCTGACGCAGATTTCCCCGTAGAGTGGGAACCATGGGAAGCACGAAGCTGCACAGCGCGGTCGCGCTCAGCATCAGCATCAGCGCTGTGTTCTTTTGCGGCTGCGGCAGCGACCAGACTTGCCAGGCGTCCTCGGTGCAACCTGCGGTGTACGTGATCGACGCGGAAACGCTGGAGTCGCTGTGCGACGCGGAGGTCGAGATCAAGGAAGGCGACTACGACGAGACCATCAGCTACGCCGGGGGAGAGGACTGCACCGGTTTGTACGCGCTCCCGGCGCGCCCTGGTACGTACACCACGTTCGTCTCCTCAGACTCGGGTGACTACGCCATCACCGCGACTCAGATCACGATCCGCGAGGATAGTTGCGGTAGCATCGGGCCAGAAAACGCAGGTGCACAGAACGGGCTACCGGGGCAGCCGGGTGCCGTGACCGTTGCGCTGAGGAAGCTCTAGCGAAGATGCCTACGAGCAGAACCCCATGGGCGAGGAACCACCGAAGCGCCCCTTCGCCTGTTTCCCTATAGCGCGCTTCAGCTGCAGAGGTGTTTCCCGCTGGTAGAGAACGCGCACGCCACGCTGCCATTCCCAAGCGACCCACCAGCAAGCCGAGAGCGTGTACCCTTTGGCTCATCGTGCCTCTCGCCTCACGCCATGCTGCGCTGCTGCTGACAGCGCTCTTGCTTCTCGCTTGTGGCGGGCAGCATGCAGCGCCCGCGGTGGTTGTAGCGGCCACTCCAGAGCTAGAGCCGGCGCCCCGGTTCGTCGCTCCGACGTGGAGGAACTCGGCGTACGGTATCGAGGTCCCGTGCACCGACGATGAACTGGACGACCTGGAGAGCCACTCGCCGGGCGTGATCTACCTGGGGAGTCGCGTCGTTTCGATCGCGACCAGCGCACCGAACGCCACAGCGGCGTTTCAGCAGGTCAGTGGTCCCGTCAGCATCCTGCTGCAGACCCTGGATGAAGGCGTGCTGAGCGAAGTCGAAGCGCTCGCGAAGCGCCACCCAGTGCTGGTCAAAGTCGATCGCGGAGTGGGTCACCAGGTGAAGCCGCTCAGCCAGCTGCGCTACATCGACGGGCTCAGACTAGACGACTTCGCCAGTGAGGTTGAACTCGACTGGAGTGCGTTCAAGCGCCTGCGGTGGCTATCCCTGACCAGGGCATGGAACACGAGCCGGACGCTCCCGCGGCTCCCCAAGACTATCGAGCGACTGTGGCTGGCTGGAGATCACGACGACACCACGCCCCTGACCGAGCTGACGCGGCTCAAGTCGCTCTCCATGGACCTGGGAGCCTTACCCAGCCTCGCGACCCTCGACACCTTCAAGGAGCTACGGGAACTGACGGCGGCCGGCGCCATCCGCGATCAAGACTTGCAACACCTGAGCCGCCTCGAGCACCTGGAGTCGTTCAGCACCCAATCCGTGAACGTGTCGAATCGGGGAGTCCACCACCTGGTCGCCGCGAGCAGTCTGAAGCGCCTACGGATCCCTCGCGGAATCAACGATGACGGCCTCAAGGAGCTCGCTCAGCTCAAGCATCTAGCAGAGCTCGAGCTAGGCGACTCAGTCACTGACAAGGGCATGCAGGAAGTCGCGCGCTTCGAGCAACTCGAGAAGCTGACGCTCGACTCCGAAGCCAGGGTGACGGACGCTGGCATCAAGCTTCTGAGAAGCCTGAAGCTCCGCGAGCTCGATCTCGCAGGGCTCCCTCTCACTGACGAAGTCGCAGAGACGCTGGCTCGGTTCAACGAGTTACGCCGCTTGAACCTCAATCACACCCGCATCACCGGAAAAACCGCGCGGCAACTGCCCCGATCGCTACGCGTGCTGGACCTCGGCTACACCATCCTCGACAGCTCCGCGGTCGGGGAGCTGGCACGCCTCACCAACCTGCGCGCGCTCTCGCTCATGTTCGTCCAGTTCGACGACGCGGCCTTCGCCAAGCTTGCCAAGCTCCAGGGGCTACGCCGCTTGGTGTTCAGCTCAAACGACTTGACGCCGGCAAGCAAGACGACGCTGCTCAGCCTGCCGCATCTCTCGTTGCTCAATTCCTCTGGTTCCCTCGGGTGCGCGGGGATGGAGCTGACCGGCGTTACCTGCGACCCGGGTCTGCGCTGAACCGCCATCAACTTCTCACCCAGGGAGCCACGGCGGCTCCAAAGCTCCCGTGGTAGATGCAGCTGATGCGCGCTTCAGCGATCCGCAAGGTGGTACTCGGCCTGAGTGGTGCTCTCTCTCTAGGTGGCTGCGCGCATCCGCCGCCGCCTCAAGCGCCACCCAAGGCGCCCTACTGCCCAGCGGTGCAAGCAGAAGCTGAGCCGCTCCTGGTGTTGGCAGACAAGCCCCGCGCCGCGCTCCAGATGAACCACCTGGAGCACGCCGTTGCCGTGCGGTACGAGACCCAGGGTTGTGAGGTGACGCTGGAAGTGCTGGACGACTGCGTGGCGGAAGCGCTGCCCTACGAATACCGGCCGTTCCTCAAGCGAGAGGCGCGCATCGCGGCTGGGGAGCCAGAGCTGTTCGGCAAGTTCCCGCTGGGAGCGAGCTATGCCGCCCCACGCCTCGAAGGGTCAGCGCTCCGTACGGATACGATGGCCGTTGGCCAGCTCGACCTCTCCACCAAGCATGAACTCCAGCGCAAGGACTTCCAAGGTCCGAGCTGCTCGCGCGCGACCCACTACATCACGCGTATCGACGTCGGTGGCTTCAGCTTGGCGTCAGGCTCTGCGGCGGCGCTCGGCAACACCTCGTGGTTCGACCCCGAAGCGCGCGCCGCGGCGCACCCTGGCACGCAGCTGATCCGCATGGAGGGCACCCCGACTCAATGCGGCGAAGCGGTCAGCACCAGCGAGCGCCTCGCGCTGTGCAGCGTTCCGATGCGCCTTGGTCTGGCACCTCTCGACCCGTCACCCATTCCCTCGGGCGCCCCGCTGGATGTCGCGAGACAACGCGAGTACACACGCATCGATTCGCGCATCCGTGCGGAATTCGATCGCGAGACGGGGCACCAGCAGCTTCGAGGCTCGGTGACCCAGGTGTTCCAGGCGTTTCGCGGCTACGCCGCAGACGCCAAGGCCTGGTACAAAGCGCTACAGCAACTGCTCGAAGGGCAACCTGGCGCCAAGTGGGAAGTCACGCTGCGGCTACGTCAAGCGTCGCTGTACGACGCGCTCGGGGCCAGCTTGCGCGAAGCCAAGGCGCCAGCCCTGCGCTTGTTCACCCCGTTTCAGGCAGACGTGCTGGCGCGAGCAGACGCGAGCGACAACCCCGATCTTCACGCAAAGGCCGCAGCCATACGCGCCAAGATCACCAACGCGTGGAACACCGCACGCGATCGGGAGCTGACTGCCGCGTACCACGTAGCGATCGTGAAATACGCGGAGGTCCTGTTGAGCGCGAAGCAGCTGCCCGGTCCGCTCCCCGAGGCGCGCTTCGCGATTGAGCGCCTCGCGCAACTGAGCAGCTGGGTGGGAGAAGAAACCATGCGCGAACACATGGCGAACTACACGCCACAGATCCCCTACGAAGAAGGTCTGTTTGTCCGCCTCCGCGACAGCGGCGCAACGGGACTGCCGTAGGTCGCCGTCCATCGTTCGCGACCAGCACTGCGAAATCCGCTAACGGCGCACGCAGACGCCGCTCTATTCTCACGCGGATGTATCGAGCACTCGGCGCGGCGTGCGTGGCTGTGGGGTTGGCGGCAAGTTGCGGTGGCTCACAGCCGGCGCCTCAGCCGGTCGAAGTGAGCGCCCCCGCGGAGGTGACACCCAGCGCTGAGTCGAAGGCGGCCGAGCCCACCGACAGCGACTTCGATCAGGGCGCGCAGCTCGAACTCGCAGGCGGTCCGGCTCTGGGTTGTGAGGCACGGCAAGCAGGGGATTGGGTGAGGGTGCGCTGCACGGGCCTGAGCTACTTCGGCACTCCAGTGTGGCGAGCGAGCGTCGACTCTGCTTCCGAAGGGATACAAGCCAAGGCGAGCGGCGAGATGGGGCGGGTCCAGCTCGTCTGGCGCTTCACCGAAGGCAGCAAGCTCGACGCTTCGTTCACCTGGTTCCCCTACCTGGTGCGCCTCCACGCCAAGTGGCCCAAGGGCGGCTCCAGGCCAGTCGCTGTCGCGCGCTTCGCGGGCGTGCCCCAGCGCAGCGCTGCGGAGCTGATCAAAGCCGCGTGCGATTGCCCACCGCGGCTGACGCCGGGCTTAATCTTGGCGAGCCATGGCATCAGCTGCGATTCACCCTCCGCGGATGCCGACGGCAGCGACGCCTGGGAGCCCGAGTGCCTGCGTGGGCTCGAGACTGGCTGCCAGGAGTTCGTCGAGTGTCAGACCCGCGAGCCATCTGGCTATCGCGAGTGCGCCGACGACGAACACGCGACAGGCGTCGGCCCCTTCATCAGCTGCCACAAAAAGTGCGACGACACCAAGCGTTGTCCGGCGGGCTTCACCTGCGAAGATGCCTACGAGCAGAACCCCATGGGCGAGGAACCCCCGAAGCGCCCCTTCGCCTGTTTCCCTACGGATGAAGCGAGCAACGAATACTACCAGGCCCTGAACGCGTACCTCGAGGCACGCAAGAAGTAGCCGCACAAGAAGTAACTCAGAAACTCCAGCCGTACCCAAGGTGCAAGCCGAACAGAGCGTAGTGCGCCCGGTAGCGCTGCTCCACCTGCACCGCCTGCGTTTTCAGCCTGCTGACCTCGGAGTAGCTCACCCAGCGCTGCGCAAACAGAGGCCCAAAGTTGAGCACCGAGTGGTCCCAGCGGAACAAACACTCGAGCTGCCACTCGACGCTGACTCCGACACTCGCTCGCGTCTCCCGTGTCACGGCGCGCCCGGCGTCCGTCTCGCTGACATAGACCGGCAACAGCAGCGCGAGCGGCATGCTGAAAGCAAACGCGAACTCTCGCTGCCTCTCGGGGCGCTGGTAGACTGGGAGCACGACGCGGGGCACCACCGCGGTTTCGAAGAGCGTGATGCTCGGTCCGCCGCGCACCTTGAGCAGCTCCCCGGCGCCCATGCGCACGCCGATGAACAGCGGCGCCAGCACAGGAAACGACGCGCCGAATGCGAGCGGCCACGTCGGCTCGAAGCTCAGCGACTCGGCGTCGCTCCCGTTCTGGGTTCGGGCTGAAGCTTGCGCTGCGTACTCGGGGCGGTGCACGGGCTGCTCCAGCCGCAGCTCGGAGTAGACCAGCGGCTCGTGGCTCAACTCGCTGGCTCTCGCGTTCGCGCAACAGGTCCCAGCGCCCAGCACCGACAGCGCGACGACACACGCCTTCATGGCGGACACTCGGCGCTGGGCAGCTCACCGATGTATGTTTCCGCAGAGATATTCGGCGCGCTCACGAGGTACAGCCGCCTGGCGACGCGCTCCAGGTAGACGGTGTTGTCGTCGGGGTGGTCGTGCCCCTCTCCCCCCCAAACTACTCCGCGGTCCCAGGACACAGCGGTCGTGGCGAGTCCGTCGCTCTCCACCACGGCGACTTCACAGGCATCGCCGTCGGAACTCCCGGGAAGCAGCGTGCCGATGCCTGGCGGGAGCTCCAGGCACTCGCTCAGCTCCCAGTGCTGGCTCTCAGGTAATGGCGTGTCACACGCCCACGCCGCCTTCCAGACGCGCACGTGGACGGGAAAGCTCGTAGCGTTGAACAGGGTGGGGCCTTCGGCTTCGTAGCCACAGCCGCTGAGCGCACCCAAAACCCATACGCAAAAGCCAATGGACGCGAGTAGGCGCCAGCTGGAGACTTGGCTATCACCGAAGCACGACATGGCTGCTCGGATTTTGGGGGTGAGGATGAGTCACACCACGGCACTGAAGATGGCTTGCTTTGGCGGCGCGTTGTGCGCAGCGCTGGGTTGCGGCCGCGTGATCGAACCCGGCGAAGAAGAGGGCGTGCAAGCTGGGCTGTGTGATCCGAACGAGGAGTGGCACCTGGTGGATGAGCAACTCGACGAGCGCGCCGGACAGTCGCTGTTGTGGTTTGGTGACGGCCCCGTTGTCGCGACCCAGTACACCACCAAGAACAACTGGAGCTCCGTCGAGCGCTTCGACGGGCGCGGCGACGAGCTGTTCCGCAAGGATATAAGGCAGCGCGTCAACCTGCTCAGCAAAGCCGGAGCTGGCTTCCTGGCGGTCGGCCATGGAGACGGCAGCCCGCGCAGCACGACCCTGGAGTTTCACGCTGGCGAGGCGAGCTTCCAGTGGCGGGTCGCTTTCCAAACCGATGAAGACGTGTGGCCCGCCGGGGTGTACGAGGTGGACGACGCGCTGTTGCTGATTGGCACCCAAGAGGTGTACTCCGGCGCGGATATGGACGTGGTGGTGTATGGGCTGAGCGATCGCGGTCAGCCGAGGTTTACCCATGTGTATGGCGATGATCCGCCAACCCTGGGTGAGTCGAGCGACGAGCGCGTGGTGGGCAGTTACGCGTTCGAAAATCACGTCGTGATCGTCTCTCAGACCTGGCTGAACGGCTCCGGCGGCCCGGTGAAGGTGCTGGCGATCGACTCCGCAGGCGATTTGCTCTGGGAGTACAGCGACACCTTCCAGTACGCCCGGGGAACCGCCTGGACCGTGGCACCGACCAGCGACGGCGGCGCATTGATCACTGGCAGCCCGTCAGCCGGTGGCATCAGCAGCGGACCTGGCCGGCTGCTGCGTCTGGATGCCAAAGGCCAGCGCCAGTGGGTGCAAACATTGAGTGATCCGGAGATCGAAGATCCCGAAATCACCGCATCCGTCGAGCTGCCGGAAGGCGACTTCTTTGTGTCTGCGCTCGGCTGGGGCCCAGCTGTACGCAGCTATCGCCTCGATCCGCAAGGAAACATCAAGCAGACCGTGGTCCACACCTCGGAGCAGCTCGCCGGGGCACCGGGCTTCACCCGGGCGCGCCTGATGCCAGGCGGCGGCGTGCTCCTGAGCTCCGAGCTGCGCGACCTCGACGGCGGCGCGCTGAATTTGCTGCGCGTGGATAGCAACGGACGAGCGCTCTGGCAGCATCGCATCGACGGCCCAGGCATCGCCTTCATTGGCGATCTGGTGGTCAGCCCGCAGGGCCAAGTCGTGATGGCCGGGCGCTTCGCCAAGGAAGACTCCGTGGACGAGCGCCACGTGCTGCAGCTGAGCGACGCCTGTCAGCTCGAACCAGGCGCTCCCTGACGCCGCCTTCGCACTGCAGGCTCGACACGCGGCAATAACTGAGGTTACTCGGGAAGCTCGCCACCCAGGCGCCCGCTGGACGCGGCATCGTGGTGTTGACTCGCCTCGCGGAAACGACCCACCTGCACGCCAGCGGAGGTCGAGGCGCCAGCGGAGTAGCGCTCAAGTCAGATCGAGCACCACTCCCGAGCGAGCATGGATGAATAAGCGCTGCAGGTATTGCGAGCCCGCGTACGGGTTGGGCAAGAGCGACTTCAAGTCGCTGCAGCGGAGCTCAGCCTTGAGATCTTGGTGGCTCTTCAACACATCCAGCAGGCGGTCGGCCGCGGCCTTGTCCTTGGCCTGCACCGCGCTGCGATCTCCCAGCGCAAACTTCACCTGGTACGCCTCGAGCCCTGCGCCTTCGCCGGGATCCTCAGCGAACAAGCCGGCCAGGTCTCCAGCGTAGACGTCGCGGCCGTCGCTGTGTTGAAGGAGCACGAGGGGCGTCTTGCACCGAGCGTGGAACTCGCTTGGATCCTTGATCGGCGCGGTCACGGTCAATACGCCAGCTGAAGGGACACGCTGCGGCAGCTCTGCGACCTTGAAGCGGCCGCGCACCCGCGGGCGACTCAGCTGATTGTCTCCCATGATCCACGCCTCACCCCCGATGGCCACGGTCGTTTCCGCGTGGTGCCCTTCGAGGTCGAGCAGCGTGATCTCACCTTTGGCTGAAATCAGCCAGACATCCAGGTCGAGCGCCAGGGTGCTGCCATCAGCCAGGCGGGTCAGCTGAGCGTAGCGGCCCCACTCTGCGGGCTTCGTCGTCCACTGCTTGCCGTCATGGATCAAGAGCAAGTTGTTCTTCGTCGCCATCGTCGGCGCGCCAGCTCCGTACGTGAACCCGAAGAGTGGGTTCCGATCTACGGGCGCTGAGAGCAGCGCCGCGTCGTACTCTCGCGGCGGCAGCGGGAGCTTGTCGCTGGGGATCTCTCGATGATCTCGCTGCCAAGCACCCGCCACGAACTTGACCAGCGGTAAGTTGCCTTCGCCGCTGCGGGATTCCACGGCGCCATACGCAAGTACTTCCGCGGGGTAATCACCCAGGAACGTCACCTGGGTGCTGAGCTTCGCCTGCTTCATCGCCGCGGAGTACGTACCCCACACGCTGCTCGGCCAGTACGCATTCGCGGGCTCCGCGGTGTCCCCTTTCACCAGCCACAGCTTTTGTTGCGCGGCTTCAGGGAAAGTACACGGCTCGGCGCAAATCAACGCCGCGTGCTGCAATGAAAACACGCGCCCCTTCGGCCCCTGAAAGGCCTCGAAATCCCACTCCCGCTCTTCTTGGGGTGAGCCGCACTCCTTCGAGACCGGGCTGACGCTCTTCTGCGCCGTTCCCGCAGAAGGCTGCGGCGGTGCGCTCGCTTCAGGGCGCGGTAGCTCCTCCGACGAGCACCTGGAGCAGCCCGCGCTGAGGCAGATCAACGGCAGCAAGAGGCAGTGAAGTCGCACCGGTTTCCCCCTGGGTGTTTACAACGCTCCTCCCCCCCAAACCCAATCCCGACTGCGCCGCCAGGGCTGCACGCCGTGCGGTCCAACGTACTGGCCAGTACGTTGGATGCGCCGGACAGCCGTTGGACAAACCGGACACGACGTAACTCGCCGTAAAAACCCATACGGAAACAGCGCTTCCAGGCGAGGAGACCATAGACCCATCGGCCCCCGGGGCGGGGAGCCACGTACTTTCGTACGGGTGTCGGATTCCGCCACTTTCCATATAGCAAGACGGGCGCTAGGCCGGTTACTATCCCTTAGCCTTAGGCGACTCCTGTTCGCCTCTTTCGTTTTCGCACGGAACCGGCTCACAACCCCGGGCAGGTACCGAACAACACAGCTGGTTCATACGCCAGGACACTCGAGCACCGTGGGTGGAGCACTGCAACTGTCGCGCGCAAGCGACAGTTGGGGTGCTGCAGCTCCTGCGATTGCGCGCGTGTTCGGGCGGCATGCTCCCTGCAACGTGCCGACACCTGCGTCCCGAGCGCAGTCCCCGATCCACGCCGTACGTCTCGGAAATCGATTTCCCCGGGGAACAAACTAACTCTGACGGTTGGTAAGAAGACGACACCTCACCAACCACCAACCTGCTCGGGCCGTTTCCTCTCACGGTCCCTCTCAAACGATGAACTCTGTTGTTCCAGCACTGGTGCGGTCACAAGACGATCGACGCGGTATGGCGAGCGCCGAAGCGCGCAACGAGTACAGGCTGCTGCTGAGCTTCCTGGCGGAGCGTGAGTACTCGGCGGCGTTGCACTTGCTGGTCCAGGCGCGCAGTCGCTACCCGTTGGATCGCGCACTCGAACGCAGCATTCGACTCCTGGAACAATACATCGGCTCACCGCGCACTCGACGCGCCAGAACCACTCACCACCTCAAGGAGATCTTCTCAATGGCAAACATCAATGAATCCCTGCAGCAGCTCGAATCGCTCGACGGCTTCGTCGGCGCATCCCTAGTGGACTCGGAGTCCGGCATGGTGCTCGGCATGCAAGGAGGTGGTGACTATCAGCTCGAGCTGGCGAGTGCGTTGAACACCGAGGTCGTATCCGCGAAGCGCCGTGCGATGAAGAAGCTCGGCCTCGGCGACACGATGGAAGACATCCTGATCACCCTGAAGGACCAGTACCACATCATCCGTCCGCTTCGGAATCGACCGGCGGTGTTCCTCTACCTCGTCACCACGCGCGCGAAGTCCAATTTGGCGCTCGCACGCATGGAACTCGCCCAGGTCGACACCGCGATCAACCTCTGAGTTTGCGGCGCTGGGGGCGGGCAACGCCCTCAGCGCTTTCGAAGTCAAGCATAGCCATGACCGCCAATCCCCTCCGAGTCGCAGCTATGGACCAGCCCACGGCTAGCGGCGACACGCGCGCCCTGTGCGCGGAAATCAAGTGGAGCGTCGACCAAGTCTTGGAGCGGCTCACCACCACCGATGCCGACCAGCTGGCGGCAAGCGAAGGCATCGCGGTACTGCTCGCGGACACTCGGGGCATCCTCGCCTCAGCAAGCGCCTGCCTGGGTGGCATCGCCGAACGCGTCGAAGAGTCGAAGCTCTCGGGCATGGCGCACATCGGCGACACCGCGTTCGTCGGCCGCTTCGCCTTGAATGCACTCCAGCGCGAGCTCGCATCGGCAGAATCCATCAGTGAAGCGTGGGGAGCCATCCGGCTCGCCGGGAAGGCGCACCGCGAAGCATCTCGCAGTTTGCGCATCATTCATCAGCACTGCTGCTTGATGCTCGGATGCGAAGTTCATCGCGCCTTCTTCACCCGCGAGCTCAACGTCGCGCTGGAGACTCGCCAGGCGTACGCAGCACTGCGCCGAGCGTCGCGCCGAGTCGAAGTGCCGAACCTCGGGGATTCGCTACGCCACGCGTCGACTACTCTCGCTGTGTTGCGCAGCCGCGCCTGCTTCCCGCAGCTCCGCGTCTACGACCGGGTCGTGACTGAGCAGCTCTTCACGCGCATCCGCACCTGGCTCGTCAACGCGAAAGCCGGCGACACGACCGTGGATGGCGCACGCCTGCTGCAGGAGTACTTCAACTTCGTCGAGTTCGCGCTCGAAGTGAACAAGCGCCCAGAGCTGGTGGAGCACGACGTGGGTCTGATCACTCTCGCGCTGACTCAACTGGGAAAGCGCCCGATGTCCGCAATGCAACGCTTGCTGACCGAGCTCATCGGCAGGGACGAAGCGCTCGACCAGCAAATCCACTCCCCAACGGATCCAGCGACGCTGCGAGGTGAGCTTGAACGAGTCCTCGAGCACATAGGTGGCGAGCGCCACTCCGAGGTCGTGCGCTGTTTGCCGTATGGCGCTGAGCCTGGCGCGAGAGACTGAGCTCGCGTCGTGCTCCGCATCCTCGATGCGAAACCTGCTCTGGTCAGCGCAGCGCCAGGATGGTCAGCATCACGCACAGGCTGAGTCCGATCAGTACACCGAGCCCGATGCCGAGGCGCAAGTAGGCACCACGGGAGCTCGCCGGCGACGGGTCCGCGGCCTCTTCTGCACCACCTGGCTGAGACGGCTCCGACACGAGGGCTTCGGCTTGCCTTGACGTATCGCATGCGCCGCGCACTTGACTCGCCAGGGCAACCGCACGCTCGCGTTCGGGCGTCGAGCGCTCGGTGCGTGCCTGCTCCCAGCGTGTCATCACCTGTCGAAGCTCGGGCGGCAACTCTGGCAGGAGCTGGGTGATGTCAGTGACGTCATCATCGCCATCATCCCACAGGCTCGCCAGCTCGGCTCGAGGGAGCTCCAGCTTGCCCCGTCCCAGGTCCTCTTGCCTCACGGAAATCGGAGGCGCGGTTGCCTGTTCATCGAACTCGGCGCCCCAGTAGGTCTGCGCGCGTTCGGATGCAAAGGGAAGGATTGCGCGGGCCAGCTTCCCCAGTGACCCGAAGCGCGCCTCCGGTTGGTGCGCCATGGCAGTCAGCAGGACCTGCTCCAGCTCTTCAGGCAGATCAGGGCGCCAAAGCCTGGGCGAATCGAACCCTTCATAGGCAACCGCATGGAGCAATTTCACTCCGTTGAGCCCTTGGTGAGGCAGGCAACCGGTGAGCATCTCGTAGAGCATCACCCCCATCGAGTATTGATCCGCTTCAGGTCCTACCTGGGTCTCACCTCGAGCTTGCTCCGGTGCCATGTAGTGCGGAGTTCCGATCGCCAGCCCGGGTTGGGTGATGCGATCCGCTCCCTGTATGCTGCGGGACAAGCCAAAATCGAGCACCTTTGGCGTCACCCGTCGACCCGCTCGCTCGACGAAGACGTTCGCGGGCTTCAGGTCTCGATGTACCAGGTTCGCCTGATGAATCGCTCGCACACCGGCGATGATCGGGAGCATCAGATTCGCGACCGAGTCGAGAGTCAGCTGACGGCCAGCGGGCAACATTCCACTGAGCGGTGTGCCTTCGAGGTACTCCATGACCAGGAAGGGCACCCCCTGAAACTCCCCAACGTCGTACACATCGACGACATTCGGGTGCTTCACCAGCGAAGCGTTCTCGCCTTCGCGAACGAAGCGCACGCCTGCTTCGGGATAGAGCAGCAGGTCCTGGCGCATGACCTTGAGCGCGACACGCTTGCGCAGCGCCAGGTGAATCGCTTCATACACCTCCGCGAGGCCACCGACGCCGACGCGCCCGACCACAGCGTACTTGCCGAGTGCTGTTCCCGCGGGGATCCAGGGAGGCTCATCTGCCTCCGCCGTCGGAACCGCGCGACCGATGGTTACTCGACCGCTTTGCGCGCGCAGCCTTGGATGTGTCGCTTCAAGCGTAGCTAGGTTGGGCTCGACCATGTGCAGCAGCTGCGCGCGAGGGGAGCGCGGAGCCACGCCAGGCTACTCGGACCACCGACCGATGGAACCGCTTGTTCGAGCATTAATCGATCGGTGGGCGAATCCAGCATACCGCAGGGCTAGACTTCACGCTCCAGGGCGCACCCGAGCTGGCAGTGTTTCAGATCGAGATACTTTTTTCCGTCCGGCAACCAAGCAACATACGGCATCGCAGCCGGCTCGCGGCGCTCACAGCTCTCCGCTGCCAACCAAGCTCCAGCCATCCAGCGTCGCTTCACCTTCGCGGTCGGGATCGACGTGGGCCACCCGCTGGTAGCTGACCCGCCAGCGCACCCTGGCTCCAACCATGCCGCGAGGCAACACGAAGTCGACTTGCCGCGGTGTCAGGTGCACCCGATCGTCGCTCACCTCGCGCCGCCCACGGGGTGAGTCAGCGAAGTGGCGGGCCAAGTAGCGCTCGAGCTTCGAGCCGTCCGGCAACTCGACGCTCACGGCCAGACGGCGGAACAAGTCTCCGGTGGGCACCGCGTGGGTCACGTCTCGGGGGGTGAGGGTGATGCGCACGCTCCCCGGTTCGAGCCGGCTCGCCGTCACGCTCAACGCAGAAGCAACGAACTTCGCATCGCGGCCGCCGGGGAAGCTGTGACTCCAGTGCTTGGTGTTCGCTCCCCCGGCTACAGGGGCGGAGCGCGCCATGTGGCAGGACACGCAGGTCGCCTCGCTGCTCGCGGCGCGATGCTCCGCCAGTGTGCGCTGCATCGCGAAGCTAGACGCCTTGCCTTGAAAGCTGAAGTCGTGACAGGCACCGCAAGCGGCGTCGCCGGCGGTCCCCATGAAACCGTGTGGCGCCGTGCGCCCGAGTCCGCTACCAACGCGCGTCGCCTGAGCGCTCGGGCTTTGTTCCGCATGGCAACTCGTACACGCAACGCCCAGCGCCCCCGCCCCGACACTCACGCCATCGTCCTTTGTTGCTCCCGCGAGCCTGCGCTCCGTCACGCTCTCTGGCGCGTGGCAATCCGAGCAAAAGCCCTGGGCGTGCTTCGGCTCTCGCACCAGGGCACGCTGAAACTCCGGTCGCGTGAACGCCAGTTGGTGACCTGAGCCACGCCACTCTCGCGCCACGTCGGCGTGGCACTCCTCGCAGCGCGCATTGTGAGCCACCGGCGGCAACTCACTCAGTCGCTCCGAGGCCGCGTGAGAGCTGCGCTGGCTCGCCGCTCCAAGGACCAGCAGCACGCCCCCAGCGACCACGCCGACGCTCCTGGGGATCCAGGCGCGGGTGCCTGGGCGGCCTCGGGCGGATGCGGCTCCCATGCTCACGGCAGCTCGATCTCGACTCCAGACCACGGGTGGATGAAGACACGGTCCATGCGATCATCCTTGCCGGACGGAAACAATGCATCAATATCGACGCACTTCAGCTCCGCCTTGAGCTCGCCCCCGTTGGCCCACTCGAGGAAGCGCTTCGCGGAGGCGACATCGCTAGCGCGCGCCAGGTACCGCTGACCCGAGATGAACGTGACCTTGAACAGCGGGTAGCTCAGCGCCTGATCGGCATGCTTGCGCAACAAGTCGGCGAGCTGATCGACTCGCGGCAGGTAACCCGCGCTGTTGGTGATCACCACGACTGGCGTCTTGCACTGATCGCTGAAGTCACCAGGCGCTTCCAGAGACGCGCTGGGCGGAGCCGCAGCCCCGTCGACGCCCGCGTCTTCGGCCCCGGGTTTCTTGAAGGTCATCGAGCGGCTGGCGACGCGCTCCTCCGGCGGTGCAAGCTTGAAGCTCTCCGGGTGTTTCGGTTTCAGCACCTGATTGGAAGCGATCAGGTATGCAACGCCGCCCTGGTCCACGACCTTCTCAACGCTGCTCACGGGTAGCTTTAGTTCGCTGATCTCGCCTTTTTTGGAGATCAGGTAGGCGGCCCCCTGAAGCGCCAGGGTGCTCCCGCTCGCCAGGCGCCACAACTTCACTCGGTCACCCCAGGGAGCGATCTTGCGAACCCAGTCCTTTGCCTCACGGATCCAGAGCGATTTCGCCTCGGCACCGAGCAGCGGCCCACCGCCGCCAAATGTGAAGGTGTCGGTGGGGCGCTTGCTGGTTGGCAGCGTCAGGAGCGCCTCGTCGTACTCCCTGGGAGGCGGCGCCGCCTTGGTGAAGAGCTGCGGGCTGTCTTCGCCGTTCACCCAGTATTTCACGAAGAACTTCACCGAGGGCAAGTTGCCTTCTCCGGTGCGTCCCTCCCCCCAACCCCGAGCAAAGAGCTGCTTCGGATACTCCCCGCTGAAGCTCACGGTCGAGGTGATGCCCTCCTTCTTCATCCCCGCCGCGTAGTCGGCCCAGGCATTTGCGGGCCACAGCTCTGGCGCGTCCCGCACGACGCCGTTCTCGACGATCTGCATTTGGGGGGGAGGATCACTCGGAAAGGTACATTGCCCCCCGCAAGCCACCACTGCATTTCCAACCGGAAATAACCGACCGCTGACTCCCTTGAGCGCCTCGAACTCGGAGCCGTCGTCTTCAGCCTGCACCGGTGCGGCGCTCTCCCTGGAACGGCGCTCTTGCTGAGTCACCGCGGTCCCGGTCGAAGGCACCGCGGAGGGCTCCGGCTGAGGCGTGTCGGCGCTCTCCTTCTTGGAGCACGCCACCAACATCAACACGGCTACCCCCAAAGCTACGCTTCGCATTCTCCGCTCCTCCAAGCAGTGACTGCTAGCTGCGCCAGCGCGCGGCAGCAATGGTCGTGCGGCCCCGACGCGTAACCGCTCGAAAGCGCAAGCACTCCCGCCTCGTGCCGATACCTGAGCCGTGTCCGAGCAACGCCCGAGTCACGACGCACTATTCCGCGCCACGTTCGGGCGGGTGGACAATGCCCAGGGCCTGCTCCGGCACTGGCTACCGAAGGGTCTGATCGCCCTGCTGCGCTGGGAGAGCCTGCGACTCGAAGACCCTAGTGGACTGGATGACGAGCTACGTCCCTACTACAGCGACCTACTGTTTTCCCTCTGTCTCAAGCCGGCCCATAGAGGAGTTGGAAACGACCCAGGGGAAGTCCTAGTCTACGTCCTGGTCGAGCACCAATCCACCGTCGATCCTCTCATCGCTTGGCGGATGCAGCACTACATCGGTCAGGCCCAGCGACGCTGCCTTGCGGATTCACGGTTCAAAGAGCTACCTTGTTTCCCTCACGTCCCCCGAGCAGCGGGGGCCACTTTGTGACACACTTCGCCGAGAGGCACCCGAAATGGCAGAGCAATTCGTGAGTTCCCTAGACGACCTCTGGAACCGAGGAGAGAAGACCGGGCTAGCTCGAGGACTGGCTCAAGGACGCGCGGAGGGACGAGCGGAGATGCTCCGCGACCAGCTGGAACTCAAGTTTGGTCCGCTTCCAGAGTGGGTCGAAGACCGCCTCAAGACGGCCTCGGCTGAGCGACTGGCACTCTATGCAAAGCGTGTCCTCACGGAAACATCCCTCGAGGCGACGCTCGCGGAACCTTAGGCTACATCAGGTGCAGCTGGTTACCGTCGAACCAGGTCATCACGAAGCGGCCGCACTGGTACTGCTGAAGCTCGGGATACTCGATGCTTAGGAAGATCTCAGTGTCGGAGTTCACCCGGAAGTCCTCGATCCGCGCCTGCGTCAGTTCAAGCACGAGCTCGTACTCACCGGTCTCGTCCACGCGATACAGCTTGTCTCCGTAGCTGACGTAGAGCGAACTGGCTTCAGCCCGCAGCTTCGTATCGTCCCCAACTGGTAGGTTGAGCGTCTTCCACCCTGCAGCGCTGTGCAGCACAAGTTTGTACCCACTCGCGTCATTGCTCAACAATGCGTATCCCCAGGGTAGCGCGGCACCCTCCTCGTACCTCCCGAGGGGGGCAGCGATGGTCTGAGTCGTGCCGCTCTCCGGATCGACGCCAACCACGAGGCCATGATCTCCCGCGATCAAGAGCGGGCCACCCAAGTCGAGCAACACTCCCGGGTGGTCGCGACGTTCGAAGCTCTTGACTTCGCTCCACTCACCGTTTGCGAAGCGCGAGAGTGAGTAGTCAGAGAACGAGTCGGTACCCAAGTGGAAGACGCGGTCACCGCGCACGAGCCCCCCTGTTGAATACGCGATCGGCCGTCCGCCGAGGCAATCAAAGCTCCCGTCCATCGTGCTTTTCCCCACGGCACAAGATCCGGATTCGCGTCCGAACGAGAGCAGGGCATCGCCTTGAACTCCAAAATTGCGTATCTCGGCGACGTCAGTGTAGTGGTGAATCGCTTGCCAGCCCTCGCCCCGATTGACGAACAGCGACTCGGAGGCACCACCAGGCGCCGAACAGTACTCCTGAGGGGCACCATCGATCAGCGAATAACAGTGGATGCCAACGGTGACATAGACCGCCTCCGGCGTGCTCCACAGCGACGTGAACATCCCGTTACCCACCCACGGTGAGCAGAACGGCTCCGTCGACTGGCGCCAACCCGGCGGGCCCAACATCGGACCCAGGCTGAAGTCCGCCGGGCGCGGTGGCAGCTCGACCGGAGGCGGTGTCACCGCTGTTGGCGGAGTTGGCGGATCGAGCGCCTCGGTACCGCCAGCGCCCGCGGCCCCCGCCGTTCCCGCGCTACCTCCACTTCCACCCACACTACCGCGACGCGAGCCCGCCTCCGAGCTGCAACCAGCCACCATGAGTGCAAGCAAGCAGGACACGCCTGCGAGTGACGAGCGCATCACCGAAGCATGACACGCCCTGTGGGCGCGCCAAGAGGCAAGGCTGCAGCGAGTCACTTCCGCTTCCTCGCGGCCTTGCTGTATGTACGTTCGTGCCGTGGGTGGAGAACTCGAAGCCAGCTTTGCAAGGCAGCGCCCGGCGATCCTGCGTCACTGCTACCGCATGCTCGGCGGCTTCGCCGAGGCCGAGGAGCTGACTCAGGACACCTTCGAGCGCGCCTGGAAGGCGCGGGAGAGCTACGCCGGTGACGCGCCGCTCGGTCACTGGTTGATGCGCATCGCCACCAATGGCTGCCTGAACGCGCTGGCACTGCGCAAGCGCCGCGCGCTGCCGCAGCTCGAGCGGGCCGCGAGCACGAGCTACGACTTTGGCCCCAGCGATGTCGAGCGCTGGATCGCCCCGGCACCGGACGCGCTGTTGTTTCCCCAAGGTTCTGCGTCTCAAAGCCCGGAGCAGCTGACGGAAGGCCGCGAGAGCGTCGCCCTGGCCTTCATCGAGCTGCTGCAGCGACTGCCCGCCAAGCAACGCGCCGCGCTACTGCTGAAGGACGTGGCGGGCTGGTCGGCGGAGGAAATCGCCGAGGCCCTCGAGCTCAGCGTTTCCGCGGTGAACAGCGCGCTGCATCGCGCACGGACGCTGGTTCAACGGGTAGAGCCGAAGGCGGATCCACCGTCGCCAGCGACCGTCGCGGCTTTCGTGCAAGCGTGGGAGACCCGCGACCTGGACGCGCTGGTCGCCCTGCTCAAGCAAGACGTCAGCCTCGCGATGCCGCCCTACCCAGTGTGGTTCAGCGGTGTCGAGTCGGTCGCTGGCTTCTTGCGCTCGGGGCGCTTTGGGAGCTTCTGGTCGAGCCTCGCCAGGGTG
>JAWKRD010000004.1:0-280446 GCA_041389805.1 Polyangiaceae bacterium | reverse complement strand
CACCTCGTCTGCTCCGGTCGAGACGGCGCCAGCGACGGCACCCCCACCCGAGCCTAAGCCCGAAGAGACGGCCGCCGCGAGCGCAAGCGCTGCTCCCAGCGCGGCGCCTTCTGCGAGCGCCGAAGAGGTCGAGGACAAGAAGAAACCGCGCGGATACTACCGCTGGGCTCCAGCGGCGGCGAAGACCAAGGAGAAGCCGCCGGAAGAAAAGCCGCCGGAAGAGAAGCCGACTCCGCCTCCTCCCAAGGAGGATCCGTTGCTCAACCCATACCGCTGAGCGCGCAGCTTGCTGCGATTGAGAGAGCCAGGCACGCCGCCTGGCTCTTCTGCTTTGAGCGGTCACACACTTCTTAACATTCGCCAGGCTTTGGCCTTAACCAGGCCGCCCCAAGCTCCAGGCATCGAGCAATCAATGAAAGGAGCCTCGATGTTTGGATTTCTATTTGGAGCGGCCTGCTTGGCAGGCCTGTTCGCGGTGATGCGCCGCGAACGCTGGCACCGGATGGCGTTCGCCTACGGTGGGGGAGACCACTCCGGCGGGCACCATGGGTGCGGACGTGGTCACCACCACCGCCATCATCGCGGTGGCTTCGGCGGTCGGTTCAGGGACATGGCGCTGCGGCGGGTGTTCGAGCGCCTGGAGACGAGCCCTGGTCAGGAGCGGGAGCTGCATGCGGCGATCGGTGAGGTCATGGATGGTGGCCGCAAGCTGCGCAGTCAGCTCATGGATAGCCGCAAGGAAATCTCTGCCGCGTTGCGAGCCGAGGAGCTCGACGTCGAACGTCTCGGTCAGCTGTTCGCGCAACACGACGACCTGTTGAGCGAGTTCCGTAAGACGGGCGTGGGCGCCTTGAGTCGGACCCACGCTGCACTGGACGAGCGCCAGCGCGCGCAGCTCGCCGAGTGGATCGAGCGCGGAGAACTCCCGTTCGGTCGCTGGCAGAGAGAGGAGCGTTGGTGATGCGACGCATGAGATACCGTGTGCTGAAGCTGATGTTGTTGCTAGGCGCCTTCTTCGGCTTCGCTGGCGGCTTTGCGAGCATGGCGTTTCGCATGCACCGCCACCACGACATGCGTCGCAGCTATTTCGAACGACACGTCGCGGATGTGTGCCTCGACGCCGCTGACCGGCGCCGCGCTGAGTCCACACCAGACTACCGACCACCACGCGCTGACGCCTGGGGCTACGGGCCGTGGCAAGCGCCGTACTGGACGACGCCTCCACCTCCAGGTCCGCCGCCGCCCCCGGCGCGTCCGTGACTCACCGCTTGCCGGCGCTGCCGCTCAGCCCGTGACGCCGCCCGTCCAACGGCAGCGCTCGATTGCCTGAGCGTTGCCTGGCGGCGCCGCGGGCGCCCTGCTAGTTGATTTGTTGGAGCCTCCGTGAAGCTACTGATCGTCGATGATGACAAGCGACTGTACGAGCTCTTGCAGGGATTTCTCGCCCAAAACGGCGTGACTTCCGAGCACGCTGCGGACGGCCGCCAGGGACTCAGCATGCTTGCGCGCGGCGCCTACGATGCGGTGTTGCTCGACGTGATGATGCCTGGGATGGATGGCCTCGAGGTGCTCAAGCGGATCCGTGAGGATAATAGCATCCCAGTGATCATGCTCACGGCCAAGGGCGACGAGACGGATCGCGTCGTGGGACTCGAGCTTGGGGCTGACGACTACCTACCCAAACCTTTCAGTCCTCGTGAACTCCTGGCGCGCGTCCGAGCGGTGCTCAGGCGGGTGCGCAATGAGCTGGGCGATGAGCGATTGTGCATCGATGGCCTGGTGGTCTTCCCTGCCGAGCGGCGCGCGGAGCTGGACGGCGAGTGGCTGGAGCTCACGGGACTCGAACTCGATTTGCTGGTTGCGCTGATGCGACGCCCGGGCCGGGTGATCCCTCGCGGGCGCTTGCTTGATGAAGCCGGCCGCAGTGACGTTGCGGTTGGTGAGCGGACGGTGGACGTGCACGTCTCCCACTTGCGAAAGAAGCTCGGTAGCTTGGGTAAGGAGCGTATCCGCACGGTCCGAGGTGTCGGCTACGTCTTCGCTGCGAATGCAGTGGGGGCCTAACGTGCGCGCGATCGCGGTCGACCAGGTGGTGTGAACGGCAATGAAGGACCGCGAGACCAGACATCGCCGCCGCCTGGAACGCATGCAGCGCTTCCAGCGCGGGCCCTGGGCGCACCATCCGTGGGCTCACGCGCATGGACACTGGCACTACGGAGGGCGTTGGGGGTTCTGGCTGAAGGCGCGCCTGCATCGCAGGTTGTTCTTCTGGCTGGGGATGACGCTGCTCTTGATGATGTTCGTCGCGGGTACGGCTGGGCGCCTGCTGGTTGGCGGCGCGGCTCCCTGGAAGGCCGAGCAGACGGGAATTTCCAGGTTTGTGGGGGAGAGCTTCACGCGGGTCTGGGATCGACCCGCGGAGCGCACCGCGTTGATGCGCTCGATGGTAAAAAATTTCCGCGTAGATATCGTTCTGGTCGACGCGAGCGGCCGGGTCGTGGACGCGAGTGGTCAGTGCGATGACCCAGACATGGTTGCGGCGATTCACGACTCTCGGGGCCAGCTCGGCGCGGCGAACGTTTGCATGCGGAGTCACGCGCCTCCTCACGCGGTGAGGACGTTCTTCATCACGCTCGGCATCGCGACCATGGTGCTGTGGATGTCCGCGGGTTTCTTCGCACGGCGCTTCACGCTGCCGCTGAGCCGGCTGGTGGACACGGCGCGGGAAATCGGTGAAGGCAAGCTCTCGAGTCGCACCCACCTCACGCCCCGGGAGGCGGGAGAAGTCGGTGTGCTCGCCGAGGCGATTGATCACATGGCCGGGCGCATCGAGCGCCAACTTCAAGAGCACAAGGAGTTGCTCGCGGCGGTGAGTCACGAGGTCCGGACGCCGCTCGCGCGCCTGCGGGTTCTCGTCGAGCTCTTGCGTGAGAACCCGGAGAGTCCGTTGCTGGATGACGTCGAGCAGGAGGTGCTGGAGATCGATCGCCTGATGAGCGAGCTGATAGCGAGCTCCCGGCTCGACTTTCAGCAGCTCGACCCGCGTACGTTGGCGTTCTCCGACTTGGTCGAGCGAGCGCGAGAGCGAGCGGGCCTCGACGAAGTGCCAATCGTCGACTCGACCGAGCGGGCGGAGGTGCGAGTCGACCCGACGCTCATCGCGCGTGCCTTGGCCAATCTGCTCGAGAACGCTCGTCGGCACGCCGGGGGAGTGGAACGTATCGAACTCGAACCGACGGCTGAGGGCGCGCTCCTCGTCCGCGTTCTCGATACTGGGCCCGGCTTTCCCGAGGATGAGCTCGAACGGGCGTTTCAGGCATTTCACCGCCGTCGCGGAGGTGGCTTGGGCCTTGGTCTGGCGCTGGTTCGTCGGATCGCCGAGGCCCACGGCGGCAAGGCGTGGGCCGAAAATCGCCCTGAAGGCGGCGCTCAAGTGTGCCTGGAGCTGCCTCGTGGCGCGGAATCGAGGCTGGGGACGGAGCCGCTTCCAGGCTAACATCTCCTGCGAATGCGCAGGTTTATCCAGCTCTGGGGCGTGAGCAGCAGACCCCGACGTGGCCTCACTTCGGTGGCTTTGGTCCTCGTGTCGACGTTGCTTGGTGGTGGGTGCAGTTGTGAGGAAGAGCACCTCCCCCCCAAACCCAGCCAGAGCGCGGCAGTCAGCTCTGCGAGTGCCGGCGCTGGGCCCGTGGCGACCAAGCTCGAGGAGGTCAGCTTCGCGGCAGCGGACTCGGTGCCACTCAAAGCCGACCTGCTGCCTGCAGCGTCGAAGACCGCGCCGCTTCTGGTCTTGGTTCACCGCTTCCAGGGTGACCGTCACGAGTGGGCGCCACTACTCGAGAAGTTGGCGGTTGCTCCCAAGCAGTACCGTGTCGTCAACGTCGACCTGAGGGGTCACGGAGACAGCAAGTCCGCGGCGGGCGGGATGGTGCTCGATTGGGGAGCCATGACCAAGAAGGAGATCCCCGACCTCGAGAAGGACATCGAGGCAGCCATCCAGTTCGGCCTCAAGGGCGCGGAACCTCATCACATCGTGCTCGTTGGCAGCTCGCTTGGTGCGACGTTGATCGCGAAGGTCGCGGCGCACGAGCCCAAAGTGGCTGCGCTTGGCCTGGTGTGCCCGGGCGCGCGCCTGGAGGGCCAAGACGTGTATCACGCCTATGCAGAGGTACGCAGCCTGCCCACCTTTTTCGCGTCAGGGAATGGTGACAATGTCTCCGCACACCACTGGGATCCTGTGAAGATGGCGCGCCAAAGCACCCTGAAGGAGTACGCTACTTCGCGGCACTCGGCACAGCACGTGGGCGCAGACGCGCCTCAGCTGTGGAGTGACCTGGAAGACTGGCTGATGCAGAACTACGAGCTCGAACCTCCCGCGCCACCCGACGCTGGAGCCGCCGATGCTGCGGCGGAGAAGCCCAAGGGAGAGAAATGATGCGCGTCTTGGTGGTCGAAGACTCGTTGTCGATGCGTTCCTTCGTGCGCAGCGCGCTGGAGTCGGAGCCGCAGTTGGAGGAGGTCGAGGTGGTTGAAGCCGGAAGCGGTTTCGACGCGCTTCGGCTGCTGCCCCGCGGCCCGTACGACTTGGTCATCACCGATATCAACATGCCCGATATCAATGGCCTCGAACTGCTGCAGTTCATGCGCAAGAACGAGCGTCACCGCGCGACTCCAGTTCTGCTCATTTCTACGCAGAAATCAGAGAAGGACATGGAGCGCGGTTTCAAGCTCGGAGCCACCGGATACCTGGCGAAGCCGTTCAGTCCAGAGGCCTTGTGCCAAGAAGTCATCAAGCAGCTGGAAGCGGCCAAGGCCGACCAAGGTAAGGACGGTGGCTGAAATCGGTGACAAGGCCCGCGAGGAGTTCTTCAGCGAGGCCCAAGAGATCATCGAGCAGCTCAGCCGCAGCCTGCTGAGCCTCGACGCCGCTGAGAAAGGCGGCCGTAGTGATCCGTCCTTGGTGAACGAGGCTTTCCGTGCGGTACACACACTGAAAGGTCTCGCGGGGCTATTCGGCGCGAGCCGCATGGGGCAGCTGTCCCACGAACTCGAAGACGTGCTGGATGATTTGCGGCTTGGACGCATCAACCTCAGCGCCAACGTGCTGGACCTGCTGTTCGAGGCAGTGGACCTGTTCGGTCACGTCCTCAGTGCCGAGCGCGAGCACAGCGACGAGCCGATCCCGCAGCTCGATGAGTTGCTCGGCCGCATCGCGGGCATGGGACAGTCGGCGCCATCGGTTTCGCACCCGATCGCGGAGTACGACCTCGACCCCGGCATCATGGCCGTGCTCACCGAGTACGAAGAGCACCGGCTGCGCTCGAACGTCGAGCAAGGCCTCGGGTTGTTTCGGCTGCGTGTGCACTTCGACCTCGCCACCATCGACAAGGCCCTCGAGGACATCAAGCAGCGGGGCAAGGCGCACGGCGAAATCATCACCTACTTGCCCACCGGTGAAGCCACGAGCCCGGACACCATCGAGCTCGATCTGTTGATGGCGTCCTCGGACGACCTCGGGACGCTGCGCGCGTCCCTGGGCGCCGAGAACATCGTGATCGAAGAGGTGCCAAGGCGCCGCATCTCCAGCGCGACGATCCCGCCGCCGGGGCTCACCGGGCAAGGGCCGGTCACCAGTGTAGTCCCCCCCAAGCCGGACTCGGTGGTTCCGCGCGCGCGCCACTCGGAGATTGCACCGCAGGAGGCTCAGGGCAGCCTACGCAGCGTCACTCAGACGGTCCGCGTCGACATTCGCAAGCTCGATCACCTGATGAACATCGTGGGTGAGCTCGCGATCGTGCGCGGCGCGCTGTCACGCACCGCGGAGCGACTGCGCGGTGAGGGGATGCGGCAACTGGCGTCGGAGCTGCATCGCTTGCATCGCACGTTCGATCGTCGCTTGAGCGAGATGCAGGCGGGCATCCTCGAGGTCCGCATGGTGCCGCTGGGACAGGTGTTCGACCGCCTGGCGCGCGTCGTGCGGCAAATCAGTCGCGAGGTGCAGAAGGAAATCCGCCTGGTCATCACGGGCGCCGAGACCGAGATCGACAAGCTGATTGTCGAAGAGCTGAGCGACCCACTGATGCACATGATCCGCAACGCGATCGATCACGGCATCGAGAGTTCGCGGCAGCGTGAATCCGTAGGGAAGCCACCGGCGGGGACGATCGCGTTGAATGCCTATCAGAAGGGCAATCACGTCATGATCGAGATCGAAGATGACGGCGCCGGCATTGACGAGACTGCGCTGCTCGAAAAGGCCGTGCGCGTCGGAAAGGTCGATCGTGAAGACGTCGGTGATCTGACCCGCGAGGAGATCCTGGCGCTGATCTTCCTTCCTGGCGTGAGTACACGCGAGGAGGCCAGCGACTTCAGCGGCCGCGGTGTTGGCATGGATGTCGTCAAGACCAACATCGCCAAGCTAGGCGGCGTGATCGACGTGCACTCCGAGCGCGGCATCGGCACCAAGATGACCATCACGCTGCCCATCACGCTGGCCATCGTCAGCGCGCTGGTGATCCGCGTGGCAAGTCAGGTCTTTGCCATCCCTCTCTCCAGCGTCAGCGAAGCGATCGCGTTCGACGAGCGCGGGATACGCGTCGTGGATGGCCGTGAGGTGATGACCTTGCGCGGCACCACGCTCCCGCTGTGCCGCCTGCGGCAGTTGTTTCAGCTGACAGGCACTCGGGACGGCCGCGGCTTCGTCGTGGTGACCGAGGTGGGTAACCGTCGGCTAGGCCTGGTGGTCGATCACTTGGTGGGCCAGCAGGACATCGTGATCAAGGCGCTCGGGGAGAGCCTGGCGTCGGTGCGCGGCTTCGCGGGAGCCACTGAGATGGAAGACCAGAAGGTCGGGCTCGTGCTGGACGCGGCGGCCCTGATCGAAGAAGTGCTCGCGGGCATCGACGCACCTCGGGAGCTGATGAGGAGCAATGGCTGAGCTGACTCGCACCAACAAACCGCCGCCGCCGATCTTGGCTCAGGCGGCGGAAGACCGCGGGGTGATCCGCGAGTACCTCGCCTTCGTGCTCGCGGGTGAGGTGTACGCGGTTGCGCTCACGCGGATCCGCGAGATCCTGAGTCCGCCACCAATCACGGAAGTGCCCCGGGCTGGTCGGGACGTGATCGGTGTCTGCAGCGTCCGCGGCCTGCTGGTGACCGTCGTCGACCTGCGCAGACGCATGCGCCTCGAAGAAGCGCCGATCTCGCGTCGTAGCCGCATCCTGCTCGCCATCGCCAACTCGGGCGAGGTGGTCGGCTTGGTGGTCGACGAGGTGAAGCAGGTGATCCGACTCGCGGAAGCGGAGATCGAAATCGCTCAGACCGTGCTGGGCGGCGATGTCTCCGAACACGTGATGGGGATTGCGCGCCCCGCGAGCGGGGTGGTGGTGTTGTTGAATCTTGGGAGCATCGTTTCCGGAGGCAATCGTGGCTGAAGAGTTGGAGCTTCACTTGCAGAGCTGCCCTGAACGGGGGATGCGGTGAGCCAGAAATACCGTCCGGTCTCCGCCAAGAGCCTCGTGGGTTTCGTGGTGGGAGACGTGAGCTATGCGGTACCCATCAGTTCCGTGCGGGAAATCGTGAATCCGTTGGGCCTCACCGAGCTTCCGCATGCTCCGTTCGTGGTCGCGGGGGTTGCGGACCATCGCGGCGAGGTACTGCCGGTCATCGACTTGCGCGCGCGCTTCGGCGTGAACGAGGCAAGGGACGAGCGACGCGAGAAATGGATCCTGGTGGACTGCGCTGGTCGCACCGTCGGCTTGATCGTGGATCGCGTCACTGAGGTGTTCGGCACCGCCGGGGAGGCCCTGCGCCCGGCGCCGAGCCTCGGCTCTGGAGACGACGTGCGCGGCATAGTCGGTGTCACGAGTCACGAGGGCGTGCTCACATTCGTGCTGGACGTTGGTCGCTTCGACGAACTCACCTTGGCCCTCGATACCGGTGACCTGAAACCGGCAGCGCAACTTCCTCAAGGAAACAAGGCCGCTACGTGACATCATTTCCCGATCTCGAGGTAGCGCTGATTTCCAGCGAACCGGAGCAACGGCGCCAGGCCGCATCACTGCTGGTGAGCCACGGAGGGTCGGATCGGGTCCGGCTGTTGTTGCAAGCGCTGGGAGACTCGGACTGGCGGGTGCGCAAGGAGGCGGTCGCGGTCGCCGGGCGGCTCGCGCCGAACGCCGACTCGCTGAATGCGCTGGTCGCAGCCCTGCAGCCAGGCGAAAACGTAGGCCTGCGCAACGCCGCCGTCGAGGCGCTCAGTCGCTATGGCGAGCCAGCCGTTTCCGCACTGAATCAGACACTGCCAAGCCTGGACGCAGATGGCCGCAAGTTGGCGGCCGAGGCGCTCGCCATGACCGGCTCTGCGGGTGCGCTGGTTGGCTTGGAGCAGCTGCTCGAAGATGACGACCCCAATGTTCGCGCCGCTGCGGTCGAGGCGATCGCGGGCATTGGCACCGCCTCTATCGAGAAGGCGGTCGAGCTCCTGGAGAGCTGCCTGACATCGGAAGATCAGTTCATGCGCTTGGCGGCGCTCGACGGCTTGAACCGGCTCGGTGTGGTGTTGCGCTTCGAACAGGTGGAGGCACTGCTAAGCGACCGGGTGCTCGCGCGTTCTGCGTTGATTGCCGCCGGCCGTTGTCAGGATCCGCGTGCCGCGCTGCCGCTCGTGAGCGCCCTGAACAGCGCCCGTGGCGCAACGTGGAACGCCGCACTGCAGAGCGTGAGCGATCTGGCGGCGACGGGGGTCTCCGCCGAGGGCTCCGTGCGCCGAGCGCTCGAGGGCCTGAGCGCCGGGGCGCGCAAGAAGTTGCTCCACCTGGCGACCACGCCAGGAGACGACGAAGCGAGTCGCCGCATGGCGCTCCTCGTGTGTGGTGCGCTCGGTGGTCGCGACGCGGCCGAAGCGGCGATTTCCGCACTCGAAGACGACGCCATGGCAGGGGAAGCCGAGCAGGCGCTGTTGATGATCGGTGCGGACGCGGTCCCAGCCCTGATCAGGCTCGCGGCGGATGGTCCTCGCACGTCGCGCATCGCAGCGGTCACACTGCTGGGGAGGTTGCTCGCAACGACCAAGGGCAGCGACAATCGTCGCGGCATCGATGTGGTCCTCCAGGGCCTGGACTCAGGGGAGCCTGCCATCGTCAAGGCGGCGCTCTTGGCGCTCTCGGAGATCAACGACGAACGGGCGCTGGAGCCCGCGTCGCGCTGGTTGCGCACCGACGTCGCGCCCGGCCTCAGAGCTGCGGCTGTGCAGAGCTTGAACGCTTCAGCTGTGAGCTTTCCCGTTGCCGCAAGGAAACTGGCGAGGGCTCACGCGTCGGAGCCCGATGGCGGCTTGCTGGTGGCAACCCTGATAGCGAGCCTAGGCGGTGAGGTGCTCGGCAGCCTCGAGGATGACCTGAGCTACCTGTCAGATGCGCTGAACAACTCTTCAACGGCGGTGCGCCGCTCCGCGGTGGAGGCGCTGTGTCGCATCCCCAGCGAGCGCGGCGTGGAGATCGTGGTCTTTGCGCTGACCGACGAGGAGCGCGATGTGCAGCTCGCTGCGGTCAAGAGCCTGGGCCGCATCCGCAGACCTGACGGCAGCCCAGCGGGCGTCGAGCGCCTGCTCCAGCTGATCGACAGCTCTACCGACGACATCTTGGTAGCCGCCGCGCTGCATTCCCTCGGGGATACGGCGGACCCGCGGGCTCTGGACGTGCTCAAGCCGCTTGCGCGCTCGGGCTCGGCGATGGCCGCGGTGTCTGCAGTGGAGGCCCTCGGGCGCTTGAGTCTGCACGGATCGGGGCAGGAAGGGCGCGCCGTCGAGGCCCTGATCGACTCCTTGAGTCACCCAGACGCCGAGGTTGTGAAATCAGCCGTGCGTGTCTTGGCGGACCAGCGGGATCCCCGCGTGGTGACCCATCTCGGCGCGTGTCTCGATCACGAGGCTTGGGATGTTCGCCGCCTCGCTGCGGATTTGTTGGGGCGCATCGGTGGGGCGAGCACGCTCGAGCTGTTGAAGGCGCGCTTGAGCACGGAGTCCGAACCCTTGGTTCGCGAAGCCGTGCAGCGTGCGCTGATCGCCCTGGAGTCGGCCTCTGGGCGACGCACCACAACTCCGCCCCCCGGCAGCGTGATGGCTGCCCGGAAGGACTCGTGAAGCGGATCCGCGACGACTTCGGTAGCCCTTGGCGCATTCGTCCGGACGAGTTTCGGCTGCTCCGAGACGCGTTCAATGAATACGCCGGGCTGCATTTCGACGACGACGCCGCGTACCTGTTCGAGCGCCGCCTGAGCGAGCGCCTGGAGGCGCTCGATCTGAGCGGGTTCGACGACTACTACAAATACTTGCGCTTCAATCTGCGCGGGCGCTCGGAAATGGAAGAAGCGGTAGAGCTTCTCACCACCAAAGAGACGTACCTTTTTCGGCAGGAGTACCAGCTGCGGGCATTTCGCGATGAGTTGCTCCCGCGGCTCTGGGAGGCGAACCGGAGCAAGCGCAGGCTCTCGGTGTGGAGCGCAGGTTGCTCGACAGGGGAGGAGGTCTACTCCATCGCGATCCTCATCGAACAGAGCGGGCTCTTCGATGGCTGGGACGTGCGTGTGATCGGCAGCGACCTGTCCCGGCGCAGCGTGGCGCGCGCTCGCGCCGGGGTGTACCGCGGCGCGTCGTTCCGCGCGACGCCAGACCCTGTACGAGACGCTTTCTTCACGGAAGTACCGGGTGGGGAACGCGGGGGCCGCGCCTATCAGGCGAATGACGACATCCGGCGCAAATGCCACTTTGGGCAGTTGAATTTGTTGGATACGAGTACCGCGCCGATCGTCGGACGGGTGGATGCCATCTTCTGTCGTAACGTACTCATCTACTTCGACGTGCAGTCGCGGCGCCGGGTCATCGATATGTTGTACGATCGACTGTTCCCTGGGGGGTACTTGATGCTGGGCCACTCGGAGTCTCTGCTCAACGTGTCGACCGCCTTTGAGCTGGTCCACCTGACAGAGGATCTCGTGTACCGGCGTCCGGTGGGAGCAGGAGGGAGACGCGGCTGATGGCAGAGCCGATCAAAGTCTTGATTGTGGATGACTCGGCCTTCAACCGCCGCAGCATCGCGCAGGCTCTGGCGGGGACGCCTGAGGTCAAGGTCGTCGGGACTGCCGCCGACGGGGAAGAGGCGTTGCGTCTAGTTGGTGCGCTCAAGCCGAACGTCATCACGTTGGACCTCGAGATGCCGAAGATGGACGGCTTCACCTTCCTGCGCATCTTGATGAGCAAGATGCCGACGCCGGTGATCGTGGTCTCGAGCTATTCCCAGAAGGAAAATGTGTTCCGCGCGCTGGAGCTTGGCGCGCTGGATTTCATCCCCAAGCCAGATCGTCACGTCGACGTTGAAATGCTCGGGGTGCGGGACCTGCTGTTGCAGAAGGTCCTCATGGTGCGGGCGCTGCGCCCAGAGGCGTTTGCTGCTCGCCGCATGCTGGAGACGGTTTCCAGCCATCGCATCGACGTCAAGCGCACGGAAGCACCGAAGATCCCCCCACGGCACCTGGTCGCCATCGCTTCATCTACCGGCGGTCCCACTGCGTTGATGGAGATCTTTGGCCGCTTGCCGCCGAAGCGCAGCGTCTCCGTGTTGGTTGCTCAGCACATGCCGGAGAAGTTCACGCGAACCTTCGCAGAGCGTCTCAATCGGCGCTGTCACTTGCAGGTGACGGAAGCGACCGACCTGGACGTCGTCAGTGAACAGACGGCGTTCGTGTGTCCTGGGCGCAAGGTGATGCAAGTCGAGAGCGAAGGCGTGATGAGCTCTGTGCGCCTCCGCGTGCGCTTTCCAGACAGCACCGATCGCTACGTCCCCAGCGCCGATCGCCTGCTCGCCTCCGCCGCCAAGGTTGCTGGCTCACGCTGCGTGGGCGTGATCCTCACCGGAATGGGAGACGACGGCGTCGAAGGCGCCAAGGCGATTCGCGCCGCCGGCGGTCGCGTGATCGCCGAGAGCGAGGAGACCGCTGTCGTGTACGGCATGCCTGGCTCGGCGGTGCGCGCAGGCGTGGTGAACGAAGTGATGCCGCTACCTGCGATTGCCGACTGGCTCGCGGAGCTTGGCGGCTGAACCGTTGGCGTGCTGCTGATTGGCAGCAGTTCGAATAAATCGCCACCTTCTGGCGTTCCCTCTCCACGACTCCGTGGGCGCAGAACCAAGCCGTCGCTCGTGCGTAGAGCTAACGGGGCCGTGTCTGCCGAGCGGCCCAATGATCGCTGAGCTGCCGCGTCAGAAGGGACGGAGGGATCATGCAGGTTTACGGATTGCGTCGAGTGAGCACCGCAAGGCTTCTACCGACTAGCGCACCGGCGCTCGCGTTGACGTTGGCGTTGAGCACGGTGCTCGGGGGCTGCGGCGGAGGGTCGCCGGTCGCGAAGGCACCTGACGCGTCTCCCCCCGAGCAGCCGGCGCCCTCGAGCCAACCTGCAGTGCCGCTCACGGTGCTCCCGCACCCGGCGCTCTCCCAGGTGGGGTCGGCGTCGAACATCGCGGACGTTGCCGAGCACGTCACGCCCAGTGTCGTGAACATCAGCGCCACCAAGCTTGGGCGCAAGGTGGACTACGAGGGCACACCGTTTGGGGATCCGTTCTTCAAGCGCTTCTTTCCGGAGGGTGAGCCGCCGCGGCGGCACAACCAGTACGGCCTTGGCTCCGGCGTGATCGTCTCGGATCCGGCGACACCCGGACAGAAGTTCGTGCTCACGAACCATCACGTCATCGCCGACGCGGATCGCATCCTGGTGCGCACCGCTTCGGGGGAGCGAGTGAAGGCGCGTCTGCTCGGCAGCGACCCCCAGAGCGATCTCGCGGTGCTCAGGCTCGAGGGCGATACCAGCGCGCTCCAGGCGTTGAACTTCGGTGACTCCGCGCGCTTGCGCCTGGGTGATATCGTTCTTGCCGTGGGGAACCCATTCGGAGTGGGACAGACGGTGACCATGGGTATCGTCTCCGCCAAGGGACGCTCCAACATGGGCATCGTCGACTACGAAGACTTCATCCAGACCGACGCCGCGATCAACCCGGGCAACTCAGGCGGGGCGCTGATCGACATGGAAGGCAACCTGGTCGGCATCAACACCGCGATCCTGGGCAATGGCGGCAGCGTCGGAATTGGTTTCGCCATTCCGAGCGCCATGGCCTCGAAGATCATGCACAGCCTGATCGAATACGGGGAGGTGCGCCGGGGCTGGCTCGGGGTCGTCATTCAAGATCTCGACGCGGAGCTTGGGCAGGCACTGGGAGTCTCTGCGACCCATGGTGTCGTAGTTTCCGATATGGAAAAGAGCGGGCCCGGAGCCAGGGCGGGCCTCACGCAAGGCGACGTGATCCTGAGCGTGAACGGCACGCCGGTGGAGTCCACCGGTGAGCTACGCAACGCCATCGCGGCGGCGGGCTCGGGCAGCAGCGTCAAACTCGGAGTGCTACGAGGCAAGCAACAGCTGAGCGTGGATGTGACGCTCGGCGAAGCAAAGACCAAGGGTCCACGGGAGAAATCTCCGCGCGCGGCGCCGTCTTCATCCTGGGGTGGTGTGAAGGTTGATGAGCTGACGCCCGAGCTGAAGAGCCGCCTGCACCTTCCGGACAGCGTGCCCGGCGGTGTGATCGTGAAATCGGTCGAAGGCGGGAGTACCGCCGAGCTGTCGGGGATCCAGCGTGGGGACATCGTGACCAGCGTGGACAAGCGCGCGGTCAAGTCCGTGGCGGAGTTCGAGCAGGCGCTTGGCAAGCACAAGTCTGGTACCAAGGCGCTGCTGCTCGTGTATCGCGGTGGCCGCGCGATGTACATGCTGCTCGAAGTGGGCAAGAAGTAGTACAAAACGCACGCCCGGTTCCTTGGGGAACCAGGCGTGCCTGCGTTGCCCGCTGAGGCGCTCAGGCCTTGGGCCCGACCATGTCCTCGGGGCGCACCCACTTGTCGAAGTCGTCGGCGGTCAGGAAGCCGAGCTTCACCGCCGCGGCCTTGAGGGTGGTGCCCTCCTTGTGCGCCGTCTTGGCGATCTTCGCCGCCTTGTCGTAGCCGATGTGCGGGTTCAGCGCGGTCACGAGCATCAGCGAGTTGCCGACGTGCTCCTTGATGCGCTCACGGTTGGGCTCGATACCGACGGCGCAGTTCTCGCGGAAGCTATCGCAGCCATCGGCGATCAAGCGGCAGCTCATCAGGAAGTTGTGAGCGATCACCGGCTTGAACACATTGAGCTCGAAGTTACCGCTCTGGCCGCCGATGTTGATCGCGACGTCGTTACCCATGATCTGCGCGCACAGCATGGTCATGGCCTCACACTGGGTGGGGTTGACCTTGCCTGGCATGATGGAGCTGCCTGGCTCGTTCTCCGGAATCAGGATCTCACCGATGCCGGAGCGCGGGCCGAAGCCAGCCAGCGCACGTCGTTGGCGATCTTGGTCAGGCTCGCCGCGAGGGTCTTCAGCGCGCCATGGGCGAACACCAGCGCGTCGTTCGCCGCAAGCGACTCGAACTTGTTCGGCGCGGTGACGATGGGGTGGCCAGTCAGCTCGCTGAGCTTTGCGGCGACGCGGGTTGCGTACTCCGGGTGCGCGTTCAGCCCGGTGCCGACTGCTGTCCCGCCAAGCGCCAACTCACACAGGTGGGGCACGCTGCTCTCCAGGTGCTTGATGCCGTGGTCGAGCTGCGCCACCCAGCCGCTGATCTCCTGTCCCAGGGTGAGGGGGGTCGCGTCTTGCAGGTGCGTGCGGCCGATCTTGACCACGTCGTTGAACGCCGCAGACTTTTCCGCAAGGCAATCACGCAGGCGCTTGAGGGACGGCAGCACGTGGTTCCGCACCGCCTCCGTCGCGGCGACGGCCATCGCCGACGGAAAGACATCGTTCGAGGATTGCCCACGGTTCACGTGGTCATTCGGGTGGATCAGGCGCTCCATCCCGCGCTGCCCGCCGAGGAGCTCGCTGCCGCGGTTCGCCAGCACCTCGTTCATGTTCATGTTCGACTGGGTCCCGCTGCCGGTCTGCCACACCACGAGGGGAAACTCCCCGTCGTGCTTGCCGGCGATGACTTCCTCGGCAGCGCTGACGATGGCGCCCGCGAGCTTCGCGTCCACGCTGCCCAAGTCTTGGTTCACCAGCGCGGCGGCTTTCTTCACCTGAGCCAGCGCTCGCACCAGCTCCATCGGCATGCGCTCGCCGGAGATCTTGAAGTTGGTCAAACTGCGCTGCGTCTGCGCGCCCCAGAGCTTGTCTGCGGGTACTTCGACGTCGCCCATCGTGTCTTTTTCGATGCGTACGGTCATGGCGGCGGGAGCATGCCCCAAGCGCCCGGGCTACCCAACCCGATCCGTCAACTTCGGCGTCCCACGTGCGTTCTGCTGGGCGCGCTGCACGCGGGTTTGGGGGGGAGGCGCACCAGGTGCCGCCCGCATTCCGGCGCACGCCCCGCAGCCCTTACTGAACGCATTGCGGCCCCTGCCAGAATTCTTGCGGTCGGATCAAGAACTTGGAGTTCCGCGGCGCTCGTTTGACCCATTCGTCTGGGACCGTTACGACTGGTCGCGATGCGCGCTGTTCACGCCACGACTGTGGCCAAAGTCTCTGCCTCCGAAATGCCGGCGTCCGGTGTCCGATCGTCACGCCTGCGGCGGCGGAGCCTCACCGGGCTCGTCGGGCTGCTCTGCGGGTTGCTCGCAAGTGAAGCGTGGGCCGCTGAGGACAAGCAAGCGGATGCGCCGGCCAAGAGCGATGCCGCAAAGGATGACGGCAAAGGCAAGGCTGCGCCGAAGGACGACGCCAAGTCGGACAAGGCGGAGACGAAATCCGACGCGAAGGCGGAGCCTGACGGGAAAGAGCCTGGGCCTGGCGCGGGCGCTGGTCAGCGCCGCATCGAGCCCGATGCAAAGGTGGACCCCAAGCCAGGAGCGAAGGACGCCAAACCCGAGGCCAAGGATGCGCCGAAGCCCGAAGCGGATCGCGCCGCCAAGACGCACCAGCGCGGCCCAGCGCCGCGTAAGCCAAACCCCAAGTTGCCCAGCGACGAACCTCGCTCCGAGGCGAACCCAGCGGTGCGCCGCGCGATCGCGGAAGGACCCGTTGACGACGAAGAGGCTGAGATCGACGACGAGCAGATCCGCGCTCTGGTCGATGCCGATCGCGTGTTGTTTCCGCGGCCACTCGTCGGCGCGACCCCTGGCTGGACCTGGGGGCTGCCGCAGAAGACCGCTCCACGCAGCGGCGGCAGCGGGTTACCCCCGCAGGCTGGTCTCACCACGCCGAAGAAGGACGAGGGCAGCAAGCGCGCCGCGTGGCTGCGGCAGCTCAGCATGCCGAACTTCGATGTGCGTCTCGACCCGCGGGTGGTGAAGTACCTCGAGTTCTACAAGACCAATCCCCGTGGCCAAGCCATCGCCCGCGTGTGGGCCAAGAAGAGCGGCCGCTTCGCGCCCGCCATCCAGGCCGAGCTAGCGAAAGCCGGTCTCCCCACGGATTTGGTGTGGCTCTCCTTGATTGAGAGCGGACACAACCCGACCATCTACTCGAGCGCTGGGGCGGCCGGCCTCTGGCAGTTCATTCCTGATTCCGGACGGATCTATGGGCTGACGGTCGACCGCTGGGTCGATGAGCGCCTGGACCCGCAGCGCGCCACCGAGGCGGCGATCAAGTACCTATCGGATCTCCACACGCGCTTCGGCAACTGGGAGCTTGCGATGGCGGCCTACAACATGGGCCACGGCGGGCTGTCCCGCGCCATTCGCAAGTACAACACCAACGACTACTGGGAGCTCTCCCGTTACGAAGCCGGTATCCCCTGGGAGACCACGCTCTACGTCCCGAAGATCGCCGCCATCGCCATCGTGATGAACAACAAGCGCGTATTCGGCTTGGAAGACGTGAAGCCGGATCCGGCGGAGAGCTTCGATACCGTGAGCGTGCCCGCCGGAGTGAGCCTCGAACAAGTCGCGGCGGTGACCGGCCTCACCAAGCAGCGCGTCCAGGAGCTGAACCCACACTACCTGGCGGGGCGTGTGCCGCCGCCCGGCGACGAGAAGGCGCCCGCGAGCTGGCGGCTGCGTGTTCCGCGGGGAGAAGGCGTGCGGGCACGCCAGGGCCTGGCGAAGATCGCCAAGATCGACTCGAAGCTCGAGCCCTACGTCGTGCGCTTCGGCGACACCGTGGAGGCCATCGCCGCGGAGCACCCAGGCAGCGAGTACTCACTGCGCAAGACCAACGCGATCGGCCGCAACGAACGCCTCGAGGCGGGGACGGTGCTGCTGGTGCAAAAAGGCGCTGCTCCCCCCCAACCGAAGGGCGATGCCGATGTCGCGGTCGTGCCCCCGCGGCCGTTCAACTACAAGGGTCGACAGCGGGTGTTCTACCGCACCTTGCCTTCAGACAGCGTGGAGGCCGTTGCATCGCATTTCGAGGTGACCCGCGCGGAGGTCATCGCCTGGAATGGCCTCGACACCAGCGCGCGCCTGTTGAGCGGCATGGTGCTGCAGCTCTTCGTGAAGCCCGCGTTCGACCTTGGGCGCGTGCGGTTGGTGGACGCTCCCAAGATCCTGGTCGCTGGCAGCGAGGAGTTCTTCGAACACTTCGAGGCAAAGAACGGTCGCAAGCGCATCCGCGTGACGGTGCGGGCAGGGGACTCCCTGTGGAAAATTGCGAAGCGCTACGGGATGAGCGTCGGCATGATGGAGCGCATCAACCGCATCTCCCGCAACAAGCAGCTGCAGGTCGGTGACACGCTGATCGTTTACGCCAAGGCTGTAGACAAGGTGACTGACGACAAGGAAGAGGGCGACGCCAAGCGCGAGCCGCTGCCCGAGGTAAAGCCGCCGGAGCCCGACAGCCTGCCGGGTGGCGCGAAGGGCACACCAAGCGCCGACAAATAGCTCGGCTGCGCCTTGCGCAGCCCCCGGACGCGGTGCTTCCATTCGCCCAGGTGCCTGGCGTCCTCGACCCCTACTTCAGCCCCCCGGCCAGCCTGCCATTCCCGGCGGGGGAGAGCCCTTTCCGTCAGAAAGGCAGCGCTTGGCTCGGCGACCTGGATTACCTCGCGGAAGTGGTTCCCGGTGGGTTGCCCGCACTGCAAGCCAGCCTGGACCCGGCGCTGAGGAGCTTCGTGGCGTCGCCCTTTCGCGCGTCCGACTGGTACGACGTCTTCCCAAGCGCGCTCTACCACGAGTTCGGGCGCTTCGAGACGCAGGTCACCGGTCCCAACGAGGTGCGCGGTGTGCGCCGCGGCGTTCCGCGCGGATTAGTTCAGTGGCTCAGCGTCACGAGCGCCGCGTTCAGCGAGGAGGCGCTCTGCCTGGCTGGTGCGCGCGCCTCGAAGGTGGAGTTCACCACCGCGACTGAAGTCGGCAATCAATCGGGCCAGGCGATGTTCGACCTGGACGTCGTGATCACCTGGACCTGACGTCCTAGCGCTTGCCTTTGCTCTTGCTCGGCTCCTCGATGGGGTTGCCCTGGTCGTCGAGGTGGATCTCTTCGTCTTCCTCGTCGAGGTCCTCGACGCCGCCACCCGACTTCGGCTTCGGCTCGGGTTCGACGTCGGGCTGAATGCCGGGCTTCGGCTTGAGGCGGAAGGTGCCGCTGCCTTCCGGGGGCGCGCTCGGGGCTTCTTTGTCGGAGTCGAACTGGTACGTCAGCCCGATGCCGAGCACCAACGCGCTGGCTTCGTAGTGACCGGCGTTGATGTAGTTCTTGCGATCCGGTGGGTTCGCCCTCAACGGCAGCACCTGGGCGATGCGCGCTTCGTCCACGCTGACGTCCACCGGAGAGCCAAAAACGCGGGCTACCACCCCATCGAAGCGCCACTTGCCGATGTGTAAGCCCCCGCCGAGCCCGACCGTGATCTTGTCGACGTCGACCGTGGTCGCGCTGAGGTAAGGGTTCGGGATGGCGCTCTTCTCGTAGCTAATTCCCGCACGGATATCGAATGGGTAGTCGCCGATCTCCAGCGTGTGCTCGCCTCCGAAGCGCAAGCTCCAGGTGTTCTGAAAGTTGCGCTCCAGGGTGATGTCGCTGACTTTGTACTCGTCTGGGAAGGCTTCGACGCCCTTCAGCGAGATGTTCTGCGGCTCGATGGTGATCTTGTCGTGCACCGCCCAGTTTTCCCAGACGTAGGCGAGCTCGATGCGCGTGTCGGGGATCCCGCGGTACTCGATGCCGGTGCGCAGGACACCGGGCAAGGTGAACTTCACGTTGGCGTCGTTGCCCGACTGGCTGGCGTTCTCGAACACCGGAGCGCTCGGCAGTCTGACGTCAACGGTGGCGCCGGAGTTGACGGAGAACGGCAGGTGATAGGCGACGCCCAGGCGCACGTCCTCATGGGGCACGATCGTGGCGCCTAGGACTCCGCTTGGCGCGAAGATGGGACCGACCTTGAGCTTGCTGATAGCGTCGTAGTCCGGCTGTTCCGGCGCGCAGATGAAGCGGTCGGGGACGCAGGCGCTGAAGGCAACGCTGGTCTCGAAGAAGCCGCTGAGCATCTCGATGCCCGCGCCGAGTGCCAGTTCATCCACCGGGCGCCAAGAGGCGTACGCCCCAACAATCGCCAGCGCGGAGCCATCCAGGGAGATCAGCGAGTAGCGTTGAGGCGCCGGGCTGCCGCCGACCGTCTCCGGGTAGCTCGTGATCGCCGCGTAGGGGGCCCACATGCCGAGGGCGAAGTTGAACCGTTTGGTTCCGAGCGGATTCGCATACACCAGGGTCGGGATGGGGAGCACCGGGCTCGTGCCCTCCACCGTGGCGAAGGTGCGCGTGAAGGACTGCCCCGTGGGCTCCCCGGTGTTGGGATCCGTCTGCTCGACACGGGACTGGCGCTGATACGTGCCGCTGTAGTTGAGCCACGAGGCGTCGAACAAGAACTGGTGGCCAGTGAAGGCGAGCCCGGCGGGGTTGTAATAGATGGATCCGGCGTCGTCGGAGCCAGCCACGAGCGCGCCGCCGCGCCCGAGTCCCCGCACGCCACGGTCAGAGAAATAGAGTCCGGCCGCGCGTGCGGTGCTGGGCAAGAGGCAGAGCCCGGCGCTGAGCGCTACAGCGCTGAGGATTGCCGTACGGATCTTGTGATTCATGCTGCTGGTGTCGCTTCAGGCAAGGAGGAACGGGGGACAGGGAGCGGGTCTGGGTAGGGGACGCACCCGGCGCGGAAAGGCGGCGCGGGCGCGCCTAGTTGCCGTTGCGCCCGCGTACGATTTCGTAGAATTGCTCCATGCCGCGATTCTTGCTGAGCAAGAAGTCGCGCACCGTAGCAAATACCGCCTGGAAATCCTCCGGGCTGAGCGGCTCATCCGGGTCCTTGCTCGCGTCGATGCGATTGACCTCGGCGACCGTGTCGAGGAACACCTCGAGAGGCGTCGGGCTGGTGTCGCTCTCCGGATCGATGGGGCTCACCAGGTTCAGCAGGATGCGATCCAGCATGCGATAGCGGTCGTAAGGGTTACCCGTGCCGTCCGCCGGCTCCTGAGTGAGCGCCTGGGTCAGCTTGATCACGCGATCCGCCGCGCCTGGACGGGGCTTGGGCGTCTCGCCCGGTTTCGGATCCTTCGGCGCTGTCTCCGCTTCCGGAGCCGCCGCGAGCGCGACGGCGTTGTAGATCGGCGGCATGTGCTGGTCGTCGCCGAGCAGCTGCATCAGATCGTTGAGCGAGGTCAGCGTCGAGTTCAGCGCGTCGTGGTCGCTGGCCTTTTGCAGCAAGTAGCGCAGCAGGTTGCTCACAGAGACGCGGG
The DNA here is from genome assembly GCA_041389805.1 of Polyangiaceae bacterium. Lineage (GTDB taxonomy): Bacteria > Myxococcota_A > Polyangia > Polyangiales > Polyangiaceae > JAHBVY01. The sequence goes on along the minus strand of JAWKRD010000004.1, from coordinate 259,721 downwards.
TCTCAGGGTCCTGGTTCAGCAGATCCAGGAGCGCGATCACCGTGCTGAAGCTTGGCCCTTCGAAGGTCTCGCCGGCCTTCTGCGTCATCGTGGTCGTGGCCCACTCGCAGGGCGTGCCCGAGGTTTCGCGGTTCGGGCAGTTGGCGTTGATCTGTTCGCGCAGCACGTCGACCAAGATGGGTGTGGCCTTCGGGGTCGACGGGTTGTGGAACTTGGCGCCCGCGCCGCTGCCGTCGACCTGCAGGAACGTGTCCACCAGGTTCGAGCGCGCGCTGCGCCAGCCGGGGAGTCGCGAGCTACCGGCGAGCGCGCTGTCGAAGTTCTGCATGGCCTTGGCGAACAGCTCATACGGAGTGATCGGCGTGTTGCTGTGGGTGCCGTCGCTCCAGGTGGTCATCGACTTGCCCTTGCGGTCCTTCATGTTGACCGACTGGCTGTAGGTCGGGTCGAGCAGCGCGAGGCCGATCTGGCGGATCATCTCGACGCCGTCCACCTGGCGACCGTTGCGTGCGTCGTTGATGGTGGTGCCTTCGAGCACCTCCGTCATGCGCCCGAGCGCTGGGATCAGATCCGTCTTGAAGATCTGCGCCAGGATCGGCTCGTAGTACCTGAGGCCGCTCTCGGAGCAGTACTTCGGGTTGTAGTTCGCGACGCCCGGCTCCCAGGTGCCGGTCTTGCTGCACTCGGGGCCGTGGCCGGCGCTCGGCCAGTGGCGATACAAGACCTCGATCAGCTCGAGGAAGAGCTGCCCGTTCTCCTCCGGATCATCGAAGGCTTGCACCACCGGCGCGATGCCCGCGTAGAAGTTGTGCTTTTCCCACGTGAAAATCGCGCCGCGGTCGCGGAGTCGGAGCAAGTCGTTGGAGTTGCTCAGCGAGCAGTCCGCGAGCTCGATGTTGTGAGCGGAGTTGAAGCGCGTGGGACACACGCTGGTGGACAGGGGCTCGATCAAGCCGGTGACGAAGGAGTTGGTGTCATCCGCGTCGCCGCCTTTACCGATGAACGGATCGCGATCCAGCATCGCGCCGCCGAACGCCGGATCAAACTTGTCGCTCGTGGTGCCGAAGAACACCAGGCGGTTGAACGCCGCGGGGGTGGGGTTCAGGCTCATGCCGCTGATCTTGCTCGAGTCCTCGAACACCTGATCGATGCTGACGATGTTGCTCGAGAGATTCAGGATGCCGTTCAACAGGCCATCCTCGATCTCCATGATGCCCTCGGGTGTGCGCGGCTCGCCGTAGTGATCGATCAGCGCATCCAGGTAGAGCAAGCCCATGTCGTGGATGCGCAAGAGCTCACACTCGTCGTAGCTCCCGATCAGCGGCCAGCTCAGGTTGATGCCGAACATCTTCACCTTCACCTTGGCGCCTTGCTTGTTGCAGGAGTTCACGTGGTTCATGTCGTGAATCAGCTGCAGCGCCTGGAACCACTGGCTCTGGTTGCCGATGACGTCAGGCTTGGAGTAGTCGACCGGGACCTGGACGGGCTCCTTGGTGTCGCCAGTAGAGAGGTTCTGCAGGGTGGGACTGTTCAGGTTGGTGGGGTCGTACGTCGCGCGATCGGCGTAGGTGTTGAACTTGGAGAGCGCCTCCATCAGCTCGTTCTGCACCTTGGGGTTCTTGAAGGTCGCCATTACCCTGCGGAATAGGCCTTCGTTCCTGAGCAGCTTCACCACGACTGGCATCAGCTCGTCCCAGAAGGTGCTCTTGATGTCGAGCTTGACGTTGGGGAACTGGTTGCCGATCTCACGCGCGCGCAGCGCAGCACCAATCAGTCGCGCCAGATCGCCCTCGTTGGTCTGCATCAGCTGCTTCGCCATCAGGAGCCAGCTGTCACTCTCCGGATGGGCGAACACCTGGCCCACGGCATGGATCAGGTCGAGCAACGGGGAGTTCGCGGTGTCGAAGCTCGGATAGCTGCCGCCATGGGCCCAATCGGAGGTGACCTCTTTCGGCGAGCCGTACAGCAGGTAGGCACCGGACAGCAGATTGAGCACGGTCTCACCGCCAGGTGCAGACGCATCGGGGTTCAGGAGCGGCTCCAAGTCGCGCACCAGCGCCGCGGTCAGTGTCTGCGAGGTGTCGATGTACTCGTAGACTTCCTCCCCCCCCGAAGTCAAAGCGCGTCCGTAGAAGTCAGGCGCCTGCACGCGCTGGAAGGCTGGTACCACGAACGGCGGGTCCACCTGGGCCAGGCCGTTGGGGCCGACGAATCTCCCCGCGGAATCAACGTCAGCCAAGCCGTCGCCGTCGCTGTCCACAATCAGCGAGCCCATCACCGCGGCGCTCGGGATGGCCACACCGCGCTGGTCGCGCTGTACCAAGTAGCGCGGCTCGGAGCCTTGCCCAGCGAACACCGGGTCCTGGCTCAGCATCATCGCTGCCGCGACCTCGAGCTTCGTGCGTGGCCGGTTGAGCTGCAAGGTGTTCGCGTCGAGCACTCGCAAGGGCTCAGGCAACGGAGTCGGCGTTGACGTGGAGAGCTCGTCCTGGGTCATCCCGAGCACGTCTTGCAGCGCATCGTACATGTCGCCGTTGGGCTCGAAGTGCGGTGTGAGCGTCTGAGCCAGGCTGCGCAACTCCGGGTAGGCCAGCGCCGGACGCAGAGCGCCGAGTGTCACTCGAAGCGGCCGATAGCCTTGCCTCCCGGAAAGCCCCGCCAGGGAGTCCTGTGCGGCTTTGGCCAGCGCCTCCGCCTGAGCGGGATCCATGCCGCTCGTGAACTCATCGTCTTTGGGTGGACCCGCCAAGCCGGCGAATAGCCGCCCCGTGGAGCGAGTGACGGAAGGCAGCGTGTCTTCCATGCCTTGCGGCTCGACCGGGTTGCTCTCGTAAAGCGGAACGATCCCCTTCATGAAGCGGCTGAGCGCCACGTGGCCGCGCACGGTTCCGTTGTTCTTGTCCCAAGGATCGCTGATCTCGTCGTCGGGGAAGGTCGCGTTGAAGGCGTCGATCAGCTGGCTCCGCCGGCGTGCCATCGCCTCCAGCTTGCTGATCGCGAACTGGCGCGTCAGCGCCGCCTCCCCCTGCAAGGTGCCGAGTGGCTTGGTGTCCACCTTGTCGGCATATTTCCCCGAGGCATCGATGTGGCAGATCCCACGATACGACGCGCCTTCCAGGTCCTCGGTCAACACGCTCGCGCCCAAGCGATCGCAGAGCGCGGAGTACATGTCGTCGCCGAGGGTGGACGGCGGCGGGGCACGCCGGGTGGTATCGAAGTCGCTCGAACAAGCCAGCACGCTCAGCGCAACGCACGCGCTGCCGAGCACCGCTCGGCGCAACGTGCGCCGAGGTCGTGGCTCCACGTCTGCCCCGTCACGTCTGGAGTGCCGACCGTTACCGCCCCGCGAAGCAATACCCATGATTTCCCAAGTGTATCGCCTTGAAGGCGGGCGTGAATCGCCAATCCTGCTCACTTGTAACGCGACGCGGCGGAGCGCCGAGCGGTTCTGTGGGAGAGCCCCGCAACGGGTCGGCGATGGAGGGCCGAAGGCCACCGCAATGGCCAATTGAGCCAGCTTCTCCAGTCGACCAGGCGCCTGCTGAAAAGCGTAACGGGTTTCGAGTGTTCAAGCGCGCGCAGCAATTGACCGCGGATCTACTTCCCTGTGGAGGCGACCCACGCCGTGTCGTGCGCTGAGTCGAGTGGTCGCCCGCCGACTGGGCGCGAAACAAGCGCGGAAGGCTGCGTGCGGTGCGGGGTGCTTTTGGCAGCGTAGGGCAAGCGTCCGGTATGCGACCCCGCTCGAGTGATGCACTTCAGGCGCTGAGCTGTGCCGCCGAAGTCGCCTGGGCGTTCGCTGTCGCCCGTCTAAACAAGCAGTTTGAGGGAGCGCGCGGCTGGCCATGGTCAGAACGCCGTCAGGATGGCAAAACCTCGCCCCATGTCAGAGCTCGTGGCGATCATTTTGGCGGCAGGCAAGGGCACGCGCATGAAGAGCGCGCTCAACAAGGTGTTGCACCCAGTGGCGGGGCGACCGCTGGTCCACTTCCCGGTGCGCGCCGCCCTGCAAGCCGGCGCTGAACGCCTCGTGATCGTCGTCAATCCCGAGAATCGGGACGCGATTCAGAGCTACATCGAAGCGGCGTTCGGTCGCGAGCGCGTTGCATTTGCGACGCAAGATCCGCCCCGCGGCACCGGGGACGCCGCGCGGGTTGGGCTTGAACCGGTGCTGGACGCCGAACGAGTCATGATCCTGTGCGGCGATACGCCGCTCCTGCGTAGCGAAGACCTCACGCAGCTCACCCGCGCCCTCGACGAGCATCCGTCCTCACCGGTCTCGTTCATGACCTGTATCCTCGAGGAACCGGGTGCGTATGGGCGCATCCTGCGGGACGCCGAGGGCAACGTCCAGGAGATCCGTGAGTTCAAGGATCTGCGCAGCGACGCCGAGCGAGCCATCAAGGAGATCAACGCCGGAGTCTATGTCGCTCGCAGCGCGTTCCTGCGCGACGCTCTAGCGAGCCTGGACAGCAACAACGCCCAGGGTGAGTTCTACCTGACCGACGTGGTCGCGCGAGCGACCGAGGCTGGCGGGGCGCTCGGCATCGTGGGTGAAGAGGAAGCGATGCTCGGCGTGAACGACCGCGCCCAGCTCGCGGAGGCAGAGGCCATCCTGTTTCGACGCATCGCCGTGGCCCACGGCCGTCGTGGCGCCAACATCCGTGGCAACGCGCGCATCGACGACGCAGTCGAAGTCGGCGTGGACGCCACGATTCAAGATGGCGTGTGCCTGAGAGGCAGCACTCAGGTCGAAGAGGGCGCGACGATCGACGTCGGCTGCGTGGTGACCGACTCCCGCATCGGCAAGAACGCGATGCTCAAGCCGTACTCGGTAGTGATTGGAAGCAGCGTGGGCGAGTGGGCCGAGATTGGCCCCTTCGCACACCTGCGCCCCGAGAGCCTGATCGAGGAGAAGGCCCGCGTCGGAAACTTCGTGGAGATCAAGAAGACGCGGCTGCGCAAGGGGGCGAAAGCCAACCACCTCGCCTACCTCGGTGATGGCGACGTGGGCGAGAACGCCAACATCGGTGCGGGAACCATCTTCTGCAACTACGACGGCTTCAAGAAGCACCGCACCGTGATTGGTGCCGGCGCCTTCATCGGCAGCGACAGTCAGCTGGTGGCGCCGGTGAATATCGGCGCAGGCGCGTACGTCGCGACTGGCACCACTGTGACTCAAGACGTCCCGGACACCGCGCTCGCGATCGCTCGCCTCAATCAGGAGAACAAGATCGGCTACGCCAGCCGACTGAAGTCACGCCTGCAAGCAGCGGCGCGGCGAGACTCCGAGAAGCTGCGCGTCGAGAGCAAGAAGTAGTCGCTGCTGTGCGAACTCGCGCCGCATGGGCGCGAGGCGCACCGCTGGCTGCTTTGGGGCTGAGAAGCGCCTTCCGAGGCAACTCGCCACGCACACTCGCCGCGCTACTGCGGGCGCAGACGGCAGTTCTTGCCCATCTCCGCAAGGCCCAGCGCCGCCAAGCTTTGGCACGTCGTCTGCACTCATGGCTCTGCAAGGAGGAGTGATGAATAGACAGGCTGACAATCGTCGCGCCGCGTCGCCACGTCCTAAATATCCGCACGGAATGATTCTGGGCGCGAGTTTGGGCGCGCTGATCTGTGCGGTGGCGTGTGCTGCCCCGGTACAAGAGAATACTGATCCCAACCTGCCACCCGCGGGGGCTGACAATCAATACAACCCGGCCCTCGGTGAGCCCTCGCAGTACAGCGCCCGCTACATCCAGCTCGACGTTGGGCCGGCGGAAGCAGGTTGTCCCACGGAAATTCCGTTCTTCGACTTTGACAAAGCCAAGGCTCGGCCTCAAGACCACCTTGAGCTCTCGAGTCTCGCAGAGTGTCTCAACGATCCGAATCATCGCGACGCGAAGATTCTGTTGATTGGGCACACGGATACCCGTGGCAGCACGGCGTACAACCAAGAACTTGGGATGAAGCGCGCCCAGACCGTGAAGGACGTGCTCATCACGTATGGCGTCTCCGCTGATCGCATCGAGCTGAAGTCTGCTGGTGAGAGCCAGGCTCGAGCGGGTCAGGATCCGTTGATCGCTCAAGGCTACGACCGGCGCGTCGACGTGGTGCAGCTCGAAATCAAGCGCCCCTACTGAGGCACGCCGACCCGGTTCGGCTGAAAGGATGACAATGGATTTTCTGAGACAGCGCTTGGCGCCCATCAGCGGCGCCGCATGGGCAGCCGTGGAGGCGGAGGTCGCTAGCGTCTTGCGCACGCGCCTCTCGACGCGGCGGCTCGTTGACGTCGAAGGCCCGAAAGGCTTCGACTTTTCCGCGCTCAACCTCGGGCGCGTGAACACACCTGAGAACCAAGGCGCGCGAGTGCAATATGGAGTGCGCCAGGTGCAGCCGCTGGTCGAAGCGCGCGTGCCGTTCGAGCTCGAGCAATGGGAGCTCGACAACCTCTCGCGTGGCGCCGACGACGTGGATCTGGATGCGGCAGTGGATGCTGCGATTCAGCTCGCTGCGTTCGAGGAGCGAGCCGTGTACAACGGCTTCGCCCCCGGCGGCATCAGCGGGCTCAACTCGGCGAAGCACCACGAGCCACTGGCCTGGAGCCGCGACCCGGAGGCGCTACCGAAGCTCGTTGCTTCGGGCCTGGCTCGCTTCCGGGAACAAGGTGTCGATGGGCCGTATGCGCTCGTGCTCGATACCAAGAGCTACCGTGAACTCAGCGCTGCCGGCGAGAGTTATCCCCCGCGGAAACTCCTGATCAGGACGCTGGAAGGCGAAATAGTTCACGCTCCGGACGCGCCGAAGCCCATGTTGCTGAGCCTGCGAGGAGGAGACTTCAAGACCACCATCGGTCAAGACTGCAGCCTGGGCTACGAAGCTCACACCGCGACGCATCTGCGTCTTTATCTTACGGAAACATTCACATTTCGGATGACTGGGCCAGAGGCCGTCATCCGCTTCGAGTGAGGTGATGTATGACTCAGTCTGATTCTGCCCCAACAGGAGGTGGGCAGCTGTTCCTGGTCGCGGTAGACTTCGGGGAGTGCTCACGGCGCGCGCTGCTTTGGGCAGATGAACGCGCGCTCGGTGTTTCCGCGAGGCTGCACATCGTGCATGTCATGCCCCCGCTTACTGCGATACCAACGCTCCAGCCCGGTATGCTGCCGCCGATGCAGCCAGCACTGTATGAGCAGCAAAAAGCAGAAGCGCGCCAGGTGCTGGAGAAGTTCGCCCAGGGCTGTCGCAGTCCGCACACGAGCGAAGTCGTAGACGGAGAGATCGTCAAGACGATCGTCGAACTCACGGAGAAGCTCGAACCTGAGCTCTTGATCGTCGGCACTCACGGGCGAAGCGGTGTAGAGCGCCTGGTGCTCGGCAGCGTGAGCGAGTCGGTGCTGCGGAGCGCGAAATGTCCGGTGATTGTGGTGCCCCAGAGCGCTGGGCGACCGACACCGGTCCCAGGGGGGAGATACAAGCATGTTGACCAGTGAACTCGTGCAGAACCAGGTTGACGCGTGGTGCCGTGCGGAAGGAATTTCGAGCGTCTCTGCCACGTACGCAGCGGGCACCGTGGTGCTCAAAGGGAGCGTCCCGACGTTGCGTCACGCGCATTTGCTCGAGCGCGAGATCGCCCAGCAATCGGGGGTGCAAGGTGTCGTCACTTCCGTCATCACGGTGGAGCCTCGGCGCGATGATGAAGCAGTCCTCGAGGACGCTCAGGCGGTTCTTACCGGCTGCTCGTGTCCTCACGTGCGCCTCGACGTCTTCGATGGGGTGGTGAGCCTCACCGGAGACGAGCCGAACTCGACCACGCTGCAGCTGCTCGAAGACCAGCTGAGCGGGGTGCCCGGGGTCGTCGACATCCGCTCCACGGTGACCTTTGCACCGCCGGTCGAGAGCTTCGACCGTGAGTCGCAGACTGCCTCCCCCGAGGCATAGTGCCGCGTCGCTGCCGGGCGTACGCGGAGGCGTTCAGGGGGTCGGCCGCGCGCGAGCCCTGGAAGGCGCGCCGAAACGCTGAGCAGTCAACGCCTGCTTGCTGCCGTGGCAATACTGGCATCGGATTTGCTGCTGAGCCCGCGTGCCACACGACGGCGCCACACGGCCGCACCCATCCGACATGACTGCATCTCGAGTACGCCGCAGCCTGCGCGTCCTGGTGGTGGACGACGACGAAGTCGATCGCCTGGCCATTCGACGCGCCCTCACTCGCGGGGAGCGAGACTACGACCTAGTGGAGGCGGAGAACGCTGAGCAAGCCCTCGAGCGAGCTGCCGATCCGACCATCGACTGCATCTTGCTCGACAACCGGCTTCCCGACGGAGATGCGTTGGAGGTCCTGGGCCGATTGAAGCAGGCCGGCGTGGATCGCCCGATCGTGGTGCTCACAGGACAAGGGCACGAAGAGCTGGCGGTGGAGCTACTCAAGGGCGGTGCGGCGGACTACCTGACCAAGACGGCAAGTCCGGATCGTATCGAGAGCGCGCTGCGGAACGCCGTGCGGGTGTACCGCAGCGAGCAAAAGGCGCGGCGCGCGGAAGATGCCCTGCGTACCAGTCGGGAGTCACTCGCCACGACACTCCGCAGCGTCGCGGACGGTGTCATCACCACTGATGGCTCAGGTAACATCTCCTATCTCAATCCCGCTGCCGCGCGGTACTGTCAGCTGGAGGCTGAAGAGTGCCTGGGCAAGCCGCTATGGTCGGTGCTGAGCGTCGAGGAGCAAGTGCGCACGGCCCAGCGAGACCGCGTGGACAGCGCGCTGACTCGCCGTCTGCTCGGCAGCCCGACGGAGCTCACGTTGCGCACCAACGACGGGGAGCGCGTCACGGTGCAGGAGCGAGTGAGCTTGATGATGGCGGCGGATCGCCAGACGCCGACGGGCTTGGTGATCACACTCACCGACATCACCGATCGCCGCCGTAACGAAGAGCGTCTGGAGTTCTTGCTGTCAGCTGGTAATGAGCTGGCGCGCGGCTTGGATTTTCGTCGCACGCTGGAGACCGCCGTGCGCGCGGCGGTGCCTCGCCTGGCTCGCGGTTGCATCCTGGGGGTGGCTCCCCAGGGGGGCGGCTGGAGCTACGCGGTGGAGCCCGGCAATGGCAAGCTCGCTGAACTTGCCCAGCGCCTCTACGGCGCTGACGCGAGCCGTGGTGAAGCGATCGCGGCGCTGGTCCGCCGCGGCGAGCTACTGGTGATTCCTCCGGGAAATACGAGCGAGGCCGTTCCAGATCTGGCCGAGTGGGGGGTGAGGTACACCGCGTGGCTGCCGCTCACGACGCGCTTCTCCGTTGGCTTGTTGCTGCTGGAGTCGCCCACGCCCTGGCGGCGCGACGAGTTGAGCCTCGCGCGAGACTTCGTGCAACGTGTTGGCTTGGCGCTGGACAACGCGCTCCTGGTGTTCCGCCTGGAGGAGTCGGTCCGGATCCGAGACGAAACGTTGGCTGTCGTCAGCCACGACCTGCGTAGTCCGCTGAACGCTCTCGCGCTCGCCACCGACAACCTGGTGGAGGAGAGCGCGATGGAGGACGCCGAGGACTACGGGGAGATCGTTCAGCGCTCGATATCGCGCATGAACCGCTTGATCCAGGATCTGCTCGACGCGGAGACGATGGCGAGCGGCCGCTTCTCGGTCAATCCTGAGGAGTGTGAGCTCGACAGCGTGGTCGATGAGATCCTCCAGATCCATGAGCCCCTCGCCGAGGCGAAGGGGCTCGAGTTCGAGCTCGAACGTCCTGACGAGATCCCCGTCGTGCAAGCCGACCGACACCGGCTGGTGCAGGTGCTCAGCAACCTGCTGGGGAACGCGATCAAGTTCACGCAGGAGGGCTGCGTCAGGCTGATCGTTGAAGAACATGAGGGCGCTGTGCTCTTCACAGTGCAGGACTCGGGACCAGGCATCACCAGGGAGCACCAACCGCTGCTATTCGAGCGTTTCTGGCGAGCCGATCGCAAGTCCGCAGGTGCCGGGCTCGGACTCGCGATCGTTCGCGGTGTTCTGCTCGCCCACGGCAGCGATATCCGTGTGGATTCAAATCCAGGCGAAGGCTCGAGGTTCTCTTTTGCGTTGCGGACACCCGACGGGAGCGAGCGAGGGGCGAATGCCTGAGGGGTGCGGGCGGCGCCTAAGGCAGCTCGACGAGGGTCCAGTACTTGTTGAGGGCGGCCATGGCTTTGACGAAGCGGTTGAAGGTGACCGGCTTCAGAATGTAGCCCGCCACGTTGAGCCGGTAGGCTTCGATGCGATCGCGGTCGTCGTTCGACGTAGTGAGCACCACCACGGAGAGATGCCTCAATTTTTCATCCTCGCGGATATGACGCAGGAACTCGATGCCGTTCATGCGCGGCATGTTGATATCCAGCAGAATCAACAGACGCGAAGGATTCACGACCCCGTTCTGCAGCATCTCGAGCGCTTCCTCGCCGTTCGTCGCGACTGCGAGGGGGTTCGAGATGTTGTTTTCCTTGAAGGCGCGTTGGACGGTCTTCACGTCTACCGCGTCATCCTCCACGAGCAGGATGTGATAAGCGGCGTCGTCGGGGTTCATGCTGGTCCTTCAAGAGTCATGGTGTGGTGGCGTCCCTGGTCAGTGCAATGGGACGCATTGATCGATGCGTCGATAGCGAGAGACGATCTCACTCATCCAAGCATGAAGGAGTCCGTTGCGTTTCCGCAACCCCCGAGAATGCCCCAGCCGCGCGTGACAGAATGCCTCGAGCTTGGTGCGCAGTGGGCCCGAGCGCGATGGGTGTGATCGTGAGCAGCGCACGCTGGGCACGATGCCAGAGCTCGCAGGCTCCTCGACGCACCTTCGACCCAGAAAGGAGCGTGGCGTGAAGCGACTGCGTGCAAACCTGGCAGTCGCTGCGAGCATCGTCGTGTTGGTGGTCGGCGGCGTGACGGCGATGAACATGTCGAGCGCTCGCGAGCGCTCGCTGATTGTGCAGGAATCCCACGAACGCCTGCAGGCACTCGACAACTTGCTGCAGATGCTGCTCAACGCGGAAACGGGGCAACGTGGCTATCTGATCACCGGTGAGAAGGAGTACCTCGAACCTTACAACCTGGCGCTGAAGCGCCTGAACGCCGTGCGCCAGGAAGTGCGAGAGCTGAACCTTCCCAAGGACGAGTTCGACGAGCTCGAGCGGCGGATCGATGCGCGTCTCGATGAGCTCGCCTACACGGTGAAGCTGTTCGACTCTGCAGGGCAACAGCGCGCCGGCGAGTTCGTGAAGCAGGACACCGGCAAGCGCACCATGGATCTGGTGCGCAAGGCGCTCGCGAGACTCACCGCGCGCGAGTCGACGCGGCGTGAGGCCGCGCTCCTGGCGGAGCGTGAGGCCTACGAGCGCAATCAGCTGGTGGTGGCGGGCGGCGCGGTGATCGCGTTCGTCATCGCGTTGCTCGCCCAGCTCGTCTTGCGCCGCGACTTGGCGGAGAGCGCGCAACAGGCACTCACACTCCGGGAGCAGGCGGCGCTGCTCAGTGATCAGGCGGACCAGCTTCGCAGCAACGAGGCGGAGCTCGCCGAGCGGCTGAGGCAACAGCACCAATTGACGGACGAGCTGGCGGAGCAGGGTCGTCATCGCGAACGCCTCATCCAGAGCCTCGCACGCGCGAACCGCGATCTGGATCAGTTCGCCTACGTCACGTCACACGACCTGAAGGCACCCCTGCGAGGCATCTCAAGCCTGGCATCGTTCATCGAAGAGGATCTTCAAGACTCACTCGATGACGAGACGCGCGAGAACCTAGCGCTGCTCCATCAGCGCGTGTCGCGCATGGAGTCCTTGATCGAAGGGATCCTGACGTACTCGCGCGCGGGTCGGCGCACCTCCCCGGAAGAAGTGCCGGTCGACACGCTGCTGGATGAGGTCGTCGATATGTCGAGTCTAGCGGCTCACGTCGAGGTCAAGGCGACGAGCAAGCTGCCAACGGTGCACACTGAGCGCGTGCCGCTACAGCAGGTGCTGCTGAACCTGGTGGGCAATGCCATCAAGCACGGTAACCCTGAACACTGCGAGGTCGCGGTCAGCGCCGAGCGGGTGCCTGAAGGCTGGAAGTTTTGCATTGCCGACAATGGTCCTGGCATCGAAGAGCGCTTCCACGAACGCATCTTTGGCTTCTTCGAACGGCTCAAGAGCCGAGACGAAGTCGAGGGCAGTGGCATCGGCCTGGCGGTGGTGAAGAAGATAGTCGAGGAGCGGGGTGGACGCGTGTGGGTCGAATCGGAGTTCGGGCACGGTGCGTCGTTCTACTTCATCTGGCCTCGCTCTTCTCTGACAGAACTCCACGCGGTGCGCCTCGAAGACGTCGAATTGCAGCGTCCCTCCGCGCTACAGGAAGCGAACGCCTGAGGGCAAGCGCCGGCAACGAACGGTAGCAATAATTCTCTGCGGAATTTATCGGATTTTGGCGATGAATGACTTTGTGCTACCCTCTCAACACATGTTGGACGTGCTGATAGTGGACGATAGCGGCGACACCCTGGAAATGATGTCGCTCTTGATTCGTCGCCGCGGCCACGCCGTGCGAGTTGCTCAAACAGCGACGCTCGCCCTGGAGGCAGCCCAAGCCCAAGCTCCAGACGTGGTGTTGCTCGACTTTGGGCTGCCTGACTTCAGCGGTCTCGAACTCGCCCGCCGACTGCGAGCCAACGGGCTCGCTCAAACGAGGCTGATCGCGGTCACCGGGCAGTCGCGGGAGGCGGATCGCCAGCAGGCGCTCGACGCGGGGTGCGACGACTTCGTCACCAAGCCGCTGCGTCGCAAGGTACTTGACCGCTTGTTGGCAGAAGCCGCCTCGTGTTCGACCGGGCGTTAGTCAGGAGAGGGCGCAACTCGCAGGGCAGGCAGTCACCCCAGCGCCGGCCAGGCTGCGACCAAGAGCGAGTGGTCCAACGCATGGCGGAGCTCGAGTTCTGCGCCGGCATCGCGGGCGTGACCCAGGGCTACGGCGAGCTGCACAGCCTCTGCGGGGCGCAGCGTCAGCGCGCCTTGACGGGTCTCCGTCTGCTCGCGGTGGATCCACGGCTCTAGTGCCGTGCGGATATCCGAGACGTCAAGCGGCCGCAAGCGCAGCCGAAACTCGATGCCGAGCTTCGACGAGGCCATCTCCAGCTCCTCTAGCGCCCCGACATCCTGCGCCCAGCGAATGAGCTGGAGCAAGAACGCCTGCGCGCGTTCCCCGCGGCGCAACCCCCGTGCTTCTACAGCGGGGGCTACCTTGAGCTGAGCGCTGGGGAGCTCGCTGCGTATGCTGGTGAGCAGTGCGCCGAAATCATACGTCTCGCTCTGTTCATCAAGCTCGTCTAGCTGCGCCAGGACCTGCTTCAGCATGTCAGAGATGCGCAGCGCCTGGCGTCGGATGGTCTGCGCGCTATCCAAGATGTCGGGCAGCTCTTCGGCGTCGAGTTCGATTAGCTCAGCGCGACCAGAGATCACGTTCAAGGGCGTGCCGAGGGCGTGGGACAAGGACGCGGCCAAGCGCCTGAGCGCTGCGTGTCGCTCGGCGCGGATCAGATCCGGAACTGCTTGAGGGTTTACTTGGGTCACGCTCGCCTGGGTGGCTAGAGGTTGGTTTGCGGCAGGAAAATGCCTGGCCACAGCTTGCGTTGCAAGGCTGACTCGGCCAGGGACAGACAAACGTGAGACGCCGCTACGCGGAGTGTCCACGCAGCGGCGTCCGTGCTTCACATCAAAGCTTGTTGAGCCAGCTGTCCACTTCGCGCTCGGCCTGATCACGTGCGTGGCCGTATCGGACTTGGAGCTTGCCAACCAGTTCGTCCTTCTTGCCGGCGATCTGCTCCAGATCGTCGTCGGTGAGCTTGCCCCACTGAGTACGGGCCTTGCCCATGAGTTGCTTCCAGTTGCCCTTGAGTTGTTCCATGTTCATATTGTTCTTCCTGTTTATTAATGCCGCGTGGAATTTGCTCAGCGCTGGCTGAGCATGCGGCGCTTTCGTGTCATGCCGTCAGGCTCGAAATGGATCGCTCCTGGACGGCGAAATGGAGTGCTTGGGTCAGCAGGCGGCTTGGCTCACGCTGGAGTCTTGGCAAGCGCTGTCTCTGGCCCGCGCTAGCAGCGCCTCGACGTGGCGCCTCAGCTCCACCAGGCCGACCGGCTTGCTGACCACGAGGGTCGCGCCGCAGGCCTCGGCGGTAGGCGCCACCCGCGGGGCCTCGGCGATCGCGCTGAGCACGACGATGGGGAGGCGCGGGTAGTGCTTGCGGATTTCGGCGATCGCGGTCAGGCCGTCCATCCGCGGCATGTCGATATCCGTCACGATGGCGTGTGGAGGTTCCGTGCGGCTCAAAGTCCGTTCCATCAGCAGGCTTCCGTTCTCGAAAGTTTCCGTTTGGAAACCTGCGGCGCGCAATACCGCGGCGAGCATCTGGCGCAGCTCTGGGTCGTCGTCAGCGACGAACACGAGCGGGTGGCTTGGCGCTTCCTCCAGCATGGTCCTCTCCCTCGAACTGTTGTGACTACCAATGGCGACCCCTACCTGGGGCTAGTTTTCCCCTGGGAGCATCAGATCTACTCGGCGGTCCTGTAGGTAGGTGGCGGGTGAATCGCCGCTCGCGTCGAGTTCGCCGCGTGACGAAGTGATGATGCGCGACTCGTCGACGCCATGATCGATCAGGAACTGGCGCACGCTGGCGGCGCGATAGCCTCCAAGCGCCATGTTGTAATCTTCACTGCCGCGTGGATCTGCGTGTCCCACCAGAAGCAACTCGTAGTTGACCATCGCGCCATCGCGCATACAGTCCGCGAGCTGTTTCAGCTCGGGTTGGTCCTTGGCTCTCAGGCGCGCAGAGTCGTAGCGAAAGTTCGGGTCCGCGTCGGCTGAGATGCCGCAGAGCGTCTGTACGCTCTTCGAGAAGTGCAGCGTTCCGGTGTTGCGCAGAGTTTCTGGCTCTGGATCCGCGTCGGGGGTCTGAGCACGGTAGGCGACTACCGTGGTGTGACTTGGGCTGACAGCGACCGGCTTGCGCGCGGGATCGCTGGCACAGCCCATTGCGATGAGCGCCAGCGGCGCGACCGCGAAGAGGTTTCGATGTGTCATGCGCACAGCTATCGCAAGTCGCGTGCCGAACCCTGCGCGGATCATTTGCCTGGAAAGCGCGATGTTTTTCCAGGTGACGTGGGGCGTTCCGCGACCGGGGGCTCTCGGCTGACACGCGCACCGACGCCCGGTGAGCTAGCGAGGCTTGTCAGGCTTGCGTAGCGGCTCCTGGGGCTTCGCGGTGCGTGGCGGAGGCTTCGCTTGGCCGTCCACCGCGTCGGCGATCTTGCCCGCCGTCGAGCGAATGGTGTGCAAATCAACTCGTCCCGCGAACACCAGCACCACGGCGTCTTCTTGCCACTCTGAGACGCCCCAGCGCGCGACGTCCTGGTTGCCGCTCAACACGCCCAGGCTGCCAGAGCCGTGGTCGTATCGCACACCGAACACCAGATCGCCGTAGCCCGTGTAGCTCGCGAACCCTGCAGATGCTCGCAGGTAGTCCATGCTGCTGTGAAAGATGCGCTGGTCGACGTTCGCCGCGGTGAGCTGCGGTACCGCGGACCGGTCCGTCGCGAAGCCGAACAGCAGACTCAGGTCGCGGTTGAGGAAGGTCTCCACGCCGACTGCTGCGTTGAGCATCGTGCGGGAGTCTTCGTGTCGTTGGTCGCTGAAGCCGCTCGAGTTCGCCGCTGCGCCGGTGATCTGGCTGCGCTCGCCGTGGGCGTCGATCTCGACGTAGCGCGAGCGCGGAGTGTGCAAGAACAGGTCGACCTCAGCTCGCAGCCAGCCGAGCTCGAACCCCACGCCTGCATTGAAGCGCAGGGGCGGTGTGACCACGAAGCTCCCGCTCTGCGTCTCGAGCACACCGTCTCCGCCGCTGTTCGCAGAGCCGAAGCCGGCGTCGTAGCCGTCGAATAGATGCAGCGTCGGACTTCGAACGCTGAGGCCGAGCGTCCAGTGGGGATCCGCGAAGTAGGTGATACCCGCCTGCACGGCGAGGTCCCAGGACTGGCCGTAGCTCGAGTAGTTCCCCGAGGTAATGACCCCCGCTCCGGAGTCCAATAGGGAGCTGACGCTGGAGTGCTCCTTCAGGCGAGCGCGAAGGACGTTCAGGCTGAAGCCGACGGACACATCTTCGGAGAGCGGGAAGCCCACGCTGGGGCCGAACGCGCGGTTGCTCCAGTCGATGGCCAGCGCGCGGGTTTGTCTCAGCGTGCCGGCGGGGGTATCGAAGCGGGAATTGACGGCTTCCACGCTGAGGTCCAGGGCCTCCGTCTTGGCCAGGCAGAGGCCGACGCGTAGCTTTGCGCGTTCCTCACCCCCACTCGGGCCGAAGAAATAACAAGTGGTGTCCGGCAATGCGCTGAGCTGCGTGCGCGAAAGGCTCGGGTCATCGACGGTCGCCCCGGCAAACGCACCATCAGGAGCCGCGGGCTGATGCAGGGCGCTCATCTTCGACCACGAGTGGCGAAACAGCCGCGAAGAGAACGCCAGCGAGCTGTCTCCGATGCGGCTCAAATTGGCCGGATTGAGGATCGGCGCGGCCCCGTCGACCCCTAGCGCCACGCCGCTACCACCGAGCAGACTCGAACGACCAGCGAGGGGCGAAGAGTGAAAATTGGCCTGAGCGTGCGCCGTCGACGGCATGAAAGCCACGCAGCCCAGGCAGGCGGCCGCCGCATAGCGAGTCAAGGAAGCCAGTCGGTCACCCATATCCTCGAGGATATACAATAAAGCCAAGCGCCACTCCACACGCTAAGCGTCAACGAGCGACGACTGAGGACGGTTTCGATCCGGGATTTTGGGGTGAGGGTCCCGGCGCCAGTTCGCGCGCCGACTACTGCATCTGCTCGACGGCTACGTGGAGCACCGCCCAGAGCGCGACGTAAGTCGACATCAGCGCGAAGAACGTGACTACAGCACGCTTGATAGGGCTTTGGGGTTCCATGGGGTGTCCTGCTCTAGGCCCGCTCGGGTCGAGCTGATCGGGCTTCGCTCGGCTTGTCGAACTACGAGCCGACGACGCGTTGGGGCGCCGCGCGGAGGCTGCCGATCCCCAACGAGCGCGGGCCTCGCTCCTCGTCGGGCTCTGACGTTTCAGTTTCGGTTGGAGGCCCGTGGGGGACGACGATCGGGCCTTCCTTGTAGAGGTGCTTGTCGAGTTGGGCTCCCCACGCGGGCATCTTCCGCCTCAGCCACTCGAGGGTCATGACGGCGTGCTCGATCTCTTCGTCTCGATTGTGCTCGAGCACGCGCCGCAGCTCGGGGTCGTCACAAGCTTCGACTCGTTGATTGTACCAATCCACCGCTTCGATTTCTTCTTTCAGACTGGTGAGAGCCCGATGAAAGTTCCGTGCGGTACTGGAAAGTTCATTCACTGGTTCGTGGTATTCGCTCACTCGCGTTGCTCCGTGTTGGCTGAAGTCGTGGGGGGCGCCGCGCTACAGGCTGACGCTGACGGACTGCCCTGGGCGTTCCGCCTTTACCAAGTCGATGCCGCGTGTTTCCTCGAAGATGCTTTCGATGAGCTGCGCTTCCTCCGGGGTCCCGGGGCTCGCTGCGACGATCACACCGTGCTCGAGTAGGCTCTCGGCGTAGCGCTTGGCTTGATTCTCGGGGACGCCGATACCGATCAGCGCGCCGGCGAAGCCTCCGCTGACAGCGCCAACCAGGGCGCTCTCGAGTGCGATAGCCAACGGACCGGCGACCACCAGACCTAGGCCCGGGAGCGCCAGCGTGGCGATTCCGCCGAGCCCCGCGAGCAACGCTCCGAGCGCTCCGCCAGCGACAGCACCTTCAGGCACCGCCGGTCGTACCTTGGGGATCAGCCCGGATACCTCTTCCGTGAGGAATAGGCTCAGGCGTCGACGGTCGACGCCGCGGCGCTCCAGCTCGGCTACAGCTCGCTCAGCGTGGAGGTGATCGCGATAGACTGCGAATAGAGTGGCCATGCACTCCCTGCTGCACGCGGGATGCCAGGACCACTCCTGCTGATCCGCCTGGAAATACGGCGAAGGTGCGTTGCGGGATGGTACTGCCGCAGCCAGACTGCCCCGCACAGCGCACCAGGCCGGTCGTCGCGGCCGGTCGGCTGAGCAAAAGCGTAGCAATCTGCTACGATGAGGCAAAATGCATCGTGCGCGCCGGCGGTTCATCGCCCCGGGCCCAAACCAGAACTCCATGATTTCAACAGGTTCTGGTTGTGCGTCCCGCTCGCTGGCGCGGCACGGGCTTTGCGAGAGCGCCTCACCATGCTGCTGGATGCCACAACTCCAAATTCTGAATCGGACATCAACAACTCCCGCGACGCGAGCGAAGAAGCACAGCCTGCATCGACGGTGCTGAACAAGGAGCCCGTCACCCCCGAGGCCAAGCAAAGCGACATTCAGGAAATCCGTAAGGAAACTCGAAGCGCGGTGCTCTTCGTCGATGACGACGTTGAGATGGGAAAGCTGGTGCTCAAGCAGCTGGAGCGTGCCGGCTTTCGGGCTCAGACCGCCACCAACTCGGAAGAAGCGTTCGCGGCTCTTGAGCACCACGACTTCGAAGTGGTCGTTTGCGACGTGCAGCTCGGCGGGGAGAGCGGACTCGACCTGTGTCGCTGGGTGGTTGAGAATCGTCCCAACACGCCGGTCGTCGTGATCACTGCTTTTGGCAGCATGGAGACCGCAGTCGGAGCGATCCGCGCAGGAGCTCACGACTTCATCAGCAAGCCCATCGACGCAGAACTCCTGGCTCACGCCGTGCGTCGCGCCGCACAGCACTCGGAGCTCCATCGGGAGCTAGCCCGCTTGCGGGAAGGCGCTGGCGTGACCGTCGCTCAGGACGGACTGATCGGCCAGAGCCAGCCCATGCGCGAGCTCGCCGAAGTCATCAATCGAGTCGCTGGCAGCGAAGCCAGCGTGCTGATTACCGGCGAGAGCGGTACCGGCAAGGAGCTCGTCGCGCGCGCGATTCACGCCCGCAGCCCGCGCCGCCACGGTCCGTTCGTCGCCATCAACTGCGCGGCACTTCCCTCGAATCTGCTCGAGAGTGAGCTGTTTGGCCATGTCCGCGGGGCGTTCACGGATGCGAAGTTGTCTCGAGATGGCCTCATGCGTGAAGCGAATGGCGGAACGCTGTTCCTCGATGAGGTCGGCGAAATGTCGCTCGAGATGCAGGTGAAGCTCCTGCGTGCGCTCCAGGAGCGCAAGGTGCGTCCGGTTGGCGGTACCAAGGAACTCGACTTCGACACCCGTCTCGTCGCGGCGACCAACCGGGACATCGAGACGGAGGTCAAGCAAGGGCGTTTCCGTGAAGATCTCTACTACCGTATCAACGTGATCCGGCTGCGGCCGCCGCCGCTCAGGACTCGCGGCAACGACATCTTGCTCCTTGCGGAGCACGTGCTGCGCCGTGTCGCGGACCGCAGTGGGCGCCAGGTCACCGGCTTCGCGCCGGCCGTGGCGGCGCGCTTCCTCGAGTACGACTGGCCGGGCAACGTGCGCGAGCTGGAGAACGTGGTCGAGCGCGCGGTTGCGATGGCTCGCTTCGACAAGATCACCGTCGAAGATTTGCCCGAAAAGATCAAAGAGTTCCGCTCAGATCAGGTCGTGATGGGCGGCGAGAACCCCGAGCAGATGCTGACCCTGGATTCCCTCGAGGAGCGCTACATCCGTCGAGTGCTCAAGGCCGTGCAAGGCAACAAGACGCAGGCCGCGAAGATCCTCGGTCTCGACCGCAGGACGCTGTACCGCAAACTCGACCGCTACGAAGCCCGAGACAAGGCAGCCAAGAGCGCAGACTCAACCCAAGCATAAGTCCGGGAAGATGAGCGAAGTAGGACCCCTAGTACTCATCGCCGACGACGACGAGGACACGCGGAAACTCCTGCGGCGCGCTCTTGAGCGTCGAGGGTTCCGTGTGGAAAGCGTGGTCGATGGTCAGGCGCTGATCGAACGCATTCAGTTCGATCCGCGCCCGGACGTCGTCGTCACGGATCTGGACATGCCTCGCCTCAGTGGACTCGATGCGCTACCAGCGCTGGTGCAGCGGGGCATCCCTGCGATCGTCGTCTCGGCGCTGCATCCCAAGCTGAACCATGATCTGATCCTGAGAAAGGGCGCTGCGGCGGGTGCTGCTGAAGCCGCTACGCCCGCGCCTCCTGTTCGCCGAACTGTCGCGGCTGGTGAATCTCTCAGCCACGGGCTGAGCGCCCACCAGTTGGCCTGAACGCAAACGCGCCGACCGACTGCAAATGCGGTGGTCGGCGTGCGTTTGTCGTTGCCCAGGCGGCGGGAGAACTAGTGTCCTGTCTCCGTAGTTCGCTGCAAAACTCGTCCGTCCCCTGAGGAAACGCTGTGTTGATTTGTTCAGCGAATCACGGATTCGCCTCACTCAGCGAGGCCGATGGTCACGCAGGGGTACCGGAGCGCCAGGTGACTTCGTTGGCGCGACTTTCGGCTTGGGGGAGGGAACCGGCTCTCGTCCCGGGTTTTCGGCTGGTCGCGGCTCCTCGCGCTTCGGCAGATCGGTGGGCGGGATCAGTTTGTCGTTGTCTTGTGCCATGAGGCGGGTCCTTTCTTTACGGAAACTCAGTGGTTCTCACTGCACACTCCGTTCCACCCGGCACACAAGCTGCATCTCCGCTGGTATGAATCAGTTCCGCCCAAGCGTACCTAGCGCCCCGAAAGTCCACGAACTCGCGCGCTGGCTGAGCCAGCACATCTCCGGCATCGAACCGTGCGGATATGTACAGGGAAAGACGGAAATCCGCGATCTACTCTGCCGGGAGCTGGGCATGTCCATGGCTCAGGCTGAGGACGCAGTGGAGGCTCTGGTCGCGTCCGGCGTCCTGACGTTCGAGGGTGATCCGACCACCGCCGGCTTCGAGCCCAACGCGCGCTGGGTGGTCGGGCATCCTGTCACGTGAGGGGTAATTCGCCACGCTTGCCGGGCGCTTCATGCCTCCGCTGACGGCGCGTTTGAGTTAGCGTGTGGAAAACTGAGTGATCTTGGGGACAGTTTCCGCAGATTACGGGCGGGCACTGCCTGGCGAGCACTTCAGCGTTCCCTTGGCCCGGCGCCTGCATCTCTTCGAGTATGACGCAGCGAAAGTCCTCTGCAGGTGACCGAGATTCCCAAATTCGCGCACCCGTAGAGCTGCTCTCGAGAGAGCCCACTGGAACCTTCTCAAAGGTGCTGATCCCGGTCGACCTGAGTGAGGCTTCCGAGCGGGCCGTGCGCTGGGTGCTCAAGCGGCCCGGGACCTCCACCAAGACACTCCGGGTCCTGCTCTGGCGAGAGGCTGGGGATGGAGACGCCGCAGACCTGCTGCGTTTTCTCGGACGCTTCGGCGAGCAGCGCCACGCCCTGATTCACGGTCAGGTGTTCACCGGCGACGCAGAGCAGCTCTGCGCGATGATCCGTACGGAAGGAATCCAGAAGATCGTCGTCGGGGTTGGTGACGATGCCGGCGAGGACAGCGGCGCCCGGGCGCAGCAGCTCGCGCGACTGTGTAGCTGTGGCGTCGTCTTGGTGCCGCGGCGGGAACCGGTACGCGAGCTCATGCGCGTCGCACCAGCTGAACTTCACGCCACGAAGGCGTAACAAGCAACAAGGAACTTCGGCCGCGACTTCTGTGCGCGGGGAGGAGGATATATGACACAACAAATCCGTACGGCTTTGATAGCCATTGACCTAACAGAACTCATGCCCCGCGTGCTGTCGGAGGGACTACGCGCCGCACAGCGCTATGGTTTGGCTGCGCACCTGGTGCACGTGGCTCGGCGTCACATGGATGGCGTGATTCTCGACCTTCCAGAAGGCACGCAGTCGCTCGATCGCGAGGAAGCGGTCAAGCGTGTTCGGGCGGTGGTGGAACGGGAGATCGAGTCACTCCATGCGCGCTGGCCAAGCGACCAGGCCCTCCCCCCCTGCGCCCTCCACGTGATGGTTGGAGAACCTAGCGAAGTGATCCGGGACTTCGAGTCGGATATCGACGCCGAGCTCGTTGTGGTCGGGACTCATGGCCGAAAAGGATTGTCCCGCCTGCTGCTTGGCTCCGTTGCTGAGCACGTGGTGCGCGCGTGCACCGCGCCAGTCTTGGTCGTGCACAACGCTCCGGATGTCCCAGCGATAGAACCGCCTTGCCCCGACTGCTTGAGCATCAGGCAGGCCTCGGGCTTTCAGAAGCTCTGGTGCGCGAACCACCAACGCAATGACCGACCCCACGCCTATCACTTCGTGGGTCGCAACGTGCGTCAGCACCCCAATCACCCACTGGTGTTTCCCATGGGGGCGCAGCGATGAGCGAGACCGCCGCATTCTTCCAGCGGCACAGCGACGTGATCCTGCGCATCTTGTATGCACTCGTGATCGTCGCGGTGGGCCTTGTCATCGCCCGCGTTGCCTCGGGGATGGTTTCTCGAAGCATGCACCGCCGCGGTCACCCGCGCGCCGTCACGCTGGCGCCCATCCTCAAGACGCTCACGTTCATCCTGCTGGGCGGCGTGGCCATCATCACGGGTCTCGACAAGCTCGGCGTGCCGATCGGCACCGTGCTGGCTGGTGCTGGCGTGCTCGGTTTGGCAGTCGGTTTCGGTGCGCAGACGCTGGTCAAGGATTGCCTGAGTGGCTTCTTCTTGATTCTCGATGGGGTGCTCGCGCAGGGCGACCTGGTCGAGGTCGACGGCTCCAGGGGTACAGTGGAGTCCGTCGGGTTGCGAATGACTCAGGTGCGCAACTTCGACGGACGCTTGTTCTACATCCCGAATGGCGAAATCAAGGTTGTCGCGAACTACAACCGTGGCTGGGCGCGCGCCATCGTCGAGGTCGGTGTGAGCTATGAGCAAGACGTTGCTCGCGGCTTGCGCGTGCTCGAGCGGGTGGGCGCCGAGTGGGCCGACGAGCACGCAGACCTGGTGTTGGAAGCGCCGGAAGCCCAGGGCGTGCTCGGTCTCAACGCGTCCGATGTGGGGGTGAGGTTGCTCTGCAAGATCCAGAACGACGGCGGCGGAAAAGTATTCGAGGTCGAACGCGACCTGAGGCGACGAGTCAAAGCCGCATTCGACGATGCGGGGGTTGAGATCCCGTTTCCGCGCACCGTCATCTACCATCGCGCCGATGCCGCCGAGAACGACGCTGGCGCGGAAGCCGCCGAGTAGGCGCAAAGGGGACCTGGAGAGTTCGGGTGATGGGGCATGCCCCATCACCCTTTGCTTTGCTTTGCGCCGGCCACATCAGGCCAACAGGCGTGAGAGCGAGCGCACCAACTCCACGCCCTGGTCTGGGTGGTCCTCTAGGCAATCCCAGAAGCGCTCGGCGTCGAACACCATCAGCACACTCGGTAGCTGAGCAACGTAGCGCGCGCGGGTCGACTTCTCCCCCAGCGCAGCCAGCCAACCGAGGAGACTCGGTGCGGTCAAGCCTCTCCCCCCAACGTCGACTAGCTTCCCGCTCAGGAGAGCGGCGTAGCTCTCTCCCTGACGCTGCCACATCTCTCCCGAGGCAAGCGGCTGCAGCTCGCCCTCGAGCCCAATATCCGCGAGGATATCGAGACCCAGGGCCCCGAGCCCGGGACAAGCGCGCAGCACCTGAACACGCTCGACCAGCCCCATGGCCCCGCTCTGGGGCGCGCGCAGAATGGGCTGCTCGGCCCCATCCCGCTTCAGTAGACTCCTGGCCAGACCTCTCAGCATCGCCTCGAGTGCGCTGAACTCATCCTCGAACAGCGCTTCCAGCACGCGGTCCTCGAACTCCAGTACCACGGTGTCGGACTCCGCTCGCGTCGCGCTATCGAGCTGGCCTTCGAACGCCAAAGCCTGGGGGCCGCCGACCAGCTGATGCTTGCCGTAGCGAACGCCAGCGCCGTCTTTGAGACAACCTGACACCACCAGGCGGAGCGCGCGTGGCATGGGCGCAGTAGCGCCCAGAGGTTCCCCGGAGTTCAGGCGCTTCAGCTCCGCGTGCCCGGCCAGCGCGCTGAGTACCCGCTCATCGAGCTCCGCGAACGGAGGGAAAGCTTTCAAGGCCAAGCTGCGTTCCAGTCGGGACTTGGCGTCCGCGCGCGCTTTACTCTGCGACATTCCCTAGCCCTCGTTCGTCTTGCGCGACCTGCACGCCACCCGCGGCCGGCCTGCGAAAGATCAGCTCTTGCGCGAACAGCCCGAGCACCCCGTCGGCTCTGCTGAGCTCCGTCAGGAGGCGTGTTGCGCTGATTTCACCGGCATCCGGCGGGTCCTCTTCGAGCATACGGGCGAGCTCCTCCCCCCAGTCGCCCGGCAGTAGGTTCAGCACCACCTCGAGGCTCGCCACGCGTAGCTCGGACTCCGCGTGAGTCAGGCCAGCGTAGAGCGCTTCGAACTCCTGGCTCGGGTCCCAGACGTGCAGCGCACGGAACACGCGAAGCAGCGCACGTTCGCGCTTCTCCAGGACCAGCTTGAGCAGCAACTCCGCGGCGTCGCTCTGAGGTTCTGCGCCAAATAGCGCGGTCAATCGCCGCGCTGCGACGCGGTACTCCCGCAGCTTCGCGAGCTCCCGTTCGATGCACTGCTCCAGGATCTCTGCGTTCAGTGTGTGCTCCGGGTGTCGATTGCGTAGAGCGCCCAGCGCCCGCAGGAGCTTGTAGCCAACGGCGTCATCAGGTTCGCGCGCGAGCCGCTCCAGCAGCAGGTCAGCGACCGATGCCTCAGGGAAACGCATCAGGCTGCGAGGTACGTGCAGGCGGATACGTGGGTCGACGGTCGACGTCGATTCCAACGTGTCGGCCAGCGCTCCTCGCGCGGCATCTCCGAGCAGCACCAGAGCTCTGCGCGCGCTAGGCCGCGCTTTGCGATCGAGAAGTAGCTGAATCAACGCGGGGAGATGCTCTTCTCGCGGTCCTCGCAGGAGTCCGTCGGCGAGGGCGACGCGGATCTCTCGATTGGTGTCTGTCGCCAGTTGCTTGGCGATCGCTGAGCTCGGTCGCACCTCGGTCACTCGCGCGGCGAGGGCTAGCCTCTCTGCTCGCGCGCCATGCCGGCTCAGCCGTTCCAGGGCGCGAAACGCGCGGGTCGAGCCCCGGTTCGCCTTGCGTACCAAGCCAAGCACCTTCGCGGCACCGCGTACTTCGGCGTGAGCGTCCGCCAGGTGCGGCTGGATGATGCGAGTCTGAAAGCGTGTGGCCCGCGCGTGACGGAGCGAAGCGGCGCGGACTTCCGGTGATGCGTGATCGGCCAGTTCACTGATGGCTTGGCGAATCGCGGCACGGGAGTCGTTGCGGAGCAGCCGCACCGCTTCCAGTACCACTCGAGGTCGCGGGTGCTTCAGAACATGCGCAGGGATCAGGTCTGCGCGTCCCAGTTGACACAGCATGCTGAGCGCCGCGACCGACTCCTCGGGGTCGCTAGCTTTCAGTGCTTCCACTAGCGTCAGGAGCGCGTACTTGTCCGGCTCTGGTGCGTCTTCGCTCTGAAATATAGTTCCCGTGCGGATACGATCGCGGAAGCGATCGATGTACTTTCTCTGGAGCCCGAAGCTCAGCCAGAGCGCGAACGCGCTGAGCACGACGCAGCCAACGCGGGCCGTGAGCTCCGCGTTGGCCAGTGGAATCAGCGCCAAGAGCACGACGGAGCCAAACGCCTGGGCCGCGCGTCGCCCGAAGGCGGCGGCCCAGGTCTTGATACGACTGCGCTCTTGGCTGCCGAGCGGCAAGAAGAGGATCTCCGTCGCTGCTTGATGCAACCCGTGGCGCAGGCTTCCATCGGAGCCCTTGAGCAGGACCGTGCCCACGAGGCCCGGTGCGAGCATCGAGCCGAGTCCGCCGAGCAAGAGCGCTGCTGGCAGCACACGTAGGCTGCGCCCAATGCCAGCCCGACGCAGCAAGAACGGCGCGACCAACAGCTGAAAGCCCAGCGCCAAGAGGTTCACAACCAGACCAAACGACGCCAGAAATGGCGCCAGTTCCCGCTTGGGAAGCGCTGCTTGGATGCCGCTCTTGAACTGGAAGTCCGCAAACGTCGCGGCCACCGTCAGCGCTGCGGCGAGTCCAATCACCCGCCACGCGTAGCCATCCTTCGCTGCCTCTACGTCAGAGTCTGCGTTCTCATGTTCTCGTGCGGAAATAGTTTCTGGCAGCGCTTCCGGCGTGTGCGCTCGCAGCAGAAGCGCCCCGGCCACGACCAACTGAATTCCGGATCCCAATATCAAGTGACGCGTCGGCAGCCAGGCTAGCGCAGCGCGCGCGAGCGCTGCACCGAGCACGGCGCCGACTACTCCGCCCGCAGCGATGCGCGCATAGCTCTTCTTCGCGTCGAGTACGTCGAAGTGCTCGGAGGCCAGGAGCCAAAATTGAAGCAGCAGAACCGTAGCGAGCGCTCCGGTCCAAACGTAGAGCACCCCAAGCAGCCACACCTCGCGCGCGGCGGCGAACAGCCAAAGCACGCTGCTCCCCGCGGCACCGAACAGGCAGATCCCGATCAGCATGCCCCGCCGTGGGAGCTTCGCAAACCAGCGCTCGTGAACGAACGAAGCGCCGATCACCAAGGCGCCCATCAGCAGGTACATGAGCGGCAGACGGTCTGCGCTGAGGCGGCTCAGGAAGAGCGCGTCGCGCGCCGTTTCGAGCATCGCATGAGAGCTCATGGCCAGCATCAGCACCACGAATCCCGTGCCCGCCCAGCTCTTGCTGGGAAAACCCAGCGCGGTCTGGGGAGCGGAGGTGGTGTTGGAGCTCATGAAGACAGCGACGCCGTTCGCGCTGCGGTGTCAGGCGTGCATCGATCGCCTGCTGAGACAAGCGACAAGCAAGTAAGCGCCCTCTTGCCGCTAGCCACCCACCGTCGCGACATCGACGGTGGGTGGCTCGCAGCCAGGGTGGCTACTCTTCGTCCTTGGTGGCTTCGCCGATGGAGTCTCCGGCCTCTTCCGCTGCCTCGCCAGTCGCCTCCACTGCGTCCTCGGCGCCCTGTTCGACGTCTTCGGCCGTGTCATCGACGGTTTCTCCGGCGTTCTCCATCGGGCCGTCGCTGGGTTCGTCGACGTGTTTTTGATCGCTCGAGCAACCCATGGTCATGGCTACTGCCGTGAACATCGCGAGCGTCGTTAGCTTTGCAGTCTTTTTCTTCAAAATGTCCTCCACTTACTTCTTGATGTGAATTTCCACGCGGCGATTGTTCGCGCGGCCCTCTGCGGTGCCGTTGTCTGCAATCGGCGTCGTCTCGCCCTTGCCCTCGGCTTGCACCTGCTGGGGGTCCACGCCGCGGCTCACCAGGTACTCACGCACGGCGGCGGCGCGATCCAGTGAGAGCTTGTAGTTCATCTTGTCGGCGCCTCGCGAGTCGGTGTGACCTTCGATCACGATCTTGCGACTGCTATCCATCTCCTTCAGGGCGTCGGCGACCTTGTCGAGGCGCTCCTTCGCGATCGGCAGCAGCGCAGACTTACCCGTCTCGAACAGCACCGAGCCGGAGAGCGTGATCACCGTCTCCCGGGCCTCTTCCTTGACGTTGGCGAGCTTGTCGAGGCTGGCCAGGGCTGCTGCAGCGCGCTCTTCCGCTTCCTTGCGCGCCTTCTCGCTCGCGGTGAGGTCGCTCTCGAGGGCTGCCTGAGTCTTTTCGAGCTCCGCCTTGCGCGCCTCCAGGGCCTCACGCTTCTCGTTCAGCTCGTCGACCTTGGCGTCCTTCTTCTTTAGATCCTCGCGGATCGTCCCCAGGGCATCGACTGTGTCATTCAATGCGTCGCGAGTGCGCTCGAGGTCGGCCTTCGCGGCCTGGCGTTGCTGCTTGAGCAGGCGCTGATACTCGGTGTCGGCCTCGGCGGCGCTCTCCTTCTGGATCTTGTAGTCGGCCTCGGCGTCTGCGAGGGCGGCCTTGCGCGTGGCGATGTACGCCAGGTGCTTCTCCTCGGCGGAGTTGTCATCGGCGCGTTCCGCTGCGGTGAGCGCCTGCTTGGCGTCCAGCACGCGAGCAGGTGAGTAGCGCGCGGCGGCGCCGTTCGCCGAGTGATCATACGCCGAGCGCGCCTTGACCAGCTGTTCGGAGGGGCCGGTCGAGCCGCACGCGACGAGCAGGGCTGCGATACCGGTAAATGCGAGTGTTCGGTGGGCCATCAGTTGTCCTCCTTGAGCTCTTCGACCTTCTTCCAGGCGTCTTGCGCGGCGACACGCTCGTTCGTGGTGCGCGCGAGCTCGAGCGCAACCTGCGCGTCCATCTCGGCGCGCTCCAAGACCATGCGGGCCTTGTCGTTCTCATCGTCCGCCATGAGTCTTTCCGCGCGGCTAGCGCCGTCGCGGGCGAGTTTGAGGTAGACCGACGCTTGAGGGGCTCCGTCGGCGCCGACTTCCTCCGCTGCGCGGATGGTTGCCTTGGCTTGAGTTAAGTCGTTCGTGGGTGGCTGACTACCAGCGCAGGCGGGGAGTAGTGCCACACCCCAGACGCTCGCCAGTAGAACGCCGATTTGCCTAATCTGCATATCGGGCTCCTTTCGCTGAGGGCCTCTTGCGATTGGCGTGCCGACGTCGACTCGAGCGTGGCCTGTGGGGGTGAGGGAGCGCCGGAAGCAGCGAACATCGGCGATTTCAGCGCTGGGAGCGCTACACGAAGACCGCGGTGTTTTTCCGTGAGTCAATCCTGCGGGCACCAAAATGACTCAGCACTGGTGCGCGGTGTGCCCAGCCGGCGCAACCTCGA
The DNA here is from genome assembly GCA_041389805.1 of Polyangiaceae bacterium. Taxonomy (GTDB): domain Bacteria; phylum Myxococcota_A; class Polyangia; order Polyangiales; family Polyangiaceae; genus JAHBVY01. Next base: position 231,086 of record JAWKRD010000004.1, on the reverse strand, counting down.
GCGAGACGGCGTGCCCCGAAGCACACCGGAGTGTGGCCGGCGTGAAGGGCTTCGCGGGACCGGCGTTGCGGTATCGCGCTTGGCACGTGCCTTGAAGCTCCGCCTCGCAACCGTGTCGCGCGTGTGTGAGCGCGTGAGCAAAGGAGGAACCATGAAAACTCGATTCATCAAGCTCGGCCTCTTGGCCCCTGTGTTCTTTGGTGGGGCGCTGCTCAGCGTCGCCTGCGATGACACCGCCTCCGCGGTGAAGGAAGAGGCCAAGGAAGAAGCCAAGGAAATCGACAAGCAGACTGACCAAGCCGAGGAGGATCTGCAGAAGGCCAAGGCCGACATCAAGGAGGACCTGAAGGACCAGAAGCAGGAAGCCAAGCAGGACCTCAAGGAGACCAAGCAGGATCTAGAGCAGACAGCAGACAAGGCTGCGAAGAAGGTCGACGAGGTCGACAAGGACGTGGCGAAAGAGATCCGCAAGGAAGACTGAGCCGCGCTTGACGGCGTGAACTCGCCCAGACAAAACCAGGAGGTGGGCGAGATCGAGCAACGCGTGCGACCGGAGTCGGAGTCGGAGCAAGGCAGCACTCAGCCCCTGGGCGACTCAGGCTCCGGGAATGAGATGCCTCGCGGCCTCTTCTTCCTGGTGCTCTTCATCGCCCTGCTTGGTGCGCTGGGGGGCGGCTTCGCGATCGCGCGGGCGCTCACCGAGCCTCCCAAAGAGCGCATCGTCGAAGTGCGCGTCGGGGCACCGGTGCTCGAGAGCGTGCGCGAGCTGTCACGGCTCGAGACCGTTTCTTTCCATATGGAAAGAGTGGTCGAGCTGAAGGATGAGCAGCGTCCAGCTTTCGGGCTGCTCAAGGCTGAGGACGCCATCTTGCTGGTGGCCGCAGCGGACGTCAGCGCAGGTGTCGATCTCAAGGGCTTGAAAGCGGAAGACATCGAGGTCGATCGCGAGGCGCGCCGAGTGAAGCTCAAGCTACCCGCACCGAGCATCTTCAGCGTCAGCCTGGATGAAGAGCACACCTACGTGCACTCGCGGTCAACCGATCTGCTCGCCAAGCGCAAGCTGGACCTGGAGGGCCAGGCGCGGCGCATCGCCGTTCAAGATCTGGAGGAGGCCGCGAAGAAGGCGGGCATCCTGAAGCGCGCCCAAACGGGTGCACAGCGCACACTGGAGAGCCTGCTCAAGTCGCTCGGCTATGAGCAGATCGAGATCGAGTTCGCTCCGGCGAAACCTTGAGTCTCAGCCGGTGAGCTGCACGCTGCTCCTCTCCCCCAGAAAATCAGCGATCAGCGTCGAGACAGCGTCTGGCGCCCCTCGCGGCGTGCGGACAGCGGACAAACGCGACAGAGCCCAGCATATTGCTGGGCTCTGCCTCATCTTGAGTTCCGTGGGGAACTGGAGCGTGCTTACTCGGCGCTAGCGTCCTCAGCGGTGAGGAACAAGCTGTCGAACTCCGTCACTGCTCGCCCGGCGTAGGTGGGGAGATAGTGGGCCATGCGGCGGCGCTTCACGTCCAGGTAGCCCTCGGAGAAGGGGTTCGGCTGAATCACCATCGGGATGCGGTTGCTGACTTCGACGCCGAGTTCTCGCAGCCCTGCCACCTTCTCTGGGTTGTTCGTGATCAGCTGAATCGACTCGATCCCCAGGTGCTCGATCATCGCCGCAGCGACGTCGTAGGTGCGCGCGTCCACGGGGAGATGAAGCAGCTGATTCGCTTCGATCGTGTCCGCGCCTTCAGACTGCAGCGCGTAGGCCTTGATCTTGTTGGCGAGGCCGATACCGCGACCCTCCTGGCGAAGGTAGAGCACCACGCCTTCACCCATGTTCGCGACGTAGCGCTGCGCGCCCTCGAGCTGCTCCTTGCAGTCGCACTTCAGGGAGCTGAACACCTCGCTCGTGAGGCACTCGGAGTGGATTCGGAGCGGCACATCGCGCTTGCCACGCACATCTCCAACGACCAGCGCCAGGTGCTCGTCGCTGAGCGCCGGGTGCGGCTTCGGGCCATGCCAGTGAAAGACATGGAAATCGAACACGCCGAATCGGGTAGGGACGGTCGCCTTGGCGAGCGCCTCTAGGCCTGGATACTTCTCATTGGTCATCTGAGGGTTGAACTCGGCAAGGGGCGGCAGCGTTCAGCTTCACTCCAGATCAGCGCAACATGCGCTGGCTGGGATCGACCTCTAGTTGGCAACCACATCGCTCGTGAAAACGTGCTTGGCGCTGGGCCATGCCCGCTCTTACGAGCGACTTCAATGCGGAGTTAGCCTGGAGAATGGTACCCCACCGAGAAATGGTCAAGGCTCGGGCGCCCAAGCGAGCCGACAAAACGGCCGGATTTCAGACACCTACACTATTTTGCTTTTGTTCAACGGGGTGCCGCTGGCTGGCTTGTCTGGCCTCTGGGAAGCGCGTGTCAGCGTCGCTTTTCAGGCGCTGTTCGAGGTGCACATGCCAATGATGGCTTCTTCCAGCACCGCACGCGGGGGCCGCGCGGAGCCGCCTTTGAGCGCCCGATCGACCTCGGCGAGGGTGCTGAGCCAGGCCTCGAGGTCGCGTGGGCGAATGCGTCGGACCTGCGCGTCCAGGTCCTTGGCCTTGAACGGTGGCGCGCCCGCTGTCTTCGCAGCGTCCGCCGGGGACTGCCCCTGGCGCCTCGCCGCGGCAAAGCCGAGCAACTGGCGGGCGGACCACGAGAGCAGACCCACGAGGCGTAAGCCGCGGTCATCTGGGTCGTAGACATCGGCCAGCGTCTTCATGCAGGCGGCGATGTCACGGCGCGCGACCGCGTCGACCAGCTCGAATGCGCTCGTGGAGCTCAGGCGTACGACACACTCGCCGACCGCTGCTTCCGTGACTTCGTTTCCGGGGCCCACGTAGAGACACACGCGCTCGACGGCGTCGTCGAGCTGCGCGAGGTCAGTACCGCCAATCGCGGCGATGAACTCCGCGACGCCACCAGAGATCTTGTTTCCGCGTTCGCGCACCGCGCGCATGACCCAGCCCGGTAGCTCGTGGGTCTTGGGCGGCTCGCACTCCACCAGCCAGCCTTCCTTCTTGGCCTGGGTGAAGAGCTTGCGGCGCTTGTCCAGGGTGGCGCTGGAGAGCAGCATGACTGTCGTATCCGCGGGGTTTGTCGCGTAGTCGAGCATGCGATCGAGGTCGTTGCCGCCCTTGCCGCTCTTGGCTGACTTCTCCCAGCGATCGATGTGCCGCACGAACACCAAGCGGCGGTCACCCATCATCGGCAGCGTGCGAGCCGCCGCGATCGCGGCATCTGCGGAGTGCTCGCCGGCTACCAGCTGATCGTCGTTGAGGCCCGGGATTCCGCCTTGCGTCGCGGCGTCGCGAAGCGCCTTGAGCACGGCGTCGTGGAGGAAGCGCTCGCTTCCCCATACCAGGTACACGGGACGCAGTGTGCCGGCCTTGGCTTCTGCTAGCGCTTGGTCGGGAGTCATCGGGCGGAGGATACGCTCGCGCTCACTGGATGCGCTGGGGTTTCTGCGGCAGGTGGCGTAGCCCCATCCAACCGATCGCTGCGAGGTGGCTCGCGACGACCTCCTTCTTGAAGCGCCTCGGGTCGGCGCCCCACCACTGCCCGACGAGGGTCACCATGCCGATCAGCGCGTGCGCGTAGATCGGCGCGACCTTGGCGTCGTAGCCGAGGGTCTTGAACTGCTCGTTGAAGATGTCTCGTACCCGGGTGCCTAGGTCGCTGATGACGGACGGCATGCCGCGGCCGCGCATCTGCATCGGCGCGTCTCGGGTGAGCACGGCGAAGCCATCGGGCTCGTCCTCGACGTAAGTGAGAAACGCCAGCACCGCTTGCTCGAAGCGCGTGCGCGCGGAGCCCCGGGCGATGGCGTCGCTGATGCGCTGGTACAAAGAGTCCATCTCACGATCGACTATGATCGCGTAGAGCCCCTCTTTGCCGCCGAAGTGCTCGTACACGATGGGCTTGGACACCTTCGCCTCGCGCGCGATCTCTTCGACCGACGTCGACTCGTAGCCGTGTTTGGCGAACACAGCGCGGCCAACTTGGATCAACTGCGCTCGGCGCTCAGCGTGGGTCATCCGCTTGCTCATTGGAGTGAGGTGGTACTGCAGATCGTCTACGCGCGCGAAAGTTGCTTGACCGTAGCCTACGATGGCGTAACTTACTGCCGCGTAACCTACTGGTGCGTAACCCCCGAACGACGGTGAGGTGAGTGATGTATTTCGTGCTGTGTGCGGTCGTCTTCTTGGCTGCCTATACGCTGAATGTATTAATGATTACGGTTGGTTATCACCGTGGCTTGGCACACGGCGCGGTCGCGCTGAGCCCGCGCCTGCGGCGCTTCGTGATCCGCTATGGTGCCTGGATCACCGGACTCGATCCCAAGGCGTGGGTCGTGATGCACCGGCGCCATCACGCGTACTCAGACACGCCGCAGGACCCCCACAGCCCAAGCAATGTCGGGCTCCTCGGGATCCCCCTGGAGCAGCTCAAGAGCTATGAGCGGACACTCGTCGGGCTGGCGAGGAAGGATCCGCGGCTCAACGCCTTCACTAGTGGGCTCGACTTCGACATCGCCTGGATGAATCGCAAGCGCGTGTGGTGGCTCCCCTACACGTTGCACTTGGTCGTTGCCCTGGGGATAGGCGCCGCCGGCGGTGGCTGGCTCCTGGCTGCAGCTTACTACTTCGGGATGATGAGCCATCCCGTGCAGGGAGGCCTGGTCAACGCGTTCGGTCACGCCATCGGCGGCCGGAACTTCGAGACCACCGACGACAGTCGCAACAACCTCACCGTTGCTCTCTTCGTCGCGGGCGAAGGGCTGCAGAACAACCACCACGCCTACCCGCGCTCCGCAAAGTTCAGCTTCCGCGCCTGGGAGCCGGACCCTGGCTACTTCGCGTGTCGTGTGCTCCAGTCGCTGGGGCTCCTGGAAATTGATGCCGAGCATCTGATCCCCAGCGCGGACCGACCGCGCTCCCTTCCCACTGGCTCGTAGCGCCTCCTAAACGCGCCGTGCAGGCGGTGCCTGCACGGCTGAGCGTGGCCAAGGCAAGGAGCCTGTAGTAAAGGCCCTGCCCGTGCCTTCGCCCTCCCACAGCTCGCTGATTCGCGGCCTAGACGCCTTGGAATCGGATGCGCCGAGCCTGGTGGCGATCGGTAACTTCGACGGCGTGCACCGCGGGCACCAAGCGGTGCTTTCAGCCGCAGCAGAGCGAGCCCGCGCCCGTGGCCTGGTTCCCCTGGTGCTGACCTTCGATCCTCATCCGTTGGAAGTGCTCGCCGGGATGAAGCTCGATCGGCTGACTGACGAAGAGCGGAAGGCTGAGCTGATGGCGCGGGTCAGCCCGGAGCTCTCCTGTGGTGGAGCCCTTCACGCGGGCGCTGGCAGCCAACACTCCCGAGCAGTTCGCCTGGGATTTTCTACGCGACAAGCTCCACGCCGCCCATGTCATCGTCGGCGCGAACTTTCGCTTTGGCCAGGGGCGTGCGGGTGACCTGGGCACCCTTCAGGAGCTCGGCAAGCAGTACGGCTTCGACGCGCAAGCGGAGCCGCTGCTGGCCGACGCTGCCCGCCCGATTTCGAGTTCTCGCATCCGCGAGCTGCTACGCGAGGGAGAGGTGCTCGAGGCTGCGCGGCTCCTGGGGCGGCCACACTCCGTGAGCGGCGTCGTCGTACAAGGGGACCAGCGCGGACGCACCATTAATTTCCCTACGGCAAATATCGGCGGAGCGGTGGAGGTGTTGCCACCCTTTGGGGTCTACGCCTGCCTCGTCGACGACATCACGGACGGCGGCGAGGGACGCGCCCTCGCCACGGCGGTCACGAACTTGGGTGTTCGCCCCACGGTCAAGACCGCAGGGGAGCTCAGCGTAGAAGCACATCTGCTGGACCACGCCCCCGGCGCCGACTCCCAGGGTGCGTTCAGCGGCGATCTCTACGGGCGTCGGCTGCGGGTGCATTTCGTCCAGCGCCTGCGGGAGGAACGCAAGTTCGATGGACTGCCCAGCTTGGTTCAGCAGATCCAAATCGACGCGCGCCAAGCGCGCGATGTGCTGGCAGGTCGCGAACCCACGGCGGTTGCTTGGGTTTGATTGCCCACGCAGCCTGATGGGTCTTCACGAACGCTGCCCACTCATCTAGCTTCCGCTCGTGGACCGCACATCTCTCGACCGCCTGCAACGCCAAGAGCTGATCGAGCTCGCTCGCTCGCGGGGCGTGGAGCGACCCGAGGTGATGACGCGGGACGAGTTGATCGACGAAATCCTGCGACTGAGCGTCAGCGACCCTACCGAGGTCAAGAGCGTGCGCGGGTGGTTTGGCGTTGCGCGAGATTTGCTCGCCGGGTTGGTCGAGCAAGGGCTGCACTTGCCCGACGCGGCGAAGGTGATCCGTGGGGAAGGGCAGGGCACTTCCCCGTCGGGTCGTCGCCCGCTCGCGACCGTCACCCTGGCTGAGATCTATGCAGCTCAGGGGCACTTGAGGCGCGGCATCGTGGTGCTCCAGGAGGTGCTCGAGAAGGAACCCGAGCACGAGGTCGCGAGGCGCTTGCTCTCGGACTTGGAGGCTCGCAAGGGTGGGGAGGGGGCCGCAGAGGCTTTCCCTGAGGAATCTTTCGCGTGGTCGGACGTGGGGCCAGCCACCCCGGCGGAGTCTCCCTCCGCGCTCGAGGCGCGCGCGTCCGACGCCCAGCCAGCGAACCAACACGCGGACAACGAACCACTGGTTTCATTCGTCGACTCGCCCGAAGTCGTCGTGCCAGCTGACGTCGACCTGAGTCGCAAGGCGGAGGTCGAGCTCGAAGCGCCAACCCTGCGCACCAGTCAGCTGCGGGATGAGTTGCCGCCATCAGACCCACCAGCAACCCCCGCTGCTGACCGCGTCTCGCCCCAGGAAGCCGGCACGCTGGACTCGGACCCGGAGCCCGAGGAGGACACGTCGCCGAATGCTTCCGAGCAGGTAGTCGAAGAGCCTACGCTCGAGAATATCCCTGGGGAAAATTTGGAGGTAGCCGCGGCGCCCGAGCAGGAGTCAGAGTCAGGGCCCGCACCAGAAGCGCGACCGAAACCTGAACCAGAGCCCGAGTCAGAGTCAGAGTCAGAGTCAGAGTCAGAGTCAGAGTCAGACAACATCGGGGATCTCGAGTCCCCCGACAGCTGCGTGCTGTTCCTCAAAGAGAAGCGCGTGGTCGTCAGCTGGCGTGTGGCGCAGGCGAGCTTCGCGCGGCAGCTCGAAGAGCGACCCGCAGGCGCGCCGGTCGTGCGGCTCGTCTGGTGGGTACCCGGCCTGCCCGCGGCGCGCCACTCGCTGGACGTCGCGGTGACTCAGGCGGCCGGCGAGCTGATGGTCGAGCCGAAGAGCTTCGTTCCCAAAGCGAGCCTGCGTGGCGCCCTTGGGTGGGCCCAAGCGTCGGGAGAGTTCGCTGTGATGGCTACCGCTGTGGTCTGCAGTCTCGGGTCGGAGCACGGCGTGAAGGCCAGCGAGCTTCAGGAAGAGCTCACGTTCCGCCCCCACGCAGCCGCACCGCCGGCTTCGAAGGAACGCGCCGGCGCGGCACGTCAGCTCATGGAGCGCTACGCCTAAGCGCTTCAGCGCCGCCGCTTCAGCGCCGCCACTGGCGCGCTGACCAGGTTGGTCTCATGGTTCACCCTGGCGCGGCTCGGCTTCGCGCCGGCTTTCGTCTGATGTTGCTCCCTTTCCTTTCGCGAACCGCAGTTCGCCGCCTGCTCCGTCACGCTACCTGCCTTACAGGCCTAGGATTCTTGGCGTCGTGTTCAGGTTCCTCAGCTCCAGAAGATCAGCTCCCCGAGAGCCCGATCCCGTGTGAGGTTCAGCAGGTGCTGGAGCGCAACTGTCTGCGTTGCCATGGGGAAGAGAAGCAGTACGGCGCGCCTTACTCCTTCACCTCCCTCGAGGAGATCCATCGCGTGCGCGGCGGTGAGCCGCTCTACCGACGCATGCTCGATGCCCTCGAGGAGGACTTCATGCCGCCGGTGACGCTCAAAGTGGAACCGCCAGTCCAGGACATCTCCGATGCTGACCGCGAGGTGCTCCTGGAGTGGACGCGCGCAGGAGCCCCGGAAGGCGAAGCCTGCCAGTAGCTGGCGGCTAGCGGCGTGCGGCGGCGGTCGCCAATCGCTGCATTTCGCAGCCTCCTCGGCAACTGAGGCTATCTGCGTCCGAGTTGGGGAACATGGCACCTCCTCAGCGTGTTTCGCTATTCGTAAGTTTGCTGGCAGCAGTCTTCATTACCGCGTGGCAATGTCCTGGGTTGGCGCAGTCCGGACAGGCTGAGCTGCAGCTGACCGGCGGCCTGCGCCAGCGGGAAACCTCACGCGAGACCTGGGTCGTGGCCCAGCTCTCGTTGCCCTTGGGCGACTTCAGTGCGCCCACTGGCAGGTCCTCGCGAGGCTTCGCAGAGCCTCCAGCGGACGCGCCGGCCGATGCACCCGAGGAGGCTCCGCGAGCGGAGCCAGAGCCGGAGCGGGCGAGCTTGCCTGAGGAGCTGAGCGTCTCCCCGACGTTGGTGCAGAGGCTCGTGCGGCGGGCGCTCGCGGTGGATGGGGCAAGGGCGCGCGCGCGGCGTCTGGCGTCGCTCGCGTCGCGTTCCAAGTCTTCTGCCTGGCTGCCGGAGCTCTCCTTGCGCGCGGGCCGCAGCACCGACCGATCCCTGCGTTTGACCCCGACTTCATCGGATCCGTATCGCTACACCCAGTCGGATGGCAGTGATCTGTACGGGGAGGTGAAGCTCAGCTGGAAACTGAACGGCGTCGTATTTCAGCGGGAGGAGGTCGGGCTGGCTCGCCTGCGGCAGTCGGAGCAAGCACGGCGCGATCAAGTCGTGGAACGCGTCCTCGAGGCGCTCTTCTCCTGGCAGCTCGCGGAGCTGCGCGCCGTCGATCCCAACGCGACCCTCGAGGACCAGCTGCGCTTCCAGCTCCTGGCAGTGCAGGCGCGCTTGCGCCTCGACGTGCTCACTGGAGGTCTCTTTGGGCGACTCGTGCCCTCACCCGATCCCCAGGAAAAATAGGCAAAATTCGTTGACGCTGGCTTGCTTGGGGGTGAGGAGCTCCGCTCCCTGAAGCAAGTGTTTCAAGCTGGCGCCGCTGGGGCCTGAGGTGTAGAACCCGCGCACCATGCTTGCAGAGACGCGTAGCGCAATTTCGGACCTTCAAAGGCGCCTCGAGGCGCTAAGGGGGCATCTTTGACGTCGCTCAATTGAAGCGAAACGTCGAAGAGCTCGATGACCTAGCCAGCGCCAGTGGCTTCTGGGACGACCAGGAGAAAGCCCAAGCGCTCCTACGCAAACGCAGCGCAGCCCAGAAGATCGAGCTGGTCAGGCGCCTCGACAAAGAGGTGACCGAAGCCAGCGAGTACCTCGAGCTTGCCGAAGCCGAAGACGACGAGTCCACCTTGAAAGAGGTGGCGGACATGGTGGAAGCCATCGACGGACGCCTGCGCAAGGCAGAGCTCCAGCGCATGCTGAGCGGCGAGACGGATCACGCCAACGCCATCGTCAGCATCAACAGCGGCGCTGGCGGCACCGACGCCATGGACCGGGCGGAGATGTTGATGCGCATGTACCTGCGCTGGTGTGAGGCGAAGGGCTTCAAGACGGAGATCATCGACGAGGACGCCGGCCAGGAGCAGGCATCAACGCCGCGAGCTTCACCGTCACCGGCCCAACGCTACGGCTGCTTGCGCGCCGAGCGCGGTGTGCACCGCCTGGTGCGCATCAGCCCGTTCGACGCCGCCGCCAAGCGCCAGACCAGCTTCGCCGCAGTGGAAGTGACGCCGGACATCGAAGACGAGATCAACATCGAAGTCGCTGACTCCGATCTCGAGATCACGACCATGCGCGCCGGCGGCAAAGGCGGCCAGAACGTCAACAAGGTCGAGACCGCCGTGCGTATGCGCCATCTCCCCACGGGAATCATGGTGGTGTGTCGCATGGAGCGGTCGCAGCACCAGAACCGCCGCATGGCGCTCAAGATGCTCAAGGCGCGCCTCTACGAGATGGAAGAGGCGAAGCGCTTGGGTGAAAAGGAGCGCTACGAGGCGGCGAAGGGCAAGATCGACTTTGGCAGCCAGATCCGCAGCTACGTGTTGCAGCCGTATCAGATGGTGAAGGACCTGCGCACCGACTTCGAGTCGAGCGACGTCGAGGGCGTGCTCAACGGAGACTTGGACGGCTTCATCGAGGCCTACCTGATGAAGCGCAGCGCAGACGAGAGTCAGGCCCAGGCATGAGCAAAGACAAGCAAAAGGAAGCCTCTCAGCCCAAGGAAGTCGGCGAAGAGGCGCTGATCGAGATCCGTCGTGGCAAGGCAGCAGAGCTGCGAAGTGAGGGTAAGAACCCGTTCGCCAACGACGTGGCTGGTGACGCGCGCAGCTTCGTCAGTGCATTGCGCGAAGCGTATGCCGCTGCGCTGACCGACGCTGCTGAGCTGCGCTACGACGCTGCCAAGGTCGATGAAATTGCCGCAGGGAAACCCGAGGTGACCGTGCTGGGGAGGCTGATGGCGCGCCGCGGCTTCGGCAAGGTTGCCTTCATGGAGCTGCGCGACGGCAGCGGCACGATCCAGATCTTCGCCAAGCAGGACGTGCTCGGCGACGAGTTCCCGGTGCTCTCCCAGGTGGATATCGCCGATCACCTCGAGGTGGTTGGTCGCGTGATGGTCACCAAGACGGGTGAACTCAGCGTCGAGGCCAAGCACCTGCGCGTGCTCACCAAGGCGCTGCGTCCGTTGCCGGACAAGTGGCATGGCCTGAGCGACGTGGACCTGCGCTATCGCCGCCGCTACGTCGACCTGGTGGCGAACCCCGACGTCGCGGTCGTGATGCGCTCTCGCACGCTGATTGTGCAGGGCCTGCGGGACTACCTGGATGGTCTAGGCTTCATGGAGGTCGAGACGCCCACCCTGCATCCGCTGATCGGCGGAGCCGCCGCCCGCCCCTTCGAGACCCACCACAACGCCCTGGATATGCAGCTCTTCATGCGCATCGCTCCGGAGCTCTACCTCAAGCGTCTGCTCTGCGGCGGCTTCGAGCGCGTGTACGAGCTGGCGCGCTGCTTCCGCAACGAAGGCATTTCCACGCGGCACAATCCCGAGTTCACGATGCTCGAGTTTTATCGAGCGTACGCTACCTACGAGACGCTGATGCAGATGACGCAAGACATGTTCCGGCATGTCGATGCGTACCTGAAGGCGGGCCTCGAGAAGCTCGGCCTGGGCGCCCACTACGAAAAGTGGGTAGGTGAGCGTAAGTTCACGCTGAGTGAGCCGTTTGCGCGCGTGCCCATGAAACAAGCCGTGAGCCGTGCTTGCGAAACTGCCGGGATCCCCCTCGAGCTGATGGGGCAACTCCAGCTGATCGCGGTCAGCGACGACACGTCTGCAGACGCTCGCTCAAAGGGCGACGAGCTGATCCGCGACTACGCCAAGCGGAGTGAGCGCGCCGGCAAGATCGACTGGAAGAACCTGCGCAAGGGCCTGTCCGTGTGCGAGAGCGACGGCGAGCGCCTGTTCGCCGCCTACGAGTACCTCGCGGAACCATTCTTGCCAGAGGACTACCGCTCTCAAGACGCCAGCAAGAGCCTGCCGGTCTTCATCATCGACTACCCCTTCGAGGTGTCACCGCTCGCGCGGCGCAAAGACAAGGACCCAACCCTCACGGATCGCTTCGAGCTATTCGCCGAAGGCCGCGAGATCTGTAACGCCTTCAGCGAGCTCAACGACCCAGATGACCAGGCCTCGCGTTTCCGCGATCAGGTCGCGAAGAAGAGCCGCGGCGCGGACGAGACCATGGACTTCGACGAGGACTACATTCGCGCGCTCGAGCATGGCATGCCGCCAGCCGCCGGTTTCGGCATGGGCGTGGATCGCTTCACCATGCTGCTCACTGGCATGAGCTCGATCCGCGACGTCATTGCCTTCCCGCTGATGCGCCCCGAAGCACCGGCGGCGAAGGGCTGAGCGTGAACGGATTGGGAGCGAGCCTGGGTCTAGCTGTCAGTCGCGGTGCGGTTGCGGCGGACGCGCTGCTGCGCTCTGCGTTCCTGGCGTTTGGGCCGTCTTCCGATCTGTTGAACACGGAGAAGCCTGCGCCAGGGCTATTGGAGCGCTTCTGGGGGTTCATCGGCCTGCCTGGCCGCCTGGCAGTCATCGGCATCGTGGTGCTGATCATCGGCTACCTGGTGATCGCTGGGGTCAAGCGCCTCTCGACTCGCGGGCGGCGTGTGCTCTTGATCGCGATGTGCATCGGTGGCTTCGCGAGCGCGGCGGGGCTCGGTACGATCACGCTGTTCTTGCCCGAGGAGCAGGGGCGCTTCTTCGTCTGGTGGCATCAACTCGTGCGTGGTGCCGCGGCCATCGGCCTGACCTTCTTCTGTTTGGGGGGGCTAGGCCTGCTGGTCCCGCGCGTGCTAGACGGCGTAGAGCGCTCTGGTTTCATTGGGTACATTGCCGCGCGGCACGTACGCTCCGGAAAGAGCGGCTTCTTGACCGTGATCAGCGTGCTGTCGATCGCGGGTGTTGGCGTCAGCACCTTCGCGCTGTGCGCCGTGATCAGCATCATGGGTGGCTTCGGCCAAGACCTGAAGCGCAAGATCCTCGGGAACAACGCGCACATCCACATCGACAGCACGGAAGTCGGCGGCTTCGGCAACTGGGAAGGCGCCGTGAAAGAGCTGGATCAGCTGCCGGGAGTCGAGGCCGCTACCCCCATCGCAGGTGGTGAGGCGATGGCCTCGAGCAGCTCGAACACCGGCGGCGTGCTGCTCAAGGGCGTCGACGCCCAGAGCATCGGAAAGGTGATCGATCTGCTCGGCAACATCGAGGCCGGCAAGTTTGAGTACCTCACGGATACGAAGCACCTGGCGAACCTGCCTCCTGACGAAGTGATCGGCTACGGCCCTGGCGGGCGCCCCTACTACAAGGGACCCATCGCCGAGTGGAAGCAGAAGGTCGCGCTGAGCGACGAGCCTCCTGGGGAGGAGGAGCTGCCCGGAGTCATCATCGGGCGCGAGCTCTCCAAGACGCTGAACGCGCTGGTCGGAGACGAGATCACGCTGGTGGGTCCCCTTGGTGAGCTAGGTCCGATGGGCGTGATGCCCCGTACCCGGCGTTTCCGCGTCGCCGCGATCTTCTACTCTGGCATGTATGAGTACGACGCGAGCTTTGCCTACGTGAAGCTCGACGTGGCCCAGCGCTTCCTTGACCTCGATCAGAACATCACGGCGATCGAGGTGAAGGTGAAGCGGGAGCAGGACGTCGGCAAGGTGCGCCCGGCCATCGTCAGCAAGCTCGGGCGAGACGATCTGCGGGTGAGGGACTGGGAGGAGCTGAACAAGAACCTCTTCAGCGCGCTGAAGCTGGAGAAGATCGTCACCTTCATCATCCTGTTCCTGGCGTGCATCGTCGCGAGCTTCTGCATCGTGTGCACGCTGCTCTTGATGGTCACCGAGAAGAGCAAAGAGATCGCGATCCTCAAGGCCGCGGGCGCCTCGGATCGCTCGATCTTGCGCATCTTCATGACCGAAGGCGTGATCATCGGCGCCATCGGTACGGTGTTTGGTACGGTCACTGGTGCGGTGACCTGCGTGGGGCTCAAGCTCTCCGGTACGCGCCTCGACCCAGACGTGTATTACGTCGATCGCCTGCCCATCAGCATCAACATCACCGACTACCTGTTGATCGCCCTGTGCGCGATGTTGGTGACGACGCTGGCGACTATTTACCCCGCCTTAGCGGCCAGCAGGCTGCGCCCGGTGGACGGCATCCGCTACGAGTGAACGCGGTGTAGGAGTATCAACGTGGCTGAACCGCTGGTTTCCATCTCGAACCTCACGAAGTCCTTTCAGCACATGGGGCGCACGCTGGATGTGCTCAAGGGCATCGATCTGACCATCGAAGCCGGGCAAATCCTGTCCATCGTTGGTCAGTCCGGCGCTGGAAAGAGCACGCTCTTGCACTGCATCGGTACGTTGGACTTGCCAACGTCCGGCTCGATCCGCCTGGCGGGCGAAGAGCTGACCACGATGTCGCCTGGTCGCTTAGCTGCCGTGCGGAACCAAAAGATCGGCTTCGTGTTCCAGTTCCATCACTTGCTGCCGGAGTTCAACGCTCTGGAGAACGTGATGATGCCGGGACTGATCCAGGGTCGCCCACGCAAGGAGATGGAGAAGCGCGCGATGGCGCTGCTCAACGAAGTCGGGTTGCACGACCGCTCAGATCACCGACCCGGGGAGCTGTCTGGTGGCGAGCAGCAGCGCGTCGCCGTGGCGCGAGCCCTGGTGCTGGAGCCGGCCCTGCTGCTGGCAGATGAGCCAACCGGCAACTTGGACACTGCCACGGGCAACGCGATCCACGACCTCTTCTTCTCCATCAATCAGCAACACAACACGACGGTGGTTGTCGTGACGCACAACCCGGCGTTCGCCGAGAGCATGCCGCGCGTCGTGCGCATGCGCGACGGCAAGGTGGTGCAGGACAACCAGGGCGAGCGCCACGCAGAACGCATGAAGAGCCAGCCCGAGTTCGTGCCACCGGCGTCTCCAAGCGTGGAAGCGTCGCTGAACGCTGCAGCGCCTGCGGAAGCAGCGCCTGCGGACGCAGCAGCGCCTGCGGACGGGGAAGTGGCCGTGGACGAACCGGTGGACAGCTTCGTGCCGCCAAGCGGCGGCTGAGCCTTTTGAGCCATGCCCGGCGCGGCGCGTGGTTGCCGCGAGCGTTCGTCGCGCGCGGTCGATGCTACTCGACTTCGCCGAGCAAGCAGGCAACCGCCTGCTTGCCGAGGATGCGCGCTTGATCGGACCAACGCAGCACCACGGCTAGGCCTTCGAAGCGCGCTGTTTCCTCGTTCTCGAACTCGCTCATCAGCTGCAGCGCGACGATCACCCGGTTGCGATCGCAGGACTTGCGAAGGAACGCTGGCAGCGTGCTGTACACGACGCCAGCGCAGTCGTTCAGCACCGCGTCGCGGTGCTCCGAGCTCGCCTGCATCGTCATCTTGTAGGCGCGCATCAGGTTGCTCGAGACGTCCTTGATCTGGCGGCGCGTGTAGCCACCCAGCTGCCAAGCGGCCCAGGCGCGAAGGATGGCGGCCTGGGTCGATGCATCCCCTTGGTTCTGCGCGATGGCGTCTTCGATCTGCAAGGCGAGCAGCCGTCCCATGCGCATCCACTCCGGAGCTTGCGGGTGGAGCTCCGCACCTTGGACGGGCTGCGTCGCCGCGCCCGAAGCGATCAATCGCGCTCCCGAGTCGGGGATCAGCTCTGCCTCTGGGTGGATGACCTGCGTCCGCCCCATAGGGCTCGTGAGCGAGACGGTGCGACGCCCCAGATCCCCAGGAGCGATCGTCTTGTCGAGGCTCGAAGGGGGAGGCGAGCTGCGGCGCTGAGTGGGTACGCCGTGCAGCTCATGGCTGCTCATTTCCGCGCGGGAATCCGGCGCTGGCGTCGGTGCAGCGGGTGCGATCGGGCGCGCCATGCTCGGCTGCGGGGCGCTCTGCACGGGCAAGCTGCTCGGTGGAGGCGTATAGCTGCGTGCCGGAGGCGGCGGGTAGCTGGCCTCCGGGTGAGTCATCGGTGTCACGGCTGCTGGCGGCGGAGCCGGGGCCGCAGGTCGCGCTGGGGGCGGCTCCTGCGAGTGGGCGGGTGGATAGCCGTAGCCTTGAGGAGCGTAGCTCGGCGGTGCGGGATAGCTGGCCCCATAGGCCGCGGGAGCGACGCCGTAGCCGGACGGCGGTGGGTTGGGGTACTGAGGTGGCGCGGAGTACGTGGGGGCAGGCGGCGGCTGTTGCGCCGCGGGATAGGTCGCCGACGGTGGGTAGCTCGGGTTGGCGTACCCGGGCTCCGCGACGGCGGTGTACTGACCGGATCCGTGGGGAGAGGTCACCGGCGCAGGCTGGGCAGGGAAGTCGTTGACTGAACTCCGCCGTTGCACACCGGTCTGCGGCGGTGGACCTGACGCGGCTGGTGGTTGCTGATCGGGATAGCGCGCCGTCTCGGGACCGGCGGGTAGTTCGCTCTCGGTGAACACCTGCGTCTGCTCGTACTCCGCACCCTCTTCGGGGGCCGAGCCAGGCGAAGCATAGGGATGTGTTCCCCGTCTATGATCGTTCACGAAAAGGCCTCGCTCTCCACTCGCCACCTCGCCAGCGCCGTCGCAGCGCTGCCGTCACTGGAAATCAAAGCGTAGCACGCAAGCTCAGGCGTTTGGAAAGTCAGCGGTACGCCGGTCGCGGCGGTTCAGAATGAGAACTCAGCCTTTGCCGGGAACGACGGAGTCCATTGCCGAACCGGTCAGACGACCGCGGGGCGTTGGCCCTTTCCTGATGTGACTCGACCGTGGCTCCCGTGAACCCAACCTCACATCCCGCTGGGCCTGCAGGGGAGGCATTTCTGACGGTATTTCAACAGGTTGCGGGCTGGCCACCAGCGCGCCGCTTGGTCAGGCGTTAGGACGACCCAGCGGCAGGAAGTAGACCGGGTCACCCGACTTCAAGCCGAACGTCTCTCGCGTTTCTGTAGGCAAAAGCAAGTATTCCTCGCTTACTTCCCCCTGTGCACGCATGGCTCGGAAGAACGGCGGCCCTTCCTCGTTCTTCGCCAGTAGCCCCCATTCGAGGCTCGCCGGCGTGGCATCTCCGACCTCGAGTCGGCGTGTTTGCTGCACCAGCGTGACCTGGTCTGTTTCCGCGATGAAATGAGGTCCGCCGTCGAATGGGTCAACGCGTTCCGCATAGCTGAAGCCGATCCTGCGCAGCATCTTTTCGACGCCCTTGGTCTGCGAGCCGACCTCGCCGATCACTCGCTGGGCTTGCTCGCTCAGCACGCTTGCGTAGATCATTCCGCCGGGAAACAAGTCGCGGATGAAGGCCTTGTCGCGACTCGAGAGGAAGTCGGCTTCCGCGTAGCTCATCCCGGTGAAGTGCCGACCCAAGGCTTCCCACAGGTGGCTTGTGCCGTCTGACTCGAGCGGTGGCAGCAGCTCTGCGATCAACTCGTCGCGGAAGAGCGCGCGGTGCGCGGCGATGTAGAGGAAGCGCACGTATGAGATCAGCAGGCCGAGTCGCTCTGGCACCTTCCGATACTCAGGGTGCACCACGAGGCCGCCGATCTCGGTGGGACCGTCGTAGGAGAAGCCGATGCGCAGAAGTTGGTGGTGGAAATGCCGATCGACCGCCCGCGAGTACTTCTCCTCGGGGATCACGTCGAAGTAGATGTATGGCGCTTCACGACGTCCGTGCTGCGCCACAATCATGGAGGTCCCGACGGCGCGTTGGGTCTCGAGGTCCCAGAGCACGAACACGAAGCGTCGGTCCGCCGGGCTGCCGATCTCACCCGTGAAGCTGCGATGCGCGTGCTCGAGCAGCGCGTGGATGGACGCGCGGTCATTGGGTAGGTTGACCGTGTTCAGGAACTGGGCGAGCTCGAGTAGTGGGTCTTCGTCTTCGAGTCGGGCTCCCCGAATCTCGTAGCGGGTCGTCATGTCGGGGATGTCTCCACGAAACGGAGGAAAAGCCCACGAATTGTTATGGGAGCGCGCACGATTCCGCGCTGCGAGTCACGCGCCGGCAAGAACGCAGCTCGAGTCTGCGAAAATGGGAATGCGCGCTGCTGGCCTCAATGGCGCCCGAGAAAAACCGGGAGTTTCTGCATTTCGCCGCGCCGGAAAAGCTGTCTCTGGGTGACGCAACAGCCAGCCGGTCTATGACGGATCGTGCTAACACCGGACTCGTGTCTGAGCCGCTAAAGCAATTCACCGGAACGCAGAGTTACCTCACTGACGCCGCGCTGGAGTCTGCCGTGAACGCGGCGATCGTGCTCGAGCGACCGCTGCTCATCAAGGGGGAGCCTGGCACCGGAAAGACACTGCTCGCGAGCGCCGTCGCGGAGGCGCTCGGCCACAAGATGATCCACTGGGCGGTGAAGAGCACGACTCGAGCGCAGGATGGTCTGTACGTTTACGACACCGTCCAGCGCCTCTACGACGCTCGCTTCGGCGACGCAGGCCCGGAGGGCGTGAAAGACATTCGCCGCTACATCAAGCACGGGCCGCTGGGGCGCGCCTTGGCAGCGGATGAGCGGATGGTGCTGCTGATCGATGAGGTCGACAAGGCGGACCTCGAGTTCCCCAACGATCTCTTGCACGAGCTCGACCGCATGCGCTTCCTGGTGCTCGAGACTGGTGACGAGATCGTCGCCAAGCAGCGACCGATCGTGATCATTACCAGCAACAACGAGAAGGAGCTGCCCGACGCCTTCTTGCGTCGCTGCGTGTTCCACTTCATCGACTTCCCCGAACCCGAGCTGATGAAGCGCATCGTCCGCGTGCATCACCCGGAGGTCGACGAAGCCATCGTGGACCAGGCGATCGCCGCGTTCTACGACGTGCGCGCGGTGCCTCGCATCCGCAAGCGTCCGAGCACCAGCGAGCTGGTCGACTGGATCGCGGTGCTCGCGCGCGCCGGTGTTGGCGCTGATCGCATCAAGAGTGAGCTGCCGTTTTCCGGTGTCCTGCTCAAGAAGGAGCAAGATGCTCAGGCGGTCGCGGAGTCCCGTGGCGGTCGCTCTCGGCGCTGGTGATGTAGCTTCCAGTCGCGCCCCTCTCCCCCCAAGCAAAGAAGCCTGAGGGGCGCCGCAGACAGAGCCTACTAGTTGATTCCGGGGGGAATCTTTTCACAGACGTACGGATACTTGTCGTCTTCACAGTAGCTGTCGTTCCACGTGCCGTCGTCGCGCATCGTGGCGCAGTGCTCGTAGCAGGTCTCGAAGAAGCCGCAGCCCTTGTCGCCTGCGTTGGGCTCACCCTGCGCCCAGTGCTGGTAGCCGAAGGATTCACCGCTCACCCAGGCGTAGTTGCCTGCGCCCTTCTCCTTGGCTTGGCGACCGTCGGTTGCTCCGAGCCAAGTGGTTTCGACGGTTAGTGCCGCGAGGAAACTGTTTTCGCTGTCACTCGTGAGCGTGACCAGGTACCCGCCTTGCGCGACGCAGTCGTTGCGCGCGTCGCCCCAGTTCTTGCTGTCGCGAATGAACCAGTAGCAGTGGTAGTTGGGGCCAACCGATGAGTTCGCCGGGCACTCCACCTGACACTCGTCGGAGCAGCCGTCCCCCGGGGTGGTGTTGTTGTCATCGCACTGCTCTTCGGCTTCCCGAATGCCGTTGCCGCACTCGGCGCTGCCGGTGCCGCCCGCTCCGCCGCTACCGGTGGCACCCGTGCCGCCCTCACCGCCTTCGCCGCCGGTGAGGGTTCCACCAAAGCTCGCGTCGGGTTCGAGCACGTCCTCCCCAGCGTCGGTTGCGCCGCCCGCAGCGACCAAGTCAATGTCTCCGGTGCCGGTGCGCTCCAGGGTGCAGCACACCGCTCCCCCGAGCAGGCCGCAGGCAAGCGCTAGACGAAGTGCGTTTCTCCCTCCCATTCGACCGAACGGTTAGTTTATCACGTGGCACCGTCCCGTTACTCGTTCGACAACCGTCTACAGCTGCGCTGCATTATTGTTCATTCGCCTGGTTGGCTCCGGCGGGTGGAGGTCCGAGCGCTGAGCCTGGATTGGAGTGGGTTCGCCTTCGTGATAAGCCGCGCTGCGTGACCACCAATCCGGACAAGCACTGGCCATTTCCCCGCGCTGAAGCGCTCCCCACCTACGCCTTCGTGGCCTTGGACGCCTTGAAGGCCAAGGTGCTCGCTGGTGGCGCTGACCTCATCGATCTCGGGCTGGGGAATCCGGATCGCCCAACGCCTCAGGCCATCGTGGATCAACTGCACGCCGCTGCGGACATCGGGAAGAACCACCGTTACCACCCGGGGCGCGGACTGCTGGGGCTGCGGCGTGCCATCGTTGACTGGTACCAGCGGCGCTACTCCACGAGTTTTGACGTGGAAAAAGAAGTCATCGTGACGATGGGGGCGAAGGAGGGCATCAGCCACCTGTGTCTCGCCATGCTGGACAAGGGTGACTTCGTGGTCGCGCCTGACCCCTGCTACCCGATTCACCAAGGGGCGCCGGGGATCGCTGGCGCAACGGCGATCGGTTACGCATCGGGTCCCGGAAACGAACCCGCGGAAGCGGTCGCCAAGGCGCTGGCAGAGGTGCGGGCCCAGGGGGGGGAGACCAAGCTGGTTATCGCCAATTACCCACAAAACCCCACGGGCGTGGTCGTCTCCAAGGAGCAGCTGGCGGCGCTGGTTCGCGTGGTGCAAGAGGCAGGCGCCTATCTGCTCCACGATCTGGCCTATGCCGATATCGACTTCGCCAACCGCTATGCGCCGAGCATCTTCGACTGTGGTATCCCCGCGGATGAAGTGAAGGCGTTCGCGGTGGAGGTCTTCTCGATGTCGAAGAGCTACCACATGCCGGGGTGGCGCATCGCATACATGGTGGGCAACGAGCGCATGATCCGTTCGCTCTCGCACCTGAAGACGTACATGGACTACGGCACCTTCATGCCGCTGCAGTTCGCGGCGGCTTGGGCGCTCGAGCACGGAGATCACCTGGTGGACGAGATGCGGGAACTCTACCGCAGCCGCGCCACGACGCTGGTCAACGGCCTGCGCGAAGCAGGTTGGGAGAACGTCGCAGAGCCGAGCGGCACGATGTTCGTCTGGGCGCCGCTACCCACGGTTTGGGCCAACAAGACAGCTTCGGAAGTCACTCAGCTGTTGATCGAGAAGGCCCACGTCGCCGTTTCCCCCGGCACGGGCTTCGGCCCGGGCGGTGAAGGTTACGTACGCTTCGCGTTGATCGAGGATCCGCCGCGTATTGCTGAAGCGTGCAAGCGCATCGCCAAGGTACTCGCCGAAGCCAAGTAATATCCGCGCAGAAATGTGCGTGTATGCAGAACTACGGCGAGGCGCCCTCAGGTGTAGTCGCGTGGGACCGGAAGCCTCGGCGCGATTGGCGGTCTGACATTTTTGGTCCGTCCATGAAGATGGAGCTGATCTGGCAGACGTTCACGGGTAGCGTCCATGAGGTCGGCGCCCGCTGAAGAGGCGCGTCGCGCCGACACCAACGAAGACGGGGGCAGCATGGCCACGAAGAAGGCAGCGAAGAAAGCCACGAAGAAGACCGCCAAGAAGGTAGGCACGCGCAAACGTCGGGGTGTCACGCTCGAACCCACCTCGCTTGGTGCCCAGGACCTATCGTTGAACGCGGCGCCCGCTGAGCTGCCGGAGTCGCTTCTGGGGCTCGCTGAACAGGTGCGCGCCGATGGTGGCGCCGTGCTGGCGGCGTACCGCGAGCCGCTGGGAGGGCGCGAACTGTTGCTGGTGAGTTTGCCCACCGAGCAGGTTGGGCCGACTCCGTTTCAACGTGACGTCTCCGATGCCCACGTTCGCAAGCTCACCCTCGCGATGGACAAAACGCGGCGCTTCTTGGACCCGCTGATCGTTGTTCGGGCGTCGATGCTCAGCGGGAGTGAAGGTGCCGAAACGGGACCGCGCTACCTGACTCCCAACGGGAATCACCGACTCACGGCGTTGAAAGAGCTCGGCTCGAATGCCGTGATCGCGCTGCTCGTACCCGAGCGTGAGGTGGCCTACCAGATCCTCGCGCTCAACATCGAGAAGGCTCACAACCTGCGGGAGCGCGCCCTGGAGGTGGTGCGCATGTATCGCGATCTCGCCGGTTGGTCCGGGCAAAAGGAGACGGACCTCAGTCTGGAGTTCGAAGAACCCGCCCTCGTCACTCTGGGTTTTGCCTATGAAAAACGTGGGCGGCTCTCCGGGGGGGCCTATAACCCCGTGCTGCGCAAGGTCGATGGCTGGGTGGACGAGCTGCTCCCGACTGGCATCACTGAGCGCGAGCGCAGGGCAGATTTGCTAATCGCATTGGACGACGCGGTCGCCGGAGCCGTTACGCGCTTCAAGGCGGCTGGGCTCACCAGCCCCTACCTGAAAAACTTCGTGGTCGCGCGGATCAATCCGTTGCGATTCATCAAGGGCGATGCTCCAGGCTTCGACGATCTGCTGCACACGATGACCAAGCGCGCCGAGAAGCTCGACGCATCCAAGATCCGCGCGGAAGACCTGGCGAAGTCGGGTGGCGGTCCCGCAGAGGACTAGCTGACGCCACGCTCAAGCACGCGCTGGATACTGTCGGGTACCAGCCCATACGACTCGGCGGCCCCCAACAGGCCGGCGTTGTCTGGCAGTTCGCTCAAGAACAGATTCGCGTAGGAGGTTCGCTGCAGGCCTTTCAGCGCCGTTCCAGGTGGGGTAGCCCGCGCCGCACGGCGTCCCGTGCCCCTTCTTCATCACCTTGTTCCGCGCACACGTCGTGCAGGGCAAGGTACACGGTGCTCTCGTTGAGCAGGCTATGGGCGCCGCTCTCGAGGAGCTCGGCGGCGCGCTTCGTCAGTTCGAGCGCTCGCTCTCGGTTCCCACAGCGCCGCTCGGCCTCACCCCAGACTCCGAGCGCGACGGGCAGCACGTCGCGGTTGTCCGATGCTTGGTAGCCCTCCGCCGCCAGCTGCAAGAGCGAGCGAGCGCGGCCGCAGGAGGTGTCTCCCGTGTTCCGGATCAGCTCCCAGCCGCGGTAGAAGAGCACACCGAGGTTGCTGCGGTCGGGCGACGTCCAGACGCCGGTTGCGTCGGCGTCCGCGTCCGCCCGCGGTTCCGCGAGGTAGACATCGAGCCGTTTGTCACCACCGAATGTCGCCGCGAAACCCAGCAGGTTCATCTGGGCGTGACGCACGGCGCCGCGGCTACCGATCGCGTCCGCCAGCGCGAGCCCGGCCTCCAACGAGTTGCGCGCCTCCTTGCGGGCACCGATCGTGGTCAGCGCGAAGCCCAGGTTCGTCGTCAGCATCGCCTCGCGCTCCTTGAGTCCGGCGCGCTGAGCCGCGCGCACTGCGTTGCGGCGGGCGTCCAGAGCGGCGCTCAGTTGTCCCAACGTTTGACGCAGAATCGCCAGCGTTTGCCACGCGTCTACGGCCGCGCTCAGGATCCCCTTGTCGTTGGCGAGGTCGAGCAGGCGAGACGCTTCCTCTTCTGCTGGCACGAAGCTCCCGGCAAACGCCAGGCGCGACGCTGCTGCGGCGGAGCAGCGCGCCTCTTCGTCATGCAAGCCGAGCGATGCCGCGCGATCCCGAATGTCCAGTAGGCGCTCGGTGATGTCCATGCCTGCCCCGCGCGCCGCGTCGAAGCGGGCGCGAGCGCCCTCGGCGCGCACCTGGCTCGCCTCGTCATAGACGTTCGCTTCGAGCTCGCTGACGCTCGTTTCGCGGTCGCTCGCCCGCGGATCCAGGCGGGCCCATGCTTCGTCCAGGTACATTGCCCTGCGGAAACCCTGCTGGCGGTCGTCGGCGAACGCCAGCGCGCGTTCGGCCATTTGCAGGGCATCGGTCAGGGCGTTGGTGGCGAGTGCGCGCTGGGCTGCCCGTTCCCAGTGGGATGCGGCCTTCTCATGCCGGCCGCCGCGATCGTAGTGCCCTGCGACGGTGGCGGCGTCCTCGCCCATGCTCGCGAGCCAGTCCGCTGCCAGTGCGTGTAGCTCCTTCCGGGCCTCGTCGGACAGCGACTCATAGGCCACTTCGCGCACGAGGGCGTGCTTGAAGACCCACTCTCGAGCGTCGGCGAAGCGACTCGTGGCCTGCTCCACCAAGACCTCCGCGCCCGCCAGATCCCGCATCAGCGACTCGGCGTCGCCGACGTTCATCGCCTCGAGCCCCGCGTCCCAGCAGCTCGTTCCAAAGACGCTCAAACGTCCCAGCGCGTCGCGGCACTCTTCGCTGAGCGAGTCCATGGAGACCTGTATCGCCGCCTCGATCGTCGGCGCGTGAGTGGTGTCGCGTCCGGCAGCGGCCAGGCGCGAGAGCTCCTCAGCGAAGAGCGGCAGGCCTGCGGACTGTTGGGCGATGCGTTCGAGCATCAGCTCGTCTGCTCGCTCGCCGAGCAGCGCGCGAGCGATGGCTTCGGCTGCCTGCCTCGAGAGTGGTCGTAGCTCGAGCCGCGTGTGATCGCGTCCGCTCAGACGATCGCTGTGCTCCCAAAACTCCGGCCGCACCAGCAGCAGCACCATCAGCGGTTGGCCGCTGGCGCGACCGAGCAAGTGGTCGATAAACTCCACGGACTCAGGGTCCGCCCACTGGGTGTCTTCGAGCACCACAATCGTGGCTTCGGCGCGCACCACGCCCATGACCAAGTCCGTCATGGCAAGCCACAGGAGGTCGCGTGCACCGCGAGGATCGATGCCTTCGGGCAACGGTTGGTTGGCGAGCATGCGCGCGATCAAATCTCGAGCGCCGTCATCAATTTCCGTGCGGCTTAGCAGGCGAGCATCGAGTGCCGCGCGTGCCTCATCCGTGGTCGTGCCCTTGGAGAGGCCGATGATGCCGCGGACGACGTCCGCCGCTGCACCGAGCGCGTGGCCCTGACCATAGGCGTCGCTGCGCTGGAGAATGACTCGCGTGTTGCCGCTCAAGCGCGCCAGCACCTCGCGCCGGCGGCGACGCTTGCCGATCCCCGGCGGCCCCGTGACGCTGACTACGACCGGTGTGTGGTCCTCGCGCGAGCGCTCGAAGGTCGTGAGGATCTTGTTCAGCTCCCGGTCGCGTCCAACGAACGGGGCGCCGCCGACGCGTTGACCACCCTTGAGGATCTCTCCGACCACGGAAGAGCCATCGTCCCGACTGCGGAACTCGTAGCGCCCGCGACCAAGCTCCGCAGTGGTCGCGTCCGCCAGCACCTGCCCGAGCTCTGCTTCGCGTGCCAGGGACGACGCGCGGTCCACCACCTCGCCCACGGGCTTCACCGCACCGGAGTCTTGATTGACGTTGACGCGAGCTCGCCCGCTCGCGACGCCAACTCGGGCACCAGCACGAGCGAGGCGCCTACCTAGATCGAGCGCGGCGCTGGCCTCGGTCCCGACAGCGCGTCTCGCCCCTAGATGCGCAACAATCGCGTCCTGTCCGAGTGGCACCGCGTCCGCACCCCGGGAGCGCAAGAGCTCTAGGGCTCGCTCGCGACTCGAGCCCTTGCTGAAGTTGATGGCGACGATGCTGGTGACCAGGCGCGATGCACTCGAGCCCAGGCGTTGAGACACCGACAGGTCCGTGGAGCCCGGTGGGATACTCACGCGCTGGGCGTCCGCCAGCGACTCCTCGAGCTGCCTGCTCAGCTGCTGAGCGCTCTCTGGACGTTCGCTCGGGCTGGTCGCCAACATATGGTAGACCAAGTCGTCCAGTACCGGAGGAATTTCCGGGCGGATTTCACTGAGGCGCGGCGCGGCGGTGGTGACTAGACGAGCCAGGGTTGCGATGTGACTTGGACCAACGTGTGGAGGGCGCCGCGTAATCAGCTCGAAGAGCGTCGCACCCAGTGAGTAGATATCGCTACGCGCGTCGACCGCGGCGTCGCCACGCGCTTGCTCCGGGGACATGTATGCCGGCGTGCCCACGATGTCGCCCGCCTGGGTAACTCGCATGTCGTCGCTCTTCGCGACCCCGAAATCCACCAGCTTGGGTTGGGCACCGAACGTCGTTTGGGCCTCGCCATTGGCAGCGACCAAGAAGATGTTTCCTGGCTTGATGTCGCGATGAACCACGCCTGCGGCATGGGCTGCGCCGAGCGCGCGCGCGACGTGCATCGTGAGCTCAACCGACTCGCCGAGGGTCAGTGGCTCCCGCGCTTGCCGTGCGGCAAGGTCCTCGCCTTCGAGCCACTCCATCGCCAGGTAGGGCTGGCTCGTATCTGGCAGCACACCGCTGCTGATCACCTTGACGATACCCGGGTGGTCTAGCTCCTGGAGCACGCGCCCTTCACTCATCAGGCGCGCCTCCTCTTCGGGGATCATTCCGGCTTCGGCCGCGACTACCTTGAGCGCGACGGTGCGTCCGGTCTCCAAGTCGCGAGCGCGGTACACCACCCCGACGCCGCCGCGACCCACTTCACGTTCGACCTCGAAGCGCCCACCAAGGCACTGACCCTCCATCGTCACCTGACCAGCGTACTTTCGCGCCGCCGATTCTCCAACGCCCTAAAACGGCGGTCCGAAGAACTCGGGTCCGGGCGCGGGTCGTGCGTCAGGAATGCGCCCAGCGTCGCTGCTATGGAGAGTGCGGACCGATGCACCGGCTCGGTGGCACCGCAGCGTTATGCCTCTAATGCGCATGATTGCGTTGGGGAAGGCCGCCGCGCCCCCGCTGTGGTTCTTGCTTCGGGTTCGCGGCTCGTTGGCTCGTCGTTCGCTACTTGGTCATGCCTCTGATGCGCATGATTGCGTTGCGGAAGGCCGCCGCGCCCCCGAAGTGCTGCCTCACTCGTGCGTGGCGGACGCTGTCGTCGTACTCGACGTAGAGGTTCAGTTCCGCGCGCACCACAGCGTTGAGCACGAACTGCTTGGCAGCACGATTGTCGAAGCCCTTGTTGGCTTGCTTGACGCGGTCGAGCAAGCTGGCCACTGCAGCGTCGCCCTCTCCGTGGGCCTTGAAGCGCTCATCTGTGTCGAGGTTGCCCACCAGGCTGGCTTCACGTGCGGTGCCTGTGGCGTAGAGCGCGTCCAGCTCTGCGGCGCTGAGCGCGCCGTCGCCGTCGCTGTCGCCGAAGATGAGCTCGTCTTCGGCATCTCCATCGCCGTTCAGGTCGAACTCAGCGAAGCGCTCGCTCAGGGTGTAGACGAAGAGCGGCTTTGGCCGCTTCTCGAAGTCGTCTTTCGCGTCCAGGGCAACCCGGACGCCGCGCACCAGGACTTCGCTCTCATGCACTGACTCGGTGCTGCCATCGTCCTTCAGTCGGGTGCCGTAGGTGTGCTTGAGCAGCGTGTTGTCGTCGCTCGCGTCGCTCTTGCTCGACTCCGTGCCTTTGCGGTCATCCGTGTCGACCTTGCCGTCGTCGTTTTCGTCGAGTGTGTAACGGACGACTTCCATCTTGCGTACCAGGTGGAGCGGCAACTTCGATGCTTTGTCGCCAAGCTCGAGGAAGTGCGCGAAGTACTCACTCGCGTCCTTCGTGGG
The DNA here is from genome assembly GCA_041389805.1 of Polyangiaceae bacterium. Taxonomy (GTDB): domain Bacteria; phylum Myxococcota_A; class Polyangia; order Polyangiales; family Polyangiaceae; genus JAHBVY01. The sequence continues at coordinate 204,139 of JAWKRD010000004.1, read as the reverse complement.
CTTGTGCTTGCCCCAGCCTTTGCCCTTGGGTAGCGAGAGGCCCTTGAACAGATCCGGGAACTTGAACTTGGTGCTTCCGTAGGTCCACGCACTCTGCGTTGGTAGCGGCGCGTACAGCTCGCCGTCGTTTCCGTAGAACGCCAGCTCGAAAGGCGCTGCGACCAGGATCAGAGAGAAGCTCGTTGGTTCGCTGGCTTTGGGCTTTGGCGTGCGACGAATGCCGCAGCTGTCGCTGAGTTCTCGCAGCTCCCTCACGAACGCCTTGCCCTGATCCTTGATGCTTGGCTCTGCGGCCTCGTCGGCGTGGGCCAGGCTACCGAAGAACAGCGCCGCCAGCGGTAGCGCGAGTGACTTCCTGCGGCGGGCGAATCTCAGTGAAAGCATGGCCCCGGAGTGTCACACGGAAGCGGATGCCTGGCCAGCGACGCGGACCGCGTACGCTTGCTGACGAGTCGTGAATATTTCGTGGGATTCACCCGTCACGGCACCCGACACGCTGTCTGCGCAGGCTGGCACTATTGGTCGCCGCAAGCACCGCCCGGTGCGTTTTCTTCCAGCCATTGGAAGACGTGAACACATTCACCCGCGACCGCTCCGGCGAAGATCTTGGCGGCGCCCGGCGCGCGGTAGGCGACCGCGCCGCCGAGGACCTTGCAGAGGAAGTCGTTGGTTCTCAAGCGTCGCTCACACAGGCCGGGGTCCCTGGGTTGCTTTGCGGAAACGCTAGCAGCCAGGCGCCCTGCGACGCCGAGTTGCGAGCCAGGATCGCGCAGCGCTGGCGACGACGAAACGGCCGCATGCTGCGACCTGCTGGTCGACGAGGTGGCGCCCGGTTGGACTGACTCGCCGGACTCAGGCTCCGATTCGTCTTTGCAGAGCCCACGTTCGTAGTCGTAGTGGCGGGCGTTCGATTGGCGGATGGGTTCGGTCATACGCCGGGCTTCGGTTGAGCCGGGCCGGAGTTGTGCCGAACGTGCTATTTTCTCAACGTCGTCGTCTCGGGCCGGGACGGCGCCGAGTAGGTAGCGGCAGTGGAGTGCCCAGCTCTCCGCTCACCCCCAAATCCGGGGCTGCACGCTGATCGCGGCTGAAGCCGCTGTTGACAGTGAGGCTATCCGGGCGGAAATCAAGCGCCGCGAGGTCGGCTGACGTCACCACGCTCCCGGCGGCTCGCTGGACCAGCGCCTCGACCAGGGTGTCAAGCTCGCGTTCGTTGCCGGGCCAGGAGTGCTCGATCAGCAGCGCGACGACCCGTGGTTCGACGCCCAACGGCTCCCCGCGTTGACGCAAGCCTTCCCGCGCGAGGCGCTCGATCAACATCGGGCGTAGCTCCTCGGCGCGTTCTGCCAGACTCGGCAAGCGGACGACGGCTTGCTCTACGGCTCTGTTGAGGCGCGGCGCCAGCGGATTCGCGTCGCGCTCGGTTCCGCGCGAAAGCACCAGCAGGAACTCGCCACTCCTGGCGCGCAGCGCCAGGTCGTCCTGGATGCTCTCCGGCAGCGCGGCGGCGTCTAGCACCATCAAGGTACCCCGCAGGGCGAGCACGCAGGGTGAGGTGTCGGAGCTCCAAGCGGCGGGGGAGTGAAACTCGCTCTGCGCGGCGTCGATCACCACGAACCGCGAGCCGCTCCGCGGGCCATCCAGGTGCAAACGGGCGGCCCAGGGCACCGGGTCGACGCCGCGAGGGTGCTCCACGAGCAGCGCGCCAGCGGTGAGCTCTCCGGTGCGACGCGCGAGGCGACCGAGCTCGTCCAGCGCGAGGCGGCTGGCCGGGCTGTACCCCACGCCCGTCAGAGGCTGGGCGAGGAGCTGCGTGTGGCGGCGGTTGACATCGCCCTCGGCATCCAGCGCGCGTTCGAGGTCGGCCCGCTGGGCTTCCAGTTCACCCATTTCCGCCCGCGCTGCGAGCTCCCGTTGCTGCGAACGGCTCAGCGCGGCTGCCACCCCCATCAGCGCGCTGATGCGGTCAGCCAGGTTACGCACGGCACGCGCTTCTTCCAGGCTCATAGGCGCCGTTCTATTGCCGCGAGGCAACAAGATGAAGCCGGTTGGGCCTTCCTCTTCGCTGATCAGCGTGGCGCTGAATGCGTTGCGGCTCTCGAACCAGTCGAGGAGTGGCCGCACTTCTGGCTTGCGGATTTGCACCAGGCGCAACGTTTCCGCGCGCAGCGTGCGCTCTGGCTCGGCGCTTGCGAGCTCGAACAGCGACGCTGGCGCTTCAGCCTGGGCCCGATGCAGATAGCCGGCGATGTCCACGCTGATCGCCTCTGGTGGATCGATCTGCCACAGCTCTGGGCGGTTGCCCGGCATCGAGCTGGTCTTGCTGAGCGCCTCCAAAGTACGCTGGATGGCGGTCTGCGGCTCTGGCTCCAAGGCGCGCTCTGTGGCGCGCTCGATGGCGTCGAGCCAGCGCGACTGCTCTGGCCCGAATGGTCTGGCGACGGCCCGCGCGAGGAGCCCGACGGCAACGCTCAGGACACAGCTGCCGAGTACGATGGTGCCGGCGTACTGAGGTGCTTGCCGTGCGGCAACGCCAGCGAGGAGAGTGACGGGAGAACCCATCAACATGACCGCGAGGACTCCACGCAGGCCTTTGCTGACACTGGTTGGCTCGCTGGTGGTCGCTGTCCAGGTGGTCGCGAACGCCGCCATCAGGAGCGCGATGGGCAACACGCGGTCTGGCGGAGCAACGTCGAGCAACGCGGCGGGCACGGCGACCAAGAACGCAGTTGTCGACAGGGCCAGCGCCCCCGCCGCGCGATCGGCCACGCCGAGCTCGAGGCGTCTGAGCACGCGTAGGCGCCAAGCGGCGGCGACCAGCACGAGCAAGCTCCCGATGCCAGCGGTCGTGGTTGCGTAGTCGCTTGCGAGTGGAGCCAAGCGACTGGCACCGCTCGAAGTCAGCGCTCGGCTCAAGGGCAACGCGATCGCGATTCCCCAAAGAAACGTCACGAGCCCCGCAGCGTCGAGGGAGCGGGTCGAGGGAGGGGGGGAGAGGAGCCCCTTCACCGGCGCAATGCGCTCTGCGGGCGCGAGCAGTCGTCCGGCAGCTGAAATTCTCGCCAGCGCGACCAGCGCGGCGACTGCGGCGACGCCCACTCCAAGGTTGGCTGCAGCGTCGAGCTCCGGGCGACCCGCAGGACCGGTGCGCGCCATCGCCCACAACGAGCCGCCCCCGATCACCGCCCTCAGCGCCCGCCGCGCGCTGGGGTCGACGTCGTCCTGTCCGTGGACGGGAGCTGACGTTCGCCGCCAGCTCAGCACCAGGAACAGCGGCACCAGCACCAACGAAGCCCAAGCGCTCCAGCTGTCCTTGGCGAGCGCCGCGGCCGAGCCGACGTAGAGCAGCGACCCTACGGGCAAAAACAGCGGGCGCCAGCGAGCGATCACCGGCGGACCATAGCTGACCCTCGACTTCCGGGCCAACGCGGGTGCAGCGGCCGAACCGACCGCAGATCGTTACTTCTTGCTCGTTGGCGCTTTGGCTGCTGGTGCCGGCTGGGGCTTGTCTGCCGGCTTCGCGTCAGCGGCCGGTCTGGCGGCAAAGCGGGCTTCGGGACCCGGGGGCGAGTAGATCTGCAGGGCGACCACGGGCTTGGAGCCTGTGCCGTGGAAGCTGTGGAGGTTGCCAGGGCTGATGCGCACGACGTCACCCGCCTTGAGCGTCATGGCTTTGCCTTCACTCGCCTTGCCAAAGGGCATCTCGCCGGCGCCCTGGAGGATGGCGATGTGTTCCCACTCCGTGTCGTGTTCATGCTCGGGAACGCGCATGTCGGGGCCACCGATCAGGATTTGCAGCGCGCCGATCCGCCGCGCCGAGGACGTCATCGTCAAACGAACTTGCAGCGCTCCGCCCTGATTGGGCACGGCAGTCAGCTGATTCAGCTGACTGATTTCGATCGGGGCCGTTCGCTTCTTCCAGCGCACTTCCCAGGGCTTGGCGCGAGCCGCCTCGATCGCGTCCTTGATGGTGTCCTTGGAGGTGACGGCGGCGATCAGGATTACGCTGTTCTCCGAGGCGCGCACGCTGGCTCCGCCGCCCGGCACGCGGGCCAGCGTCCAGCTTTCTAGTGCTTTCGGTGCTCCGCCGTCGTCACCGGTGACGAGCGCTTTGCCGGAGCTGCCGAGCAGGTAGTACTCCAAATGCTGGTGCCGCGGGAGCACCAGGGTGTTTCCCTTCGGAAGCTTCTCGCTCCAGAGCAGCGCTGGGCTGTCCACTGGGCCCATCGCAGGGGTCTCGAGTTCTGCGTGCGTACCCGCAGGCGCCTTGCCTGTCAGGTTTGCCCAACTCGGATCTGGGATCCAATCCTTCAGCAGGCAGGTCTTCGCCTTGCACTCACTCACCGCCCCCAACAGCGGAATGCTGCTCGGCAGCTCGGCTGACACGGCCGCCTGCGCGGGCGCCGCCGCGGCGCTGCCGCCGTCCGACCCGACTTCGTCGTCTTCCTCAATCGTCTCGTCGTCCAGATCGTTCACTTCCGGAAACGGGATGAACGGCAGCCCGCCACTTGGTCCGGCTGGTGGGTACTGCGATTCGGGTGCGGTTGCGCTGCATCCGATCACCAGCCCGGCGCTCAGGCAGAGCGTGCTCAGCCGGACCGCCGTGACAGCGCTAACGAAAGGGGCCTTGAGAGACATGAGGCGTAGTCTCTCGGATCGAAATCTCGTTGGCTAGCGCAGCATCTCGCCGCGCACCGAGGGACGAAGCGAATGGGTTGGCCTGGCTCCCTTCCGCCGCCCCGCGCGTACGGCTCGAAGCCCAGAGCGTACCCTGGAGACCGACACCCGGATCGGAGCAGACGTCACTAATGTTAGTGATTTCAAAGGGTTTGGTCACGGAGGCCAGGCACCACTCAAGCTGCGATGGGCGGGTTCTCCGCTCCGCGTTGCAGACGCCAGCGAGTGGAGCTATCCGCGGCGGTCCCCTCGAAGCACACTAGGCCAACTTGCTGAGAAGGGTAGCTCGATGCGCGGACGGCCCCGCGCTCACGCTGTTCGCGCCACGGCGCGATCGGGCTTTGAACGAGATCTCTGATGAAGAAGACCTACATCCTCGACACCAACGTTCTGCTCCACGACCCACACGCGATCTTCAAGTTCGAGGACAACGATCTAGTCCTGCCGATCTATGTGATTGAAGAGATCGACCAGTTCAAACGCGACACTTCAGAGCGTGGACGTAACGCGAGGACCATCTCAAGGTTGCTCGACGGGCTGCGCGAACGAAACGGTTCACTCTCCGAGGGCGTCAAGCTCGGCGACGAAGGAACGCTCCGGGTCCATGTTCCCACCAAGCGTCCGATCCTGGCCATCGCGCTGAACCCCGACTCTGGGGATCATGCGATCCTACAGACCGCGCTCGAGCTCCGTGATCACAACCCGAATCAGCCAACCATCTTCATTACGATGGACGTCAACCTGCGTATCCGCGCAGATACGCTGGGTCTGCGCACCGAGGTCTACGAGAACCAGGCGGTCGAGCCGGAACAGCTCGACAACGGCGTCGTGGAAATCGCGCTGTCGGCCAATGACTTCGACCGCTACTTCGAGACCGGTGAAATTCGTCCGAAGGAGGACCTGCACCTGTACCCGAACGTTTGCGTGATGTTGCGTGACGACAGCCCGCGGTCCCGTACGGCGCTTGGTCGTTACCATGCGGACAAGGGCACCGTGCGGGCGCTCCTCACCCCCCGCGACGGCTTGATGGGGATCCGTCCGCGAAATCGCGAGCAGTCATTCGCCCTCGACCTGCTGCTGGACGACTCGATCCGTCTCGTGACCCTCGTGGGTATGGCGGGCACCGGAAAGACGATGTTGGCGCTCGCGGCCGGCCTGAAACGCACCGTCGAGGATGGGGTGTACGCGCGGCTCCTGGTGAGCCGCCCCGTCATGCCCATGGGGCGTGACCTGGGCTTCTTGCCTGGCGACATCAACGAAAAGCTAGGACCCTGGATGCAGCCCATCTTCGACAACCTCGAGTTCCTGCTCGTGGCTAGCGGCGGAAAGCGACGCAACATCCGCGGCATCGACGAGCTGGTGCAGAACGGGCAAATCGAGGTCGAGCCACTGACCTACATCCGCGGGCGTAGCTTGCCGCAGCAGTACGTGATCGTGGATGAGGCGCAGAACCTCACCCCCCACGAGGTGAAGACCGTCATCACCCGGTGCGGCGAAGGCACCAAGATCGTGCTGACCGGTGACCCCTTCCAGATCGACAACCCGTACGTCGACAGCGCGACCAACGGCCTCAGCGTGAGTGCTGATCGGCTGCGAGGCGAGCAGATCACCGGACACATTCTGCTACAAAAGGGTGAGCGCAGCGAACTCGCCAACATTGCCGCCAGCAAACTATGACCAGACGCTTCGTCGTCTCCCCGCCTCAGGCTTCATCTCCGCTAGGAAGCAATCCCGAACCGGAAACCTTCGAGCTCTGCGCCCTCGACGCGTTCCTGCTGCGTGTCGAGAGCGAGGTCCGATTGCTCGACCGCGTGCGACCGCCGAACGCGGCTCGCAGTCTCGCTGAAGTGCGTAGGAGCTTCGTGGCGGGGCGGCCACGCGCCCCGGAGCACCCCCGCTACGAGTCACCGGGCTTCGGTGACCTGCGGCGCTTGCTTGAGAAGCTGGGTCAACGCCTCGGCTGCGCTGGCCCCTGGGGCGAGTTGTACGCCGGGCGCGTGCATGAGCTGGCGCTCGAGGCGGCGATCGTCGACGCTCTCGGTAGCGCGGACGTTCTGAGCCTCGCCGCGCAGCGATTCCCGGAGGAATCAGATGCGGCGGGTCACCAGGCTCTTGTGTGGGCTCGCGCATGGCTAGAGCCTCCCGAGGCGAACGAGAGTGAGCCCACGTTCCGCAGCGACGACGTGGGCGCGTCCCAGAGCCTGATCCGCCAGCTGGAGAGCGAGCTCCGAGACAACGCCCTGGAGGTGCGCATCCAGCTCGAGCCAGACCTGCAGTCTCGGGCCGCGGTGGGCCAAGGGGTCATCTACCTCAAACCTGCGCAGTGGCTGACTGAGCGCACCGCTCGTCGGCTCGTGCTGCACGAGGTGCATGGGCACGTGTTGCCCCGCGAGGCCGCGCGTCGCTCCCACGGCGGACTGTTCTTGGTGGGCAGTCAGGGCGGTTCGGACGACGAAGAAGGACGCGCGCTGTTGCTCGAAAAGCGCCACCTGTTGCTGGACTCCGAGCGGCGATTCGAACTCGCCTTACGTCATGAGGCCGCGCGTCAAGCGCGTGCGGGGGCCGATTTCGTCGAGTTGGTCGAGCTTTCGCTGGCGCTCGGTGCGGACTTGGACATGGGGCTGCGCATCGCGGAGCGTGCGCGCCGCGGTGGCGGGCTCGGGCGAGAGCTGGTTTATCTGCCGGCGCTTCACCGCGTGGAGACCGCGTTCGCCACGGCTCCGGAGCTCGAGAGCTGGCTCTGTCGAGGGCGTGTCAGCATCGCGGCTGCGCGGGTACTAGCCGAGCTGGGCCCAGCGCCCCACCGACTCGCCGCCTGAAGGCTCAGAGATCGAGCTCGACGACGACCGGGGCGTGATCCGACGGCTTCGCTTGCTTGCGGACAGTCTTGTCGATGTGCGCGGCGGTGCAGCGCTCCTTGAGCTGTTCACTGAGCAAGATCAGGTCGATGCGCAGGCCGAGGTTACGTCGGAACATTCCCGCGCGGTAATCCCACCAGCTATAGAGGCCGCCTTCTTGATTGTGGAGCCGGAAGGCATCCACGAGGCCTAGGCTCATCAAGTCGTGTAGCGCGGCGTGTTCATCGGGATGAAAGTGCAGTTGACCGCGCATCGCCTCGACGTCGTAGACGTCTCGTTCTTCTGGCGCGATGTTGTAGTCGCCGCACAAGACCACGCCCTTCTTCGCTCTCCCGCGCGCAATGTCATCCGCGACGGTGTGCTTGAAATCTGCGAGCCAGCGCTTCTTCTTCTCGAAGTCAGGATGCTCGACGCCTTTTCCATTGGGCACGTACGCGGAGTAGATGCGCACGCCCTTGATGGTCACGGCGAGCAGGCGTTTGTCGTCTTCCGGTGCCGCGCCGAGGAGACCTGACTGCACATCCATCAGCACGCGCGAGGTCGCGATCGCCACCCCGTTGTAGGTCTTCTGACCGCTGATCGCGACCCCGTAGCCGATGCGCTGAAACTCTTCGGTGGGGAAGTCCGAGTCTTCAACCTTGGTCTCTTGCATGCACACGACGTCGGGCTGCGTGCGATCCATCCACTCCAGCACCTGCCCCAAGCGGGCACGAATGGAGTTCACATTCCAAGTTACGATCTTCATCCTGAACTCGAGCGCGTGGGGAGTCGCCACACGGCGCCCCGCATACACCGCACGACTGCCTGAGGCCAGGGCGCCACCGGTTCGATTGGGCCACGCACCCGCGACAAACCGTCACCGCCGCGCGCTTTGGCAGTGGTCGAAGCAGCAAACGGGTCCCACAAAGCGCCGGGTCGTGACGCTTTGGATCTCCCATTTCGGTTCTAGAACGCTTCCCCGAGGTGTGGGAACGCGGTCCGAATTGGGGTCGTCACGCGCCGCGGTTTTCTGTAGTGATCCCGCAGGGCTTGCTTCAGACTCCGGTCGCAGTTCGCGCCTAGCCTGGCTCGCTGGGGGCTCTGCCGGGCTCGGCTCGGCAACCCGAACTTGGGCCGCTCGGTCCCTGCACGCAACATGAGGACTCGAAAATTGCCGTCGTCCAATCGCCGCACCCACACTCCGTCTGCTCCTGGCGGGAGCCCCATTGCCAGCGTGCGGCTCCGCCGGACGGTTTCTTTCGGTGTGCTTGCTGCGCTCGCTCTGACCCCAGCCGCCGCCGCCGCACAGGATGAGGGTACGGGAGCGGTGCCCAGCGGGAGCTCCGGTGCGGTGGTCAAGCCAGCCAAGGACGATCCCAAGGCGGCGAAGAAGCCGAAGCTCGTGCCGCCGAAGCTCGTGAAGTTCGCCTCCGCTCCGTATCCAGAAGAAGCCCAGAAGAAGGGCATCCAAGCCGATGTCATCCTCGAGCTGACGATCGACAAGGACGGCAAGGTCACCGACGCAAAGACGGTGGAGCCCGTTGGCAACGGCTTCGACGAAGCCGCGGAGGCCGCGGCGCTCGAGTTCGTGTTCGAGCCGGCCACCAAAGACGGCAAGCCGATTCCGGCGAAGATTCGTTACAAGTACTCGTTCACGCTAACCCCTGCGGAACCAGAGAAGCCCGGGCCCGACGCGCCGCCGAAGAAGCCGGAGCTCCCCACCACCGGGAACATCGGTGGGAGTCTGCGCATCGCGGGCACGAAGGGGCCGCTCGCTGGCGCTCAGATCCTGATCACCAGCAACGCTGGCATCCAGACCGGGACCACGAGCGACGGTCAAGGTAAGTGGAAGATTGAGGGATTGCCGCCGGGAAAATACGACGTAGAGATCTCCTCGCCCGGGTTCACTACGGGCAAGTTCCCGTTCGAAATCGAACCCGGCAAAGAGTACGAGTTCGACTACGCTCTGCCGCCCGAGGTGGAAGGTGAGGAGGTCACCGTGCAAGGCGTGCGGCCTCCGCGCGAAGTGACGCGCCGTACTGTCGAGCGCCGGGAGATCAACCGGATTCCCGGTACCAGCGGCGACGCTTTGCGCTCGCTCCAGTCGCTGCCCGGCGTTGCGCGCCCGCCAGGGCTCGCTGGTCTGCTCATCGTTCGAGGCTCCTCCCCTCAAGATACGGCCACCTTCGTCGACGGCTCGGAAGTGCCGCTGATCTATCACTTCGGCGGCCTTTCCAGCGTAGTCCCCACGGAGCTCTTGGATCGCATCGACTTCTATCCTGGCAACTTCAGCGCCCGCTACGGTCGCGTGATGGGTGGCATCGTGGACGTTGCGCTGCGTGAGCCGGACATCAGCTGTACGGGTCCGTACGGAAAAGCTTCCGACAAGAAGGGCTGCTACCACGGCATGGCGCAGGTCGACTTGATCGATGCGCGGGTGATGGCCCAGGGGCCGCTCGGGCCGCTCAAGGGCTGGAGCTTCGCCGCGGCGGGGCGCCGCAGCTGGTTTGACGTGTGGCTGAAGCCGGTGCTCGAAGAGGCGGGGGCTGGCGTCACCAGCGCGCCGGTGTACGACGACTACCAGTTCATCGTCGACAACAAGCCTGACGCCAACTCGCGCCTGTCGATGCGCTTTTATGGCTCCCACGATGAGCTCGAGATCCTGATCAAGGATCCCGCGGCGCAAGACCCAGCGTTTGGCGGCAACCTCTCGTTCTCCACGAGTTTCTGGCGCGCTCAGATGCTCTACGAAACGAAGCTCAGCAAGGACCTCGAGCTCAACACGATGTTCTCGGTGGGAGAGACGAACCTCGCGTTCTCTGTCTCGAGCTTCTTGTTCGACCTCAACCTGGTTCCCATCGAAACGCGCAGCGAGTTTGGTTGGACGCTGACCAAAGGCGCGAAGCTCAACGTCGGCACGGACATCCAAATCGTGCCGTTTGAAGTCGTCGTGCGCGCGCCGCAGCCGCCGCGTCCCGGTGAGCCCGATCCGGGACCGTTCGTCACCAAGCCGCCGCTCGAGCAACGTCAGAAGGGCACTGGCTACCGCCCAGCCTACTACGCCGAAGCAGAGGTGACGCCCACGCCACGCCTGCGCGTCGTGCCCGGAGTGCGCCTCGACTTCGCTCGCGACTCCGGCCACTCGGATCTCGCGCCGCGTATCAACGCTCGCTACGACATCGTGAACCCGACCCTCGACGGCGACGAAGACGCTGGAAAGCTCGCGCTGCGTACGACCGTGAAGGGTGGCGTCGGCGTCTATCGCCAGCCCCCGCAATTCCAGGAGACGGACGATGTCTTCGGAACGCCAGGGCTCGAGTCGAACCAAGCGATTCACTACAGCGTGGGCGTCGAACAGGAGTTCTCGCGTCACATCGAGCTGGGGGTCGAGGGCTTCTACAAGGACCTGACGAACCTGGTGAGTCGTCAGGCCTCTGATGGCGGCGGATTCGACTACGGGAACGCTGGCACCGGCTACACCATGGGCCTCGAGACCCTGCTCAAGTACAAGCCGGACAAGCACTTCTTCGGCTGGGTCGCCTACACCCTGAGCCGCAGCGTGCGCCAGGACAGCCCGGACTCGGAGGAGTACCTCTTCCAGTACGATCAGACCCACAACCTGACGATGCTCGGCAGCTATCGCCTGGGGCGCGGCTGGGAGTTCGGTGCGCGTTTCCGCGTGATTTCGGGTTCGCTGGACACGCCGGCGCTCAGCGAACCAGCGCTCACGGCGCTGTACGCGGCCGACGCGGGTGCTTACACGCCGATTCAAGCAGCGCCGTTCAGTGAGCGCCTACCCCTGTTCCACCAGCTAGATATCCGTGTGGATAAACGGTGGCAGTTCGAAGACTGGAAGCTTTCCGCCTACTTGGACGTGCAGAACGTCTACAACAACGCTGCGCGAGAGGGGATTTTGTACAACTACAACTTCAGTCGCCGTAGCTACCAACAAGGGCTACCCTTGATCCCCAGCGTCGGTATGCGAGGTGAGTTCTGATGTCTGCCGATCAACGATTTGTGGCTTCGAAAGCACTGGCCCAACTCGGCACGCCGCGCCGCACCGCGCTCGGGCTACTCGCTGCCATGACGACCGCCGCGCTCAGCATCGGCTGCGGCGCGGAGTTCGACCCACCCAGCGAGATCAAGAGCCTGCGGGTGCTCGCCGTGCAGAAGGACAAGCCGTACCCGAAGCCTGGGGACGACGTGACCGTACGCATGCTCTGGTACGACGGCAGCGACAAGGCGCCTCGCCCAGTTCAGATCGCTTGGTTCAGCGGCTGCAACAACCCACCCGGCGATTTCTACTATGGTTGCTACGAGTCGCTCGCGCAGGGGTTGAGCGCGGTAGGCTCGGGGCAGGCCCCGCCGCCCGGCGTTGGCTTCGGGACGGGCAACGAGTTCACGTTCAGCATCCCGGACGACATCATCTCTTCCCGCCCCAAGTCGAAGGACCCCGATTTGATTCCGTACGGATTATCGTACGTCTTCTTTGCGGCTTGTGCTGGTGAGCTCGGGCCAGCCCCTGACGGCCAGGGCTTCCCGCTGGCCTGCTTCGATGCCACGGGCAAGCAAGTTACCAGCGAAGGCTTCGTGGCGGGTTACACCGGTGCTTACGTCTATGACGAGTTTACGAACTCAAACCCCGTGATCACCGGCTTTGAGTTCAACGACCTCGTGGTGTTCCCCGATTGCGTCGGTGACGCTTGCCTCGCGGATCCTCCTCCGCCGAGCCAGGTGTGCGGTGAAGGGCTTGCCTGCGTCGACGCGTGTGAGGCAGATGGAGATCCGCAGGATTGTCCAGAAATCAAGCTGCGCCCGCTGATCTCCAGCGACGTGGCTGAGACGGACGACGTCGCTGCCGCTGCCGAGGGCCGCAGTGTCACCGAGCAGATGTGGATCAATTACTACGCGGAAAAAGGTGACTTCAAATCCGCCGTGCGCCTGCTCGCTGACGCCCAGAAGGGCTTCAACGCCGACTACGGTACGAGCTTCTACGCGCCTAAGGAGCGGGGCGACATCAAGCTCTGGGCCGTCGCTCACGACAATCGCGGTGGAACCGAGTGGGTTCGCATCACCGTGCGCGTGCAGTAGCCGTTCAGCGGGTTGGTGAGCGGCTTCGAGATCGGGGGGGAGGAGCGCTGAGGAGCACCCTCTCCCCCCAAAAATCAGCGCTCAGCTGCAACCCGGGGCAAATACGTAGATCGTCGCGTTGGTGCCCATGCTCGCTGGTGGCGTCAGGACGTAGCCAAAACGGGCTCCGCCAGCGACGCCGAGCTGAGTCGTGGAGTACGGGATCACGAAGCGGGCTGGGTCCAGCATGAGAGTTGAGCCGCGGGTCACGATGCGCACCGAGGTCTGATTCATGTTCCCGGGGTCGACCACCGTGGCGATCACCGTGGTCGAGTTCAGCACCGCTAGTGGTCCGCTCAGCGGCGTGTTGTAGGGCTGAGCGGAGTACGTCTCGAGGTCCACGCGTTGGGTTGCTTCGAGGCTAGCGCTGCTCTCGTCGATCAGCGGCCAACGCAACGTGACACCCGTCGCGACGGGGCTACCTGCATCGTCACGGACGACGATGTTCGTGCTCCACACGAGGGAACCGTCGTTGCCCGTCGCGAAGTTGTGGCTGTTCGTGCTGGTCGGCACCTCACCCGTCTGACCGTAGAGATTCACCTCACCGTCGTTCTGGGCTTGCGGAGTGCCCGCCGCGCGCTCGAAGCTGAAGTATGGCTCGAAATTGCCGGTGCCTGTCTCCGTGCGGAACGTAACCAGGCGCGTGCCGCTCGCGCCGATCACGCGTGCACCCGACGGAATCCCGGCAGATGTCTGCATCGTGACCGTGTCGGTGTTCATCAGCGGCGGCATCACGCGCGCCGCGGGGTAGAACTCGCCGGAGTTGTTCAGCACGAGGAAGAAGCCGTGGTCGGAGCTCGGGTAAATGGCGCTGATGGCGCTGCTGAAGCTCACGCCTGCGGTCTGCGTGGTGGCGTGAGTCGATTTCGGGCTGGGGCGATCGATCCATGCCAGCGAGAGCCGCCCGCCAGCGATGGGGCCCTGAAGCAAGATGCGACCTGCGGTCGACGCCAAGCGAGTGACCGCGAAGGGCGGTTGATCCACCTCGAGGGGCACTGGCGATACGGGATTGGTCATGTCCCAGCCGAGAATGCCCTTGGTCGCGGTGCCGATGAACAGCAAGTTGTCCAGCGCCGCGATGCAGAACTGCGCGTTGCCCGAGCAGCCAATGTCATCGGTTAGAGAGAACTGGTGTGCCTGAAAGCCGTAGCTGGTGGCGCTCATCTCGCAGGTCGCTGACCCGCCGCATACTCGGCCAGTGCACCCCATGGGCGGACACACCTCGTAGACGCACTCGCCCGCGGTGCACGTCGGTTCGAGACACGGATCCGATGAGGCGGCGCACTCGCTGCCGTTTCCAGTGCAGGTGCCAGCATCTGGCAGTCCACCCCCGGAGCCGCCGCTGGCTCCAGCTGAGCCCCCGTTTCCGCTCGTGCCGCCACTAGAGTTCCCTGCGGAACCACTCGCTCCGCCGCTCGCTCCGCCCGCGCCAGCAGCGCCGCCAACGGAGCTATCGCTGCCACCATCCTGACCCGGACCCTTGCCGATCAGTCCCTCGTCCAGATCGAGGCTACAAGCGGCGAACGCCCCGCTGGCCAGGGCACCACAGATCAGGGCGAATGAGGTCGAACGATTCATCAGAAGTTCCCCTTTGCCCAGAGCTGCGCAGGCCCGAGTCCGACGCTCATCTTACCTTGCGCACCACCTTCGGACGCGCCGGGCTGCCACACGATCAGCGTCACCCCCGCGGCGGTCAGCACGCCACCGGCGATCAGCATGATGTTCGTCTTGGATTCGAGTCCCCTCGCGTGATCGAAGCTCTCGCGGGTGGGGCCGGCCTTGTACGCCGTCTCTGCGTCCTGCGCTGAGAGACCCAGCAGTACGCCGCCGAGTAACGATGCAACACCCGCACCTGCCGTTATGAAGCCGACCGTTTTCCACGGGGATTCTTTCGGCTCTGGCTCTTCGTGTACTGGCTTCAGCTGGGGCTCCGCGAGCGGCTTCGGCTTGGGCGCCTCTTTCGGCGGCTCCTCAGCCTTGGCCTCGGCGTCGACCTCGAGTACTTCGCCCGCCTTGACCTCCAGGTTGCGACGCTCAACGGAGCCGTCTGCGCGTAAGATCAAGAGCACGTGGGAGCCGTCGCTTGCGTGTAGCGTCGCGGGGGCCTTGAACTCGGAGTGATCGTCCAGCTGAACTCGAGTCGTGTCTTCTCCGAGTACGGAGACGACACCGAGCTCCTGCTCGAGGGCATCGAGGCGCTCTCGCGCTCGCGCCGCTTGGGACTCATTCAGCTTCGGCGTCGCGAGCGCCAGCGCGAACGCGTCAGCCGCGCGGGCCTTGTCCCCGGCGAGCTCCCAGGCTTGTGCGGCGGTGTAGAGCGCGACCGCGTGTGGACGCAGCCGGCTGGCGGCCTCGAAGTTGGTCGCGGCGTCGCGGTAGCGCTCCTCGCTCAGCGCCTTCTTGGCCTCGTTGTATAGGCGGGCGGCTTCAGCTTTGGTCTCACTCTCGCTCATGCCTTGAGCGCAAACGGGTGGGCTGAAGAGGCAAGCGCCGAGTCCGAGCGACGTCCAGATCAGGCCACTCGCAAGCGTGCGACGCCAGGTTCGCGCGCCGATGGCCGCGACCGAAGAACACTTCGTCATCCCCTTGTTCCTACTTCCTGCTCGCGCCGGTGTGGCGCAACTCCTCAATCATCCTCTTACTACGCGTCGCTCTTCAAGATTGCAGCAAAGACGTAGCGATCACGGACCGCTGGCGCTGTGCGCTCTGCGTAGTGTGCTGCTTGCTGTGCGCTCGCGTCGACTCAAGTGGCGCCAGCTCAATCGAAGGGATTGTCTGGGATGTCGACTGGCGCCGGTTTCGGCTTCTCCGCGGGCTTTTCTGGCTTTGCTGCGGGTTTGGCGCGCTCCTCGTGAGTCGCCGCCGGTGCCGCGGCGGGCTCCTCCGCCTTCGTCGGCGCCGCCTTCGCGCTGAGCACGAGGTCGACGGTGGAAGGCGTCTCGGAGTCCAGATTCAGCGTCTGCTCCTCGTACCCGTCCGCACGCGCGATGAGCTTGCGAGTGCTGCCTGGCAACGGACGCGGCACACGGTTCACGCCGGGCTTCAGGACCGAACCCTCGAACTCGAGGGACACACCGTCGGCCGGCATCGTCCGCACGGTGATGTACTCGACGTTGGCTTTCAGCGGCACCGGTTCGGCCTTCTGGCTCGCAGCTGGCGGCGCCGCGACCGGCGGGGGAGCAACCGTCGCTGCCGCGACCGGCTCTGGAGAGCCTTTGGAACCTCCGAGCAAGTACCAACCGCCGAAGCCCAAGCCTCCTATTAGCAGGAACGCACCGAGGCCGATGCCGACACCCATGAACACCGTGCCCATCGCGCTGGGCCGTTTCCGCGGGGTAGAGATCGCGCTCTGGCTTAGTTCCGCACCGGACGTCGACGTCGGCGCGACGTTGCGGATGAAGCTAGGGACAGAAGCGGACTGATCACCCACGCTCTGGAAGCTGTCACGGGGCGAGGACGCCACCCGCGCCAGGCTCTGCCGCATCAAGTGCTTGATGTGCTCCTGGCGCTCGCTGACGATGTGACCCACTCGCGCCTGAAGCTCGGCGCCGATGTGGGTCTGCGTGATGACCGGGCCGGAGCGGGCGAGCCACTCTTCGAGCGCGGTCTTCATGCGGTCCGCGGTGGCGAAGCGATGGAAGGGGTCCATCGCCATGGCCTTCAGGATGATCTGCTCGAGCTCCTGCGGGTAGCCGGGGACGTGGGCGCTGGGCGGCTCGAACTGGCCGCTCAGGATCTGCTTGATGATCTGGATCTGGTTTCCACCCGGCGCGCTGAAAGGGCGCTTGCCTGTGGTCGCCTCGTACAGGCAGATCCCGAGCGCGAACACGTCGCTGCGGCGGTCGATCTTCTGACCGCCCGCTTGCTCGGGGCTCATGTACGGCGCCTTGCCCTTGATTTGACCCGCGCTGGTGGTCTCGGTGCTCATGCCGAGGGCCTTGGCTACGCCAAAGTCCATCACCTTCACCGAGCCGTTGGAGCCCACCAAGATATTCTGCGGGGAAACGTCGCGGTGAACGACGTCCAGGCGCTGCCCGTGATCATCGGTCAGCTCGTGAGCTGCGTGGAGCCCTCCGCACGCCTCTGCGATGATCTTCGCCGCGAGTCGCGCGTTGAGGCGCTGAGGTAGCGCGCCCTCGACGCCGGTGCCTGGCTTGAGCACGCGGGCGAGGCTCTCTCCCTCAACCCACTCCATCGCGAGATAGAGCACGCCGTCTTCTTCGCCGAGATCGAAGATCTCGCAGACGTTGGGGTGATGTACTCCCGCCGCCACGCGTGCCTCATCGAGGAACATGCGCTCGAAGGTTTCGTCCTCCGCCAGGTTCGGCAGAATCGTCTTGATCGCGACGACCTTGCTGAAGCCACGCTGGCCGTGCTGCTTCGCAGCCCACACGCGCGCCATCCCACCCTGAGCCACTGCGAGAAGAATCTCGTAGCGACCGAGGCGATCTCCCGGATGAACCTCCCCGAAGCCGCGGCCTGGCGCACTACCGATCACGAACTGCTCATTATATCAAGCTTGCCCCGAACGCACGCCCGAGAGCGCGCTTCGAGGGGTCGAATTACGATGGAGCGTTCGTTTTCTTTATCACTCAGTGACAGCTTCGCGACGTGTAGGGGAATGAAGGGCGCACGCTGACTCCAGCGTTCATGTTTTGGACCAAACCGCTCGGTTTACCCGGGAAAGTTGACCCCGACATCAGTTTTCGCCCTGAACCACGCGTTGCTCCACAGAACTCAGTACGCTTCAGTCGACGCCGGCCCGCGAGCCATCACGATCTTGTTTCCGTACGCAGGCGGAGGCGCGAGGTGTTCCGGAGTCCGACGCGCAGGTTGGTTTTCCGTTCGCGGCTCGATGGCGCGCGGCGGTTCTTTGGGTGAGGGAGGCGTTGAGGTTGCGCACCCGCTGCCCAAACACAAAGCGAACACCGCCAGTGCTCCGACGCGCAGCGGCGCGAGGGACACCAGAATGTTGAAGGTGCTGGGCGCGCGGGTCGCACTCGTTCGAGTGATACACCGCATCTCATCAAGCATAGCTCATCTCCTCTTTCATGCACGCTTCCAGCCTTGTGAACGGCGCAAGTGAGCGCTCGCGATAGAAGGCGGCTCAAACGTCTCGCAGGAGGCCTGTCGGCGTCGGGTCCTACTCACGTCTTGCAGGGATCACGCCGAAGGAGCAGACCGCCTCTTCTTGTGGGGTGAGTTCCGCCGAACTGCCTGTTTTTGGCGCTTGCATGGGATTTTTCGTGCGCAAATTCGCGTTTGGTCGCGCGTGGCAGCGCCCTTGGTGTGGCGTTTTCGAGACATGGAACAAGCTCGCGACGCACACTCGCGTGCCTGTTCGGTGTGAGCATGTGCCTACGCCCGTCCGCGTCCTGCCTCCAGCGGGTTCACGCCGGAGCGGTCGCTTGCTCGAGTTTAGTGCCGTGCGGATATGCGCGTGCGGGCAGGTGGTTGCCTCCGACCACCCCCGGGGTCTGGGGGAGAGGCGCGCTGTTCGTCTCCACGATCGCGTGTCGTCGAGCTCGGGATGCTGCGCGCAGTGTGGAAACGGCACACCCGGAGTCGAGCCGAGCCTACAGTCCAGCGTTCTCGAGGGGCGTCCGGCGAAGCTTTTCGCTCCGCGAGGGCTCCGGCCCGGGTTCCGGCGCTCGCGTTCGGCGTTTGTGGTGTGTTAGCGTGCCGCCGTGGATCGGGGCACGCGGTCGTTCTGGCTGCTGGTGGTGGCCCTCCTGGCCGCGTCAGTCGGGTTCGGCTTTGGCGCGGAAGGGCGGCGTCGCCAGGTACAGACCAGTGAGGCAAGTCTTGCGACGGGTGACGTCGTTGGGCTCTCCGAGGTCGTGGACGGAGACTCGCTGGTCGTGGAGAAGGCCGGGCAGCTCGTCGCGGTCAGGCTGATCGGCATCAAGGCGTTTGACCCAAAGAATGATCCCGGGGAGGCATCACGTTTTGGTCGTCAGGCAGTCAGCGAGCTTACGCGGCTGCTGCAGGACAAGCCGATTCGGGTTCTGCTTCACGACCCGCCCACCGATGCTCACGGCAGAACTCTCGCGGAGCTGTTCGTGGACGACCAGGACGTGGCCCTGGACATGGTCAAGCGCGGCTTGGTGCTCGTGTACACGGTGTATCCATTCGGCTCGATGAGTATGTATCTCCAGGAGCAGGCGAAGGCGAAGGCCGACCGAGTCGGCCTCTGGTCGGACCCCAGCATGGCCAGGCGCGCTGAGCTCTTGAGTCGGGAGTGGAGCCGGCAGTCGGAATGATGTTCGTCGTTCGTTTCTTTTCCCGGCGGTTATTACGGACGCCGCCAGCGCCGTTCCGGGTGGCGGTCTTGATCGTCGCCGTATTGCTGTACGGCGCGACTGGCTTTCTGTTTTTTGAGCTACCAGCGAAGCCCGATCTCGGTTGGGGGGATGCGTTCTGGTATTCGTTCGTGACCGTGACCACCGTAGGCTACGGCGACTACTATCCCTCCACCTGGGAGGGGCGATTCTTCGTAGCCGTTCCGCTGATGTTCTTCGGCATCGGCTTGTTGGGCTACGTTCTGTCCTTGGCGGCTAGCGCGCTGGTCGAGGCGAAGACCAAAGAGGTGCGAGGGATGAGCGCTCATAAGCTGCAGGACCATCTGGTTGTCTTCAACTTCCCCGGGCTTGCGAAGTTCGAGCGCTTGTTGTCGGAGCTGCGCGCAGACCCCAACTTTGGACAGCTGCGGGAAGTCGTGCTTATCGACGAGGAACTCCAGGAGCTGCCCGTCGAGCTAGTCGAGCGTCACGTGCATTTCGTGCGCGGAAACCCGACTCGAGACGAGACGTTGACTCGCGCGAGCCTCGATGAAGCCCACTACGCGATCATTCTGGCGAAGAACCCGGGGGACCCGCACTCGGACAACTTGAGCGTGGCCATCACGCTGGCTGTCGAGGCCCGTACATCTCACGTCCACACCGTGGTCGAGTGCGTCGACTTCGCGACCCAGGAGTTGCTGCGCAAGGCGGGCTGCGACTCCATCGTGTGTACATCCCGCTTCGATGCGCACTTCATCTCCCATGAGCTGCTGAACCCCGGAGTTCAGGAGCTGCTCCATGAGCTCACGAGCAACTCCCACGGGCAACAGCTCTATCTGACTCCCTCCAAGGGCGATGCGCCGTTCTCGACGCTGAGCGATCGCTGTCTGAAACAGGGACATCTGCCCGTTGGCCTGCTCCGAAAAGGCGAGACACTCTTGAACCCGGGGCAAGACTTCGCGGTGGAGCCCGGCGACGCCCTGATCAGCATCGGACCCACGCGGCTGAATCTCCAGTGAGGCGAATCTGTGATTCGCTGAACAAATCAACACAGCCTTTCCTCGTCTCAAACGTAGCGCGACGGCGCAAAACTCGGGCGCCCACACCCTGAGGGGGCGCCCGAGTTTTGCAGCGAACTACGGAGACAGAACTCTAGCTTGGCGGGTTGCCGATTGACGGCGCAGGGGGACGGGCGAAGGTTTCGCGTCGTGCGCTTCCTTTGGTCCTGTTTCGTAAATCTCTGGCTGCTGCTTTGGTGGCCTCTCCGCGCCTTGCGCGCCCGCTCTGCAGCGCCGCGGGGCGGCTATCTCGTGCTCAAGCTCGACGGGAGCGTCGTGGAGATCGCCGCGCGTCGGCGATTTTGGCAACGCGGCCCACGCGTGGTTTCAGTGCACGCGGTACGCGAGGCACTCGAGCTGGCGGCGAGCGACTCAAGGGTGCGTGGCGTGGTGCTGAGCTTCCGTCATGCAGCGCTCGGCGCGTCGGTCGCGACCAGCTTGCGCGATGTGCTCGAGGCTTGGCGAGCGCGGGGAAAGCTCGTGGTCGCCTACCTGCCACTGGGCGCAGGAAATCGCGAACTCTACGTGGCGTCCGTCGCGGACAGGATCTACCTGGGGCACGAGACCTGGGTATTGCCCCTCGGATTTTCTGTCGATTCTCCCTACTTCAAAGGCGCGCTGGACCGGCTTGGAGTCGAGCCAGATGTCTACTCGCGCCGCGAGTACAAGACCGCGATGGAGTTCGTGACGCGCGGTGAGATGAGCGAGCCGCAGCGCGAGCAACTCGGTGCGCTGCTGGATGACGCCTACCAGAGACTCATTGATGCGCTCAGCAGCGGCCGCGGCGTCGACGCGGAGAAAGCGCACCAGTGGATCGATGCCGCGCCATACGATGCCGAAGACGCCGTCAGCGTCGGCTTGGTTGACGGCGTAGTCGACGATGATGCTCTGCTGAAGCTGCTCGCGACTGAACGCCTGGAGCCGCCGAGCGACGTCGAATCCGACGACGCCCGTGTCACGTCTCTGGCGAGCTATCTGCGACGCCGACGTGTGAAGTTTCGGCCATTCTTGCGCCGCCCATACATCGCGGTGGTCGAGATGCGGGGCGCGATTGTTGGCAAGAGCCCTGGGGCGCCTCAACTGGGCGAGTTCGTCGTGGATGACGACTTTCGGGAGATCCTCGAGGAAGTTGAAGACGATCCCAAGGCGCTTGGTGTTGTCGTGCATATCGACTCGCGCGGTGGAAGCGCGCTTGCGTCGGATCGCATTCTCAGAGCCGTGCGGAAATTGGGAAAGCGCAAGCCGGTGGTCGCTTACATGGGGAATATCGCAGCCAGCGGCGGATACATGATCGCGCTGGGGGGCCAGGAAGTCGTCGCTCAGCCGGCGACCATTACAGGGTCGATCGGGGTCGTCGCTGCGCGGTTGGTGGTCGAACAGCTCGCGACCCGCCTTGGCATCAGCTTGCAGCGCGAGACCCGGGGCGCCCACGCCGGCATGATGTCGCCGTTTCGCCCCTTTACTGAGAGTGAGCGGGCTCGCTTCGAGAGCCTGATCGACGCAGGCTATCGTCGCTTCGTAGGCTCGGTGGCCGAGGCGCGGGGCAAGGGTTTCGACGAGACGGAGGCGGTGGCGCGGGGGCGCGTTTGGAGCGCGACTGCGGCGAAAGAGCGCGGCCTCGTCGACACACTGGGGGGCCTTGACCGCGCGATCAGCTCCGTGCGGCAACGGGTTGGGGCCAAGGCCACTCAGGCCGAAGTGGTCGCGGTCGCGCCCGCGCACATCCCGTCGCCGCTTAGTGTGGTGATGGGAGGCGCTCAGTCTGTGTTACCGGCGCGTCTGCTGGAGCATCTCGTTCCCGGGGCCGAGCGGGAGGTCATCCTACTTGGGCTCGGCTTGATGGCTCGCGGATCAATTGATGCGCGACCCGAGTCACCCCAGCTGCTGTTGTGGTGCGATGCCCAAGCTCCTTGGGACTGAACGGAGCGGCCCGCACAGCGCCCAAGGTGAAGGGGTGTGCGGGCATCTCCGCGCGGAGAGGGGCTATGGTCGATACGCTGAGCCGCTGGTGTAGCTCAACGCAGACGTGAACGGGTTCTGAACGAGCACACTGCGAGTGCCGTTGCTGGCGTCTACGCTCACGACTTCGAACGTGGTCGTAGTCCCGTCGGAGACGGTATCGACGCCGTACAAAGTGCCGTTGCCGTCGGTGGTGGCTGAGCCAGGGACGAAGCTGACCAGCGCTCCCAGCGCCGAGTCCGTTGCTCTCCAGCTGTGCCATTCTTCGTTGAAGCCAGCGAAGCTCTGGATGAGCGCGGCATCCGGGTTCCAGAGCAGCGTAGAGTAGAACGCGTCGCCGGTTGGCTTGAGCGCCTCGGTTTGACTCAGATCACTCAGCTTGATTGCATTCACGCCGAGAGCACTACGTTCAGTCGCTCCGCTGCCGAAACAGCCGGAGCTGAGGATGTAGAGCGTGTCATCTGCCGCCGAGTAGTGGACCGAGGTCGGACCGACGTGGAGGAGTTCGATGCCGTCTCCCGCTGCAGAGCCGTTGAGATCGACCACGCTGTCGTCGCTGGCGTCGATGGCCATCAAGAGACTCTTGCCTGTGCACGCGAGTTGGTAGTCCGGCGCGACGATGGTGCTCAGGTCGATTCGTGCCAGGGTGAACCAGACGCGATTCCTTGTGGAATCAAACCAAGCGTAGTCGGGCTCGACTCCGCCGTCGGTGTCCAGCGCGTCCGTGTAGCCGGTGAGGTCGATGGTCTTCACGAGGGTGTCGTTGTCCAGGTTCAGGACTGCGAGGTGGCCGCTGTCGTAGAGCGGGACGTACGCCTTGAGCGGGCTGCTGCCCGCAGCGATCACCACGTCATGGGGGTTCTGGCTCGACGCGCTGGGGACTGCCCCGCTCAAGTCGATGGTCCCAGTCGAGTTGCCGTCTGCATCCAGCGGATGCACGAGGCCCGATGTGCGCTCGAGCGCGAAGGCCCGATTGCCAGAGACGGAGACGACGCTGTCCGGATCGCTCAGTTCAAGACTCGCGGTCTTGGAACCGTCGAGCTTGAGCGCGACGAGCTCGGTTGCCGTGGCGAAGTCGGTGACTGAGACGAACAGCCTGGGATCGCTCGCTACCCCTCCGCTGCCTGCCGACCCGCCGGCGCCGCTAGCCCCTGCTGAGCCACCAGCCCCAGCGCTCCCGGCCGCTCCGCCAACTGCGGTGCCCCCGGTGCCTGCGGCGCCCGCCATGCCTGCGGTTCCACCCGTGGAGCTGCTCCCGGCGCTCCCACCCGAGCTCTCTCCTGCGGTGCCTCCGGCGGATTGACCCGCACTGCCTCCAGCACCCTGGGAGACGGGTTCGTCGTCTCCGCAACCGGTCGTGAGCAGCAACGCTGCCAAGGAAATTAGAAGTTTGTTCGTCATATCGCCTACTTTCGTCGCCGCCCGCGACGTTGGGCTCGGAGGGGCGGCTGGCGTAGGCGAAGCTCGAAGGGCGAGGTGAACCCATAGGGGGCGCAGCACCGACCTTAGCGACACCCGGCCCTGACACCCCGCAGAGCTACTGGATGGTTGTGCGAACCCGGGGGGCTCGCCGATTGGTCCTCGCGGCTCGGTCTCCTGACTCCCGGTTCTTGCCTTCAGGTGAGCCTTCCCAGAATGCCCGGATGGTTTTCCAGGCTGTTCCAGTGGCGGTTCGGCGTTCTACGAGGGCAGAACATCGATCACCGTCGTACCGGTTACAGTGGCGGGGGCCGTGCTGGCTTTGCACCAGCTTCCCTTGCCTTGAGGAGCGCCGCCATTGGGCGACGCCGGCCCCGCATAGCACGCCAGGGGAGCCCGGAGTCCAGGGAAGACCGGCGGCGAGCCAAAAAGCGGCGCCCGGCAGCCAGCGAGCCGAGACCCTAGAGGCCAAGTAGAGGCTTGGGAGTGAACCGATCCAACGGGACGCTTTGGAAGCAGAGCACGGTGTCCTTGCGCTGCTCCTCACCCCCAGACCCGCCTTTCGATTGCAGAACAGTCACAGATCGAGGAGTCTACGAACCTCACTACGCACCGCTAAAGGTGCGAGGTGACAAGTACTTATCCCGCTGAAGCCGAAGAGGCGCGACGCCCCGACGGTTCGGCGAACGACAAGACAGCACTACAGGTAAGCTCTTTCCGGCATGGCTGGCGCACGCAACCTTCCCCCTCTCGGTCACGGCACAATCGTCAACGACCGCTATGAGATCCGACAGAGCCTCGGCAAGGGTGGCATGGGCGAGGTGTTCCTCGCGTACGACCGCAGCACTCAGCAGACTGTTGCTCTCAAGATCGTCCGCGAAGAAAGCCGGATGCCCGGCGACGATGAGGCGCTGCGACAAGAGCTGCTGCTCGCTCGAAGTGTGAGTCATCCAAACGTGTGTCGCGTGCACGATTTGGCCCCGAGTCCGTGGGGGCCAATTCTCGTGATGGAACACATCCCGGGACAGACGCTTCACACCCATATCCGGCGCCGCAAAGCTCAGGGCGGGTACACGTCTGACGAGTTTCGCAAGATTGCTAGTGAGACGACGGCCGGGTTGGCCGCAATTCACGCTCAGGGTCTTGTCCATGGCGACCTGAAGCCGGGCAACGTCATGGTGACCGCTGACAAAGCGGTGATCCTCGACTTCGGCTTCGCACAGGAGCGCGCCCGCTTGAGTGCTCGGCGTCCTGGAGCTCCGCCTGATGGAGGAACCCCCAACTACATGGCGCCCGAGCGACTCCGGTCGGGCGGCGCCAGTTCGGAAGATGACGTCTACGCTCTGGGGCTGACGCTGTGGGAGATGTGGACCTGCCGAGTGCCGGAGCCTGGGTATCGGCCTCGCTCAAAACCCATGCGGTCGCAGATCATGTTCGACGTCCCGGCAGGTCTCAGCGTCGACGAGATCAAGCAGATTTTCCGCTGTTTGAGCGAAGACCCGAGCATGCGCGTCGAAGCGCGTCACCTGCGCTTCTTCAACCCTTCGGCGCTGACCACCAGCCAAGTTCAGATCCCCAGGGAAAGGCTCTCTCCGGGGCCGCCGCTGGGTCGCTCCGTAACTGAGGCGTTTACTCCTGGCACTCAGGCACTGTTGGTGACCTTCGCAACGAACGCCCCCGAAGTGGCAGGCACGTTGTGCACGCTCGACAAGCCTCAGATCACCATCGGGCGCCGGAGCAACCAGGACCTGACGGTGCCTGAAGCTACCGTCTCCGGGCAGCACGCCGTCGCGCGCTGGCACTCCGGTTCCTGGATCTTCGAGGACCTCGGCAGCACGAACGGTACCTACGCCGACCACAGCTTTGATCGTAAGAAGACGGTCACGCTGCTTCACGGCAACGAGATTCAGCTCGGGGAATGCCGAGTGAAGCTGGTGAGTTTTCAGAACGGCTCTCCGCAACACGAGCGCGCCAAAGCCTACCTACGTCGTCGCGACGGCCTAACCGGCCTGCTGCAGCGGGACCAACTGATTCGCAGCCTGCAGGATGAACTGCAATTTTCCGAGTGGAATGATGTGCCGCTGAGTGTCGCGCGCTACGAGGTGCGTGGCCCGAATCGCTTGGTCAGCGAGCGCCCCACCATCTTGGAGATGCTGGCGTTGCGGCGTGCCGCTCAGCGCGTCGTCGAACTCACAGAGATGCTGCTATTGAGCCTGACCCCCGCCACCGCCGGGCGCATCAGTCCGCTCAAGTTTGCGGTCTCGATGAGCGGTCCCAGCATCGACGAAGCGCGCCACGTGGTCGAGCAGGTGGTGTCACAGGTCCAGGGACTGATGCCCGAGGCGCTTGACTTGGCTGCCACAATCGTCAAAGCCGAACCCGGACAACCGGTGCACTCACTGCTCGACAGCTGAGATTGTGCTACCGCCGTGACGGCGTTGCGCCCCCGCGCAAGCCGCCGCAATCGAACCCCTATCCGGTCGAGCATGTGCGAGACCACTAGTTCCGCAGCGCGCGGAATCGATCGCCCAGCGTGCTGGGTGACGAACCAAGTCAATCGACTCAGGCATGCCTGGTACCCGCCCGTCTTTCCCTGTCCCAAGTGAACCGAGCCTTCGCCGTCTTGGCGTGGGCGGCGGGAGCGGCGGGAGTGGTGGTGGCGATCGACCGTTACGGGCTCAGCTCGTCGTTGGGGTCTGCATTGGGCTGGTGCTGATCGCGTTACCGCTCTACTTCTTGCGTCGGCCTAGCGGGCACACACTAGCCAACGCCAGCGCGAGCGCTTCTGCTGCGTTGGCGCCGTCTAGCTTGCCAGTGTTCAGCATCGACGCTGGTGTTCAAGAAGAGCGCGTCCGCGTGGGACCCGTGCAGCGTGTGAAATGCTCCGCGTCGCCCGCCGCGAAGGGCCAGGAAGGTGCGTTGTGCGACAAGCTTCCCTTCTTTGAAGAGGCGCTTGCCAAGGCGATCCGGGACAACGTCGACTGCGCCCCGAAGACCGGCAAAGAGGGCAGCATCAACTTCGCGATGTCGATCGACTTCGACAAGAAGCGGATCAGCGTATTCCCCGGACAGAGCGGCGATTGGCGGGGACCTCAAGCGAAGCGCACCACGCAGTGCGTGAGTCGTTCACTGCCTCCTGCCCAGTGGGACACGATCCAACATCAGTATCGCTACTACCTGTTCGCGATCTTGGCGACTTACCCCGTGCCACCGCCGACCGAGGGCCCGCCAACGTTCGAGTGATCGTGCTCGAACACGAGCTTGCCCGTCAGACGCACCCCACTCACCGCAGCGCCCAGCACCTTGCGTCGCTCTTCAGGCGGAGTCGTGTCGCGTAGCTCAGCCAGGCGCGCGACGCGGGACTTGGCGTCGCTCTCAGTGAGGACGCGTTCGAACTCCTGACGAAGCCGACGTCCGAGCGCTGGCGCTCGCCCGTTCGTGGAGATCGCGATCACCAAGTCTCCTGCTCTGGCTTGCGCGAGGTGGGCGTAGCTTGCCTGGGGCTGGTCTACCGCGCAGAAGAACACCCGCTCTCGTTCTGCCTCATCAGAGATTCGGGTCGCCAACTCTTCGTCGACATCAACCAGGACTGCCAACCAGGCCTGGTCGAGGTCACCCGCTTTATATCCGCGAGGAACATGCTCCAGCGCCCCCGTCTCAAGCTCGGCGCGGAGTTCCTCGCTGAGCTGGGGCGCGATCACGCGCACTCGTGCGCCCACGTTGAGCCACGCGCGCGCGCGCTGAGCCTGCTCAGCGCCGTCTCCAAACACCACACAAAGGCGACCGGCAAGCTTTAGTCCGACGGGGAACACGCTCATTTCTTCTTCTTCTTCTTCTTTTCCCGGGGCACCACCGCGGGAGTGCTGAAGTTGAGTTCCTTTTCCGCCTTGCCGATGCGCTGGAGGAAGAGCCCGGTGAAGGTGCTGAACAAGGCGTCACCTGGCGCTGCCGTGCCCGTGCCCGAGGGGCGCGACACCCAGCGCTTGAGTTGCTTGAGCACCTCGTCGGACACAGGGTTCACCTGAACCTTGGTCACCGCGTAAACCGCCTGCCCGGGCGAGGCCTGAGAGCGGTCGGCGACCAAGAGCGAGCGCGCCTTACCACAGCGGCGGAGCACGCCGCTGAGCGCGGCCACCCAGCGACGCTGGCGGGAGCCTGGTTGAGTAATTTCTACGCGGTAAGCTTCCTTCCAGACGTGCCAGGTAATTTTGCACGTCTGTACGGTGGTGGAGACCGGCTCCTTCACTCCGGGGCGGTAGATTGTACCGGTGAAAACGATGGTTGTTGGTAGTCCACGTTTGAGCTTCTTTTGGATCTCGTCGTCTACGATGTCCGTGAACGAGACGGACATGTAGAGACCCTTCTTGTCAGCGTCCCAATGGAAGCGCGCGCGCCGCCGTTGCTCTTTCTCTTCTCCGCTGTCCTTGTCCTCGGCAAGTGCCAGGCGGGGGGAGACGCCGCTCAGGAACGCGAACGTGAGGAGCGTGACCAGGATGACGCGCAACCTCCCGACGAACCTTCGAACCGTTCGAGGCAGAGCGGCCTCGCGGAACCTCATGGGTTTTCACCCTGAATAGGGGGAATGAACCCGAGCGCGTTGGAGAAGGCGAAAGCAAAACCTCCGGCACTCGTGTCGATGCGGAAACCGAGGTTCCCGGTGACGTCGATCGGCGCGCGGGCCAGGCCGGAGTAGCCAGAGGCAGGTCGCTCGAAGTCTACCGGGTTCGCGACCGCGTACACGCCAGCGCTGGCGAAGAAGTCGATTCCGTAGACCGAGCGGGACCCGCGGTAGAGCGGGATCCGGTACTCCGTTCCGATGCGTCCCGCGTAGCGGCCGTACCTTACTTCTTGGATCGCGGTGCCGAGCAGGTTCGGTGGTGGCCGGCGATCGAAGTTTAGTCCGAGCACCCGCGCCGGGAGAAAATCGCTGAAGTCACCGACGTAGTATTGCTCGAAGAACGGTGCGTCACCGCTGATCGCACCACCGAAGAGCGAAAGGGAGATCACGTGGTCCCACGGTAACTCCCACCACTTGGAGAGCTTGAGTTCCACGCGTTCGTACGGGTAATCGCTCCCGGCAGGAGTGAGACTGACCTCGGTCATTGCCTGGAGGAACCAACCGTGGGACGGCAAGACCGGTTGATCTCGAGTGTCGTGCTCTAGGGAAGCGCGCAGCGTCGACAACACGCTTGGGCCGCGGAGGATGTCGAAGTCGATCGGCTCGCGAGTCTCGCCGCGGATGTGCGAGGCAGCGTCTGGGGGCGTGGCGTCGATCGACTCCAGCCTGTAGTGGAGCCAGAGCTGCGTCGAGATCGAGAGATCGCGCCCGACACCAAGTGCGCCGCCGAAGCGCTTGTATTGCACGGTGGCGTGTTCCGTCACGCGCTCCGTGTCCTGGGCGGGCGCTACGTAACGGACGTCGGAGTTGCCGAAGAAGTCGCGAGCGTCGTTGTATAGCAGCTCGCCCCCGGTCATCCAGTTGGAGCCAAGGAAGGCCGGGTCGAGGAATCGGACGCGCAGCGCGAGCTGGCTGCTGGCGAGGCCGAGGGCGCCACCCAGAAGAATACCAGTGCCGGCGAGATTGGTCTCTGCCGCGTCCAGTCCGGCGTAGGGTGTGAGCGGTTTTGGGGTACCGTCGTTGTCGGCGTCCTTTGATAGACCCATCCACAGGTCGTTGACTACGAAGGTGTTCCGCTCCACCACCTCGATCACGAGGATGACCTTCCCGCCAGCGTTACCTTTCCTTAGGGAAAATTGAACGTCTCGGAAGAAACCGGTGCCCAGAAGACGGTAGCGCGTGAGCTCGATTGCCGGATCTTCGACGTCCAGCACGTCTCCGACGTGGAAGGGTACATAGCGCAGTACCACTCGATCTCGAGTTCGGGTGTTGCCCCGGATTTCAACCGCTTCCAGGGTGTACCGCAGCGATTGATCTTCCAGGTCGCTCTGAGGTTCAGGCTTGCGACCAGCTACCCCTGACGGTTCCGCGTCGTCCAGACGGTCGTCATCGTCGTCGTCCCGCGTGCTGTCCTCGTCAGCGTCGTCTGCCGTACCGTCGGCTTCGGGCTGCTCCTTGGCCGACTGCGGACGTCCCGAACCCCAGGTCGACGGCGCCTCGTCATCGGCGGTTTGCGCGTTCGCTCCGGCCACCCATGTGCAGGCCAGAACGGCGAACAACGCAGCGATCCAGTTCGCCCTGCGCGTCATGAGGGGTTCGAGCCCAGCGGCTGATGCAGTACGGCCTCGAACCCAGAACACGACGCATGAGAGCATAGAAGCTCAGCCGGCTGGGACCAATCGTGTCTCGCGCTCAGCTAGTTCACCCGGTCCACGTAGCGTGGGATGACTAGGTAGATCACCTTGATGCCGTCGGTTCCGCCAAGCGCCTGGCCGCCCGGGGTTTGCACGCGCAGCAGCGCGCGCAGCACCGTGAGCACCTTGGGCTTGATGACGGTGTTTTCTGCGGTGACTTCGAACTCCACCGTCTTGTCCCCGCGCACGCCGTAGAACGTGGTGGCGTCGATCGTCGAGTAGGGTAGCGGTGAAGCGGTGCTCGGCACGGGCGACACGCCCTGGATGAGCTTCGTGGCGTCGAACGGCATGTTGGTCATGTCATCGGTGACGTTGTGGAACTCCGGATCCGGTGTGCCGTTGCCGTCACAGTCGATGTTGCCTGCGCAGTCGTAGCTCGTCGTCTTCGTCGTTACGTTGTTGAGGCCCTGGCCTGCGAGCAGTCCGATCAGCCTCACCACCTCATCTGCGACACTTCCGTTGGCGGTTGGATCGTTGACGAGAGGTTCCTCGCGACCACCGAACGAGGGGTCGAAATATAGACTGCCGGTCTTCTGCGCGAGATCGATCATGTCGGTCCGTGTGCCAGCCGCGGAACCTCCTCCGCCGGTCTGGACAGGCACGCCGACGATCTTGGCGCCAATCCCATTCATCGCGGAAACGACTTCAGCGTACGACTTGGTGCCGCCGGCGACCTGAGAATCGTAGTCGTTGGCTGTCGTCGGGCCGTTGTGGAACTGGGCGTCGCTGATCAGCACGAAGATCGGCAGCTTGCCCGGGCGGAAACACACTCTGCCGAGGAGGCCTGGAGCGCAGTTGCCGTTGGCTGGACTCCACACGCCACCGTTCTGGGTTGCCGGCCCGCCGGTGAACGCGAACGGGGTGGCGTCGAGCGCCATGAACATCGCCTGCGTCGCTGCCTCGGGTCCGTCTCCACCGCCCGCTGCGGTCAAGTTGTTGAGCACCATGCGAACGTTGTCCGGAGCGACGAAGGAGCCGGAGTTGTCCACCGGAGCGGTCAAGCTACCATCCACGTAGCTGCCGCCAGCGCAGCCGTTCGCAGCATCGCCACCGATGCAGAAGTGGTTCTGGAACGTCTCGTCTGGAGTGTTGCCACCAGCGTTCGACTGCCCGTACGGCGGCCACGGGACATCCCGGAAGGAGCCCGCGCCGACGAAGGCGCCAGGAATAGCGGGTATTGCGGGGCTTGCACTGGGGTTACCGTTGAGGATCGTCGGGATGATCTTCGTGTCCAGTGAAGCCTTAACGTTGTCGATCGCCGCCTGCATACTCGCGGTCGTGTCGATCATGAAGTAGATGTCGGCGTCCTTAATCCCTGTGGAAAACGAAAAGCGCTGCTTCTTTGGGCCGGTGTTCCAGGGTACGACGAAGTAGAGAGAGGCATCCGTCGGCAGGCTGGTGGCGTCGCACGGGTCACTGCCGGCCGCGCTCTCCACCAAATCGATCACATCGTCTTCGTCGCAGTCGCCCTGCACACGGCAGTCGGCGGAGCAACCCTTGGCCTCGTCGTCGTCCGGCACGCCGTCCCCGTCAGAGTCGTTGTCTTGGAAGTCCGGGCCGTCCGTGTCGTCGTCGGAGTTGGCAACGGGCGAGCAAGGGTCTGAGCGCTTACCACCTTTTCCGGGTGGCAAATCAGGATTTACGGCTTCTGCTTCGTCGGGGATGCCATCGTTGTCGCTGTCGAGGTCTAGCTTGTCCGGCGTGCCGTCGCCGTCAGTGTCACCTTCTCCCTCGATGTCATCGGCGATCGTGTCGCCGTCGCTATCTTCGGGATCCAAGCACTGCGGATCGGGATCGATGTTGGCATCGATGAAACCCGAGTCAGGAGGACCCCCACCGGTGCTACCGCCGTCCTTTCCGCCGACGTTGGTACCCGGGTTGGCATCCGCGCCGCTGCAGCCGTGGGCCGCGAGTAGCGCCAGGATGCAAGCACCACCTAGGAGAGAGAAGCTGCTAGCAGTCGCCTTCATGATCTAAGCCCCAAACTTCCGCCCAGCGGGCGGCGAAACCGCTCGGGTCGAGTCACCGAGCGGGCGCAATCAAGCCAAGCCCACGTTGAGAGGGCGTGGAGTTTCCCAAGTCTA
This sequence comes from Polyangiaceae bacterium, assembly GCA_041389805.1. Lineage (GTDB taxonomy): Bacteria > Myxococcota_A > Polyangia > Polyangiales > Polyangiaceae > JAHBVY01. The sequence goes on along the minus strand of JAWKRD010000004.1, from coordinate 172,382 downwards.
GCTCATGCCCATACAGGCCCGAAACGTCGTGCTCGCACGAACCGTGCATCCTGGTGGAGCTGTACCTGCTCGTCGTGGTAGGCATCTCACACGCTGGTCTGGTCCGGCGTAGCTTAAGTGCCCTATGTCCTTGGCAGCCCCCCTTAGCGGCAAAGTTGCTGTAATCACCGGAGCTTCTGCCGGAATCGGCTTGGAAATCAGCCGTCAGTTGTGGCGTGGGGGAGCGACCGTGGTGGTGGGGGCCCGTCGCACATCGCGCCTGGAAGCGCTCGCAAACGAACTGGGCGAGCGCGTCGTGACGCTGCCACTGGATGTGAGCGAGCGCGCGAGCTGTGCGGCATTCGTCGACGCGACCCTCGCGCGATGCGGCGCGCCCGACATCCTGGTCAACAACGCTGGCCTCGCCCGGGGGCTGGCGACGGTGGTTGACGGAGACGAGGCAGACTGGCGGGAGATGGTCGAGGCCAACGTGATGGGCTTGATGCGCATCACTCAGGCGTTCCTGCCAGGCATGATCGAGCGCGGTCGTGGCGACTTGGTACAGATCAGCTCCGTTGCCGGACTTCAGCCTTACCCTAAGGGCGCCGCTTACTGCGCGACGAAGGCAGCGGTGGATGCCTTCAGCTTCGCGTTGCGGCGTGAGCTCTTGGGCACCGGACTGCGTCAGCTGGTGATTCAACCCGGCATGGTGGAGACCGAGTTCAGCGAAGTGCGTTTTCACGGGGATACGGATCGGGCAAGGCAGGTCTATCGGGGCGTTGAGCCACTCAGCCCGCAAGACGTCGCGGACGCGGTGTACTTCGCCGTGACGCGTCCAGCCCACGTCTCGATTCAGACCATGCTCATCATGCCCACGGCACAGGTTACGGCCACAGAGACCGCGCGGCGCCCAGAGCCGACTGAGGCTACGCCAGGCTCAGACGCTGGGTCAGGACCTGCGCGCGAGGGGGGCGAGTGAGCTGGCACGTCGACGCGCTGCTGACCGATAAGTATCGTCTCCTCCGCTTGCTCGGTACCGGTTCTGCCGGCAGCGTGTGGGAGGCAGAGAACACCTTGGTGGGCAAGCGTGTCGCGCTGAAGATCCTGCACTCTCATCTCGCCCATCACGAGGAGATCCGCGCGCGTTTCTTGGCGGAAGCGCGCGCGTCGGCCCGCATCGCCAACGCCCATGTGGTCGACGTGTTCGACCTGGGAGAGACACCTGACGCCACGCCGTTCATGGTGATGGAGCTGTGCGAGGGCGAGACGCTCAGTTCGATTATCGAACAGCGCGGAGCGATGGGCGCCGCGTATGCTTGCGAGCTCTTGATGCAGGTCTGCACGGCGCTGGAAGCCGCGCACGCGCTGGGTATCGTGCATCGAGATTTGAAGCCCGCGAACGTGATGGTGCTGCACCCGGCACCGGACCAGCCCCACGCGAAGGTGCTCGACTTCGGGATCGCGAAGGGGGTGCACCCCGACGGTCAGGATCCCGAAGAGCAAGACGTCTTCGGTACTCCACACTACATGGCGCCGGAGCAAGCGGCGGGTGACCACGTCGATCACCGCGCGGATATCTACGCCGCGGGTGCCATACTGTATGAACTGCTCGCAGGGCGACCGCCCTTCGACGGTAAGATGCCCTCGCTGGTGCTGGCGGATGTCTTGACCCGTCCACCTGAGCCCCTCGGCAAGCATGCGGCGGATCTACCCGTCGGCATCGAGGAGCTGGTGAAGAAGACCCTCGCCAAAGACCCTCAGGACCGGCCGCCGTCGGCGCGGGCGCTGCGCAATGCGCTCTCCGCGTATCTCCGGCCGTCAAGCGCGCCAAGTCCATCGCCTGCGACCAGGCAGGGCACAGTTCCGCCACTCCCGTTGGTTTCGAAGAACAAGAAGCCGACGCTCGAACTGGTGCGTGACTCGTCCGTGCCACCACCACCATTTCCGTCGGGCAACGCTCCCGCGCGTAGTCAACCATCACCGCCTCGGCCGGGCAAACCCAAGTCGCCGGGGGTGAAGCTCTCACCTTCATCGAAGAAGCGGCCCCCGCCACCACCTCGCAAGCGGAAGCCCTGAAACACCGCTGCGGCGGCTAGCGCTTCTTGGCACCGCGTTCGCCTGTCGGTTGGACGCAAATGCGCGAAGCGCGCCAGCGCGGCCTTGTGTGGGCTCGCGTGGCGCGCTTCGAGGGACTCGTCTTTGACGAGTCGCGGAGGACTAGCGACGACCGGCGCTGTAACGCGTGGCGCGCTTCTGACCCTTCTTCTTCAGCCGCCCCTCGCTGAGCAGCTTCTTCACGGGGAGCGCGAGTTCCTTGGTCGGGATCCCGATGCCACGACCAATTTCCTCGATGCTCGAGCCCGGGTTCTTCTCGACGAAGCCCACGAGCTTGTCAGCCATGTCGGCGAGCTCGCTGGCGGTGCGCTTGCCACCGCGCTTCTTCGCACGCTTCGGGGCGGGAGCGCTTGCGGTCGTGCTGCCTTTGGGTCTACCGGGGCGGCGCGGTGCACTGGGAAGTGCCTGACCGATAGCGGTCTGCACGTTCTCCAGAATTGCCTGATGGATCAAGTCGGTGAGATCTGCGACGAATGCGTCGACGCGGGCGCGGATCATATCGTTCGTGTCAGCCATTGGGCGCACTCTCGCAATCGTCGTATCCGCGTGTCAACTCCATTGATGGAGAGTCGCTGCGACCAAGTCCCGTTTGCGTGGAGTCATTAGGCTCCGACTAATGCATTTCAGAAAGCGCGATAGCAGTCGGGCTACCTGATTTGCAGTCTGCTCTCTGGGGGACTGCTGATCACAACAAGCGCACTGGGGCCTTCGAATCTTAGTTTGGACGCTGACTCGGAAACGCGTGCGGTTCGGTATGCGATGGCAACTTGTTGTGAATCGCCTTGGGTCGCTCGTCGCTCTGGATACAGCCAGCGACGCAGGGCGCCGCGCGCCAGGGTTCGATTGGCTGAACTTGCGGTCGCAGATGGCGCCGGTAGGTGCATCACCAAGAGGCCTCTGCTGGCGCCGTGAGTCGACGCGAGAGTGAGCAAATCACCGTTCCAACGCACCCGCACGTTGCGCGCTGGGTGAGCCTGAAAACAGACGTTTTGTCGGCGCAACTGCGTTAGCTGACGGAGTGTTGCCTGCAGCCGCTGGCCTGACGGGCTGGTCTGCTCTCTCCAGTCCAGGCGGCTCACTGCCCAGGTGCTGGGCGCCGCCGGGGAGAGATACCGCGCGGAAGGCGCGAGTGAAGCTTGCTCGTGGCGTCGTCCCGCAACGACTCGACGCAGCAGGCCCGTGTCACTGTGATCGACGAAGTAGTGGAAGGGCGTGGTGGCCCCAAAGTCCTGACCTTGAAAGAGCATTGGTACGAATCCGCTCAAGAGCGTGAGCACCAACAGGACTTCCTGCGTGGTCGAGTCGTCGCCACCCGCCCTGGCGCCGCCCCCGACGCCCGCGACCTGGTCGTGGTTCTGGGAGAATACGATCAGTTGATCGGCTCTGGCCCCGCAGGGTTCGCCATGAAAGCGCTGCCGGAACTCGCTCCATTGACCGACCAGCGCCCAGCCGTCGGTGAGCACCTTCTGAAGTGTTGCCTGGCTTGCGAAGTCCTGGAGGAAGCCGCTGCGGTTGCCGGTCAATCGAGCCACGAGCGCGTGGTGGAGGTCGTCGTTCCACTGGCCATCGAAACCGAGGCCTCCCACATCCTGAGAGAAGACCCGGTTCGCGTTCAACTCACTCTCAGCGATGCTCAGGTGTGTGCGGGGCAGCGTTTCGTTGATCTCCTGGAGGATGTGCTTGGGAGAACTATCGAAGATCTGCGCAATCGCGTCGAAGCGATACCCATCAATATGAAACTCCCGGCACCAGTATCGGGCGTTGTCCAAGAAGAAGCGCCGCACGCAAGCCGACCCGGCTTCGTCGAAGTTCAGAGCGTGTCCCCATGGCGTGTTGAACTTCGAGTTCGCGTATGGCCCAAAGTCAGACGTGTAGTTCCCTTCCGGGCCCAGGTGGTTGAATACCAGGTCCAGGAACACGGCCACACCGGCGCGATGGCAGGCTGCAACGAGGGCAGCCAGGCCATGGGGTCCGCCGTAGCTCGATTGGACGGCATAGGGAAACACGCCGTCGTAGCCCCAGTTCCGCAGTCCCGGAAACTCGGCGATCGGCATCAGCTGCAGTGCGTTGATGCCAAGGTCTGCCAGCCTCGGGACGTCCGCTGCGAGTCCAGCGAAGTCGCCTTGAGGAGAGTAGGTTCCAACGTGCACCTGGCAGAGCAGCAACGTTTCGCGTTTCGGGCGTCGCCAAGCCGTGGGTCCCAGTTCGAGCGTTCGACAATCCAGGACTCGGGAGGGACCGTGAACGCCAAACGGCTGCCAGCGCGATGCGGGGTCGGCGCGGCGGAGCTTGGCATCCAGCAGGAAGACATAGTCGGCGTCAGGGTCGGCCTTCAGCTGACCTTCGTACAGACCGAAGCCGATTGGGTCCAGGCTCGCTCGCCGCCGTGCGGGCAAACTCTCAAGTGGACCTCGGGTGTAGTGTCGAGTGTCCAGTAGCTCGACATCGACCCGCTGCGCGTGAGGGGCCCAAACGCGAAACATGGTGGTGGCGTCCGCTTGAGGAAACGCGCCCACTGGGAGCTCGGTTGGATGGGGCCCGACGGCTTTCTGCTTGGCCATGGCCCTTACCGATCGAATGTGGCGCAGGTCTCCGCGAGCCACGCCGCATCGGCGTCTTTCAGCTCGCCGCGACGCAGGCGCCAGGCCCAGTTGCCCTCGGTAGTTCCAGGGACGTTCATGCGCGCCCTCACCCCCAAACCCAGAACGTCCTGCAGTGGCAGAATCGCTAGCAGGCTGACAGAGCTGAGGCACGCGCGCAGCAGAGTGTGGTGTGCCCTACGTGCTGGCGCTTCCCCGAGGTAGCGTTGAAACTTGGCGCGTTCCGCTTGAGCGGCTCTGGCCTTCCTTGCCGCGAGCTCCGTGCACCAGCCGATCAGGGTGTGGGTGTCATGGGTGCCCGTCACGGCCAGCGAGCGTGCGGGGTAGTGGTGAGGCAGGTGTTGCTTGTCGTCTCCGAATCCGAACTGGAGCACCCGCATCCCGAGCAGCCCGAAGTCGTCGCGCAAGCGCTCGACCTCCGGCGTGAGCAGGCCTAGGTCTTCTGCGATGAATGGCAAGTTTCCCGGCCCCGAAGCGAGCTTGGACTCCGCGGCCTCGAGTAGCTCCCGGCCAGGTACCTTGCGGAAACGTCCATCGAGGGCAGACGTGGCCGTGAACGGGATCTCCCAGCAGCGGGACAGACCGATGAAGTGATCGATGCGTAGAGCGTGGAAGTACTCCAGGCAGCGCCCAAAACGCGCGAGCCACCACGCGAAGCCGGTGGCTTCGTGACGCGGCCAGTCGTACACCGGGTTCCCCCATAGCTGTCCCGCCGCGTTGAAAGCGTCGGCGGGGACCCCGGCGACTACGCGCGGGGAGCCTTGCTTGCCCAGCTTGAACAGCTCTGGGTTCTGCCACACATCGGCGCTGTCCCGGGCGACGTACATCGGGACGTCCCCCATCAGGCGCACCCCGCGCTCTTCAGCGTAGCGGCGCAACGCTCGTAGCTGCTGGTCAAAGCAGAGCTGCAGGAACGCCTGGAAGTGCGTCGCCTCCTGCAAACGTTGCCGTGCGGCATCGATTGCATGGGCCTCCCGGCGGCGCAGCCCACGGGGCCACTCCCACCAGGGCGCGTCGTCTTGTTCCGTACGGATCGCGGCGAACAGCGCAAAGTCGTCCAGCCAGGCTGCGTGTCGGGCACGAAAGGCGTCGAGACGCTGCTGACTGCCTCGCTTGGCCTTGAAGCGTGCGAAGGCTTGAAGCAGCAGCGCGTCGCGAGCGCGCTTCGACTTCGCCGGCGCCGACTCAAGCTCGTCAGCCGTCAATAGGCCCGCGCGCTGCAGATCATCCAGAGACAGAAGCGCCGGGCTCCCAGCGAATGCGGAAGAGCTATCGTAGGGCGAATCGCCATTGCCGGGAGGAACCACCGGCAACATTTGCCACCACGACTGGCCGGCGCGGGCGAGCCAGTCGACGAACGAACGCGAAGCGGGGCCCAGATCACCGCCGAAGAAATGCGACGGAGCTCGGCCCAGCTGATGAAGACTCGTGGGATGGCACAAAACACCGCACTGGCGGCGATCGAAAACGGACATTGGATCTCCGAAGCTCGTTCAGGTGGTGCCCCCGGGGACGCCCGGCACCTGAGCCACGAGCAGAGCAGTGCCCGTGCTTCGAAGCAAGCCCCAGTCGGGGTTCTACTCTTCGGTCGCGGGATCTTTGGGAGGCAGCGCGTCTCCAGTGTCCGAACCATGGCCAGGCTTGCGCAGTAGAGAGGCCACGACGCTCAGGGCAAGCAGGCTGCCGATTACGCCAAGGGAAACCCAGTTCCCAATCTTGATCCAGCTGTGAGCGACCATCTTCAAGCCAATGAACGTCAACACGCCTGCGAGACCAAACGACAGATAGTGGAAGCGCCCCATCATGCCCGACAGCATGAAGTACAGCGAGCGCAGCCCCATGATCGCGAAGATGTTCGAGGCGTAGACGATGAACAGATCGTCCGAGATCGCGAGCACCGCGGGCACCGAGTCCACCGCAAACAGCAGGTCGGTGAACTCGATCACAATCAGAACCAGAAATAGCGGCGTGGCGTAGCGTACGCCGTTCTTGACCGTGAAGAATCGCTCGCCGTCGAGTTCCGGCGTGGTGCGCAAGAAGCGCCTGGCGAAGCGTAGCGCCGGGCTGTTCGACGGATCGATGTCGTCGTTGTCGCCAGACACGACGAGCTTGACCCCGGTGTAGATCAGGAATCCCCCGAACAGGTACATGGTCCAGCTGAACTTGGCGAGTAGTGCCGCGCCCAACAGGATGAAGACAGCCCGCATCACTACCGCGCCGAAGACCCCCCAAAACAGCACGCGCTGCTGGTGTTGGTCCGGAACCTTGAAGTAGCTAAAAACCGCGAGGAAAACGAAGAGGTTATCGACGGAAAGGGACTTCTCCACGACGTATGCCAAGAAGAACGGCACCGCCGTGTTGCTGCCGTGGCGCACGAAGAGATACGCGTTGAACGCTAGTGACACGCCAATCCAGGCCGCGCTGCGAATCGCCGACTCGCGGAACGAGACGTGGTGCGAGTGACGACCGAACACCAGCAAGTCCAGGCCCATCATGCCTAGAACGGTGACGGCGAAGAGAATCCAGTCGGTGGTATGGACGGCGCTCACGAACCGCCGGTGCTAACACGTCGTCCTGAGGAGTGCACGCCCAGCCGACGGCGCCCAAGGGCTCCCCGGCTGCCAAGCCAGGCCAGGGCCAAAGTCGGCACTACAGGGGGTGACTCGCGAACAAACGCCGCAGTTTGTCGGGGTTCAAGACGCTGTGGATGCTGCTGACCTTGCCCTCGGCGTCGAGCTCGATGCGCAGCACCGCGCGGTGGGCTGCGGGCGGCTTGACCCCCGGGTCGTCGACCACGACCGCCGGGGAGCCGTTCAGCTCACGCACTTCCAGCTTGCCGGCGCCCGACGCTCCGGAGGCAAGCTTCGCGTACATCCGTGCGATCTTGTTGGCGCCGACGACGGGCCGCTTGGCTGCGAAGGTCTGGCCGCCGCCGTCGCTGATGGCGACCACATCGCTGGCGAGCAGCGACTCGAAGGTGCTGACGTCACCCGTCGCCATCGCGCCTAGGATCTTGTAGAGCACCTCGGAGACTCGAGCCTGGGTCTCCGCCGAAGGGGCAACGCGGGTGGTCTCGTAGCTGCTCATCGCGGAGCGGGCGCGGTGCAAGGTGGTCTTCACGTTCGCTTCGGAGATCTCCAGAGCCTCCGAGGTTTCCCGCACGGAATAGTCCAGCGCGTCCCGCAACAAGAGCACCGCGCGTTGGGTCGGCGTGAGCGCCTCGAGGGCAGTCAAGAACGCAAACGAGAGACTCTCGAAGGTTCCGTAGCGGGTCTCGGCGTCGCGCTGGGGGCCCGCAGCGTCGAGCATCAGGCCATCGAGTTCTACCGGTTCAGGTAGCCACTGCCCGGTGTAGCCGCGCACCTTGCGGCGTCGCAGCGTGTCTCGCGCCAGGTTGACCGCGATGCGCGTGAGCCACGGCCGCCACGGCGTGGTGGTGTCCGGAGGTGGGTGCTCGAGGGCGCGGGCGAACACTTCCTGCACCAGATCGTCAGCGTCAGCCGCGCTGCCGGTCATGCGATAGCAGATTGCCCAGAGGTAGCGACGGTTCGCCTCGAACTCTGGAGCGACGTCGTGTTGCACGCTCAGGACCATAGCTCACTCGCTGCTCTCGGCGTCGCGAACATCGGCGCAGGCTCCGGCTGCAATGTTGCCCGCTGTTCGAGCACGCAGGCTGCAGCAGCCAGCGCAGAGCCCACGGCAGCGTCGGCCAGGACGCCATCCGTTCGTACCCAGTCGCCAGCCGCGAATAGCCCTGGTGCGAGCTCGGAGCCCGGCCGCGGACGCCGACTGGTCTCGATCCAGTTCGTGACGCAGAGCCGCGGTTGGTAGCTGGCTTCGCAGACGCGCTCCCGCCACCCGGGGCGTGCAAAGTCGAGCAACGCCTCGAGCTCACGCCGCGCAGTCGGGCTCGCTTCGGCTTGATCGAGGTAGCGCATCACGTGGATCACGTCGGCGCCGCTCGGCCCCACCTGAGCGGTGGCGGAGAACGCTGACAGGTAGACCGGCTCATCCAGGCCGAGCACGAAATCGTATTTCCCTGAGGTAACTGGATCCAGGGCCACTTGCAAGCAGGCGGCGTAGCTCGCGGTGGTCAGGTCACTTGCCTCGCGTAGCGCGGCCAGCGCTGGGTGATTCTTGGCTCCGACCGCGGAGAGCAATTTCCGGGCGACACCTGGGGCCACGGCGAGCAACACTTGGCGCGCGCTGACGCGCTGCCCGCAGGCGAGGGTGAGCAGCCAGCGACTCTCTGGTGCATCGTCGAGGGGACGCAGCTCCGTGACCTTGGTTCCGGTCTGAAGGCGCCCCGCTGCTGCGAGCTTCTGCTCCAGTTGCTCGACCAGGCTGCGCCAGCCACCGTCCAGATAGAGCACGCCGCCAGTCACCGCCAGGTGGAGCTGCATCAAGGCGACGCTCGCGCGTTGTTTGGGGTGACCGGAGTAGTTACTGAGCCGAACCAACGTTTCCAGGAGGAGACGTCCATTGCCTGGTGGCAACTGCCGGGCGATCCAGTCGGGCGCTGTCAGCTCCGGAGGCAGTGCGGAGAGGCGCTCAGGGAACTACGAACTTTGAAGCTCGCTCAGGAGCCTTCCAAGGCGCAGCTTGTCCCCTACGCTGAGCAGGCGCGTGGTCAGGAGTGAGGCTGCTCCCATCGGCAACTGAAAGTATCGGCCACCGAGCTTCGCCGCCGCACGGGGGCTCGGCGCATGGCCTCTGATCGCGACGCCGAGACTCTCTAGCCCTCTGCGGGCGGCGCCGGTGGCGTACAGCGCGTGGGGACCGAGGTCGAAGACGTAGTCGCCCACCAGGCGGCTGGCGGCGCGTCCACCCAGCTGCGTGGAGCGCTCGAATAGTTCTACCTCGACTCCAGCGTTGGCCAGGGCGACGCCAGCGCTGAGTCCGGCCAGGCCGCCACCAATGACTGCGACCTCAATCTCCCGAGGATTCGTGGGCATTTTTGCTCCTTCTCGCGCCCCAGCCAGTGTCCGGGGGCGCGGTTCGTTGGGGAGCACACGCGCGGGTCCTCGGAAAGGTTACGCACCCGCTGCGAATTTTTCGGGGGGGAGGCGCCGGCCTTCAGACCATTTGCTCGGGATGGCCACCGGCCTTCCGCGGAGCCGCGCGGAGCACCCTCACCCCAAAATCCATGCGGATAAAAGCAAACATGGCGAGCAGAATCGCGATCACGCCTGCACCGGCGAGCCAACGGTTCGGCTCTGCCCGCTCGTAGACTTCGCCTTGCCCAACCGGGACCTCCACGTTTTGCTCGACGGGTAGGCCAAACTTCTCGGCCAAGAGCTTGATACGCGACATGTGGATCACTGGGATCTCGCGTTTCGCGAAGCGCAACATGACCGAGTCTTCGAGGTCTTCGCCGCGCGGCGCGCGCAAGTTGAGGCCCGGCTTGAACTGCTTCTTTCCGACGTGGGTGCCGACTGACGCCGAACCACCGCCCACGTTGATGTACGCGCGGATCGGGCGGTCACCCGCGACGCGGTCGTAGACCTCCATGCGCTTGTCGATGCTCTCAGCCAGGCTGTTGGACTCGAGGGCTTGGACGCCGTTACGCGAGATCGCCTCCTCCAGCAGCGCGCGACCCGTGTCGCTCATGCCTACGCCACGATCGTCGATGCCGCCCACGCTGGCGGCGCTGCTGTGAAAGCCGATCAGCTTCTTTTCCCTGAGCGTCGACTCCATGTCGAGCCAGACATAGCCGACGTTGTTGGCTCCGAACTCGCTGGACGCTGCGCTGGCGACCACGATGGGATTCGCTCCCAGCGTCTGAATCGCCGCAAAGGCTGAGGTGTTGAGGGCAGGGAAGGAGCCGGAGACGCCTACGGCGACCACGTCACCCTTCTCGACACCCGCCTTCTTCAAGAGGTGCACGAGCACCGCCGCAAAATTCGGGTTGGTGCTGGTGAGCTTCGCGTCGATGTAGCCAGTGTTCGAGGTCACCGGCGTGATGCTGGCGCCAATCATGCCCGTCTCGGCGGGATCCATGCGCTTGTCGATCACGATCGCACGCTTGATCTTCTCCTGCTTGATGGCCGACATGCAGTCGCGCGACAGGCGCGCCGCAGCTAGCTTTTCGCTGTACCACGGCTGCTTCTTTACCTGCGGAAACACCCGCACCGCAGAGAACGCCAGCACTGCGACCACCGTGATCAGCAAGAGCGCAGCCCGGGAGACGCCCTGGGGTCGCCAGTACAGCTTCTTCATGAGCCGAGTTCCGCTCCGACGACCGCCACCAGCACCAGGCGCACGACGATGGATGCAGTGGTCATTGCGGCCAGGGTCTCGACTACGCCCTGGCGATCGAGCCAGATGGCGATCAGGCCTGGGATGATGTAGCCGATGACGTGGATCTCCGGGCTGTCGATCGCCACGCCTGGTAACGACCGAAGCAGCATCCCCGTGAGGTAGCCAAACAGAATCATCAGCACGGTGCGGCGTCGCCCATAGACCACGACGAAGGCGCTGATCGCGTGAACGATGATGAAGGTGATGAAGCCGGCCGCGACGGTCGCGATCACGTCCATGGGCCGTGCCAACGCGAGCGCGAGGTAGCCCGGGACGATCATGCCGCCAGCCGCGATCCCGAAGGCTTCCGTGAAGAGCAGACTCACCGCGAGTCCGATTCCGACTGAGAGGGGTAGGAGTTCCAGGTTCAAGATGCGTAGCTCCGAGCGAGGTCACGCCCCGCGAATCAACAATCTAGTCGAGCACGTTGCGGCGATCGATGCGGCGCACCGATTCGAGCTCGTCCCAGCTCGCCTTGGAGGGAGGTGGACCGTCTCCGCGCGGAGAGACGAATGAACGGTTGTGGAAGTAGCGCACGAGGCCCAGGCCCTGGCCGCCAACGTTACCCATGCCCATCACCAGCGCTGAGCCAGGGATGAGGTCGATCACGCGCTCGAACAGCTCGTCCGTTGCCAGGCCTTCAGCGAACACCAGCTTCGTCGAGTCGTATCCGAGCCGCGCGGCCTCTCGCGCGAACAGGTACGTGCCGCTACCCATCAGCACCACGTAGTCTGCGTGCGGCCAGTTGACGAAGCTCTTCGCGAGCTCGCGCGAGCGGTCTGGGCGATCCGCACGGCAATTGAAGATCGCGATGCGCAGCGCGCGATCCGCGTACTTGTTGCAGGTGGAGCGCCAGATTTGCTCGGTGCTGACCGGGTCGTTGGCTGCAAAGCCGTTCACGAACGCGATCTGTCGGCCGAAGAAGTCCAGCTCGTGCTCGGTCATCGCGCCCGGATCTGGGCTCGCCTCCCACATGCCGCGCAGGGCCACGTCACGCTCGAGCCCGAGGGACTCACAGACTTTGAGCGCCAGCGCGACGTTGTCCGGGTGCTCCGTGTACTTGAATCCTGCCAAGTCCCGCGCGCTGATGTCTGCGATCTCCTCGTCGCTCAGCTGCAGAAGTTCTGTCTCCCGGTCTTTCGCCGCCTCAGCGAGCTCTCCGATGTGCTCTTTCTCTGCGGTGAAGAGCTTGCCCTTGACCGGAGTCATGCCGGCGAGCGCCCGCGCGACTTCCTTCGCGCCGGGGCCCATCACGTCGAGGTGATCAGGGCGTGCGTTCGTGATCACCGCGTGGGTCGCGCGCACCAGCTTGTGCTCACACAGGCTCTGAAGTGCAGGTTGGAGCGCCATGCACTCAATCACCAGTGCTTCGGCGCCTGCGTAGGCTGCCGTCGCGACGATGCGCTTCTGCTCGATGATGTTTGCGCCCGAGGGACGATAGATCGGCACCTCCCGTCCGTCGGGTAGAATCATCCGTGCGAGGGTGCCGGTGGTCTTGGCGCACGTGCGAACGCCGCCAGCGCGGAGCCCTGCGGCGATCAGCCTGACGACGCTCGACTTTCCCCGCGTACCGTTCACGTGCACGCGGATCGGGATGCGACTGAGGTTCTTGCGATGCCACCAAAGCTCGATCACTCCGAGCCCCACCAGCAGCAGGGTTACGGCTAGCAACAGCTCTCGGCCGCCCATTGCCACTGACCATACACGCAGAAGCGCGAGCACGGTAGACACCGGCTCGCGCCCTGCTTCGGACCTAGTACTGGCCTGGCGGTCCTAGATCACTGGCTCACGGTCCTGGTTCGCGGTCGTTTCACCAGGGGAACCACTGCCCCGGCACCTTCTGCCACGCGGTGGGGCGGGCGGGATCGTTGTCCGGGATCACCAGGGAACCGACGAAATCCGCGTGCTCGTAGACGCCGCCGATGGTTTTGGCGATGGCGTCGAGATCCTTCTCGGCGACGACGCCGTTACTGGTGGCCTTGTAGAACTGCACGGTGATGCGGATGGGGAAGTTGGGATCGCGCTCGAGGCGCAGGCCGTTGCCCTCGATGAACGGCCCCTTCTTGGCCCCATGCCCAAGCACTGCTTGCTCGACGTCGCTGCTCTCGCCTTCAGCGTCGTCCATGGGGGCTGCCGCAGACTTCATGGCCATGCCGCCGCCGGGAGCGGCCTCAGCCATCGGTGCCGGGGGCATCGCCCCACCCAGGCGACCACGGTTCCGGTGCTTCAACGGCACCTGGATCAGGAACAGCACGTCCGCTCCCTTTTGCAGCGCGGAGCGATCGTCCTCCGTCTTGGGGCCACCCTGGGCCGCGATGCGCTTCTCTACATCGCTCTTGCGCTCGGCGGTGAACGGCGCCCGCTGCCCCTCAGCGTTGAAATAGAGCTCCTGACCCCAGCCTCGGATGGTGCCGTCCTCCGGTCGATTTTCCACGACGGAAATGCTGGTGCCCTGACGTGTCGCGAGGATGGTCAGCACTGCGGGGGAGCCAGGCGCCGACTGGTAGTTGAAGACGACGGGGTTGAACTCCGCCTTGCCCTGCTTGGGGATTGGCAAGAATACCGCTTGGGCGCTCATCAGGTAGTGGCTGTCGCGCCCAGCGCTCAAGTTGCCGCTGCCAAGCACGCTGCTCGGCTCCGACAAGAAGCCCCGTAGGTTCTTCAGCACCTGAGTCAGCGGAACGCTCGTGAGCTTGCCGGGGTGCTTGTGGTTACCCATGCGCAACAGGAACTTGTCGGCGCGTACGTCCCCCGTACGGTCACTGAAGTTCGGGAAACGAATCACGGGCATCAGCGCCGTGGTGTCTCGCTGTTGCCCTGCGGGAACGTAGCGAACCTGCAGCGTCACGTCGCTGATGTTCGGGCCGAGTGCGGAGCCCTGGGCGCGCCCGGTGTCTTCCCAGGTCACGTCCAGCAGACTCAAGCCGCGGCGCTGGGTCATCTCCTGCACGCGCGAGTCGCTGACCATATTCACGACCTTGTTCACCACTTCGGCGTACTTGGGGTCGTTCGGGGCGCCGACGATGCCCCACTCATCGGGATCCTTCTCGGGATCTTCCCCCTGGGCCACAGTGAGCGTGTTCGCGGATCCGCTCGCCACGGGTTGTGGACCCGTCGCTGGTGGGGGAGTGGGGTTCGACGCGCAGGCGCCGAGCAGCCCAAGGCCCACGAGCCAAGCCAACGTCAACGAGCTCTTGGTGCTTGATTTCTTCATCGCAGTCTCCATACGCGCGAGAACGCCCGAGCGGCCTCCCGGCTTACAGCTTCCCGACCCTCAAACTCGCGGAAGCTCGCCCAACAAAGCGCGGACGCCCACTTTCTCCAAGTGGGCGTCCGCGTCGTCAACGATTTGTTTTTCTGTAGAAGAATGCCCGGGCTAGCGCCAGCCCCAGCCTCGCACTGGGACCAGCCTCGACTTGAAGCCGATGGTCACGACACCCAGGGTTCGGCGCTGGCCGTCCAGGGTGAAGGGGATCTGCTTCTTGGTTCCCGCAACACTGACGGTGACCGTGCCGCTGACTGGGCCGGAGCCGCTCGCCCGCACCACTTCCACCACGTATTCGCCGGCTTTCGCGCCGCGCAGTGCAAGTCCCTCGCGGCTGGTGCTGGTGACGTCCGTGGCGGTGATGATCGAGCGAGTCGGCGCACCCAGCCAGGACACGCGGTGACCGTCGGGGTGCAACAGCGCGAGGTCCAGGTCCGCGTTGCCGCCGCTCCAGTTAGCTTCCACGCGGAAATCTCCAGAGAGCTTGTCGTCGGTGTCTGCCTTCTTCGCGAGGGCCTCGGCACTGGTCTTGGTGCGTGCGTCGACGGAGTCGAGCATGCGCTCGGCCATCCAGCTGACGCCGGTCTGACGTGCGCAGCTCACCGCCTCTGCGAGCAGCTTCGGGTCGGTGTTCTTGATTTGCGCGATCGCCAGGCTGAAGCGACAGCCTTGCTCCGGACGCCCAGACCAGCGGAAGAGGCGAGCGAGTCGCTTCTGGCCAGCCACGTCATCCGGGCGAACATCGATCACGCTGCCGAGCAGGCGTACTGCGCGATCGCGCTGGCCGTCCTCCGCGAGCAAGTCAGCCCGCGCCGTCAGCGCCTCGGGGTCGAGGGGATCCTTGTCGGACCACTGGTCCGCCACGCCGCGAGCGCGGTCAAAGTTGCCGCTGAGCGCGAGCAAGGTGTAGAGCTGCTTGACCGAGGCGCGGCGGTTGCCGTCAGCTTGCACGTCGCGATCCGCTTCGGCGATCTTCTCTGGAGTCGCCGCCTTGGGTACGAGGCGATCCGTCACCACCGTCCCGGTGCGCTCGAAGACGCGGCGCATGGGGATCATGCGGCGCGGCGGCGGGCGCCAGCGCTCCACGGGCTTCTCCTCGAAGGGGCTTCTGCTTCCCCACGGATCTGCGGGGTCCATCTTGGGCGCAGGCTTCGGCTTCGAAGCACGCGGCGCTGCTTCAGGCTTGCTCGTGGCCGCCGGCATTGGCGGCATGTTGGCCGCGCTTTTCGGTACGTGGCCTCCCGCAGAGCCCAGCCCAAAGGCGCCCTGCCCGGCGCTATCCGCGAGTTCGGCTTCGCTCTCAGGCGCCTCGTCGTCTGCGACATCGCGATCGCCCTTCGAGCTGACCGCGCTCACGTCCTCCTCGCCGCTCCAATCGGGCAGCGCGCGGCTGTTGTCGAGACCAAAGGCCTTGAACATCGCCGGGCTCTCCAAGACCAACAGGGATGTGAAGCGGCTCGCGACGTCGAAGCGCTGAGAGAGCTCAACCGCTTGCTTGCGCGCCTCAGCCCCTGTCTCGCGTTCGAGGTCGGCGATCTTGGCGGCGGCGAACAGCCGCGGCACGAAGGTGTTTCCGCGCTCGCTGCGCGCCGTGAGCTGCAGCGGATAGCGCTGCTCGAAGTCCTTGCCTCCGACCTTGCCGCGCAACACCACCGAACCCGAGACCGAGTCGCCCGCCATGCGCGCGACGACCAGCTCTTCGCCACCAGCGACGATGCTATCGAGCTGGTTCGGCGCAACCTCACTGAGTCCCGGCGGGAGCTCCACGCGCACGTCCGACAGCGAGCTGCCGTAGGTCGCCCCGAGCACACCAAACGCAGCCTCGGACAGCCGCTGACCAGGAACGAACGGCAGCACCACGCCACCACCAGCTCGAGACAACGCGCCCAGGGTGTCCAGGTCTGAGTCGGTGCCGATGGCGACCGTGGTCACGGTGCCTTCGCCGGAAGGCACGGTGCGCTTGACCCACTGCTCGATATACGCCGGCTTGATGGCACCCACCGTGGGCGTGCCGTCGCCGATGTAGACCACGCGCAAGCTACGCTGAGCGTCTCGCGGCACTGCTTGCCTTGCGGCATCGACCGCGGCACACACGTCTGAGCCACCCTCAGGCGCCTCTGCCTCAAGAACTTCTTGGCGGCGACTGCCGTCTCTGCTCCCGGCGGCAGCAAGCCACCTGCCATCGTGCGGCAGCTCTGATCGCAGGCCAGCACGGTGACTCGGTCCTGTCCGTCGAGCTCGCGAATCACGCGAGAGGTGAGGGCGGCGGCGCGCTCATAGCGCTCGCCGAACATCGAGCGGCTCGAGTCCACCACGATGGCGAAGTCACGCTGCGCGCCTTCCACGCTGCGCGGCAGCTTGGGCCGCAGCGCCAGCGCCACGTACGCGGCGTCGTTGGGAGTGCCGCTAGGGTCCTTGTCGGCGGTGCCCTTCAGGTCTTCTGCAGTCGGCTTGTAAGCCCAAGCCGTTAGCTCCTGATCACGGTTCGGTAGCGCGTACTCGACCACCAGATCGCCTGCAGGACGGAATTTGGTCGCGTCGAATGTTTTCCGGGTGGAATCCGATGGCGAGGTCCCAGAGCTCAGCTCGTAGCCGATGGTGCGCACGCCGAATGCAAGGTCGTTGCCCTTGATCTGGAGGTCGATGCCGAAGCGGTCGACTTCGGTGCTTCCGCTCGGGTCGTGAGCCAGCGGATAGGTGTAGCGCCGCACGCCGCCGGTAGGCTTCAGCACCTGGCTGTACGCGAGCACGACGCGGCGGGAACCGCGCTTCGGAATGGGGAAGATGCGCAGCTCGAAGCGGCCACCACGCTGCCACTCGAGCAGCGCCGGATCGCGCCACGGGCCCGGCACCCAGATGATCTCGTCGCGGATCAGCTTGCGCGCCTGGGGTGCAGCGTTGACGATGCTGCCTCGCCAGATCGCCGCCGCCCGCTCGCGATCGACGAAAGCACCTTCCTCGAGCTTGCCGTCGACTTCGAGGGCGAGGCGCTCGATCTTCGCGTCCGGTGGGATGGGAAAGCGAAAGATCCCTTCGAGAGTCTCGTCAGTCTCGTTGCTGAAGACCTCTTCGACCTCGGTGCGCGCGAGCTGGCCAACCATGCGCACTTTCACCTCATGGGAGGTCAGGCGTACGGCGCCCTTGCGCTCGTCCTTCTCGCCTGGCTTCTTCGCGCGCAGCTCTCCCAAACCCCGCACGTCGTGTTGCTCCTTCTCGTCAGGGCCCTGCAGGTCGCTCCAGGCGAGCGCCTCACCCAGCGTCGGCGCACTGGCGGCGTAAGGGGGGATCCCCTCATCGAGGCGCCCTTCCTCACCCGCGCGGACGACGACCTCTCGGCCGCGAGTGTCCATCAGCTTCACCGCGCCGCGGCTCACGTCGACGCTAGCCGAGTTGCCCAGCGCCGTGATGGCGAATTTGGTGCCTAGCACTTCAATCTTGCCTTGCGGCAACGTGATGTGTGCGAGCTTGCCCTCCACCTTGGCGACATCGGCTGCCACGCGACCGCTCACCAGCTTGGCGTGGCGGGCCTCTCCTGCGATTAGCGCCACCTCCGTGGAACGATCCAGCGTGAGCCAGCTACCGTCAGAGAGCTTCAGCTTGGCTTGAGTATTCGGATCCGTGCGGAGTATGCGCCCGGCCTCGACTTCGCTCTCGTCCTTGGCTGCAGCGCAGTTTGCGCCTTCAGCATCACACACCGACAGGCCGCTACCGACGGTTTCGGAGACACTCCCGTGCCAGCCCGCGAGGGGACCTTCATCCGCCGCCCCAGTGCCCTTGAGCTGCACCACAGCGAAGGCCGCGGCTGCCGCCAAGGCCAACACACTGCCACCGGCGATGTAGAGTCCACGGCGCGAACCTCGTGGCTTGGCCTGTGCCTGAGCGCGCAGCTCAGAGCCTCGCGCTCCGTCCCGCGCCTTGTCTGCAGGGACGGAGCTTGCAACCGGCGCTTGGCCGCTCGAGTTTGGATGTCCTGTGCGCGCATCGCTGCCGTGCGGAGATGGAGTACGCTCTGCATGCGAGCCGCGGGGCGCGCTGCTCGACTCGACGATGCTCTCCGCTGAACCTCGAGCGTCAGCGAGGTCCGCAGAGTCAGCGACTTCGGTCTTGCCCACCGGTTGGGCGCTCAGCAGGGTTTCGTCCGTTTGCGCTGGGCCTTGGTCTGCCAGCGCGCGTGCAGCGCGGTGGTCGGCGAGGGCCGGGGCGTCAATCTCGGTTTGCCCGGAGCGGACCGCGGTGATGCCTGAGCTGCGCTGCTCGAGCGGCGCGAACTCCGGCTGGGTTTGCCCTGAGCGGACCGCCGTCTCTCCCGATTGCGGCGCCTCACTGTGCTCCAGCCCGGCCGCGCCTAATGGCTGAGTGATGGGTGGCTGGGTCACCGGAGGCTGCGTCATCGGAGGCAGCGTCTCGCGTACCGGCTCTGACTCAGCGGTGCCGGCTGGAGCTTCGTCCTCCGTGGACCACAACGGGGCAGTCATGGGCGCGGGAGGCGGCGGCTCTTCCGCCGCGCGCTCCATGGGGCGCCCCACGTTCGCGACGGCATTTACGTCGGGGAAACGCTCGTCGTGGAGCGCCATCACCCGCGCCTCGAAGTCGCTCGGGAGCTGAAAGTCAGCACCAGAGGCCTCCGCGACCCGCGCAGCTTGCTCCGCTTCGAAGCGGGCGTCGCGGTAGGCGTCGGAGCCTGCCACCAGGTCCAGCACTTCATCGCTGGCGGTGCCTTCCATGAGATCCACCAGGTGGTCCTCCACCCGGAGCTGATTGGGGTCGCCGAAGCGATAGGATCGAGTGTCGTCGTCGTGGCTCATGTCTGCCTCACTCGTTGCTTTCGATAACGGTACGCAGGCGTGCCAGCGCGCGAGAGACGCGCTTGCGGGCAGCCGCTTCGTCGATGCCGCAGGCTTCTCCAACCTCGCGGAAACTCAGGTCACCAGCAAAACGCAAGAGCAGTGCCTCGCGCTCGCTGGGACGAATGGTGTCGATCGCACTGCGCGCGCGCTGTGCACGCTCGCGTCGCAGCATCCAGTCTTCTGCATGCTCGGTGCCCGGCGCGGATTGCACGAGCCTAAGGCGATTCTCGCGCCGGCCTCGGCGCTCGAGCGTCTTCGCGCAGCGGCGACGCGCGATGGTGAAGAGCCAGCCTTTGAGGCTGCCTTCGGCGCGCCAGCTAGCGAAGCTCGCGTGCGCCTCCATCAGGATCTCCTGAGTGGCATCCTCGGCTTCACTCTGGGAGCCCAGCAGCGCCATGCACAGGCGCCCGATGCTCGGCGCGTAGTGCCTCGTGCACATCAGTAGGGCCTGTCGGTGTTGACCTGTCAGGACGTGGCTCTCGATCTCGGCATCGACGCCCGTCGCCTCCGGTCTCAGCACTGGTGCCTCTAAAGTCATGTGTTGTCCTTCACCGCGCGGAGCCGGCTACGTTGCGCAGCGGAGCGCAAAACAACCGGCAATCTCTAAGTGGCCGCGTGTCCCCGATTCGTGACCAAAAACCTTGGAGGAAGCTCGGCGAGCGCCGAGCAGGCGCTCCAACGCTGCGCCTCTCCCCCAAACCCAATGCGGCATGGTACGCACCAAAGCGCGCGAGGATCTCCCACAAAGTCGCGACCTTGCGCCGGCCGCCCGAGGCTAAGGAGTTGATTCGTCGCGGCTTTTTCCCGACCCTGCGGGGGTGCCCGAACTGCCCGACGTGACCGTCTACATCGAGCGGATGAGCGCGCTCCTGACGGGACGAGCGCTCAAGGGGTTTCGCTGCCCGAGTCCGTTCCTGGTGCGCACCTTCGACCCGCCGACGCGGGAGCTCGTCGGGAAGCGGGTGCTCGGGTTTCGGCGTCTGGGCAAGCGCATCGTGTGGCAGTTCGAGGGGGACTTGTGGCTCGTGCTGCACCTGATGATCGCGGGCCGACTGCGCTGGGCAGCGCCGGGCGCGCCGATTCAGAAGAAGCTCGGGCTCGCCGCGTTCGACTTCGAGTACGGCACGCTGATGCTCACCGAAGCTGGCACCAAGAAACGCGCGAGCCTGCACCTGGTGCGAGGTGAGTCGGCCCTCGCCGCGCATGACCGCGGCGGTGTGGAGCCGCTGGAGATCGACCTCGAGCAGTTCCGCGAGGCACTGCTCCGGGAGAACCGCACCCTGAAGCGCGCGCTGACCGACCCGCGCATCTTCAGCGGAATCGGCAACGCCTACTCTGATGAGATCCTGTTTCACGCTCAGCTCTCGCCGGTGCAGCGCACCGGTCAGCTCAAGCCGGAGCACATCGAGAAGCTATTCGAGGCAGTGGGGTCGACCCTCGAACTCTGGACTCAGCGACTGCGCGACGAAGTCGGTGACGGCTTCCCTGACAGGGTGACTGCATTCCGTGAGGAAATGGCTGTGCACGGGCGCTACAAGCAGCCTTGCCCGGTGTGTGGCACCGCCGTGCAGCGCATCCGGCATGCGGACAACGAGGTGAACTACTGCCCGCGTTGCCAGACCGCTGGCAAGCTCCTGGCGGATCGCAGCCTCTCGAGGCTGCTCAAGGCAGACTGGCCACGCAGCATCGACGAGCTCGAAGATCGTCAGGAAGAGATCGCCAAGCAGCGGGAGCCAGCGCCGCCGGCGAGCAAAGCCAAGACCAGGCCACGAGCCGCTGCAGACAAACCCCTGGCAGCACCGCTCAAGACGGCTAAACAGGCCGTGAAGAAGCTCCCCAAGGGGCCCGCCAAGAAAGCCGGCTCCAAGACGAGGTCGGCATGAGTTTGTGGTATGACCGGCGCCACGCATGTTGAAGAACGTGGCTCTGGTGGCGCTGGGTGGGAGCCTGGGCGCTCTGGCCCGCTGGTCCCTGGGGCTCTTCGTGAGTCACTGGTTCGGCACGCGGCTGCCGTGGGCGACGATCAGCGTCAACGTGCTCGGCTCGCTGCTCTTCGGTGTGGTGTGGGCGGTGACGGAGCCGCGCATGCCCGGCTCCGCGACGGCGCGGCTGATTCTGCTCACCGGCTTCATGGGCGCCTTCACGACGTTCTCGACCTATGCTTTCGAGACCGTACAGATGCTGCGCGACGGCCAGTTTGGTGGCGGGCTGTTCTCGATGCTGCTGCAGAACGGCGTCGGCTTCGTCGGGATTGTGGCCGGGCTCGGGCTCGGGCGCTGGGTCGCAGGTGCCTGAGATAACGCCCTTTGAGTGACCGCAGGCGGCGGGCTTTCTGACATGCTCCCGCCGTGCCCAACCTAGTCGACATTCCCGAGCACGCGGTCTCTCGCTACCCACTGCGAGTGCGCTTCTGTGAGACCGATCTGATGGCGATCGTGCATCACGCGAACTACCTCGTGTACTTCGAAGCAGCGCGCGTCGAGTACTTGCGTCGCCGGGGCGTGAGCTATGCCCAGTGGGCGGAGCGCGAAGGCGTGCACCTGCCAGTGATTTCGGCGCACCTCGACTACAAGCGCACCGCGCACTTCGATGATGAGCTGGTGGTCGAGGCGCGTGTCTCCCTCGTCACGCGGGTGAAGGTCGGCTTCGGTTACCGCATCTTCCACGGCCAGGAGCTGGTTTGTAGCGGAGAGACGGTGCTCGCGTGCGTCGACGACACTCACCGCCCGCGGCGCCTGCCTCCGAACGTGCTCGAGGTGCTGCTCGCCCCGGAATCTCACCCCGAAGCTTGATTGCCTCGGGGAAACGAGCGCCCGGGCCCAGTAGGCGCCAGGTAGGCAGAAAGGTTCAGCGCGGAGTGACTTCGCCGCTCACCAGCTTCTGGTGCAAGCTGTCGTCGATGGGCACGTAGCGTTCACCGTCGAGGTAGTAGAGCGCGTCGCCGTTGACCTTCGAGGGATCGTAGCCCTCTTTGCGGTAGTCCACCTTCTGGTGTTTGAAGGTGCCGGTGATGCGCATGCCGTCCTGCACACGGATGAAGTAGGGGCGCTGATAGCCCGGCAGCTTGTCGATCACGAACTCGGCGAAGGCGTTCAGGTCGAACTGCCCGTCGGTGTTCAAGCTGGCCATGCCTGCGCGGCCGTCGGTGCCCGCGACCTGCACGCCGTAGACGTTGCTCTCGAGCACACCAGGAGCGCCGTTCAGCACCTCGGCGACCTCGTTGGTCGACACGTTTTCACCCTTCCAACGGAAGGTGTCGCCCACGCGATCCGCAAACGCGACCCAGCCGTCTTCGTGCAGGGTGAGCAAGTCCCCGGAGTTGAAGTACGTGTCACCCTGCTTGATCACGTTTTCGATCACCTTCTTCTGAGTGGCGCTGCTGTCTACGTAGCCATCGAAGCGGGTGACCGCATTGATCTTGCCGAGGAAGAGCCCAGTATCTCCCGGCTTGACCTCATCACAGAGGCCTTGTGCATTGCGGACCACTTCTCCCGTCGACAGATCGCACTTCACGATGATCTGCCCAGGGCGCAGCCTGCCCACCATGCCTGGGCGGCCTTCGATGTTGAACATCGGCGCGTTGCCCTCGGTCGCTCCGTAGAACTCGCGCATCAACGGCACACCGAAGCGTCCGCAGAACTCGTCCCAGATGTCCGGGCGCAGGCCATTGCCCGTGCCGCCGCGCAGTTGATGATCGCGGTCGCGATTCGATGGGGGTTGGTTCAAGAGGTAGCGGCAGAGCTCACCGATGTAGATGAAATGAGTCGCGCCGTATTTCCGCACGTCATCCCAGAACTGGGTCGCGCTGAACTTGCGGCGTAGGGCCAGGGTGCCGCCAGAGGCCACGCTCGCCCCAAAGCCAGCCCACTGGGCGTTGGAGTGATAGAGCGGCAACGTCGCATAGATCACGTCGTCCGGTGCGGCATCGTGGATTGAACGCCCGAACAGGTGCGCAGCCAGCAAGAAGCGCTTGTGAGTGACGATGGCTGCCTTGGGCAAGCCGGTGGTGCCCGAAGTGTAGATGTAACACATGCCGTCGTCGGGTTTGGTCTTGGCGTTGTCCCGCACCCGAATCGCCTTCTTGAGGTCGGCGTTGAGCGTCTTGAATCCGTGAGGATCGTCAGACTCCTGCTCGAGCTGGATGATCACCTCGCTCTCGAGGACGCACAGGTCAGCGACCACCGCGCGTAGCTTGTCTGCGTGTTCACTGCCTGCGATCACCAGCTTGGGCTTGCCGATGTTCACCGCGTGCACAAGGGCGTGATCCGTGAGGTTCGTGTTGATCAGCGCGGAAATGGCACCCAGGCGACAGATTGCGCTCTCGATGAAGAGAAAGTCGGGGCGGTTGTCCATCATCAGCGTGACAACGTCACCTTGCTTGATGCCCTTGCGGCGCAGGTAACCCGCGTAGCGCGCGAGCTGGTCCTCGAACTCTTGCCAGGTATAGCTCTCGTCGAGGTAGCGCAGCGCCGTGTGGTTGCCGATGCGCTCAGCGTTCTTCGCGATGATGCGGGCGATGTGCCAGTGGCTTCCCGGCAGCACCCGGTAGAGGTGCGGCACGAGTCGGCCGGTGGCTTCCATGTCGATCCAAGTCGAGCGCAGGCGCTGCTTCAGTCCCATCAATCCTCCAGCGTGAGCCCGCCGAGGATAGGCGTGAAACCTCCCCATGACAACCGCGGCACGCGGCTGAAACCAGCTGTTTCTCCGCGGTTTGGTCGCATCGAGTTGGGGGGGAGGAGCGCTCGAATGGCGCTCGAGGCGTGCCCGGCGACGTCGCTTGCCCTGGCTGACACGGCGTTCTGTCCGGCTCCTGCGCTGAACGCGCCATTCAGCTCGAGTTCTGAGGGGCCTTGGCGTTCTGGCTGGGGAATGCGGGCCACGCTTTGTGGAGTTGCGGCGCGGGAGGCGCGGTTCTTATAAAGCTCGAGTGAAGAAGCTGAACTGGCGCGGGCAGGGGGTGGCTCGATGAGCGCCGCCTTACCGAACGCAGCGGACATCGTGGTGATTGGCGCAGGCTCCGCGGGAGCGGTGGTTGCGGCGCGGGCGACAGAGAACGCGACCCGCCAGGTGCTGCTGCTCGAGGCTGGTCCGGACTACGGCCCGGAGCCTGAGGCGCTGCCAGCCGACCTGCTGAACGGCCTCGAGAATTCGATCCACGATCACGACTGGGGGTATCGCCACCTGCCGTTGAAGGGGCAGCGCACTTTTCCGTTTCCGCGCGGGAAGGTCGTGGGCGGGTCGAGCGCCGTGAACACCTGCATCGCCTTGCGTGGTCAGCCCTACGACTACGACGAATGGGCGAGCTTTGGCTTACCTGAGTGGAGCTTCGATCGCTGCCTGCCCGCGTTCAAGCGCATCGAGACCGACCTCGACATCGACGATGAGTGGCACGGGCAAAATGGGCCCATCAAGGTTCGGCGCCACACGGCGGACGAGCTGGTGCCCTGGCAGGCGGCGTTCCTAGAGTGTTGCGGCGACCTCGGCTTCCCCCGCTGCCACGACCACAACAGCCCGCTCACCACCGGCTACGGCCCCCACGTAATGAACAAGATCGACGGGGTGCGCCAGAACGCAGCGACCTGCTACTTGACGGCCGACGTGCGGGCGCGCCCTAACCTGACGGTGTGCGGCGACGCCCTGGTGTTGCGGCTCTTGTTCGAGAACAAGCGCCTGAGCGGCGTCGAGGTTCGGTACCATGGGGAAACGCGAGTGGTGCGCTGCAAGCAGGTGCTCCTGTGCGCCGGCTCCTTGCTCACCCCGGCAATCTTGCTGCGCTCCGGGGTCGGGCCGGAGGATCAGCTGGCACGCCTCGGCGTGGCTGAGGTCGCGGTGGTGCCCGGCGTGAACAAGCGGCTCCTGGATCACCCGGGCGCCGCGCTGGTGTTCGCCCCGCGCTACGATTTCTCGAGCATTCAGCACCCGCTGATTCAGACCACGATGCGCTTCACCTCCAAGGGCAGCCCGTGTCCGAACGACATGCAGCTGCAGCCTGGCAGCTTCATCCCGTTCCCAGCCTTCAGCGCGCCGGTGGTGACGCTGATGACCTGCATCGGCAAGCCGCGAGGCAGCGGGCGGCTCATCTTCTCCAGCACGGATCCCCTCGAGAAGCCGCGCATTGACTCCAAGCTGCTCGAGGATGGCGAAGATCGCAAGCGCGCGGTGGAGGCGCTCCAGCTCGGCTGGATGGTGGTCTCCGGGTCGCCAATGAAGGACATGGTCCACTACTTTTGGCCTTCAGAGCGCGTGCTTCGAGATCCGCAGAAGCTCTCCGACTGGCTGCCGATAAGTACCGGCAGCGGGTATCATCCGTGCGGAACCGTGCCGATGGGTCGCGAAGGGGATGCATCGGCGGCCACCGATCAGTACGGGCGCCTGCGAGGTGTCGAGGGCGTTTTCGTGGCGGACGCGAGCCTGATGCCCACGGTGCCTTCTTCCAACACGAATTTCCCCACGTTGATGATCGGGGAACGTTTTGGTGAGTGGCTGAGGGAAGGCGTGATCTAGCGCGCCTCACCCCCAACGAACACTCAGCCAGAAGAACGTTTGGTGACCGCTGTGCTGAAGGAGCGCCCTTCGACGATGGCGCCGTCCACGGTGAGCGCCATCAACATGCCGGCGTCCGCGTACAGGCTCACGAACGGCGAGCCGAGACCCGGGTCCTCCCAGCCAACCTCGAATGGATCCTGCTCTCCCGTCGCAGAGTCCGCCAGGTCTCGCACCCAGAGCCGCCCAAGAGAAGCCGCCCACTCCCGTCCGAGCACGTCCAGCGCGACGCTCGAAATGTCTGGCGCGCCAGGCAGCGTCGTCACTTCCGCGCGGCGACCCGGACGGTGCGTCATGATCAAGCCCGTGCTCCCCGCGGCAACGCCGATGTTGCGCTCTTGTGAGCCGGTCAGGCACACCAGCGCGCGACCAGGAGGTGTGTCGATGTTCTCGAGCTCCCACAAGAGGGGCCGGAAGACGCCGAGGTACGGCGAACCGGCGTGTGAGCGGCCCGCCACCAGCCACTCCTCGTCGCTCACTCGGGAGCACGACGCGACGTAGCGCGCGGGCACCTGGATCGGCTTCAGCCAGCGCCCGGCGGAGCACGCCTGGAGCACTGGGCCTGCTTGCGTCAAGCCTACGAGTACGAACAAGTCGTCGGGGTCCCCGCTGCCCGCGATGGGCTCGCATGGCACGCGCGGGGAGGCGATGGGGCGCGGACGCTCAAGGGATGAATACACCGCGAGCCGCGACTGCTCGTCGGCGAGCAGCCATTCCCCGGGGCCCAAGCGATGCACCAGGCGCGCGTTGGGTGCGCTCACTTCCAGCGTGCCGGGCGCGCCCACCCACGCCTCGCCATTCCAAAACTCGAGGCCTGCAGAGGTGGAGACGAGGCACTGGCCATCGCCCGCCCAAGCGGCGCTGCGGATCACGCGGCTGTCCCCCGTGGGATGGCGCATTGACCAGGCCCAGTGCCGCGGGGAAAGCCGGCTGCGCAAGCTCATCACGCTCTCCACGCGCTTGACGTGGCTGCGTGAACTGAGCGCCCGCGCGCTGAGCCAGGGTACCAGCATGGTCGCGAAGGCCGCCGCGCGCTGCGGGCGCAGGTTGCCGCGCACCTGCGTTGCCTCACGGATCAGTTCGTCGATCGCCTGGCAGGTCTTTGGGTCGCTCTTCAGCTCCTCGCACAGGCCCGGGCAATCTTGCAGCTTCTTGCGGGTGTCCGTCCCGCGGGCCAGCAGCAGGCAGTCGGTGGCGCTCTTGACCGGAAAGTAGTCCTCTCCCGTGAGGATGTAGAAGGCGATCGAGCCCAGGCTGAAGACGTCGCTCCAGGGGCCGATGCCCAGGGGGTCTTCGAAGGTTTGCTCCGGCGCTGAGTAGCCGGGAGTGCCGAAGGCGATGTCCCCGAACGTCGCCGTGACGCCTTCGGCGCGAGCGATGCCGAAGTCCGCGATCTTGAACAGCTCCGCCTCGCCGAACCCGCAACAAAGCACGTTGCTCGGGCTCAGGTCGCGGTGCACGACGCCCACTTCATGGATCGCCGACAGCCCGCTCGCGATGCACTGAACCGCGCGGGCGGCGCGCCCGGCATCGAACGCCGCGCCCGTCTCCGAGAGGCAGAAGTTCATGCGCTGGAACAGCGTGGTGCCTTCAGCGCCGCCGTGGACGTACTCGAGGGCGAGCCACGGCACCTCGATGCGCTGCTTGCCGATTTGCTGCACGAGCTCGCCGGTGTCCACCAGGCGCACGACGCACGGATTCGGCGGGACCTGTTCGTTCAGTCGGCCGAGCGCGACTGCTTCCTTGCGGAAAGCCATGAGGGCCATCTGGCCCTCGCGCAGCATCGTCTCCGGCCGGGTGACCTTGAGCACCACCGGCGTTGAGCCCGACGGAGACTGACGGCGCGCCAGATACGCGACAGCCATGCCGCCTTCGCCGAGCTGGCGCTCGAGGAGGTAGCTGACACCGGGGACGAGCTCCGAAGGGATCACTCGACCGTCGGTGGCTCCGGATTCCGCAGTCACGGCATGAAGACTAGCTGAAAAGCCAGCCGTTCAACAGATACGAGGGAGTTGCTCCCCCGACAGGAGCGTCAGCAGCCTAGAAGAGCCGTACGGGCTCTTCACGCTGACTTCGCCCGGTCGCTCGGCGCCCTCCGTGGATGCTCTTGAAACGCTGCCGATGTGCGTGAGGGCGTCGCCCAGCACGCCCTGGGCTGCAGCTGCTGCGGCCGCCGGTACGACAACCAGGCAGGCCCCCTCGCACGCGATGTACAGCGGATCCAGCCCAAGCAGCTCTGCCGCGCTCCGCACCGCGGGCGTCACCGGGATGGACGTTTCCTCGAGGCAAAAGCTCAGGCCGCACTCCCCGGCCAGCTCCAGGCAAGCGCTGGCGAGCCCGCCCCGTGTGCAGTCCCGCAGGCAATGAAGCTCCACGTTGGCGGCCAACAAGGCCTCGACGTCGGGCCACAAGCTCCGACAGTCGCTCTCCACCGGGCTCTCGAGGTGCAGGGTTTGGCGCGCGCACAGGATGGCGACGCCGTGGCGTCCGACGTCCCCGAGCAGCATCACGACGTCGCCAGGCTGAATTGAGCTCGGGTGAATCCACTGGTCGCTTCGCTCCCCAACGCCGCTGGTGTTGATGAACAGGCCGTCCGCCTTGCCCCGCTCGACGACCTTGGTGTCTCCACTCACGATGGGCACGCCGGCTGTCTGCGCCGCTGTGCCTGCCGAGTCGAGCACGCGACGTAGGGTTTCGAGTGGCAGCCCTTCCTCCAAGATCAAGCTCAGGGTGAGCGCTCTCGGTCGCGCGCCGGCCATTGCCAGGTCGTTCAAGGTACCGCAGACCGCGAGGCGACCGATATCTCCTCCCGGAAAAAACAGTGGGCTCACCACGTAGCTGTCACTGGTCAGTGCGAGCTTGCCGGTGTCGATGTCTAGCGCGCCGCTGTCGTGGCGCGTGTCCTTCACCCAGGGCGCTGCTTCCAGGCTCCTCCCGAGCGCGGGACGAATCAGCTGCTCGATCAGCTGACGCATGCGCCGCCCACCGCCACCGTGTGCGAGCTGGATGGTTTCGCCGATGTGGGGTACACCGCACTCGACAGCGGGGGCTTTGGGGTCGCTCATCACTCGGCTCCGTGACTCGAACGAGCCCGATGTTGAAAGTACGCTGCACACGCTCCTTCGCTCGAGACCATGGGCGCCCCGAGGGGGGATTCCGGCGTGCATTCGCTGGCAAAGCACGGGCAATCTGCGGGCCTTGCCAGGCCCCTCAGCACCCTGCCTGCGATGCACGGACTGGCCAGCTCCTTACCGTGCGGAAGATCCGCGGTACGGACTTCGAGCGCCGGGCGTCTCTTCGCGTCGAGCTGGGCGTAGTCTTCTCGCAGCTCGAGGCCGCTGCCTTCGATGTTGCCGAGGCCGCGCCAGTTGCGCGGCGCTTCGCGAAACACCCTGGAGACCAGCGACTGGGCATGTACGTTGCCCGACTCTCGCACCGCGCGGGTGTACTGGTTCTCGACGCGAACCGGAGCTCCCGTCGCTGCTCGCGCTTCGAGCTGCTCCACGCAGGCGAGCAGGCCTTGCAAGATGTCTAGCGGCTCGAATCCGGTGATCACGATGGGCACCTGGTAGCGTTCGCAGAGCGGCTGATACTCGGCGCTACCCATCACGCTGCACACGTGCCCCGCCGCCAGGAATCCATCGATCTCACACTCGTCAGACGTGAGGATGGCCTCCATGGCGGGCGGGACTCGTACGTGGCTGGAGAGTACGGAGAAGTTGCGTAGGCCGAGCTGCGTCGCGCGCTCGATGGCCGCGGCGCTCGCGGGTGCGGTCGTCTCGAACCCCACCGCAAAAAACACCACGTCCCGATCGGGCTCCTGGATGGCGAGCTCCACGGCGTCGAGCGGTGAGTACACCACGCGTACGTCAGCGCCCGCGGCACGCGCCTGTAGCAGGTCGCTGCTGGTCCCGGGAACGCGCAGCATGTCGCCGAACGAACACAGCGCTACGCCTGGGAGCAGCGAAACGGCGATCGCCTGATCGATCTCTTCGATCGGCGTGACACACACCGGACAGCCTGGACCGTGTACCAGTTTGATTCCGGGAGGTAATAATTGGTCCAGCCCATGGCGCACGATGGCGTGGGTCTGGCCTCCGCAGATCTCCATCACCGTCCAGCGCCGCGTGGTGACGCGCCGAAGCTCCGCGACGCAGTGTCGTACCCGCTCTGGATCGCGAAACTCCGCGAGGAACTTCACGTTTCACCGCCTCGCGCGTCGCGCGCCGCGTCGAGCAGCGCCAGGGTGCGCTCCGCCTCCGCGCTGTCCAGCAGGCTGATCGCGAAGCCGGCGTGGACGATCACGTAGTCGCCGATCTGGGCCTCCGGGACGCACGCCAGGCAAACCGGCCGGAGCACTTCGCCGAAGCGCACCTTGGCTGGGCCCAGGGGGTCCGCGGCGAGCTCCACGATGCAGCCCGGGATAGCTAAGCACATGATCGGATCTCCTTGCTGCCGCTCGCGCGCGCGTTGAGGCGTGCGCGCGCCAGCGTGGCTTGCCCGAGCGCGAGGCCACCATCTCCGGCGGGGACACGACACGGGACGAGACAGGTGATGCCGAGCGCCGCTGCGCGCGCCCTCGTGAGTTCGACCAGGAGCGAGTTCTGAAAGCAACCCCCGCCGAGCAGGAGAGTATCTGCATGGAAAAAATCTGCGAGGTCCGCGAGCGCTCGTGCGAGAGCGTGATGAAAGCCCAGGGCAAGCCGATTCACCTCAGCGCCGCGCTGCAACGCTTCACACAGATCGCGCATGAGGGGCTCCCACTCCAGCGTCCAGAACCCCGCGTCCTCCGACCAGGGCAACTCCAACCGGATCGGCGTCGCGGCGCTGCGCGCGCAGAGCTCGAGCCAGCTCGCGGCGTGAGCTTCATACGCGTTTCGCTGGCACACGCCGAGCAGGCTGGCTACGGCGTCGAACAGGCGTCCCACGCTGCTGCAGTCCTTCGGTGTGGTGAGCTGGAGTGCTTCCAGCACGCGCCGCTCCGTGTCGCTGAACTCGGCGTCCAGAGGGGCGTGCGAGAGCTGTGCTTGAAGCAGCAGGCTCTTGGCCACGCGCCGGGGTTCGCGCAGCGCTCGCTCTCCGCCGAGTAGCGCGAAGGGGCGCAACGTGGCGACGCGGGGCGCGTCGCCGAGACCTTGATCTGCACGGAAACGGAAGGCCTCGCCGCCCCAGAGAGCGCCGTCTTCTCCCAGGCCGAGGCCGTCCCAAGCGAAGGCCAAGCACTCACCCAGCGCAGCCTGCTCCGCAGCCACCGCCGCGACATGAGCGCGGTGGTGCCCGATCTGCACCAGCGGTCGGTCGAGACGTTCGGCGAGCGCTTCCGCCACCCGCGTCGAGGCATAGTCGGGGTGCATGTCGCACGCGATCGCGTCCGGTAGCCCGCGTCGCGCGAGCAGCTCCTCGAGTGTCGCTTCGAACGCTCGGAGGGCTGCCACGCTGGACAGGTCCCCGATGTGTTCGCTGAGCTCGGCTTGCTGGCCCTCGAGCCAGCACACCGAGGATTTCAGCTGCGCGCCCAGCGCGAGCACGACGGGGGCGCGCCCACCGGGCGCTGCCCCTGGTTCGTGGATGAGCATCGGGCAGGGCACGAGTCCACGTCCCCGGCGCACGACTTGGGATAGCCCGTCCGCGCTGACTCGCAGCACGGAGTCGTCCAGGCGGCGCACGATGCGTCGTGTGTGGTCGAGGGCGCCGTCGAAGGCTCCAGGCAACTTCAAGCCTAGCTCCTCCACGTCGACACACAGCGGCTCGCTGCTCAGGTTTGCGCTGGTGCACACCAGTGGCTTACCGAACCGAATCGCTAGCAGGCGATGCAGCCCACTCGTCGGGAGCAGCGCGCCGATCCAGGGCCGGACGCGGCTCGCCCACGGGGAGCTTGGCAGGGGAGAAACGCCCGCCGCGATGGGTGGCGCGCCGGGCGACGGCTCACGGGCGGTGCAGAGCACGATCGGACCAGCGGCGGAAGATAGCTCATCCATTTCCGTGCGGCTCAAGCTTGCGTACTCTTCCAGCTGTCGGAGATCGCGAAAGAGCACTGCGAAAGGTTTCGCGGGGCGCTGTTTTCGCTCTCGCAGGCGCAGGACCGCGT
This sequence comes from Polyangiaceae bacterium, assembly GCA_041389805.1. Lineage (GTDB taxonomy): Bacteria > Myxococcota_A > Polyangia > Polyangiales > Polyangiaceae > JAHBVY01. The sequence continues at coordinate 140,645 of JAWKRD010000004.1, read as the reverse complement.
CGTCGTTGGTTGCGTCGACCAGTAGTTGAAAGCCGCCGACTCCCTTGAGCGCGATGACGTCGCCGGCGCGTAGCGCCTCCACGGCTGCGTCGACCATGGACTGCTCGCTGCGCTGTCCGCCTGCAGCGATCCAGCGCACCTGAGGCCCGCAGTCGGGGCAGGCGATGCCTTCGGTGTGAAAGCGCCTGTCCTCCACGTTCGCGTACTCCGCCTGGCAGGCGGCGCAGAGCGGAAATTCCGCGAGGCTCGTACGCGTGCGGTCGAAAGGTGCTGCGTGGGTCATCGCGTATCGCGGTCCGCAGTCGGCGCAGCTGTTCAGGGCATAGCCCTGGCGTCGGTCGCCGGGCGTTTGCATCTCGCCCCAGCAGGCGTCGCACAGCACGCGGTCCGGAGTCAGCGCGGGTACGCCGTCGCCCCGCGGTTCGCTGCTCCGCACCACGAACTCGCGCTCAGGTTCTTGCACCGCGACTTGCGCGTGCTCGAGGCTGTCCAAGCGCACCGCAGGTGGCATTACCTCGCGGAATATCCGGAGGCAGCGTTCCAGGTCTTCGGGCGTACCCTGGAGCTCGACTTCAACCGCGCCGTTTAGATTCTGGATCCAGCCGCTCAGCCCAAATTGCCGGGCGAGGCGCACGACGGCGGGGCGCAGCCCGACGCCTTGCACCGCGCCCTTCAGGCGCAGCGCCAGCCTGCGCGTCTGGGTCTTGGGCTGCGCGGCTGTCTGGTTCATCGCGGGGGCGTGCTCGGGTCGTCGTCCACATCGATGCTCCTGACGCCAACGCCAACCTCATCGAGCAGCGTGGCGTCGGTGGCGTCGCAGTGCGGACACATCAGCACGTGAGCCTCGGGAAGATAGACCTTGGCACAGCGCTGGCACTGGGCCCGCACGTGGGTCACCTCGAGATCGAGCGCCGCAGCTTCCGCGACGGTACCCCGCGCGAGCGCGTGGAAGTGGAGCTCCAGGCTCTCGGCGTTCAAGGTCTCGGTCTCGGCGACGAATCCGCGCACGCGGCGCACGCTGGCGGCACCAGCTTCGTGGGCGCTCTTCAGCACCGCTTCGAGCAGTGCTCTCGACAGGCTCGCTTCATGCATCGCGTAACCTCGCGGCAATGAGCAGCGCCTCGGCGCTGGCTTTGGGGATGACACGCTCGAGCTCCGAGCTCAGCCCTGCACCCAGGGCGACTTGACGGGGGTCGATCGCGATACCCAGCAGGTGGACCCGCTCGGCGTCCACTTGGTCGAGCGCGCTGGCGATCCCCAGGCTCTCCACCACCCCGAGGGCGTGGCTCGACGTACCGAGGCGACTCCTCGGGCCGGCTTTGAGCTGGTGCGGCTCGAGGTAGTGCAGCTCTCCGACGTGCGAGGGGTCGGCGACGGCGTCGACGAGCACGTACGCTTGGCCCGGCTCGAAGAGTTCGAGCAACGCGGCGCCATCGCTGGCGCAGGCAAGCGACGTGTCGTTCGGCAAGGGCGCCGCCGTGAGGGCCTCGATCACCCGCGGCCCGATCGCATCGTCTCCCCGAGCTGCGTTCCCCAAGCCCACGATCGTCACCTTCATGTCCGCTCGATCTCCAGGCTGAGGAAGTGAGTCGCGCAGGAGATGCAGGGGTCGTGGTTGCGGATGGCCCGCTCCGCGAGCAACGTCGCCTCCGCCAGGGGCAGGCGCCCTAGCTCGGGAGCAAGATCCCACAAGTCTCGTTCGATGCTGCCTTGGTTCTGCGAGGTGGGAGGCACGATCTGCGCCTCCGTTATCAGACCATCTGAATCCACGCGGTAACGGTGGTAGAGAAGGCCGCGCGGCGCCTCACTCGCCCCGTGACCTTCGACTTCACCCGCCATCGGGGGGAGCGCGACGCTGGGCTCGGTCGGAGGGACGTAGGCTCGAATGATGCGGGCAGCTTCGCGGCAAGCGAACGCGATCTCCACGGTACGCGCGAGGATCGTCTTGAAAGGGTTCCTGCATGCTGGCTCGAGGCCAGCCTGCCGTGCCGCACTGAACAAGTCGCTCGGCAGCTCCGCGTGGTTCAAGGCGAAGCGCGCCAGCGGCCCGCACAGGTACTCACGCGGGTCGCTCTCGGGTGTCAGCTTGATGAGTGAGTGCAGCGCCGTGGAGTGGGGACGCTGGAGCTCCTGGAAGTGTTGGGTGTAGTCGCGCACGTCGATGTCCAGGCCGCTGCTCGAGCGGATCCTCCCGGATTCAATCGCGTAGCGGCCAGGCGCGTGGAGTGCCACGAGCTCGTAGTCGCGCTCGAGCCGCGGGAACTCGAGCTTTGCCAGGCGCTCCAGGGCCTCCAGCGTTGCTTGCTCGGCCCACTCGAGCTCACTCACGAGGTCGTTCAAGGCGACCCGATCCGGGGCCTTGTAGAAACCGCCAACTCGCGTGTTCACGGGATGAATCTCGCGACCGCCCAGCACGCGCATCAGGCTGTTGCCCACCTTTTTGATGCGTAGCGCGCTCTGACGAGCGCAGGCTCCTGCTTCGCCAAGGTCATGGCGTCGGCAAGCCGAGAAATCCGGGAGGTGCAGCATGAAGACATGCAGCCCGTGGCTCTCGATCCCACTCTCCGGTGTAGAGCAGGCGCCTGAGCGCGACATGTTCCGCTTGGAGCTGAATGCCGTGCCTGTTCTCGACGCTGCGCAGGCGCTCGTGATGTAGGCGACCGGGCAGATCCTGCAAATGCGTGACGTGATGTCGGGCGCCTTCGTGCTGGTCGCGCCCGCGCAACAGACTCGAAGAAGCGCGTGCCCGAAGATGCGATACGTGTCGGTGCTTCGCCATCCAGCTCGATGCGCAGCGCGCCTTCACCTTCGACCCGGTTAGAAATCCACCTCTAGGGTGCGGCTAGCCATGGCGCTGGCTCTCTCTCTGGAATTCCGGTGCGAGGGTAAGAACGTCTGCAGCAAGCGTCGCAGCCGAGCGCCCTTCACCAAGGCGTCCCGCGGGACGTCGATGTGTGGATCATTGGGTGGCGCCTCTCCGAGTAGGCGGCGACTCAGGGCGCTTGGGTTCGCAGCTTCCGCGGGGCCGAAGCAGCCGTAGCAGCCTCGATCGTAGGTTGGGCACAAGGCCCCGCAGCCCGCGTGGGTGATGGGTCCGAGGCAGGCTTCCCCGCTGCTGACCAGCACACAGGCGTTGCCCCGCAGCTTGCACTCGATGCACACGCTGTGCGCCGCGATGTTCGGCTTGCGTCCGATCAAGAGCGCGCTCAACACCTCGAGCAGTTGCTGCTTGTCGATCGGACATCCTCGCAGCTCGAAATCCACAGGGATATGTTCAGCGATGGGTGTCGACGTCTCCAGGCTGTCGAGGTACTCAGGGTGCGCGTACACCAGGGACGCGAACTCCTGGAGGTCGCGCCCGTTGCGGAGCGCCTGGATGCCGCCAGCGGTTGCGCAGGCGCCCAGCGTCACGACCCACTTCGACTGCTCGCGTACGTGCTGGATGCGGCGCTTGTCCTCGTGGGTGGTGATCGAACCTTCCACCAACGACACGTCATAGGGCCCCGGGGCGGTAGCGCGGCTCGCCTCGAGAAAATAGGCGATCTCTAGCTGTTCGGTCAGCGCGAGGAGTTCGTCTTCACAGTCGAGCAGGGACAGCTGACAGCCATCGCACGACGCGAACTTCCACACCGCGAGTCGTGGTCGGACATTGTCCGTGGCGCTCGCCACTTCGGGTTTGGGGGGGAGGGGGGTCACGCCTCACGGACTCCTTGCCAGTGTTCGATGCGCGATACGGGCACCACCGGCCCCTGCTTGCAGACCAGGAGCGCGCCGTACTGGCAGTGGCCGCAGAACCCCAGCGCGCACTTCATGCTGCGCTCGAGAGAAACGTACTGAGCGCTCCGCGGCACGCCGAGCAAATCCAGCTCGCGCCCAGCGAAGCGAAACATCACATCGGGGCCACACGACAAGACCGACGTCTTGGCAGGATCGAAGGCGCTCAAGAATTCTCGCTCGTGCAGCAACTGGGTGACGACACCGACCTGACCCTGCACGCCAGGAAGACCGCTCCAGCCACTTGGTGCGTGGTCCACTGTGAGCATCACCTCGATCGCCCGGCCCGCCTGCCAGGTAGCCAAATCCGCAGGGAACAGGATGTCCGCCGGGCTACGCGCGCCGACGAGCAAACAGAGCCTTCCGAAGCGCTCCCGCTGGTGTAGCAGCTCGAGAATTGCAGGCCGCAGCGGCGCGAGTCCGAGACCCCCGGAGATGACCACTACGTCTCGACCCTCGAGCTCGCCGATGGGCCAGCCAGCGCCGAACGGCCCACGCAGCCCAAGTTGAGCCCCAGGCGACAAGTCGCAGAGCGCACGGCTCACGGCTCCGACGTCGCGAATCGTGTGCAGCAGGCGCTCGGGAGTCGCCGGGTGGGAGCTGATCGACACCGGGATCTCGCCCACCCCAAACGCATAGAGCATGTTGAACTGCCCAGCTTGAAACGCAAACCCGGGCGGCGACTCGAGCTCGAGCGTGACGACGTCCGCGAGCTCACGCCACGCCCGGAGCACCCGCGTGGGTAGGGGTTGCCAGGGATCCGGAGCATATTGCCCCGAGGAATCAAGCCGCGGGAGACTCATGTGGCCCCGCTCTTGCTGCCAGCGTACACGTCGAGGCGGCTCAGGCGCACTCGATTGAGTCGCCTGTAGAGCTCGCGCGTGAGCGGCTTCGTCAGCGCGAAGCCCAAGCTTGGGTCCTTCTCCATCTTGGGGAGCAAACACGTCGCGTCGAACTCGAGCGCGATGAGCGTCTCCGTCGCTCGCGCATCCAGGGTCCAGCTGTGCTCCGGGAACAGCCACGAAAAGCCGACCACGCCGCCCGCGCCCACGCTCTCCACCTGGGTCTCACCGCGACCCGGGACGTGAACCTCGAGTGCGACCCGCCCTTGCGAATCAAAGGAAGCGGGCGGCTTCAGCGCCTTCCTTGGAACAGGAACTCACCGGCCCGGCGTCGCACGTTGCGGGCGCAACAGGCCAGCACAGCCAGGTGCTCCTGGCGCAGATCCGGCGGAAAAAGGGGTGCGCTTTGACGACTCGCTCCAGGTTCCTCCATTCAGCCTCGTTCAGCGTTGCGGACTTTCTGTTTGTCTGTCCTTCGAGACCAGCGACGCGGGCCGCCTCGCGGGTGATGTCGATGCCCGCGGGCACCAGGTGACGCACCGCCCGCAACCCACACAGCCGTTGAACCAGCGCTTTCGCGCGGAACCGACGCCGTCGCCCAGTTGCTCGCGCCAGGTGGAGAGCTTGTGAGTGAGCCACTGGCGGTAGCGGGAGCTCGTCTTCGACTGTACACCCACCGTGGACGTAGGAGGTGGTCCGCGGTGAAGCACGAATCCCAGCGGCGCGCGCGCTCTGCACTCTGGCCGTCGATACTGCCCGAAATTGCGACGCTGGAACAGAAGCAAGTGGGCACGCGAGGGCAGTTGCTGCAGTTGAGGTAGCGCCTCCGCGATCTGATCCCAGATGGGGCTCTCCAGATTCTGCTGAGTGGCTGCTGCCAGGCCGGAGAGCGCAGCAGTGCGCGCTGAATGCTCCGTGCAGCGCGCACCGAGCAACGCCTCCTCCAAGGCGAGCTGCTCAGCGTCCGCAGGCTCCGTCGCGTCAGGCGCAGCAAGAGCTCGTTACCCCGCTCACTGCCAGCGCGCGCCACGTACGCCACGCCGGCCTCGGTAGCTAGTTCGGGCTGAGCGCGACGTCGAAGTAGGCGTCCACGCGCGGGCCGGTGCCGGTGGACGTGCAAAAGCACGTGCCTGCCGGGTGACTGCAGTTGACGCCACGACGAAGACGTCCTGGCGCGTGGAGACGTCGGGATCTCGCCGGGGTGTTCGTTCGCGCCGCCCAGGATGTGGTCCCGGGCATCGCGATCGCGTGGAGGCTCACACGAGCGCGCGCGCCGATCAGCGCGAGCTTCGGGTGTCTGCGCGGCTCTGGCAGTACGTCGAAGCCTGCGCCGTCTGCGCTGCGCTTGGTGCGCAACAGGATCAGCTGCGGCACGAAGAAGTGCTGCTTGAAGGGAGCTGGCTGGCGCAGCATAGGCAAAGCGCGCTGCCTGGATCGCGCCCGTGTGCCAGGTCAGGCGATAGTGTCCAGGGCCCTGCTCCGATCCGATTCCTCGCGGTAATTCGTCCGAGTGCTCCAGGGGGCGTAGTCAACACATGCCCGACGCGGCGCGGACCGAGCAGGCAGGTAGCCGTCAGTCCTCGGTGGAAGCCGGCAGCCAAGCCCAGCCTCGACTCCGAGGACGAGGGGCGCGTCCAACTCAGACGCCGGCGGTCGAGGGGGTCATGCGAGGCGAGTGGTTCTCAACCTGACTGCGCTTCCTGCGCTGGATTTTTCGTGTTTTGCGGGTGCTACACGATCGCGATCGGCACCTGAGGCCCCTGGTGTCACGTTTAGCGAGCGCAGGCCGGGAACTGCTCACTGTCGATGATCGGCGCAAGCAGCTCTTCACCGAGCGCGCGGATCTTCATCTCGGTGCCCGCGATCTCGCGCAGGTTCGCGCTCCTGATGGCACCCCGCGCACGAGATCGGGCAACGCGGTGATGATCCCGCGCGGCGTGATGGCCCCCGCCTGAAAGTGGAGCTGCCCCGGCTCGGCCGCCAGGGGAAAGACTCGGAACACGCCACCCAGGGACACGTCGAACGCACCAGCGTGAATCGCGCCTTGTTCGGTCGTTCGCAGGCGCTCGCCGTCCAGTTCCACGTCAGCCAACGTCGGTCGGAACAACTGCTCGGCGTAGCTCTGGAGCGTTTCCGTGCGGGGTACGTGGAGCGCACCGAGCGCGAAGGACGCGACGGTGCGCAGCACGATCGCCACGATGGTGGCCGGGCTTGGATCTGGAGACGAGTAGTAGTGATCGAAGAAACGCTGACCCACGCCTCCGGCCGCGAGGGCAAACCCAAGGCGATCGAACTCGCTGTCGTCGGCGCTCATTCCCGACAAGCGCAGGCTGTCCAGGTGAATGACTCGAGGTGCTTGCTTGCGCTCCGCGCGCTGAATCAGGCGCTCCACGATTTCATCCTGGCTGCCCGCGACCCCGACCTTGCGCGCGACGAAATCGATGGTTCCACCGCACGTTGGCACGATCGGGATCAGCCCCTCGTCTCCGCGCAGGCGTCGCACTTCGTTCAGTGCCCAGTGAAGGGCGCCATCACCACCGTCGCTGACCAGGTACTCGACGCCGTCCGAGACGAGCTCTTGGATCGCGACGCGCAGCTCGTCCGTGGATTGCGTCTGAACGACGTGCCCCAGATCACCCACGCGCTGCTTCAAGTGACTCAGCCGATCCGCCGCGGCTTCGCTCTGGCGACGGTTCTTGCGGGAGTTGGGGTTGAGGAGGATGCCGATCTTCATCTGGAAACATTCAGCCAGCGCGGGAAGGGGACGGCGCAGCTGGCTTCAGGGGCTTCAGGAGGGAGGCGACGCAGGGCCAGCGCATGCACTCTCGCTGGAAAACTGGGGCGCCTGGAGCGCGGGGAACATACGCGATCCGCCGCACAAAAGCGCGCGACCGCGATGGCTGTGGGCGAAGGCTGCGAGCCATCTGCGAAAGGAAGCGGAGGCGACGCGATGGCGTTCCTGCAACAATGTCACAACAAAGGTCTCCCCTCGGTCGTCGGTTTCAAGTAAGCCGAGAACTTTCTGTTGGGTGGCCCCTCCACCTAAGCTTTTGATTCCAGCCCCTGCGTCCAGCGCAGAGCGGTACGGGAGGCAGCCTTTTTTGGCTGGTTCGATGTGCCGTCCTTACTTCTGCACCGCTTCCTTCCGGGGAGCGGACGTTTGAAAACGTGTCCGATCGTTCACCCCCAGTCTTGAGCGTCCGCGCGTGGCTTCTGCGCCATGTCCGCTTGGGGTGCGCCCTGGGTTGTCTGCTCGCCCTTGCGGATCTGGTGCTGGTGCCGTGGGTCGGCGTGCCTGAACTCGGCGCGCTGGGACCGCTCAGCTGGCGCCTTCGGATCTTGGGTGCCGCGTTGACCGTGGCGATGAGCGTCGCGCTTGCGTTGGTGCTCGGGACGCTCAGCGTGCTCGGTCTGCGTTGGCGCGCGACGCGGGTGCTTGCGATCAGTCTGAGCAGCAGCATCGCGACGGTGTTCGTCGCAGCCCACGTGGTGGGTCTGGTGGTGCGCATCATGAGCGGTTCCTTCGTCACTCTCGGTGGCCTGGAGTTCGTGATGGGCAGCCTGAGCCACTTCGCGGACGCCGCGTTCGTGGGCTATGCGCGCTACACCTATCCGCTGTTCATCGCTGCGCTGGGTTTGGGGGTGAGCCTCGCCGTTTACCTCCGCCGCCCCGCACCAGGCGTCGGTTCCGCTTTCCGCCAGGTGCTTCCCGAAGGCGTCATCGTCGCTAGTCTTGCCGCGGCGGTGCTCTTCGCTGGTGTCGGCGACAGCATGCGTGGGGTCTGGCGCACGACGCCCGAGCTCGCGCTGATCGGCTCGCTCGATCCGCGCTGGACGCTGCCCAAAGCCGCAGATCCAAAGGCGCCCAAGCTCAACGTGGAACCCGGTCTACCGCAGACCAGCGGGCGCCTCTGGGAGCAAGCCGTGAAGCGCATCAAGAGCGACGGTGAGCCGCGTCCCAAGGTGTTGTTCTTGATGCTCGAGTCCGTGGGGATCGACCACCTGGGCTACAACGGCTACACCCGAGGCACGACCCCGAACCTCGACCGCATCGCCGCCCGCAGCGCGCGTTTCCGCAAGGTATGGACCACGGCGACGCACTCCAACTACGCGCAGCCGGCCGCGCTCTCGTCGCTGTTTCCACGCCGTGGGGCGACGCTCGACATGTACACGCGGCTCGACTACCCGCGCATGCTCTACCACGACGTCTTCTACCGCCTGGGCTACAAGCCGGTCACCATCAGCTCTCAAGACGAGACCTGGCAAGGCATGTTGCGCTTCCAGACGACGGACACTCCGGTCGACTACTGGCACGCCAAGGACTACACCGGCCCTCACGTCTACACCGGCAGCGAACACGTGGTGCCCGATCACGCCACCGCCGAGCGAGTGGGCGACTACATCCGTGAGCACAAAGCCGAACACTGGTCGCTGTACGTCAACTTCCAGATGACGCACTTCCCCTACGTGTTGCCCGACTCGGCAAAGAAGCCGTACCAACCGTCGGATCCCCAGGGAACCTTCAACTACCTCTACTACGGCGAAGAAGACCTGGAGCGGGTCAAGAACCGGTACGACAATGCACTCCACTACGTCGACCAACAGATCGGCGTCCTCGAGCGCGCGCTGGAGGAGAGCGGGCAGCTCGACAACACGCTGTGGGTGATCACGAGTGACCACGGCGAGGCATTCTACCAGCACGGCGGCGTCACCCACGGCAAGACGCTCTACGACGAAGAGGCGCGCGTCCCGCTGTTGTTCCACTGGCCAGGCCACGTGAAGGCTCGCGACATCGACGAGCCGACGAGCCACCTGGACATCCTGCCTACGCTGCTCGATCTGATGAGCGTACCCGCTCATCCGTCGTACCAGGGTCGCAGCATGGCCAACTTGATGCAGCCAACCATGGACCCGGTCCTGTCGAGCGACGACACCGGGCGGCGCGGCGTGTTCATCAACATTCAAGGGATCCGCAACGCAGATGGCCTCGTGTGCTGGCCTTGGAAGCTCGTCCTGGAGCGGAGCAGCCAGCAGGTGATGCTCTTCAACCTCGAGAACGACCCAGGGGAGCAGACCAACCGGGTGATTCAGGACTCGCGCATCGCCGCGCAGCTCGCGAGCGCCCTCGAGACCCAGATGACCGCGCAGAGTCGCTATCACAAGCGCGCGAGCAACGTGCGAAAGACGCACTATCAGCCGCGCCTGCTCGCGTGCCCTGAGCTGCCGGGTGTCCGCCGCGCTGACCTGGCGCAGTGAGATCGCAGCGCAGTGAGATGGCAGCGCAGTGAGATCGCAGCGCGGCTCAGTTGGGCTAGTTCAGTCTTTCCGCACGGCGACGGAGCGCCTGGTTCATCGCAGCGAACCCGCGCGCGGTGTTCGGCATGCGGCGCGAGAAGCGCTCGGTCAAGAGGCCACTGAAGTGCTCACCGTGGATGAGCTTGGTGCGCCCACCGTCGAGAGGCTCCAAGCGGAAGAACTGCTCGCCGTCGAACAGCCCGCGGAACAAGAAGCGACCAAGCCACCTGAGCTCCACACCTTCGTCGATGCGGGTCACCGTGGGGTGCCACGTCATCTCGCGACCGCCAGGTTGTGCGACCGCCAGGGTGAGCTTCGATCCGACGACGAGCGGGCCCCAGATGCTCGTGATTAGCGGGTTCCAGTTGGGGTACTCCTTGAAGTCGGTGAGCACCTTCCAGACACACTCCGGCGTCGCGTCGATTTCGATCTCGGTCTTCAGGTCCATGGTCGGCACTGGACAGCCTCAGGCGGTGAAGGTTCCTCGAGATGATAGCCGAAGGCATCCTGCGCCAGCCGACGCCGCTCCTCACCCCCAAAAAAGCCGAGCAATGCGACGATAGCCCCTGAATTCGGCCCGTGGGCCGGTTCGCGGGTCGGTCTGTGAGAAGTGGCTCAATCATCTGGCGCGGGAACCGTTCCTCAGGACATGCAGCCTGAGCGAGGCAAAAAAACTGAGGCGCTGCCGCAAGTTGCGGAGCATCTCACGCCCGAAGAGCGGATGCTCAACGTGCTCGTGGGGGCGCTGTGGCAAGTGGAAGTGGAGAATCGCTTCGGCGTGAACGGGAAATCCCTGGCGCCGCCGACTGACGAGAGAGCGGCCTAAGGCCGAGAGCCTCCCCCAGTGGGATCCGGGCGGAAATGAGTTCGCCTTCAAAGTCCCAGCCGAGCAAAATGCGCGAATCGGGCTGTTTGAGTCCGCCGCCATCTGATGCATCATCCCCCGATGGTCGTGTTCGAGGTCTATCTCACGCCGGGCGCCAATCCCGAGGAGCTGTTCACCCAAGAGACTCTGGATGAGACCAGGGCCAAGGTCATGACGCTGGAGCAAGCCGAGAAGAGTGGCTTGAGTGGCTTCCGGCGTGCGGATCATCCCGGTGAGCTGCGCCTCGTGCTGTGCGACGACCGCGAGGCGCGTTTCGTTCATATGCGTCTCGAGGGCAGCGGGATCGTGGCCAGCTTTCGTGGTCACGAAGTCGACGCCTGAGCAGCGCAAACGCGAACTGGACCGCGCGGCGCTCGGTCCGGATGCCCCTTCAACGTCGGGGGAGAGGGTGCTACGACCCCCGGCATGTCGCTACGTATCGGGTCCCTTCTGAGCGCTGCTTCGCTTGCAGCACTGCTGTTGGCGCTTGGTTGCAACGAGTCCAAACCGACGGAGGCCGCGCCCAGTGCGAGCGCGAGCGCCATGGCGCTCAGCGGTGTTCAGGCGTGGCTTGCAGATGAGAGCAAGCCGTTGACTGCCGACATCTACGAGCAATTCGTGCTCGACCTGTCGAAGTGTGAGCTCAACGAGCGCGGCATCGACCCGCGCTGCGAGGCCTATCGGGATTTGAAGAAGGCGCGCAGCCGCAATACCTCGTTGAAGGACATCGCGGGTCTCAACGCGACGGTCGGTAAAAAGCTGATCAGCAACGAGAGCCCAGCCGTGCGTTGGCAGGCCGCGCAGCTCTTGAAGTCGGTGTTTGGCAGCACTCCGGCGATTCAGGAGCTGGTGCTGAAGGCGGCGGAGGCGGAGAAGGAACCCGCCGTGTTGATCTCCTTGGTGCGCGTGGTCGGCTCGCAGCATCGGGACAACGCGAAGATCAAGGAGCTCTTGATCAAGCTCTCGGATCACGACTCCGAGCACGTGCGCCAGGAGGCGATGAGCTGGTTTCTGACGGCGTTTGGCAAGGGCGTCGAAGGTACCTTCGAGAAGGTGCTCGACCACGTCGACAACGACAAGTCGATGAACGTGCGCCGCTTCCTGTGTGGTCGCCTCTACGGAAGCGAAGACGAGCGCGCGATTCCGGTGTTCGAGAAGTACCTGAACGAGAAAGAGACGGACCCGAAGCTCTACGAGGGCTGCTGGCAAGGCGTGATCAGCGCCTGGACGGGCTTCCCGAAGCCTGAAAACCCCAGCAAGAAGGCCTACGAGCTGACGCTCAAGGTGCTCGAAAAGAAGCCGCGTACCCGCACCTCTCCGCCTTGGACCAGCTTCCGCAATCTCCGCGCGGCAAAGACTGACTTCCCTGAGCGAGACAAGACCAGCCAGGCGTGGCTCGACAAGGTCAAGCCCTGGTACAAGGCGGATAGGCTGCTGAAGGCGCTCGATAGCATCGCCGTCGACCGCGAAGCCTACTGGATGACCCGCACCGCCGCGCTCGATGTGATGCGGGATTTGGGCGTCGATCAGAAGAAGTTCGAGGCCCTCGAGAAGAAGTACGAGAAGGCCGAGAACGACGACGTGCACGTGAAGCGCAAGATCCAAGAGATCCTGCGGCGCATGCAGTCACCCGCGCAAGACCAGGCCTTCGTGGGTCGCCCCGGTGGTCCGCCGCCAGCAGGTCAGTTGCCGCCAGGCATGCGTGGCCCGCACGCTGACGACCCAGCTCCCGACGGCCAGAATCCTCACGGAAACCCGCATGGGCGCCCCAACCCTCACGCGCCGGCGAACCCCCACGCGCCGCCGCAGTGAGCCGCGGGCGTTGTTAGCTCCGCCGATGGGAGGCGCGAAGAGCGCGCCTCCTGCGCCAACCCACGGCCATGGCAAGCACTCCGAAGGCGATCCAAGCAGCGCCCTTTGGCTGGCGCCTTGCGGGACGCACACTGCAACCACCGCCTCCTGGAGTGGTCTCTCCTGAAGCGCAGGCACCCTTGGCTCCGTTGCCGCTGAGTCTGCTGGTGACAACGCGGCTCACTTCGTCGCCGCTCTGATAGAAGAGCTGTGTGTCACCGTTGCATGTTGGAGTGAGCAACAAGGGCGAGTCCTCCGTCGCCCCCTCGAGCTGGAGCACTTCGGGGTCGCCGTTTCCGCTGAGCCTTACGAGTTCAGTTCCAACGGCGAGCACCCAGTCGGAGCCATCGAAGGCAGCGCTGACGGAGCTTGGCTGGCCCAGCTCCAAGACTTGGCCGAGCAATCCGCCCTGCGCGTCTAGCCGTGCCGCGTAGCTGACGCCGAAGGCGTTGAATGTCAGCAGGTAGTCCCCGGCGCCACGGGTGAGCTGGACGCTGTCGGAGGTCGTGTAGCGCAGCTCATCGGGCAACCTCGATACTGCTGAGCCTACGACGTTCAGCTCGTCATCGAAGCGCAACACCTTGACCAGCTCCGCCTCCACGCACGCCACCATGTACGTGTCATCCGCTCCGATTGCGCAATTCGGCGGACTGTGGGCTCCCATCCCCACCTGCTTCTCCTCGCGACCATCCAGGCCCAAGAGGGTGAGGCGCAGATTCGAGTCGACACCCCACTCGGTGAGGACGAAGCTCGCTCCGGTGCTCGCCACGCCCAGCGCCAAGCGGTTGGGCTCCGCAACCACCTCACCCACGGGCTCGCCGCTCGCGTCCAGCAGCTGCCAGCTCGTCCCCTGGTGGGGCCTGATCCACACGGCAAGCGCGTGGGTGCCGGACCACGCCAGGTGCGAGTACGCCTGACCGCCGGCGCTGGTGAACACCTCATGGCTCTCCCCTTGCGGCTGACCCGCTGGGGATACGCCGCGAGCGAACCCATGGTACGTGCCGTCTCGCCACTCCGTCCAGGTGGCCAGAGCTCCCTGGTTCGTGGCGACGGCGGCTTGAAGGAACTGTTGATTGGGACCCTGGAGCAGCGATTGTTCCTCGCCCAGTTGCCCCGAGGAATCAATGCTGGCCATCCACATTCCAGGTCGATCGGAGTGCCACGCATCCCAGACCATCAAGCGCTTCTCTCCAACACCCGTGACGGTCCAGTTGGCGGTCCAGCTGAAGCCTCTGGCATCTGTGACGGTGAAGGGGTCCGTCACGGTCTTGCCCAGAGCAGGGTCGAAGATCGTGGCTTTCAGGGTGGAGTCGGCGTCAGCCCACGCGATTAGGGCGCGATCACCAATCGCCGTGATCGTCTGAGCGGTCTCCCGCGTGTCACTCGAGCCGTACGGATCGTACTCCACGTGCTCCGCAGGGATCACCCCGCTGAGTCCCTGGATCGCGCCGAGCGGACTGAGATCCGAGTCAAACAGCTCGACCCCGGATCCGGCGCGGCTCACCACCAGTCGGTCCCCGACGAATGCCAGGGCGATGTTGGGCCTCAGGAGGGGCGGCAGAGCGCCCAGATCGGTCGAGCTGGAGAGGTCCAACTCTTGATCCCCGGGGCAACGCTTGGCGACGAGCCTGTCATCTGTCCGCCAAGCCACCAGATAGTCGTCGCCAGCGGACGCGAGCCACGCCCGCCCGGTCGTCCCGGCCAGCGTTCGGTCGAGGGGCAACCCGTCGCCGGTGAGGCGCCGCACCGCGAAGCGATCGTCGATCGTGTTGTACCCGAGCAGGGAGCCATGGGTTCCACCGACCAGCTGCAACTCCGAAGCGAAATCGAAGGCCAAGGTCTGCGTTGCCCCTAGGTTTCCACCTGCATCCATCGCGCGCGCTTGCAGATCGCGGCCCTCACTCTGAACGATGAGGTAGCCCGAGTCGCTGAACGCGACCTGGGAGAGGTCACAGGTCTCGAACACCAGCTGCGCAGGAGCGTCGAGCTGCCCTCCGTCGTTTGAGAAGCGCGCAGCGACGCGCTGGTTGTCTTGGCACCAGCTGAGCAGGTAGCCATCGGGGGAGCTCGCGCCGGCGACCGCACCGGTTGCTGCGTACGCTGGGCCAATCACCTCGGTCGCGTCCAGCGGGACGGCATCAGTGAGGGCCAGAGGCTGTGCGGTGGAACCGATGGGTGTCGTCGCAGAGCCCTCACAGCCCGCGCCGAGAAACAGCAGGCCAACTGACAACAAGTGCTTCAAGCGCAGCATTGGTCGCTGATGTGCAAGGCCCGTTCCAGCTTCGTTGGTTCGGATTGCCGATAAAACAGCTGGAATGGCTCGCAGCTTGGCGTGTGCCAAGCTGCGCCGTAGGTCTAGCCGACGCTGAGTCGAGGGCTTGGGGGGAGGAGCCCCCCAGCGCCCGTGGATTTACCTTGTGGAAAGCATGCGGCCGCGACGGCTGCGACGTAGGAGGCACAGGGCGCAGAACCCGTACAACAGCAGGCCCGACTTGGAGCCCGAGCCGAGTGGGCTGAAGGTGCAGGAGCTATCCGCGGGCGCGTCTACCCGGCCGCCGGTACCATTGCCGCCGGTGCCGTTGCCGCCGGTGCCGTTGCCGCCGGTGCCGTTGCCGCCGGTGCCGTTGCCGCCGGTGCCGTTGCTTCCTGGAGTGGGTGGGGGCGCCCCGGGATCACATCCGTACGCTGCGCCAGCAACTTCCGCCGCGATGGCGGCGGTGTAAAGCCGACTCGCTCCGTCTTCGTTTGTGCTGAAGAGCAGCACGCTGGATCCATCGCAGGCAGTGCTGAATGAGTGGATGCGGTACATTCCGGGGAGCGCCAGCGGGGATTGCTCCAAAACGTTTCCATCTGGGCCGAGGCGGACCAGGTCGACGCCCTCGCTGGTCACTTTGGTCAAGACGAACGCTTGACCATCGAAGCCGAGTGGTTCGCCGAACGGGAGCGCGAACGGCTCGCTGTCTAACGCGTTGCCCTGGGGATCCATTCTTAGGCCGAAGGTGCCCTGTGAAGTGTGAAACACCAACAGAAAGACGCCGCCGCCGTACAATGACCGCTCGAGGTACAAGAGATCTCCCGCGCCCGCCACGCTGACGGCGTCCGAGTCGAGCGGGGTTCCGTCCTGAGCGATACGGCGAACCTTCAGGGCTCCGCCGTCTTGCCAGCTCGTGAGGTAGCAGTAGCCGCCCCAGCTGACCCTAACATCGAGCGCTTGCTTGCCGAGCGGAATCGGCGCACTAGGCTCTCCGTCGGCAGGGACGATGGCGTAGACCGTCTCGCCAGTCCACTCGTCGAACCCAGCCGCGAGGAAGCCGGAGCCGTCGCTGGCCACGCCAGCCACATCGAGGAACGGCAGCGAGCCCCAGGGTCCTGGGTTACCCAACTGACCGACGCGCACCGACAGCACCTGGCTTGGAGAAGAAGCGTCGTCTGGCGGTTGGGCGATGAGGTAGTCGCCGCGAGCGTTGATCGCCAGCGGAACGCTTTGGATGTCGAGGGCTTCCGTAGATAGTAGCTGCGTGCCGTCTTCCGAGAGCCGAGCGCTATGGAGTCCAGGACCACCGCTGTCGAGCCAGAACGCTCGATGTTCGCTGGAGTCGAAGTAGAGCCCGTGAGGGGACTGAGTGTTGACGCGCGTGGCGACCGGGGTCGTGCTGGTGGCTTGCCCAGTCGCATCAATGCTGAATTGAAAGGTCCCTGCCCCCCGTTCATCCCAGGCGACGACCGCGGTCTCACCGATGCTCGCGGCGGTCAGCGTCAGAGGGATCTGCAGCCCGCCCCCCAAGTGCGGAACCACCACGGCACCAGTCGCTGGGTCGACCATCACAGCGTTCGTGCGTTGGTTGATAGCTTCTTGGTTGTCCTCTTCGAAATCAGCTTCCGTCCACAGGAGCAACGCATAGCCACTGACCGCGGCGCTGGCGCCGAGAGGTTCCCAGTTCGCCGTCGGCAGCGGGTCGGCGGTGTGTGGGATGTCGAGCGCCCCGGTTTGCACCAAGGCGCGATCGAAGAACTTGATCCCACTGGTGCTTCCGAGCACCCAGTGCTCGCCGACCCACGTCAGCTGACCTGGAGTGGGGAGGTCGTACGGGTCCGGGGAGATAGTCACCGGTTTGGTTGGAACGGGATCAATTCCTGCGGGGAATTTCTCCGCCGTGGTACCGCTCACAACCAGGTACTCCTCACCATCGCTTGCCACGGAGAGATAGGCCGCGGAGTAGATCCGCCCCTCCCCAACAGGGGTACCATCGCTCGATAACCGTCGCAGCCACCCCCCGCTCGCCAAGAGCAGCTCGTGTCCGACGCTGACGAGTTGAGGAACGCTAGTCCAATTCACCGCGCCCGAGACGACTTGGGGGTTCCCCACGGTTCCGTCATCACGGAGGATGTTCGTCATGAGCCCCTGCGCCGTGCCATTGTAGACTCCAACGTATCCCGCGTCGCTGCGGACGAGCGCAGCGTTCCCGCAGGACTCGAAGAGCACGCGGGGCGGTGCGTCGAGTTGAACTCCCGAAGCATCGTAGCGAGCGATCACTCTTTGCCCCTTCGCGCACCAACTCAACGCGTATGTGCCGTCGCCACCGGCGCTGGCGATCGAGCTGCTGTCGGGGTCGGAACCATCGACGCGGGTCGCATCGAGCTCGATGGGAGCCGAAACGCTGAGCTTGGTCGACTCCCGATCGGTCGGTTCCGGCTGAGACGGCTCGGCTGCGCAACCGGCTCCGAGAAGGGCGATGAGTAAGCTTGACCTGAAGAGGTGGGGCATGGGGCGAGCAGGTGCAAACGTCGTTCCACGCAGCGTCCGTCAAGCGGATGCATGAAAGCAGCCCAAAGCCGGTGCTTTTCAGGGGCCCCGTGAGGCGTGCCAAGCTGCGCCACGCCATTGGTACCTTGTTGGGTGGTCTGCGACCGCGCGGTCTATTCAACGCTCAGTGGCGACTGAGTGCAGCGCCGGCGTGTGCTGGGGCATCACGGCGACGCACGACCAGCGGGCGGAGCGTACGGGCGCGAACAGCAGTTCCGCCGGCTTCCCATTGGTCAGATCTTGAGACATCGCGCGACCTTCCTCACCCGCCAGGGCGCGTTCCCACACGGCACGCATTGCCTGGTCCTCCGGCAACGCGCTCGTGGATGAAGCCGCGGGGAAACGCCACCTTTCCTTTGGGTGGCTCACGATGGTGCCATCGGAGGTCACCACCATGGCGTAGGACGAGCCACCCAAGTCCGACTCGCGCAGTGAGTCGTTGAGGGCGCGGAAGTAGTCCAACGACAAGTCCGCGGTCACGACGCCGACCCGCTCTCCGGCGCGCTCGATGGGGACGGAGAACGTAACCATCGGGATGTTGCCACCACCCTCGTCCACGTACGGCTTGCTCCAGCTCCCGCCAGACTTCGCGTGCTTGTACCAGTCCCACTCGCGGTAGATGGGCGTGTACTCGGGGGGGAGCAGTTGCTTGAGCTTCAGCTGATCGCCTTCCCGATACACGTAGGCGCAAAAGTCTGCGGTCTCTTTCGCGAACTGCTCCGGCTCGAACGCGACTGCCATACCGAAGATGTGAGCCTCCTGCCGCAGACTCTTCGTCAGCAGATCGTTGATCTGGGCCTCCGTCCAGCCATCTCGAGTTGCGAGCACTCCCGCGAGCGTCTTGGGGATCCCCGCGAGCTGGAGCAGATCGCTGTTGATGCTGTCCGCTTTCGTTCGCACCAATCTCAGCTGCAGCTGATTCCGTGCGGCGGTAGCGTCTGCGCGCGCGGCCTCGGTGGCCTTGAGTTCGACCTGGAGCTTGCGCGTGAACCAGCCACCGGTGGCGATCAGCGCGACGAGCGCGACGTTGCTCACCACGATCAGGGTCGCCAGGGCTGGCTTGCGCTTCGACCAGCGCAACGCCCGCTCCAGGTGGCCGATCGGGCGCGCATGAATTGGTTCCCTGCGGAGAAGCCGTTCGAGGTCTTCCGCCAGGTCGAGCGCGGTTTGATAGCGGCGCTCTGGCTTCTTTTCCAGGCACTTGAGGCAGATGACATCCATGTCGAGAGGGATGGACGGCTGCAGCATGCGTGGCGGGATTGGATCCCGCGTCACCGCTTGCATCAGCGTGTCGAGCGTCGTCGCCGCTTCGAACGGGGGACGCCCGGTGAGCATGTCGTAGAGCATCGCTCCAAGGGAGTAGATATCCGCGGCGGGACCAATCTCGTCGTTCTTTCCCAGCGCCTGCTCGGGAGCCATGTAGCTCGGCGTTCCCAGGATGTTGCCGGTCTTGGTCTGACGATCCGCGTCCAGGCGGCGAGCGATGCCAAAGTCGGTGATCTTCGGGTTGCCGTCCTTCTCCAAGAGCACGTTCGCCGGCTTGAGATCTCGATGCACGATGCCGTTCTCGTGGGCGGCGTGCACGGCTCTAGCTAGCAGCACCAGCATCTGAGCCGCTTCTTTCCAGTCGGTGGGTCGTTCCGCGAGCTGCTCTTCGAGGTTGCCGCCGTCGACGTACTGGAGGGAGAAGAATGGCCGCCCATCCACCTCGCCGATCTCGTAGATTTGCACGATGTTCGGGTGGTGGAAGCGGGCGACGGCTTCTGCTTCCGCAAGGAATCGGGAGCGGCTCTCCCCTTGGGCATGAGACTCGAGGACCATCTTGAGCGCGACTTCACGGCCCAAAGCGTCTTGTCGGGCCTTGTAGACGACGCCCATCCCGCCGCGGCCCAGTTCTTCGAGGATCGTGTAGCCGGGTACGTCGGGGACGACGTCGCCGTAGTCGCTGACCCGTCCCGAAAGCGGCAGGCTCGCGATGGTGTTCGCGGTCACGAAATCATCGAGTTTTCCGCTCATGACAGTCCCAGTTGCGTGAGGCGTCGTCCCCGCGCCCGTCAACGTCGCAGTCCCCGAAAAAAACGGTCTCACGCGCCGTTGGGCGAATCAAGCGCCAAGGGAGCCAGGCCACGAGTGTCGGAAGCGTGTGGGGGTGAGGGTAGTCTGGATGGCGGCGCTGCTGCTGGTTGTGGGCTGCGGGCGACCGGCGCAGAGCCCTGGGCTGCCGCCTGGTGTGGAGCTACTGCCCCCAGAGCAGATGAAGGCCTACTGCGATCTCGACCCCGACGCGCTCTGCAAGGATTTCGTCGAAGTGCCTCGCGACGCGGTTGCGGAGTTCGAGCTGCGGCTTGGGGAGCGGATGAGGCAGCGGCACCTGGAGCGCCTCACCCCCAACTCACGTTCCGTTCGCGCCTCCCGGACGCGAATCAACGGCTACGTGAGGCGCTACTTTGCGTACCGCGCTGACGGAAGGGTGATGGTCGAAGGCTTCTTCGTGTGCCCCGAGACCGCCGCGCCCGTCGAGGCGATGTCCGAAGACGACGCTTCCGAGTCGCTGGTGCTGAGCGTGGATGACGCCGGAGACTGTGCTATTTCCGTGCGGTTTTATGCCGACAAACCACAGAGCCTCGAGGCGGAAGCACCTCGAGGCTCGGATTGACGGGGTCTGGGTTGGGCTAGAAGCCGTAGGCGGCCTTCATCTCCGGATCCCGTGTGGCGATGAGCTTCGCGAGCTCCACCATCACCTTGCACTGCTTGACGGTCGCGTCGTCTTGCATCTTGCCGTCGATCATCACCGCGCCGGTGCCGTCGCCCATGGCGTCGATCACCTTGCGCGCCCACAGCACCTCGTCCGCAGGCGGGCTGAAGACATTGCGCGCAATCGCGATCTGCTTCGGGTGCAGCGACCAGGCGCCCACGCAGCCCATCAGGAACGCGTTGCGGAACTGATCTTCGCAGGCGACGACGTCTGCGATGTCGCCGAAGGGGCCGTAGTACGGCAAGATGCCGTTCGCGGCGCAGGCGTCCACCATGCGAGCCATGGTGTAGTGCCACAAGTCTTGCTGGGCCGTGGCGCGCGGCGCGTCGGGGTTCTCGGCGTTTGGATCCGCGCGGACAAGGTAACCCGGGTGGCCGCCGCCTACGCGCGTGGTCTTCATGCGGCGAGAAGCGGCGAGATCCGCCGGACCGAGGCTCAGGCCCTGCATGCGCGGGCTGGCCGCGGCGATCTCCTCGACGTGGTTCACGCCGGTGGCGGTCTCCAGGATGGCGTGAATGAGCAGCGGCTCTTTCAGGCCGTGCTTGGCCTCGAGCTGCGCGAGCAACTGATCGACGTAGTAGATGTCCCAGGGGCCTTGCACCTTGGGCACCATGATCACATCGAGCTTGTCGCCGATTTCACCGACCAGGCGCAGCAGGTCGTCCAGGCACCAGGGACTGTCCAGGCTGTTGATGCGGGTCCACAGCTGGGTGTCGCCGAAGTCGGTCTGCTTCGCGATCTCGATCAAGCCCTCGCGCGCGGCCTCCTTGCGGTCCGCGGAGACGGCGTCTTCCAGGTTGCCCAGCAACACGTCGACCTGAGGCGCGATGTCCGGAACCTTGGCGGCCATCTTCGGATTGCTCGGGTCGAAGAAGTGGATCATCCGCGAAGGCCGAAACGGCACCTCGCGCAACGGCTGGGGAGCGCCGATGGCCAGCGGCTGGAAGAAATCTTTGGCACTTCTCATGTGGAAAATCTCCTCGAGGTCAGGCTGCGCTCACGACGGCGCCGTTGGGGGGAACAGCGACGTGGTGGCGCCAAGCGGCAGCAGGCTGCCGGCGGCAGTGTTACCACTTCTGACGCGCTGTGTCGCGAGCGTGCCGTGCGCCAGCTGCCTCGAGCCTCAGCGATCGTCGGAGACAGGCAAAATTGGGCTGTGCCATCAGCGTTTACAGTGAGCGCCCCGGGTGTAAATCGGCCCACTCCTCGTGAGGCGCGGGCGGAGGACTCGCCAGCTCCGCCGTCCGCTAGGGAGACGACTCAGCCTCGAGCGTATGAGGGGTGCTATTCCCCTGACGCAGGTGCTAGACGGGGGCCGGGGTTTTTGCATGGGAATGAAGCGAAACGTTACGACGCTCGCGCTCTTGGGGCTGGTGCTCTCGGGCTGTAGCAGCGACGGCTCGAGCTCGAGCTCTGGAGGCGCCGGTGGAAGCG
The DNA here is from genome assembly GCA_041389805.1 of Polyangiaceae bacterium. Lineage (GTDB taxonomy): Bacteria > Myxococcota_A > Polyangia > Polyangiales > Polyangiaceae > JAHBVY01. The sequence continues at coordinate 119,025 of JAWKRD010000004.1, read as the reverse complement.
CAGCTGGGGTTGGGGGTGAGGGAGCCTCGAGCGGTTCCGGCGGAGTCGGAGGCAGCGGCGGTAGCGGCGGGAACGCTGGCAGCGCCGGCAGCGCTGGCAGCGGTGCTGGGACATCCGCGGGAGGCAGCGCTGGCAGCGGCGGAGTGGGTGGTGCGTCGGGAGGCAGCGCGGGTGCTGCCACCGGCGGAACGTCGGGGGCGAGCGGAGCCGCTGGTAGCAGCGGCTGTCAGCCTGAAGCCAGCAGCCGTTGCTTCGCGAACAACGTCTACTGGTACGACAGCTGCGATCAACCAGGGGCCCTGAAGGAGACCTGCGATCACGGCTGCGACAACGGCGCGTGCGTCGTGTGCGCGCCCAACGCGGACACCCGTTGCCAAGGTTCGAGCGTGTACTGGGTCGACAGCTGCGGTCAGCTCGGCAGCCTCAAGGAGACCTGCAGCGACGGCTGCAACGCCGGTGCTTGCATCCAGTGCAGCTCTCACGCGACCAGCAAGTGCTACGCACAAGACGCCTACTGGTACGACAGCTGCGGCAAGCGTGAAGAGCTGAAGCAAGATTGCCCTGGCACCTGCAACGGCGGGCAGTGCGACGCGCTGACGTGGCGCTGCACCATGACGGTGGCCCCCGCCTGCACCTGCGTGATGTCGGCGGATACGCTCAGCTATCCGTTGGCGTCCTGCCCTCCGCGTCTTGCTGCTTCACCTACACCTCGACTGCAGGCAACACCTGCTTTTGCGGCGAGTACGACACGGCGACCTGCAATCAGTACGTCTCGCAGTACAACGGGAGCCGAAAGAGCTCCTGTCCCTGAGCGTCGTCCTTACGAATTCCGTGGGGTAATCCGCGAGATCAGCCCAGCAACGCGCCGACCACCACGCTGAAGAAGTTCATGCTCAGGTGGGCAGCGATGCTTGCCTCGAGGGACCGCGTCCGACTGAGCCAGCCGAATGCCAGCCCAAGCACGAAGATCTGGGTCACCTTGAGCAGGTTGTTGTCGGCGCTGCCAATGTGAGCGAGCGCCCACACGAGCGAGCTGATACACACCGCAGCGACAACCCCCGCGCGGCTCTGCCTGAACAGCTTGCACAAGCCTTGTTGCAGTACCCCGCGGTAAAGCAGCTCCTCGCTGATGGCGGCTCCGATGGCCATGGGGAAGAGCGCACCCCAGAGCACCGAGGGTGACTCAAGGTCGATGTGGTAAAGCTCCTGGAGCTGCTTGAAGACTTCGCCGTAGCCCACGTGGAGCAGCGCGAAGAGCGGCACGCTGATGGCGGCTCCGGCTGCGCCGATCGCTGCGCCCACCCCCAGACTCTTCCAGTTGAAGCCGTCGCCGAGCAATCCCGGGAACGGCTGGTGTCCGGCGGGGGATAGCACCACGCTCGCCGGCACCTGGAACGCCCGGAAGAGCAAGCCGAACACAGCGGTGATGAGTGCGGAGAGCACCCCGACGTAGCGCAGGCTCTCTACCAGTTCCCTGGGGATATGAACGGGGGTGAGCTTGCTCACGTCGGTGTGCCACCCGATCACTATCTCGAACGGCAGGGTGAGCAGCATCGCGAGCACTACCGGGATGAGCCCCCGGCGGAACCAACTCTTGCTCTGCTGCCAGCGCATCAAAGCAATGATCATTGCGGCGAGGATCAAGACGTACATCACGCCCGCGTTGAGCAGCGTGACCAAAGTGATCCAAGAGGGCTGGGACGCCGAAAGCACGGCTCTCGTATAGCGCGAACCGTTCCGGCAAGAGAACGTTGACGCTGGAAACTACCGTCCAACGTGTAGGGACCCCGGGGAAATCGCGCCAACTCAGCCGCGAAATCCGCACGGACAAGTGCATAACCCGCAGCTGACATCCCCACTCAGGGAGGCGTAACCTGATGGTTGCGCGAACGTCGTGCACAAGGAGGATGGGAAATGCGGAGCTTGACTTGGTTGGGGTTGGTCGCGTTGGGCGCAAGCGTCGGGCTGATCACTGCCTGTGGCAGTGACAGCAGCTCGGAGGGTTCGAGCAACGGGGGCGCTGGCGGAACCAGCGGCGGAACCGGCGGTGGCAGCAGCGGCAGCAGTGGAAGTGGTGGTAGCAGCGCGGGTGACGGCGGCACCGGCGGAAGCACCGCGGGCACTGGTGGCAGCTCGACCACGGGCGGCACTGCAGGTGCGGGCGCGACCGGTGGCACGGGCACCGCAGGCAGCGCTGGCGCGGCGACTGGGGGCACCGGAGGTGCAACTGGTGGCGCTGGTGGCTCCGGCGGCAACCCCGGGAACTGCCCCACGGCGGAGCCGACCGACGGCGACATGTGCACGATGTTCAATCTGACGTGCAACTACGGTCAGAACAGCTGCGCGTGCTTCGGTGGCGGTCCAGGCGGACTAACCTGGAACTGTGCGATGTGCCCAGGCAGCGAGCCGACCGATGGTGACAACTGCAGCGATCAGGGCATCAGCTGCAGCTACGGAGCAAACCAGTGCTCCTGCCAGCGTACGGGTGGTGGCGGCCAAGCCGAGTGGTCCTGCGGCTCGTGTCCAGGCACTCAGCCGTCGAACGGTGATCAGTGCGACACGGTTGGTCTCGCCTGCGACTTCTCGGGCACGCGCTGCAGCTGCATCAACCCCCCAGGGCCTGGCAACAACATCTGGACCTGCGGTGGCGGTACGAACACCAGCGATTGCCCCACGGCAAAGCCCACGACCAACGACGACTGCAGCGCGGTACCCGCGAACACGTTCTGCACGTACATGGGCGGCGGCTGCATCTGTCTGAACGACAGCTGGCGCTGCAACTGAGCGTCAGCGCTTGGTCAAACCAGAAACACGCAAGGCCCCGCACTTCATCGAGTGCGGGGCCTCTCGCGTCCTGGGGGCGTGCTCAGTTCGTCTTGCAGTAGCCGAAGCTCGCGACCTCGCCTGGCGCCAACGTGCGGTTGAAGTCGACGCCGCTGAAGCGTGTCTTGCTCCCGCTAGCTGTCGCGACCGCGTTCCAGTAGTTGTCGAGGGTGCCTGCGACGTCGAGCTCGATGGTCCAGGTGACGTTCGCGCCGCCGGTGTTGGTGACGTTGACCGTGTGACAGCTTCCGCTATCCCACTGGCTGTCGAGCTTGTCCTCGACGCTCACGTCGCTGCTCACGGGGTTCGAGCCGCCGGAACCTGAGCCGCCGTTGGTTGCGCCACCGGTTCCCGCATTGCCCGAGCCACCGGCGCCCGAGCCGCCTGCGCCAGTGTTCCCACTGCCGCCGCTGCCGCCTGTTCCAGGGTCCACGGGCTCGTCGACGCCCGCCTCGAGTGTTCTCGTGCGGAAATGAGTGGCCTCGACCAGCGCGAGGATCAGCTCGGGCAGCCGAAGTTCGTTGGCGGCGAAGCGATCGGCGAACGCCTGAGCCGTACACGTGGTCTCGTCCGTCTCTTCTTGAGCGTAGCCCCAGCGGTACCACTGCAGCGCGACACAGCTCTGGACGTCGCTGCTATCCGCGAGGATCGCGCCCAGCTCCGGCACACCTTCGAACGTCGTGTCCGTGTTGTCGGTGGCCAGGATTTCGCCCTTCGTGTCGATGGGGAAGCCACGGTCGTCAGCCTGGAAGCGCCCGATGCCGTCGAAGTGCTCGAAGCCGAAGCCGATGGGATCGATCAGGCGGTGGCAGCTCTTGCAGGGTTCGTTCGCTGAGTGGACGCTGAAGCGCTCGCGGTTCGACGCACTGGGATCCACCGGAGGGACTTCCACCACGATGTTCGGGGGCGGGGGGGAGAGTTTCTGACACAGGAGGCGCTCGCGAACGAGCTTGCCCCGATGGATCGGCGATGAGCTGTTGGCCATCGAGTGAGTCACCAGCACGCTGCCTTGAGTCAGCAGCCCCGCGTGTTGGCCGTCTGCGAAATCCACCTGGCTGAAGCCCGCGCCGGCTGGCGCTGACACGCCGTAGTAGGTCGCAAGCTCCGGCGAGAGAAAGCTATAGGGCGCCGTCAGCAGCTCGTCGAGGCGGCCGTCCTTCTCGTCGAGCACATAGCGAATGAACTGCTTCGTCTCCTCCGCTAATGCCGCACGGATACTCGGGTCCAGCTCCGGATAGGTAGCCGGGTCCTTCTGCACCGTATCGAGCTGAGTGAGCCCGAGCCACTGGTCGACGAAGCGGGTGTAACCGGTCAGCGCACGCTCGTCGCTCAAGAGGCGGGTCGCCTGGAGCTTGATGCCGTCGGGGCTGTCCAGGTCGCCGTTTGCGGCCGCGGTGAGCAGCTCGTCGTCGGGCGTCGTGCCCCAGATCAGGTACGCGAGCTCCGTTGCGACCTCGTAGCCGTCCAGCTCGAACAGGCCATCAGCGCCAGCACTGCCCAGCTCGAGGCGATAGAGGAAGCCCGGTGACTGCAGCATCGCGGTGAGCACGAGCTCGAGTCCGCTGTCATAGGCGCTACCTCCAGGTGCAGGGTCCGCGTAGCCCGCGTCGAACAGGGAGTTGTAGCGAGCAACTTCCGTGTCGCTGAGCGGTCGCCGGAAGGCGTGGAGACCGAAGTCTTCGATCACCGCTTGCGCGCAGGTGGTCGCGCTGGTGGCGGCGTCGCAGTTCGGGTCAGCGTAGCGATTGAGGGCGCCGCTCTGCATGGCCGTGGCAGCGAGTTGCTCTGCAGCGTCGCGCAGCTGGTCAGCCAACAGCGCGCTCACGTTGAGTGCGCCGGCGTTGTTGTCGAAGCCATCTACGACGACATCCGGGGCGAACTTCTCGCCGAACGTCGACTCGATACCGAGCAGGTCGTGGATGCTCGAGTCGTATTCCATACGGGTCAGCCGCCGCAGCTGACGTCGACCGGGGGCGGGGACTTTGTCCGCGCACTGCACCTTCGCTGAACCTTGGTCGCATTTCTCTCCGAGCGTGACTCGAGAGATGAACGTCTGGAGGTCCTTGTAGTAGGTGCTCTCGTCGCTGAACAGCGTGCCGCCGGAGTGCCCTGAGGGGTACTTGCCCGTCGGACGTAGGAGGAGCACCGGTGTCCCGCCCTTGGTCACCTCAGCCAGGGCCTTTACCGTGCGGAAGTTGTGCTCCAGGTAGCCTTCGACCTCTGGAGGGTCGAGCACCATGCGTGTCTTGCTCGCGATGCCGTCGGAGTTGTGACAGCCGATGCACTTCACGCTGAGGATTGGGTTCCAGATGTTCTGCTCGAAGTACTCGAGGTCATCAGGGCAACCGTTGGAGGAGCCGGGCAAGCTACCGAGGGGCTCTTCTTTGCTGCAAGCTGCGGCGAGCGCCAGGGCCAGGCTGGCAAATAGCCAGAGCAGTCGGCGGTGCGACGTGCCGAGGCGTTTAGCTGTGGTCTTCATCACGCCAAGCCCTCCAGCGGTCCGGTGCCGCTCGACGCATCGCCGAAGGTCTGGTTGTCGAGTCCCAGCGCCTGACAGATGCTCACCAGGAGCTTCGTGTGAGGTTCGGAGTCGAACTTGAGGTAGCGACCCAGCTCGAAGCGCCCGCCACCGCCTGCCAAGATGAAGGGGACGTTGACGCACTCATGGAGGCGACTGTCGCCAAGCTCCTTGGCCCAAACGACCAGCGTGTTGTCGAGCAGGCTGCCGTCGCCCGTTGGTTCCGGGAGGTTATCCAGGGCGCTCAGAAAGTAAGCAAATTGCTCGGCGAACCAGCGCTCTGCGGTGACGAAGTCAGCGACGCCCTGGGTGTTGCTGTCGTCCATGTGAGACAACGAGTGGTGCCCCTCGGAGAGTCCAAGCCAGCTGAAGACCGGCGGTCCGACGGTGTGAGACATCTGGATGCTGCCCACGTTGGTCATGCCGCAGGAGAAGGCAGTGACCAGCAAGTCCATCTGCTGCTTGGCGAGGGCGGGGAAGTCGCTGGCTCCGTACGGATCCAGATTCTCCGGCGTTGCGCTCGGCGTGCAGCTGCCAGGCCCCTGGACGCCTTTCTCCACGGAACGCAGCGCCTCCAGGTGCGCGTCGAGCTTCTGGGCTTCGATGCCGCCGACGCGCTTCCTCAAGTCGCCGAGCTCCCCGCGCACCAGATCGAGCACGCTTTGACGGCGCTTTGCCACGCGATCGAGATCCGATGGTGTCGCAGTGACGTCGCCAAACAGTCTGGAGAACGTGTTGGTGGGGCTGTCGTCGGGAGGGATGAACTGACCCGGCCCGCTGTAGCTCATGCGGGTCTGCACGTTGCCGCCCCAGGCTGACGTCTGGACGCCGAGCTCGAGCGACGCAAAGCGACTATCCTTGCCGATGGCTTGAGCGACGTACTGATCCACGCTCATGCCCTTGCTCTGGGAGCTCGCGTCTCCTCCGCCGGTCAACATCGCCGCCATGCCGCCCTCGTGATTGCTGGCGTTCTTGAAGTCGATGCCGTCGCAGATGACGAGCTTCTGCTTCAGGCTCTGGAGCGGCTCCAGGATGGATCCGCTGGCGAAGTCGAAGTCCTTGCCACTGCCCGTCGGTCGCCAGTGCTTGTGCACGGTTCCGTTCGGGGAGAAGAAGATGGCGAGGCGCTTGGCAGTCTTGCTCGTGTCTGCTCGAGCGGAGCCGCTCAGCATGCTGACGAACGGCGCCGCGATCAGCGACGCGCCAGCTCCAACGAGCAATCGACGACGGGAGAGGGGTTGCATGGCACCCCTTCAGCACGGGATATGCCAAACGCCGGCGATCGCGCTGGGCCCTGGGTGTGGCTGATTTTGCTCGAGAACGCGGCGCCTTTTACGATCCGCGGGTTTTCGGCTCAGCGCGTCATTCGGCTTGCGGGATCCACTGGATCCGCTGAGCTCGCTCCAAGCCGGATCCGGCGGATCCAGCGCAGCCTCCGTCAGCCTGACCGGTGTGGTAAACGAATGGTTGTTCGGCTGTGAAAGCACAGCCATTCCGGGGACCTCATGAGCCAGCGTGTCTTAACTTCAAGTGTGTTGGGGGCGCTCGTTGCGACCCTACTGGTGGGCTGCGGATCCGATGATCCGATGAGCGAGTCGGCGAAGGATCCGGAGCTCGACTCGGGAGACTTGAGCATCACCTTTGCAGGCGACGAGCTCGAGCTGTCGGACGGCGGCACCACGCTGCTGCGGCTGCCGAAGGACGCGTTTCAGTGGGGCATGGTCGCAGCGCTCGAGGACTTCAACTACGACCCGTATCGCTTCTACGTCGCGCATCCGCTGTACGCACCAGCGGACACCACCTGGATTTCCCCCGAGGAAATGCGCGTGTCGGCGCAAGACGATCACAGCCTCACATTGGAGCTGAGCTATCCCGGAGGCAAGCAAGGCAGTCTAGTGATCGAGGCGCCAGCGCCAGGTCGCTACTCCGCGCTCTGGAAGCCGGCTGACCCGAGCTCGCCGATTGCGTTCTTTCGCCTGCGTCCGCGGGGAAATGCTCAAGAAGGCTTCTACGGGCTGGGTGAGTATTTCGACGATGTGAATCACCGCGGCAAGGTTCGACCGATGCAGATCGAGGTCGATTCCAGCATCGAGAGCGGTTATTACGAGGCTCACGTCCCGGTGCCGTTCCTGACTGGCACCTCAGGCTGGGGCCTGTACGTCGAGTCGGACCGCCCGGGAGCGTTTGCGGTTGCGGCCGACCCGGCAGAGCCGGATCTGGTGGAAGCGGCCTTTGGCACGGGGTTCGGCTCTGCTGAAGGTCTCCGGTTTCACCTGTTCGGCGCGAAGCACCCTCTCGATGTTTCGAAACTCTACTACGACGTCACCGGCTATCCGGCGGTGCCCGCGCGCTGGGCCCTGGGGCCGTGGGTGTGGCGCGACGAAAACAAAGACCAGGCGGAGTTTCTTTCAGACGCTCAAACGATTCGCGATCTCGACTTGGCAACCAGCGGGATGTGGATCGACCGACCCTACGCGACAGCGGTAAACACCTTCGATTTCCTGCCGTCGCAGTTCCCTGATGCCCAGGCGATGATCGACGAGGCGCACGCATTGGGTTTCCGCATGGCATTGTGGCATACACCCTATCTAGACGAGAAGGACGGCGCGGCCGATACTGCAGAGCTGCGCGCGCAGGCGGAGGCCGGCGGGTACTACCCGGTGACGTCTGGATTGCTGCTCAACAAGTGGGGCCGCCCCATCGACTTCACGAACCCAGATGCTTACGCCTGGTGGCAACAGCAAATCGGCAAATACAAGGCGATGGGCATCGAGGGGTACAAGCTCGACTACGCTGAAGACATCGTCCCCGGCCTCACCAACGCACGCAACGAGTGGGTATTTGCTGACGGCAGTGATGAGCGGACCATGCACGCCGGCTACCAGCGCTTCTATCATCGCGTGTACGCGGAAACGCTACCGGAGGATGGCGGTTTCTTGATCTGTCGCGGCGGAGCTGCAGGTGACCAGGTCAACGTGAACGTGATTTGGCCTGGCGATCTCGACGCGACCTTCCACAAGCACGCAGAGCCTTTCGACGACAACGGCACGACGGTGAAGGGCGTCGGTGGGCTGCCAGCGAGCATCGTCGCGGGGCTCAGCCTCGGCGCCTCGGGCTTCCCCTTCTTTGCCTCGGATACGGGGGGCTACAAGCACTCACCGCCGGACAAGGAGCTCTTCACCCGCTGGTTCGAGCAGACGGCGTTTTCGCCCGTGATGCAGATCGGTACCAGCACCAACTCTGTCGCATGGGACCCGAATGGTGGACCGGGCTTCGACCAGGAGATGCTCGACTGGTACCGCGTCTACACGCGCATCCACCTGCGGCTGTTTCCCTATTTGTGGACCTACGCCCAGGACCTGAAGCACAGCGGGCGGCCCATTGCTCGGCCGCTGGGGCTCGCGTACCCGGAGCTTGCAGCGCACCCGAACGATATCTATCTCCTCGGGGATTCGATCTTGGTGGCGCCGATCGTGGATCGCGACGCGCGAGCTCGCGAGATCAGCTTTCCGGCGGGGCGCTGGGTGAACTGGTGGACGGGAGCGATTCAGGAGGGCGGGGTGACCTCGAGCGTGGATGCTCCGCTCGGGGAGATCCCGGTTTACGTACGCGAAGGTGGAATCGTGCCGATGCTGCGCCCGACCATCGACACCATGGCGCCCACCACGCGACCAGCTGAAGTGGACTCCTACGCGACGACGCCAGGGGTGCTGTACGCCCGAGTCTTTGCTGGCGAGGCAACGACCTTCGGCGTGTTCGATGGTGCGGAGCTCGGAGTGGCGAAGCAGACTGATGGTACAATCGCCCTCACGACGCGTGACGGCGCCGAGTTCAAGCAAGGCACCTTGTTCGAGCTGATTGCGTTTGGCGCCGCGCCCAGCGGGGTGACCGTTGATGGTTCGACGTTGAGTGCAACGACGAGCGCGGAGGCACTGGAGGCGTCTGCCACTGGCTGGTACTTCGATGCCGCCGTTGGTGGGAGCCTGCTCGTGAAGCTCGGTCCCGGTAACCACAGCGTCGAGGTCTCGCGCTGAGCCACGCGGGGTCTGCGCTGTTTTGCTACCGTGCGGATAAAGAGCGTGTGGGGGGGAGAGTGACACTGCGGTGCCGTCTCCCCCCCAAAAGAAGCGACTGGTTCAAGGCCACGCAAGGGACCCTGAGACCCGCTTTCGAGCGCTGACGTGAGCGCAGAGCGTGTTTCCGGTTCGCGGGCCTGACAGTGGAGGTGGATGTTTGCCGTGCTTCGAGAGGTTGGCGAGGCTTGCCTCCGGCGGCTCTTCGGGCGAGACCGGTGTTTGACCAAACGCATGTTCGCTGCAGGTTTCGTGGCGCTCGATGCCGTTTGTGGCGGTTCGCAGATCGGCGGCTCGCCGCTAACCCTGCGCGACGTTTTCGCTCTTTGGCGTTGTCGGTTTCTTTTCACTTGTGAAACGCGCTGTGCGTCACGCCAGCCCGCTGTTGGAGGGCGCGGTTCGAAGCGTTCGAGGGACCTCGGGCTTGGCGCCGATGTAGGACGGATCTGGGGGATCGAGTCGCGGGCGAATGTGACTGAGTTGTCAAAATCTCCTATATTCGACGAGCTTCCAGGGTCAGGACGGTTGGCTTGGCGAGGGAGCAGTCGAGGTTCACATGGACGTGGGCCTGACTCTTGGTGAGCCCCGCCTGAAGTCGGCGGACCGCACAGCTGGATCCATGAGCGAGCTCGGGCGTTACTCAATCTACGGCAACATCGCGCACGGCGGGATGGCGACCGTCCATCTTGGGCGGTTGAAGGGTGCCGTGGGTTTCGAGCGCACCGTCGCCATCAAGCGGCTGCACCCGCAGTACGCGATGGACCCAAGCTTCGTGGATATGTTCACCGATGAGGCCCGTGTTGCCTCACGGATTCAGCATCCAAACGTCGTCTCCACGTTGGATGTCGTGCAGAGCGATGGGGAGCTGTTCCTCGTGCTCGAGTACATCCACGGTGAGACGCTGGACCGGCTCATCCTGCACCGCAATGGTCGCAACAGCGTGGTCCAGCAGCGGGTGCCCCCAGCCATCGCTTCCGCGATCATGATCGGGACCTTGCAGGGCCTGCACGCGGCTCACGAAGCCACGGATGCCCGGGGTGAGCCGCTCAAGTTGGTTCATCGCGACATCTCTCCCCACAACATCATCGTGGGCATGGATGGCGTACCGCGGGTGCTGGACTTTGGTATCGCGAAGGCCGTTGGTCGTAGCCACTGCACTCAAGACGGCTACATCAAGGGCAAGATCGCCTACATGCCGCCGGAGCAGCTGTATGGCGAGCGGCTCGACCGGCGGGCAGATGTCTACGCCGCCGGCGTCGTGTTGTGGGAGTTGCTCACTGGAGAGCGACTGTTCGCTGGTGACGAGTCGCCAGCCATTCTCAAGACCGTGGACCCAGTCGCGGACGCGCCGAGCGCACGAGTGAGCCGTGCGGAGCGCTCGGCGACTGACCTCGACCGCCTGCGCGCGCTGGACCGAGCCGTCTTGATGGCGCTCGAAGAGGACCCGTCGGACCGCTTCTGTGATGCGCTCGAGTTCGCGCGTGCCATCGAGCGTGCGGCACCTCCGGCCGCCACCAGTGTTGTTTCCGAGTGGATGCAGTCGCTGGCGCGTGAGACCTTGGAGAAGCGATCGCTTGAAATCCTCGCTATCGAGCGAAGCGACGGGCGGAGCAGCCTCTGGGACGTCGACGGCACCAACCCGGAGCTTATCGCTCAGGTGAAGGCTGGGCAGGCGTTGCCGATCGAGCGCGACTCGACCCGCATGGGTCTCGGGCCGACGCTGTCAGCGCCTCACGTCCCGCCGCGGCGCTACACCGGCCCCGGGGCGACCGAGCTCTTGCCTCAGGACGTGGCCAGCTCCCCGGTGGCGTCGGTGTCGCCCCTCACGCTGCCCGCGGCTCAGATCGCCGTGAACCCGGCCGCGTCGACGATTGCCTCAGCTAGCCAGAGCGGAGAGTGGGCAGGCTCCACCGAGATCCGCGAGCTGGGTCGCCCCAAGCGTCGCCCTGCTTGGTGGGTCGCCGCCGCTGCCGTGATGCTGTTGGTCGGCATCGGCGCCGGCGCTGCCCAGCGCTTCACCACCAACGAGCCGCTCGCGGACATGCTCAGTCCCCAAGCCCCGGTGGCTGCAGGGCAACCCGGCGTTACCGCAGGGAAAGTAGAGCAGCCCGCCGCGAGCTCGCCGGTCAACGTGGCACCGGTGTTCGTGCGCGGCACGGCGGAGGACGCGGACGCCACGCTGGACGTCAGCGACCTGCCGTCGGAGAAGGACACCAAGTCTAAAGGCGCGAAGCGCGCCCGGCGCTGGGTCAAGCCGAAGCCCGCCAAGGCGGCCAAATCAGCGGCTTGCGCGCAGCCCTTCGTGATCGACGCTCAGGGGCACAAAGTTTACAAGCGCGAGTGCTTCTAGCGCATCCTCAATACATGGTGCGGCGGTCCAACGTGTCAGAGCGCAGTGTCCAGCAGAAGGTCCTGGGTCGCTGCGGCGTGACTGCGCTGCGTTCGCTCTGCGCCGTGACGGTGTTGCTTTCGCTGGGTGAAGTGGCGCTGGCCGCCGATGTCAGCGTGGACCAGTGCCTGGACGCCTCGGAACGGGGGCAGCGGGAGCGGGACGGCGGAGAGCTGAAGTCCGCGCGCGAGAGCTTCGTCACGTGTTCTAACCAAGCCTGCCCGAGGGTTGTGCAGAAGGACTGCGTCGCGTGGTTGAACGACGTCGAACGCCGGGTACCGAGCTTGGTGCTGCGGGTTCGAGATCCAGACGGAAACGACATCGCCGAGGTTCAGCTGCGCATCGATGACGCACAGGAGGCGCAGACGCTGGACGGAAACGCGCTCGTGATGGACCCAGGTAAGCGCGTGTTCCACTTCGAGCGCGCCGGATATGCGTCACAGTCCCAGGAGATCGTGGTGCGTGAAGGGGAGCAAGCGCGCCTGGTCGACGTGGTGCTCGTGCCACTCGCAGCGCAGCACCCGGCCGATGCCGGGAGTCGTGCAGTGGGACCCAAGGACGCTGGCGGTGGCGTGCCGACCCTCGCGTGGGTGCTCGGAGGCGTCGGCTTGGTGGCGCTCGGCAGCTATGCGTACTTCGGCTTGCAAGCGAAGTCGGAGCGCGATGACCTCGACAGCTGCAAGCCGACTTGCCCCGAGGTGGACGTAGACAGCGCCAGGTCCAAATGGCTGCTCTCCAATATTTCGTTTGGTGTCGGCGTCGTGGCACTCGGCGCTGCGGTTTGGATCAGCCTGGATCGACCGAGTGGCGTGGCTACGTCCACGACGCGGGCGGGCTTCGCGCCCGCTCCAGGTGGTGCCGTAGGGATGTTTTCCACGGCGTTCTAAGCTCAAGGGCGCTTGGGTTTGACCCACACCGCGCCATCGCCGTTGTCTACCGCGTGCCAGATGGCGCAAGTGCTGCCCACGGCGACGCCGTTCGGGGTGATCTGACCCGTTGCCACGAGCTCTGGAGTTTCCGCGCCGGAGCAGCCGGGCATGGGGCAACTCATCACGCTGTCGCTGAGCAGGTTGGTCCAGTAGATACGCTGGCCGTCGCTGGCGAGGCCAGCCGGTGCGCGGATTGGGTGCTGCAGGGTCGCATTGGGGGCGATTGGTGTCGGATTGCAGCTCGCGAGTTCGCAGTAGTAGAGGTTCCCGGGGTCGCCTTCCTCCGTCCAGAACAGCTGGCTCTCCGTCGCCAGGATGCTCGACGGATGGTCGCGGCTATCCAGGAACGGCGCTGGTGCGTCATTGGTCGTTCCGAGCGGAAGTCGGAAGATGGCGCCGCCCTCTTCGGTCCAGTACACGTGGCTCGAGTTGGCTGCGATGCCGCGGATCGAGTCGCGGTTGTTGCTGACCGTCTGTTCGTTGCCATTCGAGCAGCTCGCGAGGTCGCAGTGCACCAGCCTGCGCCCCAGATCTCCCATACCCACGAGCCAGTACAGCTCGCCAGCTTGTAGAGCCAGGACCTGGCGCTCGTTCACGTCCTGGGCGCTGATGAAGCGGGTTGCGGTGTTTGCACAATCATCCGCGCGGCAACGGTAGAGACCTCCGGAGTCGCTCCAGGCTAGCCAGTTGTCCTCGGCGGTCAAGGCTTCAGGGTAGTTCGCGCTGACCAGCTGCTCTGGCTGGCCGCCAGGCAGACGACGCATCAGCGCATCCGGTTGCCGCGTCCAGTAAACGATTTCGCCCAGCGCGGCGACGCGGCCGCGCGCCTTGCCGACGCTCGTGCCAAGCAGCGTCTCGACGGGATCCGTACACACTGCGGCGCCCCCGTTGCCACAACACTTGCAAGTCGGCGTCGTGCACGCGCCTGCGCTGCCGCCAGTCGTGTTGCCAGCGCTCCCGGCGGTGGCTCCGCTGCCACCGGTACCAGCGCTCCCGGCGGCTCCTCCGCCGCCAGTGCTATTCCCCGCGGAACCTCCCGCGCTGCTGCCAGCCGTCCCACCCGTGTTGCCGGTGCCACCGCTTCCGCCCCCAGCCGCACCACCGCTTCCGCCCGCACCCGCTTCTCCGCCGGTGAGGCCATCGAAGCTGAGCAGGCAACTGACCGAGCAGCCTGCCGCCGCCAGCACGCTCACGATCCGGGTTGCACCGGACCCCCGTCGCCGCCTTTGGCGCGGTTTTCCAAGCTCTTCAAGCACCGGCCAAAGCATGGGCTGGACTCCGAGGTGGGCGCAAGTCGCTAGGCCTGGTGCGCCCCCGCTGCCGCGACGTGTGGTCGCACTCGCTGGCGATCGGCGGCGAAAACCGCCCTCGCGGCTTGGAGTTTGCCGGCAGACGGCGCTAGATCCGCGTTCGCGATGAGCACGTTGCCGATGCACCCAACCACCAGCGTCGCCGCGCCGACTGCCGGCGCGCGTTTCGCCAAGGTGGCCTGGGCTGGCGTGGCCTACACGTTGTTCGTCGTGCTGTTCGGAGCAGTGGTGCGCATCACCGGGTCTGGGGCAGGGTGTGGTCAGCACTGGCCAACCTGTCACGGCGAGATCGCGCATATGCCGAAGAGCATCGAGACGCTGATCGAGTTCACTCATCGCATCACGTCCGGGTTGTGTTTGCCCGTAGTCATCGCCCTCTGGGTGTGGGCGCTCGTTCGCTTTGAGCGTGGCCACGCCACGCGCCGCTACGCGGCGCTCAGTGTGTTCCTGATGGTGGTGGAGGCGTTGGTCGGCGCGAGCTTGGTGCTCCTCGAGTTGGTCGGCGCGAACGCGTCCGTGTCCAGAGCGGCGTTCATGGGCGTTCACCTGATCAGCACGAGCTTGCTGATGGGCGCGATGGCGCTGACCGCCTGGACTTCCGGGAGCGCGGCGACTCACAGGCTGCGAATCCGCCCGCTGGATGGCCTGGGGCGTCGATTGCTCGTGCTGATGGTCGGCGTGGTGCTGGTGTCGATGCTGGGCGCGGTGACGGCGCTGGGCGACACGCTCTACCCCGTGCAGGAAGGGGCGGCGCTCGCCGATCGCCTCCACGGCAGCAACTTTCTCGAGCGCCTGCGCGTCGCGCACCCCATCAGCGCGGTGCTCTTGGCGTTTGGAATTTGGTGGCTGATGGCGCGCTTTCAGGACGCTGCGGAGGCGGCTTCCGAGCGACTCGGTGCTGCGGGTGGGGCTGTCGGCGCTGGCGCGTCTGGTGACTCGCCGATTGCGGCGGCGAGTTTCCATGCTCAATCAGGCGTGTGGGCACGCCGCGTCAAAGCGTTGCTCGCGCTTCAGTTGGGGGTGGGAGTGGTCAACATCGCGTTGTCGGCGCCCGGCTACATGCAGGTGACACACCTCGCCGTTGGCACCCTGTTGTGGGTATGCTTGGTGCTCCTGTTCGCTAGCCACAACACGGCTTTGCAAGGCGAGCAGCCTTCAACCCCGGCTTAGGACTACGAAGAAGTATGAAGATGCGTAGCTGGACTCGTCAGGGCCTGTTCGGCTCGATGTGGGTGTGTGCTCTGCTGGCCACTGCAGGTGGCTGCTCCTCGGATGACGAAGCGTCAGCGCCCACGGCCAAGGCACTAGCCGGTGTTTCCGTGAGGTTTGACCTGCAGGCTTCACACGGGAACGAGTTCTACGATTTCCCGTATCCCTCCGACGCCCGACTCACCGCGAACGGCACACCAGACGTTGCAAACTTTCCGAATCCCAAGAACAAGCAGATCCTGGCGAGTCTCTTGATGATCGCGGGGGAGCATCCGCGCTTCCCAACTGTGCCGGTGGCTTACTTTCACTTCGACGCTGCCATCACCGCGCCTCAAGTGCAGGACGTAATCCCTGCGGATACGTCTTCCAAGATCCTGTTGGTCGATATCGATCCTGACTCGCCGGAACGAGGCAAGCTGTTCCCAACCATCGCGAAGCTGCCCAATCCCGACGTCTACGTGCCAGACAACTTGCTTGCGGTCGCGAGCTTCCCCGGAATCGTGTTGAATCCGGAGCGCACTTACGCATTCGTGGTGATGCGAGGCCTCGGGGACGCGACAGGCGCGCCTCTCGGCTCACCCCTCGAGTTGGAGAAGGTGAAGCTCGGTCAGGATCCCGCAGGCGCAGAGGGCTTGGCCGCTCAATACAAGCCGCTCTGGGAGACGTTGAAGACCCTCGGGGTGGACACGGGCGAAGTCGCCGCGGCGACGGTGTTCACGACGGGCGACGTCGTCAAAGCGACCTTCGATCTCAGTCAGCACGTGGTTGAGAACTACGACGTCTCGCTGGAGAACCTGGAGGTCGATCCGGACGATGGAGCGGATCACGATCGCTTCTGCGAGATCATCGGGACCGTCGACTTCCCTCAGTTTCAGCAGGGAACTCCCCCCTTCGACACGGAAGGCTTGTTCGAGCTGGGCTCCGACGGGATGCCCATCGAACAGCGCAAGGAGACCGCGAAGATCGTGATCACGCTGCCCAAGCAGCCCATGCCAGCAGGGGGCTACCCGCTGGTGATGTACTTCCACGGTTCTGGCGGCGTCGCTGGCCAGGTCGTGGATCGCGGCAAAGTGACGGAGGTTGGAGGCGAGCCCACCAAGGGTGAGGGGCCAGCGTACGTGCTTGCAGCTCACGGTTTCGCGGCGGTTGGTTCGTCTCACCCGGTCAGTCCAGATCGCCTGCCCGGCGCGAGCGACATCGAGTACTTGAACTTCAAGAACCTGGCGGCGATGCGTGACACGTTCCGTCAGGGCGTCATCGAGCAGCGTCTGTATCTGGAGGCGCTTAGCAAGCTGGAGATTTCACCGGATCTCGTTGCGAGCTGCAGCGGCTTGAGCCTGCCAAGCGGTGAATCGAGCTACCACTTTGCCACCAAGCCGATCCTGGCCATGGGGCAATCGATGGGTGGCATGTACACCAACATGATCGGGGCGGTGGAGCCGCGCATCGAGGCGGTGGTGCCAACGGGCGCCGGCGGCTACTGGAGCATGTTCGTGGAGGACACCGAAGTCGTCAAAGACTTGGACAAGCTCGCCGGAGTGCTACTCGGCTCGCCAGAGGTGCTCGATCATCTGCATCCAACGCTCCAAATCTTGCAGACGGGGTGGGAAGCGGTCGAGCCCATGGTGTACACGCCGCGTCTGGCTCGCCGTCCGCTCGAAGGGCACCCGGTACGCTCGATCTACGAACCGGCAGGGCAGGGTGATAGTTATTTTTCCACGAGGATTTATGACGCCTTCAGCCTCGCCTACGGAAACCAGGAGGCGGGAGAGCAAGTCTGGCCGGAGATGCAGACCTCTCTCAGCATGGGAGGTTTCGATGGTTTCGCTGACTACCCGGTGACCGACAATCGAGTGAGCGACGACGGGACGCCCTACACGGGTGTCGTCGTGCAGTACCAGGGCGACGGCATCTACGACCCTCATGGAATTTACGGGCAACTCGACGCCGTGAAGCATCAATATGGCTGTTTTTTCGAGACCTACCTGAAGACCGGCAAGGCCACGGTGCGCGCACCCGAGACGATCGACAGCCCGTGTCAGTGAGCGCGCGCAAGTTTTTCGGCAACACAGCCAAGCTGGCACCTATGCTCCGGCCAACATGGCAGTCGGAGAAGGCATCGAGAGCGAAGTTCACGACGTCCCGCAGCACCTGATCGATCGCTGGACCCGCAGAGAGCGAGTGTTCCTGATCCTAGCGGGGGTGTTCCTCGGAGCGATGGCGATGCTGAACATCATCAGCATCACCCGCTTCATCCAGCTGGGGCCGTTGGCGCTCGCAGTTGGCGTCTTGCCTTATCCGCTGACCTTTCTGTGCACGGATCTGATCAGCGAACTCTACGGCCAACGTCGCGCGAACTGGGTCGTGTGGGTGGGGCTTGGAGTCAACTTGCTGGTGATCGGCGTGATGTGGCTGGGGCATCAGGCCGCGTCGGTTCCTCCGGACGTCCAGGCGCCTTGGCAGACACTCCAGCTCTCCCAGCCCGTCTTCTTACCCGACGGAAATAAGGCCGAAGGCAGTGTCGAGCTCTACACGCTGATTTATTCTTGTACGAGCGGCGCGGTCTTTGCCTCGATGCTGGCGTACATGGCTGCGCAGTTCTGCGACGTCTATCTGTTTCACTTCTGGAAGAAGTTGACCCGCGGGCGGCACCTGTGGCTCCGTAACAACGGCTCGACGCTGGTGAGCCAGCTGGTAGACGCGACGATGGTCATCAGCGTGACGTTCGGTGCCGCGTTCCTGCGTGGCGACATGACGCTGAAGACACTGTTCGGCCTCCTGGTGTCGAACTACCTGTTCAAGATGGTCGCTGCGCTGCTCGATACGCTGCCGTTCTACCTGTTGGTGCGCTGGTTGCGACGCTACCTGGAGTTGCCCGACAACGCCGAAATCGATGGCTCGACGCTGTGAAACGTTGATCGCTCCAAATCCATGTCGACCGACGCGAGTCTTCAGCCACGAGGGTTGAGCCCTTCGTGGCGGCGCGACGTGTCTTCCTCGACGGTCTCGAACAGCACTTCCTGGATCAGCTCGAGCACCCGCTGGCGATCGAACGGCTTTTCTAGCCAGCGATCCCTGTGCTCGGCCAAGAACTCTCGTGCAGCCGGCGTGAACGCGCCGCCTGTCATGAAGACCATGCGCAAGGCCAGATCAGGGGCCTCGGCGTCCAGGCGTTGATAGACCTCGAGGCCGCTCACCTCCGGCATCATCATGTCGCACACGATCACGTCGAAGCGTTCTTGCTTGTCCAGCAGGCGCTCGAGCGCTTGCTTACCACTGTGGGCGAGCTCGACCTCGTGCTGCTTCAGGATGCGCTTGAGCGCCTTGAGCACGACGGGCTCGTCATCGACGATCAGCACGCGCGCGGCGCGCGTCCTCGAGAGACTCGGCGGCGGTAGCTCAGCCGGCTTCGGCAAGGCCTGAGAGGCAGGTAGGTGGACGCGAAACGTCGACCCCCAACGCCGCGAAGCTTCCCCCTCGCCCTCGTCAACGATCGAGACGTGCCCAGCGTAGGCGTTGACGATGGAGTGACAGATCGAGAGCCCGAGCCCAACGCCTTCGCCAATTGGCTTCGTCGTGAAGAACGGGTCGAAGATGCGCTGACGCAGCTCACTTGGGATCCCGGGGCCGGTATCGCTGACTTCGACGATGATCTCGTCTCCGCGATGGCGCGTGCGCACACGGATCTCGTTTGTTTCCGCACGGCCATCGTCCAGCGCCTGGGCGGCATTCATCAGCAGGTTCAAGAACACTTGCGCGAGCCGCGCCTCGTTGGCGCTCACCATCGGCAGCTCCTTGGCGAAGTCGCGAGTGAGCATGGCGCGGTGCCGGATCTCGTTTTGCGCCATGGCGATGGCGCTCTCGAGGGCTTGGGTGACGTCGACCAGCGTGACCACGTCGTCGTCCGAGCGCGAGAAGGTTCCAAGATCTCTGACGATGCGCCTCACCCGATCCGCCCCCTGAAAGCCTTCGCCTACGAGGTCGCGCAGCTCCTCCAGGAGGCTCGTATCGACCCGGCCGCTCAAGCCATCCAAGGACTGCTGTGCTTGCTCCAGGTTCGCGAGAACATACGCCAGAGGGTTGTTGATTTCGTGGGCGACGCCAGCCGCGAGCGTGCCAACGCTGACCATCCGCTCGGAAACGCGCAGCTGGGCCTCCAACGCACGGCGCTCCGTGAGGTCCCGACCAATGGTCACGACACCCGGCTTGCCATTGAAGATCAAAGGCATCGAAGCGAGCTCCGCGTACGCGACGCTGTCGTCTCCCCGAAGCACGCGGGTCTCGCGAAAATCCGGGGTTTCGTCCCGCAGGTGCTGGAGGAAGGCTTCCTGATCGGCTTCGTGAATGAGATGCACGAGGCGGCTGCCCTGGATGGCATCCAGCGCATCGACTTGATTCAGAGCTAGCGCTGCCGGGTTCGCGTAGACCACGCGCTCGTCGCGAGTCACCCAAAGCGCGACGGGCAGACCTTCGCTCAGGCTGCGAAAGCTAGCCTCAGATCGCTTGAGCGCGTCCTGCGCGCGGCGCTCGTGAGTCCAGTCCCGAAACACCACGGCCACGCCAGTCGTCGAGCCGCTCTCGTCGCGAATGGGACCCGCGACCCCTTCGACGGACACGTGGCGCTCATCTCTTGTCTGCAAGCGCGCTCGGTCGCCAAACACGACCACGACGCCGCTATCCACCACGGCGCGCACGATGTTCGCCGGCTTCTCGTCTTCGAAGATGCGGACGATGCTCTTCAGTCGGTGCCCGAACGCGGCTTCTCGTGAATAGCCGGTGAGCTGTTCGGCAACCCGATTCATCTTCTGCACCCGCCCGCTGAGGTCCGTGATGATCACGGCGTCCGCGATGCTGTCGAGGATGCTCTCGAGTTGCTTCTCGGCGGCTTGAACTTGCTTGGTCGCTTCCAGGCGCGGCGTCGCGTCACGCGCCGTCAGAATGATCCAGCGGCTCTGGGACAAACGCAGGCTCAGGTCGACCTCGAGGGTTTCCCCGCCAGGGCGACGCAAGAGCCCGCTGCCGCGCCGCACCCGTCCATCGCGAAGGTCAGCCGTCGCCACACCCCAGGTGCGCGCGTCCCGCCACGGGCTGACCGCGAGCTGCCAGACCTTGCGCGTCAAGAGATCGCTGGAACGCAGCTTGAGCAGCTCAGTAGCCGCAAAGTTTCCGTAACAGATGTCCCCCGCCTCGCTCACCAAGAGCGCAGCGTCCTCGACGGAATCGAGGACGTCCCGCAGCACCTCGTCGATGCCGGGATTTGCCGTCTCCACGGACACATCCATCGGACCCAGCATACCTGCAACGTGTAGGTGCGTCGCTACCCCTAAGAATTCGCGGGAAACGCCGGAACAAACCCACACGCTGGCCCCGAGGCGCGCAGCACCGGCGCTGCGGAAAAAGCCCAGGGGCGCCGCCTGCGCCGCTAACGTGAGCGATCGACCCGAAGAATTTCCGCACTGCTTGAAACCCGAAGCATTCAGCCAGGCGTTTCATGCACCGCCTCGTATCCGTAGCGTAACATGCGCGCCCTATGCCTGGTGATCCGTCTGGGGCTCCCATCACGCGCCGCGTCGCGCCATATCGTCCAACCTTCGATGACCCGACGGTGGTGTCCAACGTGGGCCACGTCGATCCCCGCGGCGGGACCCTGAGCGGCGACTTTGCAGAACGCTACGAGGCGCGCGACAGCTTGGGGGAGGGAGGCATGGGCACCGTGCAGTTGTGCCATGACCGCCGCGTAGGCCGAGATGTGGCCATGAAGCTCGTGCGCGCCGAGTTTGTGAGCAGCGCGCAAATGCGTGAGCGCTTTTTCCGCGAGGCAAGAGTGCAAGGCCAGCTCGAGCACCCCAGCATCGTCCCGGTCTATGACATCGGTGAGGGGCCACACGGCGAGGCGTACTTCACCATGCGGCGAGTCAAGGGTCTCACTCTCGAGGCCGTGCTGTTCGGCCTCCAGAACGGCGACAAGGAGATCACGCGTCGTTACTCTCGGCGCAGGCTCTTGACCGCTTTCAGCAGCGTTTGCCTGACCATTGCCTACGCCCACTCGCGCGGCGTCGTACATCGGGATCTGAAGCCGGCGAATATCATGCTGGGTGACTTCGGCGAGGTCATCGTCCTCGACTGGGGGCTTGCGAAGCTCCCCGGCACAGAGGACGCGATGCCGGCGAGCCAACGCGTGAGTCTGCCGGACCTGCAAGGTCTCGCGACCCGCGCGGGCAGTGTGCTCGGAACGCCGGGCTACATGCCGCCCGAGCAGATCCGCGGAGCGGAGCGGGTCGACGCGAAGGCGGATGTGTACGCCCTTGGCTCGATCCTGTTCGAGCTCGCGTCGCTCGAACCGATGCACAACGGCGAGACCGTTGACGACATCTTCACCTCGACGCTGATGGGTACGCAGGGGCGGCCGAGCGCCCGCGCGCCACACCGCAACGTCCCACCGGAGCTAGACGAACTCTGCCTGACCGCGAGCGCCAGCGATCCCGCACAGCGGCCAACGGCGCGCGCGGTGCACGAAGCCATCGAGCGCCTGCTCGACGGCTCCCGAGACACCGAGGCTCGTCAGGGCATGGCGGCGGAGCGCGCGGCGATGGCTCAGGTTGCGCTAGCGCATAGCCACCTGGAAAATAACCCGAATGAGGCTGCCAAGCATCGCGCACGAGCGATGCGCGAAGTGACCACCGCCCTCGCGCTCGATCCGTCTCACCAGGGAGCGACGAGCACCCTGGTGAATCTGCTTGCCGTTCCACCCAAACAGCTCCCACCGGACGCGCAGCGCGAGGTGGAGGCGGTGGAGCAATCGGACCTCAAGCATCGCCTACGCTCGCTCGGCCTCGGCCACCTGGGCTGGCTCCTCTTGGTTCCCATGCTGTTCACCCAAGGGATGAGGAGCTACCTCTTCCTGGCTATTCTGCTGGGGCTGGCGCTGGTTCTCAGTTTCGCGAATTTGATTGCCGCGAGGAAAAAAATTGTGTCGAAGGGCGTCTCGACGGCGCTCTCTTGTGGCGACTACCTGGGCGTCGCAGCGGTGTCGGCGCTGCTCGGCTCCTGGGTGCTGGTGCCGCTCCTGGCGCTGGCGGTGATGACGATGCACATGCTGCATACGCGGGTGCGGGGCGCCAATCACACTCGCATGCTGATCGGAGCGTTCGGTGCGATGCTGCTGCCGCTGGTGCTCGAGTGGCTCGGCTTGTTTCCGCAGGTGGCAGTGTTCGAAGCGGGGGAGCTGGTGCTGCGTTCGTGGCTCGCGAACTTGGCGATGATCCCGACGACCGTCGGAGTGGTGCTCTTCCACACCATCGTGGTGCTGATGGTGTTTGGGGCGTTGTCGCGCACCATGGATGCCTACGCGAGAGTCGAGCGGAACCTGTTGCTCCACGCCTGGCAGCTGCGGCAGCTGATTCCCGACCAAGACGACTTGCCCACCATGCCCACGCTGGACTCACGCCCAAGCGAACGCGCGTTCGCGCTCTGACTCGGCGCTGTCAGCTAGAACCCGAGGGCGTCAAGGTGAAGTGCCAGACGCGCATCGGAATTTGCTCGAGCAAGCCTGAGTTCAGCTCGGGGACTTGAGCGGGATCGATGGGGCGCGCGGCGTCGAAGCCCGCGCTGGTGAACAGCCGATAGATCGCCGCTTCGGACGTGAAGTCTTCGCGTGCGCCACGCCCGCGGGTCACCACGCGGATGGCCGCGCGCATGGCGCGCACCGCCGCCCGCGTCTTGGATGCTTGGCTGCGTACCCGCAGATCACATAGGAAGCTCGCGGAGTAGCGCGGTACCTGCTGGGTGCGGCGCAGGGCGCCGGCGATTGCGCTGGCTAGGCGTTGCCGCTCCCCAGTGTCGAAGTAGCCGAGCAGGCCTTCCGCAATCACCACGGGCCGACGGCTCCCCTCCAGGCGCTCCGCCAGCCAAGCCTCGAAGTCTGGCGCGAGCACGTCGGCGCTGACGAGGCTCAGTCGCTCGTCGAGGGTTGAGCGAATTGCCTTGGGGAAACGCAACAGCAGCCGCTTCTTGGCGTCGATCATCTGCGGCAAATCGACCTCGACGTAGTCGACTCCGTGGTCGAGCGCCCAGGTGACCCCACGCCGCGAGAGTCCGGCGCCCAGCTCGACGACCCGATCGGGACCAAGGCGCGCGAGTGTGTGATCGATGGAGCGGTGGCGCAGCTCCAGGTAGTCGATCATGCGAGGCACGCTCTGGGTAACGCGCGTTACCCACTCGACTCCGACGCGCAGCGACCAAAACAGGCGTGCACCAGTCTGCGTCTTGAACCACTCCGCGTACGGCATCCCCAGGCGGAACCAGGCATAGGCCGTGTAGTGCGCCGTCGGGCCCACCCGAACGTCGCGTTCCGCAGTGTCACCAAGCAGGGGTTTGGGAGTGATGCCTTGGCTCATGGTGGTTGGAGGCAGCCCGAGGAGCGCCCAGAGCACTGGGACCCAGAAGCTTTTTAACCGACTTGAAACTTGATGGATACCACCCATCCACCGACGAGCGGGACACTAGGGTCATGAACTCGAACCTCCGCGCCTCGAACCAGCGCTCTGCGGCATGGATTGAAGAGCACGCCCTGGTCGGCGTGCGCTTCGTGCGCGGGGGACGCGTCGTTTCCCATCTGGAGCTGGGTGTCCGTGAGCGCGTGTGCGCCGAGCGACTGCGCGAGGCGGTGCTGGCTCGATTGTTTCAGCTGCGCGTCCAGCTGGTTCGCTGGGAGCGAGCGCTGGAGGACAGCATCGAACTTCACCGACTCGCGTTGGTGGAGTTCGACGGCGCAAGCCTCGAACCAAGTCGTCGGGGAAGCATCGCCGCGGAGCTGCGGGCGCTGGTGCAAGAGCTGATGAGCGCTGGCAGCCCGAGCAGGGTGGTTTCCGTGAGCCGTCCCGTAGCGACGGTCGCATCCATTCGCGCCGGCGTCGTCGCCGCCTGAGACTCGAGCGACTCAGTCTTCACGTGGGGCGGCGGGTGGATCCTGCCGCCCTTCGGTTTTCCGCACGGAGTCTTTTTTCGGTGGAGCCAGCGCGTCGGCCCGCAGGATGCGTGAGTGCACCATGCGGCGGCGTTTGCTGCCGATGTCCGACAGATCACCGGCGCCGCCGAACAGGTTGGGCGGAACGAACATCGGGATCTTGAGCTTCTTCTTGGGGTTTCCCGGATCGGGAACCTCGACTTCGACGAACTGAGGTGGGGTGAGGATCGAGAGTTTCGAAGACTTCTTGCCTTCCCCCTTCTTGATCGGAATGCCGAATGCATCGATGGCGAGGCCCGGATCCGCTCCGCTCGGCAGTGACTCCTCGGACTCGATGCGAACTAGCAAGCGCGTCGGCTTGCCAGCGACGCGCAAGCGTTGCCCCCCTAGGCGCCTTCGCACTTGCTGACCCACCGCGGCCCACTGCGCAGTGCCTCCGTCGGATTCCATCAACTGGACGCCAGTGACGTTGCCCCCGGCATCCGTCGTGACCTGAAACACGGCGTAGCCGCGGATGGGGGCGCTGGACACGCGTGTCACGCCTTCGAGCGCCGTGAGCACCGGACCCCCGGGGCCCAGGCCGCGCTTGACGTCTCGCTCGAGCGCCTTCTGCGCCATCTCGCGTTCGATGCGGGCTTCCAGCTGCTGCTTGCGCTTTCGTTTCCTTGAGGCACCGGATCGTTGCGACCTTGAGTCGCCCTTGGGCATGCTCCAGTGCGCGCTCGGATCACCCACGCCGAGCTCTGTGAGCGTTAGGTGCTTCTCCTTGGGTTCTGCCTCGCTGTCTTCTGCTTTGGCTTGAGGGATATCCTCCCCCCAATCCCCATCCTCGTCGGCAGCGCCAGGGGCTGCTTCGGAGTCCCCGCGCTCAGCTGGGTTGGCTGGCTGTTTACCCGGACCAAGTTTCGCAAGCTTCGCGCTAGGCGGCGCCGTGGTCGTGGCCGCGTCAGCCTTCGCGGTCGTTGCCGAACTCAGCAGCAGCTCAACCTGGAGCTCCGCTGGGGGTGGCTCCCCGGGCGCCTCCAGGCTTTTTGGGGGTGAGAGTGCGAAGAAGGTCAAACCCAGGGCGCCATGCAGCAGACCCGCGCAGACCAACGCGGTCAGCTGTCTTTGGCGCTCTCGATGCATGACCTGGGACGCGGACACCCGCGTCAGGTGCCCAGGCGCTCGCGTGCGTTCATCGCGACTTGAGCGCTCGCTTCTGACGGGGCTAGAGTCCCCCGCGTGAACTATGTCTTGGTGACGGGCGGTGCAGGTTTCATCGCGTCCACGGTGGCAGATCAGCTGCTCGCCACGGGCGCTAGCGTGACGGCACTCGACAACTTCGACCCCTACTACGATCCCGCGCAGAAGCGCCGGAACATCCGCGCGGCTCAGGTCAACCCACGCTACGAGTTGGTGGAGGCGGATGTTGCTGAGGCCGACCAGCTCGAACGCGTGTTCGCGCGACGTCGACCAGACCTGGTGATCCATTTGGCGGCCAAAGCGGGTGTGCGCTCGAGCGTCGCAGATCCTCACGCCTACCTGCGCACGAACGAGCTCGGCGGGCTCAATGTGCTCGACGCGTGCGTGCGCCACGGAAACGTGCCGCTATGTCTGGCCTCGACCTCATCGGTGTATGGCAACTCCACGCAGCCACCCTTCGATGAGGAGGCGAGCGCGGTGTGTCCGCTGTCTCCCTACGCCGCATCCAAGCGTGCCAGCGAGCTGATGGCGTACACCTTCAACTACTTGCACAAGCTCCCGGTGGCGGTGCTGCGCTTCTTCACGGTGTATGGGCCTCGAGGGCGTCCGGACATGGCCGTCGCCAAGTTCACCGAGCTGCTACTCAGCGGGCAGACGATTCGCATGCACGGTGAGGAGACCGAGCGCGACTTCACCTTCGTCCAAGATATCGCCGCCGGCGTCTTGGGTGCGGGCCGCTGGATCACGGAAAATCAGGGCTTTGGCACGTTCAACCTGGGCCGTAGCGAACCGGTGCGCGTGCGGCGGTTGATCGAGCTTCTAGCTGCGGAGCTGGGCGTCGAGCCCAACATCGAACTCGGTGAACTCGAGCCCAGCGAGAGCAAGGTCACGTCCGCGAATACGGCGCGCGCCCAGGCTGCGTTCGGCTATTCCCCGCGGATCAGCCTTGAGGAAGGTATCAGGGCCTGGGTGCACTGGTACCGTACGAGCGACGAGTCGCCACGGCCCCGCTAGTTGCTGGCCGCGGGCGCCGCTGGCTTACGGGCGATGTACAGCATCTCACCCGCTGGCAGCGCGTAGCGCCGGACGTCTTCCGCTGGTAGCTCGTCAACCAGGGCGTCGACCTCTACATCGAAGCCCGCACTGCGCAGGATGTCTTCGAAGTCGAGTCCGTACTGTCGCACATGGTCCGACTGACCGTACAGCCGCTCGCGTTCCCGCGGGTTCGTGATGCTGGGGTCGCCGTGGCTGTGCTCCAGGCTGGTGTCGAGGGGCACTTGGAAGATCCCCCAACCTCCGGGGCGCATCACGCGAAACAACTCCGAGAGCACCTTCTTGTCATCCGCGACGTGCTCGAGCACGTGGTTGCAAAAGATGACGTCAAAGCTCCCGGACTCGAACGGCATCTCGTGGGCGTCCATGTGTACGTCGGCCCAGGGTGAGTTCAGATCGGCCGTCACATAGTCGAGGTTCTTCATCTCGCGGAACACGCGGATGAAGCAGTACTCTGGAGCGATGTGCAGAACGCGTGCTCGCTTGGTGAAGAAATCCGTGCGGAGTTTCAGGTAGAGCCACATCAGACGATGCCGCTCCAAGGAGAGCGAGAGGCTCAGCGCGTTCTCCCGAGTCTTGAGCCGGCCGTAAGGCAGAAACTTCCGGTAAGACTTGCCGCTGATCGGGTCCTCGACTTCGTCCCCGCGGTACAGCGGCGAGACCAGGGTCAGGAACAAGTGGCTGAGTCGATGCAGGTGATGCCGCGGCACGTAGCGCGTCGACCAGCCAATAAGCTGCTTCATCATGGCAGGATGCAGATAGCGCGGTCCGGACCCGTCGCCAACGCGTCCACGCATTCGCTTCCGCGCTGGCAGGGGTCCGCGGGCGCCCCACCGAGCCTGCCAGGGGCCGCCTGGGCCAACCGCCGCAGGGCTTTTTTCCTGCTGTTTGCGCTTGGATCTCGAGCAAAGAACCTGAGTCGACCAATCCGGCGACCCGTGATACTGGTACCGCCGCTTATGGACCTGTCTGTCGTATTGCCTATCTATAACGAGGAGGAGAGCATTCCTCGGCTGCTGGAGGAGCTGCATGGCGCACTCAAGCCGGCCGGGATCTCCTACGAGATCCTCCTCGTGGACGACGGGTCCAAGGACCGTAGCTACGCGCTGCTCAAGGCTGCAGCGGAACAGGATCCGAGCCTGGTCGTGATCCGGTTCCGTCGCAACTTCGGTCAGACGGCTGCGCTCCAGGCCGGTCTCGATCACGCCCGAGGTGAGGTCGTGGTGCTGATGGACGCGGACCTCCAGAACGACCCCAAGGACATCCCCATGATGTTGGAGAAGATCCACGAGGGGTACGACCTGGTCGCTGGCTGGCGCGCTCATCGCAAGGACCCATTTCTGAACCGGCGTCTGCCGTCCATGATCGCGAACGGCATCATCAGCCGGACCACCGGAGTTCACCTCCACGACTACGGCTGCACGCTCAAGGCGATGCGCCTGGAGGTCGCCAAGGAGCTCAAGCTCTACGGAGAGATGCATCGCTTCATCCCCGCAATCGCCGCCAACATGGGCGTCGAAGTGCTCGAGGTGAAGGTCAACCATCGCGCTCGGCAGTTCGGCGTCTCCAAGTACGGCATCGGTCGGACCCTGCGCGTCGTGCTCGACCTGATCACCGTGCGCTTCATGCAGTCGTACCTCGTGCGTCCGATGCAGGTGTTCGGTCTGGGCGGGATCGTGTCATTCGGCATCGGAATGGCCGTGTGCTGCTATCTCGCGTTCATGCGCTTGGTCTATCACTCACCGCTGGCGGAGCGCCCGCTGCTCTTGCTCGGGGTGTTGCTGATCATGGTCGGCATCCAGCTGCTCTCGCTCGGTTTGATCGCCGATCTGCTCGCTCGCACCTACTTCGAGTCCCAGGGGGCCAAGTCCTACCACGTTAGGAACTTGATCACGGGAGCGGGGCATGTGCCGGATTCGAAGCCTGCCGTCGCAAAGACCGATTCGGTCGACGTCGCTTCCGCGGCAGCCGGCTCCGTCGAAAACCATACGGAAATTTGAGATGACGAATCCGGGCGACAGTGGTCGCGATGAGTCCGCTCCGGCGTCGGGCGACGCGCTGGCGAACGAAACCGAACCCGCAGCATCCGCCACCGAGGTGAGTCCGGTTCGGTCGGAGCAGCCGATCGAAGCTGCGGCCCCCACCGACGCAGGCGTTGAGCGGACTGGGGTCGCACCCGGGGGCCGCCAGAGTCAGCCTCCGGCGCTGCGCTGACTCCCACGCAGGCGCCCTCGGGCCGCGACGCAAAACAAGAGCGCGCAAAGCTGGATTTTGCGTCGTTGCTCCGCAGCTTGGCGCTCGCGGCCGTGATCTGCGCCGGTGCCGTGGTGTTCTACTGGGTGCTGCGCGGCGCGGACTGGCTTCCGGGATTTGTCAAGTCGAACGCGATGGAGAAGGCGCTCCGCAAGCGCATGATCAAGTCGATGGCCGGCGGTATCGGCGTCGGCGCCTTGATTGTGCTGGCTATCGCGCTCGTTCAGCGCCTGCGCCGCCGGGATCTGGAGAACGTCGAGCGCTGGCTGTGGTTCCTCTCTCCGCTCGCGCTGCTGCCGTCGATTCCGATATTTTTCCGTACGGAACTGTGGGTCAAGCGCAACGATGCGCTGTTGCCCCTCTTGGCAGCCTTCGGCATCCTGCTTGAAGGTTCACTCTCTCGCGCGCTCCTCCACGCTCCGAGCGTCCTCGGGCGCGTGCGGAGCAAGGTGCTTCAGGCCATCCCGAAGGCGGTCGCGCGCAACGGTTGGACGTGGGTGGTGGTGGTCGCGAGCGTCAGCTTCACGGCGTTCATTGCCTACTACACCTGCCTGAACCACTTCAGTCTCAAGACTCACAACTTCGACACCGGGATCAACAACAACCTGGTTTACGGGATGCTGAGCGGGCGCTTCAACGAGAGCCCCGTCACGCTCGGGGACCAGGCGCCGAAGTACCTCGCGGTGCACGCGAAGTTCGGGCTCTACGTTTACGCGCCCATCTATGCGCTGCGCCCCAGGCCCGAGACGCTGTTCATACTCCAGGCATGTTCAACGGGGCTCGCGGCGATCCCGCTGTTCTTGTTGGCGCGACGCTACATTGTCCAGTGGTTGGCCGCGCTGGTGGCGCTTTGCTACCTCGCGTACTACCCGATGCACTCGGCGGCGTTCTTCGAGCTGAAGCCGATCGAGTTTGCAGCAGTCTTCGTCATTCTGACGGCCTACCTGGTGGACACCAGGCGCTGGATTTGGGCGACGCTCACGTTCATCGTCTCCATGCTCATGCGGGACGATTTGCCCGTCACGATGGCTGTGATGGGTGCGGTGTTCGCCTTCAGCGGCCACCGTCCGAAGTACGGCTTCTTCATGGCGGCGTCGGCCAGCCTGTGGTTCTTCGTCCTGCGCTTCGTCATCATGGGCGACAAGGGGGACTGGTGGTTCCCGAGCATGTACGACGACCTGTTTCCGCCTGGAGAAAAGGGCTTCGGGCCGGTCGCCAAGACGCTGCTCACGAATCCTGTCTACACCTTCAAGACCGTCGTCACCGAGCCGAAGATCTACTACTTCCTGCACCTCTTCGTTCCGCTCGCATTCCTGCCAGCACGGCGTGCTTTCGTCTGGGTCCTGTTCATTCCGGGGCTGCTCTTCTCGCTGCTAACCACCGGCTACAAGCCAACGATTTCGTACAGCTTCCAGTACGTGATGCACTGGTGCGCCCTCTTGTTCCTGGCCACCCCGTTCGTGCTGCGTTCGATTCAGAACCGGGCGGGCAAGGTGCGGGCGGTGGGTGCGGCGCTAGCGATGTTGATGCTGACCGCGATTACGCAGTTTCAGTGGGGCGCATTCTCGCACAAGCAATTGATCGCGGGCTTCACGCATATCGACTTCGACTACAGCCCTGAAGACAGCAAGCGCTACCACCAGCTGCTCGGCCTCGCGAACATGATCCCCCCGGACGCGGAGGTTTCCAGCACGGAAATCGTCGGGCCGCATGTCTCGTCGCGCGTGACGATGTATGCAATCCGCCTGAGCTGGGGCAAGCAGATGGGGGAGTACGTCCTCATCTCAAAGCGCGAGCTTCGCCTGGAGAAGACCGAGGCGCGCTTGTGGGAGATCCTCAGCTCGGGGAGCCACGGCCTGATGGCGCGTGACGGCGAGTTCATTCTGCTCCGCCGCGGAGCGGACACGTCAAAGAACAAGGCGCTCATCCAGGAGCTGAAGCTCAAGGCTCCGAGCCCGAGGAAGAAGAAGTAGCCAACCACGGCGTGCGTCATGAAGTGCGTCCAGCGTGATCTCCGAAGTGAGGGCGCGACATGAGCCGCGCAGCTCGGGTGGGGTGGTTCCTGGTCGCGGTCGCGGTGACCAGCGCCGTTCTATGGTGGATGCTTGATGCGAAGACCGTGGCCAGTTTGGGGCATGCGCTCCAACACGCGCGCTGGGGTTACATCGTCACCGGCTTGGTGCTGCTCCCGGCGCTGCAGTGGGTGCGCGCGTGGCGCTTTCAACTGCTGCTCAGCGGGGCGCTAGAGCGGCCACCCTTCGAGCAGTTTCGCATCGGGGTCTACCTGGTGTTGTTGAACTATCTGCTGCCGTTCAAGACCGGGGAACTCAGCTTCCCGTGGCTGATGAACAAGCGCTTCGGCACCAGCTTGGGCCACGCTGCGGGGGTGCTGCTCGTGACGCGCGTGGTGGACATGGTTTGCGTCGTGGGCGTCGCCGCAGCTTGTGCGTTGGCGCTGCTTCCGGACTGGCAGGGCCTCGGCCATGGCACGCTGTGGGCGCTGGTGCTGGTGGCGCTGGCGGCCCTGGTGATGTTCCCCACGGTTGCGCGGGCCCTGCATGCGCTGGCGGGTCGCGTCTTCGTCAAGTTCCCTCGGGTCATGCAGCTGGTGAGCCGCCTCCTGCAGGGTGTCACCGCGCTACGCCCTGGGGGTGCTCACGCCTACTTCCTCGCGATGACCACGCTGATCTGGCTCTTGCAGTTCGCCATCTCCTATTGCGCGGGGGCGGCTCTCGGCAGCTTCGAGGTCATCGACACCGTGTTCGCCAACTCCACTGCCGCGGTCGCGTTCGCGCTGCCCGTGAACGGCGTCGCTGGCCTCGGCCCCGCGCAGGCCGCTTGGGCGCTGACCATCAAGCAGCTGGGGTACCCATTCGAGCTCGCGGTGAGCACTGCGCTGCTTTGGCACTCCACTGCGCTGGTTAGCTCCATTCTGCTGTCTGGGATCGTTGCACTGGTGCCACGCGGAAACATCCCCGGCTTGAAAGACGTAGAGGCGGGGGAGCCTTGACACGTCGTCGGCTCGCTGGCTCGGCTGCGTCAAGCGCACTCGGCTTGCCGGCGCTGGTCGCAGTTCTCGCGGTTTCTGGCTGTGGCGCGGCGGATTCGCGGCCAAAGCCACCGGAGCTGCCCGAGGAGTATGCGAAGTGCTCCATTCAAGCGAGCCGGTCACGACCGCTGATCGTCGAGTGGCCGTCGGCTGATCGCGCGGCGCTCGAGTCCAGAGCCAAGCGTGGACTGGTTGTCGTGCGCTACACGGGGTGTGAGATGGAGGTGCTCTCCCAGTGCCGCGTCGAGCAAGGCTACCGCTACACGCCGGTAACGCTGCAGAGCGACCGCATCACCATCAACGACGCCGATGAACTCTACGCCAAGGTGCCGATCGGTGCGACGAAGCTCGAAGGCGAGCTCGCGAAGACCGGACAGCTGAACGTCGATACCTCGATCATTGGGACGTGGGACGCCACAGCGGATGTCAGTCGTGACCAACTCGCCGGGCGTTGCGACGGCGCGACCCACGTCCTGACTTCACTGACCGTCGGCGCGTTTCGCTTCTACTCCGGAGCAGAGCAGACGACGGGCGGAGGAGTCGACGCGTTTGGTGTTGGGGCGGGCGCCAAGCGTAGCTCGAGCCAGCACATTCTCAGTCGCTCGGGTGACCCTGAGGCGTGTCGCGCGGCGTCCACCGGGGATGAGTCACCGCCCGAGGGTTGTTCGGCGCTGGTGCGCGTGGAGGCGACCCAGATTGCTGCGTGGAAAACCGTTGCGCCCTCACCCCCAAATCCGAGCGTGGAGAAGCAGCCGACGGAGGAGCCAGCGCCTGGCGATGCAGACGCGGGGGTGGCCCCGCAAGAGCTTGCAGCGACTGCTGACGCGGGAAGTGAACCGCCTGCTCCCCAGCCCGAGGCGGCGTTCCCGGGGTCCTCACAGGAAGCTCCTGCCCCGAGTGAGCCTGCACCCATCGCTGACGCTCCGACCGAGGCGGAGCTGAACCCTGAGCCAGGGAGTGGCTTCGTGCTTGGGCTGCGTGGGCTGTTTGCCGTCAACTTTGGTGAGCTGGAGCCGGGGGTCCAGCTGCAGGACTACTTGAACATCTCCGCGGGATCACCCTGGAGGCAGGCGCCCGCCTGAATCCGATGTTCGTGATCGTCGGCACCGCGAGCCTCACCGCTGGTAAGGGCAGCGGGTGTCCAAGCGGCGTGGATTGCTCCGGGGTGATCGGCGGCTTCGGGGCCGACTGGTGCTCACCCCACAGCCATTCTGGATCGGGCTCGGGGGGAGTACGCGCTCACGCGCATCAAACGCGACGGAGAGTTCAGCGACGGCGATCTCGCGGGACACACCGTACAGACCAGCCGGCTGTACCGCTCCGTCGGACCTCGTGTGAGCGTTGGCGTCGACGCGAAGGACGAATACGTGGCGTGGATCCAGTACGGGTTCATGATCTCGTACACCTTGCGCAAAGGCCTGGGCGCTTCTGGAGACAACACGATTGACGGCGCCGCCGTGGCGTTCGGTGGTGACGGAGATGGCGTCACCCACACGCTGCTCTTCGTCGGTCACTTCAAGTTCGACTTTGGCTTCTACGTGGCGCCGAATACTCAGGCGCGCGCACCATCGTCGCGCTTCTGACGCTTCCGCCGTAGCTCGAGCACAGGCTCGAGACCGAGCTGCAGCAAGACGCCGAAGCTCGCGATCAAGCACGGCACCACTTCGCGCGTTTGCCACCAGCAGATGGCCAGGCCAAACAAGAAGACGTACGGCCTGAGTAGGGTGAATGGCCCCAGGATCACCACCGTGGCGATCGCGCGGCTGTCGTGCTTCGGGATCAGATAGAAGGCGAGCGCGAGGATCACCAGCACGGAGTAGGGAGCGTAGGCCCAGAGTAAATTCTGTGCGGCAACTAGGAATAACCGCCAGGTTTCGCCCCGGTCTGGGCTCAGCTGAAAGACCAGCGTCGTGACCAGCGCACTCAGGGCCAGGAGTGCCTGCCCAAGCCAGAAGCTGCTGCGCATCGAGGTCAGGAAATACGCGCGCTTTTGATGGCCAGAGTTGCGGCCCGCGGCGACCCGGAAGCCCACCAGGAAGCTATCCAGCGTGGCCATTGCATACAGCAACAGGGCGGGCCAAGCCGCTGTCAGGTTCACGCGAACTCCCCGAACAGGCGCGCGCGCTGACCCATACGGCTGACCCAGGCCTGCTTATGTTCCGTGCGGATGCCGACGACAGGTCGAATGATGCGGGTGATAGGCAGCCAACGCCACGGAACGCCGTACAGCGCCGTCTCGATCCCCTTCGCGCCACCTGCGCGGCGCGCGGCTCCGAGGAGCACCTCATCCGGATGCGCGCGCAGCGTCGACAGCACGCCGTCGTGGCGTGCGATGGCCGTGCGCATGCGCGCGACGTGGAACAACCACGCTCCAAGTGGCGCGAGCCAGGTCGGCGCGATGTCGAAGTGAACGAACGCCAGAGTGTCGCTGCAGCACTGCTGCTCGAAGAACTGGTCGAGATCTGGACCGCGGAAGTGATGCACGACGCCCATCGAGAGGTAGATGTGGGCAGGCTCCCGGAGGCGAAAGGCGTTTCCGATCACGAAGTCACAGTTCAGGCCCTCGGCGCGCTTCGCGTCGTTCGCGGCAGCGATCAGCGCGCGATTGTAGTCGCAACCCGTGAGCTCCACGCGCTCGTCGAAGCCGGCGCAGGCCGCGAGCCAACGCACCACGAAACCGGTTCCGCACCCCACGTCGACGATGCGCAGCTTCTCGAGGCCGCTCGCGAGCAGCGCGTCGACGAGCGGGCGCAAGACGTTCAGCAGGCGCTCGCCGTGGAGGAACTCCTCGTGCAGGCGTTGCAGTTCGGTGTGGACCTCAACGAACAGCGCGTCAATCGCTGCCTCATCGTAGTACCCCGCGGAATCAATGGGGAGCGAGGCAGCGATGCGTGCCGCTTGGGGGTTCCCCGTCTGCTTGAAGAACTCGACCACCACCTCACGCCGCACCCGGCCCCGCTCCAGGGTGTCCGGGTGATACTGGATGATGAGGTCCGTGACCTCGGGGCCGTAGCGCTCGTCTGCGTCGCGCTGCTCTGGGTCGGGCTGGTTTTCGCCGCTGGGTTCTTCGCCGCCGCCGCGCATCCCCACAGATTAGCAGGCGGGGGTCGCGGGTGGCGGCGCGATATGCAGTGCGCTTGCTGACGCTGCACCGCCGAACGCACCGCCATGCGACCCATCAGTAGGGCGTGTAGGATTTGAGCTTCTGGTGCAGCTGATTGCATTCGCCCTCGCTCATGCCCTTCTGGCAGAGCGCGATCGCCTTCTTGCCGTTCTGCAGGTAGACGATGTTGCCCTCGGAACAGCGCGCGATCACTTGGTTGCTCTTCTCGTCGACGCTGCAGCCGTGGCTACGGGCAGCGTTGGCGAACTCTCCGATGATCGACGACTCGTTCGCGAGGGTCATGGTGATGGCCACGATGCCTTCGCCGCCCTCTGAAGGCGTGTCGCTGCCACCGCCACCGCCGAACAAGTTCGCGCTGACGGTCAGCTTGATGCCGATGCCCGTGGAGGACACGCTGCCGCCCTCGTCGTTGCTCGATTTGATGTAGTGGGGGCCCACGCTCGCCATCAACGTGTCGGTGTCGTTCTCGAACCACGCGTATGTCGCGCCGATGAACAGGCTGAAGTTCTTGCCGTCTTCGAAGGATTGCTCGCTGCCGTCCTTCGGCGTGTAGACGAGGGTCGAGCTACCGAAGAGTGCCTCGGCGGTGGCGCGCACCTTCGTGTCGTCGCCCACGTCCATCACGCTGACGTCGGCCCGCGCACCCGGCGCCGCGCGGTTGATGTGGCCCTCGCCACCGTCGCTGTCCTCGATCAGCACGCGCCCGAACTCACCGCCGGCGGCGATGCGCACCGTCTGAGAGAACTCGATGTATGTCCCCAGGGAAATGCCAAAGCCGAACTTGCTGGAGAGCTCCGGTCCGCCCGACGGCGCGCCGGAGGGAGCGTCGTAGCTAGTGATGGGGTAGTAGCCGCCGTTCAGTTCAAGGAACATGCAGCCGCTCAGCGTGGGAGCCAGGGCGCCGAGGAGTACCAGGTTTGGCCACAGGCGGCGGCTCGGCTTGATGCCGTCTCCAGGAGTTGCTGTGCGGATTTTCCCGGCTCCTTGGGACCCCGGGCGATTGCGGCTTGCTACGGACTGAGTGGCGACACGGTGCTTCACGAAGACCTCCAGATGTTGCTCTGAGGATCGGCGCGCTGAAGAGTTCCCACTATCCCCCGACTTGGGGAGATCGTGCTGTGCGGCCCAGGCGAGCTGCTCATGGAGCGCGCACAACCTGCTCATGGGGCGTGAGTACTTTTGCTCAGCGCCAGGACGAGACTTGCGAGAAAGCGCGCTTTGTCTTTGACTTTGCGGTCGCGATCCTTACCCTTCGCCGCTCGATGACTCACCTGGCCAACAACCTCGAAGCTTTTCCGCAAGGACTGGGCGATTGCTCAGGGGCCAGGTGCGAAGCTTTGTATCGCACCTGCGATATCGCCGGGCTCACCCACTGGGGTAGGTGGTTCTGATTCTTTTTGGCAGCGCATCACGTTCGTTACGTTGAGACGTTCGACGTCGTCTTGAGAGCCGCCAGCGAGACCGCTTGGCGGCTTTCGGCATTTCTGGGCCAGGTTCGCGCTGAGAAGCTGCGAATTCAGCCCACATTTCGATTCTCCGGCGGCTTTAAACCGCCGGCATAGGGGGCACTCCTCGGTTCCTTTCAGGTTCCGAGGGTGGTGCGACTGGACACGCCCGCGCTTCGCGATCGCGTGTTTCCGGGTCGTATTCCACCGGTGCTCAGGACGCCTAACCAACGTCCCTGAACTTGGGGGTTCGAGTCCCCCCTCGTGCGCCAAAACCTTGCACGAGTGGCGGAATGGTAGACGCAACTGACTGTAACTCAGCTTCAAAACTAGGACTCAAAATCCTAATCCCAAGCAGAAGCGGCGCAGGCGGTCCGTGAGGCTTGCACCTCTGGTGCATACCCATGCGGAAACGCTGCGCGCCGCGGGCTGGAGCCGTCCTCGATGACGCGCAGTGAGCAACCTCTGGTCCCTCGCTGCACCTCACGGGAGTCGCCTCTGGTTCGCGTGCCGCACGTGGTGGAAAGGCGCGAAACGTCGGCTGTGAAAGCAGTCTGTGTTTCGTCGCTCGGATACCCGCCGCGCCGTGGATGCGCTTTCTTTCCCCTCGCCGGGCTGTTCCCGGCGCGTGAGGAGGTCGTATCATGTTCAAGATCATCCATGTTCCCATGAATCAGCGCGTTGTCGTGCAACGTCACGGCGTGCCGCGCTTCGCTCTTGGCCCAGGTCGTCACTTCATCTGGGGCTTCGGCCTCGGCGAGGTCGCGCTCAATGTCGAGGCGCTCGAGTTCTGGCTAGCGCCGGAGCTGCGTGCGGTGCTCGACCCGGCTTGGTTCCAGGAGGTAACGCTTCAGGAGCACGAGCGCGCGGTGATCACCCGCGACGGTGTGCCGAAGATCTTCCTGCGCCCAGGCGTGCATCGCTTCTGGAGTGTGGACCCCGGCGTCGCGCTAGTGCGCTTCGACGTGCGTGAGCCGCTGGTCGGCCTCACCAAGGAGCTGCTCGAGCTGATCCCCGACGAGGAGGTCGCGTGGGGTCGCGTCGAGGAGCACCAGGCTGGTCTACTGTTCGTTCAGGGTCGCCTCGTGCGGGTGCTCGAGCCGGGTCAGTTCGCGCTGTGGGCAACGCCTGAGCGCAGCGTTCAGGTGAAGCTCGTCGACCTGCGTCAGCAGCAGCTGCCGGTGGTCGGTCAAGAGCTGCTCACCAAGGACAAGGTGAGCCTGCGGGTGAGCGTGACGCTGGAGTTCGCGGAGGTGGACCCGGTGATTGCGGTGACGCGTAGCGCGGCCTTCACGGATAGCCTGCATCTCGGCGTGCAGCTCGCGCTGCGGGAGTTCGTCGCGGGCTTGACCCTCGACGAGCTGCTCGAGGCGCGCCAGCAGCTGACTCAGTTCCTCGCGGAGCAAGTCGCTCCGACGGCCAGCGCGCTGGGTGTCGAGCTGCGACGCATCGGCGTGAAGGACTTCATCCTGCCTGGCGCGATGCAGGTCCTGATGAACCGAGTGATCGAGGCCGAGAAGGAGGCTCAAGCGAACGTGATCCTGCGCCGCGAGGAGACGGCAGCGACCCGAGCGCTCGCCAACACCGCGAAGGTGATGGCGGACAACCCGGTGCTGCTGCGGCTCAAGGAGCTGGACGCGCTCAAGGAGATCGCGCAGCAAATCGACCAGGTGCGCCTGGTCGTCGGTGCTGATCAGATCGCCAAGCTGATGCCGAAGCTGGGTCCTTGAATGCCAAGGCAAGGGTAGGGGGTGAGGTACGTTGGTCCTCACCCCCAAACCCACGACGATGCTCTGCGCTAGTCGCGCTTGAGCTGTCGCCTACCCTTGAAGAACTGGATACCGCCATACAGGATCGCGCCCCAGGTCACGATGAAGGTCCCGCCGGGACCCGTGGCAAAGTAGCTGATCAAGGTCAGGATGACGCCCACCACGAGCCAGCCGGCGCCGTGGCGCACGTTCCTTCGACCCGCCTCTTCGAGCTCGCTGTCGAGCGCTGCGTACACTTCAGCGACGGCGTGCTCCGCGTCGGCCTGGTTGCGCCCCCTCGCGACCATCAGCTTCACGATGTCCTGGCGCGGAACTCCCGCGTCCATCTGCTTCACCACGTAGTCGAAGCGTTCGTCTCTGGAGTCGAGAGTTGCCATGCCTGATCCGAGGCTACTGCTGGTTCGACTGGCCGATGCCTTTGAAGAACTGAACGGCGCCGAAGATGATTGCGCCCCAGGTGACCACGTAGGTCCCGCCACCGGCCGCAGCGCTGTACGTGATGGCGGTGACAATCAGGCCGCCGATGCACCAGAGCGCGCCTTTGGTCATGTTTGACTTGCCGGCTTCGCGGATCGCGTTGATGCGCGCTGCGGCGACGCCCTCCACGAAGTCTTCCGCTTCGCCCTCGTCCACACCCTGGTTGATGAGCGACTCGACGATCTCTTCCTGGGGTGTTCCGTGCTCGAGTTGAACGACTACGTACTCGACGGCGGCGTTGCCAGATCCGGACATGACAATCTCCTCGCACGATGCCGTGCGGTAACATACCTGAGCCTTCGGGGCGCGCGGCGGGCAACCCAATCCTCACCGCGGTCAACTGCCGAGGCTAGGTGTGTCGGCTGCCGTCGACAATGGACGAACAGCTCGGATTTGCGGAATTCGAACGACCGCGCGGCAGCCCTGACGAGGATCTCAGCGCATCAGACCGTCTGCGACATCCCGCAGAGCTGCGATCAGGAGTTCCGGCAACGTGCGGAGATCCTTCAGTTTGAGGTGCCTGCCGCCGAGCCGCGCGACGAGGGATCGCGCGGTTTTTTCATTGGCATACCCGTGAGAGGTCGCGAGAAGCTTGGCGCCGACCCAGGCGAGCTGCTCGGCGTGCAGCTGCAGCTCGGCTGGTTCTTCGAAGAAGCAAAAGTCGCTCAACAGGAAGAGCAAACGCAGGTCGCGGTCCTGAGCACTTACGAACTGCTCCGTTGCCCAGCGCAGCGCGGCGTCTACCCGCGTGCCGCCGGTCGCCTCGAGGTCCAGCACCCGATCAGCGACTTCGTCCAGATCCGTCGACTCATCCGCAGCCTTCAATACGTGGGTATTGCTTTCGAAGGCCGCGAGCGCCACCTCGTCTGGTCGTAGTCGACCAAGCAGCATCAAAATCGAGATGGCACACATCGCGAGATCGTTGCCACTCATGGATCCGGAAATGTCCACGAGCACCGTCATCAGCGCAGAGCCGCGGTTGCCCTCGTTCACCACGAGATCTTCGAGGGAGACGCTTTCCAGCTGGCGGCCAGCGCCAATCAGGGCGTCCAACGTGCCCTCGAGATCGATCGCGTCGAGCTCATCTCCAGGCGCGAACGGACGCGTGCGGCTCTGGGCGATCAGACCCTGTTCGCTGGAGCCGTCCCCGGCCCCGATCCACTCGAAAGCGACATCGAGCAGGGCCTCCTTCGTGATCGTCTTGAGGCGCTGCCTCAGGCCATCATTCAGGCTCGAGCGATGGCTGAACCATTGCTTGATCAGGTTGTCGCCTCCGCCGATCCCCTTGTATCCAATACAGCTGAGGACGAGATCCTCAGGGAGATGGGCCGCTGCGGCTCCAAGGTCGATCGCCAGGAGCGCAGCTATCGCCTCGAGGTTTGAGGCAGCGACGGCGCATGCAGCGCACTCTTTCGCGAGCTCTTCCGGCAGGCCGTGCACGCGGTCGATCAGCGTGCGGTAGCGCTCCGCGTCGCGGTCCCCGGCGAGGATCGCCTGGCGCAGCTGAGCGAGGGCATCTCCCAGACGATCCAAGATGTCCTCTGGATTGACACCGATGCTCATGCCGTGATTCACCACTCGGCTCGAGTCCGAGGGGAACACCTTGTGCTCGAGAAAGCTGTCCAGCATCGGGAGAAAGTGCGCGGCGCGTTCCAGACAACACAGCACCTCGGTCATCAAACGCGCCCCGGTCTCGATGCCGGCGGTTCGACCCGTGGCTTGCAAGCGCCCGGCCACGATGCTCGAGTCGATTGCCAAGTCAGGTAGCGCCTCAGCCGAGCCAACGCTAGCACTCCCCGAATTTATTGCCGTGCGGATGCGAATCACGTGCCTGTCTAGAGCTTCGTTCAGGAGCGCCTCCCAGAGAGGCACGTCCACCGCGAGCTCACTCAGCGTCTCGAGAGTTGGCGGCAGCTCGAGGGAAGCATGCCAGGCCTTGAGCACCTGTTCACGCAGCGCGCAACCGAACTGGCCGTCCAGCTTGCGCGCAGCGTCGAGCGCCCGATGGGCGTTTTCTACGGCGGACGACTCCAGGAGTCCGGTGGGAGGGTCCAGGTACGCATCCAACCCCGTCAGGAGCTCCGCGTAGTCGAAGAGGTCAGTGGCGCGAGCCAGGGCTCCATTCACAAAGTCGTCGAGACTTACCGTGCTCAGGGACACTTCGTGAGGGCGCAAAAATGCGATCGCGCGGCCTTGAGTCGCGGCGTCGCTGTTGTTCAGCAGATCGGCGAGCAGGGCTGCCAGCGCTTCTTCGCGCTGCGTTCCTGCGAGCGCACCGACGAGCTCCCAAGGTGAGCTGACTGCGTGTGCGAGCTCGTCGCCGAAGCCCGCCGCACATCCGTGAAGCACATGGCTCGGCTGGAGCGAACCGACTTGCGCGAGCAGGCGCTCTCGCAGAAAGGCGCGCACCAAGGCTTCGCTCGTCGCTCCTACCGCCGCGAGCTCGCCCGCGCCACCAAACAGCAGCGCCAGCTCCGCAAGCGCGCGCTGTGTCGGCACTGCCGAGCTGTAGAGCGTCTCGAAGAGATCGAAGGCGTCCACTCGAGCTGCGTCGGTGGCGTCATCGATGAGCTGATCGAGGCTCTCCACGTCCGACAAATCTAGATCCAGCGCCGAGAGATCATCCAGCAGCTCCGCCAGCGGGTTCTCCTCGGCGTGCGTCGTGGTCGTGGCTTCGGCGACGGCAGGCGCGGCACCCGTCCCCTCGTCGGAGGCACGGGGAAAGATCAGCTCCCGAGCCACGACCTCCACGAGCGCGCGGTCCTCCGGTGCCGCGGTCAGCCGGGCCGCGTCCAGGTAATCCTTTGGCACAAGAATACCCGTGCGGAAATAGCGCGCGCTGAGCAAGCGTGGGATCGCCAAAGTGGTGCGTAGGCTCGGGGGGAGAGATAGCCCTTTGTGGCGCCGCAGTCTGCGTACCAGCTCCAGCGCGAACTCAGGAGGCGTCCACTCTTCGACGCGGTCGCCCTGGAAGCCGCTCATGACACGACGCCGAGCGTCTTCGTGAGCAGGCTGTCGAGGTACTTCTCTCGATTGCGTCCAGCCTTGACCCGGATCGCTTGGCTTAGTACCAGCCGCGCCGCTTGAGCGAGAACCGCGTTGTCGACGGCGGTGCCGAGGCGCTGCGCGCGCTGCGCAGCGAGGCGAGCGATGCCGATCGAGGTGCGGATGGACGCGGGTGCTTCCACGCTCGGGTCGTTGCGAGTGTGATGTACGATCTCGAGAATCTGCTCAATCTGCGCGGCGCCCAGATCGTATTCTGCGGCGTGTTGACGCACGATCTTTTGTTCCGTCGCCCGACTGGGGTAGCCGAGTTCGATCCAGACCTTGATGCGGTCCTTGACCGCTGAAGGCAAACGGCGCGTCCCCCGCGTTTCCTCGGGGTTCATCGCGGCGATCAAGTAGAAGTCGTCGTGGACCTTGTACCAGCTACGAAGAGCAGGAATGTACAAGCGCCGCTCCTCCAATGCGTCGAGCAGGCTGTTGAGGACGTACTCGTCTCCGCGATTGAGTTCGTTGGCAAGGAACACGCCGCCACTCAGTGCAGAGATGGTGAAGGGGCCTGGGGCGAACGCTTCGGCGGAGAACCCGAACTTGAAGACCAGCGTTGGATCGAACGAGCCGATCAGATTCGATGGGCGCACGAGATCACTGAAGGTGACCCAATCGAAGGGCTTGCCGAGGTCTTTGGCAAAGCGGCGGCACAGCGCTGTCTTACCGGCACCCACGGGACCGATCAGCCCGACGTACAAGCCCGCGTTGTAGGCATCGGTCATCGCGTCGTACGCGTCGCGATACTGACCCTCCAGCACGATCTCGGCGTCGGAGGCGGGATCGGCGATCTTCGCTGCTTCGAGCAATTCCAGAGCGTTCATGGGTTACGTTTCCTCCGGGTCGAAGAACTTTTCGGTAGTCGTGCGCTCGACGACCTCGGGCAGGGTGAGCTTGATACCGGCGAACGCTTGCTTGATGGTCGCCATCTCGTCGGCGTCGACCACCCGACGCCGATTGGAGAACGACAGCTTGCCCAGCACTTGACGGCCGTAGTAGCTGCCCGCCAGCTCGCTGATGTCATAACCTTTGCTCACGCGACTCGCGCGTCGAACGATGTGCACGCGACTGAGCTCGAGCAGTCGCGCCCGCGTAACGACAGCGGCCACCCACTTGAGTGGAGGCTTGTCTACGAAACGGTTGAGCGTGAGCGGCTCGGACTCGAGCTTCGTCGTGAGCGCAGTCATCGCGGCTTTCTCGACCCTGGCTTGAAGCAGCGTGGCGTCGAGACCGCGCACCGAGCCAAGCTTGGCCCTGATCTCGGACTCCTCGAGCAGTGGCGGCCAAGCCTCCTTGAGGCAGGGGTGGAGCGCGCGTTGCACCCGTTGCAGGCTTTCTTCCAGGCTCAAACCGACGCTCCCTGAGTCAGAAGGTTGCTCTGCTTGCCTTTGCGTTCCACGCGGATACGGAACGCGCTTCGGGTGGAGACGTCGTGATGGGTGATCAAGAGCAGCTGAGTGGTTCCGCCCAACGCGGTCTCGAGTCGGTCGAGCAAAGCGTCTCTGCGTGCGGCGTCCAGGCCGTAGGTTGGCTCGTCCAAGAGCAAGAAGGGGCAGCCTCCGACGTGCTTCGCCAGCGCGAGCCGCAGGGCCAAGCCGAGCAGCAGGCGGTGACCACCGCCTTGAAACAGATGGGCCGGAACTTCAGCGCCGATGTCACTGGGCGTCACCTGCACCAAATAGCGCTCGGGATCGACACGCATCTCGAGGAGCTCGCTGCCGTCGCCGCTCAGCGCGCTATGCAAGCGCATGGTATCCGCCGCGAGTGACTCGCAAGCGCGTTCGCGGAGCGAGCGCTGCAGTGTCTTGAAGGCTCCGCTCAGCGCCCGCAGCTG
The DNA here is from genome assembly GCA_041389805.1 of Polyangiaceae bacterium. Taxonomy (GTDB): domain Bacteria; phylum Myxococcota_A; class Polyangia; order Polyangiales; family Polyangiaceae; genus JAHBVY01. The sequence continues at coordinate 75,569 of JAWKRD010000004.1, read as the reverse complement.
GCGTGCGACGCGCTCGGCTGACTCGGCTTGCTTCAGCTGGTTGCCGAGGTCCGCCCGCTCCCTCGCGATGCGTTGGAGTGCTGCGGTGGTTTCGCTCACCCGGGCGCGAGCTTGGGCGTCAGCGTCCGCTAGGGCTGCGAGTCGCGCCCGAGCGTCAGCCCGCTGATCGCGCGCGTTTGCCTCCCGCCGCTCCACTTCGCGTTGGAGCGCAGATATCAACTCCTCCGCCGAGCCTGCCGAAGCCGAAGCACTCTTGGGGCGTTCGAGCGCGGCTTCGGCGGAGATCACTGCCTCGTCGAGTTTCGCGCTCGCTGCTATAAGCGCGAGCTCCGCCCGGCCGAGTTCCGCGAAGAGCGCCTCTTTCTGTTGCCGCAGGGATTCGTTGGCCGCTATCGCTGCGTCGAGCTGTGCGAGCGTCCGGGTGGCGTCGTCGAGCGCGCCCTTGGCCGTGCGTCGCTCTGCTTGAGCAGCTTCGAGCTCGCCGTCCAGCGACTTTACAGCGGCTTCCAGCTTGCTACGTTCCCGCTCCAGGTGGGCGGCGTCGACGAGCTGACCACAGGTCTCGCAGCGTGTTCCGCCGACGAGGCTGGCCTGTCGCTCGAGCTGGCCCGACAGGTCACCATGCTTGCGTTCGAGCACCGCTCGCGCTTCTGCCAGGTCGTCGATGCGCCCGCGCTCCCGTGTCTGATTGGCCAGCGCGCCCTCTCGCCGTGTGAGCAAGTCCTGACGGGTCTGGTCGTCCCCAGATGCGGCCGACTGGCTCCGAGCGCGCGCGGCTTGCAGCGTCTCGGTCGCGCGAGCGTGGTTCGACCCAGCTACACGCAGCGCGCCGAGTGCCGCATGCAGTGGTTGTAGCCTCGCCAGCTCGGCCTCCGCGGTCGTGACGCGCTCAGTGTGGCTGGCCTTGGCGCGTTCGCGGTCTTCGGCCTGGGTCGAGTGCTCGGCCGCCGCGTTTGCCAGCGTCTGCTCTTCATGTGCGATCGCGTTCAGACGCGTGCGGAGCAGCTCCGCGTTTCCGGCGCGCTTCTCCTGTTCCAGCGCGAAGCCGCGCAGCTCGTCACTGGCTACCGCGGCGGTGGTGACGCCCAGTACCGCGTCGAGCTTGGCGGATCCTTCCAGGATGTCAGTGACGTGTCCTTGCTTGACGTGGATCACCTGCTCGAACACTCGACGCGTGATGCCTATTAGATCGAAGACGTGCTTCGCGAGGTCGTCTTCCGTGTTCGAGAAGTCGCTGCTCGCGAGGTAGGCACTTGGCTCTTCGCCAACTCCCGCGCGGAGTAGGGTGAAGTGCCCAACCAGCTTGCTCTTGGCCCGGGGCGGCTTCAGGTGCGCGCGTTGGAGCACATAACTCTGGCCGTTCTTTGCGCGGAACCTGAGCTCTACGCCGAGTCCACGCGCCTTCGGGTGCAGTAGGCCAAACAGCGAGGTGTACCCAGCAACGCGACCGAACAGGGCGTACTCGATGGCGAGCAGCAGGGAGGTCTTGCCAGCGTTGTTTTCGCCCTGCACCAGGTTGAGCCCAGGACCGAACTCAACACTTGCCTCGGGGAAACGACGAAAGCCACGCATCCGTAACGACTCGATCACTCCGGCACCTCCGGCGCGGTCGGAGTCGCATCCAGCAGCTCCAGAGTGCGTTCCGCGAGCCTGCCTCGCGCGGCCCCAGACAAGTTGCCCACGCGAGTGAGGTTGTCATCGTCGTCCAGCAAGTGAGACGTGAACGCGAGCACCGCGAGAGCCACCTCCACGAGTCCCTCATCGCCCTCGAGTTCCGCACAGGCGGCGAGGAGCTTGCGGGCATCGTCCTCCATGCGCCCAGATTACCCGCTTGGGGCCGCCCGGACACGGGACTTGTTGCGTCCGGCGTTTCAACCCTCGAAACTCAGACCACTACCGTCAACCACAAGGGGAGTGCGACATGAGCAACGTAGAGATCGTTCAAGGGGTGTATGACGCGTTTGCGGCAGGTGACGTGCCCAAGGTGCTTGGCGCCATGCACGGCGACATCAAGTGGATCGAGAGCGCGGGCTACAAGTTTGGCGGCGTGTACAACGGGCCCCAGGCGGTGCTCGAAGGGGTGCTCGGGCCGACCGCAGGGTCGTTCGAGTCGTTTGGCGTGGAGATCACCCGCTTGATCGACGCAGGCGACACGATCGTGATGCAGGGCCACTACGCGGCAACGGGCAAGAACGGCAAGTCGGTGCGCGCGGGCGTCGTGCACGTGATTGGGATGGTCGACGGCAAGATCAAGACGTTCGAGCAGTACGTCGACAGCGCGACCATCAATCCGCTGCTCGAGGGCTGAGGATCCGGAGCGGCGGCGATGTGCCTATTCACGAAGGCTGTGAGTCACGTCTCGCAGACCAACATCTTTGCGCGGCGCGCTGGCGCGCACCAGGTGCTGGTGTATTCGATGCAGTTCGCTGCGGCAGAAGAGCTCGCCATGGTGCTGCCGCTCCCAGTTCCTCCCGGAAGCGCCGAGGACGCGGTCGAGTTCATCGACCTCAGTGAGTACCCGGAGTTCTTCGGCGACCTGCGTCAGGCGTTTCCTGCGATCGCTGCGCCGGCTGGCTTTGGGCCGCAGGCGAGAGGTGAACTGAGCGCGAGCCTCCAGCCACTGAGAGTGGTCGGCGTGGGGCGCTTCGAGGCGTCCTTCGTGCCGAGCATGGCTGACTTCGCCCGGCTCGACCCGCGCTTTCAGTTGCCTGCGGGGGTGGTCGAGCGGCTGAGCACCTACGCTGACTGGGGCTTCGCGGTGTTCAAGTTGAAGCCGAGGCCGAAGGTGCTCGGGCTCTTCAAGCCAGAGCCGGAGCGTATCCACCCTATGGCGTTTCGCTTTCCCCATCGCGACGCCGACGCGATCTTTTTTCCGACGCTGCACGTGCACGACGAGCACCTGCCCGAGACTGCGAACTTCGATCATCTGTTGATCGTGCAGCCGCCTCCGGCCCTCACGCCTCAGCTCGACTGGTTCGCCTCGGACAAACGCCTGGGTGAGGTGGTGGATGAAGCGCGTGCACCCGGGGTGATTGAAGGTGCCCTCGGCGCGCAGCAGCTCAGCCTGTTCGGGCCGCTAGAGAATCGCGACGTGGTGCTCGCGTTGCCGCGAGGAATGAGCGCGGCGAGTCTCTTCGTCGAGCGCGAACTCTTCAGCTTGCAGGCGCGGGTGAGTGCGTTCTTGAATCCGGCTCACAACGCGCACCATCCACGCTGGGAGCACAGCGCAGGAAGCATGGCGGCGCTGTTGCCGCGGCTCACCGCCGCTCTTGAAGCCTTCTTGCGGCCTCGCGCGACGGCCCTCGGCTTGATTTCGGTGACTCCGGAGCTCCCGCGCTACTTCATGAACGGCAACTTGCTGTTCACTGGCACGAGCTACCTCGACGGTACGTGGGCGGCTTCGGGCGGCTCTGGGGTGGTGCGCTTCAATCCGTTCAGCGACGCCCTCGAGCCGCAGCACCTGTTCCTGGCGTTTGCGCACATCCCTGAGCGCGACGAGCTGAATCGCTTGGTGCAGGAGCTGAACCAGGTCGTCGCGAGGACCGTCAGCTGAGCGACTTGCTCAGCACGATGCGCTCGGTGTCCTCGAACCCTTGCATCGCATATAATTGCCGCGCGGAAGTGTTGTTCGGGCGGACGGCCAGCGACATTGCTGAGGCCCCAGCGGCTTTTGCCGTGGCTTGTGCGTGCTGCAGGAGCTCTCGGGCGAGCCCTCTCCCCCGAAAACCCGGGCTCACGTAGAGCTCGGTGAGGATGCAGTCGAGCCCGCCGAACTCCAGGTCGAAGTTGTAAGTGACGACGGCATAGGCGACGGGTCTGGGATTGGGGGTGAGGTCCTCCGTCAGTACCACGAAGCCGAGCTCGGGGGCGCTGAAGAGCTGGGTCAGCGCCTTCCGGGTGCGCTCGGCGTGCCAGGGGATCTCCTCGCCTGCGTTGAAGGGCTCCATCAGGCGGAGCAAGCCGTCGATGTCTTCGTGGGTCGCGGTGCGCGGCATGTTTCAAGCCTCTTCCGGGCGAATGAAGCCGGGCAAGCCGTCGAGGCTCTCCAGGTTCTTTTCCTCGAGGTAATCACGTATTCCATCGGGGCCCTTACGGTCTGCCCATTTGCTCAGCTGGTCGCGGTCCGCGACGAAGTCCATGAGCGGCACGCTGTAGCCGCAGCTGTCGGCGATGCGCAGCGCGTCGATCAAGATGATCGAGCGCTGGTTCAGGTAGCTGGGGAAGGCGCTGGCAAGCTCCTCGAACTCGATTTCGTGGGGAAACACCGCTCGGCCGCGGCCGTGGACGCGCACGATGCGCGGCTTGCCCTCGAAGGCGCACCACATCAGGCACACCCGGCCGTTTTCCCTGAGGTGCGCGATGGTCTCGACGCCGCTGCCCACCAGGTCCAAGTACGCGAGGCGCGTTGGGCTCAAGATGCGCAAGCTGTCGTGGCCCTTGGGGGAGAGGTTCACGTGTCCGTCAGCCGCCAGCGGCGCCGTGGCGATGAAGAACACATGCTGCGCGCGGATGAAGTCGCTGAGCCCCTCGTCGAGCTCCTCGAAGATCTTGCCCATGGCTCGAGGGTAGGGGACCCGTCACCCGGCCGCATGCTGCAAAACCGCGGGAAAAGCCTGCAAATCACGCCACGGGTTCGGAGGAGAGGCGCGCTGCCGCGAGCCGTGCGGCAGTGGACTGGCAACGTCCTGCAACGGCTGATATACCCTGCGCCCGCTGAAAAGCGCTCGGCCGTGCCGGGGAGCCCCCGTAGCTCAGAGGATAGAGCAGCGGTTTCCTAAACCGTTGGTCAGAGGTTCGACTCCTCTCGGGGGCGCAGCGTTCGCCGCGAAGCCGACTGTCGTCGGCCTCCCACGGGTTTGGCCGTCGGGAGATTCGGGTTGTTACAAAGTGTCGGGAGATATAGATTACCCCCGATGAATCGTAACAACGCGAGCGCGATTCCCGAGGATGTTGGGGTTTTCCGGCCGAAGGACGCCGAACGTTGGGGGGTCTCGCGAACCGCCCTCCAGCGCCTCTTGGAGGCTGGAAAGATCGAGCGCGTTGGCCGAGGCCTTTATGTCCGCGTTGGCGCCAACTTCACGCAGCACCATACCCTCGCGGAAGCGGCCAGGCGAGTGCCTGGTGGCATTGTCTGTCTCTTGTCCGCCCTGAACTATCATCGGATGACGACGCAGAGTCCCCACGAGGTCTGGATTGCGATCCCCGAAAAGGCAAGGAAGCCGAACGCTGATTGGCCGCCCCTACGCATCTTGCGGTTCTCTGGGGAAGCGCTAACGTTCGGCGCCGAGGTACACTTGATTGAAGGCGTGGAAGTGACCGTGACATCCCGCGCGAAGACGGTCGCGGACTGCTTCAAGTATCGCAACAAGCTAGGCGTCGATCTGGCAGTGGAGGCGCTCCGAGATTACCTGTGTCGACGCGGTCGCTCGATGGATGCTCCACGCGGCGGCTCGGGTTTGCCGCGTGGAACGGGTGATGCAACCTTACCTCGCAGCACTCGCATGACGACGAACACCGCTCATTCCGTGAAAGATCGCTTGCTCAAGCTGTCGAAGGAGCGGCGTGAAGAGTTCAACTTCGTGCTCGTTCGGTACGGACTGGAAAGACTTCTCTACCGTCTGTCGTGCAGTTCCCACGCCGACGAGTTCATCTTGAAAGGAGCGATGCTCTTCACGGTCTGGGCAGAGCACCCACACCGCGCCACGAAGGACCTGACTTCCATGGCCGCGGGGATTCGAGCTTGGAGCGACTGAGGGAGGTTTTCCGAGAGGTTTGCGCGACGCCGGTTGAAGACGATGGCGTGGTGTTCGACCAAACTCCTCAGTGGCGTCGAGTCGCATCAAGGAGGGGGCGGAGTACGAAGGGGTGAGGGTTGGTGTGAGTGGAAGGCTGGGCTCGGCGGTGCTTTCCCTGCAGGTGGATGTGGGCTTCGGTGACGCGATCACGCCGGAGCCCGAGGTCGTCAAGTTTCCGTCCCTGCTAGAGCAGCCGGCCGCGAGAATGCGCATCTATCCACGCGAGACCGTTGTAGCGGAGAAGCTTCACGCCATCGTCTATTTGGGTATGGCGAACAGCAGGATGAAAGACTTCTTCGATCTGTCGTTCCTGTGCCGAGAGTTCTCGTTTGATGGTGAAACGGTCCTACGAGCGGTACGGGCGACGTTCGAGCGTCGTCGGACCCGAATCCCCGAGGAGATGCCAGTTGGGCTGACGCAGGCGTTTGCCATCGATCCCGCCAAGCAGGCGCAGTGGCGAGCGTTCTTGCGACGGTCTGGGGTGAGCGCACGTGAGAGCCTGGGTGAGGTCATCGGGGACGTTGCGCGCTTCCTACTCCCCGCGCTTCGCGCGGCGACCGAGGCGGGGCCTCCAGTAGTGTTCTGGCCTGCAGCTGGGCCCTGGTCCTTCGGACCAGCGGTTTCCTGAACCGTTGGTCAGAGGTTCGCCTCCTCTCGGGGGCGCAGGAAGTCCATCGGTCACTCGTAGTAGCCATCGGCGATGACCTCGACCGCTTCTGCTTCCCAGGCCCGTAGCCACTCGAGGATTGAGGGGTGCCACTGTTGGGAGACGTAGTCCCAGTGATTGACGTAGTGCACCGGCACTTCCAAAGGGTCGTCGCAGACGATGTAGAGAAATTGCTCGCGTAGACGCGATGCGATCACCACCGAGCGCGCTGGGAGTGAGAACTCGGCGGCCTCAGGTTCCGCGGGGTCATTCTTTCCGCTCTCAAGCGAGTCGCGGTTGTGGTTGAGTACATCGTCGTAGGTCACCTCCATGTGGTCATGCGAGAACAGTCGCCCAGCAGAGTGACCCATCGTTTCCAGAAAGAGTCGGTAGGCGAGTGGGAGCTTGCAGTCGTGGGCCCGTTCGAGTGCCGCGATCTCCTGCTGGGTGCAGCCTTTCAACTCGGTGGCGACGGCGTTCTCGACCAGTCCGTCCACGAACGCAGCGAACGCCGCTCTGAGTTCTGATTCGTTCACGTCTGAGCTCCCAATCTGATTTCCGTGTGGACTTGAGATACGAACTACCGTAGCTGAGTCCTGTCCCAAACGATATCAACGATGGCGATTCTGAGCCTGTGGGACCGGTCGCCGGGCCCTACAATCCCTGCCATGACCGACTACCAGTATGGACTCGCGAAGCCGGCGGATGTGCAAGGACTCACGGGGCGGGAGCTGCTTCAGGGCATCATCGAGGGTCGCTTTCCCCAGGCGCTGATCTCCGAGCACAACACGTTTTGGATCATCGAAGTCGGGGAAGGCAGCGCCGCGTTCGAAGGCGAAACGGGGCCGCACCTGTGTAACCCCGCCGGCACCGTCCATGGCGGCTGGAGCCTCACGTTGATCGACAGCGCGACAGGCTGCGCCGCCCACTCGCTGCTGCCTGCTGGAGTCGGTTACACCACCATCGAGACCAAGGGGAACTTCTCACGGCCCATCCTGCCGAGTACCGGGCGGGTGCGGTGCGAGGCGCGGGTCATCTCCCAGGGCAAGCAAGTCATCACCGCTGATGCAACGCTCAAGGACTCCCAAGGCAAGCTACTGGCTCACGGTACCTCGACCTTGATGGTGCTGGCTCCGCGCAGTTAGTTCCGCTCGGTAACGACTACCCCGCGTAGTCGAGCAGCAAGAAGTAGCTGCCGTCCGTGGCTCGATACAGCCGCCGCGTGAAGAAGTTGCCCTCGCCGTCCTGGAACTCTTCCTCCAGGAGCGGCGTCGCGGTGTCCATTTGAGGCAGCACGCCTGCCAAGTTGGGCACCAGCGGAGGCGGCTTCTTACCCTGGTCGCCGCCTTTCCAGCGCACCTGCATGGGTAGCAGCTTGGGTGGTTTCGCGGCCTCGAAGCTCACGATGTTGGAGGTGGACATGAAGGCACCCAATGAGCAACCGGCTCTGCTCTTGGTTGCGCCCGCGATGTGCTGCTCGAGCAAGTCGTCCACATCTTCCTTGCTCAGCTCCTTCCAGAACTTGGCGAGCTTGGGGTCCGTCGGGTGGCAGAGTCCGCTGGCGATTGGTGGCTCAGCAGAGCCTGCGGAGTCGACCGGTTGCGTTACGCTGCCCGAGCTCGCCACCGCGGAAGCTGAAGGTGCTGGAGCAGACGCCGCTGCAGCCGCGGCTTGCTGAGCCGCAGGCTCCCGGGAGCACGCGAAGAGCGCAAGCGACGACACCACGACGTGCGCGCGTAGCACATACGGCAAGCAAATCCTCACGGCAACGTGACTGTCAGCGTGTACGGCACGCGGTCCCCCGAGACGACGATGAAGTACTCGGTGTTCGCCTTCACCGAGACGTTCAAGTCGCGTCCGATCTCGCAAGCGAACTCGGCGTTCTCATCGCCGCAGTCGCCCTGGCGGACGCTGACGGTGAGTCGCGCGTCGCTCTCCGGATCGAGGCGGATCGTCATTCCGCCAGGGGCGGAGGGCGTGAGGCTGTACACGGCGGTTCGCATGCCTTCGCTGAACTGGCAGTACGGTTGCACGATGTCGGCGTGGTTCGCGAAGTCGCCGCTGATGGTCACGGTCGCTGGGCTGCCGCTCAGCAGCAACGCCTGACCCGGACAGGCGTTGGGGTTGCCCTCACCCAAGCCCCCGCCAGAGCCGCCGTTGCCTGAAGAGCCGCCCCCGCCGGAGCCGCCGTTGCCTGAAGAGCCGCCGCTGCTCGGGTCCATGCACTGCTCGCAGCTGCCGAACTTGCCGTCGCTCCCACACGTCTGCACGCCGACTTGGGCTCCAGCGCACGCGCACTGCTGCGTCTCGCCGCTGGTGCAGTCACCGGTGTTGGTGGAAGACGAAGAGCAAGCGAGGGTTAGGGCGAAGAGGGCGGCACCGGCCAGGAGGCGAAGCATTTAGCGTGTGAATTTATGAGACCCGCTCGGACTTAACAAGGCCACCCGACGCGCGCTCAGCCAAGCCTCGAAATTTGGGTCCTTTGCTCGCTGGATCAGCTCGGTCAGCGGCACCTTGGTCATGAAATAGCGCACCACTGCAGCGTGGGTGGCGTAGTCGCTCTCCCGCGCCCGCTTCAGCGCCGCCAGCGCCGCGTGATTCGAGTCGAAGTGCCTGTCAAGCCCAAACGGCTGCCCAGAGCCCACCACCGCGAGGCCTTCGTAAAACCAGCTGGGGCCCATCGCGTCCGCGTTTCCGTGAAGAATCGCGACATGGAGCCCATGCACCAGCTCATGGGCCAAGAGCGCCGGCCAAGCTGAGCCGCCGTGCTGATACTCGGGGTGCAGTCGCTGATACTCCGCGGGCGAAACCGCCAACAGGTGCCCGTCTTCGATCGTCGCCGACAGCCCTGTCGTTGGCAGTGGTGTGTCCGCTGGCAGTCCTTCGAGCTCCAGCACGCGCTTCCAGAGCGCGGCTTGAGTGTCGAACACCTCCCAGTCCACGATCAGATCTTCTGCCTTGATGTCCCAGTGATACTCCGCCGCAAAGCGGTTCACGGTGGCAAACGCGAGGTCCAGGTCGGCCTCGTAGCTCTGCCGCTCTGCTTCGAGTTTGGGGGGGAGAGAGAGCGGCGTGCCGAAAACGGGGACGCAGCCGTAGAGCGCCGAGAGCAGCAACAACGGCAGGTAGCGTCGGATGATGTGTCTAAGCAATGCGCCTCACCCCCGAACACGCTAGCTCACCCGGTGTCTCCGCGGAGACTCTTTGCGCTGTTTTCCCGCGCGTGCGCCCGCACGCTGCGTGCGCACGCCGCACGCGGTGCACGTGCTGCTTGAAGCCGAAATAGGCTCGATTTCGTGTCAAGGCGAGCGGCACATCGCTTGCTCTAGTCAGTGCGGAACCCCCGACCCCTGACTGGAGCAACTTAGATGAAGCAACTCACCCGATCCGCCAGGCCTCTGAAGACCATCGCCCTCGCCGGGCTCGCTGCCTCGGCGGCGCTGACGATCTCTGGAGTCGCGGCTGCAGGGCCGCTCAAGCCCGTGAGCTGGGTGAAGGATCCCATCGTCTCGCCCTCCTATATCCAGAACGGGAAGCTGAGAGACAACGCGCCGTTCCTCGGGATCCGCACGCCGAAGGCGGGGGGCGGTTACACGTTGAACCCGATCTGCAAGGGCACGGACAACGCCATCTACATGGGGCACCCTGAGTACGCGAACAGCAAGTGGCGGGTGAAGTGCCCGGCGAACGGCGAGGTGATCAACAACCCGACGTATTACACCACGGAAACGAAAGCCTACGCGGCCCAGCGGGGACACATCTCGGCCCTCTCGTTGCGCTTCAAGTTCGGCAGCAACACGCGTGTGTTGTGCTACGGGATCCTGAGCGACGGACAGCAGGTGCCTGGCTTGATGGTTCCCACGCAACCCGGGCAGATGGCAGACAAGTGCTACATCAAGGTGATGGGCAGCAGCGTGGGGGTCACCAACTGGGGCGTGTTCAAGTTCAAGCACAACCCGGCCCTACCCGGCGCCAATGCTTGGTGGTCACCCGGCAGCATCACGCCTTCGACCAGTGACCTGCCGATGTACCTCTACACGCGCGACAACAAGGAGCTGTGTCGTGGCAAAGACGGCATCTATTCCTTCGCGGGCTTCCTCGAGCGCACCAACGGTCAGTACGTGTGCCGCGCACCCACGCTGAACGGCCTGCAGGGCTTCACCACCTTCGACCTCTACTACGCATCGAAGAATCCGCGACCCCGCTGGTCAAGCAACTGGCTGAACGGTGCGAGTCAGGCGTGGTCACGCGGGCTCCGTGTATCCGACGGCAGCGAGCCCTACCAGCGCGTGTACCTCTGCAAGCAATCAGCGAATCGCGACAAGATTGGCTACGTGCGCGAGAACGACAAGCTGTGCAAGGTGCCAGGGGTGAGCTCCGCCGCCGCCGAAAACAGCTACCAAATCATGTGGCGGTACTGAGCCTTCGCGGGGCTTCGGCGAGCCTGTAGGCTAGCCGGATGCCCCCGAATCTCGCCCCTGGTGACGAGCTCGCGGGCTATTCCATCGAGCGCGTCGCCGGAGCGGGAGGTATGGGCGCCGTGTACCGCGCCCACGCGCCGGGGGGCCAAGTCGTCGCGCTCAAGGTCGTCGCGCTCCCCGGGCTCGCCGCTCGCGATCGGTTTCGCGCGGAAGCGAGCGCGCTGCAAGCCATCGAGCACCCTGGCGTCGTGCGCTTGTGGGCTCACGGTACCGAAGAGGGGCTCGGGTGGCTCGCCCTCGAGTGGCTCGACGGCGTCGACCTCGCGCGCCACCTGCGCGAGCGTGGTAGCTCGCCGCGGGATGCCCTCGACTGGGGTCGTCAGCTGGCGAGCGTGCTGGTCGCTGTGCACGGCGCAGGCCTGGTGCACCGCGACTTGAAGCCGAGCAACGTCCTGCGCGAGCCCGCTGGTCGCCTGGTGCTCGTCGACTTCGGCATCGTGGGTGCTTTGGGCGCTGAGCAGGTGCGTGGTCCAGCGGGGACGCCCGGCTACATGGCGCCAGAGCAAGCGCGGGGGGCGCCAGTCGACGCGAGGGCGGATCTCTTCGCACTGGGTTGCGTGCTCTTCGAGGCCGCCACGGGGCGCGCCGCATTTGCAGGCATGCACCGCGTCGCGACCCTCGCGCGCGTCGTGCTCGACGACGTGCCCCGCGCCCGGGAGTTCCGTCCGGACATCCCCGAGGCGCTGGACGAGGCCATCGCGCAGTTGTTGCAGAAGCTGCCGGCGGAGCGACCCGAGAGCGCGGCGGCGTTGCTCCAGGTCCTCGAGGGGCAGGCTTTGCCAAAACCAGCACCCGCCCGAATCCGCGAGGAGACGCGGCTCGAGGCCGGCGAGCTGCAGCTGGTGAGCGTGATCGTCGTCTCTGCGCTTGGCGACTGCGAAACCGTGACCCAGCTGGACAACGACCCTCGTGTCGTGGAGCAGCTGGCGGATCGAGCTGGGGCAAACCTGGAGGTCCTGGCCGATGGCACCCAGCTGTTGTGCCTGGCGGGAGCAGGGGAGGCGATGGATTGCGTGCGCCGCGCGGCAGAGTGCGCCCTGGCGCTGCATGTCGCGGAGCCCCAGCTGGCGATCTCTCTAGCCACCGGTTCCGCCGACGTGTCCCGGCGCCGGCCCGTCGGCGGCGCGGTCGACGTCGCGGTGGCGCAGCTCGAGGGCCAAGCTCCGGGCGCGCCGCTGCTGGACGCGCTGAGCGCGCGCCTGTTGCGCGGCGGTGCCCAGCTGAGCGACGACGGGCGGCGACTGCTCGCCCTACGTGCGCCGGAATTCCGGGAGGAAAAAGTATTCGGACGAGAGTCCCTGCTTGCCGCTTGCGAAGCCCAGCTGCGCAGCGATTCGCGCTTGCTCTTGCGTGGCCCCGCGGGGATTGGCAAGTCTCACCTGGCGCGCGCGCTGCGGGAGCGCTTGCAAGACAGAGGCTGGCGGGTTGCCTTGGCCCGCGCCTCGGAGCTGTCCCGCGGCGTGCCCTACGCCGCCCTGGGACGACTCGTCCTCGAGGTGCTTGCAGCGGAGCCTGCCGACGTCGGCCAGCTACTGGAAGCACGTTTGCTAGGGGCCTCGGTTCAGCCAGAGGCAGCGTACGCTCACTCCGCGCTGCTCTGCCACGTGCTGCGAGCGCCCAGCGACCACGCGCTGCCGCGCGCCCTGCAGCGCGATCCAGCGCTCCTCGATGAGGCGTTGACCGACGCGTGGCAGGCGTGGCTCGACGCGGAACAGCGAGTGCAGCCGCTCGCGCTCTTCATGGATGACGCCCAGTGGTGCGATGCCGCGTCGCTCAGGTTGTTGGACACGGCCACGCCCCAGAGTCTGCGTCTAGTCTGGCTCGCCCGTCCCGGATCGTCCGTCGAGGAACGTCTCACCTCGCTCGATGTCCAGCCGCTCGACAGCGGCGCGGCCCGTGAGCTCGTGAGCTCCCTGCTCGGCGCTTCCGTCCCAGATCTCGGCGGCTTGGTGCGCCAGGCGGAGGGCAATCCGCTGTTCCTCGAGGAACTGGCTCGCGCGCGCGGTGAGGGCACCAGGGAGGGCGCCGCCCCCACGGTGTTGGCGATGCTGCAGGCGCGATTCGCAGCCCTCGCGGAGCCCGATCGCCAGATCTTGCGCGCGGCGTCCGTGTTCGGCCGCGACTTCGAGCGCCAGGCGCTACCGCAGCTCCTGGGCACTCAAATCGCGGGCACGCGCCTCGATGAGCGGCTGCTTGCGCTGCGCGAGCGTGGTGTCCTCGCGCGATCCGAGCAGCGGGGGGCAGGTGCGCTGGAGTTTCGCCACGACCTGTGGCGTGAGGCTGCTTACGCCTCGTTCACCGTCGCAAACCGGGCACGCGCACATCGCCTCGCTGGAGCATTCCTCGAGGAAACAAACACTGCGGCGCCCGGAGTCCTCGCTCAGCACTTCGAATTTGGGGGTGAGGAGCGGCGCGCGAGTCACTGGTGGGTCCGCGCGGCGGAAGCTGCCGTGCTGGCAAGCGACCTCACTACAGCTCGCGCACAACTGAGGCGTGCTGGGGAGCCGCCGGTTGAGGACCGAGCGCGCGCCGCCTGGGTCGAGGCTGAGCTCGAGCTCTGGGGTGGTCACATGAGCGCCGCAAGGGAAGCCGCGAGCCGCGCGCTCTCTGGAGCGCTGCCAGACGTCTTGCGGCGTCGCTCGCTGGCCCTTTTGGTGCAATCCGCTGGGCGCCTGGGCGACGCGGAGCAGCTGCGCGCCGTCGCCGGGGATTGCCGCGAGGATCCCTGGCTCGCGTGTCAGCTGGCCCGGGAGTTCGTGCGCCTTGGGGACTCCGCGGCGGCAACGCGAGCGATCGGCGCGCTCCTCGACTCCGGAGAACTCGAGCTCGACGTGCGTGGGGAGCTCGCGAGCTTGCGCGCCGTGCTCGCCCTGAACGCTGGAGACTACTTCGAGCAGCTCCGGCACTGGCAGTCGGCGCTTGCGGCCTACGACCAGCTCGGGATGCGCAACGCGGCTTGCGCGACGCTCGGCGAAATCGGCTTCTGTCAGTCCCTCTTGGGGGACTTCCCTGCGGCGAACGTCAGCATCGAGGCCGCGCATCGCGAGGCGGAGCAACGAGGCTATGTCCACGTCCGCGCGTGGCTCTTGTGCATCTGGGGCCCAGTGCTCGGCGAGCTGGGCAAGCTCGAGCGTGCGATCGAGGTCGAACGTGCCGCGCTCGCGGCGTTCGTCGACGATCCACGGCTCAGCGGCGCGTGCTGGGCGTACCTAGCACAGCTTCACCTCAAGGCGGGCCAGCTGGACGATGCCGAAGAAGCCGCGCAGCGCGCGGAGGCACTGCTCGAACCCTACTCGCCGCTCTTCGGTTTGGCGCTCGCAGCGCTGGGGCGCGTTGGGCTCGCGCGCGGCGATGCGCGAGCGATGGTCGATGTCGAGGGTCGCGCTGCGCAGCTGTTCGCCGCGGACACGGAGTTCGAAGAAGGGCGCGCGCTCCTCCAGCTCGTGCGCTGCGAGCTATGCGAGGCGCTGGGTCAAACGCAGCGAGCCGCAGAGCTAGCTCGCCAGGCAGCCACAGAGCTCGAACAGCGCGCGCGGGCGATCGCCTCCAAAACCGCAAGGAAACGCTTCCTGGATCAAGTCGCTGAACACCGCGCGCTGCTCGAGCGTGCAGCTACTGAGCATCCACGTTCAAGCGCTTCATCAGGCGATACAGCGCAAAGCGGCTCGTGAGCCCGAGCTGCTTCGCGGCTTCGGTCTTGTTGCCCCTGGCGGCGCTCAGAACCTCCCGCAGGCGCTCCGCGTCGATGTCGTCGCTCGCCACGTCGCCCGCAGCGCCGCCTTCGCCTTCTCCGCACAGTCGCTGTTCGACGCCCTCCGATAGATCCAGCTCGTCGCCCGCTGCATCGGCCATGGCCTGCCACAACAGCGCGTCCAGCTCGCGCACGTGGAGCTGATAGGAGTGACGCAGCAGGCGCTCCATCAGGCGTGGGCTGACGTAGAACTCCGGACCACGGCTCGTGTCACGCACGAAGCGCTGTACGAGCAGCGGGGAGCGTTTCGCGGCGCGGGCCACCAGATCGCGTGCCAGGAGCGGAATGTCTTCGCGGTGCTGGTTCAAGTCGGGCGTTTCGATCGACAGCTTGAGGCGTGCGAACAAGTCGTGCTTGAGCTCACTCGGATCGCGGTTCGTGGCTGCCACCAGGCGCACGTCAACGCGGCGCGCGCGGTCTTCTCCGAGGCGCGTGTACTCCCCGGAGTCCAAGAAGCGCAAGAGCTGGCTCTGGAGCTCTCGTGGCAGCTCACCGAGCTCGTCCAGGAACAAGCTCGATCCATCGGCTTCACCCACCAGGCCGGCGCGTTCAGGGACGCCAGCGTTGGGGTAGTCTTTGCGGTTGCCGAACAGCTCCGCAGCGGCGATTCCGCTAGGAATCGTAGCGGCGTTACGCGATAGCAGGCGCGCGCGTCGGCGTTCCGAGAGCTCGTGCACCGCGGCGGCGACCAGCTCCTTGCCGGTACCGCTCGATCCGTGGACGAGCACGTGTTCATCCGCGAGCGCACAAAAAGCGACGCGGTCTCTCAGCGCCCAGACGGCACTACTCTCCCCGATCAAACCCACGCCATCGGCCCGACCAAACTCGCCCAGGGCGCGCTCGGGAAAGAAGCGGGGCCGCGGCCGTACTGGCACTCGGGACACACACAGAAGCAGCACCTGACGGTCGAGGTGGAGCGTGTCTCCCACGGAGAAGTGTGCCGCGCGGAAATCCACGCCGTTGCGCTGGGCGGCGCAGCGCCCGACGTTCTCGATGCGCAAACGATCGCCTTCACGGGTCACCCGCAGCTGATCTCGGGAGATCCCTTTGCCCTGCAGCGTCAGCCCTTCGCTCGGCGCGTTGGGGTGCAGCGGCGCGAACAGCAGGCGGCGTTCCCCAGCCTCACCCGTCCCCCTGCCGAAGAGGCTGATTTCGCCATTGTTTGCGGCGAAGCCGACTTCACCCACGCGATGGGGTTCGGTGCGTGACCAGCACAGGACCAACGCGGGGACCGCCGAATCAGTGGCAGCAGTAGACTCCGGTCCAACGTTGGTGACCGTGGTCGCATCCTCACGACGCGAAGACGGTGGGCCTGGCACGCAAGCAGCCTACCAGTGCCTCGTGGCTTTTCCAATGCGCCGCGTCGGTGATTGCGTGGCGCCCGCGAGATGCATTCGCTACGCTGGATCGATGCGCGGGCTTGGGTGGGCGTGTGTGCTGGTGTTGGTCGGCTGCGGCTCGAGCACTGGCGGCGGAGGTGGAACGGGCGGCGCTGCAGGGAGCGCAGGCGCGACCGCTGGTAGCGGCGGCAGTGCGGGTAACAGCGGCAGTGCGGGTAACGGCGGTAGTGCCGGAACAGGCGGGGCTAGCGGTGGCGCGGGTGGCGGCGGCGCAGCGCTCAACCTCGGGCCAGACGACATCGCATGCGAAGCAGTCGGTGGCGCGGGCAACTGTGTTGCTTGCTGTTCTGAAGCGCACGCGGCATGGGAAGCCGTTGCTCCCGTGACCCGTCAGTGCGCGTGCACCCCTCAACTGTGCAGCGATGCGTGCCCCAGCTACTGCAGCGGTGACGCAGGCAACATCGACTGCTACTCGTGCATCTTTCCGGAGCTGGTGCCCAGCGGGGCGTGTTACTCAGGCGCCCACGCGAGCTGCAACGGCGAGCTGGACTGCGTGCAGTACGTCGACTGTCGCGCGAACTGCGTCCAGCTGTTCGGTAACACTCCCTGACTCCTTCGCGACGCAGGGCTACTCCCAGCCGCCGTGAATTGGTTTCCCCGCGGCAAATGTGGCCGTGAAGCTTGCGCCGGTGGCGATCGTGAACTGCCAGATCCCATCACGCTTCCCCGCCACATAGCGCCCGCGCTCGCGTGGCTCGCCGTTGTCATAGAACTCTTCGCTGAGGCCCTCTCGGCGCCCAGCGCGATAGTGCTCCACGCTGCTCGGCTTGCCGCTCGTGGCGTAGTGGATACTGCGGCCATCGAGTTTGCCTGCGTGGTAGCTCTCCTCGGAGGCGAGCTTGCCGGAGCGGTAGCTGCGCACGGTCCCGGAGAGCTGGCCGTTCTTGTAGGGTTCCTCGCGGTTTGTGCGGCCATCGCCGTCGTAGGACAGCACCACGCCGTTGCCGTGCTCATCCAGGGTGCAGCGCTGGACGACTTTCCCGGCTTGGTCCTTGAGCACCCACTTGCCTTTGGGCCGACCCTGGTCGTATTCCCGTCGCGCGATCACGTCGCCCACTCCGTCGAGCGTCACGTAGGCGCCGTCCAGGCGACCGCGGTCGTACATCACGCGTTCTTCGCCTTCGGCGAGGGCGCGGATATAGAGGCCATGCTCCAGCCCTTCTCGCTTGCTCCCCCGCTGAGTCACTTCGCCGTCTTGCGACACCTCGTAGTCTCCATCTGGCTGCCCCAGCACGATGACGCTG
Organism: Polyangiaceae bacterium; assembly: GCA_041389805.1. Lineage (GTDB taxonomy): Bacteria > Myxococcota_A > Polyangia > Polyangiales > Polyangiaceae > JAHBVY01. The sequence goes on along the minus strand of JAWKRD010000004.1, from coordinate 58,252 downwards.
CGGCGAGTGTAGTTCGATTCGAAGGTGCGGAACTCTTCGATTCCGTGGGGTAACCCTCGCGCGGTGGGCGTCTTGCTGGTGTCGCCCCCTTCATACACCTCGCTCAGCTCGCCGCGCTGGGGCTCGCCGCGTTTCATTTCCACCCATTCGACCTCGCGTTGGCCGGGACCGTAGAAGTGCCACGTCCCGCTGGGGACTCCTGCCGTGAAGCGCTGGGTGGTGCGCCGCTCGCCGCTCGGCTTCTGAGCGATCAACTCGCCGTCCAGCTGGCCCTGGGCGTAGTTGCCGGTGAGCCAGACGCTGCCTTGTTCGTGGTAGAGCGTGAACGCACCGTCGAGCTTGTCCTGGTGATAGTTGCTGATCTCGAACACCGCACCGCTCGGGTAGAAGCGCACGAACCGGCCTTCCCGCTGGGTGCCCTTCACACACTCCACGTGTTGGGCGTCGCGGCGGTCAGTGCTGCCTTCGGGACACGACACGCTCGGGTTCGGGCGCTCTGCGAGCTGAGTTCGTACACAGAGTGAGTAGGCTAGCGTCTCCTCCGAGTCGAACACACCCACTCGGCTCGGCGCGTAGTCACACATGCGCGCAGCCAGCCCGTATTTGCCGTCAGGGCTCCTGGCGTCGAGCCACACGTCGCGCACATTGCTCTCTTCCGACCACTCGAAGAGCGCGCTCGGGCAACGGCTCATCAAGGAGAGCGCCTCCGCACCGCTCGGCAGGCGCCAGTCGTCGTGCCCCGCGAACGTTCCTGCTTCGCAGCGCCGCTTTGCGTCGGCCTGGTGGCGCTGCCGAGGCTTCGCGGGGAGCTGCCACTCGAGCCCCGAGATTGGGTCGCTCAGGGTGTTTGTATCCTTGCGGAATTGTTCGATGGGGAGTTCCCGGCGCGCGGTCATGTCGCGGACACAGCGGACGCGGTAAGGGCCGTAAGGATCCGGCGAGTCATAGTGGGTGGATACGACCTCTCCATCGTCCGCCAAGCCGACGAAGAAGCCATCGTCGTCGGTGCGCGTCCACCAGATGGTCTCCTTGGCGTCGCCGAACAGCGCGGCGTCAACCCAGCGCGGTCCGGTCACGGCCTTTGCCCCCGGTTCGATGAACAGCGTTTGCAGTTCACGCGCCGTCGGCAGCCGCCAGTTGTCGTGGCCCGCCGTGCGCGCTGCCTCACACGCCCAGCCGGACTCGAACAGCTGCAGCGGTTTGTCGTAAGGCTGCTTCTGCCAGGCGATGCCTTGCGCGTGATCGAAGATCTCGTCGCCCCGTGTCTCGAAGCGCGGAGCGTGGTTGAGTTGCCGCGCGGATTCTGGCGTCCCTGGTACGGGGTGCGTGGAGAGGAGCTCCGTTTGCTCCCCCTCGCTGTCATAGCTCACCGGCGGCAGCGTGCGCATCAGCTCCGGGAGCCTGTGCACTCCAGCGATCGCGAGTACTCGAGACTGCCGCTGCCAGAGTGGCCGCTCCGCTCCGTCCCGTCGCTGTGGAAAGGGTGACGACCCCAGGGACACCGCGACGCGGTCGCCTACCTTCAGCTCCTCGAGGCCAAATCGTTCGGTCTGCGCCCCGCAGTCCTTGCTAACGGAAGTGCGCTCGCGAGGCAAGAGCAGCAGCGCACGCGTTTCATGCTCTGCGGCCTCTGTGCTTCCCTGGGGAGACGTGCCGCTCAGGAAGACTTCATTGATGATGCGTAGCTCTTCGACTTTGAAACAGTCCGTCTCGCGCTCCCGCATGCCGATCACTACGCCCACCACGCCGGAGTGAGCGGTGGACTCGCGAGCCGTGCTGGCCTTGGGCGCGCCCTTCAGCGACACCCGCGTCGGCGCGAGTTTTGGATTCGGGGGTGAGGGTGCTTCGAGCGAGTCCTTGGGTTCCGGCTCGGCGCTTGGCGCCGCAGACGGTGTGGGCGGGCCGACCGACGTCGGCGTCGTCCCCTGGCAGGCCCACAGGCCGAGGCCAAGCAAGACCCCGAGATGGCTACGTACCCAGGCCCACTTCATGCGGCGCTAGGGTAGCGCGCCGAGCTCGACTTCGGGATCTTCGAACACGCGACGCACCGTCTTGCTCATGCGCGCGGCGTGCATCCCGTCGAGCACCCGGTGGTCGAAGGTTGCGAACGCGCGCAGCACCTTACCCGGCACGATTTCACCGTTCTCCACTACCGGCTCATCTGAGATCGCCCCGAGCGCGATCAGCAAGGGGACACGGCTGTATGGCACCAGTGGGACGTACGCCTCCTTGAGCCCGAGGCTGCCGATGTTCGTCACCATCGCGGAGCCAAACGGGTCCTTCGGGATCCCCGCCCAGCGCAAATCCAGGTTGGCGGCGAAGGACAGCCAACCGATGAGGTCAAGCGCCGGGTTGAGCAAGAAGGCAGGGATTTGTTTGAAGAGCTGGCGGGAGCCTTCGAGGTTCTTGTCTTCACGCTGCCTGACGCGGGAGACCTTCTGTTCGAACTCCTCGACGATCTCGAGCAGCGTCTTCTTGTGTGCGTCGAACACCGTCGCCCCGCTGAGATCGATCTCTCCGCTCTCCGGATCTTCCATCGCGACCTGAAAGAAGACGCCGATCTCGTCCCTCAGGTAGATGTGGTTGAAGCGCAGGATGGCGTTGGCATCCGGCATCTCGGAGAGCGTGATGGCGACTGCCTTCGCCATCACATGGGAGAGCGTGAGGTGCTTGCCCGTGCGCTCGCGAAAGGCGTCCACGTAGGCGATGATTTTCTCCGCGCGGATTTCCAACGTGCCATACACGCTCGGGTCGTGCGCGTCCCTCCAGGTGCCAATCGCGATGCGGCGAAAGGAAGAGAGACTTGGTTTGCGCTTCAGCGAGAGGTTCGGCACTTTCCACGAGGGTATCCCCACGGGGCTGCTCGAGGCAACACGAGGTGTACGGCCCGGCTAACTCAAGCGAAGAGCTTCGCCGCGGCAGCCAGTGCCCCGAACGGGATCGAGATGGCCAGCACCGTCGCCGCCGCAGCGACCAGCAGCGTGTTGGCCACGGGTCTTTCCCGGAGCAGCGTGGCCCACTCGGCGCTGAGGGACGGGATATCAGCCGTAGCGACTCGAGCCGCGAGACGCGCTTGGATCCCCGTCTCGAGCTCCCTCAAGCGCTCTGGGTTGGGGGAGAGGGCCTGAAACCAGGTCGCTGCGTGCTCTTCGCTCATCATGCTAGGTCCTCCTCGCTGAAGCCCAGGCTCTGTAGCCTGGACTTCAGGTACTCACGTTGACGTTGCGTTACCTTGCGGATATTGGCCGGCGTTACGCCACACTCGTCGGCCACCTCGTCTGCCGTTAGCTCGCCGCCGTAGCGTAACGTGACGATCCAGCGGTCGCGCTCCGGGAGCTCGGCCAGCACCAGCAGGAGGGCGCTGCGAAGGTCGAGCGTCGACTCACCAGCGGCGCCTTGCTCCAGGCTTTCCGCCAGCTCAGGCTCGAGGGGCGCCAGGCGCCCTAGCTTGCGGCGCCGGTTGAAGAAGGCGTTGCGCGCGATGGTCATGAGCCACGAGACGAAGCGCGCTCCGTCTCGCGGTTGGTAGCCCTTCAGGTTCTTGAAGGCGCGCACGAAGGTGTCTTGCAAGAGCTCTTCGGCGTCCGCTTCAGATTTGGTCAAGCCGCGCAGCACGCGAAACACGCTCGGCGCGAGCTGACGGTAGAGCTCTCCCTGGGCCTGGACGTCGCCACCTTGGGCCGCGAGCACGTGCCGCTGGATCTCGGCTTCATCGCTCGATGCGGCGGCTCCCGCTGGGGTGAAGCCTGCAGCGGGAGCCGAGAGTAGGGCAAACAGCGCGTACACGTTAGTTCCGTGAGGTCACGCGCGCTCGATGCGCTCGGCGAGATACAGGTGGGTCCACAAGCTCGAGCGAAAGGTCCCCACCGCGCCGGAGACGCTGACGGCGACTGGGATCATCAAGAGCGCACCGACGATCACCGCGGGCAAGAAGCCCACACCGAAGTAGAGCGCGAGCCCGAGCGCCAGAATGGGCAGCGCAACGACCAGGGCTGCGAGGCTCCCCACGCTGGAGCCCAGCGCTTGAGCTACGAGTAGCCACAGCGACGGCACGATTCGCCCGGCCAGGAACTGGCGTGCCGTGCGAATGGACTGGGCGACACCGCGGCCCTCCAGCACCGCCGCCCGCAGCGCGTAGGTGCCCAGCAGGTGAATCGTGAGCAGCAGCGGAATGCTGACGATGCCGAGCAGCAGGCTGGCAGCAGCGCCAGCGACCAGTGAAGCGCCTGCCACGTAAGCGATGCCGAGGGGTGCTGCGATCACCACGACGCTCAGGAGCGTCGCCAACCAAGTCACCAGCTTGATGCCAGCGACCCGGGGAGCAAACTTCACTCCCGTGCGGAAACTGACCGCGGCCGAAGTGCGGCCGCCGTCACGGCTGTGGGCCGTGCCGTGGATGAGCGCGCCTTCACTGATCAGGTGCAGCAGCAGCGCGATGACACCGAGGACGCTGGCGGCGATCACCGCATACAGGACCCAGGCGGGGGTGGCGCTGCCGGGCGTCTTGAGGTTCACCCCGCCAGCTCCCGCCGCGAACAGCCCGAACAACCACAGTTGACGCTGAGTCTTCGCGGTCTCGTAAGCTTGGCGGACGATGGTCCAGATGTGGTTCTCCCTGGGGGTGTTCATGACTCGCTCCTTGTACGTCGGGTGCGAGCCAGTCGATACCGCTCGCCCCGTCTAGTTGGGGTTTGCAGGGACAACCCCGGTCAAAGGAGCCGCGTGACACGATTTTCGAATTTGCCGTCGTCGCGAGCGCCCGTGGCCTTTTCTGGCGCAAAAGTTGCTCGGTCAGCAGTCGCAGGTCCTGGGGCCATTGACGGAACTCAGCGCGAGCGCGTGTTCAGCTCGCGACGAGAGACATGCGCGGCGGGAGACTCGGCCGTCGCTCGAAGCTCTCCGCGAGGGCGGCGTTCCAGGCCCGTTCGTAACCCTCTGGAAATTCACCGCGCAGGAACGCGCCTGGCGCGCAGAACTCGAAGATCTCATCGTAGCTCGCGGCGCGGGTTGGCGTGACCCGCCGCTGGATGTGCCATGGCCGGAGCTCCGCTGGGTGTTCGAGCCCCGTGGCTCCCAGCAGCTCTTGAAAGGCGTGCAATGTGTTCCGCTGATAGTTCGCGACTCGCTGCGCCTTGTCCGTCACCACGAGGCCCTGGATCAGGTGCTCGTCCTGGGTCGCGATCCCCGTCGGGCAGTCGTTGCTGTTGCAGCGGCGCGCTTGAATGCAACCCAGCGCAAACATCATCCCGCGTGCGGAGTAGACGGCGTCAGCGCCGAGGGCGAGCTTGTGCGCGACGTCGAAGCCGCTGATGATCCTCCCGGAAGCAAGGATCCGAACCTGATCGCGCACGCCGATCCCGGTTAGCGTGTTGTGCACCAGGATCAGGCCATCCGTCAGCGGTGTGCCCACCACGTTGGAGAACTCGAGGGGTGCAGCGCCGGTGCCGCCTTCGGCGCCGTCCACCGTGATGAAGTCCGGGACGATGCCGGTCTTGAGCATTGCCTTCGCGATCGCGAAGAACTCCACGGGTCGTCCCACGCACAGCTTGAAGCCGACCGGTTTGCCGCCGCTGAGCTCTCGCAGCTGAGCCACGAACTTCAGTAGTTCAATCGGCGTGCGGAATGCAGCATGGGATGGGGGGGAGAGCACGTCGCGGCCCATCGGTACCCCACGGATATCCGCGATCTTGCGCGTCAGCTTGCTCGCCGGGAGGATGCCACCGTGACCCGGCTTTGCACCCTGGCTCAGCTTGATCTCGATCATCTTCACGTTGGGGCGCTGTGCGTTTTCTCGGAAGCGTTCAGGACTGAATCCGCCCTGTTCGCTCCGGGCGCCGAAGTAGCCCGTGCCGATCTGCCAAATCAGATCGCCGCCGCCCTCGAGGTGATAGGGACTGAGCCCACCTTCACCGGTGTTGTGGGCGAAACCTCCAAGTTTCGCGCCGCGGTTCAGGGCACGCACAGCGGCATCGCTCAAGGCGCCGTAGCTCATCGCGCCCACGTTGAGCAAGGCGGCCGAGTACGGCTGGGAGCAAGCCTTCGAGCCGATGGTCACGCGGTGTGGTTCGTCGGGGAGCGCTCGCGCCATCAGGGAGTGATTGATCCACTCATAGCCCTCGGCGTACACATCGCGCTGGGTGCCAAACGGGATCGTGTCCGTGGTGTTCTTGGCCCGCTGGTACACCAAGGAGCGCTGTTCCCGGCTGAACGGAGTCCCATCGGTGTTCGACTCGATGAAGTACTGATTGATTTCTGGGCGGATTTTCTCGAGCAGGTAGCGCCCGTGACCAATGATGGGGAAGTTCCTGCGGATGGCGTGAGGCCGCTGCAAGATGTCCAGCACCCCGAGCGCGACTAGCGGCCCAAGCACGACGAAGCCAAGGTAGGCTCCAGGCCAGAGCTGCGCGAGCGCGAGCAGCGTGACGCCGGACAGGGCACTTAGACCGAGGAAGATGTTGCGGGCTGACATGGCTTGATCACTGCGCGGCGCTGCCGCTGAGAGAGGCTCCAAGTCCTCTGATCGGCGCCCACCTGTAGGACTTGAGGAACTGTTGTGCGACGCAGCGCGCCGTTGACGCCGCGGGCTCTGCACCGCAGAGTCAACGCCATGCCGGGGCCGGAGAGCGATCCCGAGTCGACGTTCGCGGGTCGGCGCGGGCGAGTCGTGCGCACCGCCGTACTTCCTCTGCTTGGGATCACGCTCTTCGGTATGCTCGGCCCGTTCGTCGAGCTGCTCGAGCGACCGAGCTATCGCCGGGTTCCGAGCGAGTTGTTCTTCACCCTGCCGGCTGTCTTCGACGCACTTCTGCTCGGCCTCGGTTGCGCTGCGCTCACGCTGGTCGCGCGTCGCTCGGCTCAGCAGACGCCCGATCCGCCGGTGACCCATCGCCGTGTACTGAGAGGCGCCCCCAGCGGTCTCTTCGTGCTGTTCGCCGTGGCACAGATGTACGGGTTGCTCCAGGTGGTCGACCGCACGCCGAGCCACTTCCCCTGGCAGCTGTTCTTGGGGCTGTCATTGATCTCGTTGAGCGCGGGGGTAGCGCTCACTCGACGTGGACTTCGACTCACAGGCTGGCGTTGCTTCACGAGTCAGCTCGCTGGCCACGTCGTGCTGATGTCACCACCGCTGATATGGCTGCTAATCGACGGCTTGAGGCACGGCTTCGCAGAATATTACGCCGGGCCATGTGCGGCGCTGTGCCTGGTTTCGCTGGCGGGGCTGCTCTGGGCCGGGCGGACGGGGTGGCGGGCAGTCGACACCGCCTCCGTCGCACTGTGCGCGTTCACGTTGCTCGCGGCGGCGCCGATCTTTTTATCCGCGAGGATCACGCGGTCCTACGTCGTGGGCGGAGGGGAACGATGTGAGGTTTCGCTGGAGCCTGCGCCGCTCTGGCGCGCCGGTTCCGGGCATGACTCCGTGTGCTCACCCGGTGCGTTGGGGCTCGCGAGCTGGACCGAAACCGCCATGGTGGGCGCAGCCGGGCTCGGCGGCCTCGCGTGGTGGCTCAGGCGTCGGCGGGGCAATTGGAACGCAGGTTAGGGGCTCGGGGGTGCAGAGCCTCCGCTGCCTGGCGTGCCGCTGCCTCCAGAACCATTGCCGCCCGGATTCGCTCCACCAGAACCAGGAGTAGACGCGCCACCCGCGCCTCCACTGCCAGGGGTGCCACTTCCGCCTGCGCCGGGTCCCATGCCACCGGTTTGACCACCGCCGAAGCCCGAACCACCAGTTCCAGGATTGCTGCTCCCACCTGGGCCCGACGACATGCCACCGGTTTGGCCTCCCCCGAAGCCAGAGCCCCCGGTACTGGGCAGCCCTGAGCCACCGGCGCCCGAGTTGATCGTACCGGCGGTGCCACCGCTGCCGGGAGAGGTGCCGCTACCAGCCTGTCCACCGCTGCCGCTGCTGGCGCAGGGATCACCGCTAGGCTGCCCGGGGACCGTTGAGCCATTCCCCGCGGAACCGCCGCCGGAGCTACCGGTGCCGTCCTCCCAGGTGCAGCCGATCTGATCGCGGCAGTAGGTTTCGCTGAGTTCGCTGCAGCGCGTGGCGTCACCGCGGCAATCGTTGTATTCGTAGGAGAGTTCGCAGCCGTCCTGATGTGAGCACGCATCCTTCCCACTGTCGGTAGAGATGCCGATCGAGCGGCAGGACTTTGCGCTACCGTGGCAGCCCACTTCGAGCGCGGCAGTTTGCTGACCACTCGCGTCGCACGTATTGCCCTTGCTGTCGGAGCACCCCGCCGCGCTGCCAAGCCCCAAGGTGATGAAGGTCCCCAGAATCCAGCTCAATCCTCGCGTCATTTCTCGCTCTCCTACCATTCAAAGCGACTGCGTGGCGCGTTGCCCACCCCTGCGTACCGCTGCACCCAACGCGCGGGAGAGGCTGGCAGTTTTCAGCGCTCATGCAAGTCGTGTCCGCTCTCAGCGGGCCACACAGCAACAGCAGTGCCAGCTTGCACTCAGACCTGGTATTTCCTCGCCATGGCGAGCTTCGTTCGAGACCAAACCACGATTCACTACGAGGATTCGGGCAGCGGCCCCGCGCTGCTGTTGATCGCGCCCGGCGGCATGCGATCCCACATCGGTGTGTGGGAAAAGGCGCCGTTTAATCCGCTGCGGGAATTCGCTACCGGTTTCCGCACCATCGCGATGGACCAGCGCAACGCTGGACAGTCCCGCGGCCCGATCGAACCTGGAATGGGCTGGGACCAGCACACCCAAGATCAGCTGGCGCTACTCGACGAGCTAGGTGTCGAGCGTTTCCTGGTGATGGGCATGTGCATCGGCGGCGCCTACATTGCGGGTTTGATCCGTGCGGCAAAAGACCGCGTCGCAGGCGCCGTGATGCTGCAGCCCATCGGCCTCGAGAACAACCGCGAAGCGTTTCATCAGATGTTCGATAGCTGGGCGGAAGAAGCAAAAGGGGAGCACCCCGAAGCGGACTTCGCCGCCTACAAGCACGCGATGTTCGGCGCGCCTGACAGCACGGCACCGCGCCACCAGTTTCTGTTCAACGCGTCCCGCGACGAAGTGCGCGAGTGGGAGACTCCCATCTTGGTGGCCAAGGGCAACGACCTCTACCACCCCGAGTCGACCTCGCGGGAAGTCGTTCGCCTCGCCCAGAACGCGAAGCTGATCGAGGACTGGAAGCAAGCCGACACCACCCCCGCGGCGCTGAAACAAATCGGTGAGTTCCTCACGGCCGCGGCTGACTGAGGCTAGCCGCGCGGCGCTCGAGGCGTGGGCCACGCTCAAGGGTTAGCTCAGGAGTCGCTGGGCTGCGGTAGCTGCGGCTTGGCGCGCTTGCGCATCACCCCGTAGAGGATCAGCCCAGCGCCCAAGGGAACGCACACGATCGCGCTCACTAGCCCGTTCATCGCGCTCGAGATCCCCTCCGCGAGGACGACCGCCTTCTGGGAGGGGTCGACCGACTCTCCCCCGACCGCGCTGAAGGCCTTGAGGTAGCCCCAGATCGCAATGCCAACCGGCGCCAGGGCGATCAGCACCCCGGCGAGCACGAACGGCCAGCGCAGAACCTTGTTCGGGGGAGAGGTCACGCGCGCGCCTTGCGCTCCCGGATGCGCTCGCGCACGTTCTCTCCGTAGATCACGTTCTTGATGTATTTCCCTGCGAGAAACTTCTGTGGGAACGGCATCGGGTAGCGACTCAGCTCGTCGAGGCTCCGCAGGTGGTCCGAGCTGAGCTCGACCGTCGCGGCACCCAGGGTGTCCTCGATCTGCGAGACCTTGCGCGCGCCCACAATGGGGATGCAGCGCTTGCCTTGGCTGAGCACCCACGCCGTCGCCACCTGGGTCGATGTCACGCCGAGCTCATCCGCGATGCGATCCACTTCCCGGGCGATGGCGAGGTTCTGCTCGCTGGTGCGGCCGCTGGAGTCGTTGCCGCCTTTCCGCAGGGAGTCAATGTCGCCGTCGCCCCGGGTGTACTTGCCGGTCAAGACGCCGCCCGCAAGGGGAGCCCACGCCAGCACCGAGAGCTCGAAGTAGTCTGCCATGCGCAGGAGCTCGTGCTCCACGCTGCGCTCCAGCAGGCTGTACTCGATCTGCAGGCCCACGAAGGGCGTCCAGCCACGGAGCTCGGCGAGGACGTTCGACGCGGAAACGACCCACGCCGGTGTATCGCTCACCCCCAAATACAAGAGCTTGCCGGCGCGCACGAGATCGTCCAGCGCACGCAGGGTTTCGTCCATCGGCGTCAGCTCGTCCCAGGCGTGGATCCAGAGCAGGTCGATGTAGTCCGTGCCCAGGCGCTTGAGGCTGGCTTCCACGGAGCGCACCAGGTTCTTGCGGTGGCTCCCGCCCGAGTTGGGATCGTCGTGATCCATGCACAGCGTGTACTTGGTCGCGAGCACGAAGCGGTCGCGCTTGCCCGCTAGCCAGCGCCCGCAAATCTCTTCGGTTTGCCCGCCGTGGTACTTGTTTGCGGTGTCGAGGAAGTTCCCGCCAGCCGCCGCATAGGCGTCGAGCACTTGATGGCTCGTGGCTTCGTCAGCGCCGAAGCCCCATGCGTCGCCGAAGCTCATGGTGCCGAGACAGATCTCCGAGACGCGCAGCCCTGATTTTCCGAGTAGTCGATAGCCCAGCATGTATTCCTCCTCGCTCGAGGGGTTTACACCATCGGCGCTCTGGCGCGCAGGGCTCGCTTCACGAGGCGTGCTTTGACCGCTGGCGGCCTTGAGGTATTACCCACGACCCATGGACGTCAGAACCTACGCCGCGATCAACGAGGCTCAACGGGAGCACTGGTGGTACGCCGCCCGGCGCACGATCCTCGATCGCGTGCTCAGCGAAGTCCACGCTGCGGGCCTGCCACAGGGCACGTTGCTCGACCTCGGCTGCGGAACCGGCTCGAACCTGCCGGTGCTCGAGAAGTACGGCAAAGCCCATGGCCTGGACATGTCTCCTGAGGCGGTGGAGTTCTGCCGGCTGCAAGGGATCGATAATGTCACCCGCGCTGACCTCGACCATCTCGAAGGGGTGCCGCCTGAGTCAGCGTCAGTCGTCTTGCTCGCTGACGTGATCGAGCACCTCGATGACGAGCGGCCGTGTTTGGAGGCTGCGCGCGCGGCGCTCGCGCCGGGCGGTGCGCTGATCGTGACCGTGCCGGCCTTCATGTTCCTGTGGAGCCCCGCTGACGACCTTGCTCATCACCGGCGGCGCTACACGGCTCCCGAGTTGAGGCAGGTGATCGGCTCGCTGTTCGAGATCGAGCACCTGACTTACTTCAACACGTTCCTGTTCGGTCTCGTCCTGGCGGGGCGCGCGACAGAGAAGCTCCTCAAGCGCCAAGGCGACGACACCTACGCCGTGCCACCGTCGCCGGTGAACCAGACGCTCAAGGCGATCTTTGCCGCTGAGTCCTTCTTGGTGCCCAAGCGCAAGCTGCCGTTCGGCGTGTCGCTCTTGTGTGTCGCGCGTAAGCGCGAGTCTTGAAACTCGCGCCTCGCTCTCCGCTGGGCCACTAGGCCACTAGTTGAGTTCTGGGTTGATCTCGGGGGCGTCACCTTGGAAGTCGACGTTCAGACGCGAGACCGCTGCCAAGCGCTTGCCGGTGCGCACCAGCTCGATGTTTTCGACGAAGTCCACGTCGATGCGCATGTCTTGGCCGAGGTAGTTGCGGAAGGTGGCCAGGATTTCTTGCAGAACGTCCTCCGAGTAGCGCTCACCTTTAACCACGCGGAAAGTCATCGCATCGGGTCGCTCTTGGACCACCTGGAAGCGCTTGATCGCGTGGTCGAACTCCTTCAGGTAGTGAGCGAAGAACGTCCCCGGCAAGTAGCGCTTGTCCGTGCCCTGAATGATTGACTGCACGCGCCCTTCGATTTTGCCGACGAGGGGTAGCCCACGTCCGCAGGGGCAGTCGAAGTCGGGATCCATGGCCTCCGCGAGGTCGCCGATCCGATAGCGGATGAAAGGCAGGCAGTAGTTGTTGAGGTCGGTGATCACGACCTCGCCCACTTCTCCCGGTGCCACCGGGCGTCCCTCCTTCAGCACCTCGACAATGTAGCCTTCGCCGACGATGTGGTGCCCCGTGTGCGCGCTGCACTCGTAGGCGAGGCCCGAGAACTCGCGAGAGCCGTACTTATCAAAGACCTTGCAGCCGAACGCCTCCTCGATCAGCTTGCGGCTCTGATCGGGCAAGGTCTGCGCACTGCTCATCAAGGCGGTGGGGCGCACGTCGACGTTCCCAATTTCCTTCAGGTAATGAGCGAGGAAATCGAGCGCCTCCGCGTAGCCGTCCATCAGGACTGGTTGCCACTCGGCGATTTCGCGCACCATGTCCTGGAGCTTTGCGTCGGACATCTCGAAGATCGGGATGAACTTGCGCCGACACAGCTTGGCGTCCGCGATTTCCCGTGCTGCCTGTGAGCGGGACATACCGAGGGTCTGGTGCCAGAGTCGCACGCAGGGGTCGCCGAATTCGTACCCGGTCCACTCTTGGGAGCGCAGCGTGGCGGCCCAGCGAAACTCGAGCTGCGCGCGATCCGCGTAACACACGAAAGGCTCGCCCGTGGAACCGCTGGTGCTGATCTTCAGCACCTGATGCTTGTCGTGATTTTCGCTGAGGATATCGAAATAGAGGTGCTCTCGGATGTCCTTCTTCGTGAGGAAAGGCAGCTTGTGTAGGTCGCTTTGGCCGCGGATGTCCTGGGGCGTGAGGCCGCGCTCGCGCATGCGCTCGCGATAGTAGGGCACGTTGCGGTACGCGTGCCTCACGAGACGGCGGAGCTTCTCGTCTTGGAGTTCCCTGAGCTGTGCACGGGTCAGCCACTGGCTGCGGTTCAGACTCTCGTAGTAGTGCTCGACGTCCTTCGTGATCATCCAGTGCGTGGCGTTGAAGGCCTGCATGTAGCCCTTCCAGTGTGCCTGCTTCGCGGGTGAGCGCGGCTTCGGCTCGAACTGCGGAGGGTTCCGGCGCAAGAACTGGCGCGCCGTATCCGGTGGACGAGTCTTGACTCGGTACTCCCACGTGGCTCGACCTACATCCACGAGCGAGCGCGCTGCCGCGCGGTAAGCGTTGCCATCGAGGAAGCTGGTACCTGCGCGTCGGTTCTCGAACAGAGTCTCGATCTGCTTGTAGGAGTAGCCCTTGGCATGGGCCGCAACCATGATGAAGCTCTGCCAGTAGTAGTAGCTACCATCGTACGTCAGTAGATCCTCGAGGATCTCCTTGGAGGTGACCAAGAAGCCACTCTTGTTGTCCTGCAGCTGCATGCCAAAGGTTGCGTTCAGGATGCTGTTCAGGCCACGGCTGAGGTGATAGCGCGTGCCTCGCTCGCGCCCTACGGCGGAGCGCCAGCCTTGAACGATGTCGACGTTGGACTCGAGCAAGGTGCGGTAGAGCCGCAGCAGGTCTTCGGGTTGGTACTGCAGGTCGGCGTCGATGATCGCCACTGCGGGCGCTCGAGCAGCCCTTGCGCCCGTCTTCCAAGCGCCCGTGATGCCTTGGTTCACGCCATGGTGCAACCCAACCACGACGCCGGGGTAGGCGGCTTCCATCTCCTCGATCACGCCTTTGGTGTTGTCCCGGCTTCCGTCGTTTACCAGGACGAGCTCACCCCGGAGATTGCCACGCTGAAAAACCGAGACCACACGGCGCGCGAGTTCGCGCACGTTCAACTCTTCGTTGTAGCAGGGGGCGATTACAGAAAGCTCAAGCTCAAGCGGCTCAGTCATAGGCTGGGCAGCATAGCGCGGCCGACTCCTACTTCCAGACTCCTGGGCTGCGCGGAAGCGGGGTTTACGGGCGTGGGGCGACCCCGTTGGGGCCTACGCGGTGCCCGCGCTCACATTCGGATTTGCTCGGCGCGGTCCTCGCCAAAGCCATGTTTCGCGCAAATTTGCCGTGGTTTGCCCACGCGTTGGCTCAGGTTTGCGAGCTGGCGAGAGTGTGCGGAATGAGTTATCAGTCGCCCCATGTCGGAAGTCGCTGCTGGCGCCCAGCCAGACCTGTCGCAAAGGCGAGTAGTCGTGACCGGTGGGGCGGGCTTCATCGGCTCACACTTGGTCAAGCGGCTCGTGGATCTTGGCGCTGAGCGCGTCTGGGTAGTCGACAGCCTGCGCTACGGTGATCTCGCGAACTTGGCCGACTACTCAGATCGGGTCCAGCTGGTTCGCCACACGCTCGGAAGCGATCCCATCGAGGACCTCGCGGATGCGCTGGAGGGTTGTGACTTTCTGTTTCACCTTGCCGCAGAGAAACACAACCAGTCGAAGGACGAGCCGACGCGAGTTGCTCGAGCCAACATCGAGGGCACGCTGGGGCTGTATGAGCTGGCGGCAGACAAGGGCGTGAAGAAGATTGTCTTCAGCTCCTCCCTGTACGCCTACGGGCGCATGCAGGGCGACGCCTTCGTCGAGACGGAGCTGCCTCGCCCCCAGACCGTGTATGGGATCTCGAAGCTGACCGGCGAGCACCTGCTGCACTATCTGTGGGTGCAGCGCAAGGTTCCCTATCTCGCGCTGCGCTACCTGTTCGTCTATGGGCCGCGACAGTTCGCGGGTATGGGCTACAAGTCCGTGATCGTGAAGAACTTCGAGCGACTCAGCCGCGGCGAGGCGCCCATCGTGTTCGGAGATGGCGAACAGAGCCTGGACTACGTTTTCGTCGACGATGTGGTCGAGGCCACGCTTCGGGCGGCGCTCGTGGACGCATCGGGCGAGGTGCTGAATGTCGCGTCTGGGGTCCCGACGACCGTGAATGACTTGCTCGACACGATGATCGCAGTAAGCGGTAAGGCATTGCCGAAGCAGCCGGGCCCCGCGGACTGGACGGCAGGTAGCCGACGCTTTGGCGATCCGTCCAGAGCCGCAGCAGTGCTCGGCTGGCGCGCCACGACGAGTCTCGAGGATGGACTCAAGCGGACCTGGGACTGGATCCAGAGCACCTCCTGACGCGTGAGTCGACCATGAGGCGAGTGCCGTGAAGTTCTGGGAGAGGCTGTTGAAGCCGCGCCCTGGGGAGCTCGCGTCAGCCGGCGAAAGCGGGACTGATGAGCGTGCGGAACCATCGGGTTGGGTGGGCCTGCTGCGCCAGTTGGGCGTCCTGATGGTGTGCCTCGTCGGCCTGGTGATCGCTCACGGCTACGCCGATGATTACTACAAGGTCCGCGACTGGCTCGCCTGGCGCATCTTGGCCTACTGGCTGTGCAGCCTGGTGTTCGTTGCGTCTTCCATTTCCGTGGGGCACTTGACGCTCAAGCTCGTGGCTCGCGAGGAACTGCCCGCCCTGGAGCACCTCGCACTGGCTTTCGGTGTTGGAGTGATGGAGTTCCAGCTCCTGGTGGTGCTTGGAGGCGCCTGCCAGCTCTACTACGGCTGGTTCTTCTTTGTGCCGCCGGTGCTGTGCTTGGTCGGCGTGCGTTCGCTCTGGCAGTTCTTGGCAGCGACGAAAGACCGGTACTCCCAGCAACCTTTGCGACCCTTGCAGTGGGTGATTCTTGTCTTCGGGATCCTGTGCTTGGGGCTCGTCTACTTCAACCTGCTGACGCCAGACAACGTGTCCTTCGACTCGCGCGCGATGCACATGGGCGTGGCGGAAGACTACGTTGCTTCTCACGGTATTCGCCGCTTCAACGAGGGCTGGGTGTTCGCTGGCGCGCCTCACTTTGGCAGCTTCTTGTATGTTTGGGCTTTCCTGATCCCCGGCTCGAAGCTCCACGATCAAATGGTGCTGGCTCAGCACCTGGAGTTCATGGTGTTTCTGGGCACCACGTTGCTGGCGATTCCAGCGGTGGTGCGGCGGCTCGTCCCGGGCGCTGACCCCCGGGTGGTCTGGGTTGCGAGGTTTTTGTTCCCCGGGGTAATGCTCTACGACTCGAGTCTGAGCGGCGGGGCGGATCACTTGGCGGCGATGTACGGACCCTTGATGTACCTCGCGCTGCTCCTGGCGTGGAAGCGCCTCGAGGTGAGGTACGCCGCGCTGCTCGGGGCGCTCGTCGCTGGTGCGGTGATGACCAAGTACACCATGGGCATCATGACCCTGCCGTTCCTTGGGCTCGCTCTGAGCTTCCGTGGTGGATCGCTGCTCGTGCAGAATATCCGTGCGGAGAAGAGCGAGCGGCGCTGGGGCTGGCTCTGGGGGTTCTTGGCATTCGGCCTAGCTGGGCTGGTGGTCGGGTCTCCCCACTGGCTAAAGAACTGGATCCACTACGGCGACCCCGCGTACCCGATGCTGCGAGGGATGTTCTCCAGCCGCCCTTGGCTGCCAGGTTCCAGTGAGATGTGGGTGCGCTTCGAGGAGACCCAGCTGTGGGCGGCTGACCACGATTGGAGCGGCCTGAAGCAGTCCTTCTGGGCAACGCTGGACTTCTCGTTCGTTCCCAATGATTGGCCCCGGTTTCACGGGCAGCGAGCGGTCTTTGGCTCTCTGTACACGTTGCTGTTCCCGGCTCTCTTGTTCTTGCGGCGTTCGTTGCGCACCTGGGCTGTGGTCGCTTGGGTGCAACTCGGTGTGTTCTGCTGGTATTGGATCAGCCATCAAGACCGCTATCTCCAGAGCATCACCCCGCTAATGGCCGTCGTGGTAGCTGCCGTGCTGTGCCTGATCTGGCAGCAACGCTCCACGCTGCTCAAGGTCGCGAGTGGCGCGCTGGTCGCATTCCAAGTGGTTTGGGGGGGAGATGTGCCCTTCCTTCCGACGCACTCGATGATCAAGTCGCCTCAGCGGGCCACATTGGACCTCCTCCAGGCTGGCAATGCTGGGAAGTACGCCTCCCGCTTCGGCCCCAAGAAGAGCTCCTTCGAGGCGGAAGGCAAGCTGCTCCCGCCAGGTGCACGGGTGGTGATGCACGATCAAGTGATGACCTTGGGCATCGCTCACGCATCGATTCGCGACGCCCGGCCGTGGCAATTCGGGCTGAACTACGCCCTGCTAAAGGATCGTGCGCAGGTCCACCGCGCACTCAAAGACCTCGGCGCCACCCACGTCCTGTGGCTCGACGGGGAGCAGCGCTACTGGGACAGCGTTGCGGGTGAAGCTGTATTTCTCGGGTTCGCAAAGCACACCATCAACCAGCGCAAAGTGAAGGGTGGGACGCTGGGCGAGATGCCCAAGGAGCCCCCTAACGCCGCGCGGAATGCCAAGCTATTGCTCGTACGCTGCGCTTCGAAGGGGTACGCCACTGGTATCTATGATCTTGAGGACGTCTCGGTCCTGCGCTTTGCGCCCGAAGAAGATGAACTTCCGAAACCCCGCGTGCCCCTTCGGCCCGATACGATCGCCGATCGCTTGGGAAGCGTCGAGTACGTTGTTACAGATGCAAACTGTGGCAGCGATCGAGTCGAAGCAGTCCGCAAGCTATTCGTCCGCGCTGGCCGGACGCAGGCGGCTGGCAAGTTCCCCGCCTATGAGTACTGGTCCAAGCGAGAGTGAGGCGTGAGTTCAGTGTCCCTTCGAGAGCGTGCGCGAGCGATGTCTGGCACGCTGGAGTCCTACTGGAAAGCCGTCTCCGGACGGATCGTAGAACGGCCGAGTATCCGCTTCATCGGTGTCTGCTGCATCCTGCTGGCTGCCATCACGCTGTTCCGACCGCTGTTCTTTGCGTCGCTGCCGGGGTCAGTCTTCGAAGGACCCGTGATTGTCTGGACGCTGATTGAGCGGGACTACGCTGGCATCGTCCACAGTGCGAAGCGCAACGCCCCCCACGTTCCAAGCCTGCTGTTCCTGGTGCTGCCAACGGTGCTCGTGCTCGCGAGTAGGCGGGACGTCAGCTGGGACCGCTGGGAGTGCGGGAAGGCCTATCGCAAGCTCATCCTGGTGATGGTGTTCATCATGGCCTGGGCCGGCGCCACCTTCGACTACAACATGTACCTGGATCGCGGTCACTTCGTGGATCGCGCGCTGCTGGTCGGGCTAGCCGTTTGGACTTGGCGAACACCGTTGGCGCTGCCCTGGTTCACGCTGCTTTCGGTAGTTCTCATGCGGGAATGCTTCGTTCCGCTTGGGCACGACGACTTCGACTATCGACCGATGTTCGAGATGCTGATCATCATGTCGATAGGCGTCTGGTTCTCGGTGTTTCGTTGGGTACGCACCAAGCACGTCGTCTTCTTGTCGCTCTGCTCGCTGGGCTCCTACTACTTCGCCGCCGGCGTAGCGAAGTGGAATTACGGGCCTGCTCATAGCTGGCTGCTGGAGAACCAGCTGTCGAACCTGGCGATGACCAATCACTCCCTCGGGTGGCTTGGTTTCATCAGCGAAGAGACGTTCATCAAGATCGTCCACGCGGCGAGCCACATGAACGTAATCAACGCTGGCTATACGCTGTTCGTGGTCGAGCTCGGCGTGATCGTGTTGATGTTCCTCCCGCCAAGGATTTCCCGCTACTACTGGCTCGCGGCAGCCTTGCTCCACGTCGGAATTTTCGCCTTTTCCGGCATCTTCTTTTGGAAGTGGATCGTCACTGATGTCGCGATCTTCTTCTTTCTCCGCGGCGGCGGGTTGGAGATCCACAAGCAGATCTGGGGCCACAAGCTGGGGCTGTTGTTTGGCGTCGCTCTGCTCTGGTTCTCCCTCGATCGAGTCTACTTTTGGCCGCAGACGGGCGTCGCTTGGTACGACTCGCGAGTCCTCGAGCACTACACGCTGGTCGGCGTGGACCGAGACGGGGTGAAGCACGTCATCGATCCGCTCACCATTACTCCGTTCGACACGCGCTTCATCCAAGCCGACTTTGGCTATGTCACGCGGGAGAAGACGCTCTCGCGGACCATGGGCACGACGGCGGACTACCGCCTGATGACGCGCCTAAACAACCTCACGGACGACTCGGAGCTGGAGGAGATAGAACGGCAATTCGGTCGCCCAATCTATCGTCAGAAGAACAAGGACAGGTTCGATGCGCTAGTCGCGCGCTACTTCTCCAACACGAACCGCTACGGTGGGCGCCGCCACCGATGGTTGGCCCATATCGGTCGCCCCGATCACATCTGGATGCAGGCTCCCGGCGAGTTCTACGATTTCAAGAAGCCGCTCAAGGTCGTGGAGGTTCATCGCCAGCGTATCTTCTACGACGGGCAGAAGATCGTGCGTAGACCCGACCAGCTACTCTACGAGATCGAGATCCCGTAGTCGGGAGCGCTAAATGTTTCCGCGCGGTGTGGGGGGGCGAGGCCTAGAGCCCGAGCCTCAAGCGACCTCCGTTGGCAGGCAGCGCGTGCTGAGCTCAGCGGTAGATTTTTACTGACTCGAAGTGCAACGCACTCTTTCTCGGCACGCGAAGCCGCAGGTAGCGCGCTGAAGTCGGCGCGAACGTGAGCGTGACGTCGTCAAACGGCTTGCGTTGCTCCGCCACCTTGGTCCAGGTCTTGCGGTCGTCACTGGTCTCGATCAGGAGGGGCGTCGCACGCTCCTTGCAGCAGTCTTTGCGGTTCTCGACCACGACCTTCGAGACTCTCCTGCGAGCCCCAAAGTCGTACTCGAGCCAAGGCGAGTTCTCTTCGTTGGTGTGGAAGAAAGGGGTGAAGGCCTTGCCCCTGCACTTGTGTTCGTCTGGGGTGCAGTTGTCCAGAGTTGAGCTGGCAGTCCACTTGGCAGTATTCGCCAGGTTCGGCCCGCGGCTCGCGACGTAGAGCCCGTAGCTGCCAGTGGCCGTGACAATGACTGCCACTACCCCGCAGCGTAGGCCGCGCTGGGCGCGGAGCGCGATCAGACGCTGATTGGGGACGTGTACTCGCGACACGAGGCGCCGCGCTAGCGCTGCGAACTGCCCCGCGTGTGCCTGGGCTGCAGCCTTGCTCAGTTCGCCACGCGTGGCATCGTCCGCCGCGAACACTTCAGCCAAGGTCTCAGCCTCCTTCAACGTACCTCGGTCCGTCTCCGGGAGCTCACTCCACGCTTCCGCGCGGGAAGCCGGCGCGCCGCCGCTGATGGCGGCGATCGACCAAAAGACCGCCTGGGTAAACGCCTCCAGCGCAAGTAACTCGCTCCCACCTTGCAGTGGTTCGATCGGTCGTAGGATGCGCTCCCCGACCTCGAGCGCGGCGGCGGCGCGGCGTTTGAAATCCGCGACGGGTCCCTCTTGTGCGAGGGCTGCCTGAGTTTTCGCTAGCTCATCGCTGCGTGTGAACCATTGCACCAAGCGACGTAGCGGCGGTCGTTTGGGCGCCCGCGCGCTCGGTTGGGCCTCAGATTGGACCTCTGGTGCATGCTTTTCGGGTTCTTTCGACTCGATGGAGTCCTGCTCCTCGCTCGCTTTCGCAGTTGTTTCGGCGACTTCGCTCATCCTGGACTTCGGGTAACACGCATAGCCAGATCGAGCCAGGTTCCAGGCCCGTGTGAGTCTTGGCTACGAGTCCGTTGAGGCCGGTCTGACGCGGAAAATCGGCAGGTATTCGCTGAAAGCGAGTTCTCAGTTCGGGTACACGCAGACGCCGTACTGGCTATTTCCAACGTTCACGCACCAGTCGGTCACGCCGCTGCAGCCCACATTCAGATCGCACAAACCGATGCATTGGCCCTGATAGCACTGAAACAGGATGTCGCAGTCGGAGCTCTGAGTGCAGGGCTGGTTGAGGTTGTTGCAGCTCGTGCAGCTCTCGCAGCGGCCCTCGGTTTGACTGTAGATACGACAGATGCCGGGACCATCGGCGGCGGTACAGCCACCACCGATGTTACTGCAGGCGCTCCCGTTTCCGTCGGGAAGCCCGAGGTCGGGATCCATCCCGCTCGGTTGGCCCGCGTTGCCGCCATTGGCTGAGCCTGCACTGCCACCACTGGTGCTTCCTCCAGCGCCTTGGCCGGCGTTTCCGCCCGCTGCAGTGCCGCCCTGGGCTGAGCCACCCTGTGCTGAGCCGCCCTGCGCCGAGCCGCCCTGCGCCGAGCCACCCTGCGCCGAGCCACCTTGCGCCGAGCCACCTTGCGCCGAGCCACCTTGTCCCGAGCTGCCGCCCTGGTCGCTGCCTGCAGTCGAACCGCTGCCTGCGGTGCCGCCCTGAGGCGCGTCGCTGTGCTTGAGCGTCTCAGACTCGGCACACGCACAAACGAAGAGCGCACCAAAGAGCAGCCCAGTGGACCCTAACCCCCAAACCCGCGACATGGCGGTAGTTTAGATCCAAAGCACCGTCGACCGAAAGGCTGACCGCTTCGGTGCGCTATTTGTGCGCCTTTGGTTACAGATCGACCAGATCGAAGGCGCCGATGAAGTCGCGCTTGCCGATCTCGACGCCGTTGTGACGCAGGATCGCGTAGGCCGTCACGATGTGGAAATAGAAGTTCGGGAGCGCCATTTCGTTCAGATAGACACCGGCCTTCGCGCCTTTTCCGGGCAGAAACGTGATCGGGACGATGCGATCGTCCGCGCCGGCGAAGTCTTCAGGTTTGAAGCCCTCCAGGTAAGCAACGACACTGTTGATGCGACCGCGGATCTCTTCCCAGGTCTGCTCCGTGTCCGGGTGCTTCGGCGGGTCCTTGCCTGCTACGCGGGCGGCGGCGAACTTCGCGGCGTCGCACGCGGCCTGGACCTGCTTGAGCAGCGGATACTGGTCGGGAGCGAGACGCGAGTTCAGCAGCACGGCGACGTCGAAGCTCTTGGCTTCTGCGAGCGCCGCTGCTTTGTCGAGCCACTGGCTCAGGTTCTTCAGCATCTTCAGGGTTTGAGGGACCGTAGCGTCATACAGCGGCATGCGGCGGTGCATGGCGCTCCGAGGGCGACGCGTCAACGGTTTGCCGAGCAGATTCCAGCGCGGCCACGGCACTCAGTCCTGCGATGCGATAGGCCTCTGCGAGGGTTGGAAAATTGAAGACGCTATCGACCAAGTCGCAGGCTTGCGCTCCGTAGCGGACTGCGAGCTGTCCCACGCTGACCAGCTCAGCGGCCCCCTCACCGGCGATCTGGACGCCGACGACCGTGCCGCTCAGAGCCACGACGAGCTTCAGGAAACCCGAAGGTGACGCCGCAATGTGGCCCCGGGCCACCTCGGCGAAAAGCGCTCGGCCCACCACGCAGTCGATGCCCTGCCTGCGGGCGCTCTGAAGCGTTTCTCCGACGGAGGCAAGCTCCGGGATGGTGAACACTCCGACGGGGATGTGGTCGGTGTCGTGCGGAAATGGGATCGCGAGGGCGTGACAAGCGGCGCGGCGGCCTTGCTCCATGGACGCGGATGCAAGCGCCGGCGGTCCGATCGCATCCCCGACGGCGTAGACTCCCGGACACGTCGTCTCGAAGTCTGTACCGACCGGGATATGTCCTCGCCGGCTCAGCTCGACACCCAGCACTTCCAGGCCAATGCGGTCCACGTTGGCGACGCGACCCGACGCCACCAGCACCTTCTCGGTGATGAGCTCGGTGCCATCTTCGAGCTCGGTGCTGACGCCCCGCAGGCCAGCCAGCGTGCAACGCTGCACTCTCGAGTTTGGCAAATGCCTTCCGCCGCTGAGTTCGAACTGTTCGACGAAGTAGGCCACCAGCTCAGCGTCAAGGAAGCCGAGCGGGCTTGGGTAGCCATGGATGAGCGTGACGCGCACTCCGAGCTGGGCGAACACCGATGCGTACTCGGCCGCGATGACGCCGCCGCCGAGCACCAGCAGCGACCGCGGGAGGTAGCCCATGCTCAGAATCGAGTCGCTGTCAAAGATGTGCTCGTGATCCACAGGGATCTGGTCGGGAGCCGCGGGGCGAGATCCGGTCGCGATGATCACGCGAGTGCCCCGCAGGCGGAGCGGAGCCTGTCCGATGCGCACGACCTCTAGCTCGCGTGGGGAAATGAAGCGCGCTTTGCCCTGGAAGCGCTCCACGCCGTTGCGGTCGAGCTGCGCGTCGATGAAGCTCTCGTGGGCGTCGATGACTTCGCGCTTCCGCAGCATGCAACTCTGCAGCTGAAGGTCCGAGGGGAGCGTCAAGTCAGCTACTCCTCCGCTCTTGTCCCGCGTGCGCGCCATGACGAGCGCGGTTTCGCGCAGCGTCTTGCTGGGAATCGTGCCTTGTCTCACACACGCGCCTCCCCCACGGGCGGCCGGGTCAATGAGTGCGACGCGGGCACCGCTCTTCGCTGCCTGGATCGCCGCCTTTTGCCCTCCGGGGCCGGCGCCGATGACGAGCAGGTCGAAGCTCAAATCACACCACCGAGGCTATCTAGGATGCGTGGCGCCTGTTTCGTGATCTGTTCCACATCGTCGGGGTACAGCTCGAGCGGCAGCAGGCTCTCGTGCTCGAAAGCCGCGCTCCAAGCTCCTCGGTCTGTGGTCGCCTGACGGCCCAGGATTATTTCCGTGAGGCAAGAAGCAAGGTGAGTTTGATAGACCAACGTCGAGATGTCGTCCGGCGGCGAGGTCGCGTGGTGAAACTCTGCCACCCGAGCCAGGCGCTCTGGAAATTGCCACGCGCGGAAGATCGTCGCGGCTGCTCTGGGGTGCAGCGCTTCGGCGCTGCGTATGAGGGCAGGACGGCTGCGGCACTTCAGACGCAGCGCAATCCGGCGACCCGCGCTGAGCAGCGCCGGATATCCAACGTCCAGCAGCAAGCCAGCAGTGAACGCGTCGTCGACGTTGTCTCTTCGGTGTCTCGCGATCTCCTGGCTGAACAGGGCGCAAGCGAAGGAACGGCGGAAGATGCGGCGGACCTCGCCTTCGAAGCCTGGTGCAGAGAACACTGCCGTCTGGCACCCGATCACCAGCGCTGCTTCGCGCACGCGCGCGCTACCCATGCGAACCACGGCTTGGCCAAGGCTGCCGATCTCCGAGCGCGCTCGGAACCAGGACGAGTTTGCCAGCCTGAGCAGGTGCGCGCTCAAGCTTGGGTCCTCCTCGATCAACGCCGCCAGCTGCTCTGCGTCGACTCGCGGATCTCCGGCGGCGCGGACTACTTCCTGGGCCGCCAACGGCAACACCGGAAGCTCGATTTCACCCTCCGCCAGTTCGCGCTCCAGCTCACGCCCCAAGCTAGCCTCGAGCGAGTCCGCCGGAGGGGCATGTGCGGTCGGATCCGTAGCGGCCAGGAG
This sequence comes from Polyangiaceae bacterium, assembly GCA_041389805.1. GTDB lineage: Bacteria > Myxococcota_A > Polyangia > Polyangiales > Polyangiaceae > JAHBVY01. The sequence continues at coordinate 34,295 of JAWKRD010000004.1, read as the reverse complement.
CATCTCCTCTTCGACTACGGCCGGCCTCAGCCAACCTGAAGTCTCGTCTCAGGCCTTCCCAGTGGCGCACCGATCGGCGGGGCCGGTTGGAACTGAACATTCAAGCGGTGAGTTGGCGCCATGCTCGATCTTCCCGTCTGGAGACGTGCGCCAGCGTCCTCGCTGCTGATTCGGCCGATATTTCCCTTGGAAAGTGCCTTGCTCGAAGGCCCGGAAAGCTGGCGTCCTCAGGCTGAGGCGCTCGCCTGACTCGGGGAAGGTCGCTCAGTCGGCATACACTCGTGGGATGACTGGACTGCCTCGGACATCGGTGTCGTTGGTCTGCGGAGCATGCATTGCTACCTGCGTTGCCTGCGCCTCCCCTGCGGTGGAGGACATCAACGCGCGCTCTCAGGCCCTGCCGAGTATCACCTCCGACCTCTGGGGCGAAGCGGGTGAGCTCTTCATCCCTGACGGCCGCATCATGGACTGGTCCTACGCCGGCTACCGCGCCGGCGAGAGCCCGCTACCGGAGCTCACGCCGAGCGTGAGCGTCACGGACTTCGGGGCGGTCGCCGATGACGACGGCGACGACACAGACGCCTTCAACCAGGCCATTCAAAGCCTGCCGTCTGGAGGTGTCGTCGGCGTGCCGGCTGGGCGTTTCGTGATTCGCGCCCGTGTGACGTTGACGTCTGGCGTGGTGCTGCAAGGAGCCGGCCGAGAAGCGACTCAGCTGGATATCCCCGTGAACTTGAGCGACGTGTACGGCGCTGGGGACCGCAAATGGTCCTTCGGCGGCGCCTTCATCGAAGCCAAGGGAAGCGATGCTGGGAAGCTGGTCGGCGACGTAACGGCAAACGCCGGGCGCGGCACACGGGTACTCGAACTGAGCGATACTTCGAATATATCCGTGGGGCAATGGATACGAGTCGTGCAGACCGACAACGACAAGAGCCTGATGAATCGCTTGCACGCGGACCTGATGACCGCAGGGGACGACAACGTCGGCGACCGGGGTATGGAGTTTCACTCCCGCGTGGCGGCGGTCGACGCGGGCAGCATCACACTCGAGCGCGACCTACCCCTGGATATCGAAACCCGCTGGACTCCACAGGTCCTGGCCTTTGAGCCGCGCACGACGGAGGTGGGCCTGGAGCACTTGAATATTCGCTTTCCGGAGACCACCTACCCGGGACACTTCCTCGAGCTTGGCTACAACGCCGTGCACTTTTCGGGGCTCGCCCACAGCTGGGTGCGAGACGTGGCGATCTACAACTCGGACTACGGCGTCAACATCACGAGCTGCTTCTTCACTACGGTACAAGACGTGCTCCTCGACACCACCGCAGACCGAGGGTCGGCCGTGGGACACCACGGGCTGAACAATGGTCACGGCGGCGACAACCTGTTCATTGGGTTCGATGTCAACAAGCGCTTCGTTCACGACCTGACCAACGAGTGGTACGGCACCGGTGTCGTCTTCACCCAGGGTCGAGGTTTGGACCTGGCGATGGACCATCACAAGTCAGCGCCCTACACCACGCTCTGGACCGAGATCGACACCGGTCAGGGCAAGCGTCCCTTTACCAGTGGCGGCTCGTCGACTCGTGGTCCGCATACCGCCGCCTACGACACCCTCTGGAACGTCACCGCCGACTCGGACATGGATCTGCCTCCCGACGACTACGGACCTCGGATGAACTTCGTTGGGTTCCGCACGGCTGCGACGGAAGTGAATTCCCCGTATGATTGGTGGTTTGAAGGTATGGCGCCGGCTGACCTGGATCCGCCGAACCTTTGGCTCGCTCAGCGCGAGAGGCGTCTCGGCCCCACCGGCACCGGTGGAGCTGCGGGCGCGGGGGGCTCCACGGGGAGCGCCGGAAGCGCCGGGGCGCCGCCGGCGGGCGGTGCGTCCGCAAGCGGTGGATCGGACAGCATGGGTGGAAGCGCTGCGAGCGGCGTGGGTGGAAGCAGCGCCGTGGGAGGTTCGTCCGCCGGCGCAGACGGCGCGAATGCTGCGTCCGACGATGCTGGCTGTGGTTGCCGTGCGGCAAGGCGCTCTGGGGCGCCGGCCTGGTCCCTGCTCGGGCTGCTACTTCTCGGATGGCGTCGGCGTCGGGCGAGGGACGCTAGAGCTTGTTCTTACGGATCATGATCTTGCAGCGTTCGCTACCAGCACCTCCGGGAGCGAACTTGGCGATGAACCACTGGCTGCCTCCCAGGTCCTCGACCTTGGCAGTCGAGGTGAAGTCCCCAGAGCAAGCGTCGAACGCGGTCATCTTGCCCTTGATTGAGTAGTTGTCGGGGCCGCCGGTACCGGTGAACTCGAACCCGATCGTGGGGTTGAGTGAGGTTCCTGGCGCCTTCACCGAGACGGAGCCATCTGCTTTGGTGTTCACGGTGCACACGCGGTTGTAGGAACCGGTGCCGTCGAGCATCGTGCAACCGTGCTTTCCGACTTCGAGGCCGCCCGCTGTGACTGTCTGAGCCAGCGGGGTAGGCGCTGCCGTGCCCGGATCAGCCGCTGCGCCAGGGGCGATTCCATTTCCGCCTGGATTCTGAGGGAGGCCCTGAGGGGCCTGAACCGGCGCCTGCGCCGCTACCTGACAAGTGCCGTCGTTGCAGAACGAACTGGCCGGGCAATCGGCGTTGGCGGTGCAGCGACCGTCGCTCTTGTCCTTGCAGGCTAGCAAGCTCCCAAACAAAGCCAGCACGAGTCCACTGGTCTCGAAGACTCGCCAGTGGCCGAGCGCTTTTCCATGGGTCATTGGCTCTGAAGTTAGCTCATTTCCGGAGAGCCCGGATATCACTCGTGGATATCCGGTGCTAAGGACCCGCGAACGGGGAATTCAATCGTCCTCGCGCCCGATCCTCTTGCTGCGGCGGGCGGCCTCGTCGGTCCGCTCCTCAAAATACCCAAGTATTCCTGCGGTGCTCCCTCCTCGGGCGCCCGCCTCGCGGCGGTCTCAGCCGCGATCATCGATCGACTTCCCCGTTCGCGGGTCCTAAGCTCGCCGCCACAAAGGGGTTTTGATGCGTTGGTCACTTGTGAGCGTTGGGATCGCGGGCTTTCTGGCGCTGGCAGGTTGCAGCTCCAGTGATGACGGTGGAGGCAGCACCAACACTGGAGGCAGCACCAGCGGAGGCAGCACCAGCGGTGGCAATGGTGGCGCCAGCGGCGGGCAAGGCGGAAGCGCCGCGGGCGGCAGTGGAGGCCTCGCGGCGTCTGGCGGCGACGCGGGCTTCGGTGGGAGCGGGGGCACCACGTCAGGCGGCGCAGGCGGTACGGGCGGCGCGCAGGAACCAGGCCTACGCTTCGTCGGTCGTCACGTCATCGAAGATGACATGAGCGTGCGCTTCGGTTGGTCAGGCAGCGGCCTGGTTGCCCGCTTCAGAGGCACCGCCATCCGCGTGACGCTGGACGACCCGGCGCACTACTACACGGTGGTGGTGGATGGCGAGGTCGGCCCGCGCCTAGCGACGACCTCCGGTGCCCAGCAATACACACTCGCCGAGGGCCTCGCGGACGCGGAGCACGTCGTTGAGCTGTACCGGCGCACCGAAGGCTCTTACGGCTCTACTCACTTCATGGGCGTGGAAATTGACGGGGAGTTACTCGCGCCGCCGCCAGTGAGTCGGCGCATCGAAGTACTGGGGGACTCGATCACCTGTGGCTACGGCAACGAGGGACCCGATCAGTACTGTAATTTCTCCGCGGATACAGAGAATCACTACCTAACCTACGAGGCGATAGCGGCACGCGAACTGGGCGCTGAGCTATCGACCATCGCTTGGTCGGGTAAGGGCGTGGTTTACAACTACGGCACCGATACGAATCAACCGCTCCCTGAGATCCACCGGCGCGCACTGCCAACCCAGGCGAGCAGCACCTGGGACTTTGCGAGCTGGCAGCCCGATGTGGTGCTCATCAACCTAGGCACCAACGACTTCAGCACCGACGGCGATCCTAGCGAGAGCCTGTTCGTGGGCGAATACGTGAAGCTGCTGGAATCAATCCGTGGGGATTACCCAGACACGCTGATTCTGTGCACCGTCGCGCCGAAGCTGTTTGGCAACGACCAGGTCCAGGCCGAGACTTACATCGCAAGCGCGGTTGCTCAGCGCAACGCTGCCGGCGATTCCCGGGTGAAACAAGTGGACATCTCGACGGACTCCACTGGTTTCGGCTGCGACTGGCACCCGAGCCTGGCGACTCATCAGGCGATGAGTCAGCGCCTCGTGACCTTGCTGAAGGGCGAGCTCGGCTGGTAGTCGACAGCCCAGCCCAGCGCGAGCCGCCAGGCACTTGCCTAGGCTCGGCGCTACTTGATAACCGGTGGCTCCGAGATCAGCTCCAGGTTCAAGCCACCGGGGTAGTAGTAGGACGTCGCGTGGCCGAAGCCCATGACCTGTAGGCCTACGGGGCGATCGCTCTCCAGACGATGGGCGCCGGTCGCGTCGAGGCGTACACGCACCACGGACCAGCCCGTGGTGCCAATAGCTGCTGGGCTGGTGCTCAGCGCGTTCCCATCCAGCGTGATCTGAGTGCCTTCCTCGAGCAGGATGTCCGCGTAGTTCTCCAGGTAGTCCGCGGGAGCCAGGAAGGTGTACTGCCTGCGGAACTGCTTCGGCGTGACGAGCACGCTGAAGGCTGGGTCGCCGCGCGTCTCGACATCGTTTCCTGACGGATCCTGAAGGGTGCCGCCCAGCATGAAGGAACCAACCCCAAACGGCTGAGAGCCGCTGACTCGGAACGCCTCGCTGAGGGGACCGAGCTCGACGACCTGCCCGGCATCGATGCTGGTTGGCGCGCCGCTCGGCGGTGTGGAACCCGGGTAGGTCAACTGCGTCCCGTCCACGTTGCCGTAGATGCGCACCAGGTGACCCACGACTCGACCATCCGGCGCGCTGGGAGGCGCAACCAGGTAGTCGTCCCCAAGCACTTCACCCGGCAACACGACCTCCTCGAGGTGATCGGCGTAGCCGGCCGTGTCGTTGGGCACACTGGACAAAGCGTTGCTGGCGATCACCTGCACGGGATGATTGGCAATCACGACGCTTCCGCTGAGATCGGCGTGAGGCTCGTCCCAGAACGCGCCCCAGGCCCCCAGGAGCTCCAGCACGTCGCCTTGCTCGAGGTCGAACGTGAGCGTCTGCCCAGCGCTTCCCGCGCCTACGCCGCTGCCTGACGCCGTGGCCGCGCTGAGCTGGATCTTCACTTGAGTCCCGGCCTCCGTCGCAGTGATCGCGTAGGAACCGGGCGTGCTCCCCCAGGTGTCCCCGCCGTTGACCGCCGAGCGCCCAAACAGCCGATAGGACCCGGTCATCGCGCTGGCGGGCAGGAGCAGCGCTGCGTCGTTGCTCACGGACAAGCAGCGGGCGCCGTCGCCGTAGGTTGGCGCAACGGGACAGCTCGACATGGGCTTTTCGTACTCGAGCGGATTGAATTGCCATGCGGTTATTGGGGTGCTGCTCGTCAGGTGGTACGCAGCCGCGCGGGCCAACACGGATTGGTTCACCCTGCCGCCAGTGGTCTGGGCGTCGAACATGGGCCCCTTGAGCTCGTCTACCCAGGGGAGGGGAATGCTGGCGAGCGTCCCCGCAGGAACGCTGACACTGGTGACGGCGTTCCCGCCGCGACTCACGCTGACCTCGGCTGTTTCCTTGCCGCCATTGGCGACGACCACCGCGAAGTCGAAGTTCGTGTACACCGGGTTGAACGTGACGGTCGGCCAGAAGTCGCAGCCGATGTAGCTTCGCTGGGCTCGCGCCTCGTCGCAGGTCTCGGGGTTGTCGCGGTCGCCTCCCGATCCGCCCACCGACGCGTCAACGTCGAGACCGCCGCCGCCATTCGAGTTGCCGAAGCCTCCGGCGCCGCTGCCGGCGTTGCCGCCAGCGCCTTGCCCTGCGGAACCGGAGGCGCCGCCTTTGGCGGCGCCGCCGCTCTGAGCGCTACAACCAACGAATACGAAAACGGCGCAAAGCAGCGGGAGCGACGAGAGCGAGCGGGACATCACGCTCGAGTCTTCGCTCGAGCAACGACCCGCTCAAGCGCTTAGCCATTTGCGCCATGCTTTGGAGAAGAACGTGTGGCGGCGAGACGTCTCAGCGTCTCGCTGGGCTCACTCTTTTTCCATCTCTTCCGACAGCTGGACGCCGACCGTCTTCCTGCCGTCGAAGCCAACGATATCCGCATAGAACTCGCGGATGCGATCCATGTCGGCTTTGATGTCGCCGCTTGGAACGATCGCGGGGCCCACCCCACCGACCTTCTTCTTGTAGTCGAGGAAAGCGCAAACGATGGGCACGTTGGCTGCGCGGGCGATGTGATAGAAGCCGCTCTTCCAGTGGGTGTTACCCGAGCGCGTCCCCGAAGGAGCTACCGCCAGGTACATCGACTCGCTGTCGTTGAAACGCTGCACCACTTGGTCGACCAAGCCGTGGCGCGCCCTGCGATCCACGGGGATACCGCCGAGGGCGCGCATCATTGGGCCCATCGGGCCGTCGAACAGCGTGTGCTTGCCGAGCCAGTTGATCTTCAGGCGGAACACACCGGCCACCGCGAGCATGAACGGCAGGTCCCAGTTGCTCGAGTGCGGTGCGGCGATCAGCACGCCCTTTGGGCTGTCGGGGAGCGTCCCCGTGGTCTTCCAGCCGACGAGCTTCATGTAGCTCGAGGCGGCACTATGGGTCCACGGGGCACTCTGTGGTGGAAGCGCTTGTAGGGGGTTATCCACGACGTCAGCTCAACCGAAGCCGCGGTTTCCGTCAACGCCCCAGGGGACAGCTGACGAGATTATGACCAACCCGAAATTGCGCTCTGGCGCGGCTTTTCTACGGGCAAAAGACGATGTCGTAGTCCTCGCCGAAGCAGGTGTAGGTGCTCGTTTGATCGTCGTAGGCGTAGCTGTACGCCGTGGGGCACGCGGCCTTGAACAGGTCCGAGTAGCTGAACGGCGGACACGTCTGCGGTGTGTTGTGCGCGCCGCGACAGCAGTATTCGTCAGTCTGAAAGATTTCGCAGGCGCTCGCACAGCCCACGACGCCCCCCTGCGCGTTCTTCTTCTGCAGCTCTGGCGGACAAGTCTGGTTCAGGTCGCTGTTGCAGCCTGGGGAACCGCAGTCGTAGGGGTCGCCCTCACCCCGAGGATTGAATGTGCCAGCGACCGGTCGGATGGTGAGCGGGAGGTTGTAACCGTCGACCAGGCTGATGTCGTAGAAGTCGAGCCCAGCGTGCCCCGCAAACGTGAACTCGGCGAGGGTCGCCGGGGTCTGACCACCTGCGCCGCTGCATGCCAAGCGGTTGCCACAATCGCCGCTGTCGCAGTGGCCGTTGCCGCTGCCATCGAACTGACACCCGGTGCGGCCCCAGAAGCGTCCCCCCCAGTGCTCCGGCAACACGATCGTGTGGTCGCTACCCGCAGACAGCTCGAACCCACCGCTCTCGGGCAGCTCGTACTCCGGTGCTGCGTTGAGCGCGCCGACCCAGATGGTTTGACTGCACTGGTTGACGAAACGGATCTGTCGCACGCCGTCTGGGCTCGAGGTGCCGCCCGTGCCTCCGCTCGCTGCGCCTCCGCTCGCTGCACCGCCGCTTGCCGTGCCACCACTTGCAGCGCCGCCGCTGCCGCTACCGCCGGTCGTTGCTCCACCGCTCGAGCTGCTCGCTCCGGTGCCGCCGTCACCGCCAAAGCCGCCCTGGGCGGTGCCGCCCTCACCCCCAAAATTCGAGGTGCCGCCCGCCTGTGATCCGCCTATCCCCGCGGATCCAGCTTGGGACGTCCCGCCGCTTCCGCCACCGCTCTCGGTTCCTGAATCGCAGCCGGAAAGCCAGCCAACACAAATCAGTACGCCGAGCGCGGCGAACCATCCGTGTGTGAATCCGCCACCCGATCGGAGATTTTTGGGGGGGAGGAGCTCCGCTCGGGCAAGCGTGCTGAAGCTGGGGTGCGCCTGCTGGGGGTGAGAACGAAAGGGGACGTGGGAATTGCGCATCGTTGGGCCTCGTGAATGCAGTGAGCTGGAGAACGCGCGTACCCGTCGACTTCGCACCGAGAGAACGCGCTGCCTGTCACGCTTCAGTTGCCGAGGCTCTGCGCGTCCGTGACACAAAAAACGACCGCGCCCTACGCAGGTGTAGAAAGACTTACCGCGCGATTTTGTACAGGCATTCGAGGTATTTCGAAACTCTGACTCGGCGCGCGTGTGGAGGCCAGCTCGAGGTCGAGGGGCTGGCAGATATGTTACCGTGCGGAAGTAAATTAGACGGTCGCTGCGCGCAACCCGAACTCGATGAGAGGTTGAAAGCGGTTGCGCGCCAGGGCCGTCCCAACCGGTGGGTGGGTCGCGGGACGGCTCCCGAGCAGGCGTCCGAGCAGGCGTCCGACCTGGCAGTCTGGACATTTATCCGCGCGGAAGTGACTGGCTGTCGAGTGTCGCGTGACGCTCGACGAAAGTGGGTGATCGCCTGTGGACGCATAAGCCAAACAAGTCTTGTGTTGGAAGTTTAACCTGCTACTTACCGTCGGTATGCGCGTACTGAGGGTATGTTGTTTCCAGATAGCAATGCTTTGTCTGGTGGGTTGCGGGGAGGAGCAGGAGTCACCAGCAAGCTCTGCTGGTGCCGCCGGGGGTGCGTCGGCAGGTGGGGCCGCCGGGGCCGCTTCCACGGGTGGAGTCGGCGGATCCGCGGGGATGACCGACGCGGAGAATGCGGCTTCCGGCGGGGCTTCCTCCGAGCAGGTTGACCAGGCCTTTCGTTGGCTGACCGGTCGCTTCGACTCGAGCGACCAGGCGCAGGCTGACCCGACGTACTTCCCCATTCAGCTGGAGACCTGTGAAGTCAGCGCACCTGAGCTAGGGGAGCGCGTGCTGTACGTCGAACAGGCGAGGATGGACGCCCTCGCGCAACCCTATCGGCAACGGCTCTACGTGGTCGACCCGGAGCCCGAGGGGACGCGGGTCGTGTCTCGCGTATTCGAACTCGAAGAACCGACGCGCTGGATCGCTGCGTGCGCTGCCAAGGAGCCCCTCACTGCGACACCCGAGGACGCTCGGGAGCGCACCGGTTGCGCCGTGCACCTGGAAGCTCAAGGCGACGTCCTCGTTGGCGGGACGCTCGGGACCGAGTGCACGAGCACGCTGAACGGCGCGAGCTATGCGACGAGCGAGGTCACGCTGGATGCTGCCTCGCTGGCTTCTTGGGATCGCGGCTTCGCTGAGTCGGGTGCACAGGTTTGGGGCGCGACCGCCGGACCGTATGTGTTCACGCGCCGGACCGAATTACCAGAGGGAAATAAATGACTCGTTGGAGATTGGCCTCCGCTGGGCCGCTGCTCTTGGCGCTGATTTCGGCCGCGGGTTGTTCGGATAACACCGACGTTTCCGCGCCAGAGCACGCGGGCGCGACCGGCGGACAAGCCGGCACGGCGTCCAGCGCAGGCAGCTCCGGAGCTGGGGGTGAGGGGACAGCGAGCGGCGGTGTGGGCGCGGCGTCGGGCGCCGGCGGGCAACCAGCGGGCGGCGCGGCAGGCAACGCGGGCGCCTCAGGAACAGCTGGCGTCGGAGGCGCGTCAGGGGGATCTGGAGGCGCGTCGGGCGGCGCCACCAGCGTGTGTCGAGCACCCGACTTTTGTGTCGGCCCTGCGAGCGGAGCCAGCCCCGAGGAGCTGGCGTCGATCAGCCCTCAAGACCTCACGTCAGCCGCCGCAGTGCGCATCTGCGCGGCTCTGGAGCGCTGCTGTGACGCGTCCAGCGTCGAGCGCTACTTCGCGCCATACGTTGGCAACGATCTGCTCAAGTCATTTCATGGGTCGCTCCCGCCAGCGGCAACGTTTTCGCCCAGCGAGTGTCCAGCGCTGCTCGAGCAGATGCTCGACATCACGCCCTTCGGGGATTGGGTGGCATCTGTTGTCGCGGGACAGGTGACGTTCGGGGAAAGTGAGGCCCTCAGCTGCCTCAACGCCCTTGGCGGAGCCAGCTGTGGTGACGCCGTTCAGCAAGCGCTATCGGACAGCTCCTGCTTCGGGTTCGGGGCGCCCGCTGGGGGAGCCGAGCAGCGCAAGATGTTTCAGCGGACACGCGGCAGCGGCGCGACCTGTTCGCCGATTCGGGACGGCGTAGGCAGCAGCTTCTACGGTCAGTGCGATCCTCGGAGCTTCTTCTGTTGCTACGTCGATCCGATGTCAACGGATGCGGGCTGTACCTACCCTTTCACAGCGGATGGATCCCCGCGGAATGGTACCTGCCAACCCGCCGCGGCCGCCGGGGCACAGTGTCAGCTGTTCCAGCCGCTCAAGCTCTGCGCCACTGGTTCAAGCTGTGACTCCGCCACCGACACGTGTCGCGCCGAGGTTCACACGCCCCTCGCGGTGGGCGAGCGCTGCGCTGACGCTCAGTTCAACCTGCTGGGTGATTGCGAAGCGTCGTACTGCGATCTGGGCGGCAGCAATCTATGTGAGGCACTCACGCCCCTCGGTGAGGCGTGCGGCTTTGCGTACGAATGTGCCTCGGGTAGCTGCTACTAACAAATAATTCCTTGCGGATATGCAAGGGGAGGAAGGTCCTAGCATGCAAACTTGGTGGGTGCGTGGCGGTGCCGCCGCGCTCAGTGTACTCGTATCAACGTCCGGTTGTTCGGACTCCTCGACTAGCCCGAAGAACGCCGCCGGTAGCGGCGGCGTTTCCGGTAGTTCTGCGGGCGGCTCGTCTTCGAATTCAGGGGGCACTGGAGCCGGGACCGCGAGCGGTGGCGTGGCCTCGGGCGGCGTCGGCGCTGGCGGCTCCAGCGCAGGGGGGAGCGCGCACAGCAGCGGTGGAAGCGCTGGTCAGACTTCAGCGGGTGGTGCCCCGGGGCAAGCGGGCTCCGCTGGAGCTGGCGGGACGGCGGCGGGTTCCGCTGGAGCCGGAGGGACGTCGGCTGGTGCCAGCGGTGCAGCGGGTGCCGGCGGCAGTGTTGGTGGTTCGGCAGGCGCAGCGGGTATGGGTGGTAGTGCCGCCGGATCGAGCGGAGCCGGCGGCGCCACGCCGCTGGGAGAGACATGTGAGGATCCGTTGGATCTCGTGGCACTGAGCTCTGCAAGCAGTCGCGCTGCGTACGATTTCGAGGTCAGCGGTAGCCTTGGCTCGACGAACGACTATGACCCGACGGGTCAAGGCGGACTTCCGCCCAACTGTACCTTCATCGGGCAGGCGGCGATCGGTCGCGACATAGTATTCCGGGTGGAATTAAAGCCGGGGCAGCGCTTCGACTACTCTCTCGAGCTCGATCCAACCAGTGCACGCCCGGCTGCGTTTCTGCTCGCCGGTTGTAGCCCCGTAGCCATGCCGGACTTCGACGGGAACGGGATCTGCGGTTCCGATGAGTATCAGTGGGACAGCTGCATCGGAGTGTGTGAACTCACCAAGGCGTTCACCTATCCGACTCTGAACGCCAACGGGCAGCCGAACGTCACTCGGAGCTTTTTCCTCGTCGTGGATGAGTACGCCAGCAAGGACTTCTCAACCAACACGTTCCCCGCTCCGACGGCCACTGGTTATCACCTCTACTGGAAGATCAGCGGCTAGTTCGCTGGCGCTGGCCCTGCCGAACCAGTGCGGCGACGCCAGGCCCACGGTGATCCAGAACAGCTGAACCAGGTGGAATGCGACCGCGATGGCCAGCGCCGTCTCCACGCTCACCCCCAACAACGGAGCGCTTCCCTTGAACAGGGCATCCGTTACGCCGAGCTGTGCTGGCATCAGATCTCCGACGGCCCCCGCAAGCTGGTTCAGCGCCTGAGCGCCCGCGCTCGCGCTGACCAGCGACGGGAGGCTGCTGCCCGGGGTCTGCGTCACGGCAAAAGCGACCAGGAAGATGACTACCTGACAGGTGCGACCGAACAGCAGGCCCGCCATCGCGCGCCCCACTTGGCGCCCCAACGGCAGCTGAGCCCGGCGCATTTGCGTCGCCCACGCGGCGGCTCTGGGAAGCCGCCTCAGCGCCTTGGCGGGCCAGGCCGCGCGTCGTAGGACCCAGAGCGCCGCGGCGAGCAGGCAGCTGAGAGCGGCCTGTGTAAACACGGCATAGGTCAGCATCGAGTGTCCCGACAGGAACCAAACGAGACCGCTCAGCGTGACCAGGAACGTGGCGTCGCTCACCAGGCACAGCACATGGCTGGAGGTTGCGACCGCCGCCGCTCGCGGCCCGCCGATGTGCCGCGCGAGCAACGTGGCCTTGGCGCCCTCGGCGAAGAGCCGACCAATCGGCAGCCCGATGCTGAGCGCGTACGACATCAGGTGCGCCTGCAACATCGTGCGACGGGGCAGCTCTTTCGCTGAAGCACCGCTCAATTGTCTTGTGGAAAAATACTCGCCAGCGATGCGCCCCGCCTCGAGCAAGATCATGATTGGCACGAATGGCAAGAGCTGACGCAGCTCCCCCCAGACCAGCAGCAGATCGACCCGACTCAGCAACCAGGCAACGAACCCGAGGCCCAGCGCGCTGAACAGCACCCGGGCCCAAGCCCGTTCGAACCAGCGGCCCGCGCGTCGGGTCGCCGGGAGCAGCTCATCCGGCTGGGCGCCTCCCAGAGGGTTCGCTGCCGAGCTGCTCAGTACCTGCTGCATTCGATCGTCCACGATACGTCGGACCAGGTCGGGGCTGATGCAAGCCCTGGAAGAGCGTTTTCCTGCACCGATGTGACGTGTACCAATCCATACGACCGCTTTGCGCCACACTTGCGTGAAGCTGCTGTGACCAACGTTTGCCGACTCTTACCGGGCGCGCGGCGCGACGGGTCGCTGTTTGGCAGCGCTCGGTGGCGTTTCACTCCTTCGTCGCGGCGCGTCCACTCAAACGCCAAGCAAAGGAAACTCGAACGTTGATGAGATGACACTGCCGTGTACCGCTGGGGCGCCATGTTCCTGGCCGTGCCGAGTGACACGCAGTCCGAGACTCTGCCTCAGGGCGCGGAAGGTTTTTCCGGGAGGATAAAAGAGTCAGTGCCGGAGGAGTTCGGCTTGACGCGCACCGGGTACGCGGCGAGGGCGCGTGGCGAACGTCGCGGTACGGTTCCGGCACGTGGGCGCATCCTGTTCATCTGCGGTTCTGTCAATCAGACGACTCAGCTGCTCCAGGTCGCGCGGGAGTTGCCGGAGTACGAGCACCGCTTCTCTCCGTACTACGGTCCGAGCTACGTCAGCTGGCTGCGGGAGCTCGGGCTGATCGAGTTCAGTATCGGCGGCAAGCGGTTGCGTGAGCGCGCGCTTCACTGCATGGTCGCCCACGCTGCCCCGGTTGACGTCGACGGCCGCGCGGGTGGCTACGACTTGGTCGTCTCCTGCTGCGATCTCGTCGTGCCACCCAACGTGCGAAATGCTCCGATGGTGCTCGTGCAGGAAGGCATTCTGGACCCGCCGACCAAGGTCCTGCAGCTGATTCAGCGCTTTCCGCAACAGGTGCCGCGCTGGCTGGCAGGTACTGCAGCGACGGGGCTGAGTGGCGCATTCGATCGCTTCTGCGTCGCGTCCCGCGGCTACCTGGAGCACTTCGCAGATCTCGGTGTGCCTCGTCAGCGCCTGGCTCTCACGGGTATCCCGAACTTCGACGATTGCGAGAGCTACGCACGCTATGCATTCCCGCACAGAAACTATGTGCTGGTGTGTACCTCTGACGGGCGTGAGACCTTCAAGCGCGACGATCGGGCGGCGCTGATCCGGCGCGCGCTCGGCATCGCAGGCAGCCGTAAGTTGATCTTCAAGCTGCACCCGAACGAAGACGCGGTTCGCGCGCAGTCCGAGATCCACGCGCTAGCGCCGCGAGCACTGGTCTATCGCAGTGGGTTCGCAGAGGGCATGGTCGCCCGCGCCGACGCCCTGGTCACGGAGTGGTCAACCCTTGCGTTGGTTGGCGTCGCGCTTGGCAAGCCCGTGTACTCCAACTACTCGTCTGAGGAGTTGAGGGCTCTGTGTCCGCTGCAGAACCGCTGCGCAGCCGCCTTGATCGCGGACCAGTGTCGAGAGGTCCTCGGCGAGCTGCCTCTGGGCCTCGCGCGCAAGCGCTACGCGTCGCTCCGGACCGAACACCTAACCGCGGCGCGCTAGCGCTGGAGGCGTTTCCGTGAAGAACCTAGTCGTTATCGTTCAAGCGAGGATGGGCAGCAGCCGGTTGCCTGGGAAAGTACTGCTCCGAGCCGCGGGGATGCCCCTGCTCGAGCTGATGCTGCTCAGACTGCGCAAGCTGCGCACTCCGTGCGAGGTCGTTGTCGCGACCACCGTTGCGGCTGAGGATGCTCCGATCCGTAGCCTCTGTCGCCGGCTGGGAGTAACCTGTATGAGCGGGCACCCGACGGATCTGCTCGAACGACACTATCGTGTCGCGCTCGAGCTGCAGGCGGACGCGGTCGCGAAGATCCCATCGGACTGCCCGCTCATCGACCCCGGCATCGCTGATCGAGTCTTTGCCCGCTTCGCGCTCGGCGACGTGGACTTCTGTAGCAACCTGCGCCCGCCCAGCTGGCCCGACGGCAACGACGTCGAGGTGATGAGCTTTTCGGCGCTGGAGGCCGCGTTTCATGAGGCGAAGCGCGACTTCGAGCGCGAGCACACCACGCCTTTCATCTGGGAGAACCCGGGTCGCTTCCGCCTGGCGAACGTCAGCCTGCTCCCCAGCTCGGCCGATCCGTCCGCGCCGAACCTCGCGCAGAGTCATCGCTTCACCCTCGACTATCCAGAGGACCACGCGCTCATCGCGCTCGTGGTCGAGCGCCTGCTGCCGCTTTACGGCGCCGACTTTGGTCTCGAGCAGATCTTGGAGCTGTGTCAGCGCGAGCCGCAGCTGCTCCGGATTAATGCCGTGCGGAAAGAAACGGCCTGGTATCTTTCCCATCTGGGGGATTTCAAGACCCTGCGCCGAGGCCCGGCTGGAGGACTACAGTGGATCTAGTCGATACCCAGGTCGCGACTCCGCGACCGCGCCCAATGAGTGAAGCCCGAAGTCTCGCCAATGCTGCCTATCGCGCTCGACGTACTGTGCTTGAGATGTCCGCCCGGGGTGGATGTTTCGTCGGTTCTGCCCTGTCCTGCGTTGACCTGTTGGTGGAGCTCTACTTTCGCCAGCTCCGAGTCGACCCCATCGACCCGGGCTGGGATGCCCGAGACATCTTCTTGCTCTCGAAGGGGCACGCCGTTCCCGCGCTGTACGCCGTGCTGGCAGAGCGAGGGTTCTTCCGCCGCGAGCGGCTGATGACCCACCTGGAAGTCGAGGGCAGCGTCTACTGGCATCCGAACCGGGACATCCCAGGCATCGAGTTTCATTCTGGTTCCCTGGGGCACTGCCTACCGGTCGGTCTTGGCATCGCCCTCGAGCGCGCGCGCTCACGAGATGCGGAACGGCGCCAGAGCCAGGTATTCGTCATGTTGGGCGATGGTGAGCTCAACGAAGGCAGCGTCTGGGAGAGCTTGCTGGTCGCCCCACAGCTACTGGCGGATGGCCTGACGGTGATCGTGGATCGCAACCGGATCCAGGCGAATGAGCGGACTGAAACGCTGCTGCCCCTGGAGCCCTTGCGCTCGAAGCTCGAAGCCTTCGGCTGGCGGGTGGCTGAGACCAGCGGCCACGACTTCGCTGCGATGGAGCGCGCGTTCGAGCCGTGCGGCGAACGGTTGACGGTGATCTTGGCCGAGACGAACCGTGGTCGGGGCGTCGAGAGCCTGGAGAACCGCATCGGCGGCTGGTTCGTCCATGCCTCCCCAACGGAGCTCGACCTGTACCAGAGCGAGCTCGCGAGTGCGCACCGCGCGGAGTGGGGAGACAGCGAATGAGCTACGAGACGACGCTCGAAGAGTTGATGCACGAGCATCCAGAGCTGATGCTCCTCACGGCGGAGAACCGGGCGGCTATTCGTAGCCTGGCGACGCGCGCCGGCGATCGCTTCATCGATGTGGGGATCTGCGAACAGACGTTGGTTGGCGTCGCGGCTGGGCTCGCGCTCTCGGGGCGCGTCCCCATGGTACACGCGCTGGCGCCCTTCCTCACCATGCGCGCCTTCGAATTTATCCGCACGGATGTGGGGATCGCGAACTTGCCGGTGAAGCTAGTTGGTTTCATCCCGGGCATCCTGAGCGATGGCAACGGGCCCACCCATCAGGCCATCGAAGACGTCGCGCTGATGCGCCAGATCCCTGGCATGCGCGTGGTATGTCCTGCGGACGAGGATGAGCTCTGCGCGTGTCTACCGGCACTGATCCGCGACCGTGGGCCGGCTTACCTTCGCTACAACCAGCTGCCCGCGCGCTTGCGCCATCTGGGTGACTTCGAGCTCGGGAAGGCAGAAGTCCTGCTAACGGGACGTGACGTTTGTATCATCAGCTACGGCGCACTGTTCGCCCAGGCGCTGGATGCCACGGAAAAGCTCGACCAGCTGGGTTACTCCGTTGGGCTCGTGAACTTGCGTAGCTTGGCGCCAGTAGACGAGGCGGCGCTGCTCGAAGCGTTCGAGTCGAAGCTGGTGGTCACCTTGGAAGACCATTTCGACCGAGGTGCGCTGCGCAGCCTGGTGTGTGAGCTAGCCGTGGAGCGCGGCAAGCGAATCGATCTCTTGCCGATCGGCCTGACCAGCTGGTTCCGCGCGGGACACCTGCAGGCCGCGCTCAAGCACGCGGCGCTCGACGCTGAATCAGTCGCTGCCCGAGTTTTGGCGCGCGTGAGGGAGGGAACATGAGTAACCGAGTCGAAATTGGACAGCAGCTGCCGGACATTCGTGAGTCCGAGGCCTGGCACACGAAGGCGCGTCGCCTGATCCCCGCGCAATGTCAGACCCTCGCCAAGGGGCCGACGCAGTACGTGGATGGCGTCGCGCCCAAGTACCTCGTGCACGGCCGGGGCTGCCGGGTGTGGGACGTGGACGGAAACGAGTTCATCGACCTCACGATGGGGGTCGGACCGCTCGTGCTGGGCTATGGCAACGAAGCGGTCGATCGCGCCGTCACGGATCAGCTGAAACAAGGCGTCGTGTTCTCGCTGGTGCATCCCCTCGAGGTCGAAGTCGCTGAGCAGTTGAACCGATTGGTGCCAGGCGCCGAGTGCGTCCGCTACTCAAAGACCGGCGCGGACGTCACCAGCGCCGCCGTGCGTCTCGCCCGCGCGTTCACGGGGCGGGAGCGGGTGCTTTGCTCCGGTTACCACGGGTGGCACGACTGGTACATCGGGAGTACCAGCCGTGGCCGCGGCGTGCCTCAGTCCCAGCGCCTCGAGGTGCAAGCTTTTCAGCACGGAAATATCCAGCAGCTGGAGGCGCTCTTGGATGAGCAGGTGGCGTGCGTGATCCTCGAGCCGGTGCTCTTCGACGCCCCGAATCCTGACTTTCTGAGGCAAGCCAAGCGCGCGGTGGAGGAAGCCGGTGCGCTGCTGATCTTCGATGAGATGTGGACCGGTTTTCGCGTGGCGCTCGGCGGCGCTCAGGAGCGCTACGATGTGAAGGCGGACCTCGCGACGTTCTCCAAGGCGGTTGCGAACGGGCTGCCGTTGTCGGTGCTGACGGGGCGGCGTGACGTGATGCAGCTGCTCGAAGAAGAGGTGTTCTTCTTCACCACCTTCGGCGGGGAGGCGCTGAGCCTCGCCGCGGCCAAGGCAACCCTGGCGGAGCTCGAGCGCCTCAGCGTACCCCAGGTGCTCGAGGAGCGCGGGGCGTGGCTAGCGGAGGAGTACAACCGCCTGGCAACACAGAAAGGCCTCGAGTTTACCTCCGCTGTCGGGTTGCCCTGTCGCACCATGATTAGCTTCCGAGCGGATCAAGTGGACCCGTTGCTGGCGAAGTCGTTCTTGGGGCAAGAGCTCTTGCGTCATGGTGTGCTCTGGTCTGGGTTTCACAACCTCTCCTACGCTCACACCGCGGCAGAGCTGGAACACGTGGTGAAGGCGTACGATCGCGCCCTCGACGAGCTCGGCAAGGCCATCGCGGAGAACCGCCTGCGCGAGTCGATCCTGGGCCGACCGGTGCAACCGGTCTTCCGCAAGGTGAACGCCTGATGACGAAGTCGGAGGGGGCAAACGCCAATGCGCGCTTGTTTTCGCTCGAAGGCAAGGTCGCGGTCGTCACTGGGGCGGGGGGCCTCTTGGGACGAGAGCACGTATTCGCCTTGGGAAACGCTGGCGCGAGCGTGGTGTGCGCCGATCTGGGCGGGCCGCGTTTGGATGCGCTGGTCACGGAGCTCGGCGAGGCAGGCATCACCGCTCTTGCCGTGGAGTGCGACGTCACGTCGGAGTCTCAAGTGCGCCAGCTCGCTCGGCAGGTCATGGGGCGCTTCGACCGCGTCGATGTGCTGATCAACAACGCGGCGCTCGACGACAAGGTTCCGAGCGAGTTCGGACAGGGCTTGAACTCGCAAGCGTTCGAAAACTACTCGGTGGACTGGTTCCGTAAGGTACTGGACGTCAACGTCGTTGGGGCTTTTATCTGCAGTCGTGAGCTCGGCCAAGCCATGGCCGCGCGCGCTGGCGGAAGCATCATCAACGTCGGGTCGACGTATGCGTTGGTCGCTCCGGACCAGCGCTTGTATCAGTCGCCCGAGGGAGAACAGCAGTTCTACAAGTCGGCTGCCTACCCAGTGTCCAAGGGGGCTCTGCTCCAGCTGACGCGGTTCACGGCCACCTACTGGGGGGCGAGGGGAGTCCGGGCCAACACGCTCTGCCCTGGTGGTGTCTTCCAGCATCAAGCGCCGTCCTTCGTCGAGGCCTACGCCAAGCGCACTCCGGCAGGTCGTATGGCAGACGCCAGCGATTACCGCGCGGCAGTGGTCTTCCTCGCGAGTGACGGGGCGGCGTACATGACGGGTCAGCAGCTGGTCGTGGATGGGGGCTGGACCGCCTGGTGAAGGCGCTGAGATTCGAAATGTGTTTGTTCGCGCTTCCCGGCGCGAATTGAGAGGCGAGGAAGCTATGAATAGTGTCGAAGTTTTCGATTCTCTGATCGTTGACGATGCACGCACCCGGGCTCGTGAATTCATCGGGCGCCCGAAGTCACGCTGTGTGGTGCCGATTGCTGGGCGCCTGGTTGGCGCCGACCAGCCGGTGTTCGTGATCGCCGAGATTGGTATCAACCACAACGGCTCACTCGAGCTGGCGAAGAAGCTGATCGAAGGCGCCAGGGCAGCGGGTGTCGACGCCGTGAAGTTTCAGAAGCGTGAGGTCGAGATCTGCGTGCCTCGCGATCAGTGGGACAAGGTCCGTGATACGCCCTGGGGGCGCATGACTTACATCGACTACAAGCGACGTATCGAGTTTGGCGAACGCGAGTTCGACGAGATCGATCGCTTCTGTCGCCAGCTCGGCATCGCCTGGCTTGCCTCTTGCTGGGACGTCCCCAGCGTGGACTTCATCGAGCGCTACTCGCCTGTGTGCCACAAGATCGCGTCGGCTTGCGTGACGGATCTTGACCTCTTGCGCGCGGTGCGCTGGACCGAGCGGCCAACCATTCTTTCCACGGGGATGTCGACGCTGGATGAGATCGACACGGCCGTCGATGCGCTCGGCCGCCAGCGACTACTGATTGCTCACGCGACCAGCACCTATCCGTGTCCTCCCGCTGAGCTGAACCTCGCGATGCTCGGCGAGCTTGGGCGGCTCTATCCCAATGTGCCGATTGGTTACTCGGGTCACGAACAAGGGGTGAGCCCAACCGTGGCGGCGGTCGCGCTCGGAGCGACCTTCGTCGAGCGCCACATCACTCTGGATCGGCAGTCGTGGGGTACGGATCACTCGGCTTCGCTGGAGCTCAAGGAGCTTGGCGAGTTGGTTGAGAGCATCCGCACCGTCGAGCGCGCTCTCGGCGATGGCAAGAAGCGCGTCTACGAGAGCGAGATCCCGGTTCGCAGCAAGTTGCGTCGGGTCCCTTGAGGCGCGGTGGCGAACTTCGGGGGGGAGGAACTAGTCCATGTCGTGGGAGTGGTTGTCACCCCTCTTGATCGTCGGCTCGGCGCTGGGGTTCATCGGGCTCGAACGAGTATTTCCGTATGACAAAGGGCAGCCCGTGTTCCGCAAAGGGTTCTGGCTGGACCTGGTGGCGTATGGGTTGATCCAGAGCTATTTCCTGGGGCTCGTCATCTCTGCGTTGATCGCCTGGTTGGATCGACAGAGCGGCTTGTCTCGGCTGCGGCTCGTGAGTGACTGGCACCCGCTGCTGCAGCTGGGGTTCTTCTTCGTCGTCCACGACTTCTACATCTACTGGTTTCACCGCCTGCAGCACAAAAGTGACCTGCTCTGGCGCACCCATGAGGCGCACCACTCGGCCGAGGCGGTGGACTGGCTCGCCGGTACGCGATCTCACAGCCTCGAGATCCTCATCAATCAGACGATCGAGTTCGCGCCCATCGTGCTGCTCGGGGCAGCGCCCGAGGTCGCCCTGATGAAGGCGACCCTCGACGCGGTTTGGGGGATGTACATCCACTCGAACCTCGACGTGCGCTCCGGGCCGCTGCAGTACGTGATCAACGGTCCGGAGATGCACCGCTGGCATCACGCCGCGGAGATGGGGCCGCCCGGCAGGAATTTCGCTACCAAGCTGGCCATCTGGGACTGGTTGTTTGGGACGGCGTACCGACCTGACTCTAAACCGCAGGGATACGGACTCGGCGACGCGAGCTACCCAGTGTCCTGGTGGGGGCAGCACCTGTATGCCTTTGGCTGGCGGCGCTCCGAGCCGCCAGCCGGTGATGCCGCCGCGCCTACTGAAGCAGCGCCCGCAGCGCCAGGCCTTCGTACAGAAGCTGCGCTCCCAGGTGACAAGTGATGTCCGCGTGATCGAGCGCTGGGGCGACTTCGACCAGGTCCATCCCCACCAGGCGTACGCCACTCAGCATGCGCAAGAGCGAGATCGCCTCGCGGGAGGTCATTCCACCAGGAACTGGCGTTCCGGTACCCGGGGCGTAAGCGGGATCCACGCCGTCGATGTCGAAGCTGATGTACGTCGGGCGGTCAGCCACTTGCTCGCGGATCTGGCTCGCGACACGCCGGATCCCTTCACTCTCGATCAGCTGCATGTCGTAGATCTTGGCGTCGTGCGCGTCCGACACGTCGCGCTCGTCGTCACCTTTCCAGGTCACCCGGATGCCGACTTGGTGCAGCTGGCCACGCGCGATGAGGCCTTCCTCCAGCGCGTGCTTCATGCACGTGCCGTGGTGGAAGGCTTCTCCCCACGTCTCGGGGCCGCTGGTGTCGAAGTGCGCGTCCACGTGAACTACCGCGAGCTCACCGTGCTTCTGGGCCACGGCGCGCAGCGCCGGGAGCGCGATGGAGTGATCTCCCCCCACCAGGAAGGGCGTCGCACCGGCTTCGACGATGGCGCCCACCTCGAGCTGGGTCAACTGTCGGATCGACTCGAGGCTGAACGGGGGGGCGGCTACGTTTCCGCCGTCCACGGCGTTCAAGCGCTCGAAGACGTCGATGCGATGGGTCGGATGGAACGGCCCGAGCAACGCACTCGTGCGCCGCAGGTGATAGGGCGCCATGCGCGCGCCAGGCTGGTAGGTGGTGCCTGCGTCGGTCGGCACACCGAGCACCGCCGCGTGGTAGCCGCGGTAGACGTCGGCGCTCCCGATGCCGGGCTTGACCATGGGCAGGCGAAAGAACGGCGTCTGGCCGTGACGAATGTATTCGAGCGCGGATTGCTGACTCATGCTGTCGTCCTGGTGCGAGAGGGTTGGGAAGGTGATGCTTCGCGTCTCAGCATTGAGCTAAGATCCGCGCGGATAAGCCCCGCGAGCTCCTCGTCGCTCAGGCCCGGAGCGGGATGCAGCGCGCGTCCGACCTCGAGCTCCACAGGGACGTCGTGGCGGGCGATGCTCTTCAGGTAGTGGGGGAGGAAGGCCGCGTCCCCGTGCCAGCAAACCGGCTTCGGTAGCCGCACGGCGATGGGCACGACGGGTACATCCGCGAGCCGAGCCAGCGCAAACGCCCCCAGCTTGAACGGCAAGAGCTTGCTGCCGTCAGAAGTGGTTCCCTCGGGAAATGTGAGTATGCGCGTACCACGGCGTAGCGCTCGGAGAGCAGTCTTAAGTACGCGGGCGCCGCTATGCGCACACTCACGCCTCACGAACAAGACTCCAAGGCGCCCCATCACCCGCCCCATCAGTGGCCACTCTTCGACCTCTGCTTTGGCGATCGCCAGAGCGGGAAAGAGCCGGGTGATGGCCAGTGGATCGACGTAGCTCAGGTGGTTGGCGACGAGCACGCAGCGCTCGGGCACCGCGTGACCGTGCGCTTCGATGCGGATCCCCTGTGACTTGGCGACTTCACGGGCGGTGTAGTGGAGCGCATAGGCTCGCTCCCTGAAGGCCGCGCCGTCCGGGGGCAGGATTCGGCTCGCGTCTCGCACGACCCGCAAGAGGCCGAGCCCGCGGTTCAGGGTACGCCCAGCGCCTCGAGCGTGGTCGAGTGCCCCCCGCGGAGCTCCATCGGCGTAGTCTGCGTCGCGCGGGTAAGCCGCCACGGAGCACTCCCGTTGCCGGGGCACGTGGCGCAGGTTCATGCGCTAGCTCCTGAACTCTGCACGCGGCGCTCGAAGGCGCTCGGAGGCGTCGGCATCGCGCGCTCGCCGTCGCTCAACAGGCCCATGCGCTGGTAGCGCTGCTTGAAACGCGCCAGCACGTCGCGGTTGATGCGGGAGACGATGCGTTCGTCACCGGGACCGTAGAAGTCGTGGCGCACGTCGACGTTCTCGGCTCCGAGCCAAGCGTGGATCGCGCGCGCTGGCAGGTTGTCTTCTTTCACGGTGAACCAGCACGCGTCCACCTCATCCACGATGGCGCGCATGAACGCTTGCACCAGCTTGTGAACCACGCGCGTACCTTGAAACTCCTTCACCACCGCCAGCGTGGTGCAGTAGGCCTCGCGATCGCGGACGAACGACAGCAGGTAGCCCGCTGCTCGCCCGTCGATGCGTGCGATGAAGCAGGTGTGCTGCATGAAGTCACAGCACAGTCGCACGTAGTACGGGCCGAGGAGCGGCTCTCCGTCACCTCCGAAGATCTCCTCCTCCAG
Organism: Polyangiaceae bacterium; assembly: GCA_041389805.1. Lineage (GTDB taxonomy): Bacteria > Myxococcota_A > Polyangia > Polyangiales > Polyangiaceae > JAHBVY01. The sequence continues at coordinate 11,299 of JAWKRD010000004.1, read as the reverse complement.
TCGCATGATGTCTTCAAAGTCATCGCTCTGTAGCGGTCGGATCTCGTAGGTAGCCATCGTGGTCCCTCCTTTCAGCCTCGTGCGTCCCGCCGAGATCTGGGGAGAAGCGGCGGGGTAGACTTCCGTGCGGTATTGGTGAGTGTTACTCGGTCGCTACACTCGAGGGCTGCTGTGGCAGGCACTTCTCGCCTTGGAAAACTCGGCGCGACATCTGCGCAGTTGTCCATGGGTCATTTCGAGGGGCGTGTCTGGAACGTGAACCTCGTGGCAAGTCGATGGCGAGAACGCGGTATCCGCGTGGCATTGAACACCGGGTGCGACTGCGCGTTCGGCTTGCGCAGTTGAATCCGTGTGGATTTGATCGAGCGTCGGCGACGAGCGCGCGGCGTTCCGTTGACGCGGGCCGCTCCAGAGTGTGTCAAACGCCACTGCGTGACGCTTGTCACGTGACAGGGGCCTTGCATCCGCGCGGAGCGCCAGCCAATCGCGAACGCGAGGCGCGTCCACGAGAAGCGACTCGCAGCGGAAGCGGGCATTTCGCGGGCTCACCGTGCAGCGGAGTCGGGTCGCTCGACCTGCCACTTGAATGTCACATGGACTTCACTACCTTGAGACGTTCATGGCTGCGTCACTCTCTCGATCCGTGCTCGACGCGGCTCAGCGCCTCATGGCTTCGGGCCGCGGGGTGGCGAGCGCGCGACGACGCTACTTGGACGCAGGGGGCGTGGACCAGCTGTGGGCGCGTCGCATGTCAGAGCTCGGGGCGACGGAGTTGCCTCAGGGAATCAGCGCTGAGGGGCGACCCCTGGTGAGCTACCGTCTAGGCACTGCGGGTGCGCCCCGAGTGTTGCTCTCTGGACTGGTGCATGGCGTCGAGCTGATCGGCAGCGTCGCGCTCCTGGCAACCGTGGAGGCGCTGGTTGACTCAGGGTTGCATCGCCAGCTCGACCTGTTGATCGCACCGGTGGTCAACCCCGACGCCCTGGCGCACAACACCGAGCGGCTGGCGCGTGGCCACCTCGCATGGCGGCGCTGCAACGCGCGCGGGGTGGATCTGAACCGCAACTTCGGTTTGGTCGGGACCGACCCGCATCTGCACCCGTTCAGCGGTTCCAAGCAGCGCTGGGCGCCGCACTATTCGGGGCCTGAGCCCTTCAGCGAGGCGGAGAGCCGCTGGCTCGCGGAGCTCGCACGTGGGCAGCGCCCGGAGCTGGCGCTTGGGTTTCACAGCTTCGGGCGCGTGCTTTTGTATCCGTGGGGACATACCAGGGCGCTGCATCCCCGAGACGCGGAGTACCAGCACTTCGCGGCGCGTTTCGTCGCCGCCCAGCCGCGTCCCTTTCAGGCGAAGCAAGCCTTCGGCTTCTACCCCACTCACGGCGACCTGGATGACTGGCTCGATCATGAGCTTGGCACTCTGGCGTACACAGTTGAAGTCAGCGACCTCAGCGCACGGCTGTTGCGCCCACGCCTCGGCTTGAATCCGTTTTGGTGGATGAACCCGGTGCAGGTCGAGGAAGCGATCGCTGAAGTCGTGCCGGGCGTGTTGGGTATGGTTCGCGCGCTGACTGAGGAGCGCCAGGGCACCCTGCTGCCCCTGCCCGTGCACGCTCCGGCGTACGCTGAAGCCGCCGAGTAGCATTGCCGTGCGGTAAAGAACCCCGCGAACCGCGGGTGAAGAGGTGGTTCACCGCGCCCCCCGTTGCCTGATCCAGTGGTTCTCTCCCCCCAAAGATCAGGGCCAAGAAGGGCCTGGAATTGCCAGATCCGCGCGCTGGCACGGGGCGTGCGTAGGGTGGCTGCATGCGATGGCTTTGGTTGGCGGTGTGCTTGACGTTGGGCTGCTCCGAGAGCAGCGACGCAAGCCCCGGAGCCGGCGGCTCGAGCGCTGGCTCATCCGGATTTGGGGGTGAGGGAGGAGTCGCCGCGGGCGGCGCGGGAGGCTCTAGTGGCTCCGCAACCGGCGGCTCGACAGCCGGCGGCTCTGCAGCGGGCGGCGCCGCAGCGGGCGGCTCCGCAACGGGCGGCGCCGCGACCGGAGGCATGGGCGGAGACGCTGGGGGCTCTGCGTGCGGCGCGGCGCTCAATTCCGCGGCGCCTGGTCAAGCGCGAACGTTGCTCTTCAGCTCTGACTTCAGCAGCGGAGCACCGCAAGGCGTGTCCCAGGGTGCGCAGGACGGGGGTGGCATCGATTTCTCTCAAGGTTACCTCCACGCCTCCTATCCGTTTTCTTCCGGTGGGACCTATGTCTGGTTCTCCTACGCGCCGCCAGAGCCCCTCGCAGATCTCAGCGTCGAGTTCGATGCGCGCATGCCCAGCAACACGCACGGCCTCAAGTTCTTGAAGCTGTTCGGCGTCAACAACGGCGGCTACGCGAACGTGACGTATGGGCTCGACTACACCGGGATCGATAACGGAGGCTTGCTCGCGGTGTCGTTCGGGGACGGCAGCGCTGAGAGCAATGACACGGCGCAGATCATCCGACTCGACGGGAGTGACCCGGAGTACATCGGGCGTTCTTTCGGTCAAGCGCTGGTATTGACTCCCCAGGGAAAGCCCTTCGCGTCCAGGGACTGGGGCACCGCCTGGCACCACTTCGTGATGCGCTTCCGCTTCAACTGCGGTGACAGTGCCGAGAACGAGGTCGCGGATGGTGCGATCTACCTCGAGATTGACGGAGCCGTGTACGTGGACGCCGTGGGTCTGTTCAATCGCCACTGGTCCAACGTGCGCGGGATCGAGTCGATCGGGCTCACCGGATGGTCTCAAGGCGACGGTCAACCCTTCGACGTCGACTATGACAACCTACGAGTCTATCGCGAGTGAGGGGAATGGGCATATGCCACGCGGAAACGCAGGCTTGGCTGGACCTCGATCCTGTCGGCGATCAGAAAGCGCTCATAGCCGCGGGCGCTAGCGCCAGCGCGTCAGGATCTCACCGCGCTGGAAGAGCCGCACAGCGAGTCGGCTCGCCCAGTAGCCAAGCGACGCGAGCACGCCACAAGTAGCCGCGAGCAGCCAGAGATTGCTCACCAGGGGCACCAGCGCGACGGCCATCAATGGCAGGACCACGAACCCCGAGAGCGACTGCGCAGCGCGCGCGTCTTTGGCGTGTGCGGAGACGATCACGCCCGAAATTCCAGCGAGAAACGCCACCAGAGGTACCAGCACGCCGAAGCCGAGCGCGTAGTGAGCGCGAAAGAAGTGTGCTCCCACGGGAGCTGGCGCGAGCAACGCAGCCACGCCGGCGCTGCCCAAGTAGCACGTCCAGGTGAGCGCAATCGCTGGCAGCACCGCAACCAGGGTCTTACCCAGCAGGAGATCTAGCGTGGAAATTGGCGTCGCCAGCACCGCCTCCAGGCTCTTTGACTCCTTTTCAGTGACGATGCTGTAGATGCTGATCATCTGCGGGAGCACCGCGGGCAGCACCAGCATCAGCGCGATCCACTGCAGATTTACGAAGTCCAGCAACGAGACGACCGCTGCGTCTCCAGTGGCGGCTTCCAGTCCCTCGGTCGCGTCGGCGAGCGTTTGCGGTTCCAGCCCCACGAGCCAGCGCTGCGTGGCACCCACCGCGGCGATGACTCCGAGCGGCAAGAACCACGCCGTCAGCCTTGCGGCGCGGCCCTTGGAAAGCTCGAGCCACTCCCGACTGAGCACCGCGCGCAGGTGGCGTCGATTCATGAGGTGGCTCCGGTCGCGGTGCCTTGCGCTGTAGCCAGCAGATCGAAATAGACCTGCTCCAACGAGTGGGGCTCGTGGTCGATGGCCAGGATCGACGCGCCGGCTTCCACCAGCGCTCGCACCAGGTCCGGATTGTAGAGCTCGTAGTCCGCGATCGTTGCGAACAGCTGGTTCCCTTCCGCGCGGACACGCTCGACGAATGGCAGTTCGCGCACCTGGTCGAGCAGCGCCGGCGTCAGTTGATCCAGTTCGACGCGCGTCACCTGTGCGTACAGCTCGCGACGTAGCCGCTCCGGGGTGTCGACCCGCAGCAGGCGGCGATTCAGCACGCCCACGCGGTCACACAAGCGCTCAGCCTCGTCGAGGTTGTGCGTGCAGAGCACGATCGTGCGTCCCTCCGACCTCAGCCTGGCGATCAGCTCGCGCACCGCACGCGCCGTCACTGGATCGAGCCCTGACGTTGGCTCGTCGAGGAACAGCACCGGAGGCTCCGGTAGTAGCGCCCTGGCGATCGCGACCCGCTGCCGCATGCCTTTCGAGAAGCCCGCGACAGCCTCGGAGCGACGATCCCAGAGCTGAACCAGCTCGAGTACGCGCTGCACACGCCCGTCGATGCTCGCCACCGGCAGCTCGTACAGCTCGGCGAAGAAGCGCAAGTTTTCTTCGGCGTTCAGCTTTTCGTAGAGGCCCGGTGTTTCCGTCAGGATCCCGACCTTGGAGCGCACTCGTTCGGGCTCCTTGACCACATCCACACCGGCGAGCTCTGCGCTGCCAGAAGTAGGAGCGATCAGCCCGCACAGGAGTCGCACGCTGGTGCTCTTGCCGGCGCCGTTCGGGCCCAGGAGACCGAATACCTCACCGGCCTCGATCCGCAGGCTCAGATCTTCGACGGCGACCTGATCACCAAACGTGCGGCTGAGGCCGCGCGCCTCAATCACGTGTTCGCTCCACGGGTGAGGATCTCTTCGCGCTGGAAGACCCGCACCGCGACCCGCAGGACCAGCCAGTTCAAGGCCGCGACGCTGAGCGCGCCACCCAGCAGCGCCCACAGGCTCAAGAGCCGCCCGCTGATCAACAATCCGCACGGCAACAAGAACACCACGGTCATCAGCAGCGTCGCCCACAGGCCGGCCGCCTTCTCGTCGGTCGCGCGGCTCGAGACGCTGACTCCGAGCAAGCCCGCAAGGCTCGCGAGCAGCGGCGTGAGCAGGGACATCGCCACCACCCAGGCAGGTCGAATGAAGAACGCCAGCACGAGCGGCGGCGCCAGAAAGTAGAGACCAGCGGCGCACAGCGCGACGCCACCCCAACACATGACGAGGCTCGGCAGCACCGCAGCGACGCTCTTGCCGACCAAGAGCTCCGTCGTCGTGATGGGACTCGCGAGCAGCGGCTCCAGGCTCTTCGCCTTCTTCTCTTGAACGATGCTGGTTGCGGCGATGATCAACGGGTAGCTCGCCGGCATCACCAAGAAGAAGAACTCGAACATCTCGTTCAGCTGGACCACCAGCTGCACCGTCACTGGCGCGCCCATCAACTCGCTCGGGGTACTGCCGCCGTTGTTCATCGAACCTGGGTTCGCGTTGCTGCCCCAGGCGCTGAACCCGACCACGAACAACGTCAGCAGGATGGGCAGCACGGCGAGCCCCCCAAGCACCTGACGATTGCGGCGTAAGCCGAGCCACTCGTGGCGCACGATCGCTGCGACGCGTTCGTAGCTCACGTGTCTGCCTGCCCGTTTGCTTGGGGGGAGGGTACGCCCTCGACGACGCTCAAGTAGACGTCTTCGAGCGAGGGCTGAACGTCGCGCATCAGCTGGACCCTCACCCCCAAACCCACGAGGTGACGCACGAGCGCTGGCTTGTCGACCTGCGGCTGCGTGAGCTTGACCTCGATGTGTCGGTCATCGACACGCTCGACTCCTTGCACGTTCGGGAGTGTGTTGAGCTCGCTCTCCAGGTCCTCTGCAATGGCTGCCAGCTGCAAGCGCACGACGTTTCGCTGGCCTGCGCCGCGCAGCTCGCGGGCGGTCCCTGAAGTGACCAGCGTGCGCTTCAAGATCGCGATGCGCGTGGAGAGCCGTTCGGCTTCGTCCAAGTTGTGCGTGCACAAGATGATGGTGCTGCCGCTTGCTTGGAGCTCGCCGATGATGCGGCGCACGTTGCGCGCGTTCTCCGGGTCCAGACCCGAGGTCGGCTCGTCCAGAAACAGCACAGGCGGTTCGGGCAACAACGCGCGAGCGAACGCGAGGCGCTGCTTCATGCCCTTAGAATACTGTCCGACCGGCTCTGCGCGGCGCTCCCAGAGTCCGACGCGCTCGAGCTCGCGCTGGATTGCTTGCTCGCGCTTCTCCACTGCGTAGAGCCGGGCGAAGAGCTCCAAGTTTTCCACTGCCGTGTGCTTGTCGTACAGCCCTGGAGTTTCCGTGAGGATGCCGGTGGAGCGCCGGACGGCCTGCGCGTCTTCGACCACCGAGTGGCCGTTCACCCACGCCGACCCGGCGCTCGGGGCGATCAGAGCCGACAGGAGCCGCACCGTGGTGGTCTTGCCCGCGCCGTTCGGGCCCAGAAGCCCCAGCACCTCACCGCGTTCGACGTGCAAATCGAGGCCCTCGACCGCGACGCGATCGCCGAAACGTCGACCCAGCCCCCGAGTGCGAATCAAGCCGCGAGTGTTTCAGGATCTGGGCAGACGTGCGACCCTGAAGCGTGCCGCGCTGGCTGAAGCTCAGTCTCCTCGGCTACGGGTTGTTTACCGTGGCGGCGCTGGCGCTCGCCGTGTTGTCGGAGCTGCCGACGCGCGGTGCGTCTCTCGGGCCCGCGCCCAGCGCGTTCGTGATGCGCGCCGGGCGCCGGGCGGGCAGTGGATGCGGGCTAAATCAACGCCCGAGCGCGGGCAGCTGCGAGCCGATTCGCACCACCACGCGGGACGCAGAGGTCAGCTTCGACTCACGCCTGAAGCAGAAGTACCTGGCGCGGCTTCAGGGCACGTTGACGCTTCCGCTGGAGCCCAAAGGCCGGCGGCCTGCCGTCGTCCTGATTCACGGCAGTGGGCCGCAGACCCGAGATGAGATTGCTTCCGGAGAGATCACGCGTCCCAGGCTCGAAGCGCCTTTTTACGTGTTCAAGCAGCTTGCACAATTCCTCGGGGAACAAGGCTTCGTCGTGCTGCGGTATGACAAGCGCAGCTGCGCGAACTGCTACAAGGAGGCGTTCAAGCACGCCACGGTCGACTTCACCCAGTTTCGCTTCAGCGACTTCGCGGACGATGCGCGGGACGCTCTCGACTTTGTCGCATCGCGACCTGAGGTGGACGCGTCGCGGTTGGTGGTGATCGGTCACAGCCAGGGCGGGCTCTTCGCGCCCCACGTGGTCGCCGGCGACAAGCGGGTGGTCGCCGTGGTGTCCCTCGCGGGTGCGACCCGGAACATGATGGACGGCATCGTCGGTCAACTGCGCGAGATGGGGACGGTGCGCCGTCGCCAGTTGGATCTCTACGGAGCCTGGATGCTCGACCTGCAAGCGAGCCGCTACGACGATTGCTTCAGCAGGCTCGCTGGTCCTCACGATCCTCACGACCAGTGCATGGGGGGAGGGGTGACCCTGCAGGCTCTGGCGGAGGAGAGAATCCTCGCGGATACAACGGTGGACACCTGGACCAAGCTGGCGTGCCCCGCGCTGGTGCTCCACGGGACACTCGATCGCAACGTGCATCCGCGAGTAGCTGAGGAGCTGGCGCACAAGCTCGCGACACGAGACGCGGAGGTGCAGCTGATCGAGGGCACGGGGCACCTGCTGGATGACCGCAGCGCTCCCGCAGACCACCCCGTATTCGATCCGCGGGTGCTCGCGGCAATGCGAGCTTTCTTCAGCTCGGTCAAGCCGCTCCCGCGTTGATGCGTATCGAACGCTGCGAGTGATGGTGGCTGGAGGTGCGCTTCGGGAAACATCCGCGCACACTCTGCGAGATGTAGCCTGGAGCGTTTCCGCACAATGTGAGATTTGATTCCGGTCACGGGACCGCTACGGAGTTTGTGCCGTGTGGTGTCCGTGCTAGCGAATTGCGACGTTGGAACAGCGAGACAGCGACTTGCCGACACCCTTGGTGCCCGCAAAGGCGGTGCATACCGAGTCAGCCCGCCATCGTACGGCGACGAGCCCCCCGGACTCCAACCGCACGACGCGGCCGGCCCCCTCCGGTGCATCCCATCCAAGCCCCACGAGCACTGCCGTGCCCCTGCCCAATCGTGGGGCCCCGACGCTGGGTGCGGACAGCGTGGCGCGCGACCTCAAGCCGGGTGAGTCGGTGGCGCTCTCGATGCGTCAGCTCACGTCCCCACAGTTCCCCAAGCCGCCCCGCCTGCCCGCTCTGGACGACATGGACGAGCTCGAGGAGCTCGAAGACGGCTGGGAAGACTGACTGCCCGCAGATCGCGCCCGGGAGGCGCGAAGTCAGAGCGAGGCGCGAATCGCAAGCTGATTGGTGAGCCTCACGGAACACTCGGTTCAGTGCCCTGGCGGCCTGGCGACTCGCGCGGTTGGTCTCATAGGATCGGGACGCGACCGCACGCGCCCCAGGCGCGGACACACCCGCCTTCCTAGGCGGAGAGGAGGACCCGAATGAAGACCCCGATGATTCACACCCTCGCGGTGGGAATTGGTCTCGGCGCCCTGGCGCTGAGTTCGCTTGCCACAGCCAAGCCCATCCACACCACTCAACCGGCGAGCTTCCAAGTCCAAGACGACTCGGGCCCGCAGTGCGGGGGTGAGGACGAAGAAGAGAAAAAGAAGAAGAAGAAGTCCTGACTTCTGCCTTTTCCCTGAGGAACTGAGGGGGGAGCGGCCGCCTGCTGTTCGCGGCGGCGCGGGGCGCTCCCCTCAGTGCCTCACATCGAGATGCTGCCCTTGCGGAAGTCCGTGGCAGCGATCTGCACATTGACGCACACCGGCTTGCCGCTGGCGCTCAGGCGCTTGGCCTCCTCCAGCGTCTCGTCGATCTTCGCCGGGTCGTCGAGTAGCAGGCCAACGCCGCCGTAGCCCTGGGCTACCGCGTGGTAATCCGTGCGGCGCAGCACCGTGCCCACGTCGTCGCCGAGCATCTCACCCTGCTCGCGAGCGATCTGAGCCCATACCGCGTCGGTGCCGATGAGCGCGATGGGCGCGAGGCCGTGACGCACGCAGGTATCGAACTCAGCGAGCGAATAGGCAGAGGAGCCGTCTCCGTAGATCAACCAGACCTCGCCCTTGGGGCGCACCAGGGAAGCACCCACGGCGAAGCCACCGCCGACCCCCAACGTGCCGAACGCTCCGGGGTCGAGCCAAGACAGCGGCGAGCGAGGACGCACGATGTAGCTCGCGGTCGCGACGAAGTCGCCGCCATCGACGACCAGCACCGCCTCGTCGCTCATCTTCTCCTCCAGGCGCAGGAAGAAGTGCAGCGGGTTCACGTAGCCAGCGTTCGGGCCGCTCGCATCGAACGGGATCCCTTGGTCCTGGATCTGGGCGTCGCGCGCGTCCTCACGTGCCCGCAGCGTGCCAAACCAGGCGTTCCAGCGGTCCTTCGGGCCACCGACGCGCTCCGCCAGTGCCTCGAGGAACTGACCTGCGTGGGTCTGAATCGCGACTTCGGGCCGCCGATTCTTCTTGAGCTCCGTCAGGCTCAAGTTGATCGCGACCACCGTCGCCTTGCCACCGATGGCGCGGCCATAGCTCAAGCGGAAGTCGAAGGGGAAGCCGGCGACCAACACCAGGTCCGCCTCCTTGAGCGCGTTGCCGCGCTTGTGGCGGAACTGGATGTCGCTCTTGCGACCCAGCAGCCCGCGGGACATTCCGCCGAGATAGGTCGGGATCCCCAGTTGCTTCACCGCGCGGGCGAGCTTGTCGGCGTCGCGCACGCCGACCATTGTCTGGCTGCCGATCACCAGCACCGGGCGCTCGGCTTGCTCGACCAGCTCAGCGACCTGGTTCAGCTGTTCACCGCTCAGGGGCGGTGTTGCGTCGCCGCTGAAGGGCAGCTCGAGGCTCACGTGGGGCTGATGAAACTGGCGGAACAGGTAGCCCTTGATCACCAGCTCGAGCGCCTTGGCGCCGATATTCTTGGCGCCCTTGAGCCCTGCCTCCTTCATGAAGATCTCGCGCACCATCGACTCCGGGTACAGGAGGTCGACGGGGACTTCGACGAACACCGGACCCGGCACGCCGCTGGTGGCGATCTCGAACGCCTTCTCCACGGTCGGTTTCAGCGCGGAAACGGTCTTGCAGGTGGTGGCCCACTTGGTGATGGGCTTCATCAGGCTCAGCTGATCGATGTCTTGGAGCGACCCGCGGCCCTTGAGCAGCGTCGCCGTGGCGCCGCCAAAGATGATGAGCGGGGTCTGAGCCATCTGCGCGTTCTTTACCGCGGTGACGGTGTTGGTCACACCAGGGCCGGCGGTGACCGCCGCGACTCCGGGGACACCGGTCATGCGCGCGACGGCGTCTGCGGCGAACACGGCGTTCTTCTCGTCGCGCACGTCGACGACGCGGATCCCCTTCTGCTTGGCTCCGACCAGGATGGGCGAGATGTGCCCACCGCACAGGGTGAAGAGGTACTCGACCCCGCGGGAAGCCAGGACCTCACCAATGATCGCGCCGCCGTTCGTCTCAGTCATGCCGCTCTCCGTAGCTCTCCGGCTGTTCCACACCCCGAAAGCTCGCGACGGGATCGAGCAGCCTTGCCCGTTGCAAGTCGGCGATATTGCTCGCCGCGTCAACCGCCTTGCGAGGTCGAGAGCTTGGCGCGGTCAGAACAGCCGGCGGCCTTGGCTCGGCAGCCAACGCTCGAGGTAGGCGTCGACCTTCATCTTGCGCCGCGTGTTGTCGCTACTCATGTAGCGGATCTTCCCGTAAATCGGCCGCTCAGGGCCCCAGGCGCGGTCGAAGCGGCCAAAGCACCAGAAGATCCCGCTGTAAGAGTTCGGGTTGCGACCGTCCACGGCGTACTTGTTGTTCAGCTCGATCAACGTCTCGAGGGCCTGCTGAGGGGTCTTGCTCCACTCGAGCACCTTCTTGCCCCAGAGCATGCGCAGGTAGTTGTGGATCCGCCCGTCCTGCTTGAGCTGCCACTGCGCGGCGTTCCACAGCTCATCGTGGGTCATGCCCGCTTCCAGGGTGCGCAAGTCGTAGGTGTAATCCCGAGGATCCTTCGCGTGCTCGGCGAGGCTCTGCTTGGCCCAGTCGGGGAGCGAGCGGTACTTGTCATAATCCTTGCGGAAAAGACAGTTGTTGTAGCCCACTTCGCGCCACGTCACGACCTCGTCGAGGAAGCTCTCCACACACGGTTCAAGGCCCCACCAGCCTTCTTTCTGTCCCCGGGCGGATCGGGATTGGGGGGTGAGGGGGTCAAAGTCCTTGCCGACCACCGCACGGAACACCTCATGGGCCGACAGGTGCCCGAAATGCAAATACGGCGAGAGGCCGCTCGAGTTGTCGTCCACGGCGTCACTGCGCTTCTCGGCGTAATAGGCGAGTCGATCCTCCACAAACCCCCGCAGCCCCTTGCGCGCCGCACGGCTGCCACCCTGGTAGCTGACCTGAGACACCTCATGGTCGATGGGCAAGCTCGCGAGGTCGAGCTC